>CAVUJG010000004.1:0-342977 GCA_963741755.1 Ilumatobacteraceae bacterium | reverse complement strand
GCGCTCGTCGGCGTCATCGCTCTCGGCGTCTGGGGCCTCGCAGCCGATCGCGGAACACCGGCCACGTCGGCACCCCGATCGACCACGACGGGGGTTCGGTGATGGCCATCGGAGCATGGACGATCGACGATCCGATGATGGCGATGATGGACAGCGGCGACGACGACAACGCCGACCTGTTCGCGCAGGCCGGCATGCCGATGGCACCAATGTCGCAGATGATGTCCGACGCCGTACCCGAGGGCATGAAGCGCGTGGCGGTCGAGCTCGATCTCGTCGCCGGCAACACCGTGATGCGGTTCCCCGAGAACGTGATGTCCCTCGACGCCGACGGCACCACCTATCTTCCGTACAGCGCGCTGCTCGCCGACGAGCAGCTCCAGCCGAACAGCCAACTCAGTGCCGTCGTCACCTTCGAGATGCCGCTCGAGGTGACGGCGGCGACGTTCCATCTCGACGGTGACGCAACACCGATCGAAGTCGATGTGAGCATGGGCCCCGACGGCCAAGAGCCGGCCGCACACGACCACGACGAGTAGGTGGTGGGCGTGAGCACCCTGGCCGCACTGCTCGCCCATCAGGGCGGATGGGACGAAATCCTCATGGTCGTCGGCCCGCTGCTGGTGGTGGTCGGCCTGCTTCGCTGGGCTCGTAGCCGACAGCAGACCGAAGCGACCAACGCGGACGCATCACGCAGTCGCCCCGAGTGACGCAGCAACACCAGGCTCCGGGCGCACTCCGATCTGAGCAGTCACGATCTCGAGCAGTCTCATCGCTGTTGTCGACCCCCCGGCGCCGCGTCATGCGACCACTCAGAGTGATCCAGTGAGCTCGGTCCAGAACGGGCGAGCCGACGAGGAGTGGCGCTGATGGCCGCCGCCTGCGGCCGTCAGTCGCGTGCGAGGAAGCGCTGGCGCAGTGACGAGTCTCGGCGGTCATCCCGCCGGTCGTCGCCGTGCGTCACGGCGATCATCACGCCGGTCCTCACGGTCGTCACGCCGGCCGTCTCGTGCGTCACGGCGATCATCACGCCGGTCCTCGCGTGCGTCGCGGCGATCATCTCGCCGGTCATCACGTGCGTCACTGTCGGACTCGTCGCGGGCGCTTCGATCATCATCGTCGCGTGCTTGCGAGAGCGTGGACTCGACAACCATCGCAGCCTGCAGGATCGGTTCGGACTCGATGACGAGTTTGGGCTCGATCGCGAGCTCGACCTCGACCACCGGTTCAGGCGTCGTTCCGTCACAACCCTCAGGTCGAGCGATCGTGACAGCAACCATCTCGTGCACAGGATCCACCGACGACCCGGTGTTCACCAACACCTCGAGCGTCGCCGACATCTCATCGAACTGATGCGTCCGCTCCAACCCCGACCCGTACACACTGAACGGAAACTCACTCGACACCGACCACGACGACATCCACGACGGGCCCCCGTACAAACACGACGCCTCACCCACCACCGACGCCGACGATGACGTGTCAGCAGTCGGGGCGACAGGACCATGCACGGCCACAGGCTCGACCTCGACCACCGGTTCAGGCGTCGTTCCGTCACAACCCTCAGGTCGAGCGATCGTGACAGTAACCATCTCGTGCACAGGATCCACCGACGACCCGGTGTTCACCAACACCTCGAGCGTCGCCGACATCTCATCGAACTGATGCGTCCGCTCCAACCCCGACCCGTACACACTGAACGGAAACTCACTCGACACCGACCACGACGACATCCACGACGGACCCCCATACAAACACGACGCCTCACCCACCACCGACGCCGACGACAACGCGTCAGCAAGCGGGGCGACAGGACCACGCACGGCCACAGGCTCGACCTCGACCACCGGTTCAGGCGTCGTTCCGTCACAACCCTCAGGTCGAGCGATCGTGACAGCAACCATCTCGTGCACAGGATCCACCGACGACCCGGTGTTCACCAACACCTCGAGCGTCGCCGACATCTCATCGAACTGATGCGTCCGCTCCAACCCCGACCCGTACACACTGAACGGAAACTCACTCGACACCGACCACGACGACATCCACGACGGACCCCCATACAAACACGACGCCTCACCCACCACCGACGCCGACGACGCATGAGCGGTCGGCGCGAGAACAAGCAAAGGCGCCGCCGTGCAGATGGCTGCGGAAGCCAAGAGTCGAGCAAACATTGACGATCCCTCCAGTCGTGCGCGAAGTGGCGCACCGTGTCATCGGCGACCCGAGACACGAACTTGAGGAAGAAATGAGTTGAGATTGCCAACGTGCGGCCCGACATTGGCTGGGTGAGCTCGGTCTCGATCAGCTCGGTCCGCTGCCGGAACCACGGCGATCACGTTGCCGGACCGATTCACGAGTTCTGCCGCGATCCGATGGCTTTCACGAGGCCGGCGTGGGCGTCGGAGGTCACGAGTTTCACCCTGGTGAGTCCGCAGGTGTTGAGCTCGCCGAGGAACTCGGTCCAGAACGTTTCGTTCTCCGAGTCACCAATGTCGACGCCGAGCACTTCTCGTCGGCCGTCGTGGCGCAGTCCGGTGGCGGTCACGACGGCTTTGGACACGACGTGGCGGTGTTCGCGGACATGGACGTAGGTGGCGTCCAACCAGACGTAGACGAAGGGTTGATGGCCGAGTGTTCGGGTGCGCAGCACCGCGACGTCAGCGTCGAGGTCTTTGCAGATCCGGCTCACGGTCGAGCGGCTGACGCCGGAGTCGCAGCCGAGTGCTTTGACGAGGTCGTCGACCTTGCGTGTCGAGGTGCCGGCCAGGCGGTCGTCGGTTCGTTCGCCCGGTGCGGCTCGGATCGCTGCGGTCAACTCGGCCTCGATCAGCTCCTGGGGCGCGGCGGCCAGGATCTCGCTGAGCGAGTTGGTCAGGGTGGATCCGGTGCCGATCAGTCGACCGGACAGTTCGGACAGGGCAGACCAATAGGTGGTCATCGTGCGGGGTTCCTCTCAAAGTGTGGTTACTTCGAGAATCGCACGATGACCATCAACACCGTGGTGATGTCGACGAACTCCTGCACCACGAGATGGGACTCACCCGCTGAAAGCAGCCTGAGCATTCGGGGTTGACTGGGTGTGTGCCCACGTCGCGGTCCCAGGTTGTACCTCAAGCCACTGCACATGCGTCCGCTTGCATGGGTTCGCCGCTCATGCGTTCGCTTCACGTGTGTCCGCATTTCGGCGACGGAAACATCGTCGTCGACCATTCGGTTGCGTACGAGCCCGCCGTTCCCGCTCAGCGGTGTGGACACACGAGTCGCGCTGAATGCCCATGTTCCATGGGTGCCTGATGCGATCATGAGGGCATGTACTTGCGGTCGACGCAGCGAAAGAACCGGGATGGGTCGGTCGTCCGTTACCTCCAACTTGCGCAGAACCACCGTGTGAACGGCACGACCCGAGCCGAGGTCTTGTTGAACCTCGGCCGCGAGGATCTGCTCGATATCGCCGGCCTGCGCAGACTCGTGCAGTCGATCAGCCGGTACCTGGGTGAGCCCGCACCCGGAGACGACGCACGGGGGACCGCCGAGGAGGTGACAATCCTCTCGTCTCGTTCGATCGGCGTCCCCTGGCTCCTCGACGGCCTGTGGCACCAGCTCGGCGTGGACGCTGCGCTCGCCACGGTGCTCGATGACCGGGGATTCACCCCCGAGGTCGAGCGCGCACTGTTCGCGATGGTTGCACATCGCGCGACCAACCCGACCTCGACGGTGGCGGAGTGGATCGCCACCGACGTGGCAATCACCGACCTCGACGTACTGGACGACGAGTTGGCCGACCGGACGATAGAGCTGTTGTCTGACGTAGAGGTGCAGGAGTCGGTGTTTGGAGCGGCGGTCGAACAGCTGCGCCTCGATGGTGATCTCATTGCTGTGCCCATGGAACGTCCGAGCCGAGGCGACGCCGCGCCCACCGCCGACTGCGACGATGCAGGACCCGTGACACCGATAGTTCCCGCGCGGAACCAGCGATTCGGCGACGACGATGCAGGGATCCCACACGACTCGAGCACGACGCAGGACGAGACGTCCGCGCCCCGGGCGAAGCAAGGAAGGGGCCAGCGGAACAACAAGAAGAAGCGGAACAACAAGAAGAAGCGGAACAACAAGGGGACGGAGAAGAAGAAGCGGACCAAGGCAGACCGGAAGAGACACATCGGGGAGAGGATCGACGAGGGCGCGAAGCGCCAGAAGAAGAAGAAGAAGAAGAAGAAGAAGAAGAAGCGGACAGCGACCAGGTGAAGGAAGTCATGCATCGACAGACGAGCGCGATTCTGCAGCGCGCGACGACGGCGGCGTCGGAGCTGGCGGAAAGGTCCAAACAGTGAACGCGAAGAAGAAGTCGACGAAGTCGAAACAGTCGAAGGCCAAGCAGTCCGGTCGGTCCGCGAAGGCGGACAGGCGGGTGTCGAAGGGGTCGAAGCGCGCCAAGGCAAAGTCGACGTCGAAGCAGCACCAGGTCACGAGCACGGCGGCTTCAAGCAGCACGACATCGAACGCCAAGGATCCGGGTTCGACGGTGGTGCAAGCGACGCGTCGCACCGGTGAGCCGGTTCAACGTCCGCCAGGACGCGGTGTCAGCGACACCAGGCACACCGCCGACACCCAAGCTGTCGATGACCGTGTCGGTTCGCACACTCCAGAGGACGGCCTGCTGTTCTGGCTCACCGTGCTCTTGACGCATGTCGCCGAACAGCGCACCGGTACGAGCTGGCAGCAGATCGTGATCGAACTCGGACGCGTGCACGCCGTCACCGTCAGCAGCAACACCGGGTCAGCGACGTACTCCACTGCGCTCACCGCCGAACAGCGACGCCTCATGAACGCGTGTGACGTGGCGGAACCGCCCCGCGTTGCTCATCTGCCTCCGACGTGAGCAGCTTGCGGTTCAGCCCGCGCCCGTGACGCCGATCATCGTCATCGACATCGTCGTCGACCTCGACATCGACATCGACACTTCGATTTTGGAGCGGATCGATGAGCGCGGACCCACCGAGGACCCCAATCGAACGACCAGTCAGGCGGCCGTCCAGGCGAGAAGGTCGTCGGCGGGCATCGTGTTGATGATCCGCTCGATCGGGACCTCGCGCTCGGCGGCGCGGTCGCAGCCGAGCGGCTGCCATTCGAGTTGGCCGGTGGCGTGCGCGTCGGAGTCGATCGAGAACCAGCAGCCGTACTCGATCGCCACGTCGAGCAGCTCGCGAGGCGGGTCGAGCCGCTCCGGCCGGCAGTTGATCTCGACCGCCGTGTTGAACTGCGCACACGCGGCGAACACGTAGTCGGCGTCGAACTCCGACGGCGGGCGCTTGCCGATCATCCGGCCGGTGCAGTGGCCGAGGATGTCGACGTGCGGCGACGCGACCGCCATCAGCATCCGCTCGGTCATCTGCTGTTTGGCGCTCCATGCGCAGCTTCGAGTGCACGCTCGCAACGACCACGTCGAGGCGCTCCAGCATGTCGTCGGACAGGTCGAGCGAGCCGTCCTCGAGGATGTCGACCTCCATGCCCGACAGGATCCGGAAGTCGTGCCCGGCCGCGGCGATGTCGGCGTTGACCGCGGCGATCTGATCGAGCTGTTCGGCGCAGGCGCTGCTCGTTCAGGCCGTGGGCGATCGTGAGGCGGGCCGAGTGATCGGTCTGCACCATGTACTCGTGACCGATCGCCATCGCGGTGGCCGCCATCGCCTCGATCGGCGCGCCGCCGTCGCTCCATGTGGAGTGGAGGTGGCAGTCGCCGCTTGCAGCGCGTCCCGGTACACCTGGCCCTCGGGGGTGATCGGCACCTGCGACTCGGCTTCGATCTTCGCGAGGTAGGCGGGCTCGCGACCGGCGAGGGCGTCGGCGATCACCGCGGCGGTCGACGACCCGATGCCGTCGAGGTCGGTCAACGTTCCGGCAGCAGCGCGCTCGGCGAGTTCGTCGGCCGGCGTCGTGCGCACGACATCGAGCGCTCGCGTGAATGCCTTGGCCTTGAACCCCGACTCGTGGGCTCGGTCGAGGCAGTGGATCACGCGCAGCAGCGCCTGCTCGGGCGTCATCGCGCCGATCGTACCGGCCAACGTCACACCGTGCCGGGCCTGATGTGACGCTGCGGACGCCGGTACGGTCGGGGCGATGCGTTCGCTGGCCGTTGGACCACCACCGCAGGATCGTGTGTGGGTTCGCTGGGCTGAGCAGCTCGTGCGAGTGACCCATTCCGAGCCGACCGGCGCCACTGCTCGTCCGATCGTCGAGCTCACCGACTCCCAGCCCGGTGACCTGATCGCACTGCGGGCCGACGACGCGAACCCGACGATCGTCGAATGGATCGACCGGCGGGCCGGAACGATCCGGAGCATCGACGTCGACGAGCCTGCGACGATCACGCGTGCTCGCGGTCGATCGACGTCGGCACCGACGGCGAGCAGCGAGGCCTGCTCGGCCACACCGTGATCGACGGCGTGCGCTACGCAGCCTGGACCGATCCCGACACGGAGCACCTGCTGGTCGGGGCGCTCGGCGCTGCGGGAAGCGATGGCTCGCCGGCCAGCATCGACCGCATCGTGTGGGACGCCGGGGGCACCGCGGGCGGCGCCGTCGGCGGGCATCTGGTAGCGACGTCGGATGGGGCGCTGATTCTCGGGATCGGGCAACTCACCGACTGGGCCAAAGACGCACGGCAGCGGCGCGATGCTGCAGACTCGATCCGCTCGGCCCAGCCGATCAGGAGCCGGTCGTGCTCTCCGACGGGTACATCAATCCGTTCGCGTTCGCCGTCGTCGACGATCGACTCTGGGTGGCCGACAATGCGGTCGGCGACGACACCGAACGGATCGGCGCCCATCGATCTGGCTGAGGGCTCTGACGCGCATCGACCGCGCCGACCTCGATGCGACGGGATCCGCTCCGCGGGCTCCATCGGCGCTCGTCGCGATGGACGACGGCACGATCGCCGTCTGCGGTTTTCTCGACGGTCAACTGCGTCGCTGGGCGCCAGACCCGCCCGGCTACGGCGACGAGCTCGGGACCGTGCCTCACGGGCGCGGTCGTGCTCTCCGACGGCACCATCGTCACCGCCACCGCCGACGGCCTCGCCGCCATCGCCCCCTGACGTCGCACCACTTCCGATGCGATCTCGGTGGCCTCCGTCCCGCCTTCCGGGACTCAGCGCCACCGAGATCGAATTGGGTTCCCGATTGCGGGACGCAGCACCCACTGTCCGGTCATGCGACTCTCCGAATTCGACGACTGGGCTCGGGCACATCACGGCATCATCACGCTCGAGACCTCGGGCCTGTCACGGTCCGCCTGGTATCGGGCGCTCGACGCCGGCACGTCTGATCCAGGTCCATCCGCTCGTCGCCCGACTGCCGGCACCCTCGACACGCCCGAGCAGCGGATCATCGCCGGGGTCGCCGCGTGCGGGAGACGGCGCCCTGGCCTCGCACCGGTCGGCGGCGCGCCTCTGGGGGATCCCTCGGCCCGACGATGATCCCGTCGACGTGATCGACGCTCGCTCGGGAACCCAAGCGGCATTGGATGGCGTGATCGTGCATCGGCCGGTCGACCGTCAGCGGCTCACTCCGCAACGTCGGTTCGAGATCCCCTGCACCAACATCCTGCGAACGCTGGCCGACCTGGGGGCGGTCGACCGGCCGTCCGTGAGCGCTGCGGTCGGCCACGCCATCGCCGTGCAGCTCGCCGACCTGTCGGCACTCGACGCCACTGCGCGCGGAGCACTCGCGACAGGGCCGGCCAGGAATCCCGGCGCTCCGCGACGCCATCGACGACTGGGCGATCGACGACAAACCGGCCGATTCCGTCCTCGAGATGGCGATGGCCAGACTGATCCGACGACATCATCTGGCACCGGTGGAATTCCACCCGGTGATCGAGGGACACGAGGTCGACTTCCGCGTGATCGACACGCCGGTGATCCTCGAGTGCGACGGATGGGCGCATCACGGTCTCGACCGCTACGGGTTCGAACGCGACCGTGAGCGAGACGCCGACCTCGTGGCGGCCGGGTGGATCGTCGTGCGCTTCACGTACCGGGCGATCACGACGGTCGCCTGGCGCCGTCGCTCGTCGCATCCGCGCCGCGACCGATCGGTGGATCACGGCGCCGTCCCCCGACGCCGCATGAATTCGAACGGGATCTCGGTGGCCTCCGTCCCGGCATCGGGGACTCACGCCACCGAGATCGCTGTTCGCAGCGTGGTTCCACTCGGCTCGGTAGCCTCGGGCGGCTCATGGAACGTTTCGGACTCGTCGGTCTCCCCAACGCGGGCAAGAGCTCGCTGTACAACGCGTTGACCGGCGGTGGTGCGCTCGCCGCGCCGTACCCGTTCGCCACGAAGGACCCGAACATCGGTGTGGCCAAGGTGCCCGACGACCGCCTCGACCAGCTGTCGGCGATGTCGAAGTCGAAGCAGACCATCCACGCGCAGGTCGAGGTCGTCGACATCGGCGGCCTCGTCGAAGGCGCCAGCAAGGGCGAAGGCCTCGGCAACAAGTTCCTCGCCAACATCCGCGAGGTCGACGCCATCGTGTTCGTGCTGCGAGCGTTCGTCAACGACGACATCACGGGCCCGACCGATCCGCTCGAACACCTCCGCATCGTCGAGATCGAACTCGCCCTCGCCGACCTCGAGACCGTCGAGAAGCGGCTCCACCAGACCCAGCGTCAGGCCAAGCTCGACAAGGGCATGGCCGAAGAAGCCGCCCATCTCCAGATCGCGTACGACGCACTCTCCGAAGGCCTGCCGCTGTACCGCGCCGGCCTCAAGGACGACGTGCGCGACGCGCTCGCCCCGTACTTCCTGCTGACCAACCGGCGAGTGCTCGTGGTCGTCAACGTCGGCGAGGACGACATCGAGTCGATCCCCGAGAAGGAAGCGCTCGTCGCCGCCGAGTTCAACAACGCCGGCGACAACGTCGAGATCATCGGCATGTGCGTCCAGATGGAGGCCGAAGCCGCGGCGATCGAAGATCCCGTCGAGCGCGCCGAGATCCTGGAGGGGTTCGGACTGGGCGAGGGCGCGCTGTTCCGCATGGTCCGCAGCGCCTATCACCTGCTCGGCCTGCGCACGTACTTCACGACCGGCGAGAAGGAATCCAAGGCCTGGACGTTCTACGAGGGCTCGACCGCGCCGGTGTGCGCGGGGCGTATCCACACCGATTTCCAGCGTGGCTTCATCCGCGCCGAAGTGATCCAGTGGGACGAACTGCTGACGCTCGGTTCGTGGCACGCCGCCAAGGACGCCGGCAAGATGCGCGTCGAAGGCAAGGACTACGTCGCTCAGGACGGCGACGTGATGGAGTTCCGCTTCAACGTCTGAGTCCGGCTGGCTCCACGGCTGGCTCGGCTGGCTCGGCGGCCGGCTCAGGACTCGGTTCGCTGAGCGGGTCGACGCAGCTGCTGCGCCGGTGTGAACAGCTCCCGCGAGATCCCGAGGCTCATCACCGCGGTGGTCGTGGCGACGCTGCCGAGCACCAGGTACATCACCGACACCTGCACCTTGACGGCATCTGCCGGATCGACCCCGGCAAGGATCAGGCCGACCATCGCGCCGGGCAGGAAGACGATCCCGACCGCCTTGGTGGACTCGATCTGCGGCACGAGTGCGGTGCGCAGCGCCTGACGGAGATGGGGTTGGAACGCCTCGCTCGCCGACAGCCCGAGGGCGAGGCGCCCCTCGATCGCTCCGCGCTGTTCGGTTGCGGCGATCAACAGCTGGCGCGACACGAGCACGGTGGCGGCCAGCGAGTTGCCGATCACCATCCCCGCGAGCGGCACCAGCGTGCGGCCCTCGAGGTCGTAGATCCCGAAGCCGAACAGCACGCCGAGTACCACGATCGCCGATGCGGTGTACGCCAGCAGCGACAGGCGCAGCACCTTCGGGACGTCGGCAGCGCGGCGCGAGGTGGTGTACGCCGCGAAGCTCACCATCGCCACGATCCAGAGCACCGAGAAGATCAGCGGATCGTCGGGGTCGACGACGAACTGCAGCACCCAACCGACGAACAGCAACTGCACCAGCGCCCGAAGCGACGCCCACAGCAGACTGCGTTCGAGCCCGAGTTGACGCCACAGCGAGATCGCCACGGCGACCGCGACGAGAATCCCCGACGCCGCCAAACCGGCGACGCCGATGTCGCCCTGCTCGACCCCGATCATGCCTGCCGCCCACATCGTGGTTCCCCGAGCCCGGGCCCGCGGGAACCACGGTGGTTCCCGGAGACCTGGGCTCGGGGAACCACGATGGACGTGCGGCGGGTCATGGGGCGCCGACCGACTGGCGGACGAGGGGGTCGGTGCTGGCGTCGAGGTCGGCGAGGTGGCCGGTCGCACGGACGGCGCCGTCGGCGAGCACGATCACGTGATCGGCGAGACGCCGCAGCTGATCGGTGTCGTGGCTCACCCAGATCACCGCCACGCCCGAGTCGGCGAGCATCCGCCCGAGATCCTCGACCGTCCCGCGTGCCGCCCGATCGAGGGCAGCGGTCGGCTCGTCGGCCAGGAGCACTGCCGGATCGGTCAGCAGCGCCCGCGCCACGCACATGCGCTGCGCCTCGCCGCCCGACAGGCTCTCGGCCTCGTGATCGAGCAACTCGGGAGCCAGCCCGACGTGTTCGAGCACGTGACCCGCCCGCTCGACATCGACGTCAGCCAACGCGACGCGAAGGTTGTCGAGCACGGTCCCGGGAAACAGCGGCGCGCGCTGGAACACCATCGCCACCTGGCGGCGCAGGTCGGTCGGCGCCCACTCGGTCAGCGGGCGACCCCGCCATCGGATCTCGCCGGCGACCGGATCGTCGAGGCGATTCAACAACCGCAGCAGCGTCGACTTGCCGGCACCCGACGGGCCGGCCAACACGGTGACACCGTTGGCCGGCACGACGAGGTCGATCGAGCGCAGGATCGGATCGCCGCTTGCCGGTCCGGCATCGACGCCGATCAGCTCGAACGCGTCAGCCGACGACATCGTCGGTCCACCGCTCCGGAGTCACCCGGCGAACGTACCCCAGCGCCCATGCGCTCAACACGGTGCAGCTCGAACCCGCACGACACGCCCACCGCGATCGGCCATCATCTGGCACACTGCGAACATGGCTTGGTTGGTCAGTGACGCCCGCGTGCTGGCCTCGGCAGAGGTGGCTGACACCCGCCGGGCCCGTCGCCGTGGCCTGCTCGGACGGGACGAACTCGACGGCGCGCTCGTGATCGAGCGATGCCGGTGGATCCACACGATCGGCATGCGCTTCCCGATCGACGTCGCCTATCTCGACGACGACGGCATCGTGGTGAAGACCATGCACATGAATCGATTCCGCATCGGCGTCCCCGTCTGGCGTGCCAGCTGGGTGATCGAGGCCGAAGGCGGCGCGTTCGGGCGTTGGGGTCTGCGCGTCGGCGACGAGGTCGAGCTGCGCGCCAAGGACGCCGACGATGCCGACGACACGACGAGCTCGAACGGTGGCGCGCCGTGAGCACGCTCTGGCTCGTCGCGACGCCGATCGGGAACCTCGGCGACCTCGCACCGCGGGCGGTCGACGTGCTCGCTCACGCCGGGCTGATCTGCTGCGAGGACACCCGCCGAACGGGACTCTTGCTCCAGCACGCCGGGGTGAAGGCGCAACGGCTCGCCGTGTGCAACGACCACACCGAGGTCAGCCGGGTCACCGACGTCTTGGCCACGCTCGGCGAGGGTCGCGATGTGGCGATCGTCAGCGACGCCGGCACCCCCGGCATCTCCGACCCTGGCGAACGCATCGTCCGAGCCGTGATCGACGCCGGCTATGACGTCAGCGCCGTCCCCGGCCCGAGCGCGGCGATCATGGCGTTGACGATCAGCGGGCTCGCCGCCGACCGATTCGTGTTCGAAGGGTTCATCCCCCGCAAAGGCGCCGAGCGCGCCGCCCGTCTCGCCGAGATCGCCGCCGAGCACCGCACCACCGTCATCTACGAGGCACCGCATCGCGTCGAACGCACTCTCGACGACCTGCGCGAGGCGTGCGGCGACGACCGCGTGATCGTCGTCACCCGCGAGTTGACCAAGCTCCACGAGGAGGTGGTGCGTGGCCCGCTCGGCTCGATCGACATCGGCGGACCCCGCGGCGAGTACGTGCTGATCCTCGCCGGCGCACCGATCGACGATCGACCGATCAGCGACGACGACGTCCGCGACGCACTGCGCGACGAACTCGCCGCCGGGGCGTCCACACGCGACGCGGCCGCGACCGTGGCGCGAGATGTCGGGCGTCCGAAGCGTGAGGTGTATGCACTGGCCGTCGGATTGCGCGACGGTGGGGGTCCCGATGAGTGAGTACGTCAACGTCGCCAGCTCCGGCCCGAGTGCCGCGTTCTTCGACCTCGATCGCACGCTGATCTCCGGATCGTCCGCGTTCACGCTCGCACTCCAGGCGCGCAAGGCCGGCCTGATTCCGAACCTCGAGTTCGCCCGCGACGCCGCCGGGGCGATCGCCTTCCAGCTCTTCGGCGCCGACGACGACACGACCGACGAGGTCAAGGCCCGCATCCTCAAAGCGGTTGCCGGAATGCGCCAGAGCGACCTCCAAGCCCTCAACGTCGAGGTCCTCCCCCGCCTGCTCGCCAAGCTCCGGCCCGAAGCCCGACGCTTGCTCGACCGGCACCGCCACGCCGGGCGCGACACGTTCATCGTGTCGGCCGCACCGCAGGAGATCGTCGAGCCCTTGGCCCACTCGTTCGGGATGACGTCGGGGATCGGCACCCGCAGCCACGTCGTCGACGGGCGCTACACCGGCGAACTCGACGGACCGTTCTGCTACGGACCGGGCAAGGTCGAAGCGATGGTCGAGCTCGCCAACTGGAACGGCTACGAACTCGACCTCTGCTACGCCTACAGCGACTCGGCGAGCGACCTTCCGATGCTCGAGGCGGTCGGACATCCGGTGGCGGTCAACCCCGACGCCAAGCTCGAACGGCACGCCCGCCGCAACGGGTGGCCGATCGTGATCTTCAGCCAGCAGACGAAGTCGGTCGTGCGACGCACCGCGGCCTCGGTCGGCACGATCGGCATCGCCGGGGCGAGTTTCGCCGCCGGTGTCGCCGTTGCCGGTTCGCGCAGTTCGAAGCGCAGTCGTTCCGGGCGGCACCGGCGCTGAGTCCTCAGGCGGACGGGCGTGGAAAGAGTGCGAGCTGGCGACTCTGCGCGACGAGCTTGCCCGTCGAGTCCCAGATCTCGCCCTCCTCGTCGAGGAGCCCGTCGTGGATGAACCGCGAGCGGAACCAGCAGCGCAGCGGACCCGGCTCGGGGACGCCACGGACGTGCACGGTCAGCTCGACCGTCGGCACCCACGCCACCGGCAAGGCCGTGTTGAAGATCGGCGGCGGGAAGGCGTCGGCGACGAGCAGCAGGCCGACGGCGTCGATCGGCTCACCATCGGCGAAGGCGAACCAGCCGCGGATCTCGGGTTGGCCCGACGGGTTGCCGGTGCGGAATCCTTCGTCGCCCGGCCGGATGCGCACGGCCAACCGCCGGAACATCTCGGGCCTCGGACCCTCCGTCGGTGGCGGCGGTACTTCGCAGTCGTCGTAGTCGGGCAGTTCGACCGGCAGCTCACGCGTGAGCGACGGTCCGCCCGGAGTCTGTTCGCCGAACGTGCCCAGCAGTTGCAGGATCTGGCCGGACTCCATGGTGAGCGTGGCGGTGGCGGTGGCGAAACGACGACCGGCGCGCACGGCGGTCACCTCGATCTGGCAGGGGCCGGCGGGCGCCGGGCGGAGGTAGTGCGCCGTCAGCGTCACGGGAGGCCGACCGACCGCCTCGGCCATCGCACGTCCGGCGATCGCCATCAGGTACCCGCCGTTCGCGTTGCCGCCGATGTCCCAGCCGGGCTTGACCTCCGCAGCGAATCGGGTGATGGCGGCGTTCTCATCGTCGGCGTCGGTCTCGGTGACGAGACGACGCACGGTGGTGGCATCGGCGAAGACTCCTGACATCGCCAGCACGGTATCGCTCGTCCCCGACGGTCTCCCCGGCCCCGTCCCCGCGAGGACCGTGACCCGAATCGCCGGTGGTGCCACGGGGCCGAGGCTCTAGCGTGCACTGCGTGAGCCGGTTCTACCTGACGACACCGATCTACTACGTGAACGCCGAGCCGCACCTCGGCCATGCGTACACCACGATCGTCGGCGACGCGCTCGCCCGGTGGCACCGCCTTCTGGGCGACGACGTCAAGTACATCACCGGCACGGACGAACACGGCCTCAAGATCCAACAGGCCGCCGAGGCCGCCGGCGTCACGCCCCAGGAGTTCACCGACGAGATCGCCCCCAAGTTCGCAGCCGCCTGGGATCGTCTCAACATCAGCAACGACGACTTCATCCGCACCACCGAGCCTCGCCACAAGGCGGCCGTTGCCGAGCTGTTGCAGCGCTGCTACGACGCCGGCGACATCGAACTCGACACGTTCGCCGGCAAGTACTGCGTGCCGTGCGAGGAGTACTACGCCGACGACGAGCTGATCACCATCGACGGCCCGGATGGTGCGACAGCCGACTGCTGCCCGATCCATCAGCGTCCCGTCGAGTACTTCGAGGAGGAGAACTGGTTCTTCCGCCTCTCGCGGTTCGAGGATCGACTCCTCGACTGGTATGCGGCCCACCCGACCGCGCTGACCCCTGAGCATCGGGGCAACGAGGCGATCGGGCTGATCAAGGGTGGTCTGCGCGACTTCTCGATCAGCCGCACGTCACTCGAGTGGGGCATCCCCTTGCCGTGGGATCCGAAGCACGTCACCTACGTGTGGTTCGATGCGCTCACCAACTACCTCGCTGCGGTCGGCTTCGGCGACGGCACCGACAGCTACCGCGATTGGTGGCCGGCCGACTACCACCTGATCGGCAAGGACATCGTCCGCCAGCACTGCGTGTACTGGCCCGCGATGCTGATGTCGGCGGGTGTCGACCTGCCGAAGGGTTGGGCGATCGGCGGCTGGCTGCTGTCGGGCGGCGAGAAGATGAGCAAGACGTCGGGCAACGTGGTCAACCCGCTCGACCTGATCGACGAGGTCGGCCTCGACGGATTCCGCTACTACGTCCTCGCCGACACGGCGTACGGCAACGACGGCGACTTCTCGATCGAAGGGTTCACGTCGCGCTACAACTCCGATCTGGCGAACAATCTCGGGAACCTGCTCGCCCGCGTGGCCACTGTCGTGGCGAAGAAGTGCGACGGCGTCGGCACCGCACCCGACCCCGCCAGCGCGCTCGCGGCGGTCGCCGCGTCGGCCTTCGCCGACACCGCGGCCCAATGGGACGTCGTGCAGCCGAGCAAGGCACTCGACGCCACCTGGCAGTTGGTCCGTGCGACCAACTCCCATCTCGAGGCCAACGAGCCGTGGAAGGCCGAACCCGGCCCGGGTGTCGACGCGGTCATGGGCGATGCCCTCGAAGCGCTGCGCATCGTCGCCGTGTTGACCCATCCGGCGATCCCCGACACCGCCCAGGCGATCTGGGAACGCATCGGCCTGCCCGGCCTGGTCGCCGACCAACGCCTCCCCGACGCCGCCACCTGGGGTGGCTACACACCAGGCTCCCCGGTCACCAAGGGCGACGCCCTCTTCCCCCGCCTGACGTGAGCGAGAACGTGCGATGACCGCACCGGCGAGGGAAGCGCCAGCGACGAGCCGGAGCGAGGCCGACCCCGATCGCCACGACGAGACTCGAGGTGAGGCCGAGCGGGTCCAGAACGGAAGCGCCAGCGACGAGCCGGAGCGAGGCCGACCCCGATCGCTGCGAGGAGACCCGACGTGAGGCCTCGCCACTTGGAACACGCCGGCGAGGGAAGCGCCAGCGACGAGCCGGAGCGAGGCCGACCCCGATCGCCGCGAGGAGACCCGACGTGAGGCCGAGCCAACTTGAATGGACGGACTCGCATTGTCACGTGCACGATGCGCGGATTCCCGACGGCACCGAGGCTGCCGTGCAGGCTGCCGCGGGGGCTGGCGTCACGACACTGATCTCGGTCGGATGCGATCGGGAGACGTCGTTGGCGGCGATTGCGGTGGCCGAGATCCATCCGCAGGTCTACGCCACGGTCGGGCTGCATCCTCACGACGCGGTGAACGGTGTCGACACGATCGTCGACCTGTTCGACGTCGAGGGCATCGTGGCGGTCGGTGAGTGCGGCCTCGACTACTACTACGACCACTCACCGCGCGAGGTTCAGCAGCGAGTGTTCGCCGAGCAGATCGCCCTGGCGAACGATCGAGCTCTCCCGCTGGTGATCCACACTCGCGATGCATGGGACGACACGTTCGCCGTGCTCGCCGACGTCGGCGTTCCCTCCCGCACGGTCTTCCACTGCTTCACCGGCGGCCCCGACGAGGCGCGCCGGGCGCTCGATGCCGGGGCGTTGTTGTCGTTCTCCGGCATCGTGACCTTCAAAGGAGCGCCGGAGGTTCAGGCCGCTGCTGCCATGTGCCCATTGGATCGGATGCTCGTCGAGACCGACAGCCCCTACCTGGCGCCGGTTCCACATCGAGGCAAACCCAACCGTCCGGCCTGGGTGCCGCACGTCGGTCAACACATCGCCGACCTGCGCGACATCCCGGTCGCCGAGGTGGCCGCCGCCACCACCGCCAACGCCCGCAGCGTGTTCTCCCTGACCCACTGAGCCACCCGCACGGTTCCCCGAGCCCAGGTCTCCGGGAACCACGGTGGTTCCCGCAGGCCTGGGCTGGGGGAACTACGACGACGACGCCGACCACGCTGTGTGGTCGCCTCAGTCGTTCGACTCGTTGCTGCCGGAAGGGACCGATACGCTGGTCAGCCCTCAACGGAGCGGGCGGCGACACCTTCGTCGCAGCCGCCCCGGCAGCCACGACGAGACAACATGGGACTCACCGATACCGACCGGCGCCGCTTCATCGCAGTGACCGTGCTCACCCTGGTGGCGCTGCCTGCGTTGTGGTGGGCGAACACCTCGCAGAACAACTCGACGTCGCCGAACCTGGCGGTCGCAGGTCTCGACCCGGTCGTCGACGCCGGGACCTCGACGGGCGCTCCTGCGCCAGCGGGCGGAGGCGACCTCGACGAGGTGGCACCGGTGTTCCTGGAAGGCCCGACCAGCGCCGCGGGTGCGGGCCAGGCCGAGATCGCCGTCCCGGCCAAGCCCCTCATCGACGGTGTCGTCGCCAAGGCGACCTTCCGCAGCGATGTCGCTGTCGGAACGTGCATCGTCGCAGGGATGACGAGCGGCAGCTCCATCACCGTCGTGAACCTCGACAACAATCGGTCGATGACCTGCACGACGGTCATCGCTCCCGGCAACGCGGTCGGCGAGTTGGTCATGAACACCTCGACGTTCGCCGGGATTGCGGATCTCACCGACGCACCGATCTCGGTCGAGATCCGTCGGTGACACACTCCCGCCCGACGATCCGCGAACTCCTCGATTCCGCTTCGCTCTCGCCGCGACGCGACCTCGGCCAGAACTTCGTCGCCGACCCCAACACGGTGCGCCGGATCGCCGACCTCGCCGCGGTGGGAAGCGGTGACCGTGTCGTCGAGATCGGCGCCGGCCTCGGATCGTTGACGCTGGCGCTGGCCGACACCGGTGCCGACATCACGGCGATCGAAGTCGACCGTGGCGTGGTGCCGATCCTGCGCGACGTCGTCGCCGACCGGGCGAACGTCCGTGTCGTCGAAGCCGATGCGATGCAGCTCGACTGGCAGGAACTCCTCGCCGGCCACGACGACTGGGTGCTGGTCGCCAATCTCCCCTACAACGTGGCGACGCCGTTGATCTGCGACCTGCTCGACGAGGTGCCGGCGATCACGAGAATGCTGGTGATGGTGCAACGCGAGGCTGCGGAACGCTTCGCCGCATCACCCCGAACGTCGGCGTACGGTGCCGTCAGCGTGAAGGCGGCGTACTGGGGCACGGCGAAGGTCGTCGGGCACGTTCCTGCATCGGTGTTCGTGCCGAAGCCGAACGTCGAGTCCGCGTTGGTGGCGATCACCAGGCGGGAGCCGCCCGCCACCGATCCCGACACGCTGTTCTCGCTGGTGCGCGCCGGGTTCGGGCAGCGCCGCAAGATGCTGCGCCGCTCGCTCGCCGGCATCGTCGCTCCGGACACCTACGACGCGGCCGACATCTCCCCCACCGCACGACCCGAGGAACTCGACGTCGAGGCGTGGTGCCGCCTCACCGATGCCCACCTCGCCGCAGGATCAGCCTCGACGTGAACGACACGACGGTCACCTTGCGCGCTCACGCCAAGCTCACGCTGAGCCTGCGAGTCACCGGAGTCCGAAACGACGGATATCACCTGATCGACGCGGAGATGGTCAGCCTCGATCTCCACGACCTGATCTCGCTGACCTCGGGCGGGTCGGGCATCACCGCGTCGGGTCCATTCTCGGAGGGGATGCCACTCGACGACTCCAACCTCGTCGCCCGGGCGATGCGCCTGGCCGGTACCGATGGCGACAACGATGGCGACAACGGTGGCGACGTGGCGGTCCACATCGACAAGCGCATTCCACACGGCGGTGGCCTGGGTGGCGGCTCGACCGACGCGGCCACCGTGTTGCGCTGGCGCGGCTCCACGACGTCGCCTTCCGATCTCGAACGCGCCTCGCTCGTCGGCGCCGACATCCCGTTCTGTCTCGTCGGTGGTCGGGCACGTGTCCGCGGCATCGGCGAGCTGATCGACCCGCTCCCTCACGTCGATCGCGTCGTCACGCTGGTGATCCCACCGCTGTCGGTGAGCACGCCCGCCGCCTATCGCGCCTGGGACGATCTCGGCGGTCCGCTCGCTGACGGGCCGAACGACCTCGAGCCGGCCGCGCTGGTCGTCGAGCCCGAGTTGCGCCGGTGGCGCGACATGATCGGCGACCGCATCGGCGTGGCACCCGTGCTCGCCGGCAGCGGCGCAACGTGGTTCGTCGAGGACGAACGCGCAAACGCCCTCGGCGATCTGGTCGACGAGGGCGCTCGAGTGGTGGTGGCACGAACCGTGCCGATGGACGTGGCAACCGGAGCTTCACCAGGGGTCTGACCCCTGCTGCACTCCGGCGTGATGACTACTTGCGACGCTGGTGACGCGTGCGGCGCAGCATCTTCTTGTGCTTCTTCTTCCGCATGCGCTTGCGACGCTTCTTGATCAGAGAACCCATAAGGCCCGCCACGCTATCGGTTCGGACACGCCGCGCCACCGGCCAGCGAACGTCGCGTGGCACGCCCGGCCGAGCGAGATACGGTGAGCGCACCGACACACACAGTCAGTCCGGGGTCGTCTAATGGTAGGACAGCGGTTTTTGGTGCCGCGTGTAGGGGTTCGAATCCTCTCCCCGGAGCCATGAGCGTTTCCGCCATCATCCTCGCGGCCGGCGAGGGCACTCGAATGCGCTCCACTCGGCCCAAGCCGCTGCACATGATCTGCGGCCGGGCGATGGTGCTCCACGTCATCCACTCCCTCGAACAGCTGGCGCCCGATCGCACTGCGGTCGTCGTCGGCCACGGCGCCGAGCAGGTGACCAAGAAGGTCCAACTGATGGCTCCGGCGTGGGCGAACGTCGCGTTCGTCGAGCAGCACGAGCAGAACGGCACCGGCGACGCCGCGTCGATCGGGATGACGGCGTTCGGTGGCGACGACTACGACGACGAATCGACCATCGTGGTGCTCCCCGGCGACACGCCGCTGCTTCGCCCCGGCACGCTGCGCGAGCTCGTCGACACGCACGTCGAGTGCGGAAACGCCGCCACGCTGCTCACCAGTCTGATGGACGACCCGACCGGTTACGGCCGGGTGATCCGCAAGGCCGACGGCCAGGCTGCGCGCATCGTCGAACACCGCGACGCGGCGCCCGACGAGCTCGACGTCAAGGAGATCTGCACATCGATCTATGCGTTCCGGCGCGATCTGCTCGGCCCGGCGCTGCGCAAGCTCACCACCGACAACGCCCAGGGCGAGTACTACCTCACCGACGTGATCTCGGTGCTCGGCGCCATGGGCCACCGCATCGGTGTCGTGCAGGCACCCGCCGGCGAGACCCAGGGCGTCAATGATCGTTGGCAGCTCGCGCTCGCGGAACGTGAGTTGCGATCGCGGACCAACCGGGCGCACCTGCTGGGCGGGGTCACGATGCTCGATCCTCGCCAGACCTTCATCGACGTCACCGTCACGATCGGTCGCGACGTCACGCTCTACCCGGGCACGATCCTGCAGGGGACCACCGTCGTCGGCGACGGCTGCGAGATCGGCCCCGACACGCGGCTCGTCGACTGCGCGGTCGGCGCCGAGGCGGTCGTCGAGCACACCGTCGGTCACGACGCCGAGGTCGGACCCTCCGCGGTCGTCGGGCCGTACGCCCATCTGCCGGCCGGATCGAGTGTCGCTGCAAATGCGACGACCGGCGCCTTCTACACTGCACCTGTCGGCTGAAGCCGAACCACGTCGGGGAGGACGTCACGCTCATGGAGAAGGTCACCACCAAGCGACTGGCCCTGTACTCGGGCCGAACCCATCCAGAGCTGGCGCAGGAGGTGGCGTCGCACCTCAACATCGAGCTGGGACACGACAACCTCGTCGAGTTCTCCAACGGCGAGGTTCGCTGCCGATTCGGTGAATCGATTCGCGGCTCGGACGTGTTCGTCATCCAGAGCCACTACGGCGTCGACGACCACTCGGTCAACGACTCGATCATGGAACACCTGATCATGATCGACGCCGCCTACCGGGCGTCGGCGAAGCGCATCACCGCCGTGTGCCCGTTCTACGGATACGCCCGCCAGGACCGCAAGGCCGAGGGTCGCGAGCCGATCACCGCCCGCCTCGTCGCCGACATGTTCAAGGCCGCCGGCGCGAAGCGGATGATCTCGATCGACCTCCACTCGGGCCAGATCCAGGGGTTCTTCGAGGGTCCGGTCGATCATCTGACGGCGATGCCGGTGCTCGAGGCCTACATTCGCGAGCACGCCACCGAGCCGGTGATCGTGTCGCCCGACGCCGGGCGCATCAAGGTCGCCGAGCGCATGGCGCAGCACCTCAACGACTGCGGTGCCGACCTCGCGTTCATCTACAAGCGTCGACCCAAGGGTATGACCAACGTCTCCGAGGCAACCGAGGTGATGGGCGATGTCGATGGTCGTCTGTGCGTGCTCACCGACGACATGATCGACACCGCCGGCACGATCTGCGCGGCCGCCGAGCTCCTCGTCGAGCGTGGCGCCAGCGAGGTGTGGGCGATGGCGACGCACGGCGTGCTGTCGGGGCCGGCAATCGACCGGCTGAAGAACGCGCCGATCAGTCGGGTCGTGCTCACCAACACGCTGCCGTTGCCGTCGGAGAAGCAACTCGACAAGATCGAGGTGCTGTCGGTGGCCCCGCTGATCGCCGAAGCCCTCGGCGCCGTGTTCGACGACACCAGCGTCAGCGACATCTTCGACGGCGAAAACCTCGCCTGACGCCTCTCCATCCGCCCGGGCAGCCTGGCTCGCGTGGTCCCGCCGTCGCCCAACCCTCCCGAAATTTGCGCCGCTCAGATCGCTGGGCGCGCTCATCGCTACACATTTCGGCGCCGCGTGACCGTCACCCCGAAATGTGCGCGAAATCGGTTCACCGGCGGTCGTTCGGCGCACATTTTTCGGGTGAGGTTTCCGGCGGAGCGGGTGAGTCACCCACTGCCTGGACGTGTTCGACATCGCCAACCACCACCTCGCCGCACGCCAATTCGGCATGATCACTCGACGTCAACTCCTCGAGACCGGTACGTCACAATCATCGATCGCACGAGCCCGACGCAGTGGGCTCCTGGTCGATCTGCTCCCTGGCGTCTACCGATTCGCATCGAACCCCGAGAACTTCATGATGCGGTCGATGGCGGTTCAGCATGCGTTCGCGCCGGTGGGCTATCTCAACGGATGGACCGCCGGGCGGCTGGTCGGGCTCAGAAAGATGCCCGAACTCCCGATTCACATCACGGTGCCGACGAACGTGAACCGGACGCTGCCCTCGTGGGTCGACTGCCATCGAAGCCGCTGGTATGACGATGCCGATCGGACGACGCGGCCCGACGGGCTGATCGTCGCGACACCGATGCGGATGCTGTTCTCGATGGCTGCCGCCTTCAATCAGTACCGATTCGAGCGTGCCGCCGAAGACGCCTGGCATCTCGGCCTCATCACCCCGTCCGACGCGTGGGACTATCTGGAGGCTCACCGCTGCCGCGGCAAGGACGGCGTCGCAACGCTCGAACGATGGCTCGAGCGCGCCCTGGACCGGAACCGACCGACGCAGAGCGACCTCGAACGTGCGTTGATCGAAGCAATCGAGCGTCGACCTCTGCCCGTCCCGGAGCGCCAGTTCCCTCTCGTGCTCGCCGATGGTCAGACCATCCACCTCGACATCGCTTGGCCAGAGGTCCGTCTCGCAGTCGAGCCGGGCGCATCATGGTGGCATGGCGGCGACGCCGGCCAACGAATCGACCAAGAGCGCGATCGTGCCTGCGCAGAGGCGGGTTGGATGACGCTTCGCTTCGACGAGACCCTCCGCAACGATCCGGAGCGAGCGGCAGACCAGATCCAGCGAGTACACGCTCGCCGCGCCCGCGAACTCCGAAATGTGCGCGAATCCGACCGCTGAGCGACACCCTGGCGACATTTTTCGCAGCTGGCGTCGGCCGGAGGGGATGGTCGCGCGGGCCGATAGCTTGGGAGCCTGCTGTAACGACCTGGCGCCCATTGTGTGGGCGTCGTCACGAGATTCGATGGAAGCCCGATCACCATGACTGAGACCGTTCTCCAAGCCGAAACCGGACGCCGCGCCGGAAGCTCCGACGCTCGCCGTCTGCGCACCGAGGGCAAGATCCCCGCGGTCGTCTACGGCCACGGGATGGATCCCCTGCCCGTCTCGGTCGATCGCCGCGAGCTGCGCCAAGCACTCTCGGGCGCCGCTGGCATGAACACGATCCTCGATCTCACCGTCGACGGCACCGTGTACCCCTCGCTGATCAAGGACATCCAGCGCCACCCGGTCAAGCGCAACGTGCAGCACATCGACTTCATCCAGGTGAACCTCAACGAGGAGATCGTGGTCTCGATCCCGATCCACCTCGAGGGCGAAGCGAAGGAAGTCTCGGCCCACAACGGCCTCGTCGACCTCACCATGCAGGAACTCCAGGTCCGCACCACGCCGCGCAACATCCCCGACGGCATCACGATCGACGTGTCGGACATGACGATGGACACCGTCATCCGCATCGAGGACCTCCCGCTGCCGTCCGGCGTTGTCGCCGAGGGCGATCCGGAGGCTCCCGTCGTCACCGTGCTCACCATGCGCACCCCGGTCCTCGACGAGGAAGAGGCCTCGATCGAAGCGGCTGCCGCCGAGAGCGCCGAGGGTGATGCCGCCGAAGGCGACGGCGAAGCCTCCGACTCCGACAGCGAGTGAAGCTCCGAAAAGTGCCCGGTTCGATCGCGCTGAACGCGCAGATCCAGGCATTTTTCAGGCGTATCAGGGCACGTGATGGGGTTGTTCGGGCGCATCGGGAAAGGCGAGCCGTACGACTGGTTGGTCGTCGGGCTCGGCAATCCGGGGGAGAAGTACGCCCGCACACGTCACAACGTCGGCGAGGAAGCCGTCCGGCTGCTGGCTGAACGGCGCGGCGTCACGCTCAAAGGCGGGCGCGACAATGCGCTCGTCGCCGAGACCCGGCTTCCCGGGCCGAACGGCGACGAACGGGTCGTGCTGGCGTTCCCGATCACGTTCATGAACGACTCAGGCCAGGCGGTCAGCGCACTCGTTCGGCGCTACCGCATCGAGTCTCCCGAACAGATCATCGTCGTCCAGGACGAACTCGACCTGCCGCCCGGCGAGCTGAAGATCAAAGCCGGCGGCGGGCTCGCCGGCCACAACGGGCTGCGCTCGATCACCCAGCACCTCAAGACACAGGACTACCTGCGCGTCCGCATCGGCGTCGGCAAGCCGGACCACAAGGACGTCGGCAAGGGGCACGTCCTGTCGAAGGTGCCCAAACGCGAGCGTGAACTGCTCGACATCGAGATCGCCAACGCGGCCGACGCGGTCGAGTTGATCGTCGCTCGAGGTGTCGACGCCACGATGCAGCGATACAACGGCAAGCAATGACGCCGACGAACCTCGTCCCCGACGGAAATGTGCACACCTCGAACCGCAGAGCGGTTCGTCTCCCACATTTTTCGGGCTGGGAGCGGGGGTGAGCCCGACGCAGCTCGAGACCGGCGCGGGGGCGCCGCTGGGGGCATTGCCGGCGCTCCTGCGTGACGAGCCGGGGCTGACGCGGGCGCTCGGCGATCCCGGAGCTCGGCTCGCCGTGGTCGAGGTGGCGCGACCGATCTCGATCGCCGCGCTCGCCACGCTGTCGACGCGGCGGCCGCTCGTGGTCAGCTGCCCGACGGGAACGATGGCGGGACAGCTCGCCGACGACCTCGCCCAGTTCCTGCCGCCCGGCGAGGTCGTGCACTTCCCGGGCTGGGAGACACTGCCGTTCGAGCGGGTGAGCCCGAGCGTCGAGACGATGGGCCAGCGGCTTGACATCCTGTGGCGCCTGCGCGATCCCGAGCGGTGCCCGACGGTGATCGTCGCCGGTGTCCGAGCGCTACTGCAGAAGCTCGGCCCGGGTGCGACCGACGTCGAGCCGATCATCGTGCGACCCGGCACCGAGATCGACCCCGACGCGCTCGGCCGTCAACTCGTCGAGTTCGGCTACCGGCGCGAGGAACTCGTCGAACACCGCGGCGAGTTCGCCCGGCGTGGAGCGATCGTCGACGTGTTCCCGTCGACCGCCGACGCGCCGATCCGCATCGACCTGTGGGGCGACGAGGTCGACCGCCTCACCCGCTTCGGCGTCAACGACCAACGTTCGACCGACGACCTCGACGAGGTCATCATCTTCCCCGCCCGCGAGCTGATGCCGACCGACGACGTCCGCGAGCGTGCGGCCGGGCTCGTCGCGTCGGAGCCGTGGGGTCGCGAGCAGTGGGAGCGCCTCGCCGAGGGCGTCCACTTCGACGGGATGGAGAGTTGGCTGCCGTGGCTCGTCGACGACGACCGCCTGCTCACCGATGTGCTTCCCGACACCGCCAAGGTGCTGCTGGTCGAACCACGCCGGATGCGCGATCGAGCGATCGACCTGATCGCCGAAGAGGACGACCTCGCCCGCACGCTCGCCTCCACCTGGGCGCGAGACCCCGACAAGTCGTTCCCCCGCCTCCACGCCGACCCGGACACGTTGCTCGACGCCGCCGGATCGTTCTGGACGATCGACTCCACGCCGGAGTCGCCCGACACACCGATGGTCGAGGCCTCCGGTTGGGGTCCGGTTGCCGGCGACGGCTCCGGCCTGACCGAACGGCTCATCGAGCTGATCGGCAAGGGCTATCGCGTGGTCGTCGCCGCCGACGGCACGGGCTCCGCACAACGACTTCACGACCTCCTGCTCGACAACGGCCTCGACTTCCCCGTGATCGCTCCCGGCGCCGATCTGAAGGCCGGCGGCAGCGTCACGGTCGCCCCGCTGCACCGCGGCTGCACCCTGCCGAACGCCAAGGTGGCGATCGTCGCCGAGAGCGATCTCACCGGCCGACGCCGCGCCCACCGCACCATCCGCAAGCAGAAGCGCGAGTCGGCGTCGACGTTCGAGGACCTCAAGGCCGGCAACTACGTCGTGCACCACCAGCACGGTGTGGGCCAGTACGAGGGCATGGTCAAGCGGGCGATCGGCGGCGTCGAGCGCGACTACCTGCTGATCTCGTACAAGGGCGGCGACAAGCTCTACGTGCCGTCCGACCAGATCGACACGCTGCGCCAGTACGTCGGCGGCGAGGCACCGAAGCTCCACCGCCTCGGCGGCTCCGACTTCGCGAAGACCAAGAGCAAGGTCCGCTCGGCGGTACGCGAGATCGCCCAGGAACTCGTCGTGCTCTACCAGAAGCGCGTCAACGCCGAGGGTCATGCGTTCGCCCAGGACACACCCTGGCAGCACGAGATGGAAGAGGCGTTTCCGTACGTCGAGACGCCCGACCAGCGCACGGCGATCGAAGCCATCAAGGGCGACATGGAGCTTGCCCACCCGATGGACCGGCTGCTGTGCGGCGACGTCGGTTTCGGCAAGACCGAGGTCGCCATCCGCGCGGCGTTCAAGGCGATACAGGACGGCAAGCAGGTCGCCGTCCTCGCACCGACGACGCTGCTCGCAACACAGCACGGCAACACGTTCGCCGACCGGTTCGCCGGCTTCCCGATCCGGGTCGAGACGCTGTCGCGGTTCCTCACGGCCGGCCAGGCCAAGAAGGTGATCGAGGGCGTCAAGACCGGCGAGGTCGACTGCATCATCGGCACGCACCGGCTGCTCGCGAACGACGTGAAGTTCAAGGATCTCGGCCTGCTGGTCGTCGACGAGGAGCAGCGCTTCGGCGTGCAGCACAAGGAGACGATGAAGAAGATGAAGACGAACGTCGACGTCCTCACGCTCTCCGCCACGCCGATCCCACGCACGCTGGAAATGTCGCTCGTGGGCATCCGCGACCTGTCGCTGCTGCAGACCCCGCCGGCCGATCGCATGCCGATCCTCACGTACGTCGGCGAGTACGACGAGCGCGTCGCGATCGAGTCGATCCGCCGCGAACTCCTCCGGGAGGGCCAGGTGTTCTGGGTCCACAACCGCGTGCAGTCGATCGAGACGGCCGCATCCCGCCTGCGCCAGCTCGTGCCCGAGGCGCGCATCGCGATCGCCCACGGCCAGATGGACGAAGGCACGCTCGAAACCGTCGTGCAGGACTTCTGGGACGGCCAGTACGACGTGCTGGTGTGCACCACGATCATCGAGTCGGGCATCGACATGCCGACGGTGAACACGCTGGTCGTGGAACGCTCCGACCTGCTCGGGCTCGGCCAGATGCACCAGCTGCGCGGACGCGTCGGGCGGTCGGGATCACGGGCGTACGCCTACCTCTTCTACCCCCGCGACAAGGTGCTGACGGAAGAGGCCTACGAGCGACTGCGCACCATCGGTGAGTCGACCGATCTCGGCTCCGGCTTCAAGATTGCGATGCGCGACCTCGAGATCCGCGGCGCCGGCAACCTGCTCGGCGAGTCGCAGTCCGGCCACATCGCCGCGGTCGGCTACGACCTGTACTGCCAGATGGTGACCGAGGCCGTCAGCGAGATGAAGGGCGAGCCGCAACCCGAAGCCGCCGCCGAGATCAAGCTCGACGTGCCGACCGACTCGTTCCTGCCGACCGACTACGTCGCGAAGGAGGAGCTGCGCCTCGAGGCCTACCGCCGCCTCGCCGGGGTCACCACGCAGGCCGAGGTCGACGACATCCGCACCGAGTGGGAGGACCGCTACGGCCCGCTACCAGCGCCCGCCGAGTCGCTCCTGCAAGTCGGCTATCTGCGCGCCGAGTGCCATCGCCTCGCGATCAACGACATCCAGATCTCCGGTTCGGCCTCGACCGGTGGCACCGCCAAGCTGGCCCCGCTGGAACTGAAGCTGTCCGAGACGATGCGCTTGCGCCGGATCTCCAAGGGCGCCAAGTACAAAGAGGATCTCGGCCAGCTCGTGGTCCCTCTCCCCCGCGGCACCGACGCAAGCACGTTCCTGTCCGGCTTCCTGCGCGACCTCGTTCCCGCCGACTCCTGACCCTGGTTCCCGGAGACCTGGGCGCGGGGAACCAGCGTGGTTCCCGGAGCCCGGGCCTCGGGGAACAAGCGTGGTTCCCGCAGACCTGGGCTCGGGGAACCGCGGGCGGTAGCGTGCGGCGGGTGAATCGACGTCTCCCGCTCGTGCTGTCCGTCGCTGCAATCGCTTCGCTCACCGTGGGCTGCACGACGTTCTCCGACAGCAGCAACATCGCCCGAGTCGGCGACGCCACGCTCACCAGCGACGACTTCCAGGCACAACTGACCGAACTCGGCGCCCCGAACGATCAACCGCTGCCCGCCGAGGCCGTCCGGGCACAGATCACCACCTGGATCCAGGAACAGGTGGCCGCCGACGACACCGGCGGCGTCGACGCAGACGAGGCCGCAGCGATCTACGACGCCGGCATCGAGTCCAGCGGCACGATGTGCATCAGCGGCATCGTCGTCGAATCCAATGACATCGCCGCTCGCGTCGCCGACGAACTGGCGGGCGGCGCCGACTTCGACGAACTGTTGGCCACCGAGAACCTCGACCCGAGTCTGGGCGATGCCGGCGGCGACATCGGCTGCATCACGAGCGATCAGATCACCGAAGCCGTCGACGTCGAGTTCGTGCAGGTCGCCGCCGGCCTCTCCGCCGACGACGGCATCGGCATCGCCCCGCTGCTCAACACCGAAGGCGTCGAGTTCGCCTGGGTCGTGTTGTCGTTCCGCCCCTTCGCCGAACTCGACCCGGCCGACGCCGACACCGTCACCGCCACGATCGACAGCGCAACCCGACTCGCCACCGCCGACGTCTTCGTCGACCCCCGCTACGGCACGTTCGACGCAACGACCGGCCAAGTCGTCGCCCTGGGCTGACGATGAGTCGGGGCGATCGACCGCGGATCGTCGTCGTCGGCCTCGGCCCTGGCGGCCACGACCACGTGACTGTCGAAACACGCAACGAGATCGCTCGTGCCACCCACCGCTACCTGCGCACAGCGGTGCATCCGTCGGCCGACCTCGTCGAGGGTGCCACGACGTTCGACCACTTGTACGACACCGCCGACACGTTCGACGACGTCTACACCGAGATCGCCGAGGCTCTCGTGGCGGCCGCCGCCGAACACGGCGAGATCCTCTACGCCGTGCCCGGCTCGCCGCTGGTGCTCGAGCGCACGGTGCGCCACCTGCTCGCCCGCGACGACGTCGAGTGCGATCTGCGCCCGGCGATGTCGTTTCTCGACGTCGCGTGGGCCCGCCTCGGCATCGACCCCATCGAGGCCGGTGTCCGCCTCGTCGACGGACACGAGTTCGCAACCGCCGCCGCGGGCGAGCGGGGCCCGATGCTCGTCGCCCACACGCACGCCAACTGGGTGCTGTCCGACATCAAGCTCGCCGTCGACGACGCGATCGGCGACGAGCCGGTCACCCTCCTGCATGCGCTCGGCACGGCCGACGAACGCATCGTCGAGACCACGTGGGCCGAGGTCGACCGCACGATCGAAGCCGACCATCTCACCTCACTGTGGATCCCGCACCTCGCCTCGCCCGTCGGCGCCGCCTACGTCCGCTTCCACGAGCTCACCCGCACGCTGCGCGAACAGTGCCCCTGGGACATCGAGCAGACACACGCGTCGCTGATCCCTCACCTGCTCGAGGAGACCTACGAGGTCGTCGATGCCATCCATGCGCTCGACGCCGATGCGACGTCGGATGCCGACACGTTGCCCGACGCCGACGCCGACCTGATCGAGGAACTCGGCGACCTGCTGTACCAGATCGAGTTCCACGCCACGATCGCCGAGCAGGAGGGTCGGTTCACGATCGCCGATGTCGCGAACGGCATCCACGACAAGCTCGTCCGTCGGCACCCGCACGTCTTCGGCGACCTCGTCGGTGCCGATCTCGACACGACCGAGGTGTTGTCGAACTGGGACGACATCAAGCGCCAGGAGAAGTCGCGCACGTCGGTGTTCGATGGCATCCCACGATCGATGCCGGCCCTCGCGTATGCGGCCAAAGTGGGCTCGAAGGCGTCGAAGGTCGGATTCGACTGGCCCGACGTCGCCGGTGCGTTTCCGAAGATCGCCGAGGAGACCGCCGAACTGCACGAGGCGATGCACGACGCGGCGAAAGGTTCCGACGAGGCGGACGAGGCCACCACCGGAGAACTCGGCGACCTGCTGTTTGCGATCGTGAACGTGGCACGTCACCTGCGCATCGATCCCGAACTCGCGCTTCGTGCCGCGACCGACAAGTTCCGCGACCGCTTCGAAGGCGTCGAGCAGTTGGCCCGCGAGCGTTCGATCGACCTGCGCTCCGCCGAGCTGGCAACGCTCGACAGCCTCTGGGACGAGGTCAAGTCAGCTGGATGAGCTCGGCACGCGACCCTGACCGATCAGGGTGCGCTGCGATGAATGGCCGGTGATGCCTCCGGGCCGGGTACGGGTTGCGCGGCGAACGCCGCGAGGGTCTGTTCCCACTCGTTGCGCCAGCGCATCCAACGCAGTTCGATGACCTCGTCGAACACGGTGGTTGCACGCCACGTGGTCATCGCGAACATCAACGCCGGCACGCCGTAGAGCACGGCGACCTGCACCGTCCGTTCGAGGTCGGTGAAGCCGTTGTCGGCGAGCAGCTCGTGCAAACCGAGCGCCATTGCCAAGAACACGCCGACGGCTGTGACCAACGGCAACCAGAACCATGCGGCAACGACACTCACCGGCGCCCCGATGCGATGGGCTTGGCGCACGTGATATCGGAACGGCAACCAGACGAGCACGAAACACAGCAGGAGCGCGCCGACGCCGATCGCAATCGGCAACAGGTCGTCGGTGCTCTCGGCGAAACGCTCGCGGAGTCGGTCGATCACGGCGAGCGCGCCCACGGGGGCAGCGAAGGCGCCGATCCAGAGCACGACGGCCACCCAGGCACGCGACGGCTGGCGGTACCGCGTCGCCGGGACGAGCCGGGCGGCGTCGAGCATCGTCAGGGCGCTCCACCCGACGAGCATCACGGCCGCCATGACATGGGGCACCACGACGAACAGCGTGTCCATCGCACCGGGGACGGCGTACTCGCGCATCAGCACCACGGCGATCCCGACGAGCTGCGAGAGGGCCAGCAAGTAGCGCAGCCACCACGTCGCGAACAGTCGCGGCGGCGGCTCCGAACGCAGCGGCGTGAACGACGGCGAACCGGCCGCTCCGACGGGCACGTCGCTGGGCTCTTGGATGGGCGGGAGCGACATCTCGGTCTGTGTCGCGGGCATCGTTGGCTCGTCCGTCGCCACCGTCGGCGCCGTCGCTGGCGCTGCGGGCGGTAGCGGTAGCGGGGGCGGTGACGGGGGCGGTGGCGGTGGCGGTGGCGGTGCAGTCGAGGTCGGGACGGCGGGCGGAGGCGCTGCGAGCGCAGGTGGGCCCGAGGCGGCGGGCGCCGGTAAACGAGGGAGGCCGCTCGACGAGGTCATGACGACGACGCCTTCGATGCAGATGCCGTGCGGTCGCGTGCGCCCGCTCGAGTGTCGACGAGCATGTTGTGATGATCGGCCTCGTGTCGGCACGACCGCGACAGCGATCGGCACGCGTCGGTCACGGCCAACGTCGAACACAGTTGAATGAGCGCTCCGATGGCCAGGTAGCCCGCCAGGCGACCGATCTCGGTGGTCGTCAACGACTCGGGCAGCCGCAGCAGCCCGCCGAGGCCCTGGATGTGCACGAGCAACACGACACCGAGCACATACACGATGCGCAACGGCGTGCGACGCGCACCGACGGCATCGGCGCTGCGTTCGAGCACGAGGAACGGCACGGCGAGCACCGCCGCTTGTGCGGCGAACCCGAGCACGACGCCACCGATCGATGCGTCGACGATCACGCGGTCGGCGATCCACCACACTGCGCCAGCCGCTGCGGGCCAGCACAGCGCTGCGAACACCGGATTGAACCGGCGGCCGGAGGTCCTGCGCACGTTGATCACGGTCACGATCGTCCACAGGAACACGGCCACGAGCAACGCGACGATGACCCCGCCAGACGCGGCGCGGAGCGCGTCGAGGGCGTCCCAGGTGCGTTGGCGTTCGGCCGGCAGCACGCCGGTGTCACGCGAGTCGAGCCACAGCATCGAGGTCACGACCGCACCGACGAGGCTCAGCAGCGCTTGGCCGGCCATCAGCGTGACCATCACGAGCCGGAGCATCTCGACTCCCGGCACGAGTCGGATCGGTTCGGTCGGCGAAATGCGACGGTTGGCGGGCGACGCAGCCTTGCGTGTGCGTGCCGGTGCCGTGGCGCCGTGGCGTCGACCGGCGGCAACGGCGATGGCGTCCTCGACCGACGACGCCGCCCGCCACGCGAGCAGCACGGTGATCACGCACGGCGCGATCGCGACCACGGCCACGACCCACAGCGGCACCCATCCGTCGGCGCCGCTTGCCGAGACATCGGCGTCGTCGACCACGGCATAGCGCAGCACGACGATCGATGCCACGCCGACCAGCGCCATGACGACCGGCACCCACATCCACTGGGCCACGCGAACGGTGTAACCGCCGACTTGTCGCACGACGCTCGCCAAGTGATACATCGGCCGGTAGGTCATCGGGATCGCCAACAACAGCGCAACGACCGCCACGGCGAGCGGGACGGCAGACACCGTCTGGTCGGGGTTCGTTCCGTACCGTTCACCCAGCATCGCCACCACGCCGACGGCGACGGCGACGAACACGAACGGCAAGATCCACGTGCGCGTCGCGGCACCCGGGTCGGGCAGGTTCGCTCGGTTCGCAGGCTCGACCAGGCGGCGGGCATTGGCGGTGGTGGTCCACGTCCAACCGAGCACGCACGCGGCCGCGACGACCGCGGCGAGGATCGACATCCACATCAGCGGGTTCGACCACGGCTGGTCGTCGATCAATCGCTGGACCTGCACACCCATCAACCCGAACGTGGTCGCCAGCGCTGCGGCGCCCGCGATCCGCCACGGCGCCATCGGCCACAGTGCGACCTTCGGTTGCGGCGGTGTCACCGACGACCGCGGCGGCCCTGCGTGCGTCGAGGGCGACGGCGCCTGGGTCGTCCATGCCGTCCCCGGCGTGATGGCGACCGGCGCCGTCACGGGAGCCATCGACGCAGGAGCAGGAGCAGGAGCAGGAGCAGGAGCAGGAGCAGGAGCAGGTGCAGGTGCAGGAGGACGGAGGAGGAGGCGACACGCTGGTGGTCATCGGCGCCCCAGGCGCGACCGCATCCACGAGCGGCGGCATCATTGCTCCACGCGTTCGAGGATCCAGCGGTTCCATGTCGTCGTCATCGGCCCGCGTGGTGAGCAACTTGAGGGAAAACTGCGCTCCGCCTCACACGAGGTTCCACAACGTCGGGCCGAAGGGCTCTCGGAGGGTGACCTCGCCCTCCGATACGTTGGGAACATGAGCGAAATCCTGAGCATCACCGGACGCGAGATCCTCGATTCGCGTGGCAACCCCACCGTCGAGGTCGAGGTACTCCTCGACTCCGGAGCGCTCGGGCGGGCGGCGGTGCCGTCGGGGGCGTCGACCGGAGAACACGAAGCCGTCGAGCTCCGAGACGGCGGCGACCGCTACGGCGGCAAGGGCGTGCTGAATGCCGTCGGCTTCGTCAACGACGAGATCGCCGATGCTCTGGAGGGTTTCGACGCCACCGATCAACGGTTCCTCGACCGTGTCATGCTCGACCTCGACGGCACCGACAACAAGTCGCGACTCGGCGCCAACGCCATCTTGGGCACCAGCCTGGCGATCGCGAAGGCAGCCGCCATCGAACTCGACCTCCCGCTGTACACGTACCTCGGCGGGCCGAACGCCCATGTGCTGCCCGTGCCGATGATGAACGTCATCAACGGTGGCGTGCACGCCGACAACTCGATCGACCTCCAGGAGTTCATGGTGATGCCGGTTGGCGCGCCGAGTTTCTCCGAGGCGTTGCGATGGGGAACCGAGACGTACCACGTGCTCAAGGGCGTCATCCACGACCGGGGACTGTCGACAGCGGTCGGCGACGAGGGCGGGTTCGCGCCGAACCTCGACTCGAACGAGGAGGCCATCCGGGTGCTCGTCGAAGCGATCACCAAGGCCGGATTCACGCCCGGCGACGACATCGCCATCGCTCTCGACCCCGCCACCAGTGAGATCTTCCGCGATGGCGCCTACCACCTCACGGGCGAAGGCAAGGTGCTGTCGCCGTCCGAGATGACCGACTACTGGAAGCGCCTCGTCGACACGTATCCGATCGTCTCGATCGAGGACGCGATGGACGAGAACGACTGGGAGGGCTGGGCCACGCTCACCGCGGCGATCGGCGACAAGGTCCAACTCGTCGGCGACGACCTGTTCGTCACGAACTCTGCTCGGCTGCAGATGGGCATCGAACAGAACGTCGCCAACTCGATCCTGATCAAGGTCAACCAGATCGGCTCGCTCACCGAGACGCTCGACACCGTGCAGCTCGCCACCCGCCACGGTTACACCTCGGTGATGAGCCACCGGTCGGGCGAGACCGAGGACTCCACGATCGCCGACCTCGCCGTCGCCACAAACTGCGGCCAGATCAAGACCGGCGCCCCCGCCCGCAGTGATCGCGTCGCCAAGTACAACCAGTTGTTGCGCATCGAAGCCGAACTCGGCGACACCGCCGAATACCGCGGCCGCTCCGCCCTCGCACCGCTCTACGTCTCGGCCTCACGGCAGTTCAGCGGTCGACAAGCGGGGTCGGCCTCGTCCGACTCGTCGCTGGCGCTTCCCTTTCAACTGCTCGGCCTCACCTCACGACGGTGGCTGCCCGGTCGAGGTCGGCCTCGTCCGACTCGTCGCTGGCGCTTCCCTTTCAAGTGCTCGGCCTCACGTCACGACGGTGGCTGCCCGGTCGAGGTCGGCCTCGTCCGACTCGTCGCTGGCGCTTCCCTCGTCGGCGCGCGTCATGCGGAGTGCGCCAAGTACCGATGAGCGAAGCGACCGGATACGGCGGTTTCGCTCATCACAGGCCACATCTCGACGTCACCGATGAGCGAAGCGACCGGATACGGCGGTTTCGCTCATCGCAGGTGAGTGGACGTGCCACGGATTCTGGTGCGGGTCCTGCGACAATGGCGCGGTGAGCCGGTCGAAGACCACCTCGATCCCGAGGCCGAAGGAACCAGCGAAAGCATCCGACGACGGTCGTTCGCGCCTCGGCGACTTCACGCGACCCATCCCCGTCGAGAAACGACTCTTCCGACGCCCCAAGGTCGCACTGTTCAGCGGCGTCTTCGTCTTGCTGGTCATCGGCACGCTCGCGGCGGCGGTGTTCATCCTGCCGTTGGGCACGTGGTTCGACCAGGGCGACCAACTCGTCCAACGACAGGCCGAACTCGACGAACTGCAGCGCGTCAACGGGCAGCTCTCCGGCGAGGTCGAACGGCTCCGCACCGACGACGGCGTCCGCGAAGCAGCACGAGAGGAAATCGGTTTCGTCGAGGAGGGCGACCAGCGCTCGACGATCCTGCCGCTGCCGCCGGTGCCCAGCGATCTCCCCGACGGCTGGCCGTACAACGTGGTCACCCAGATCTTCGCCGCCCGCACGGCTGGGCCCGCACCCGCCGTCGCCGACTAGGTTGCGCTCACGTCACTCGACGATTCGATCACCACCGAAGGGGGCACACGTGGCCGGCAGCATCCTGGGAACCCGAGTTCAGCGCAAGGAAGATCCCAAGTTCCTCACCACCGGCGGCATGTACGTCGACGACCTGAACGAGGAACTGCTCGCCGGTGCCCTGCACGTGGTCTACGCACGCTCCGCAGCGGCCCACGGCACCATCCTCTCGATCGACATCGAGGGAGCAAAGGACATGCCCGGCGTCGTCGGCGTCTTCACCGCCGAGTCGATGGCGCTCGAGCCCGTGCCATCGCAGTTCAACCCGATGGTGTCGCGCACGATGCTCGCGAGCGACAAGGTCCGCTTCGTCGGTGAACCCGTCGCCGCGATCGTCGCCGAAACCCTCGCACAGGCCACCGACGCCGCCGAGATGGTGTTCGTCGACGTCGACTTCCTGCCGGCCTTGATCGACATCGAAGCCTCGATGGCCTCCGAGACCCTGATCTACGACGCCGCCGGCTCGAACGCCGTGTTCGACACGACGGTGCTCGGCATGCCCGAGAACACCGACACCGATGCGTACTTCGCCGACTGCGAAGTCGTCGTCAAGGGCCGCTTCCTCAACCAGCGTGTCGCCCCCTGTCCGCTCGAGGTGCGCGGCTCGGCCGCCGCCTGGGTCGACGGGCGCCTCCACCAGTGGCTGTCCACCCAGCACGCTCAGGGCGTCAAGGCGCCGATCGCCGCGGCCAACGGCATCGAGGCCGACCAGGTCCGCGTCATCACGCCCGACGTCGGCGGTGCGTTCGGCGCCAAGATCGGCACCTACGCCGAAGAGATGCTCCTCGGCCCGATCTCCAAGGCCGTCGGCCGACCGGTGCGCTGGCGCGAAACGCGCAGCGAGTCGATGATGAACCTCGGCCACGGCCGTGCGCAGCTGCAGTACATCACGATCGGCGGCACTCGCGAAGGCAAGGTCACCCACTACCAGCTCCACCTGTTCCAGGACGCCGGCGGCTTCATGGACGTCGGCGGCGTGCTCGGCTTTGCGATGACCCGACCGATGGCGCCAGGCCGTCTACGACATCCCGAACGTCGAGTGTCGCGCCACCACCGTGGTCACCAACACGACACCGACGGTGCCGTATCGCGGCGCCGGACGACCGGAAGCGACCGCTGCGGCCGAACGCGCGATGGACCTGTTCGCGGCCGAGATCGGCAAGGACGCCGCCGAGGTGCGCCGCATCAACCTGATCCCCAAATTCCTCGAACCGCACGCGACCGCGATCGGCCACGTCTACGACGTCGGCGACTTCGAAGGAGCGCTCGACAAGGCCCTCGAAGCCGCCGGCTACGCCGACCTGCGCGCCGACCAGGCTCGTCGCCGAGAGTCGGGCGACGACAAGCAACTCGGGATCGGCGTCAGCGTGTACGTCGAAGTGACCGGCGGCGTCGACCCGATGGGCGAGGCCGCCAAGATCGAGGTACAGGACGACGGGTCGGCGCTCGTCTACACCGGCACATCGCCGCACGGTCAGGGTCACGACACGTCGTGGTCGATGATCGCCAGCGACCAGACCGGGATCCCGATGGACAAGATCACCCTGATCTGGGGCGACACCGACCTGGTGCCCGAGGGTGGCGGCACGATGGGATCGCGTTCGCTCCAACAGGGCGGCGCCGCGGTCAACAAGGCGTCGATCGAACTCGTCGAGAAGGCACAGAAGCTGGCGGCATCGCTGTTGGAAGCCGACGAAGCCGACATCGTGCTCGACAAGGACAACGGCGCGTTCCACGTCGCCGGCACGCCGGCGGTTGCCAAGACGTGGGCCGATCTCGCCGTTGCGGCGAAAGGTCAGGGTGACGACCTCACGATCGACACCCGCTTCGAGGCTGGCCAGGCCACGTTCCCGTTCGGCGCCCACGTCGCCGTCGTCGAGGTCGACACCGGTACCGGCCAGGTCAAGCACCTGCGTCAGGTGGCGTGCGACGACGCCGGCCGCGTCGTCAACCCGATGCTGCTCGACGGCCAGATTCACGGTGGCATCGCCCAGGGCACCGCGCAGGCGCTGCTCGAGGAGGTCCGCTACGACGAGGACGGCAACCCGATCACGTCGAACCTCGCCGAATACGGGATGATCTCGGCGACCGAGCTGCCGAGCTTCGAGGTGATCCACATGGAGACCCCGACGTTCGTCAACCCGCTCGGTGCCAAGGGCGTCGGCGAGTCGGGCACGATCGGCTCGACGCCGGCCGTGCAATCCGCCGTGATCGACGCCCTCAGCCACCTCGGCATCCGCCACATCGACATGCCGGCCACCGCCGAGAAGGTCTGGCGGGCCATCCAAGACGCACACGTGACGATTACATCACGGGTCAGACCCGCTGATGTAATCCCGACAGGAGACGACATGACCATCACGGATCCAACGAGCACCGAGCATCCACGCACCTCGTTCACGAGCTTCGAGGAATCGACCGCCGAGGACTGGGCGATCATTGCGCCACAGCTGGCGATCACGCAGTCGTTCGTCGCCGAACGCGTCATCGAGCTGATGCGCGCCCTCGAGTTCGACCACGGTGGATTCCCGGTCAACCGGCTCGAACACAGCCTCCAGACCGCGACCCGGGCGGAGAAGGACGGCCGCGACGACGAGTACGTGCTGTGTGCACTGCTGCACGACATCGGCGACACGCTCAGCCCCTACAGCCACCCCGACATCGCCGCCGGCATCCTCAAGCCGTTCGTGTCCGAAGCGAACCACTTCATGGTGAAGCACCACGGCGAGTTCCAGGGCTACTACTTCTGGGACTACATCGGCCTCGACAAGAACGCTCGCGAGGCGCATCGCGACTCGCCGTTCTTCGAGCACACCGAGGAGTTCTGCGCGAAGTACGACCAGACGGCCTTCGACGCCGACTACGTGAGCAATCCGCTCGAGCACTACGAGCCGCTGATCCGCGAACTTCTTCACGGCCGTTGAGGATTACATCGCGGGTCTGACCCCTGATGTAATCCTGTCCGCAGTGGTGTTCGGGCTACCGTCGGCGGCGTGAACTACACCGCGATCGGCCGCCTGCAGCGCGCGATCGCCATGGTGATCGCCGTCGGCATCATCGGCACGATCGGCTACTGGCTGTTCGGGATGAGCCTCACCGACGCGACCTACCAGACGGTCACGACGGTCACCACGGTCGGCTTCCGGGAGCTCCAGGATTTCAACAACCTCGAACAGTGGTTCACGATCTTCATCATCATCACCGGCGTGTCGACGGTGCTGTACACCTTCACCCTGGTGGTGCAGATGGTGGTCGAAGGACAACTGCGAGACTTCGTCGGGAGGCGGCTGATGGATCGAGAGATCAACAAGATGTCGGGCCACACCGTGGTGTGCGGCTGGGGTCGCGTCGGGCGAGCCGTCGCCGACGATCTCGTCCACGCCGGACATGCGGTCGTGGTGGTCGACGCCAACGCCGAGCGCGTTGCCAACGTCCCGTACCCGACCGTCGTCGGTGATGCCACGCTCGACTCCACGTTGCGCTCCGCCGGCATCGAGCGCGCCCAGGCACTGATCGCAGCGCTCGATGGCGACGCCGAGAACCTGTTCGTGACGCTCTCGGCGCGTGCGATCCGGCCCAGCCTGTTCATCGTGGCACGCGCCCGTCAGGACGAGAGCGTGCCGAAGCTCGCCAACGCGGGCGCCGATCGCGTCGTCAACCCGCAGGAACTCGGCGCCGCCCGCATGGCGTCATTCGTGTCCCGGCCGCACGTCGCCGAGTTCGTCGACGTCGTGATGCACGAACGGTCACTCGAATTCCGAATGCAGGAGTACGACGTTCCCGAAGGCTCGGCGCTGGCCGGCAAGACACTGCGCGAAGCCGACCTGCGCAAGCAGGCAGGTGTGCTGGTGCTCGCGCTGCGACGAGTCGATGGCAGCTTCACGACCAACCCGGACCCCGACATCGTGATCGAACCGCACCAGGTCCTGATCGCCGTCGGAGCGGACGACGATTTCGAACGCCTCGACAAGCTCGCCCACTGATGAAACTCGAAGCGCACCCACGTTCTGCTCGACCTCGACGGAACGATCTCGGATTCCTCACCGGGCATCGGACGTTCGCTGCAGCACGCCTTCAGCGTGTGCGGCTACGAACCGCCGACCGACGAGCAGGTCCGCTCCGTGATCGGGCCGCCGTTCGAGATCAGCTTCCCGACGCTCGGGATCCCACTCGACGACATCGAGCGGGTGGTGCTCGCGTACCGCGACCGCTACGAGGACATCGGGCTGTTCGAGAACACGGTCTACCCGGGCATCGCAGAGATGCTCGACGAACTCGCTGCCGCAGGCCACACGCTCTCGATCGCCACCGCGAAGCCCGAGCCGACGGCACGACGGATCATCGACCATTTCGGTTTCGCCGACTACTTCGAGGTGCAGGCGGGCGCAACCGTCGAGGTCGGCACAGGCCGTCGCACCAAGGCCGAGGTGATCAATTACGCACTCATTTCGCTGCGCCTCGGGCCGTCGGACCTCCCCCACGTCGTGATGGTCGGCGACCGCGACCACGACGTCGAGGGTGCACATCTGAACGGCATCGACTGTGTCGGCGTCACGTGGGGGTTCGGATCGGTCGACGAGCTCGAGTCCGCCGGCGCCGCAGCCCTCGCGCACTCTCCCGGAGAAGTTGCCGCAGCGGTCACAGCGACGTACCGTTCCATGCGGCCATGAGCACCACTGCCGACCAACCGCCGATCGACACTGCCACGCACGCGACGTCGGCGCCGACCACGGTGCCGACTCCCGCGCCGAGTTCGTCGGCCGATCAGTTCATGAGGCGCCTGCTCCGGCTGCCCGAGGGGCAGACCTCGACCGCCGACGAAGCCCGTTCCGCGTTCCAGAAGTCGTTGTTCATCAGCACCTGTCGATGCTTGTTGATGTACATCGTGTTCCCGTTCGTGCTCCCAGCAGTCGGTATCGCTCGGGGCGTCGGGCCGTTCATCGGTGTGCTGATCGGCGTGCTGGCGATGGTCTCGATCGTCTACAGCATCCGCCGGTTCTGGCGAGCTGACCACTCGAAGCGCTGGCACTACACGATCTTCGGCACCGCCATCATCTGCTTCCTGATCTACCTCGCGGTCAAAGACGTCTCGACGATCCTGTCCTGAGCGGTCGTCGCGGTCGCTCGATGTCGACGCGGCGGCGCTGATGGTGCATGATGGGCACCCGACGCCGCTCGACGGGGTCGCTCATCCACCACGACGAACACCACCACGACGAACAGCAGGGGGCACCAGTGGAGATCACGGTCACCGTCAACGGCACGCAGCACACCCACGACGTCGAGCCACGTCTGCTGCTCGTGCAGTACATCCGTGAGCACGTCGGGCTCACCGGCACCAACATCGGCTGCGACACGTCGTCGTGCGGCGCCTGCTCGCTGCACCTGAACGGCGAGGCCGTCAAGAGTTGCACCGTGCTCGCCGTCCAGGCCGACGGCGCCGACATCCGAACGATCGAAGGCATGGCCGACGCCGACGGCACGTTGCATCCGATGCAGCAGGCGTTCATGGAGAATCACGGCCTGCAGTGCGGCTACTGCACGCCCGGCATGGTGATGGCCGCCACCAGCTTGCTGCAGGAGAACCCGAATCCGACCGAGGACGAGGTCCGTATCGGTCTCGAAGGAAACCTGTGCCGCTGCACCGGATATCACAACATCGTGAAGTCCGTCCTCGCCGCCGCATCGGCAGGAGCCTGATCACCGGTGACGCGGTGCCTGGCACCGACGTCACCAACTGACTGGATGGGGGTCCAGACATGACCATCACGGAAGATCCGACCACCGCCACCGGCGTCATCGGCACCCGCCTGCTGCGCAAGGAGGACCCGGTCCTGCTGACCGGCGAGGCCGTGTTCACCAACGACATGAAGGTGCCCGGCGCGCTCTACATGGCCGTGCTGCGCAGCCCGTATGCGCACGCCAAGATCGTGGCGATCGACACCAGCGCCGCCGCGGCGATGCCGGGCGTGAGCGCCGTCTACACCGGCGCCGACCTCGCCGACCTCTGGGCCGCGCCGATGCCGTGCGCCTGGGCGGTCACCGAGGACATGCTCAACCCGCCGCACCACCCGATCGCGCTCGACTCGGTCAACTACGTCGGTGACGGTGTGGCCGTCGTGCTCGCCGCCAGCGACACGATCGCCCACGACGCGATCGAGGCGATCGACGTCACCTACGACGCGAGCGAGGCGGTGATCGACCTCGAAGATGCCCTGTCCGACCGGGTGCTCGTGCACGCCGACCTCGGCACCAACTCGTCGTACACGTGGAACCTCCTGATCGAGGAGACCGACGGCGCCGTCCAGCGGGCGTTCGACGACGCGACCTACACCGTCAGCGAGCGCTACGTCCAGCAGCGGCTGATCCCGATGGCGATGGAGCCTCGAGCGGTCGTTGCGATCCCCCAGCCGTTCGGCGGCGATCTCACGCTGTACACCTCGACGCAGATCCCCCACGTGCTCAAGGTGATGATCGCCGTCACGCTCGGCGTGCCCGAACACCAACTCCGCGTCATCGCACCGGCGGTCGGAGGCGGCTTCGGCTCGAAGCTCGACGTGTACGCCGAGGAACTGTTGTGTGTTGCGCTGTCGCGCAAGCACGGGATACCGGTCCGCTGGAACGAGACGCGCTCCGAGAACACGGTCGCCACGATCCAGGGGCGCGGCCAGATCCAGCACATGGAACTCGCCGCCGACGCCAACGGCAAGCTCACGGCGATGCGGGTTCAAGCTCACCGCCGACATGGGCGCCTACATGCAGCTGATCACCCCTGGGATCCCGCTGCTCGGTGCGTTCCTGTATGCCGGCGTGTACGACCTGCCCAAGGCGTACGACTTCTCGTGCACCGGGGTGTTCACGAACCTCACCCCGACCGACGCGTACCGCGGCGCCGGGCGTCCCGAGGCGACCTATGCGATCGAGCGGGCGATGGATGCGCTCGCGAAGGAGATCGGCGTCGATCCGTTGGAGCTGCGGCGTCGCAACTTCATCCGGCCCGAACAGTTCCCGTACGAGGCGTGCACCGGGCTCGTGTACGACTCCGGCGACCACGACAAGGCGGCGACGATCGCTGCCGATCTGATCGACTACGCCGGGGTTCGCTCCCGCCAGGCCACGCAGAACGTCGCCGGGTCCACGAAGCGGCTCGGGCTCGGCGTGTCGACGTACTTCGAGATGTGCGGGCTCGCTCCCTCCCGCGTGCTGGCCTCGCTCAACTACTCCGCCGGTGGTTGGGAGGCTGCCACAGTGCGCATTCTTCCCACGGCGAAGGTCCAAGTCGTCACCGGTACGTCACCTCATGGACAAGGACATGAGACCGCCTGGTCGATGATCGTGGCCGACAAGCTCGGCATCGATCCTGCCGACGTCGACGTGCTGCACTCCGACACCACGATCGCCCCGCTCGGCATGGACACCTACGGCTCACGGTCGCTGCCGGTCGGCGGCATCGCGGTGTCGATGGCGTGCGACAAGGTGATCGAGAAGGCCAAGCAGATCGCGGCACACCAGATGGAAGCGAGCGTCGACGACCTCGAGTTCGTCGGCGGCGAGTTCCGGGTTGCTGGCACGCCGTCGAAGTCGACACCGCTCGCTGCCATCGCGTTCGCCGCGTTCACCGCGCACGACCTGCCGGACGGGTTGGAGCCGAACCTCGAAGCCCAGGTCACCTACGACCCACCGAACTTCTCGTGGCCGTTCGGCACCCACATGTGCCTCGTCGAGGTCGACACCGAAACCGGCGACGTCGACGTGCTGCAGTACGTCGCCGTCGACGACTGCGGCAACCAGGTCAACCCGTTGATCGTGGAAGGCCAGGTACACGGCGGGGTCATCCAGGGTCTCGCGCAGGCACTCTACGAAGGCGCCGACTACGACTCCGACGGCAACCTGCGCACGTCCACCCTGGCCGACTACCTGGTACCCGCGGCGAGCGATGTCCCACCGATCACGATCGGCCACTCGGTCACTCCCTCGCCGACCAATTCGCTCGGCGTGAAGGGCGTCGGCGAAGCTGGCACCATCGGATCCGCACCTGCCGTCATGAACGCCATCGTCGATGCGTTGTCCGGGCTCGGAGTCCGCGACGTCCCGATGCCCGCAAGCCCGAACACCGTCTGGGACGCGATCGCGTCCGCTCAATCCACCACGCCCAACAGCAGCACCCCCGGAGGCACCCTGTGATCCCCGCACCGTTCGACTACGTCCGCGCCGAGTCCGCCGAGGAAGCAATCAGCCTCGTCGGCGAACACGGCGACGAGGCCAAGTTCATCGCCGGCGGCCACAGCCTGCTGCCGATGATGAAGCTGCGCCTCGCCCAGCCGAGCGTGCTGATCGACATCGGGCGGCTCTCCGACCTGTCGTACATCCGCGAGGAGGGCGATCAGATCGCGATCGGTGCCATGACACGCCACATGGACGTCGAGACCTCCGCGCTCCTCAAGGAGCACGTGCCGCTGTTGGCCCACGCGGCCGGCCATGTCGGCGACCCGCAGGTGCGCCATCGCGGCACGCTCGGCGGCACGATCGCTCACGCCGATCCGGCATCCGACCTTCCGGCCACCACGCTTGCACTCGGTGCCACCTACGTTGCGCAGGGCCCGAACGGCACCCGCGAGATCGCCGCGAGCGACTTCTACCGCACGTTCTTCGAGTCGGCGCTCGAACCCGACGAGATCCTCACCGAGGTGCGCGTGCCGAAGATGAACGGCGCCGGCTGGAACTTCCAGAAGTTCAACCGTCGCGCCCAGGACTGGGCGATCGTCGGTGTGGCCGCGTGGCGCAATGGCGACCAGGCCGGCGTCGGCCTCGTCAACATGGGCGCCACACCGGTGCTCGCCACGAGCGTCGCGGCCGCCATCGCAAGCGGTGCCAGCGTGGCCGATGCTGCCGAGCAGGCGGCCGCCGACGCCGACCCGCAGGCCGACCTGAATGCCAGCATCGAGTACCGCCAGCACCTCGCTCGCGTGCTCACCCGTCGAGCTCTCGACGCCGCCTCCGCCTGACCAGGCTCTAACGTGTCGCCGATGCGTCGGCCGACCGCCACCGTGAGCAGCGTGGCGCGCACCCTTGCCCTGCCCGTCGTCGTGGTGGTCGCGGCAATCCTGGCGGTCCTGCTGCACCGCACCGGTCACACGCAGGGCGACGACTTCGCGCTGTACCTCCGCCAGGCCCGCAGCCTGTTCGACGGCGACGTGGGCCAGGTGGTGTCCGACAACCGGTTCGCCGTCCTCAACTCCGACAGCGGCTTCAGCCCGATCGCGTACCCGTGGGTGTGGCCACTGCTGCTGTCGCCGTTCGTTCACGCCTGGGGGCTCGACTACGACCGCCTCAAGCTCGTCGAGGTCGCCACGTTCTGTCTCTGGCTGGTGCTGCTCCACGGGATCGTCCGACGACGCATCGGGTGGTGGCCGGCGATCGCGATCGTCGCCGTGTTCGCCACCTCCCCGCTCTATCTGGCGCACACCGACCAACTCCTCACCGAGTTCCCCCATCTCGCAGCGATGGCGCTGGTGATCTGGTGGTACGACCGGATCCGCCGCGACACCACGCTGCTCACGGCGACGACCGGGCGTCTGGTCACGCTCGGCGCGCTCGTCGTGCTCGCGTTCAACGTGCGACGCGAGTCGATCGTGCTGCTCGGGGTGATCGGCGTGATGGAGTTGTACGACATCATCGACGCGGGACGCACCAGCCGACACTCGGTGGCCGACGGCATCGTCGAGGTGGTGCGCACACGCTGGCGGGCGATCGTGACCCCGTTCGCGACGTTTGCCGTGGGCGCCACGCTCGCGCAGCTGGTGCTGCCGACCGACCTGCTCCCCGACAACGGCAACAGCTCGGCGTTCCTCGACAACCGGATGGCGGAGTATCCGGGCATCCTGAGCGACCAACTGGGCCTCGGCGACCACACGGCGGTCGGCGTCGCCGTGCTCGTCGTGGCGTTGATCGGTGCGGTGATCGGCGTACGCCGCCGTCCCACGCTCGACACCCCGCTCCTGCTGCTCGCCGCGCTCGAGCGCACTGGCGATCAGCACCCATCTGCGCCGTGTCGACCGCTACTGGTTCCAGGTGACCCCGTGGGTCGCGTACTTCGCCACGGTGGCGCTCGTGGCGGCGTTCGGCTGGCTGTTCGCACGCTGGGGACGATCGGTGCGCATCGCCACCGCCGTCGCACTGGTTCCTCTCGGGGTGCTCGTGGTCGCCCACGGCGTCGTTCTCGCCGGCGACATCTCCGATGCCCAGCAGTACAACGATGCCGGTCGGGTGCAGTCGGGCCCGTCGAACCCCGTCGTCGCTCCGATCTTCGACGCGGTCGACGAGTTCACCGAACCCGACGCAGTCGTGGCGTACTACCGGGCGAGGACGATGACGTTGATGACCGACCGGCGAGCGTTCCAGACCAAGAAGATCGACAAGATCATCGAACGCGCCGACTACTACGCCGAGCGCCGCAACTCGACGTACTGGCAGCCCGAACTCACGGCGGCCGAAGCACGACGGGCCGGGTTCGAGGAGGTCTGGTCGGACCAACGCTGGATCCTGTGGCGCCTCCCCGACGACTGATCGTGGTTCCCCGAGCCCAGGTCTCCGGGAACCTTGGTGGTTCCCGGAGACCTGGGCGTGGGGAACTACGCGTGGTCGTGGTCGATACGCTCCCGCGCTGAGACACGACGAGCCACCGATGACGATGCCTGATCCCACACCGATCCCGACCGGGAACACCTACGACAAGTACGGGTCGACCAACCCGATCGAAAAGCGCATGATGCGCGGCTTCTTCTCGGCCCTCGACCGATTCCTCGACGAGACCGCACCCACACGCATCTTCGAGATCGGCATCGGCGAGGGGATCGTCACGAGCCGGGTCATCGAGCGTTTCGCCGGCATCCCCGTGATCGGCCTCGACCTCCCCGACGAGGACCTCGCCGCACAATGGCAGTCGCGTGACCTGTCGTGCGCGTTCGGCGATGCGGGCTCGCTCCCGTTCCCCGACAATTCCTTCGACCTCGTGCTCGCCATCGAGGTGTTCGAGCATCTTCCCGACCCCGACGCGGCGATGGCCGAACTTGCTCGCGTCTGCGCCGGGTCGCTGATCGCATCGGTGCCGTTCGAGCCCATCTGGCGTGTCGGCAACATGGCACGCGGGCGATATCTCCGCGACCTCGGCAACACCCCTGGCCACATCAACCACTGGACGAGCCGCAGCTTCGCCAAGCTCGTCGGCGCCCACTTCGACGTCGTCGACCGCGCCACACCGTTGCCGTGGGCGATGGTGCTCGCCGCGGCGCGTGGCAACGCCCGCTCGATCTGAGCCATGAGCCGATCGCGTCTCGTCAACCTGATCGGGATCGCGATCGGTGTCGCCGGCATCGCCTTCGTCACCAGTCGGATCATCCGCGACCGACAAGCAATCGCCGATGCGATGGCCTCCGCCGACCTCGGCTGGCTCCTCGTCGGCGGCGTGGCGGGCGGCATCGCCATGGTGCTGATCGGCGTGAACTGGCTGTTGATCCTCCGGCACGCCGGAGCTGGCGCACCTTGGCGTCGGGGGATGTCGTGGTTCTTCGTCGGCCAACTCGGCAAGTACGTACCGGGTGGAATCTGGCCGATCGTCGGCCAAGCCGAACTCGCCCACCGAGGCGCGACCCCACGCGGCGCCGCGTACTCCTCGACGGCGATGTCGATGGTCACCACGTTCCTCGGGGCTGCAGCGGTGGCAGCGATCACCGCGATGATGACGCCGACGGACCACCGAGCAGTGGCGGCGGCGATCGCCGCGCTGCTGGTACTGCTGTTCGTCGCCATCGCCTCACCCACGGCCCGACGGGCGCTCGACCGGCTCGCGCAACGGGTCACCACGAGAACACTCCGGCTTCCCGACCCGCGCTGGTTCGCGCTCGTCGTCGCCCGACACCTGCCCGTGTGGTTGGCCTTCGCCGGGATGAACATCTTCGCGGCGGTGGCATTGGGCGTCGAACTCGATGGGCCGCTCGTCGTCGAACTGGTCTTCGTGACCTGCGTTTCGTGGATGGCTGGTTTCGTCGTCGTCGGCGTGCCGGGCGGTATCGGAGTGCGCGAAGCCATCTTCATCTCGATGACGACCGCAATGCTCGGCGCCGACATCGCCGTCTCGGTCGCCGTGCTGAGCCGCGTGATGTCGGTTGCGGTCGACCTGGTGGGCGCCGCTGTCTCGGTGGCGGTCGCCCGGTCGGCGCCCGTTCCCTTGCCGCTCGACGACCGAGCCGATCAGGTCAAGCTCGACCGTTACGCTGCGCCGTGATGTCGAACGCCGGTGAACCCACCGTCGCCCGTGCGCTGACGGGCCCCGTGAAGCTGATCATCCAGATCCCCTGCTTCAACGAGGAGGAGACCCTCCCGATGACCCTGGCCGATCTCCCGCGGGAGCTCCCGGGCGTCGACGTCGTCGAATGGCTCGTGATCGACGACGGCAGCACCGACCGGACCGTCGAGGTGGCGCGCCAGCTCGGTGTCGACCACGTCGTGTCACACGGCCGCAACCGTGGGCTCGCGGCAGCATTCATGACCGGCATCGACGCGTGCCTGCGCGCGGGCGCCGACGTGATCGTGAACACCGATGCCGACAACCAGTACCAGGGTGCATCGATCCCCGATCTGGTGACACCGGTGCTCGCGGGTCGCGCCGACATGGTCGTCGGTGAGCGCCCGATCGCCACCATCGACGACTTCTCGCGTACGAAGAAACTGCTGCAACGGTTGGGGAGTTCGGTCGTTCGCCGTTTCTCGGGCACCGGCGTGAAAGACGCCGCCAGCGGGTTCCGCGCCTACACGCGCGACGCTGCGATGCGCGTCCAGGTGTTCGGCAAGTACACCTACACGATGGAGACCATCGTGCAGGCGGGCTGGAACGGCATCGCGATCGAATCGGTCCCGATCAGCGTCAACCCCAAGACCCGAGAATCGCGCCTGGTCAAGAGCAGTGCGCGTTACGTGTGGCGGTCGGCACAGGCCATCATCCGCAGCTTCGCGCTGTACAAACCGTTCCGCTTCTTCTTCCTGATCGGTCTGGTCCCCTTCGTGTTCGGGGCGCTGCTGATGCTGCGCTGGCTGGGGCTCTACCTGTTCGAGGACGAGTACACCAGCCGTGTCCCGAGCCTGCTCGTCGGCATCGGCCTGATCGTGCTGGCCGCACAGCTCTGGGCGGTGGCGTTCCTCGCCGACCTGCAAGCCGCCAATCGACGGGTGCTCGAGGATCTGCGTCTGCGAGCGTCGCGAGCCGAGTACGACGCCGACGCATGAAGCGGATGCGACCGATTCGCATCGCCATCGCAGCCGCCGCGGTCGTCGGCGTCGTGGCGAGCGGATGCACCGACAACGAAGGAGCCGCGACCACACCGTCATCGCTTGCGGCCGCCACGACCACGACCACGACCACGCCACGACGGCCGCACCTGCCCCGGATTCCACGTCGCTCGACATCGACGGCACCCGGCCCCGGCGACCACCGATCGTGGTTCCCTGAGCCCTGGGCTCGGGGAACCACCGGCTCGGCTCGACGAATCGCTCAGCGCCGAGGAGTTCGCAGCGCGGCTGTCGTCGAGTCATGCGACGATCGTCGACACCGCTGCGTCCGACGACGAACGCGCGGCCGCCGGCGTCGAGTATCAGCTCGTCCTGCGTCAACTCGCCGACCGGTCCGATCTCGACGAGGAGGTCCTCGGGGCGCTCGAGCCGACCGCCCGACCGACGGTCGAACGGACGGTGCGGGCACGGCAGTTCCTCCAGCAACGAAGTGCGTCGCGACCGCCGCAACCGCCGCCCGACGAGCTGCCGGCGTGGAACGTCGTCGAGCCCGAGGCGGTCGACACGCTCCTCGCTCACTACGCCGAGGCCGAGCAGCTCACCGGCATCCCGTGGTACTGGCTCGCCGCGATCCACCTGCAGGAGACCCGCATGGGCCGGATCGAAGGCGTGTCGTCGGCGGGTGCGGTCGGGCCGATGCAGTTCCTGCCCACCACGTGGGCCACGTGTTGCACGGGTGACCCGACGGTGACACGTGACGCCATCATCGGCGCCGGCACGTATCTCGCGCAGAGCGGCGGCCCCGACGACATGGCCGCTGCGCTGTACCAGTACAACCCCAACGACGGCTACGTCGCCGTGGTCACCGCATACGCCGAGAGCCTGCGCGACGAGCCCGAGTTGTACGTCGGCTACCACGCCTTCCAGGTGTTCTTCGGTTCCGCGGCCGGCACCGTTCGACTTCCGATCGGCTATTCGGAGCCGGCGCCGATCGACGCCGCGAGTTACCTCGCGTCGCACCCCCAGGACGCCGCCTGATGCCCAGGCGTCGACGCCGTCACAGCAGTCCGAGGTAGTCGCCGCCGTCGACGTGAAGCTGCACGCCGGTGGTGAACTTGGCCGGCTCCCCGCACAGGAACGCCACGATCTGACCGAAGTCGGCAGCGTCACCCATCCGCATCGATGCCTGCTGCTCGTCGCTGTACAGATCGGTGATCCGCGGGGTGCGATGCAGACCGGGTTGCACGCTGTTGACGGTGACGCCGTCACGCGACACCTCGAGCGCCAGCGTCTTGAGGAAACCCGTCGCCCCGGCGCGAGCCGTATTCGACAGAATCAACTGGGCGATCGGCTGGCGCACCGACAACGAAGTGATCGCCACCACCCTGCCCCACCGGCGCTCCTGCATCGCCGGCACGGCGGCCTTGCACATCGCCACCACCGACAACAGGTTCAGATCGAGCGCCGCGGGATAGGCATCGACCGGGGTCGATGCGAAGGTGCCCGGCGGCGGTCCACCGGCGTTCGGAATCAGGATGTCGACGGCGCCGAGTGCAGCTGCGGCGGCGTCGACGAAACCCGCAGCACCGTCCGGCGTCGACACGTCGGCGACGATCGGCACGCAGCCATGGCCGACGGTCTCCGCGGCAGCTGCGAGGCGGTCGGGGTCCCGACCACAGATCGCGACGTGGACGCCTTCGGCGGCGAGTGCGACCGCCGAAGCCAAGCCGAGTCCGGAGGTGGCTGCCGCCACGGCGGCGCGTCGACCGCTGATCCCGAGTTCCATGCCGTCACCGTATGGGGTTGCACCCGTTGACGGCGAGGCGTCGTACGGGCACGGCCGCACTCGGCCGAGCGATACGATCGCACCCAGTGAGATCATGAGCAACGACAACGGCGACCACACGTACGAACAGCGGGCCCTCGATGCGATCGCCGATGCGGAGCCGTATCCGTTCTGGCTCGAGAGCGCGGACATCCCCGAGTCGAATCCGACGCTCGTGCGCGACGAACACTGCGATCTCTGCATCGTCGGCGGCGGGTACACGGGGTTGTGGACTGCGGTCATCGCCAAGGAACGCGATCCATCACGCGACGTGGTCGTCATCGACAAAGGCGAGGTCGGTGGCGCTGCGAGCGGTCGCAATGGTGGTTTCATGGAGGCCTCGATCACCCACGGCGTCGGCAACGGCATGGACCGTCACGCCGACGAGATCGACACGCTCGAAGAGCTGGGCCTGCGCAACCTCAACGACATCGAAGCAGCGATCGAGCGGTACTCGATGGACTGCGACTACGAACGCAACGGCGTGATCGACGTCGCTCACATCAACCATCCGCCGTCGTACCTCGACGAACTGCGCGAGGAACACGATCTGCTGCGCTCGATGGGCCAACAGGTCCAGTGGCTCGATCAGGACGAGATGCGTGCCGAGGTCAACTCGCCGACCTACACGGGCGGACTGTTCCGGATGGGTCGGGCGGCACTGGTCGACCCGGCCAAGCTCGCCTGGGAACTCAAGCGCGTGGCCGAGGAACTCGGAGTGCGGATCTACGAACACACGAAGGCGACCTCGGTCGACAAGGACGGCCGAGGCGTCGCCGTCGTCACGCCCCTCGGCACGATCCGTTGCGCACAGGCGGTCCTCGGCACCAACGCCGACAAGCCGCTGCTCAAGCGGATCCGGCAGTACATGGTGCCGGTCTACGACTACTGCCTCGTCACCGAACCGTTGTCGAGCGAACAGCTCGACCGCATCGGCTGGGCCAACCGTCAGGGGCTGTCCGACATCACCAACCAGTTCCACTACTACCGGCTCACCTCCGACAACCGGATCCTGTGGGGCGGCTACGACGCCATCTACTTCTGGGGTTCGAACGTGTCGACCGAACGCGAAAGTCGACCGGAGACCTGGGCGAAACTGTCCGGCCACTTCTTCGAGACGTTCCCGCAGCTCGACGACGTGCAGTTCACCCATACGTGGGGCGGGGCGATCGACACGAGCACGAGGTTCTCGGTGTTCTTCGGCTCGGCCATGTCGAACCGGGTCGTCTACGCGGTCGGGTACACGGGCCTCGGCGTCGCCGCGACGAGATTCGCCGCGTCGACGATGCTCGACCTGCTCGCAGGGCGCAAGTCGATCGCCACCAAGACCGACTTCGTCAAGGACAAGCCGCTGCCGTTCCCGCCCGAACCGTTCCGGTTCATGGGCATTCAGGCCACGCGCTGGTCGCTCGACCGCGAGGACAAGACCGGCAAACGCAACGCCTGGCTACGCACACTCGACCGGATGGGTCTCGGCTTCGACTCGTAGGCGTCCACACGGTGTCTGACACCAGGTGTACGTGGCGGGCTCCTACCTGGCGAGCACGACGATCGAGCGGGGGGCGACGGTCACCCGGTCGCCGGACGGCGGAGCCGACGCCGCATCGCCGACGACGTCGCTCGTGGTGTCGATGAGCACGCGCCAGTCGCCGGGCACCTGCACGGTGAAGTCGACCGGTTCCCACCACATGTTCGCCATCACGTAGAGCCCGTCGACCGCCCAGGCGATCGACCGCGACTCGAACCCGACGTCGGGGTCGCCGTTGGCTCCAAAGGTGGCCAAGCGGCTCCCCCACCGTTCCGGATCCCACAGCACCGGATGAGCAGCGCGTACGGCCAGCACGTCATGAACGAACCGCTCGTGGCCGGCCCATTCGGCAGCCCGCTGCCAATCGAGCCACGAGGTCGCGTTGTCCTGGTTGTACGCGTTGTTGTTGCCACCCTGGGTGCGAGCGAACTCGTCACCGGCCACGAACATCGGCACCCCGTGGCTGAGCAGCAGGAGACACAGCGCGTTGCGGAGCTGACGACGACGCAGGACCATCACGTCGTCGGGAACCCCGACGTCGCCCTCCCATCCGCAGTTCCACGAGCGGTTGTGATGGTGGCCGTCCGTGTTGTCCCAACCGTTGGCCTCGTTGTGGCGGTGGTCGTAGGCGACGAGGTCGTACATCGTGAAGCCGTCGTGCGCGGTCAGGAAGTTCAGCGAACACATGGGCGAGCTGAACAGGTCGGTGCTGCCCGCGAGGCGTTGCACCATCAGCGGCACCATGCCGGGCTCACCGCGCAGGAATCCGCGCACGTCGTCGCGGAACTGGCCGTTCCACTGCATCCACCGTTGATCGGGGAAGTCCGGGCCGAGCAGGTAGCGCGCCATGTCCCACGGCTCGGCGACGAGGCGGACACCTCGACGCTCGCCCCAGTCGCCGATCGCACGGACGAAGTCGGGGTCTCGGGCGAGTACGGCCGCGAGATCGAACCGGAACCCGTCGACGCCCAGGTCGGCGAACCGATCGAGGGCCTCCATGATCAGGCGACGCGACTGCGGCGAGTACGCATCGACCACGTTGCCGGTGCCGGCATCGTCGAGGTAGCTGCCATCGGGACGCACCACGTAGTACTCGCGCTCGTCGAGGATCCGCAGGGAGTAGTACGGACCGTTCCGATCGGCTTCGGTCGTGTGGTTGACCACGACGTCGAGCCACACCTCGATGTCGTGGTCGTGCGCAGCGGACACGAGGTCGGCGAGTTCCTCCGCAGGATGGTCCCCGGCCGCGTACTGGCGGTGCACGGCGCCGAACACCAGCGGCATGTACCCCCAGTAGTTGCCTTCGTCGGGATCGAACTGATGCACGGGCAACAGCTCGAGCACCGACACGCCGAGCTCGGCGAGGCGAGGGAGTTCGTCGATCGCCGCTCGATAGCTCCCGGCGTCGGGCCGTGGTCGGCACGCGGTGAGGCCGCGGACGTGCGCTTCGTACACCACCAACGGACGGCTCGTGTGGCGCTGAGGGCGACGGGCCGGCCACGGCGTCGCCACCGCACGAGGGAAGTCGTCGGGTGCGACACCGCCGTTGCGCTTGTTCGCGTTGCGCGAGTGACCAGGTGGAAACCACACCTCGGTCGCTCGCGGATCGAGTGCGAGACGATCGCCGTCGACGGCGATCACATAGCGCGATCCCATCGGAACCTCACCGATCCAGTCGCCGGTGAGATGGTCGCGTTCGAGTGCGATCCGGGGACCGTCATCGACGCGGACCTGCACGGAGCGGATACCCGAGGTGTGGACGGCGATGTCGAAGGGCCCGTCGTGCGTGTCGTGCGTGTCGTGCCGGTCGACAGCATCACGTTGTCCTGGATCACCGCCCACCATCCCCACATGATGCCCGAGATCGCGGCCGATTCGACGGAGCGGACGTCACGTCGAGCCCTCCGGTAGCGTCATCTCGATGACACCAGACACCGTCGCGGGCGCGCTCTCACGCCACGGCTACCTCCCCGACGAGGGGATCTCGACGGCGGTGTTCCTGGCGATGACGCTGCACCGTCCGCTGCTGCTCGAGGGCGAAGCCGGCGTCGGCAAGACCGAGCTGGCCAAGACGCTGGCTGCGGCAACCGGAGGTCAGCTCATCCGCCTGCAGTGCTACGAGGGCATCGATGTGTCACAGGCCGTCTACGACTGGGACTACGCCCGCCAGCTGCTGCACCTCCGCGCCACCGAGGCGACCGGCGAGTCGACCTCGCGCACCGCCGATGAACTCGAAGCCGAGCTCTATGGCGAGCGATTCCTCATCAAGCGGGCGCTGCTGCGAGCGATCGAGCCGGTCGAAGGGCCACCGCCCGTGTTGCTGATCGACGAGATCGACCGCGCCGACGACGAGTTCGAGGCCTACCTCCTCGAAGTCCTGTCCGACTTCCAGATCACGATCCCCGAGGTCGGCGTGTTCCATGCCGATCGTCCACCGATCGTGATCCTCACCTCGAACCGCACCCGCGACGTCCACGACGCGTTGAAGCGACGCTGCCTGTACCACTGGGTCGAGCATCCCGGGTTCGAGCGGGAAGTGGCGATCGTCAAACTGCGTGTCCCTGGCATCGAGGCCGAGCTCGCCCGCCAGGTCGCCGGTGCCGTCGAGACCTTGCGTGGGCTGTCGCTGTACAAGCCGCCCGGCGTCGCCGAGACCATCGACTGGGCGACCGCACTGGGACAGCTGGGCGCGACCGAGCTCGACGAGCGCATGGTGGCCAACACCCTGGGCACCGTCGTGAAGTATCGCGAGGACAGCCAACGCGTCGAACAACACGGCGTCGCCGACCTCGTACAGCAGGCAATCGCCGCCGGACGCGCTCACCGCGAGGTGCCCGGCCAGCTCACCATCGACGACTCGTGAACTCCCCCGGCACCGTCGACGCAGCGTTGCCCCCACCTCCCGCCAGTGCCGCCTCGCCGGCAGACATCGCCGTGGCGTTCACCCAGGTCCTGCGCGGTCTCGGCCTGAGCGTTCCGACGAGCTGCACACACACGTTCGCCGCCGCACTGTGTGCCACCGGTCTCGACGATCGCGACACGACCTACTGGGCGGGCCGCTCCACATTGGTGCGACGGGTCGAGGACATCGCCCTCTACGACCGGGCGTTCGCGGTGTTCTTCGAAGGCCGGCGGTCGACTGGCGCCGATGCTCCCGTCGACGAGCCGTTGTCGATCACCATCGCGGTCGACACCGACGACGACTCGGCCGATGCCGACGACGGCACCGACAGCAGCGACGACGACGTGATCGAACTGCGGTTCTCGGCGACCGAGATCCTGCGCCACAAGGACTTCGCGGACTACTCCCCCGACGAACTCGCCCAGGCACAGGAACTCATGAGCCACCTGCGTCTCGTCGGTGCACCGCGCGCTTCGCTGCGCCGTGGGCCGACCTCCCGACGTACCGCGACCCCCGACATCCGACGCACCGTCCGCGCTGCCATCCGTGCGGGTGGTGAACCCATCGAGCGCCACCACCTCGCACCGACACCCCGTCTGCGGCGCCTCGTCCTGCTGCTCGACGTCAGCGGGTCGATGGAGCCGTATGCGCGGGCGCTGCTGCGGTTCGTTCACGCGGCGGTCGCCGGCCGCCAGAAGGTCGAAGCGTTCACGCTCGGAACCCGCCTGACGCGCATCACCCGCGAGCTGACGAGCCGTGATCCCGACATCGCCGTGCGCGCCGCGGGCGAGCGCGTCGCCGACTGGAGCGGCGGCACCCGCCTGGGCACCGGGCTTCGCCAGTTCAACGACCAGTGGGGCGTACGCGGACTGGCACGCAACTCGATCGTCGTCATCCTCTCCGACGGCTGGGACCGTGGTGAACCCGAAGAACTCGGTGCCGAGATGGAACGGCTGCAGCGGGTCACGCACCGCTTGATCTGGGTCAACCCTCTCAAGGTGACCCCCGGCTACGCCCCGCTGGCTCGGGGAATGGCGGCGGCGCTGCCGTATGTTGACCGATTCGTGGAGGGCCATTCCGTGGCCGCCATGGAAGAACTGACCCGAGTGATCGCCGAGACGTGACCGCGTCGACGCGGCCACCCGGCCGAGGAGCTGAGCATGCACGACCTGCTGGATGACATCGACCGCTGGCGAAGCGCCGGGCACCGCATCGCGGTGGCGCGCGTCGTCGACATCGAAGGCTCGGGTCCGCGCGATCCCGGCGCGGCGATGGCCGTGACCGACGACGGCGAAGTGGCCGGCAGTGTGAGCGGCGGCTGCGTCGAGGGAGCCGTCGTCGCCGAAGCGCTCTCGATCCTCGCGGGTGAACGCGAGGCGGGCGTGATCACGTTCGGCTACTCCGACGACGAAGCATTCGCCGTCGGGCTCACCTGTGGCGGCACGATCCACCTGTACATCGAGGAACTCGACTGGTGAGTGCGACGACTCCTGACGGTGCCGGCGTGTTCGAGCGGTACGCGGCGCTGCTGCGCGCCGAGAGCCCCGTTGCGCTCGCGACGGTGATCGACGGCCCCCACGTCGGCGCCAAACTGCTCGTCGAGCCCGACGTCGCGCCGGTCGGCACGCTCGGACATCCCGAACTCGACCGAGTGGTCGCTCGTGACGCGCTCGCCGAGCTGGAGGCCGCGCAGTCGGGCGTGCGCAACTACGGGCCGCAGGGACAGACCACCCCTGAGGATCTCGTCGATCAACCGACCGTGCGGATCTTCGTCGAGTCGCACGCGCCGCCGCCCCAGATGTGGATCTTCGGCGCCGTCGACTTCACCGCCGCACTCGCCCGAGTGGCCAAGGTGCTCGGCTACCGCGTCGTCGTCTGCGACGCCCGCGAAGTGTTCGCCACTCGCCGTCGCTTCCCGATGGCCGACGAGGTCAAGGTCACCTGGCCGACACCGGTATTCGACGAGCACGGCCACGAACTCGGCCCGCGAGACGCCGTCTGCATCCTCACCCACGACCCCAAGTTCGATGTTCCGGCCGTGCAGGGCGCACTCGCCACACGAGTTGGCTACATCGGCGTGATGGGCAGCCGCTCCACCCACGAACGGCGCACCGAACGTCTCGTCGACGCCGGCGTCACCTCCGACCAACTCGGTCGGCTGATGTCACCCATCGGGCTCGACATCGGCGCCCGCACTCCCGAAGAGACCGCCGTGTCGATCTGCGCGGAGATCATCGCCCGCCGCACCGGCCGCAACGTCCCCTCCCTCAAAGACGGCGACGGCGCGATCCATTCCTAGTTGCGGGGCCTCACGGAAGGCCGGAACGCAACAATCGAGGTCGGCCCCGCTCCGGCTCGTCGCTGGCGCTTCCCTGCCGCGCTTTGGTTGCGGGGCCTCACGACGGTCCGGAACGTAACAATCGAGGTCGGCCCCGCTCCGGCTCGTCGCTGGCGCTTCCCTGTTTGGTTGCGGGGCCTCACGACGGTCCGGAACGTGACAGTCCAGGTCGGCCCCGCTCCGGCTCGTCGCTGGCGCTTCCCTGTTTGGTCGCGGGGCCTCACGACACCCAGACGATGACAGTCGAAGTCGACCGGATACGGCGGTCTCGCTCATCACAACCGCCACACTGCACCCACGATGAGCGAAGCGACCGGATACGGCGGTCTCGCTCATCACAACCGGCAACACCCACCTACCGATGAGCGAAGCGACCGGATACGGCGGTTTTGCTCATCGCAACCGGTTCGGGTGGCGGGCCTGTGTCAGAGGGTCGGGTCGCCGAAGCGGACCGAGTCGGTGCGGCGCGTGTTGATCGTGTCGAGTTCGACCGTGCGTCCGCGTTGCACCGAGTGGATCACGGCATCGCCGACGCCCAGGTACATCATCACGTGGCCCGGGTACTGTGCGAGGTCGCCGGCTTTCGCGGTCGCACGATCGAGCGGCGCCGCCTCGCGGATCTGAGCGCTCGACTGACGCGTCAGCTGAACTCCCGCCCGCGACCATGCGAACGTGGTCAGACCGGAACAGTCGAATCCGACGCCTTCTTGGCTGGTGTTCGTGCGATACGGCACGCCGACCTGTGTCATCGCTGCGAGCACGGCGAGCTGGTGATCGACCGGCGTCGCGGCCCACGCCTCGACCATCTCGTCCTGCGCATAGCCCAACTCTGCCGCCGCGTACTGGGCGGTCTGCGTGCGGAACCAGACGAACGACCGATAGGCCGCAGCCTCATCGGTGGCGACCCACTGGTCGTAGCTGTCGAGCGCCTGGCGAGCCGAGGTCGTGACGATCGGCGCCATGGCGTTCGTCGCCATCGGACCGGACACCGCCGAGGCGGTGTCGTCGGCGACGGCCAGCGTCCCGACGACGGCCGCACCCGTCAGGATGACACCGACAACGACGGCTCGTACGACCACGCCGATCGTGGTGCGCTCGCGCCCGTGCAGACGAACAGCAGCGGTGCGGGGGAAGGTGTGAAGCGCTCATGGGGTGGGTACCACCACGGCGCTGTGCCGTGACGGTTGCGTAACATATCGTCACCAAATCGCAATACTGAAGCGCGGGCGACAACTTTTCGTCATGCAACCGTCATCCAGTTGATGCGCCGAAGTCGGGCAGACTGCACTCGTGCCGGCACCACCACACTCCAAATCTGGCCCACACGCTGGGACGATTCCCCCGAGCCGGGTCGTTGTCCTGCTGGCGGCGGGTGCCGGATCACGTTTCGTCGGTCCCGGTCACAAATTGTCCGCGAAGATCCTCGATGGCGACTCCCGGACCGTCATCGAACGATCGCTGGACAACGCGCTGTCCGCCGGCATCGGCGCAGTCGTGGTCGTCACCGGGGCCGTCGCCGACGTCGTCCCCTCTCACCTCGCCGATGCAGTCACGGTGTGTCACAACCCACGATGGGCCGACGGCCAGATCACCTCACTGCACGTCGGGATCGATGCCGCCCGTGCGCTCGGCGCGACGAGCGTCGTCGTGGGGCTCGCGGATCAGCCCTTCATCGCGCCCGATGCATGGCAGGCCGTGGCCGACCACGACGGTCCAATCGCCGTGGCCACCTACGGCGGCCGGCGCGCCAACCCGGTCAAACTCGACGCCGGCGTCTGGGACCTGCTTCCGACCGCCGGAGACGAAGGCGCTCGCGCGCTCATGCGCGTTCGTCCAGAACTGGTTCGTGAAGTAGCGTGCGCTGGTTCACCCGCCGACATCGACACCACAGAGGACCTTCGCCGATGGCAGAGCAACTGATCAACGAGTTCACGGTCAACCGGCCCATCGAGGAGGCCTGGCCCCTGATCACCGACCTCGAACGGATCGCGCCATGCCTGCCGGGAGCCGAGCTCCAGGAGATCGAGGGCGAGACGTACCGGGGCGTGGTCAAGGTCAAGCTCGGCGCGATCAGCAGCCAGTTCAAGGGCGAGGCGCACTTCGTCGAGCGTGACGACGTGAACTACCGCGCCAAGATCAAGGGTGCGGGCCGCGACACCGGCGGCCGGGGCAATGCATCGGCCGAGATCACCGCTCAGGCCGAGAGCCTGTCGCCGACCAGCACCCGGGTGGCGGTCACCACCGACCTCCACATCACCGGCAAGGTCGCCCAGTTCGGGCGCGGCATCATGGGCGACGTCAGCTCGAAGCTGATGGCTCAGTTCGCCGACAACCTCAACCAGATGATCGACGAGCAAGGTGTCGGATCGACCGACATCCACCGACGACTGCGCCTGCCGTCGAGGACGCCGCTGCTCCGCTCGAGGACTCCCCCACCACTGCGGACGCGCCGGCGAAACCGCAGGTCCGCAAAATCGAGGGCCCCGCGACGGAACCGATCGACCTCATGGAGGTCGGAGGCTCCTCGCTGGTCAAGCGCATCGTCCCGGCGCTGATCGCCATCGTGGTGGTGCTCCTGCTCGTTCGACGCCGACGGGGCTGATGGACGACCGCGCTCGTGTCGCCGAGCTGCTCGGACGCGAACCGGCCGGAGCGTTCGAAGTGGTTGTCCGCGACGGGGCCGGTGACCCGGTCGTGGTCCGCAACGCACCGTTCCTCGACGACGGCACGCCGATGCCGACACGCTTCTACCTCGTCGGGGCCGACCTGGTCCGCGACGTCAGCCGTCTCGAGGCCGCCGGCGGCGTGAAGGCCGCCGAGGCCGAGATCGACGCCGACGAGCTGGCCGAGCTGCATCAACGTTACGAGGCCGAACGTGACGCGGCGATCCGACGCCGACCACGTCGGCCCCCGACCCTCCGGCGGCGTCGGCGGAACACGAGTCGGCGTGAAGTGCCTGCACGCCCATCTCGCCCATCACCTGGCCGGCGGCGACGACGTGGTCGGCCGGTGGACCCTCGACCACCTCGATCGGTCGACCAGCACCACGGTCGTGACGCCCCCGACGTCCACAGCGCAACTGTCCCCCGGGACGCTCATCGTCACGATCGACGACCATGCGCTGGTCGTCGATGTCGAAGGCGGTAGCACCCACACGATCCCGGTCGGTCCCCTCACGCTGCTGGCCGGGCCGCTGCGCGGCAGTGACCCGCCTCCAGCCGCCGACCTCACCAACGCCCTGGGTCTGGTGCACGATCACCTCGACGACCTCCTGATCGAGGCCCCGTCGATCGCAGCCACGCCCGCCGTGATCGCACTCGGCCACCACGCCGAGGCGCTGGCGCGAGTCGAGATCGGTGACGATCGAGTGCCGGCCGGCTACGAACTCCTGCGAGCCGACGCCGACGAGGTCTTCCGGACGCTCGCCGTTGAGGCCGCCGATGAGCGTCGCCACAACCCAGGTCTCCCCGATGACCACGTCGAGTCGATCGTCGCCACGTGTTGCGTGATACTTGGAATCATGCGACGCCTCGATCTGCGTGCGGTCGGCATCGGCGGCTCGCCGATCGACCCGATCGAGCACGCTTCGGCTCGGACGGCGTCCTGATGGTGCTGCGCCACCCATCCCGATCGAGCTCGCCCGTCCGCCTCTACGGCCGTCGGGTGATGCTGCGGCCGCTGGCGGCCAACGACTTCCGATCGTGGAGCGAGGTGCGCCGCCGCAACGCGGACTGGCTGACGGTCTGGGAACCGAGCCGGCCCGTGCATCAGCCCGACCCGGTCGCGGACCGCAGCGCGTTCGCCGCGCGATGCCAGCAACGCGATCGCGACCGGGCGGCCGGCACCGCGTACCAGTTCGGTCTGTTCGTCGATCAGCAGGTCGCCGGCGAGGTCAACCTCAACAACGTGGTGCGCGGCGCCATGCAGTCCGGCACGATCGGCTACTGGGTCGACCAACGCCACGCCGGCAACGCCTACGTCGCCGAGGCGGTCGCCGTGGTGATGCAGTTCGGTTTCGAGCAGTTGGCGCTCCATCGACTCGAGATCTGCATCGTCCCGCGCAACGAGCGCAGTCGGCGCATCATGCAGAAGTTGAACATCCGCGACGAGGGCGTCGCCGAGCGATACCTCGAGATCAACGGCACGTGGGAGGACCACGTCCGCTACGGGATCACCGTCGAGGAATGGAACGTGCGGCGCGACGAACTCGTGGCCGCATGGATCGCTCACCCTCGCGACCTCGTCTGAGGCCACGAGGGTCAGCAGCGTGCTGGGCGGTCAGTAGCCGACGAGGCCGGAGTTCTCGCGGGCCAAACGCATCTGGTCGGCCCGATCACGTCGCAGCTGCGTTCGCCGCTTCCACATCTTCGTCTTCCAGTGACGCTTCGTGCGGCTGCGCTTGGCGAGCTTGTTCTTGGCGATCTCGGCGTCGTGGTGGCCGATCGGCTTCCACGCCATCCCCGGTTCATGAACGTCCTCCGGTTCGAGACCGGCACTGACGTCTTGAGCGACACTCTGCAACTCGACGTGGATGCGGTGCCGTTCGCTGTGAGCGTGGGCACGCACTTCCTGCTTGAGTGGCAACACGGTCTCGGGGGACCGGTGACGCTGGCTCATTGCTACCTCCTGCTTCGTGGCCGTACCACGGTGGTTTCGGTGCTTGCGCATCCCAACCTAGTGCAGCCCGCGCGGCGGTGTCGTGGGTCTTGTGTAACGATCCTGCGCGATTCGTTCACCGCGCGTTCGACCGATGTCCAGCTCGGTCTCGCCGCGCCGTCCGAGTCGGTGCGAAGGTCAAGAACGGGTCGATCGGTGCCGATAGCCCCCTCGTGGACACGCTGCCGCCGCCGATCATGACCGCGCCCGTCACCGCGCAGGTGGCCGACCTCGGCGTGCGACTCGTCCAGAACATCGACGCGGTGATCGCCGGCAAACACGATGTTGCCGAGGTCGCGATCGCGACGGTGTTGTCCGGTGGACACCTGCTGATCGAGGACATTCCCGGCGTCGGCAAGACACTGCTCGCCCAGGTGATCGCACGCAGCGTCGGCGGCACCTTCCACCGCATCCAGGGCACGTCCGACCTGCTCCCCGGCGACATCACCGGGTCGATGGTGCCGAGCGGACGGCTCGACGCCGACAGCATGACGTTCCGACCCGGACCCGTGTTCGCCAACATCGTCGTGTTCGACGAGCTGAACCGCGCCACGCCCCGCACTCAGTCCGCGCTGCTGGAGTTGGCCGAGGAGGCCACGGTGACCGTGGACGGCGTCGTGCACCGACTCCCCGACCCCTTCATGATCGTGGCAACGCAGAACCCGATCGACATCGCCGGCACCTACGGGCTCGGCGACGGTTCGCTCGACCGATTCCGCGCCGTCGTCACCCCGGGGCGTGCACCGGCAGCCGCCGAACTCGAGGTGCTCACCGGTCGCCGCGGCCGATCGATGCTCGACGCACTCCAGTCCGTCACCACGCTCGCCGACCTCACGGTCGCGCGAAACCTCGTCGCCAAGGTGCAGATCAGCGATGCGGTGGCCGGCTACGTCGTGCAGTTGCTCGAGGCGACCCGTCAGCACCCTGCGATCCGGATGGGCGCGTCGACTCGCGGTGGAGTGGCGGTCGTCGCGTTGGCCCGGGCGTTCGCTGCCATGTCGGGGCGGACGTTCATCACGCCGGACGACATCGTGCGCGCCGCCGGGCCGGCACTCGCCCATCGAGTGGCGGGTACGCACGCGCGCCGTCGAGGTCGGACGAGAACTCGTCGCCGACTGTCTCGCCGGGATCGCCCCGCCGACGATCTGATGCCGGTGATCTGATGGTGACGACCGACGGGTCTGGACATCGGTCGCCCCGCGTCGCCGCACGCATTCGCCCGACCGGGTGGTCTCCCGGAACGGGCTCGCTGCTCGGTGCCTGGGTGGCCAGCGCCGCGATCGCCCGCCTGACCGGCGCCACCGCAGTGATCCTCATCTTGGCAGCGACGTTGGTGGCGATGGTCTTCGAGATCGTGGCCGGCTGGTGGTCGGCGCGCTCGGTCCACGCTGGGACGGCACTCGCACCCGAGTTCGTCACGGTCGGCGATCAGTTCACCGTGCTGATCACGATCGATGGACCCACGTCCGCCCGTGCGATCGAGCGCCGCCGGGTCACGCTCAGCACGGCCGACGGCATGATCGTGAGTGTCGCCGAGGCCACGAATGCACCCGGCACGCCGCCGTACACCGACAGCATCAGCGTCTGCGTCCAGTCGCCAGGGGTGCTCACGGCGCTGACGGTGTCGGTGCACATCGCGGGCCCCGGCGGTCTGATCTGGTGGAAGCGCACGGAGACGATCGACATCGAACCGCTGCACGTCGCCCCGAGCGGACACGGTCCGCTGCTGGAGGTGGAGACGACCGCCGCGACCGCAGAAGGCTTCGGTCGCAGCGCCTCGCGGCAACCACAGCGGTGAGATCGACGGCGTGCGACCCTGGCGACGGGGCGACTCGACGAACTCGGTGCACTGGGCATCGTCGTTGCGCACCGACGAGTTGATCGTGCACGATCGTCTGACCGTTGTCGACCAGCAGTGGCTGGTCGACCTCGAGACCGCCGAGGCCGCTCGTCTGCGGTGGACGCTCGACGAGGCGCGCCGCCTCGGCCACGATGCCGCCGTCCGGACCAGCGATGGGATCCGTCCATGTCGTGCACGATGCCGACGACGCCGCTCGATGGTCCGCAATCGCCGCCCAGATGCAGACCGGGCAAGACCGCGACGACACCGCGACGAGCCGAGACGGACGACGCTTCGAGGTCCTCTTCCAACCGATCCGGCTGCGATGTGCGGCAGCCGAACCGCCGACCGCGATCACTGGCCCAACCCGTTGGGCCGCCGCGGCGGCCGCCTTTGCGAGTATGGCGGCGCTGACCGGCGCGCTCGCCGGGTCCACCGCAACGCTGGCGCTCGTGTTCGGCGCCGTGGTTCTCGGCGCGATGGTCTCGCTCTGGGTCGCACGGCGTGGTGGCCGCCGGCCGATGGCCATGCAAGTCGCGATCGTTGCAGCGATCGTCGTCGCGCTCGCCTACATCGCGGTACAGGCCACCGAAGTCGACGGCCTCCTCTCCGCGCTGCGCGGCCCGCTTCCCGACGTGTTGCTGCTGCTCGTCGTGCTCCACGGCTTCGAGACGGTCGACCGCCGAACGCTGAGAGTCCACCTGGCGATCACGTTCGTGCTGACGTCGTACGCCGCCGGGCTGCGGATCGACGGCAGGATCGGCTGGTGGCTCGCGGCGTGGGGCATTCCCTTCGCGGTGTCGCTGCTCACGACGATGCGCCAGCCCCGCAGCGGGGCCGAACGCGTCGGGAATCCAGCACGATCGACGCCACCCCGTCGGGTCGGGCTCGGTTCGGTGAAGGTTGCCGGCCGCCGGATCGCATCGATCGTCGCAATCGGCGTCGGCACGCTGGCCGTGTTGAGCCTCGTGCCGATCCCCGACGGTCCCGCGCGTCTCGGACTCCCGGCGTTGTCATCGAACGCCCCGACGGTCGATTCCCCCGGCGGGCTTGCGGCCCCCGACGGCTCGAGTTCCGGCGGCGGCAGCGATTCGACACCCGACCGCGGAACGATCGGCGGAGTCGTCGGCTATCCGGGCTTCACCGAGACGCTCGACACGAGTGTGCGCGGCGACCTCGGCGACGAGATCGTGATGCGCGTGCGGGCGCCCGAGCCGGCGTTCTGGCGCGGCCAGACCTTCACCGAGTTCGACGGTCGGACCTGGACAGTGTCGCCCGAACTCGGCCAGCCACAGGACGGCCCGGTGATCGACGTGCAGCCGACGGTCGGCGACGCGATCGGTTCGACGGTGCCGAGCAGCGAACTCGTACAGACGTACTTCGTCGAGCAGGATCTCCCGAACGTGGTGTTCGCGGCGGCCCGGCCGGTGCAGGTGATCCTCGACGGCACGCTGTGGACTCGACCGGACGGGGCGCTGCGTTCGGACGTCACGCTCACCGCCGGCTCGGTGTACACCGTGATCTCCGATCGGGTGCAGGTCGATGCCGACATCCTTCGCGCGCAAGGCGACCTGGGCGAGTTCTTCGCCGGGATTCCGCGAGATGGCCGGCGGCGACGAACTCGAACCGTTCCTGGAGCTCCCCGACTCGACCACCCAGCGCACGATCGACCTCGCCACTTCGCTGCGCACGCGGGCGAATCGACCTACGACACGATCCTCGCCTACGAGGCATGGCTCGGCGCCAACACCGAATACGACCTCGACGCACCTGTCCCGGCGGACGGCGCCGACGCCGTGGACGACTTCTTGTTCGAGTCGCAACTCGGATTCTGCGAACAGATCGCCTCGACATTGACGATCATGTTGCGCAGCCAGGGAGTTCCGGCCCGGCTCGCCACGGGCTACGTGCCGGGCGAGCGAGATCGAGTGTCGGGTGTGTGGAACGTCAAGGGCAGCGACGCCCACGCCTGGGTCGAAGTGTGGTTCCCGCAGACCGGCTGGCAGGCGTTCGACCCCACCGCCGAGGTTCCGTTGGCGGCCGACGCCGGCGGCGACACGGTCGGCGGCGACCTGATCGCCGCGACCGTGTCGTCGATCTCCTCGCATCGCGCCGAGATCATCCTGGTCGTGCTCGCCGCCGGTGTCGTGATGTTGGGTGTCCGACTGATCGCGCTCCTGCGGTACCGACGACGGCGCGGACGATGGGGTCTCCTCCAGGATCGATTCGGAGCGCTGGCCGACCCCTCGACCGACGCGCCGGTCGCGACCAACGCCTACATCGCCGCGACGGTCGCCGACGTCGACGCCGGCACCGCGCACACGGCCCGGACGGTCGCCGACGAACTCGACCGAGCAGCGTTCGACCCGACGTGGGTCGACGACGACCAGCGCTTCGAGCAGACCCGGTCAGCGCTCGCCACGCTGGAACGCACGAAACGCTGAGTCGCTACTTCTTCGAGATGCGCGCCTGCAACGCAGCGAGGCGCTCGGCGAACCACGGCTGCCTGGTGCTCCACAGCTGCGGCTCGAGTTCGCGGGCGACGGCGGCCGGATGGTCGTCGACGTCGGCCATTGCCTGAATCGTCTGCTTGGTCACGATCGCCAACTCCCGTGGCGCCGTGGCTGCTTTGGCTGCGAATTCGTGGGCGACGTCGAGCAGCGACTCGGCGGGCACCGAACGGTACGCAAGGCCGATGCGCTCGGCCTCCTTGCCGTCGAAGACCTGGCCGAACACGACCGCCGCCATCGCCGCCTGGGGGCCGACGATCCGGCGCAGCATCCACGTGTGGCCGCCGCCGGGATGGATGCCGAGCTGCAGGAAACGTGTGTCGAGCTTGGCGGTGTCGGCGACGAGGCGAACATCGCATCCGAGCGCCAGGTTCATGCCGGCACCGACCGCCGCGCCGTTGACGGCGGCAAGCGTCGGCAGCGGACTGCGAGCGATCCGGAGGAACCCCTCGTAGATCGTTCCGAGGCTCTCGCCGGTCGCCTCGGCGAGGTTGCCCAGGTTGGCGCCGGCACAGAAGGCGGGCGGTGTACCGGTGACGACGAGCGCGCCGACGGATTCGTCGGCCTCGAACCCATCCATCGCCTCGAGGATCTGTGCGACCATCGGCGCGGTCAGCGTGTTGCGCTCGTCGGGGTTGTTCAAGGTGAGTGTCGCAACGCCGTCGGACACGTCGGTGAGCACCAGTGGTTCAGCCATGCGCGCCAGTGTTGCACGAGGCGCCCGACGACCGCGTCGCCAAGGAGGTCGCGGTCGCCGCGGGTTAGCCTTCGCGGCGCACATGCTCGACCACGTCTTCACCGATGCCATCAGCGCTCTTCGAGATGCGTTCGAAGCGGCGTTCCTCGAACGCCAGGCGTTCGAGGAACACTTCCAGGCCGACGTCCTGCTCGGCGACCTGACCTGGGAGACGAGCTACGGCCTGCCCGGCGAAGGCGAACCGCCGCGGGTGGTCGCGCACATCACGTTCGACTGGCCGGCGTGGAGCCAGGCGGCGTACCGACAGTGGTACGTCGAAGAGGAGCTCGAGAAGCGCCCGGCGATCGAGATGGAGATCGTGCTGCGCATCCAGCGGCTGTCCGACCCCGCGGATCCAGCGGTGCTGTACGCAACGGTGCCCGAGCAGAGCCCGCTCGTCGGTGACGATCGCCTCGAACGTGCAGGGCTGACGTCGGAGACATCGCATCCCGACACCGAGGTCGACCCGCTCGACCTGCGCACGGAGTACGCCGCCGAGATCACCTACGAGGGGCTGTACGAACTCGCCGAGGAAACGGTCGCCGACGGCACGAGCACGCTGCTCGACGAGCACTTCGGCGCGCTCGGTGGATGGATCGCATCGACGCTCGTGAAGCTCGGCGACCTCCCCCTCGAGTTCCACCCCGCCGACGACGCCGACTGACCCCCGGGCCCCATCCCGAAAAATGCACTCGGGACGTCGCTGGGCGACCGTTTCGCTACATGTTTCGGACGGCCAGGTCGGCGTCGCCCGAAATGTGCACACGACGAGTCGCCTGGCGGTCACGGAGGCACATTTTTCGGTCGGGGGCGGGGTGGACGGGTGGAGGGTGGGAGACTGCTGCGATGGCTGACAGCGACGTGTTGTACGAGGTGTCCGAGCGGATCGCGACGATCACGATCAATCGACCCGAGGCCCGCAACGCGTTGACGAGCGAGATGTTGGCGCGTATTCCCCAGCTGATGCTCGACGCGGAGGGCGATGACCTCGTCGACGTGATCATCCTCACGGGCACCGATCCGGCGTTCACCGCGGGGCTCGATCTGAAGGAACTCGGCACCGACGGCAGCAATCTCGCCGGCGGCTCGGGCGCCGACGGCAGCCCCAATCGCTACGGCGTGCGCGGTCCGTTCCCGACGCTCACGAAGCCGCTGATCGGCGCCGTCAACGGCGTCGCGGTCACCGGCGGGCTCGAGTACGCGCTCAATTGCGACTTCCTCGTGGCGAGCGAGCATGCGAAGTTCGGCGACACGCACTCGCGCGTCGGCGTGATGCCGGGGTGGGGCCTCACGGTGCTGCTCCCCCAGGCCGTCGGTATTCGTCGGGCACGCGAGATGAGTTTCACCGGCAACTTCATGCTCGCCGACGAAGCACTCGCGTTCGGATTGGTCAACCACGTCGTGGCCCATGCCGAGCTCATCCCGTTCGCCCGACAGTTGGCGCACGACATCATCGGCAACGATCAGCCGGGCGTGCGTCAGATCCGCTCGACCTACGCGCAGATCGCCAGCGACGACGACCACTGGGAGATCGAGTCCCGCGACAGCCGCGCCTGGCGGCGCAACAGCTTCAGTCCGGAGGCCGTCGCCGCGCGGCGTGCGGCGATCCAGGCCCGCGGCCAGCAGCAATGAGGGATCCTTCGCCTTCGGCTTGCATCTTCTGACGCGATCGCTGCACGCCAGGGGTCAGACCCCAGATGTAACGCAGCTCGCCGTCGCGCGGGTCGACGCCCTCTTGCCGTTACATCTGGGGTCTGACCCCATGTAACGCTAGATGGCGGCGCCTTGAGCGCGCAGGGTGTCGCGGATGGCTTGGGCGATGTCGATGGCGAGGATCTCGGCGCCGGTCTGGTTCAGGTGGAAGCCATCGTCGGCGCGGACGTCCTTGCCCTCGCCGTCCCGCGGATCGATCACGAACTCGGCCCACCCACCGTCACGCCCGGAGAACCGCTTCCACGTGTCGATGAAGATCACGTCCGGGCGCTCGGCTGCGGCTGCCTTGGCCGCCTGGTCCTGGATGGACATGCGGGCGGTGACCTCAGGGTTGTCGTCGTTCGGGATCCCGACCCAGATCAGCGTGCGGCCGCCCTCCATCAGTTGGTCCATGACGGCGCCGACGCGTCGCTGGTACTCGGCGGTCCACTCAGCTTCGTTGGCGACCGGGTCACCGACGATGAAGTCGCCGCTCTCGACAGCGAGCCCCTGGGCATCGTTGCCCCCGAACGTCGCCACAACGATGTCGGGGTTCACCTCGGGCAGCTTGCGGTCGATCTCGGCCGGCCAATCGAAGAAGTCCGGACGGGCGAGGCCGGACGACACCTTGTAGTCGAGTTGGGTCTCGACGACCCCGGTCCCGTCGAGCAAGGTCTGCAGATACGGCCCGAACGTGCCGGCGTCGCTGTCGCCGAGGATGAGCGCCGTCGCCGGGTTCTGCGCAGTCGCGGGACCGGTGTTCACCGGTTCGGTGTCGACCGGTTGCGTGTCCGCCGGCTCGGAGTCGTCGGTCACGTCGACCACGATCGAGCTGCCGATCGTCTCGGTGCCGTCGTCGCCGCTGGCAGGTCCGGGTGACTCCGTTCCATCGGCATCGGCGACGCCATCGTCGCCACCCGAGAGCAGGGCGCCCACCCCTCGGAACACAGCGAATCCGAGCAGCAGCACGACGACCAGCGCGCCCACGCGACGCACCGCGTAGCGACGGCTGCTGTGGCGGCGACGGGACGGCGAGGGCGGCGAGGGGGAGGCGGACACGGAACTCCCAGGATACGGTCGCCGCCGGCACCCAGGGCGGCACGCCCTCGTCTGCGTGAACGCCGTATGACGACTCGGACGAGTTGCGCAACAGGCCCGTTACCACCGGGTAGCTTGTTGGGGCGTGAACACGACCGGCGCGACGCGTCGGCTCGAATCATGAACCAAACCAATTCATCCTGAAGGGGAGAACATGATCAAGAGCAAGAAGCTGCTCGCCATCGGCGTCATCGCCGCACTCGGCCTCGCAGCATGCGGAAGCGACGACGACGCCAGTTCGTCGACCGACGCACCGGACGGCACCGAGGCCCCAGCGGCGACGGAGGCCCCGGCGGCCACCGATGCGCCGGGCACCACCGATGCCATGGCCGAGGGCGACTGCGCCGTCGGCGTGGTGTACGACATCACCGGCCGCGGCGACCGCTCGTTCAACGATGCGGCCGGCGCCGGCCTCGACCAGGCCGTCGCCGAACTCGGCGTCAGCGGCAGCGAGTCCACCCCGACCGGTGACGGCGACCGCGCCGAGCGCGTCCAGGGCCTCGTCGACGAAGGCAACGGCCTCGTCCTCGGCGTCGGCTTCCTCTTCGGTGACGCGATCACCGAGGCAGCGGCCAACAACCCCGACACCACGTTCGCCATCGTCGACTCCGTCGTCGAAGCGGACAACGTGGCTTCGCTCGTGTTCGCCGAGGAGCAGGGTTCGTTCCTGGTTGGCGCCGCCGCGGCGCTCAAGAGCCAGACCGGCACGATCGGCTTCATCGGTGGCGTCGAGAACGACCTCATCAAGAAGTTCGAGGCCGGCTACGCCGCAGGCGCCCAGGCTGTGAACCCGGACATCGAGATCCTGGTCAACTACATCTCGCAGCCGCCGGACTTCAGCGGCTTCAGCGACCCGGCCCGCGGCAAGGAAATCGCCGCTTCGCAGTACGAGGCCGGCGCGGACGTCATCTACTCGGCCGCCGGCGGTTCCGGCCTCGGCGCGTTCGAGGCAGCAGCCGAAGCCGGTGCACCCGGCGAGGTCTGGGCGATCGGTGTCGACTCCGACCAGTACAACCTGGTCTCGCCCGAACTGCAGCCCTACATCCTGACCTCGATGCTCAAGAAGGTCGACGTTGCGACCTTCGAGACGATCAAGGTCTTCTGCGAGGGCGGCGCCGCCGGCGGCGTCCAGGTCTTCGACCTCTCCGTTGACGGCGTCGGCTACTCCACGACCGGCGGATTCGTCGACGACATCGCCGCCGAGCTCGACAGCTACAAGGAGCAGATCATCTCCGGCGAGATCGAAGTTCCCACCGCTCCCTGAGCACGAAGTGAGCTGACGGAACCGGCGTCTCGCGACGCCGTCTCCGACGACTCGGACGATGCCCGCCCGGCTCTGCCGGGCGGGCATCGTCGCGTTCGGGGCCACCTCGAGAGCGCCGCTCTTCCTCGCGCGCCGCTCCGATCGGCTAGAAAACACGTGATGAGCGACGACGCGCCGATTGCGATCCAGCTGAGCGACATCGTCAAACGTTTTCCCGGGGTCGTCGCGAACGACGGCGTCGACCTCTCGGTGCGCCTCGGCAGCGTCCACGCCATCGTCGGCGAGAACGGCGCCGGCAAGTCGACGTTGATGAAGACCCTCTACGGCGCACACAAACCCGACGAGGGCACGATCACCGTCAACGGCAAGACCGAGGTGTTCCACTCACCGAAGGACGCGATCGCCGAAGGCATCGGCATGGTGTTCCAGGCGTTCATGCTGGCGGCCAACCTGACGGTGTGGGAGAACATCGTCCTCGGTGACGAACCCGGCTCCGCGTTCTCGCTCGACATCAAGAAGGCCCGCAGCCGCATCATCGAGCTCGGTGAGCGCTACGGACTCGATGTCGATCCGGACGCCCTGATCTCGGACCTCGGCGTCGGCGACAAACAACGCGTCGAGATCCTCAAGGTCCTGTATCGAGGTGCGAAGATCCTGATCCTCGACGAGCCGACCGCCGTGCTCGTCCCGCAAGAGGTCGACGAACTGTTCGCCTCACTGCGAGAACTCACCACGCAGGGCGCCACGATCATCTTCATCTCGCACAAGCTCGACGAAGTGCTCAAACACGCTGATGCGATCACGGTGATCCGACAAGGCAAGACCGTCGGCCAGGTCGACGATCCGAGCACGGTCACCTCCCGCGAACTCGCGGAGATGATGGTCGGCAGCGAGCTCCCGACGCCGGAGACCCGGGACAGCACCGTGACCGACATCCCCGTGCTCGAGTTGCGCAACATGACCGTCGCCAGCACCGAGCCGGGTGCGCCGAACCCGCTGAACGACGTCACGTTCACCGTGCATCGTGGCGAGATCGTCGGAATTGCGGGCGTCGAGGGCAACGGGCAGAGCGAACTCGTCAATGCCCTCGTCGGCCTCGCTCGATCGAGTGGCACGATGCTGCTCGACGGCGTCGACATCGGGCGGATGTCCACTCGCGATCGACGCGACAACGGTGTCGGCTACATCGCCGAGGATCGCCACAAGGACGGCCTCGTGATGTCGTTCGCGCTCTGGGAGAACGCAGCGCTCGGGCACCAGCACCGGCCGCCGTACGGCAAGGGCCCGTGGCTCAACGTCGCCGGCGCCAAGAAGCACACCGAGGAGATCGTCGACGAGTTCGACGTGCGAACGCCCGGCATCAACGTGCCGGCGTTCACCCTGTCGGGCGGCAACCAGCAGAAGTTGATCGTCGGACGAGAGATGACCGCCGACCCGAAACTGCTCGTCGCGGCACACCCCACCCGAGGCGTCGACGTCGGTGCGCAGGCCGGGATCTGGGACATCCTGCGTGATGCCCGAGCCGCGGGGCTCGGCACCGTGCTCGTGTCGGCCGACCTCGAGGAGCTGATCGGACTCTCCGACCGACTCCTCGTCATGCTGCGAGGCCGCATCGTCGCCGAGGTCGACCCGTCCACGGTCACCCCGGCCGACCTCGGTTCGTACATGACCGGAGCGAAAGCGGGGGCTCTCTGATGTGGCAGAAGATCTGGAGAGCGTCGCTCGCCCCGCTGATCGCCGCCGCGTCGGCGATCATCATCTCGTCGATCGCCCTGTTGATCTCGGGCAACAACCCGGTCGAGGCCTTCCAGGAGATGTGGAAGACGATCGACTCGACGCAGTCGGTCGTCATCATCATCAACACCGCAGTGCCGCTCTACATCGCCGGCGTGGCCGCGGCGATCGGGTTCAAGATGAACCTCTTCAACATCGGCACCAACGGCCAGTACCTGTTGGCAGCGCTGGTCGCCGGCTGGGCAGGCGCCGAGGTGAGCCTGCCGCCACTGCTGCACGTGCCGTTCGTGATCCTGGTCGCGATCATGGTCGGCGGGAGCTGGGCGCTGATCGCCGGCATCTTGAACGTGACCCGCAACGTGAACGTCGTCGTGTCGACGATCATGCTCAACTACATCGGGATCGGGCTGAGTGCGTTCCTGCTCGCCGAGGTCTTCCGTGACGACGAGAACGGCGGCCTCGTCGCCCAGACCAAGAAGATGCCCGAGTCCGCTCGCCTGCCGTCGCTGAACCCGATCTTCGAACTCTTCGGTTTCAACTTCCCGAACAACGTCGAGCTGTTCGGGTTCCTGCCGATCGCCATCCTGCTCGGCATCGGCTACTACGTCCTGCTCAACCGCAGCCTCTTCGGCTACGAGCTGCGCCTGTCCGGCCTCAATCCCGCCGCCGCGCTGTCCGCCGGCGTCAACCCGAAGCGGATGGTCTTGATCACGCTGTTCATGTCGGGTGCCGTCGCCGGGATGATCGGCCTGCCGTTCCTGCTCTCCGATCCGAGCTTCCTCAAGTACGGCGATGCCTTCCCGACGATGATCGGCTTCACCGGGCTCGGCATTGCACTGCTCGGCCGCAACAACCCGATCGGTATCGCAGCGGCCGCCATCGTGTGGGCCACGATCGAGCGAGCCACCCAGCGCCTCGGCCCGATCGGCATCCCGCCCGAGATCGGCAAGATCCTGCAGGGGTCGTTCCTGCTCACCGCCGTGATCGCCTACGAGGTCGTGCGTCGCCGTAACGACGCGGACGCCGCCGCAGCGGCCGCCGCAGCGGTCAACAAGGAACGCGACGACACCTCGTACGAACCGCCGCCGAATCTCGGCACCGGACGAGCAGCGGGAGCACCGGCATGACCGCCACGATCGACGCCCAACCAACGGAATCGACGCCACGCTCTTCGTTCCTCCACTCGGCGCGTTTCCGGATCCTCGCGATCACGCTGATCGGCATCGGCGTGGTGTCGGCCGCCCGCATCATCGCCGACAACCCCGACCTCACCTCGAGCGGCACGTTCGGCGTCGGCCTGCGCACCGCAGCGCCAATCGCCCTTGCCGGTCTCGCCGGCCTCGTCGCCGAACGCAGCGGCACGGTCAACATCGGCATCGAAGGCATGATGGTGATGGGCACGATCTGGGCCGGCTGGTGGGGCTGGGAGTTCGGCCCGTGGGCGGCGTTGCTCGGTGGCATCGTCGGCGGCATGCTCGGCGGGCTGTTGATGAGCCTCGCCACCACGACGTTCGGCGTCAATCACATCGTCGCCGGAGTTGCCATCAACCTGATCGCTCCCGGCATCGCCCGGTTCATGGCCAGCGAACTCTTCGTCGGCGTCCAGGGCGGATCGGTCACGTCGTCGCCGGGCAACTCGGGCAGCATCGGCGCCTTCACGGTGCCGTTCCTGTCGGGGGGTGATCTCTTCGGGTGGCAGTCGCCGGACATTCTCGGCTGGCTGGAGGACACCGGATGGTTCATGATCGCCGACGTCGCCGGCTTCGCCAAGGGAATGACCACCGCCGTCACCTGGGACGTCATCTTGGCCTTCGGCCTGTTCTTCGCCGTTGGGTACCTGCTGTGGCACATGCGCCTCGGTCTGCGGTTGCGATTCGCCGGTGAACGTCCCTCTGCGGCTGATTCGCTCGGCGTGTCGGTGCACAAGATGCGCTGGATCGGCATGGCGATGTCCGGCGGCCTCGCCGGCATGGGCGGTGCCGTCCTGGTGCTGTTCTCCAATCGGTACCTCGAGAACCAGGTGGCGGGACGGGGGTTCCTCGGACTCGCCACGATGATCTTCGGCAACTGGATGCCAGCGGGGACCGCAATCGGCGCCGGGCTGTTCGGCTACGCCCAGGGCATCACGCTGCGCACCGGTCCCGGCGACCTCGTTCGCACACTGCTGCTCGCCGCGGCGATCGCCCTCATCCTCCTCGTGATCTGGATGGTCACGCAGAAGAACTTCGCGCCGGCCGGCACGGTCACCGTGTTCGCCGTGGTGACCCTGTGGGCCTACTTCGCCGCCGAGTCGCCGAACAACCAGCTGGTCTTCGTGACGCCGTACGTCGTGACGCTGATCGCCGTGTCGATCGGAGCGCAACGACTTCGACCGCCTGCAGAGGAAGGCATCCCCTGGTTCAAGGGGATGCAGTAGGCGCGCGCCGTCTCGCCCATGACGATCGGCATCGACGACGCCCGGCGCCTGCCCAAGGTGCTGTTGCACGATCACCTCGACGGCGGGCTGCGGGTCGCCACGATCACCGAGCTGGCCGACTCGATCGGCTGGACGTTGCCCGAGACCGACCCCGTGGAGTTGCAGGCGTGGTTCACGCGTGGCGCCGAGACCGCCGATCTGCTGGCGTACCTCGCGACGTTCGAGCACACGCTCGCGGTGATGCAGACCGCGGAACACATCGAGCGGGTGGCCTACGAGGCGGTCGCCGACCTCGCTGCCGACGGCGTCGTCTATGCCGAGATCCGGTTCGCGCCCGAACTGCATCAACACGGCGGACTCGAGTTGGAGGCCGTCGTCGAGGCCGTCACGTCCGGATTCCGACGCGGTGAAGACGACGCCGGAGCGACCGGTCGCTCGATCACGGTGAACGCCATCCTGTGTGCGATGCGAACCGAGCACCGATCGGTCGAGATCGCCCACCTCGTCGACCGTCTGCGGGCGTGGGACGACAAGGTCGTCGCGTTCGACCTCGCCGGCGCGGAAACCGGGTTCCCACCGTCGCTGCACGCTGAAGCGCTCGCCTTCGCCCGGTCGGCGCTGCTCAACGTCACGATCCACGCCAGCGAGCCGCCCGACCTCGAACTGATCTCCGATGCGCTCGCCAACGGTGCTCACCGCATCGGACATGGTGTGCGTCTGCGCGCCGACACGAACCTCGGCGCTGGCGACGACTCGACCGAACTGGTGCTCGGTCCGCTCGCTCAGTACGTGCTCGACCATCAGGTGCACCTCGAGATGGCGCCGACGTGCAACGTGCAGATCGGTGCCGTGCCGAGCGTCGCCGACCATCCGATCGGTCCGTTCCTGCGGGCGGGTTTCAACGTCGGCTACAACACCGACAACCGGTTGATGAGCAACGTGATGCCGTCGAGCGAGCTCCACGCCGTGGCGGTCGCTCACGACTTGGCCCTCGCCGAGATGGCACAGCTCGCAACCAACGCGATGATGTCGTCGTTCGCTCCGATGGGCGTGCGTCGCCGCATCGTCGCCGAGCAGATCCAGCCTGCCTACGGCTGACATCCACCTTGTTGCCGGACACGACGTCGACGTCGAGCGCCGCTACGGTGGGCGGGGCCACGAGACCCCGGGGGAACGACGACCGTGAAACATCGACATCTGCTGCTGATCGGCGTCGCCGCCGCAACACTCGTGGCGGCCTGTTCGTCGTCGAACGACGACGCCGCGACGACCACTGACGCCCCCACGACCGTGGCGTCGACCGCAGCGCCCACGACAGTGGCGCCGACGACCACGATCGATCCGGTCGAGGCCCGCACCATCGAACAGGTCAACGAATACGTGGCGCAGGCAGCGGCGTTCGATCAAGCCGGCGCTGATGCTCAGTTCCCACAGGGCCTGACGTTCGCTGCGGGCGGGGCGCCGGGCTACTCGCGCTACGTGTTCCGCGAGCACTCGGGCGGGGTCGTGCCGACGCTCGTCGAGGGCCCGATCGACGGGACGGTTCGCTGCCAGGACGAGGCGCTCCCCTGCTCGTACCTCGAACTGAAGGAACTGGCGGCCTCGGGCGACCCGATTCCTGCCGAGCTCGAGATGACCGCCGACGAGTTGACCACGCTGGTCGCTCAGCTCGACGAACTGAACGCGTTCGCCGAAGCGCACCGCGACGTCAACAGCGCCTGCGCCGAGGGCTTCGTCAGCGACCAGATCCAAACCGCCAACATGGGGTCGCACTTCTACCAACCGGCGTGGATCGGCGACGGCTTCTTCCCGTCACGACCCGAGATCCTCCTGTACGCGCTCGCCGATGGCACCATGCCCACCGGACCGGTCGGCCAGTGCGTCGACGGCGTGTGGAACGGGGCGCCGATGACGCTGGTCGGCACGTCGTTCATCATCCCGCCGCAAGTGATCGGCAACGACCATCCCGACACGTTCGCCGGACCGCTCGACAACTGGCACATCCACTACAACCTGTGCCGCGGCAACGCGCAGGGGCGCGACACGTTCATCCCGAAGAGCGAGTGCGAGGCGGCCGGCGGCAACTTCTCCGCGGCGCTCGGGTGGATGATCCACGCCTGGGTCGATCCCCTGCACGACAACCAGCTCGGCGTGTTCGGCATGTGGAACTCGTCGATCCAGCCGGCGATGGACGCCGACGCAATCCTCGAAACCCGAGAGGTGCGCGGCTCCGACTTCCCCGAGGGCGCCCAGCAGTCGCTGATCACCGACTTCCTGTACAACGGCGACCTCGAGGTGAAGGTCGGCCAGCCGCTGTTCTTCAACAACGTCGACTCGGTGCCCCACACCGTCACCGCCGGTACGCCCGCGGACCCGGCACTCGACGACTTCGACTCGGGGCTGCTCACCCCCGGCAGCAACTTCGCCCTCACGTTCGACTCGCCCGGCGTGTACTCGCTGTTCTGCACGCTGCACCCCGACATGGTCGCCAACGTCACCGTCGACTGACGTACACGACGTGCCAGGGGGCTCAGCGGATTGGGCGCCAGGTGCTGTGTTGGGAAATGGGGTTGCGATGAGCGAAACCGCCGTATCCGGTCACTTCGCTCATCGGTGGGAGGCTCTCGGAGGTTGCGATGAGCGAAACCGCCGTATCCGGTCACTTCGCTCATCGGTGGGAGGCTCTCGGAGGTTGCGATGAGCGAAACCGCCGTATCCGGTCACTTCGCTCATCGATGGGAGGCGCAGCACGCGACACGCCAGCGGATTCCCAATCCGCGCGGCCCCCAGGCACATCGTGTACGTGACCACCACTACGATCGGGCGCGTGCTGAACGCAGAGCAGGTCGAGTCCTACGAGCGCGATGGGTTCCTGGTGGTCGACGACTTCGTGTCCGTCGACGATCGAGCCCGTCTGCGCAAACGGGCGGTCGAGATCGTCGATGCGTGGGAACCGTCCGAACAGCGGTCGGTGTTCACCACCAACGAACAGGCGCGAGTGTCCGACAGCGAGTTCCTGGCGAGTGGTTCCACCGTGTGGTGTTTCTTCGAGGAGGATGCATTCGGACCCGACGGCGAGCTGACCCAGCCGAAGGAGCTCAGCATCAACAAGATCGGCCACGCGCAGCACGACCTCGACGACGAGTTCGAACGCTTCTCGTACGACGCCACGTCTCGCCGAAATCGCCGACGACATCGGGATCGTCGATGCCCGAGCGTTGCAGTCGATGTACATCTTCAAGCAACCGCACATCGGCGGGGAGGTCGGGTGCCACCAGGACGCCACGTTCCTGTACACCGATCCGATCACCGTCACCGGGTTCTGGTTCGCGATCGAGGACGCAACCCTCGAGAACGGGTGCCTGTGGGCGGCGCCCGGAGGCCATCGGGGCCCGCTGCGCCAACTCTTCAAGCGCGACGGCTCCGGCGAGGGCACCGTCATGGAGCCGCTCGATGCGACCCCGCTGCCCACACCGCCGCCCGCGGGTGACGACCTCGTCCCGTTGGAAGTGCCCGCCGGCACGCTCGTGGTGTTGAACGGCAAATTGCCGCACTGGAGCGACGTCAACCGCTCGGGCACCAGCCGTCACGCGTACACGCTGCACTGCGTGTCCGGCGCTGCCGACTACCCCGACTGGAATTGGCTGCAGCGTCCCGCCGACATGCCGTTGCGACCTCTCGGCTGAGCCGTCTCGGGTCACGACGCGTGCCGTTGCCGACGTACCCCTGGTGCCAGACACCAGATGGACGTCAGGCGGGGGTGCCGAATTGGCGGTCGCCGGCGTCGCCGAGGCCGGGGACGATGAAGGCATCGTCGTTGAGGTGATCATCGATCGCGGCGGTGAACAGCCGGATCGGAAGACCAGCGGCTTCGAGTGCGGCGATCCCTTCTGGAGCCGCCAAGGCACACACGACGGTGATCGGCGCGGGCGCGTCGCGTTCGAGCAACAGGCGGATCGTGTGGATGAGCGAGCCGCCGGTTGCCAGCATCGGATCGAGCACGATCACGGGACGACCAGCGAGCGACTCGGGGAGTTTGTTGACGTACGGCTCGGGCTGATGGGTTGCCTCGTTGCGGGCCATGCCGATGAAGCCGATGTCGGCGTTCGGCAACAGGTCCTGCGCCGGGCCGACGAAGCCGAGACCGGCGCGCAGGATCGGCACGACGACGGGCTGCACGGCGATGCGCACCGCCCGGGCGGTCGTCAACGGCGTCTCGACCGTGCCCTCCACCGTCGGGAGCGTCCTGGTCGCCTCGGCGATCAGCAGCCCGCCGATGCGCTCGAGGTTCTGGCGGAACAGCGCATTGGGTGTGTCGCGGTCGCGGATCTGCGCGAGCGCGTCGGTGCACACCGGATGGTCGACGAGCGTCGTCTCGACCGCCATGTCAGGCCACCCCGAGCGACAGTTCGCTCTTGAGGATCGAATAGCGCGGCTTGATCACTCCGTTGATCAGCTTGAGGCGCTCGGGGAAGGGGGCGAACGCCGACTTCATCGCGTTCACCGTGAGCCATTCGAAGTCATCGAGGCCCCAGTCGAAGGCATCGTGGAGCTTCTGCATCTCCTTGGTCATCGAGGTGTTGCTCATCAACCGGTTGTCGGTGTTGACGGTGACCCGGAACCGCAGGCGCCGCAGCATCCCGATCGGGTGATCCGCGATCGACGGAACGACGCCCGTGTTGACGTTCGACGTCGGGCACAGCTCGAGCGGGATCCGCCGGTCGCGGATGTACGTCGCGAGCCGACCCAATTTCTCGGAGCCGAGCCCCTCGCCGGGGTCGATGTCGTCGACGATCCGCACGCCATGGCCGAGGCGCTCGGCGCCGCAGAACTGCACCGCCTCCCAGATCGATGGGAGCCCGAACGCCTCGCCGGCGTGGATCGTCGAGTGGAAGTTCTCTCGGTTGACGTACTGGAACGCATCGAGATGCCGCGACGGCGGATACCCCGCCTCGGCGCCGGCGATGTCGAAGCCCACCACGCCAGCGTCGCGGAAACGCACTGCCAACTCGGCGATCTCGAGCGACCGGGCGGCGGTCCGCATCGCCGACACGATCGAGTAGATCGTCAGGTCGGTGTCGGCCGAACCGCGCCGGAAGCCATCGAGCACCGCCTCCATCACCTCGTCGAGCGTCATGCCCTTCTCGGTGCTGAGCTCGGGGGCGAAGCGGACCTCGGCGTAGACGATTCCGTCGGCCGCGAGATCTTGGGCGCACTCGTATGCCACCCGTTCGATTGCGTCGCGGTCCTGCATCACGCCGACGGTGTGTGCGAACGTCTCGAGGTACAGCACCAGGTCGTTGCGCTTTGCCCCCCGGTTGAACCAGGTCGCGAGGTCGTCGACGTCGGTGGTCGGCAGATCCTTGTAGCCGAACTCCTGAGCGAGCTCGATCACGGTGGCGGGCCGCACCCCGCCGTCGAGGTGGTCGTGGAGCAGCGCTTTGGGCGCTCGTTGGATCAGATCGGCCAGAGACATGGGTCCACGCTACCGAGACTGAGCTTGGCTGGGCGATGAGCGAAGCGACCGGATACGGCGGTTTCGCTCATCGTCAACCCTCATTTCCCCAACACAGCACCTGGCGCCCAATTCGCTGAGCCGCCCAGGCACGTCGTGTACGTGGGCTCAGTGCGTGAGGGCGTCGAGGAGGGCGTGGAGGGTGGCGGGAGCGAGGTCGACGGCTTCGCCGTACAGCTTGACCTTGGGTTCGGTGCCGCTGGGGCGGATCTGGAGGCGGACTCCCCCGTCGAGCATCAGGCGCACCAGGTTGGCCTCGGGGTAGGTCTGCACCGACACCACGGCGCGACCTCCCACCTCCGTCGGCGGGTCGGCCTCGATCGATGCCACCCACGCAGCGCCGTCAGCGGGCGCCATCTTCACCGACAACTCGGCGGTCACGTAGCGGCCGAAGCGGTCGGCGATCGCGTCGAGGCGATCCTGCAGCGTCTGGCCCTCCGAGTCGGCGACCGCCGCGATCTCGGCCATCAGTACCGCGGCGGTGATGCCGTCCTTGTCGAGCGGACGCGGCGCCACCAGGTAGCCGAGTGCCTGCTCGTAGCCGAGCATCAAGCGCAGCTCCGGCCGCTCGGTCGCGATCTTGCCGATGTACTTGAAGCCGGTGAAGGTCTCCTCACTGTGCACGCCCGAACCCTCGGCCATCCGAGCGAGCAGCGACGACGACACGAGCGTGGTCACCACGAGCCGGTCGTCACCGCTGGTGTTGGCGAGGATGTAGTCGGCGAACAGCCAGCCGATCTCGTCACCACTCAGCCGCCGCCACGAGCCATCGGCCTGCGGGATAGCGACCCCGAGTCGATCAGCGTCAGGATCGTTGGCGAGCGCGACCTTGGCACCACACGCCGCGGCTTCGGCAAGCAGGAGGTCCATCGCCCCCGGCTCCTCCGGATTCGGGAACGACACCGTGGGGAACGTGCCGTCGGGCTGTTGCTGCGCGGCGACCACGAACGGTTCCGGGAGCCCTGCCGCCTCGAAGGCCCGCAGCACCACGGCGCCGCCGACACCATGCATCGCTGTGTACGCCACCGGCACACCTGGCACATCGGGACGCAGGCGCACCGACGGGACGAACTCGACGTACCTGTCCGCCCACGAGTCGTCGAGGCGTTCGATGAGGTGATGATCGGCAGGGGCGAGCTCGACGGTCAACGGATCGAAACGGCCGATGCGGTCGGCGATGTCGGTGTCGATCGGCGCCACGATCTGCGAACCGGTGTCGAGGTAGACCTTGTAGCCGTTGTCGGCAGGCGGATTGTGCGACGCCGTCACGACGACGCCGGCCGCGGCACCGATCCCCGTGATCGACCACGCCAGCACCGGCGTCGGTTGGACCCCGGGGTGCAGCATCGAACGAATGCCCATCGCAGCGAGCACCCGGGCAGTGTCGTCGGCGAACAGGTCGCTCTTGCGGCGAGCGTCGTGAGCGATCACCACGCCGCGGCGTGCCGCATTGGGGATCTCGCCCGACGCCTCGCCGTCGAGCAACCAGCGACCGAGGCCAGCCGCGGCCTGACGGACGACCAGACGGTTCATCCGCATCGAGCCCGCCGCGACCGCTGCTCGCAGCCCTGCAGTTCCGAACTGCAGACGACCGTCAAACCGCTCGGCCAGTGGTGTCACGTCGCCGGCCTGCGCTGCGCCGATCAGCTCCGAGAGCTCGTCACGGATGTCGGCGTCGGGTTCGGCCTCGAGCCACGCCGTCGCAGTCGCGATCAGGGACGCGTCCGAAGCGGGCGTTACGTCGAGTTCAGCCATCACCGATCAGGTTACGCAGCTCGACCAGCGGACGAGGTCCGACGTGGCCGATCACCTCGGCCGCAGCGATCGCGCCGTAGCGGCCGCACGTCTCGAGATCACGGCCCGAGGTCAACCCGTGGAGAAATCCAGCGGCGAACAGATCGCCGGCACCTGTGGTGTCGATCACCTTGTCGACGGCCATGGCCGGCACTCGCAGCAGGTCGTCGGGGGTCACGATCACGCACCCCTCGGCGCCGACGGTGATCGCTGCGAACTCGCACTCGTCGCGCAACGCCTCCACCGCGTCCTCGAACGAGTCGAGCTGGTACAGCGACAGCAGCTCGTCGTGGTTGCCGAACAAGAGGTCGACGCGGTCCTGCACGAGGGCGCGGAAATCGTCGCGGTGACGGTCGACGCAGAACGAGTCCGACAGCGTCAACGACACCATGCGGCCGTGCCCGTGGGCGACCTCGGCAGCGCGGCGGAACGCGGCCTTCGCGTCGTCGCGGTCGAACAGATACCCCTCCATGTACAGCACGTGCGAGTCGGCCACGACCGACTCGTCGAGATCGTCGACGCAGAGTTCACTCGACACGCCGAGGTAGGTGTTCATCGTGCGTTCGGCATCCGGGGTCACCACGATCACGCACCGGCCCGTGGGCGTTCCGTGGTCGCCGGGTGGCCGGTGAAAGGTGACGCCGACGGCGCGCATGTCATGTCCGAAGACGTCACCGAGATCGTCGCCGTTCACCTTGCCGATGTAGGCGGCGCGCCCGCCGAGGCTGGCGACACCCACGACGGTGTTGGCCGCGGACCCGCCGCTCATCTCGACCGCACGATCGAGCGCGGCGTACAGCTCGACGGCCCGTTCGGTCTCGATCAGCGTCATCGAACCCTTCACCAGGGCGTGGAGTTCCAGGAACTGATCCTCAGCAGGAGCGATGACGTCGACCAACGCATTGCCGATGCCGACCACGTCGAATCGGGCGGGCGAGGTGCTGGATCCGGTGGAGAACCGTCGGGTCAGGTCGGACACGAGGGTCCACGCTACCGGGGGTACCCTCGCGCCAATGGTTGTGACACCGTCCGAACTCGATCCGTACCGTCTCCCCACCTCGGTCCGGCCCACCCGCTACGACCTGCGCCTGCGGCCATCGCTGGGCGAGGCCACGTTCTCCGGATCGGTTCGCATCGACCTCAGCGTCGACGCTCCGACCGAGACGCTGGTGCTCAACGCCGACGAACTGACCATCGCGCGCTGCGACGTCGACGGCGTCGACGGCGACGTGGCTACTCGACCCGACGAGCGAGCGGCTCTTCATCACCCCAGCGGTTGCGATCGAGCCCGGCACGAGCGTGCTGACGATCGAGTTCGACGGTGTGCTCAACGACAAGCTGCGCGGCTTCTATCGCAGCACCTACGTCGACGACGACGGGACCGAGCAGGTGATCGCCACCACGCAGATGCAGGCCACCGATTGCCGCCGCGCCTTTCCGTGCTGGGACGAACCCGAGTTCAAGGCGGTGTTCGCAATCACGCTCGACGTCGACGACGACCTCACCGCGATCTCGAACGCACCGGAGCTCGAACGCACCACCGCCGATGGACGCTGTGTGATCCGCTTCGCCGACACGATGGTGATGAGCAGCTACCTGGTGGCGTTGGTCGTCGGTCGGCTCGAGACCACCGACACCATCGACGTCGACGGTATCCCGCTGCGGCTCGTCCACGTTCCCGGCAAGGGACACCTCACCGACTTCGGCATCGACGTCGGGGCGTTCTGCTTGCGCTGGTTCCAGGACTACTACGGCATTGCCTACCCCGGTGCCAAGGTCGACCTCGTCGCCCTTCCCGACTTCGCGGCCGGCGCGATGGAGAACCTCGGGTGCATCACGTTCCGCGAGAGTCTGCTGCTCGTCGACCCGGCCACGAGCACCCAGAACGAGCGCCAACTCGTCGCCGATGTCGTCGCCCACGAACTCGCCCACATGTGGTTCGGTGACCTCGTGACCATGCGTTGGTGGAACGGCATCTGGTTGAACGAGGCGTTCGCCACGTTCATGGAGATCGCCGCATGCGATGACTACCGCCCCGACTGGGAGCGGTGGACCGCATTCGGCACCGAACGCAGCCTTGCGTTCGAGACCGACTCGTTGACCAGCACCCGATCGGTCGAATTCGAGGTTCGGTCACCGGCCGACTGCGACGGAATGTTCGACGTGCTCACGTATCAAAAGGGCGGCGCGCTGTTGCGCATGCTCGAGCAGTACCTCGGGGCCGAGCGTTTCCGCGAAGGCGTCAGTCACTATCTGAAGCTCCACAGCTATGCGAACACCGAGACCAACGATCTGTGGGATGCCATCGAGGCCACCTCGGGCGACCCGGTGCGGCGGATCATGGATTCGTGGATCTGGCAACCCGGCTACCCACTCGTGACCGCCTCGATCGTCGACGGCGCGCTCGAGCTACGTCAGCGCCGATTCGGCTTCGACCCCGCCACGGCCGACGCGAACGTCGACAGCCAGCGGTGGGCGATCCCCGTCCACGTACGAATCGGCGATGACACCACCACCCTGCTGCTCGACGACGAGTCCGCCACGCTGCCCCTCGGCGGCGACGACGCATCCCGACCGATCGTGGTCAATGCCGGCGGCCACGGTTTCTACCGGGTCGCGTACGCCGAGGAACTGCGAGCGCGCCTCGACGCACCGACGATCGCCTCACTGTCGACGCTCGAGCGCTACAACCTCGTCGACGACGCCTGGGCCGCCACCCTGGCGGGGCGCCTCACGGCGAGCGAGCTGATCGAGTTCCTGCGCGCGTTCGAGTCCGAACGCGAGCACACCGTGTGGCAGGCGATCGCGATCGCACTGCGCGGGTTGGGCCGCCTGCTCGACGACGGTGCCGAGCGCTCGACCTTCCAGTCACAGGTGCGCAGCCTCGCCACCCCGGCGCTCACCGACCTCGGCGAGCCCGCCGGCAACGAGAGCGATCTGACCAGCAAGCTGCGTGGACTGCTCGTCGGACTCGTCGGGGTGCTCGGCGACGACATCGGCATCCAGGGGCAGTGTCGCGAGTGGTTCGAGGCGGCGAGCAACGATCCGACGACGGTCGATCCCGAACTGACCGCAGCGGCCACTTCGGTCGTCGCCGCAACGGGTGATGCCGACGCCTACGACCGCATGCGTGCCCGATTCCTGACGGCGTCGACCCCGCAGGAACAGCTGCGCCACCTGTATGCACTCGCCGAGTTCGACGACGAAGCCCTCGTGTTGTCGACCTGCGAGTTCGCGATGAGCGGCGAGGTCCGCACGCAGAACGCACCGTTCCTGCTGCGCGCCACGATCGCCAATCGCCACCACGGCCCCGCCGCCTGGGCGTTCGTTCGCGACCACTGGGACGAGGCGCTCGAGCGGTTCCCGAGCAACACCATCGTTCGCATGGTCGACGCGGTCAAGTTCCTCTCGACGCCGGAGTTGGTCGACGACACCGCGACGTTCTTCGCCGAGCATCCGATCGCTCAGGCCACCAAGACCCTCGAGCAGGTGCTCGAACGACAACGGGTCAACACACGATTCCGTCTCCGGGAGGCCGAACGACAGGCTGAGGGATGGAGCGCCGCCGATTCCTGACGCTCGCCGGGTCGGCGCTCGTGGTCGCTGCGTGCGACGGCACAGCGCCCGAATCGCTCCCGACGGCGGGCGCACCGCCGACGATCCGTCGACCGACCAACGCGCTCGTGACCCGCTGGGAGACCGACCCGTGGGCACGAGGTTCGTACAGCTACCTGGCCGTCGGGTCGACGCCCGCTGACCGCGACGCCCTGCGCGCCGACGTCGACGACCGCCTGTTCTTCGCCGGCGAAGCAACCTCATCGAGCTACCCGGGAACCGCCCACGGCGCACTGATCGAGGGTCGCGACGCCGCAGACCGCATCTCGTCGGCGATCGGCGGCGCACCGACCGACCCCACCGCGTCGGCGAGTGTGGTGGTGATCGGAGCGGGAATCTCCGGCCTCGGTGCCGCTCAGGCGCTCGCCGAGCGTGGACACCAGGTGATCGTCGTCGAGGCCCGCGATCGACTGGGGGGACGCATTCACACCGCAACGATCGGGTCGCAGCCAGTCGACCTCGGCGCGTCGTGGATCCATGGTGTCGACGGCAATCCGCTGGTCGATCTCGCCGATCAGGCCGGTGCTGAGCGGGCACCCACCGACTACGACTCGATCGTCGTGCGCGGTGACGACGGCGCGTCGATCAGCGACGACGCGCTCGAGCAGGCCTTCGATCGCCTCGTCGGTGCGATCAGCGACGAAGCGATCACCGACGAGGCGCCATCGATCGAACACGCCCTCGACCGTCGCAGCGGCGCCCTCAGCGACGGCGATCGCACCCTCTTGCGGTACGTGCTCGCCTCGGAGATCGAGCACGAGTTTGCTGCTGACGCGGGCGATCTGAGCGTCGACTCGATCGACGAAGGAGAGGAGTTCACAGGTGGGGACGAGATCGTTCCCGGCGGATTCCGTCAACTGCTCACGCCGCTGCTGAGCGGCTACGAGGTCCGCACGGCAACCCCGGTGACGAGTGTCGCCCACGACGCGTCCGGGGTTGTGGTGACCACCGCCACCGGCGAAGTGATCGCCGCCGATCGCGTCCTCGTCACGGTGCCGCTCGGCGTCCTCCAGGCAGGTTCGATCGCATTCGATCCACCGCTGCGCGCTCCGACACGGCGGTAGTGGCATCGGCGTCCGCAGCCCTTTCCTCGATGTATCCCTGACCAATCCGGGATCATTGAGTACGAAAATCTCATCCGATTCCGAACGGGCTCCGTAGAGAGGGCAGACGGTGGGAACGTCCCATGGTCATTGCAATCCGAAAGGACCACCCGATGAAGAAGATCCTCGCAGGCGTCGCAGCACTCGCTGCCACGCTCCTGGCCGTCCCCGCCGGTTCATCCAGCGCCCAGCAATCGGCCGACATCATGTTGCTGCACGGCATCCCCGGCATCACCGTCGATGTCGCCGTCGACGGCGCTGTCGTCATCGAAGGCTTCGAGCCCGGCGACATGCAGGACCTCAGCTCCTTTGCGGGCCAGACCCTCACCAACCTCGAAGTCCGCCCGACCGGCACCGAAGACGTCGCCATCGGCCCGGTGCCCAGCTTCGAGGTTCCGGCCTCGGGCAGCTGGACCGTGGTTGCGCACCTCGACGCCGAGGGCACACCGACGATCACCGCGTTCGAGAACGACACGTCGGCTGCCGCTGACGGCCAGGGTCGCCTGACGGTGCGCCACACCGCTGCTGCACCGGCGGTCGACATCGTGCTGGGCGACGCCCGCCCGGTCGAGAACCTGTCGAACCCGAACGAGGCCAGCCTCGACCTCCCCGCTGGTGAGATCGCCGGGGCCCAGATCGCCCCGACCGGTGGCGACCCGATCGCCGACGTTCCGACCGTGACCGTCGTCGCCGGCGAGAACCTGACCGTGTACGCCGTCGGCTCGCTCACCGACGAGACGTTCACGTTCTACACACAGACCGTGGCGCTCCAGTCGGCCGGTTCGTCGGCCGGCGACGGCACCCCCGCTCCGACCGCCGTGAACACCGGTGGCGAGCTCGGCGCCACTTCGAACAGCTCGGTGGCGTTGTTCGCCGCTGCTGCGGGCCTGTTCGCCCTCGCCGGTGGAGCCATGGTGCTCCGCCGCCGCACGGTCGAGAGCTGACTTCCTCCCTCTCAGTACATCGACCACACTGATCACGTGAACGACCGCCCCTGCTCCTCGCCGCATGGATGGCGAGCAGGCCCCCTCCGCTCGGGGCGGTCGTCACGTGACGTGGGGCGCTCTCGCCTCACGATCCTCATCGTCGCCGCACTCCTCGCAGGTGTCGGACTGGCCATCGCCGGTCTTGTCACCCGAGGGGGCGGCGACGATGTCGTTCTGGACGTCGAAGATGTCGTCATCGACGTCGCCCCGTCCACCGTGCCACCCCGTCTCGATCCCACCGGCCCGTCCGACATCGAGCCGGAGTCCGAACCTGTCGACACGGTGTCGCCGCTCGTCGACCAGCTCGGACCGCGTTACAGCGCCATTCCCGAGGAGGTTGCTCCACGAGCACGGCCCGTCGGGCTCCAGATGCAGTCGATCGACGTGGCCCGCTTCCCCGTTCGGCCGGTCGGACTGGAACTCGACGGACAGATGGAGATCCCCGACGAGACCGAGATCGGCTGGTACCAGTACGGCGCGACGGCTGGCCAACCCGGCGCCACGGTGCTCGCCGCCCACGTGTCGTGGAACCGCACGAACGGACCGTTCGCCCGCCTCGGCAGCGTCGAGCCCGGCGAACAGATCGAGGTTGCGCTCGACGATGGGAGCGTCCGTCGCTACCAGGTGACCGAACGGGCCGTGTACGGGAAGTTGGAGCTGCCCCGCGAGCGCATCTGGCGCAACACCGGCGACGAGACGCTGGTGTTGATCACCTGCGGCGGCGACTACAACCCCGACATCCGGCGCTACCGCGAGAACATCGTGGTGTACGCCGTACCCGTCGGCTGAGTCGCACCCACCGATGAGCGAAACCGCCGTATCCGGTCGGCTCGCTCATCGCACGCCGGTCACGTCACCTACCGATGAGCGAAACCGCCGTATCCGGTCGGTTCGCTCATCGCTCGCTGTTCAGCGCTTGACGAGCACCCATGCCTGTTCGGCCGGGAAGCGCCTGGCCCAGGTGGCCGGCACCCAGAACTCGGTGCCCTCCGCCGATGCCGGCGCCTGGATCTCGTGGAACGCCGCCACGTCGAAGCCGACGTCGTCGAACAGCCGCATCCACGACGAGATCTCCATGTTGAACTCGATGCCGCCAGGGTCCTCCGCGGCCTGCGTCCAGTCGAGGCGACCGAGGCCGAAGTAGTCACGCTCGAGGGTCAGACCAACCGGTGCGTCACCGTTGGGTGCGGTGCACACCATGGCCAGCGGATGGTTGCCGAGGAACACGAGTCGACCGCCAGGACGCAACAGCCGGTGGGCCTCTCGGATCCACACGTGTGGGTCGCACCAGATCGCTGCGCCGTACTCGCTGATCGCGAAGTCGAACGAACCATCGGGCTGATCGACGGTCTCGGCGTTGCCGTGCACCCACTCGACGCCGTCGAGGTCGTGCAGGGCGGCGAGCCGGCGTGCGGTCGCCAGTTGTTCCGACGAGTTGTCGATCGCGTACACCGATGCTCCCCGCCGGCACATCCACGCCGACACGTAGCCGGTTCCGCAGCCGAGCTCGATCGCCCGCTGGCCCGCAAGGTCGTCGGGCAGCAACGCCAGCTCCGTGTTCGAGATACCCCAGATCCCCCACGAGGGTTCGTCCTGCGCCCACGCCCGCTCACCGGAAGCGACCCAACGGGGTGCGTCCGCGTCCCAGTGGCGTCGGTTCTCGGCGACATGGTCGGGCAGATCGAGCGAAGAGTCGGTCACGTCGGTCACCGTACAGAACGACGCCCGAGCCATCCGGCTGGGTTCACCTCGCCGCTCCTGACGTGGCTCGTTCGATCTGGAACGCAACGGACGGATCGCCGCTCCAACGCCAGGCCGGCGCAGGGCAATCAGGTGGCGAGGAATCGCGCTCGCGGACACCTCGCCTGGCCCTGTGAGGCGTGGCGCATCAGTCGTCATCGTCGCGATCGTCTTCAGACTCGCCGCCCTCGGCCTCGCCGTAGCTCTCGCCCTCGGAGAGGCCGGGCGTGGCTCGCAACCCGGCGATGAGTTCGGCGATCTCTGCGTCGCTCAAGTTCGCCTGTGAGTGAAGACCGAACAAGGTGTAGTAGGCGGGCGGCATCGATCCATCCTGGATGACTTCGATCGTTTCGTCCGCGTTGCCGGGATTGGTGGCGAACTCGGAGTAGTTCACCTCGTCGCGGCCCGCCTCGACGTGATCGGTGATCGCCCACGAGATCGGCGCGATGTTCGAGTACCACGGCCACTCGACCTCATTGCTGTGGCATCCGTAGCAGGCGTTGACCATCAGCTCCCGGGTTCGGGGAGAGGACCACTCCGGCTCGCCGGTCGGTACCGGGTTGTCATGATTGCGACCGTAGGGGATCAGCTGGATGACGCCGAACGTTGCACACCCGGCGATGAGGAACAGCGGGAGCAGCCTGCTGAGGCCCAACGGCTCTTCATCGGCGTTCGACCGTTGCCTCCAGATCGTCAAGGCCAGCGCAACGGCCAGGATTCCACCGACGATCAGCGCCGAATACCACGGTGCCAGTCCGATCAACGCGCCGCCGACGAACACGATTCCACCGACCGCGACCGCCAGGAGTGACCAGATGCCCCATTGACGCCACCGTGGGCGCGCCTGCGATGGTTCCGAGGTGTTCGCCACATGAACAGCCTGCGCTCGGCGTTGCCGTCGAGGCAAGGGTCGAACGGCTCAGACCACGGCTCCGAACGCGGACCCGATCAACGCGGTGACCACCATGGCCAGCGCACCCCAGAACGTCACGCGTACTGCCGCCGCGACCATTGGCGCACCGCCGGCTCTCGCCCCGACTGCACCCAAGGCGGCGAGGAAGACGAGTGCAGTGATCGCGACGAGGGCGATCTGTGCCGTCCCTGCTGCGAGCGCAGCGGCGAGCAACGGGAGGGCGGCACCCACTGCGAACGTCGCCGCCGATGTGACGGCTGCCTGCACCGGACGTGCCGCCATCGTGTCGGAGATCCCCAACTCCTCACGCGCGTGGGTCCCGAGCGCGTCGTGCGCCGTCAGCCCTTCGGCAACCCGCCGCGCGAGATCAGCATCCAGCCCTCGCGCCTCGTACATCGAGCTCAGCTCGTCGAGTTCCCGTTCGGGTTCGTCGCTCAACTCAGTCCGCTCGCGTTCGATGTCGGCCGCTTCCGTGTCGGCCTGCGAACTCACCGACACGTACTCCCCAGCGGCCATCGACATCGCCCCAGCAACCAGCCCGGCCATGCCCGCCACCAGCACCTCACTGCGGGAGGCCCCCGACGCGGCCACGCCGATGATCAGGCTTGCCGTCGAAACGATCCCGTCGTTGGCGCCGAGCACCGCTGCACGCAACCAACCGATCCGATGCGTGCGATGAACCTCTTTGTGCGCCATGACGACCCGACCTCCCGGAACGAACGCGTGGTGGATCCGAGCTGGCAAGCGCCCGGACGCACGGCCACACTACGTTGAGTTGGCCGACGGCGCCCGCTGACATCCTTCCTCGAGACGTTCAGGTCGGCTCGATCCCGATCGACGCGCATGCGGGCCGCGAAGGCACGGCGTCAGCTTCATCACTCACAGCTCGCGGCGGACCGTCGAGTGTGATGCTCGTCAGCAACTCTTCTTCCTGCGCGAAGTGGAGGCGCAGAATCGCGTCCAGCGAATAGAGGATCCGGCGTGCCTCGCTGCGATCCTCGTCGGCGAAGCCGTCGACGGATGCATCGTCGACGAGCCGATCGAGCAACGACGCGAGGTGGAAGATCTCCCGGTGGGTGCGGCTCATCGACGCCAGTGGGTCGTTTCCGCCGAGACGTTCGGCGACCCCTGGGTAGACCTGCGATTCGTCTTCGCGCTCGTGTGGAACGACCTCCTCGGAGATCCGTGCCGCCACATCACGCAACGATGCGAGCGCAGTCGCCTCATCGGTGGTGTCCAGACTTCCCGCGACAGATCGCAGATCCTCCAGCACCGGCATCAGCGGTCCGTGTCCTTCTGCGAGCTGATGGCTCCACGAATCGGGCACCGACCCGGTGTGCCGCAGCGACTGGGGCGGGCGGAGCGCGCGCAGCGCCGTGCCAATCGCCAACACATCGATCACCTCCTGTACGACCGCGCCACCCACAGGTGCGAGCAGCCCGACGGCGGCGGCACCCATCCCGATCAGCGACAGGCCCATTCCGAGGAGCACGCTCTGGCGGGCGATCGCCCGCGCGCGCCTGGCGATGACGACACCGACCGCCAACCGGTCGAGTCGATCGACGATCAGCACCACGTCAGCGGCCTCTGACGACGCAGTCGCGCCTCGGGCGCCCATCGCCACCCCCAGGTCGGCTGCGGCCAGCGCCGGTGCATCGTTGACACCGTCACCGACCATGACCGTGACCCCAGATCGGCTCGACGACTCGCTGCGCACCACGTCGAGCTTCTCGGCCGGGGTTCGATCGGCGAAGACCTGGTCGATCCCCAGCGACATCCCGATCGGTTCCGCCACCTCGAGCCGGTCACCGGTCACCATCACCACCCGGTCCACACCCGAGCGCCGCAGCGCCCGCAACGCCGCCGCGGTGTCAGTGCGCAACTCGTCGGTGAACAGGATCAGTCCGACCGGTTCACCATCGACGATCACGACCGTCGCGCCGCAGCCCTCCCGCCGAGCCCGACGCTCGGCGGCCACCAGCCACGGCGCTCGTTCCTCGGCATCGACCGCTGCGAGGGCGCCGACCCACACCTCGCGCCCGCGCACGGTGCCGCCCACACCGCTGCCCGGCTGCTCGACCACTCCTGCTGGCTCGGCCATCGCCACGCCTCGATCACGGGCCTCGCGGACCAGCATGGCGGCCAGCACGTGAGGCGACGCCTGTTCCACCGACGCCGCCAGAGCAAGCACGTCCGCTGCCTGGCTGCCGGGCGAGGTCGCCACCGCGACCACACGAGCCCGGCCGGCGGTCAGCGTGCCCGTCTTGTCCATCAGCACGGTGCGTGTCTGCCCCATCGCCTCCAATGCCGCGCCGTCCTTGACCACCACGCCATTGCGCGCCGCGCAGGCGATCCCGGACACCACCGCCACCGGTGCCGCGAGAACCAGCGGGCACGGTGTGGCGACGACCAGCACGGCGAGCATCCGCGTCGACTCACCCGTCAGCAGCCAGGTGCCACCCGCGATCAGGAACACCGCCGGGACGAACATCACGGCGTACCGGTCGGCCAGTCGTACGAAGGGTGCGCGGCCGACGCCCGCCGACTGCACGAGCTTCACGATCCCCGCATAGGAACTCTCCGCCGCCGAGGCAGACGCCGACATCCGGAACGCTCCTCCGGCGTTCAACGATCCACTGCGCGCCGACTCACCCACGTCACGCTGCACCGACTGGGCTTCGCCGGTCAGCACCGACTCGTCGAGCACCGCCGGCTCCAGCACGGTGCCGTCGACCGGCACGACCTCGCCGGGCTTGACGAGTAGCACCTCGTCCGGCGCCACCTCGTCGACCGGAACGGTCTCGAACGAACCATCCACCAGCCGGTGGGCAACCTTCGGCGCCAGTGACAACAACTCCGACAGCGACCGCTCCGCCCGGCGATGCGCGTATTGCTCGAGCGCGTCGCCCGACGCCACCATCAACGCCAGGATCACTCCGGCGAGCGCCTCGCCCATCACCATCGCGGCCACCAAGGCGACCAGCGCGACGAGGTCGACTGCTACGCGCCCCTCGCGCAATCGGACGACCGTGACCACCACCAGATCCACCACCACGACTCCGGACGCCACCGACCACACCGCGACGGCAAGATCGTCCGCGCCAGCAATCCACGCAACCGCACCAGCCACCAACGCGACGGTCACGAATGGCAGCAATGCGCGGCGACAGGCCGCGACGACAGCACTCACGGGGCCAGCCTCACCGGTCGGGCCGGCACTCGCAAGAGCCGATGGTCATCGAGGACCAGCCAGTGGGTACGGCCGCCCTGGACCTCGACTGCGGCCGCCACCTTCTGGACACGGCATCAGAGGTGCCCGGACATTCGCGGATCTCGGCGAACGTCCGGAAACGGACTTGTGGAGCTAAAGGGAATCGAACCCTTGACCTCGTCATTGCGAACGACGCGCTCTACCAACTGAGCTATAGCCCCAAAGGCTCCGGGGAGTGTAGCGGCCGACGTTGCGAGTCGGCGCCGGAGATCGACGTATCGATCAGCGGGATTCGAGCCAGCCGTCGCCCCAGCCGGACGCTTCGCGTTGGCGGAGTTGGGCGAGGAGGTACACGTAGCCGCACAGTGCGAGGAACGACAGTGCGAACGCGTACAGCAGCACGGTCGACGAGGTGGTCGCCGCCAGGAACAGCGTGCAGGCCGTGGTCACCACGAGCAGGAACAGCACGTTGCTGCGCCGACGCCGCACATCGGAACGGACACCGGTCGGACGCGCTGGTTCGTGAGGCCGTTCCATGTGCGTCTGGCGATGCGCCGGTTCTGCGCCGCCATGGCTGCGGAAGGTCGGTTGCCCGGCCCGCTCGGTCGGACGAGGGCCGGCAGTACGAGCACGCGTCGTGGTGGCGCCGTGGAGTGCTGCCTGGCGGTGATGCTGCTGGCCGGGTCGGCCGGCGGCGGCCGGGCGCTGGAGCGGCGATGGCGCCAACGGGCGACCGATCGTGCGCATTCGCGGCGTCGATGTGCTCTGCAGTGTGCTGAGCTGGCGGCGGAAGTCGGTGACCGACGAGTTCGGCCGGTTGTCGACCCGGGAACGCAACATCGGGGGGATCAGCACGGCCACCCAAGCGGCGGCGACGACGAGGAGAACGAGTTGTGGCATGGGTCAGTGTGGAGTTGGTGAAGTCAGCAAGCTGTTGGCCGAGGCCGGATTGGTTCGGATCCGACGTGCCGGATCGTTGTGTGACGATTCTACGACGATTGTGACGATGAACGCAATCATCGGTGAGACGTCGGTCACGTCGCGGTGCCGTCGCCGGTCTCCGCGGCGCCGTCACTGCGACGGTAGACGCCCGATCGACCGCCGGTCTTCTCCCACAGGGCGAGCTCGCCGATCACCATGGCGCGGTCGGCCGACTTGCACATGTCGTACACGGTGAGTGCCGCGATGCTGCACGCGTGGAGCGCTTCCATCTCGACACCCGTGCGGTCGACGGTGTCGACGTGCACCTCGATCGCCACGAAGTCGTCGCCGATCTCGAAGTTGACCGACACTGCCCCGACCAGCAGCGGGTGACACAACGGGATCATGTCCGAGGTGCGCTTCGCGGCCTGGATCCCGGCGACACGCGCCACCGACAACACATCGCCCTTCTTCACCTCACGGTTGGCGATCGCCGCCGTCGTCTCGGGCTGCATGAACACCTTGCAGCGAGCGACCGCACGGCGGTGCGTCGGCTCTTTGGGGGTGACATCGACCATGCGGGCGCGCCCGAGCGGGTCGAGGTGGGTGAACGACAGATCACTCATGTGGCTTCGCACGTTAGCCGGGCGTGCGATGGCGCCACAGGCCGGGGTACCGTTCCGGCGATGTCCACCGATGCTGCCTCATCGCCCGCTGAACTCCCGTACGACCCCCACATGCACCTGCGCACCGACGCCGTCCGCTTCCTCGAGATCGTCGCTGACCACGGATTCCACCATCCCGTCCCGTCATGTCCCGGCTGGAACTTGGGCGACCTGGCGTGGCACCTCGGTGGGGTCTGGAACCGTTGGGGCCGGATCGTCGCTGAGGGGATCACGACACTCGAGGGCGTTCAGGCGATGGGCCAACCGATGCGCCCGGCCGATGACATGCTGCTCGACTGGGTCACCGCGGCGCACACGGCGATGTTCTCTGCGTTGGCCCGCACGAGCGACGACGCCGAGGTGTGGACCTGGACCGGAACGAATCAGCCCGAGCGCTGGGTGGAACGGCGGATGACGCAGGAGACCGCCGTTCACCGCTGGGACGCGGCGAACGCGGTCGGCATCCCCTACGAGATCCCCGTCGCCGTGGCCGCGGACGGCATCGACGAGTTCCTGATGTGGTTCGCGGCTCGCCGGGTCAGTGACGGCGCCGCCCCAGTCGGCGGCAGCGTGCATCTGCACTGCACCGACAACGAGTCGGCGACGAACGGAGAATGGCTGGTGACACGCATCGACGAGTCCGGGATCGACTTCATCCGCGAACACGCCAAGGGCGACGCAGCGGTGCGGGGACGGGCAAACGATCTGCTGTTGTGGCTGTGGCGCCGCGACGCCGGTGCAGTCGAGGTCCTCGGCGACGCCGGGGTCGCCGACCGCTTCCGCGCCTTCCCCGCCCTCTGACGACAACTCGTCTTCCGCCTGGGGTCGGGCCCTGGCGAAATCAGCCGCCGATCTGGCTCATCGACTTGCCAGGTCGCACGAAGTTGACCTGGTTGATCTGGTGGCCGGCCCACTTGGTGGCGACGGCCGCCTCGATGCGTGCGGCAAGCTCGTCGTCGGATTCGCCGGCGCGCATCGCCGCCATCAGATCGAACTCCTTCGTGGCGAACAGGCACGTGCGGAACTGACCTTCGGCGGTGAGCCGCACGCGATCACAGTCGCCGCAGAACGGCTTCGTCACGGTCGGGATCACGCCGATCGTGCCACGGTCGTCGAGGTAGCGGAACCGGTCGGCAGGCGCCGCGCCTCGTGCGGGCAGTTGTTCGAGCGGGTACACGGCGGCGATCGCCGCGACGATCTCGTCCTGTCCGACGACCTTGTCGTTCATCCAGTGACCGTCGGCGTCGAGCGGCATGAACTCGATGAAGCGCACCTCGACGTCGCGGTCGCGTCCGAACGTGGCCAGGGCAACGATCTCGTCGTCGTTCACGCCGCGCTCGATCACGGCGTTGAGCTTGACCGGCGCGAACCCGGCCTCCTGCGCTGCTGCGATGCCATCGAGCACGCGTTCGAGTTCGTCGCGCCGTGTCATCTGATGGAACTTGGCCCGATCGAGCGTGTCGAGGCTGATGTTGACGCGTTGCAGCCCGGCGTCGCGCAACGTGTGCGCCACGAGACGAAGCGTCGCCCCGTTCGTGGTCATCGCCAGGTCGACGGGACCATTCGGGCCGTGGATGGCGGCCAGCTTCTGGACCAGGACCGGCAGATGCGCACGAACCGTCGGTTCGCCACCAGTGAGGCGGATCCCGCGGACGCCGTAGCGCTGCACGAAGATCCGGGCGAGGCGCTCGATCTCCTCGAACGTCATCACCTCAGAACGGGGTAGCCATTGCATCCCTTCCTCGGGCATGCAGTAGGTGCACCGGAAGTTGCACCGGTCGGTGATCGAGATCCGCAGGTCCTCGATGAGACGACCGAACGGATCGATCAACTCCTCGTGCTCGTGGTCACTTCCCCCGGCCATCCGAGCAGCCTATTGACCGCCGGTGGTTCCCGCGACCCTGGGCTCGGGGAACCACGCTTGTTCCCGCGTCCCTGGGCTCGGGGAACCTGGGTCGGCGAGAGGTCAGATGTTGCGCAGGAGCAGCGCCGCGACGTCGGCGCCGGCGGGGATGCCGTCGCCGTCGGGCACCACCGCCATCGCATCGGCGAGTGCAGTGGCGGCGAGTTGGTGGCTTCCCTGCGCGTCGAGCGGGCGCACGTGGTAGCGGCCATCGTCACCGAACTCACCGTTGACCCGCATGAAGTGGACCTTGCCATCGGGCTGACGATCGAGCGCGACATCGGCGACGGCCACGATGCTGGTGCGTGTCAGCCGACGGTGTCCCATCATGCGTCGCAACGCCGGCCGGGCGAGCAGCTCGAAGCTGACGAGCGAGCTGACCGGGTTGCCCGGCAGTCCGAAGATCGGGGTGCCGTCGAGACGTCCGAACGCGAACGGCTTGGCGGGCTTGATCGCGATCTGCATCCAATGCATGTCGGCAATCCGACCGAGGACCGCTTTGACGACGTCGTAGTCGCCCATCGAGACACCACCGCTCGACACGATCGCATCACAGTCGGCGGCCGCTGAACGCAACACCCGCTCGAGTTCGGCCTCGTCGTCGCGCACCACACCGAGATCGACGACCTCACAGCCCGCCTCGGCGAGGAGGGCAGCCAACATCGTCTTGTTGCTCTCGCGGATCTGGCCGATCTCCAACGGCGATCCGTCGTCGACGAGTTCGTCACCGGTCGACAACACAGCGACACGCGGCCGCCGGTACACGTGGACGCGGCCGGCGTTCACGCTGGCCAGCACCGCATCGACCGACGGTGTGATCGTCGTGCCGACCTCGAACAACAGGTCACCGACCTGCACATCGTCGCCGGCGCGACGAATCGCGGCGCCCTCCGCCACGGACCTCGTGAGCCGGACTGCGCCGTCGCCGATGCGCTCGGAGTCCTCCACCATCACGACGGCATCGGCGCCGGACGGCATGGGCGCGCCGGTCATGATCCGGATCGCCTCGCCGGCACCCAGCGGCGTGGTCGGCGCTGCGCCGGCGGCGAGTTCGCCGACGACGCGCAGCTCGACCGGGACGCTCGCCACATCTTCGGCACGTACCGCGTAGCCATCGACGGCGGTGTTGTCGAACGGCGGCACGACCTCGGCGGCCACGACAGCTACGGCGAGCACGAGCCCTGACGCGTCGCGTCGATCGACATCGACAATGTCGAGTGGCGGGCAGGATTCGAGCACGAACGCCTGGGCATCCTCCAACGGGGTCACGCTGGCAAGGTAGCCCACCGATCCGGTGAGCAGCCTCTGCGGCTCACATCGATGCCTCTAGCGTGGGTGGCCGTGTCCGACCCGCTGACCGCCTTTCCATCCGACGGCTACACCGCCCGATGGCGCACATGGGATCACGAGCATCTCGAGACGTTGACGCTGCGCTGGGAGAACGAAGGCTGGACTGCTACCGGCGAAGTCGGGCGCGAGGCGATCATGTACGTGCTGCGGCTCTCGGCAACGTGGCAGGTCCGCCAGTTCCTGTTGTTCCGCGACCTCGACGAACCCGATCTGTGGCTCGGTGCCGACGGCAGCGGCCGGTGGGGCGAGATGAACGGCGCGCACCGCCACGATCTTGCCGGATGCAGCGACATCGGCCTCACCGTCACCCCGTTCACCACGTCGGTCTCGATCCGGCGACTGGCACTGGCGGTGGGCGATGATGCGGACGTCACGACGGCGATGGTCGACGTCGAGACCCTCGGTGTCGTCCCCGTTGCCCAACACATCGAACGACTCACTCCTCGCCGATTCCGCCGCACGATCCTCGACAGCGGCGAGATCATCGAGTTCGACGTCGACGAATACGGCCTCGTGCACGACGAACCCGACGCCTACCGCCGGCTCTGACGTCGCTTCATCGACGAACGGGATCTCGGTGGCCTGGGTCCCGCCCGCCGGGACTCACGTCACCGAGATGGCGACGGAGTGCGACGGCGCCGCCAGGTCACAGGTGGAGATGGCGGAGGAACTCGCGCAGGTCGGCACTGAGTTCAGGATTCGCCAGCCCGAGTTCGATCGAGGCGGTGAGGAACCCGAGCGGGGTGCCCGTGTCGAGCCGACTCTCGTCGGCGACGACCGCATGGAAAGGAGCACGGGCGGCTTGCGCCCGGAGCGCGTCGGTGAGCTGCAGTTCCCCACCGCTCCCCGGCTTCAGCGCCTCGATCTCGGTCCAGGCGTCGGCGGTCAGCACGTAGCGGCCGGTGAGGATGAAGTTGCTCGGCGCATCTTCGGGGGCCGGCTTCTCGACCAGGTCACGCACGGGGATCACCCCGTCGTGGGTCAGCTCGCCTGCCGGATCGATCACGCCGTACGAGCTGACCCGCTCGCGAGGGACGTTCACCACGGCGACCACACTCCCCTCGGTTGCTGCGCACACCCCGTTCATCTGGGCGAGTACCGCCGAACTCGACATCAGCTCGTCTGGCAACAGCACCGCGAACGGTTCGTTGCCAACCGCGTCGCGGGCGCAGCCGACCGCGTGGCCGAGTCCCTTCGGGTCGTCCTGGTACACGATGTCGACGTGCCAGTCGCGCCCGATCGCGCGTAGCCGCTCGGCGGTGTCGGACTTCCCTTTGGCCTCGAGGGCGTCGAGCAACGCCGCGTCCGGCGCGAAGTAGGCGTCGATCGCCGGCTTCGACCGGCTGCTCACGATCACGATGTGATCACAGCCTGCGCCGAGCGCCTCGTCGATCACGATCTGGATCGCGGGCTGGTCTCCGATGGGGAACAGCTCCTTCGGAACGGCCTTGGTGGCGGGGAGGAAACGTGTCCCCAGACCAGCCGCGGGAATGACAGCGCTGCGGACCTGCATGGCTCCGACGATATCCTTCTTCGCTCGATGCCAACCTACGTCTACAAGTTCGTCGACACCGGCGAGACCATCGAGGTCCAGCAGGGCTTCCATGACGACAACCTCACCGAGATCGCCCATCCCGACAGCGGCGAGATCCTGCCCGTGAAGAAGGTCTTCACGCCCGTCGGCGTCACGTTCAAGGGCTCCGGATTCTTCAAGACCGACAACCGCGGCAAGAAGTCGTCGACGTCACCTGCGTCCACCTCCACGAAGGAGTCGAAGGACACCGGCTCGTCGTCGTCCGACAGCGGCTCGTCGTCGTCCTCGGACAGCAGCTCCTCGTCCTCGACGAAATCCGACAGCTCGAGTGGTTCGGGTTCGAGCGGTTCGTCGTCGAGCGGTTCGGGCTCCTCCTCGGCCAGCTGACGAACGCGCTGCTGCGTCGATAACGTCGGCATCGACCGACTCTCTCCGATCGCCCACCGATCCGAGGAGACATCCATGCAGTTCGCGGCCCGAGCCCGACTCGTCCTCGCCCGACGCCCGTGGATCTACTGGAGCGTCGTGGCCGCCTTCGCCACACTCGCCGCACTGACCGTGCACGGCGAGATGGCCACGATCACCGCCGAACGTGATCGTTGGGGCGCGACTCGCACCGTGCTGATCGCGAGCCGACCGCACGAACCCGGCGATCCGATCGCCGCCGAACCCGCCACGCTGCCGGTGGCTGCACTGCCCGATGGAGCCCTCGACGAGATCCCCGTCGGTGCCGTCGTCCGACAGCGTGTTGCCGATGGCGAGGTGTTGACCGACGTCGACGTCACCAGCCGGGCCGGGCCGGCATCGCTGGCCGACGCCGGAACCGTCGTCGTCGCCGTGTCCGACCCACTCGCCCGCCACGTCGCTGTCGGCCTGGCGGTGCAGGTGAGCGCCGACGGGTTCGTCATCGCCGATGTTGGCGTGGTGACCGCTGTCGTCGACGACGTGGTCTTCGTCGCGGTCGCCGAACGCGACGGGCCGAGTGTGGCAGCCGCTGCGCAGCAGGGCGTCGCCAGCCTGCTGTTTCTCCCGTGATCGGTCGGCGTCAGCGCATGCCGGTGGCGGCAACGAACAGCACGATCACGCCGAGAGCGATCCGGTAGATCACGAACGGCATGAAGCTGTGTGTCCGAACGATCTTGAGCGTTCCCCACACAGCGAGCAAGCCGGCAAGACACGACGTGATGACGCCGACGATCAGCGGCACCACGAGTCCTTCAGGGATTCCATCGGCGATCATCCCGCCGAATTTGAACACGACCGCGCCGAAGATCACGGGGATCGACATCACGAAGCTGATGCGCACGGCCGACTCGCGGTCGAACCCGAGGAAGCGCCCAGCCGTCATCGTGATGCCCGATCGGGATGTTCCCGGGTTGAGCGCCAGCGCCTGTGCGGCACCGACGATCAACGCGTCCCTGGCCCGGAACTCCTCGACCTTGCGACGGCCGAGCGTCCGGTCGGCGATGGCGAGCAGAACGCCGAACACGATCAGCGAGATGCCGATCATCACCGGCGTGCCGAGGCGGTTGTCGATCTGGTCCTCGAACAACGCTCCGACTGCCGCTGCCGGCAGCGTGGCGAGCACGAACAGCCACGCCAGCCTGCCGTCGGTGGTCGGCGGGACCTTTCGCTTGAACACGAGCTTGGCACCTTCGACCACGTAGGTCCTGACGTCGTTCCAGAAGTACCCGACGACGGCCACCAACGTGCCGAGATGCAGCGCGACGTCGAACGACTTCTTGATCGACGGGTCGAGCTCTTGCCATCCGGCGAACCAGGGCGTCAGCAACAGGTGCCCACTGGAGGAGATCGGAAGAAACTCCGACAGACCCTGGACGATGCCGAGAATGATGGCCTGATAGATCGGCACGGTCGCCCTGTCTACACGCTCAGCTGCCCGAAACCGACGATGACGCCAGTGGCAGGACCGGCGACGTCGAATCGCCACCGGATTCACGTGACGGACGGGATGACGCGAGGCGACCACGGACGGGGTTCGTCCCAGTGGTGGCCGACGACGTCGCCGGCTGCCAGCGCCGCAAGGAACTCCATCGGCGTGTCGAAGTCGGCGATCTCGACGAACGCAGCGCCGAGTGCGTCGGGTACGTGGCCGTCGCTGCCGGCGCCGGCGACGATGCCGAACTCGGCAGCGAACTCGGCCGCTCGCCGGTTGAGGCTCGCCAGCGACGTCTTGGCGTTGAACACCTCGACGGCGTCGATCAGATCCGCCTCCGCCAACTCGTACAGCGCCGCTTCGTTCAGATTTCGGCGCATCGGGTCGAACGGGTGCGGGATGTAGACCACGCCGCCCTGGTCGCGGATGGCCTTGGCCGCGTCGATGTGCGAGATCCCCATCGGCACTCGTTCCGTGAGGAACAGGCCGATGATCTCACCGGCAGCGGTGCGGAGTTCCTCGCCGACGATCACTCGGCAGCCGAGCCGATCCTGCAATTCGATGGCGCCATCGATCGAGTTGTGATCGGTGATGCAGACGACGTCGAGGCCGCTGGCGTCGACAGCGCCCGCGAATTCATCGGGTGTCGTCGTCGAGTCGCCGCTCCACATCGTGTGGGTGTGGAGATCGACTCGAACTCGTCCGTCGGATTGAGGTGTCGCGAGGTGCGGGTGCCGTGCGAGGGCCTCCGGCGACGGTGAGGTCATGTCCTGTTCAGGAGCCCGACATCGTGACGTCGCGGATCACGAGGCTCATGCCGGCCGAACGCATCGGCAGCCATTCGAGGTCGCCGCCGACCTCGACGATGTCGAGCAGCATCCGCTGCAGCGTGGACGCGATCGTGATCTCGCGGACCGGTGCGCCGACCGTCCCGTTCTGGATCAGGAGCCCTGCGGCGCCCGTCGAGAAGTCGCCGCTGATCGGATTGACGCCCGAGTGGAGCCCCTGCATCTGCTGCACGAGGAGCCCGTCGTCGACGTTGGCCACCAGTTCATCCTGCGATCGGGTCCCGGGCACGAGCGAGAGCGCAAGACAGCCGACACCTGGCGTTCCGGCGAAGCCGCCTCGTGTCGCGTTGCCGGTCGAGACGGTGGCGGCGCGACGAGCGGAGTACGAGTTGTGGACGAACTGGCGAAGTACGCCGTCCTCGATCAGCACGTTGCGTCGAGCGGCGAGCCCCTCACCGTCGACGTCGGTCGCCGTGTAGGCCTTCGGGTTCGTCGGGTCGTCGACCAGTGTGACGAAGGGAGCTGCGACGGTCTCGCCGATCCGGTCGCGGAACAACGACCGACCCTTGACGACCGCCTCACCGTTGAGCGTCGAGGAGATCACGCCGATGAACTGGGCCGTCACGAACGGGTCGAGCACCACCGTGAGGCGGCGACTCGGCGGTTGCGTGGCGCCCAGCAGACGGGTCGCACGATCGACCGCTTCGCGAGCCGCGCGGTCGAGATCGAACTCGTCGGGAGAACGACCGACGGAGAAACCGAACCCGGTCTGCGTCTCGGCGTCGTCGCCCTCGCCTTCGTCGGCAAGCGTCGACACCGACACGTAGCAGCCGTTCTCCCGCCCCGACATCCGGATCCCGGTCGTCGACGCAACGGCCGATTCACCGTAGGCATCGGCGTAGTTCGAGTCGTCGACGCGCACACGGGGGTCGCTGCCGCTCGCGAGCTTCTCGAGTTCCTTCGCGAGGTCGATCTTGCGGTCGGTCGGGTAGGCGGCCAGCTCGTCGTTCCACAGTGACTGCTCGGTGACCGGCACGCCATCGGGCTCGGCGAGCGCCGCCCACTCGTCGACCGTGCCGAACTGCACGTTGTCACGCGCCTCGGCGAGCACCTCGCGGATGGCGTCCTCGTCGAGCGTGCCCGCGTACGCGAAACCGGTTCGACCGTCGCGGATCACCCGGATCCCGATGCCTTCGCTCTGCGCCGACACGAAGTGCTCGAGGTCGCCCTCGTAGACGCGCACCTCGGTCTCGCCGCCGCGAGCGACGAACGCCTCGATCTGCTCGCCTGTCTGCGCCTGGTCGACCACCCGATCGGCAACCGCCTGCAACTCGCTCTCGAACGCGCTCATCGCCCGACTTCCCCTCGGATTACAACAGGGGTCAGACCCGCGATGTAACACTGCCCGCCGATTACAACGCGGGTCTGACCCCTGTTGTAATCCCTCATGCCGTACCGCCGACGGTGAGGGACTTCACTCGCAGGGTTGGCTGGCCGTCGCCGACGGGGACGCCCTGGCCGTCCTTGCCGCACGTGCCGGGGCTGCCCATCGCGAAATCGTTGGCGAGCATGTCGATGTCGGCGAGCACCTTGGGGCCGTTGCCGATCAGGTTGCCGTCGCGCAGCGGCTCGGTGATCTCGCCGTTCTCGATGAGATACGCCTCGGTCATCCCGAACACGAAATCTCCCGACGCCGTGTTGACGGAACCGCCGCCGAGCTTTGCGACGTACACCCCGTTCGGCGTCGAGGAGATGATGTCGTCGGCATCGTCGGGGCCATCGAGCACGAACGTGTTCGTCATACGAACCATCGGGAGGTGCTGATAGCTCTGCCGGCGCCCGTTGCCCGACTGCGGACGGCCGTCCTTGCGTGAACGCAGGTAATCCCACATGTAGTCGGTGAGGATGCCGTCCTCGATCAGCACGTTGCGCTGCGTGATGTGGCCTTCGTCGTCGAAGCCGAGCGTGCCCCACTCCCCCGGCATCGTCCCGTCGTCGACCAGCGTCACAAGAGGCGACGCCACCTGTTGGCCGACCTTGCCGGCGTACACGCTGGCACCCTTTTGGATGTGGTCGGCCTCGAGGCCATGGCCGCACGCCTCGTGGAACAGCACGCCACCGGTGCCGTGCTTGATGACCACCGGCATCGCCCCCGACGGCGCGGGACGCGCACGGAGCTTCGTGATCGCTTGGCGGGCCGCCTCGCGAGCCAGCTCCTCGACGTCGACCTTGTCGAACACCTCGAAGCCGATCGTGTGACCCATCGACTGGTACCCGGTCTGCATGCCGGTGTCACCGTCGGCCACGGCGCTGATTCGCAACAGGGTGCGCACGATCTCGTCGTCGGTGAGCACGCCATCGGTGTTGGCCACGAGCACCTGCTTGCGACTGTCGCCGTAGCCGGCGGACACCTGCACGATCTCGGGACCGAACGAGCGAGCGGCCTCGTTCATGCGCACCAGCAACTCGACCTTCGCAGCCTTGGCGACGCTGTCGGGATCACGCTCGACGGTGTTCGGTCGATGTGGCGCCGATGGTGTGAGGGCGACCGTTCGGACACCGCCGCCACCCTGCTTCGCCGCGGCCGCCGCCGCCGATGCCGCAGCGGTGAGGCCGGGTTCGGACAGATCGGAGGTGTACGCGAAGCCGGTGGTCTCGCCGGCCACCACGCGAATGCCGGCGCCACGATCGCGACCGCTCGACACCTGTTCGATCCGCCCGTCGTCGAGGCCGGCCGATGTCGACCGTTTGTCCTCGGCGTAGACCTCGGCGAACTCGGCTCCCCCGCTGACCGCGCCAGCGAGTACTCGTTGCAGGACGTCTCGTTCGATCACCCGGTCGAGCTTACGTACACGACGTGCCAGGCACATCTCGTGCGTTCACCGGCGTGTGCTTGTTAGCGTTGTCGGAGTGAATCTCGAAACTGGAATGCGCGGTGACGCCAAGCTCGTGGTCACCGAGGCCGACACCGCTCTTGCGCTCGGCTCGGGGATCGTCGAAGTCCTCGGCTCGCCGCGGCTCGTCGCGCTGTGCGAGGAAGCGTGCTGCAACGCGATCTCCAACGCCCTCGACCCGGCCAGCACGTCGGTCGGCATGCGCATCCAGTTCGATCACCTGCAGCCCACACCGATCGGCGCCGAGGTCGTCGCCGAAGCGGTCCTCGAGAAGATCGACGGCCGCCGCCTGAAGTTCACCGTGTCGGCGTCCGACCCGGGCGGCCTCGTGGCGGCCGGCAAGATCACCCGTGTCGTGGTCGACCTCGACCGCTTCATGTCGAAGTGCTGCGCCCCCTGAGCTGAGACCAGTCCGTTTGAATCACGGCGAGGTTGCTGGAGCGCGGGTAGACGTCGCCGGGGTCGGTGAGGACGTTGACGAGGTACGGCACCCCGCTGGCGAACGCCCGGTCGAGCGCCGGGCCGATCTCGGCCGGTGAACTCACCGTCTCGCCTCCACCGCCCAGCGCCTTGACCACATCGTCGTAGCGCATCTCCGGCTGCAGGTCGCACGCCATGTCCCAGCCGTAGATCGCCTGCATCGGGTGCTTCTCGAGGCCCCACATCCCGTTGTTGCCGACGATCATCACGACCGCCAGACCGTGACGCACGAGCGAATCGACGTCCATCAGGCTGAAGCCAGCCGCGCCGTCGCCGAGCAGCAGGACGACCTGCGACGACGGCCGCACGACCCGCGCCGCGATCGCGTAGCCCAGGCCATTGCCGAGACAGCCGTACGGGCCGGTGTCGAGCCAGCCACCTGGTTCGTACACCTCGATGAACTTTCCGGCATACGACGCGAAGTCGCCACCGTCGCAGATCACCACGGCGTCGCGTTCGAGCCGTTTGCGCAACTCGCCATAGATGCGACTCGGCTTGATCGGGGCGTCGTCGGCCTCCATCAGGGCGACCTCGCCAGCGGCCGCCGCCGACTCCGCCTCACGCAACTCCGCAATCCAGCCGGAATGGTCGACCCGATCGCCGGCGTACTCTGCGAGACCGCGCAGCGTGAGCCGCAGATCGCCGGCCACGGTGAGCACGTCGACGTGGCCGGCGCGTTGCGACTCGGCGTCGACAGCGTGAGCGACGGTCGCCGAACCGAACCGTCCGAACCCGAGCCGGAAGTCGAGCGGCGTGCCGAGCACCACCACGACGTCGGCGCGCTGCTTGAGCAGGCCACGGGTTCGCAGGAACGCCAACTCGTGATCGGCGGGCAACACCCCACGGCCCATCCCGTTGAAGAAGCACGGCACCCCGAGGTGTGCGGCAGCGGCGGCGAGTTCGTCCCAGGCGCCGTCCCAGTACACGTCGGATCCAACCAGGAGCGCGGGCCGCTCGGCACCGGCGACGAGCGCAGCGAGCGCAGCCACGGCGTCGTCGTCGGGGGCTGCTCCCATCCCGTCACACGACCCGACGTCGGGCACCTCTCCGGTGGACGGACCGAACACGTCGAGCGGGAAGTCGAGGAACGTCGGGCCGCGGTGGGGTTCGATCGCGAGGCGGGCCGCTTCGTGCACCATCGCGCCCGCCTGCTCGGGATCGGTGACGGTGGCAGCCATCTTCGTGATCGACGACACGATCGGTACGTGGTCGAGTTCCTGCAACGACCCCGCACCCCACCGACCCTGCGGCGCCCGTCCGCCGAGCACGACGACGGGCGAGCCGTTGAAGTGCGCCGACGTGATCGCCGACACGCCGTTGGTGATGCCCGGACCGGCGGTCAACGCCGCAAACCCCGGACGGCGGGTGAGCTTGGCGTACGCCTCGGCCGCGAAGGTCGCCGACTGTTCGTGCCGCGTGTCGACCACCCGCATACCCTGGTCGCGAGCGGCGTCGTAGAGCGGCCAGATGTGGCCGCCGTTGAGTGTGAACATCACGTCGGTCCCGTAGGCGGCGATCGCCGCCACCGCTTGCTGGCCGGCGTGCCCCGAAATCTCTGCCATGTCACAAGACCGTAACGCGCGCCTACAGTACGGAACCGATGCAGGTGGCCGACGCACCCACGGCACCGGTTCGCGAACACCGGATGCACTGGTGGAAAGAGGCGCTGATCGTCGCGATCTTCTACGCGATCTACTCCTGGACCCGCAACCTGTTCGGCTCGAACAAGATCGCCGCCGACGGCGTACCCGAGCAGGCGTTCACCAACGCCGAACGCATCATCCAGTGGGAATTGAACCTCAACCTGTTCCACGAACAGACCATCCAGTCGTGGTTCCTTCCCTACCGCTGGTTCATCCAGTTCTGGAACACCTACTACGGCACCGCCCACTTCATCGTCACGCTGGGCGTGTTCGTGCTGCTCTACCTCAAGCGAGCCGACGTGTTCCCCCAGTGGCGCAACTCACTGGCGGCGATGACGGCGCTCGCGATCATCGGCTTCGCCTGGTTCCCGCTGATGCCGCCACGGCTGCTCGACGAGCCCTGCCCCATTCCCGCCGAGATCGCCGAAGCCACCGACGCCCGCATCAGCTATGGCGGGGCCTGCATCGAGAGCGACCTGCGACCCGAAGGCGGCTGGGGTTTCGTCGACACGCTCGCCGAGTACGGCGGCCCGTGGTCGTTCGACTCCGAGACGATGGCCTCGATCTCCAATCAGTACGCCGCCATGCCGAGCCTGCACATCGGCTGGTCGACCTGGTGCGCAATCGCCGTGTGGCCGCTCCTGCGGCGCAAATGGGTCAAGGCGCTCGTCCTGCTCTATCCCGCGGCGACACTGTTCTGCATCGTGGTGACCGGCAATCACTTCTGGCTCGACGGCGTCGGGGGGCTCGTCGCGTTCGGCGTGGGTTCGTTGATCGGATGGGGCCTGCATCGTTGGAACCAGGACCGACTCGATCGTCGCCACGCCCTCCTGCTCGCGCAGCAGTGAGTGCTTGGTCACAGTGCCACGCATCGACCCGCCGAAGCCCGTATCCTTGACACGACAATGAGTCAGATGCGTTTGAACCCACTCAACGGTCGGTGGGTGACCATCGTTGCCGAGCGGGCCCAGCGGCCGAACGATTTCGCCCCGCGCGAGAGCAGCGTCGACGACGATCCGTCGAGGCCGTGCCCGTTCTGTCCCGGTCACGAAGAATCCACGCCCCCAGCCCTCGAAACCGTCGACAAGGACGGCACCTGGTCGATGCGCGTCATCCCCAACCGCTACCCGGCCTTCGATGGCGAGGAAGCGTTCGCCGTCCACAACCTCGGTCCTGTCTTCGTGATGGCCGAGGCGAGCGGCATCCACGAGGTGTTCGTGTACACGCCCGATCACCACTCGGGTCTCCACCTCCTCGACGATGACCACGCCGGTCAGCTGATGCGGGTGCTGCGCGACCGGTTCGCCGACCACGCCGCCACGCCGCAGGTTCGCTACACCCAGGCCATCGTCAATCACGGACGCGAGGCGGGCGCCTCGGTCGCTCACCCGCACGGTCAGATTCTCGGACTGCCCTTCGTGCCCGGCGAGATCCTCGACGAGGAACGGGCCTTCGCCCGCTTCGCCGGCGGCTGCCTGCTGTGCACCACCGTCGAAGCCGAACTGGCCGCCGACGAGCGCGTCGTGTTCGCCAACGACGACGTCGCCGTCATCACGCCGTACTGGAGCGGAGCGCCGTACGAGCTGCTGATCGTCCCGCGGCATCACGAACCGCATCTCCAAGATGCCCCCAACGACAGTCTCGAGTCGGTCGGTCGAGCACTGCGCGACGCCCTCGGGCATCTCAACGCCGCCCTCGGCGATGTGGCGTTCAACCTCGGCTTCCACACGGCGCCGCACCAGCACACCGGCCAGTACCATTGGCACATCCACGTCTGGCCGAACCTGGTCACCCAGGCCGGCTTCGAACGCGGCACGGGCGTGATGATCAACATCATTCCGCCAGAACAAGCCTGCGATGCGCTGCGATCCGTGGCCGCATCTGCCTGACCCCACCGACATCGCCACCCGATCTTCCCATCTGTCGACGCCCACACCCTGAACCCCCCTCGATGAGTCCCCGCCGCTCCCGTTCCACCGACACCAACGCCTGGTTCCCTGCAATCGCTGCTGGCCTCGTTCTCGCGCTCGTGGTCGGTATCGGGATCTTCGTGGGCGGCAACGGCACCGATGTCGACGCGGACGCTCCGACCACCGGTGCAACCACCGCCGGCGAGCCGATCTCCGGAGACACCGGAGGGCATCGTCAACCCGGTCACCACCACGACGGCCGACCAGCCCCCTTCCGCAGCACCGCTCGCGGCGCCGCTCTCCTTGGGATCTGCCGGCGAGGACGTCCGCCGCGTGCAGGAACGCCTCACCGAACTGGGATTCCAGCCGGGTCCGGCAGATGGGCAGTTCGGCGCAGGAACCCAGCAAGCGGTCTGGGCGTTCAAGAAGCTGATCGGCACCCTGCAATGGGAGGACTTCGCCGCCCGCAACGATCAGACCGTCGTGACCGAAGAGGTCTGGCAGCAGATGGCCGACCCGAACGTGCGGTTCCTGCCCAGGCGCCCTGGTGCCGGCACTCACGTCGAGGTCTATCTGCCCCAGCAGGTGATGGCGGTGTTCCGCGACGACGAGCCGATCTTCATCGCCCACATCTCGTCCGGAGAACTCGATGCCGACGGCAAGCCGGCGACGTTCTGCGAGACAGCGACCTACGACACCGACGAGAACGGCAACCCGTATCCCGAGCCGGTGACCAAGCAGGTCTGCGCCGAGGCGAAGTCGCCCGGCGGCGTGTTCTCGTTCCGGCGTTCGTACGACGGCAATCGGGTCAGCCCGCTCGGCGGGATGAAGAACCCGTGGTACTTCAACTACGGCATCGCCATCCATGGCGCCCAGAACGTGCCGACCCAGCCCGCCTCCCACGGCTGCATCCGCATCTCCAACTCACTCGCCGATGTCTTCCCGGAGCTCGTCGAGCGCGGCGACCGTGTCTACGTGTGGGGCCACGACGGCAAGGAGCCCGAGCAGTACAGCGAGCGCGAGTCGCTACCGTCGTTCAACCGGCCCGACCCCAACGCCACGACCACCACGTCGACGACGACCACCACCACCCACGCCGCACCACGGCTCACGACACCACGACGTCACCCACGAAGGTGGCGCCGACGACCGTCGCCACCACCACCACCGACCACGACGTCCACGACCGGCACCCACGACGACGATCGCTCCCTGACCGCGTCGGTCCCGCCCACGCGGCGCTCGGCAAGCAGGTGTCAGCCGGGAGATCGAGCGGCGAGCCACACCATCGACATCGGGCCCACGTCGAGGACCCCTGACGACGTGCACCCCTGCCACGGCTCGTCGGCTCCCGCGACCGCCCGCTGGTCGCCACGATGTCCGCTGCCGCTCCACGCCGCTGCATCCGTGTCGAGCACCACGTCCCAGCGACCGGCCCACGGCAGCCCGACCTGGTAGCCCGGTCGGGGTACGGGGGTGAAGTTGGCGATGCACACGACCGCGTCGACGCCGTCGAGATCCCAGCGCACGAACGCGAACATCGAGTGCGCGGCGTCGTCCGCGTCGAGCCACTGGAACCCGCCGGGATCGAGGTCACGTCGCCACAGCGCCGGCCAGGCGTCGGCGAGCTCGTTCAGCCGCACGAACAGGTCGCGAACGCCTCGATGGGCTGCCTCGTCGAGCAGCTGCCACGGCAGTTCGGACTGCTCGGTCCACTCGTCTCGGGACGCGAGTTCCGAACCCATGAACACCAGCGGCGCGCCGGGCAGTGCCCACTGCCAGGCGAACAACGCCCGCAGGGATGCGAAGCGCTGCCACTCGTCGCCACCCATCTTCGACAGCAGGCTGCCCTTGCCGTGCACGACCTCGTCGTGACTCAACGGGAGCACGAAGCGCTCGTCGTAGGCGTACAGCATCGCGAAGGTCATCTCGTGATGGTGATGGCGCCGGTGCACCGGATCGAGTGACAGGTAGTCGAGGGTGTCATGCATCCAGCCCAGGTTCCACTTGTGGCTGAACCCCAGCCCGCCGGCATCGACCGGCCGGGTGACACCGGGCCACGACGTGGACTCCTCGGCGATGACCAGCGCGTCGGGAAACTCCTCGCCGACGACCGCCGTCAACTCCCGCACGAACGCCAACGCCTCTTTGTGTTCACGCCCGCCCTCGTCGTTCGGCGTCCACTGACCAGCACCTCGCGAGTAGTCGAGATACAGCATCGAGGCCACGGCGTCGACGCGCAGCCCGTCGACGTGGAACTCGTCGAGCCAGTACAGAGCGTTGGCCACCAGGAAGTTGCGCACCTCGTTGCGGCCGTAGTCGAACACGTACGTACCCCAATCGGGGTGTTCGCCACGGCGCGGATCGGGATGCTCGTACAACGCAGTGCCGTCGAATCGACCGAGGCTCCATTCGTCGCGAGGGAAGTGTGCCGGCACCCAGTCGACGATCACCCCGATCCCTCGTTGGTGCAGCGTGTCGACGAAGCGGCGAACACCGTCGGGCTCACCGAAACGCGCCGTCGGAGCGAAGTAGCCCGACACCTGGTATCCCCACGACCCACCGAACGGATGCTCGGCGATCGGCATCAGCTCGACGTGGGTGAACCCGAGCATTGCGACATGCTCCGACAGCTCGACCGCGAGTTGCTCCCACGTGTCGACGCCGCGGCGCCACGAGCCGAGATGGACCTCGTACACGCGCAAGGGTGCCGTCGCGGCCACGACCGCGCCGCGGCCGGCCATCCAGTCGTCGTCGGACCATTCGTGGTCGCCGGCACCGGGGACCACGCTGGCATCGCTCGGCGGGAGCTCGGTCTGGCGCGCCATCGGGTCGGCCTTGCGCACCACGCGTCCATCGCTCGTGGTGATCTCCAACTTGTAGCGGTGTCCGCTCCGAGCAGCCGGCGCCACCGCCGACCAGATCCCTGTCGGCGCTTCGGTGTCGACGCGGGCCAGCGCCTGCGGGGTCCAGTCGTTCCAGTCGCCGACGACGGCGACCGACGTCGCGTTCGGGGCCCACACGGCGAACCGGACACCGGAGGCCGACCCGCTCGCATCGACGTGCAGTGGCTGCGGACCGAGAAGTTCCCACAAGCGGCGGTGCGTCCCCTCACCGAACAGGTGCAGATCGAGTTCACCGATCGGTCGGGCGACGTTGACCATCGGGCACCAGGGTACGGCCACCGCCGCCGACTCCGTGACCACGCCGCTCGAGGTGGCCCACTCCACGCCCGGGTCCGACACTACGGTGGCGCCCGTGCGCGTGTTGATGCTGTCGTGGGAGTTCCCGCCCCGTTCGACCGGCGGTATCGCCGCCCACGTCGCCGGACTCGGCGCCGCACTTGCGCGTGCCGGACACGACGTGGTCATCCTCACGGTGGCCGACCGCCCGGCCGAACTCGAGGCGAAACCGCCTGACCAGGTTCGCGTCAGGCGAGCGCTGGTCGACCTGCCGTGGCTCCCGCCGTCGGAGGCGGTCACGCGCATCGCGTCGGCGAACCATGCCATCACCAAACTCGGGAGCCGGTTCGACGGCGACTTGGAGGGCTGGCGTCCCGACATCGTCCACGGTCACGACTGGCAGCTCGGGTGGGCCGCTGACACGCTTGCCCACCGCTATGCGGTGCCGTTCGTGCTGACCATGCACGGCACGGAACGAGTGCGTCACGGCGGACAGCTGCCGCTCGGGCATCCGACCGACATCAACTCGATCGAATGGTGGCTGGCCTTCCAGGCCGACCGCATGATCTCACCGACCCGGTTCATCGTCGAGCAGCTGATCACCGGGTTCGAACTCGCCGAGGATCACGTCGTGCACATCCCCAACGGGATCGATCCCGAACAGTGGCGGCCGGCGAACACGCCCAGCACCCCGACGGGGCCGCGACGGCCGTTGGTCGTGTCGTGGGGTCGAGTGCAGTACGAGAAGGGGTTTCAGGTGCTCACCCGGGCGATGCACCAACTGCGCGGACGCGTGCCCGACGTCAGCAGCGTGATCGCCGGCCGTGGCAGCTACCTCCCCGAGCTGCAGACGCAGGTCGACGTCGAAGGCGTCAGCGACATCGTCGAGCTGCCCGGGTTCTTGAACGACGCGGACCTGCGTCACCTGGTCCATCAGGCCGGTTGCGTCGTCATCCCCTCGCTGTACGAACCGTTCGGGATCGTGGCGCTCGAGGCGCTGGCCGCCGGCGCTCCGTTGATCGTGGCCAGGACCGGCGGACTCGCCGAGCTGATCACCGGCACCAACGCCGGTGTCACGTTCGAGCCCGGCAACCCGGATGATCTGGCCGATGCGATCGAACAGGTGCTGACCAATCACGAACTCGCGACCATCCTCGTTGCCAATGCCCGAGCGCTGGTGGAACGCAAGTACGCCTGGTCAGCGATCGCCCGCACCACGTCAGACCTGTATGACGACGTCGTCGCGGCGGGCCCACACTTGACGACCTGATCCTGGTCGCCACGTTTGGTGACGGGAGCATGAACGAACACCGGTGCCTGTCGAGAGCCCGTCGGCAAGTCGGTATCGTCACGGTTCGATGCGCCCCGTTCGTCACTTCCCCGTCGTCAGCAACGTTCCCGAACCGCTCCAAGCGATGGAATCGTTGGCCGCCAACCTTCATTGGGCCTGGGATCGGCAGCTGGCTCGCCTGTTCGATCGCCTCGACGGGTCCCCCGACGGTCGTTCGTGGCGCGAGACGGGCCAGCATCCAGTCGATCTCGTTCGCCGCACGTCGTCCGCCTGTTGGGAGACACTGGCCGACGACGAGCAGTTCATCGAACAGCTCGGCCGGGCCGAGCAACGACTCGATGACGCTCTTGACGGGTCGAGTTGGTTCGCCCGCCGCGCCGCCGACGGTGACACGGCGTTGGAGTCGGTCGCCTACTTCTCGCCAGAGTTCGGCATCACCGAGGCCGTCCCTCAGTACTCCGGTGGCCTCGGCGTACTCGCGGGCGACCACCTGAAGGCGTCATCCGATCTCGGCATTCCGCTGGTGGGCGTCGGCCTGCTCTACGCCGAGGGCTACTTCCACCAGTTCCTCGACAACGACGGCTGGCAACAGGAGCGCAACGAACGCATCGATCCCGACGCACTCGGGCTGCATCCAACCGGTGTCGAAGTCGTCGTCGACCTCGCCGATGTTCCTGTGACCGTGCGAGTGTGGCGCGCCGACGTGGGCAGGATCCGGCTGTACCTGCTCGACACGAACGTGCCATCGAACCCGCCCGAAGCCATCGCCGTCACCGATCGGCTCTACGGCGGCGACGAACAGCACCGTCTTCGCCAGGAGATCATCCTCGGGATCGGTGGAGTACGGGCACTTCGAGCGCTCGACATTCATCCGCAGGTGTTCCACACCAACGAAGGTCACGCCGGCTTCCTCGGATTCGAACGGATCCGTGAATGGGTCGACCGAGGGTTGAGCTTCGACGAGGCGATCGAGGCCGTGCGGGCCGGGAGCCTGTTCACGACGCACACACCGGTGCCCGCCGGCATCGACCGATTCCCGCGTGAGCTGATCGAGCGGTACTTCACCACGTTTGCTGCCGACTGCAACGTCACGATCGACCAGCTGATCGCCATTGGCCAGAGCGAGACCGACCACGACAAGTTCAACATGGCGATCATGGGGCTGCATCTTGCCGCCTACTCGAACGGCGTTGCGCGTTTGCACGGCGAGGTCTCACGGGAGATGTTCGGCGACCTCTGGCCGGGCCTCCCCACGACCGAAGTTCCGATCGGACACGTCACCAACGGTGTCCACGCCCGCTCCTGGGTGAGTGATCGAGTCGACGAGTTGCTGTCGCAGCTGATCGGCGACGAATGGCACCTCGCCGACGAGAGCGACTGGGAACGGGTACGACACCTCGATCATCGCGAGATCTGGGACGTGCGCAATGAAGGCCGACGCGAGCTCGTCGACATGGTTCGCGATCGGCTCGGTGGTTCGCTGCTCGATCCCGGAGTCCTGACGATCGGATTCGCGCGGCGCTTCGCCACCTACAAGCGCTCGACCCTGCTGCTCGCACAACTCGACCGACTGCGAACGATGCTGCTCGACGCCGATCGACCCGTCCAGTTCGTGTTCGCCGGCAAGGCCCACCCCGCCGACGAGCCCGGCAAGGCGCTGATCCGTGAGATCGACCGCCTGACCCGCGACGCTGATGTCGGACACCGGTTCGTGTTCATCCCCGACTACGACATCGGGATCGCCCGCACGATGTACCACGGGTGCGATGTCTGGCTGAACACGCCGCGCCGCCCGATGGAGGCCTGCGGCACCTCGGGAATGAAAGCCGCCCTCAACGGTGGGCTCAACTGCTCGATCCGTGACGGCTGGTGGGACGAGATGTCCGACGGCGACAACGGCTTCGACATCGCATCGTTCGACGACGATCCCGACCTCGACCGCCGCGACCGCCGCGAGGCCAACGCCGCGTTCGAGGCGATCGAGAACGAGATCGTGCCGTTGTTCTACGCCCGCCACGACGACGGGCTCCCCCACGGATGGATCGAGAAGATCAAGACCAACTGGGCGACGCTGGGTTGGAAGGTCATCGCCGGGCGGATGGTCCGCGACTACGTGACAACGTTCTACGAGCCGGCGGCGATCGGCACCAACACGATGACCGCCGATGCCGGCAAGCCCGCAAAGGACCTGGCGGCGTGGAAGCAACATGTCGCGTCTGCGTGGTCGGGCGTGAGGGTGACGTTGCTCGACGAGAGCTCGGGCCTCGACGGCGGAGTCGCCGGCATGTCGGTCGACGTCGTGGTCGAACTCGACACGGGGGCGCTGGAACGTGAGGCCGTCGTCGTGCAGTTGCTCCACGGCCCGCTGCTCGCGGACGGATCGTTCGACGAAGCGCTGTTGAGCGTGCTCCCGATGGTCGCCGACGCCGATGGGCGGTACCGGACGTCGTTCGCTCCCGACCGCGCCGGCCGCTGGGGCGTCGCCGCTCGAGCGATGCCGACGCACCCGTATCTCCGCGGACCGTTCGACACGGGACTCGTCACCATCGGCTAGCTGCCGCGATGAGCGAACCGACCGGATACGGCGGTTTCGCTCATCGCAACGACATCGACGCACCCACCGATGAGCGAACCGACCGGATACGGCGGTTTCGCTCATCGCGGAGACGCCGAATTCGAGCCGGGCCGTCCGGTTCCGGCTCGGTAGTCTGCGAGGCGATGACGACGTCACCGCCCGACGTGGCGCCTCCCGCCACCCTTCGCGAACCGCCGTCGCCGAACACCTTGTTCTTCGCCTTCGGCGGGCTGATGGCCAGCCTGGCCGCCGGCTACGGCGTGTTGTTCACCATCGTCGACGACTACCGCGACGAGTACGGGATCAGCGAGACGGCGATCGGGATCGTCATCGGCATCGGCTTCGTCGCAGCCTTCCTCTCCCAGGTGCTGATCGCTCCACTGGCCGACCGCGGGCACGCCCGTCGGGTCGTGTTGTTCGGCGTGGCGGTCAACGTCGTCGGGCTGCTGTTGATGGGCTTCAGCACCACCCTCACGCCGATCCTGATCGGGCGGTTCATCTCGGGGATCGGCATCGGTGCCGCCATCCCGGCGGCTCGCCGGATCGTCATCCTCGCCGATCCGAACCACCTGGGGCAGAACCTGGGACGCCTGCTTGCCGCTGACGTGTTCGGCTTCGCCCTCGGACCGGCGATCTCGGCGCTGCTCGTCGGACCGTTCGGCATCCCCGCGCCGTTCGTCGTCGTTGCGGTGGCCACGGCGGTGCTGCTGCCGTTCGTCGCCCGAGTGCAGGTCGCCGAGAGCACCACGCCACCCAAACGACGCCTTGCCGTCGATCTGCTCGCCATCCGCCCCTTCGCCGGCGCTGTCGTGTTCGGCGCCGCGTTGTTCGTGATGATCGGATCGTTCGACGCGCTGTGGGCCGTGGTCCACAAGGATCTCGGCACGAACGAATGGATCGCGAACCTCGGCATCACGTTGTTTGCACTGCCGTTGATCGTGCTCGGCCCGCCTGGTGGGCGACTCGCACAGGTCCACGGACCGTTCCGCATCGCCGTGATCGGACTCTCGTTGGGCGCGCTGTTCATGTCGCTGTACGGCCTCGTGCCGACGGGTACGTGGATCTTCGCGATTGCCATGATTCACGCCGTCGCCGATGGCATCACGGTGTCGAGCAGCGGTGTTGCCGTCGGCATGGTGGTGCCCGAGGAGCGCCAAGCGGGCGCCCAAGGCGTGCTCGGCGCTGCGCAGGCGCTCTCGGCTGGGATCATGGCCGTGGTGACCGCTGCGTTGTACGACAACTTCGGTCGAACGACCGCCTATCTCGTGTGCGCGGCGATCATGTTGATGTTCGTCGCCACCGGCGCCTGGCTGTCACGGTCGGCATGGTCGCTGAAGCGGCCGCTCCACGTCGACGACGTCATCGACGTTGCCGCCTGAGCGGGTGGGGTGCGGCCGACCCGATCGGCAAGACTCATCGCATGCCCGAACTGCTGACGCTCGAACGACGCCCTGACGGCGTTGCCCTCATCACGCTCGCCAACGGCAAGGTCAACGCATTGTCGACCGAGCTGCTCGCCGAGATCCGCGCTGCTGCCGAGGACCTGAGCGCCACGCCTCCGGGCGCCGTGGTGGTCACCGGCGGTGACCGCCTCTTCGCCGCGGGAGCTGACATCTCGCAGTTCGGCGGACCCGACGAGGCCGCCACGATCGGCGCCGCCTTCCACGATGCGCTCGACGCCATCGCTGCGATCCCCCGCTTCGTGATCGCTGCGATCAGCGGCTATGCACTCGGCGGCGGGTGCGAACTCGCGCTCGCCTGTGACTACCGGATCGCCTCCGAGAAGGCGGTGTTCGGGCAACCGGAGATCCTGCTGGGGATCATCCCGGGCGGCGGAGGAACCCAACGCCTGTCCCGTCTCGTCGGTGCGAGTCGCGCCAAGGAGATGTGCCTCACCGGGCGCCAGGTGCGCGCCGAGGAGGCATTTCGGATCGGGCTCGCTGATGAGATCGTCGCCCCCGAGGCGCTCACCGACCGCGCCCTCTCATTGGCCGCCGAGGTCGCCGCCGGACCGCTGTCGGCGCACGCGATCTGCAAGCGGGTGATCGACGAGGGGCTCGACCGTTCGCTCGCCGACGGCCTCCACCTCGAGCGGGCCGGCTTCGTCGAGGTCTTCCACACCGATGATTCGCGCACCGGTGTCGCCAGCTTCCTCGAACACGGTCCCGGCAAGGCCACCTTCACCGGGCGCTGAACCCCCGCCAGACCCTCCCCGCGATGAGCGAAGCGACCGGATACGGCGGTTTCGCTCATCGCAACCGGCCCAACCCTCCCCGCGATGAGCGAAGCGACCGGATACGGCGGTTTCGCTCATCGCGGGGCTTGACGAAGACTGGACTTCAGCGCGCGAATCGCGCGCCGATGAAGAGGTGTGAAGACGAGACTCCTCCACCTGCGCCGCCAGACGTCGTACGCGAGCCCGCTGCTGTTCGTGGCGCTCGCCGTGGCGATGCTGTCGCTGTGACCGAGGCCTGAGCCGATTCAGGCGTCGACGGCTGCGAGCATCTCGTCGGCGGCCGTCCACGGGTCGGTGACCCGTTCGATGACCTCGGCGGTCAGTTCGTCCCACCGCTCGCCCGAACAGATCTGCCGTGCACGGCGCCCGAGTCGCTGCGCCACGATCTCGCGGAGCTCCTCGCCGAGTCGGAACTCGCGGCGCTCGCTCAGATCACCGGACTGCTCGGCGTACTCGCGGTGCGCGAGCACCGCATCCCACAACGCCGGCACCCCCTCGCCGGTCGAACCGACCGTGGGGATGATCGGCGGCCGCCACGACTCGTGCGGAAGATCGGACAGGTCGAGCATCTGCATCAGGTCGCGGCTGGTCTCCTCGACGCCTTTGCGGTCGGCCTTGTTGATCACGAACACGTCGGCGATCTCCATGAGACCCGCTTTGTTCGCCTGCACGCTGTCGCCCCAGCCCGGATTGACCACCACGACGGTCGTGTCGGCCTTGCCCGCGACTTCGACTTCGACCTGGCCGACACCCACCGTCTCGACCAGGATCCACTTGCGGCCGATCGCATCGAGGAGCCGGACCGCCTCGGGTGTGGCCAGTGACAACCCGCCGAGGTGTCCGCGCGTCGCCATCGACCGAATGAAGACGCCCGGGTCGGTGGCGTGGTCCTGCATCCGCACCCGGTCGCCGAGGATTGCGCCGCCGGTGAACGGCGACGATGGATCGATTGCGAGCACGGCGATCTCGAGGTCCTGCTTGCGGAGGTGGCCGATGATCGAGCTGGTCAGCGTGCTCTTGCCGGCACCCGGCGCTCCCGTGAGCCCAACGGTGTAGCCGGCGCCGCTCAGCGGGTAGGCAAGCCGACCGATGGTGCGGGCGTCGTCGTCGCCACGCTCGATCAACGACAACAGCCGAGCGAGCGAACTCCGATCGCCCGCGAGCGCCGCCTCGAACAGTTCCGGCGCGGGGAGTTGGCGGCGGCTCACGTGAGCGCCCTCACGCTGCCTCGTCGGCAGCGACGTTGATGACGGCGGTGACCCCGTCGACACGGTCACGCATGATGCGTTCGACGCCCGCCTTGAGGGTCTGGTTCGACGACGGACAGCCGACGCAGGCGCCGATCAGCTCCACCGACACCAGCCCGGTGACCTCGTCGACATCGCGCAACACGATGTCGCCACCGTCGGCTTGGAGGGCCGGACGGATGACCTCGATGGTTGCTTCGACCTGTTCGCGCATGACGACGACCATTCAATCAGCCGAGCCCGTACGATCCCCAGGTGTGAACGCACTGTCGGCAGCGAGCCCCGTGCTGTTGGCCCATCAGGGCGGCTGGGACGAAGTGCTGCTGATCGGGGGCCCGATCCTGCTGATCATGGGGCTGCTCTGGCTGGCCAAACGTCGCGTCGATCATGCCGCCTCGCTCCACGGCCCCGGCGGCGCTCCCCCCGACTCCCCCGACTGATCCCCACCCCGTTTGCGTTGCATTCTCGCTGGGACGGGTCACCCAATCTGCGCACAAACGGGCTCTGGCTCTGGTTCAGCGGCGTTCGATGTTGGCCCCGACGGCGGCGAGTCGACCGACGAGGTCGTCGTAGCCGCGGTCGATGTGATGGATCCCGGTGATCTCGGTCTCGCCCTCCGCAGCCAACCCGGCAACGACCATCGCGGCACCCGCTCGGATGTCGTGTGCACGCACCGGTGCGCCCGACAACCTCGGCACGCCGCGCACGACGGCATGATGGCCGCTCGTGCGGACGTCGGCACCGAGTCGTTGGAGTTCCTCGACGTACCGGAAGCGGCCGGGGTAGAGGTTTTCGGTGACGATGCCGACGCCGTCGGCGACCGCCAGCATCGTGATGATCAGCGGCTTGTAATCGGTCGCGATGCCCGGGTACGGCAGCGTGGCGACGTCGATCGAGCGGAGCTGCTCGGGTGCGACGACGTGGAGGCGTTCGCCGGCGCGGTCGGAGATCGTCGACACCTCGAGACCCATCTCCGCAAAGCGGTCGAGCAGCATCGTCATGTGCTCGGCACGGGCGCCCACCACGTCGAGTTCACCTCCAGCAACCGCAACGGCCGCCAGGTACGTCGCCGCCTGGATCCGGTCGGGGACTGTGTGATGGCTGACCGCCCGCAGGGTTCCCGGTTCCACTCCATCGATCACCAGCCGCGAGGTGCCGACACCCGAGATCTGTGCGCCCATCGCAACCAGGAACTCGCACAGATCGGTGATCTCGGGCTCGCGTGCCGCGTTGTCGATCGTGGTGCGTCCGTCGGCGAGCACGGCCGCCGTCAGCAGGTTCTCGGTGGCGCCGACGCTCGGGAAGTCGAAGGTGATGTCGGCGCCGTGGAGGCGCTTGGCGAACGCCTCGAGGTAGCCGTGGCTGAACTTGAACGTCGCTCCCATCGCTTCGAGTCCGGCCACGTGCATGTCGATCGGGCGAGCGCCGAAGTCGTCGCCGCCGGGCATCGACAGGCGGATGTGTCCGCATCGGGCCAGCAGCGGCCCGAGCACATTGATCGACGCACGGATTCGCTCGACCAGTTCGTACGGTGCGATCGGGGTGAGATCGCCGGTGTCGGTCAGCAGCAGTCGGTCGGGCGACGGGCGTTGGATCTCGACGCCGATCGCCTCGAGCAGGTCGCCCATGATCGTGACGTCGGCGATCGCGGGCACGTTCGTGATCTCGAACGTGCCATCGCACAGCAGGGTCGCCGCCATCAGTTTCAGCACGGAGTTCTTCGCCCCCGGCACGACGACCGTGCCCGACAGCGGCCCGTTGCCGCGCACGGCGATCACGGGCGCGTCAGGGTTCGGCTCGAGGTTCTCGATCATGGCCCACCAGTATGCTCGGCTCGTGGAGTCAGGCGGGCGCATCCTGATCCGTCGCTGGCCCGACACCGATGAGCAGCGGGAGCTGTTGTCCACCCCGCGTGACGATCTGGTCCTCGAGGCCGTTGACGGCGCACCGGGGGCAACGGGCGCCGGTGGAGCAGAGGGAGCGCCTGAACGGTTCCGACAGGATGATGGGCCGTTCACCGACTACGAGCGCACCGTGTCGATCGATCGGACCACCGGCGAACTCGTCGAGACGACCCACTATGCAGTGACGATTCCGTGGTTCAACTGGCTGTTCCGGTGGCCGGTCAGACGAGTCCTCGCCCGCAACGGATCACATCGTGCCTGGTGGGCCCCGCCCGATCGTCTCGATGCGACCCAGCTCCTCGTCGTCGGCCTGCTCGCAGCGGCGTCGATGAGCGCGGCGTTCGTCAACACCCTGTTCACGCAGACGGTCAACTTCGCCGCGGACGATTTCGGGATCAGTGACACCGGGATCGGCATCGCCGGAGCGGTCGTTCGTGCCGGCATCCTGATCGCACTCCCCGCAGCGGTGATCGCCGACCGGATCGGCCGACGACGCGTGATCGTTGCCGTCGCCTGGCTCGGACCCCTGCTGTCGCTTCTCGGTGCGTTCGCGCCGAACTTCGTGATTCTCGTGGCAACCCAGACGCTCGCCCGGCCGATGGGCATCGCGCTCGCGTTCCTCGTCGGCGTGGTTGCCTCGGAGGAGATGCCACGCAACAGCCGCGCCTATGCGGTCAGCATCCTTGCGATGGCGGCCGGCTTCGGCGCCGGCGTGGCCGTGCTGTCGCTGCGCTTCGCCGACATCGGTGAAAGCGGATGGCGATACGTGTACCTGGTCGCGGCCGTCTGGTGCGTCGTGGCGCTCGACCTCACCCGCCGTCTGCCCGAAACGCGCCGGTTCGCCGTCGCCCACATCGAGCGAACCAGCCGAGCACCGCGGTTCAACCTCCGCCGGCTGGCGCTGATTGCCTCGGTCGCGTTCATCGGCAACATCTTCATCGCCCCAGCCAGCTTCTTCCAGAACCGCTACCTGGCCGATGTCCGCGACTTCTCCGGCGGCATGATCGGGCTGTTCTCGATCGCTGTCGGCACGCCGGCGAGCATCGGTCTCATTCTCGGCGGTCGCGTCGCCGACACCAGCGGCCGCCGCCGACTGATCGCGTTCACACTGCCGCTCGGTACCGCAGCGATCGTCGCGGCGTTCGCCGTCGGAGGCCCGCCGTTGTGGGCGTTCTCGTTGATCGGCGGCATCCTGTCCAGCGCCGCCTATCCGGCGCTTGCGGTGTACCGAACCGAACTGTTCCCGACGGGCAACCGCAGCCGGGCCGCTGGGCTGATCACGGCCGCAGCGCTCGTCGGAGGCATCGGCGGCCTGCTCGCCACCGGCTGGCTCCTCGATGCCGGTTGGTCGTATGGGCAGGTGATGGGCGTGCTCGGCCTGTGTCAGCTGGCCGTGACGGTGATCGTGGTCGTGGCGTATCCCGAGACCGCTCACCTCGAGCTCGAGGCACTCAATCCCGAAGACACCCCGATCGATCTGCACCACCTCGACGCGCCCGGCGACGGTGAACCCGGTCGACGCCGCTCCTCGGGCACGACCTGAGCGTCAGCTCAGGCGACGCACGAAGTCCGCGACGGTGGTGGCGATCACGTCGTCAGCGCCCTTCAGATCGTGACGGCCGCCCTCGATCCACACGTGTTCGGCCGATGCCGGGATCGTCGCCGTCCACTCGGTCAACTCGTCGGGCGAGCCGAACGGATCTCTGGTCCCCGAGATGAAGAGACACGGCACGGGGATGTCCGGCAGGTGCTCGACGCGGAAGTTCTCGGGCTTGCCAGGCGGATGCAGCGGGTAACAGATCAACACCAGCCCGGCGAGGCGTGGCACCGGCCCGACGCCATCGACGTCAGCGGCGATCATCGACGTCATCCGACCTCCCATCGAGCGCCCGCCCATCACCACCGGCCCACGCCGACGCCGAATCATCTTCAGGTCCTCACGGATCGCTTCCATCAGCTTCGGCGCCCGATCCGGGGCCCGTCGACCTTGCTTGCGGTACGGGAAGTCGAGCCGCTCGACGGATGCCAACGACCCCAACGTGTTCTCGATGGCGACCAGACTCGAATGCGTACGGTCCGACCCGGCACCGGGATACAACAGCACGGTCGGCTTCGCCATCAGCGCACCACCCCGACCAGCGTCGTCATTCCGGCGCCGCGCTCAGCACCCGACGCGCTTCGGCAAGATCACTCATTGCCTTCGCCGCGTCAACACTGGCGCCACCATGGTCGGGGTGGACGTCGCGCATCCGCTCACGGAACTTCGCCACGATGTCACGCTTCGACGGGGGCTTGCCCCCGAGCTCGAATCCCAACACCCCGAGTGCCCAGGCCCGCGGATCGGCGAGGGCTTCGAGCGCCAGGGTCTGTGACCCTGCGAGGTAGGCAATCATTGCTGGGCCGATCGGTCCGCGCCATCTCGCCGCCTTCTGCAGCACGGGTACGATCTGCTGGCGATGCTCCGGAGCGAACCGCTCGACGGCGTAGATCGCGCCGAGGACCTGAGCGAGATCCGTGCCGACCGATCGGAAGTCGAAGGAGATGTCGTCGCCGTCGCCGATCATGCGATGGTGGCTCTTGGCCAGTCCGTGACGGTCGACTTGGAAGCGGTGACGAAGTCGAGGCTGCACGATGTTCTCGCCGCGCTCGACCGAGGCGAGCAGACGGTGCACGTCGGTGACCAGATCATCCTCGACCCCGTAGAGGTACTCGGCGACGATGGCTCCGAGTAGCAGGCCTCCGAAGCCGGGCGCCGGGTCGACCGGCAGCACGAGGTGGCCGAGGGCGAGTCGACGCGTTGGCTGGGCGGGCCTCGTGTGCCAGATCTCGATCTCGGCGAGCAGCACCACGGTCAGACGTACGGTCGAAGCAACGAACGAAGTTCCTGAGCCGCACCGATGATGTCGGACTCGGAGGTGTCACCCGGTGACCCGGTCGCCGCGTCGTGGTCGATCAACCCGACGATGGCGTCGACACCCGCGACTGCACCTGCCCACGGTCGCTGCGCCATCCCGTACGGCGGGGTCTTGCCATCGACGAGCGGGGCCAGTGCGAGCAGATCGGTTCGAGCGCCGGCGTCCATCGGATCCTTGGCCAAGCGGTCGGCGGCGAGGAACATCGTGCTGAGTGCACCCTCGGGAGCGGCCATGGCGTCGTCGCCGCCGTCGCCGAGCAGTTCACCTGCTTCGATTGCGTCGAGCAGGTCGTCGACGGCGTGTTCGGCGTCGGACGCGACGACGACCGTGGTGCCATCCCAGCGGTGAGGCACCTCCGACGCGATCAGCGCCTCGGTCAACACGGTCCGGTCGGCGTCCGACCACTCGTCGAGGCCGAACTCGGTCGACTCGGCGTCGTCGTCGAGAGCGATCGGGAACGGTCCGAGGATCTTCTCGAGTTCGTCGAACAGGGCATCGACAGCAGCCTCGACCACCTCGGGCACGACGAGCTCGTCGCCGTCCCAGGCGTGGGGGATCTCGGCCTCGGCCAACGCTTCGGACAGCTCCGCTCGTTGGTCGAAGTTCCACGCCGAGACGTCGTAGTGGACCTTGACGACGTCGGGGTCGTTCGGATCGAAGTCGATCGGTTCGCCGGATGCTGCGCGGTCTTGCTCCGCTTCGTCACCGGACTGTTTGTTGACGAATGCCACGGCAGAACGCTACCGGCACCCGCGACCCACTCGAAGTCGTGCGACAGGTTCCCGCAGCCCAGGCCTGCGGGAACCAGCCGGCTCGTGACGGCATATGACTCCCCGAGACGCCAGGAAGTACCGTGAGGTCATGACAACGTCGTCACGTCAACAGCCCGACCGCAACCTGGCGATGGAGTTGGTCCGAGCGACCGAATCTGCCTGCCTGGCAGCCGCACGCTGGGTTGGGCGAGGCGACAAGAACGCCGCCGACAACGCCGCCGTCGAGGCAATGCGATTGTCGCTCTCCACCGTGTCGATGGACGGCGTCGTCGTGATCGGCGAGGGCGAGAAGGACGACGCTCCGATGCTCTACAACGGCGAGCACGTCGGCGACGGCAGCGCCCCCGATGTCGACGTCGCCGTCGACCCGATCGACGGCACGACGCTGACCGCGCAGGGCAAGACCAACGCCCTCGCCGTGATCGCCGTTGCCGACCGTGGTTCGATGCTCGACCCGGGTCCGTCGTTCTACATGGAGAAGATCGCCGTCGGTCCCGACGCGGTCGGGGCAATCGACATCACCGCCACGGCGACGCAGAACCTCCGGTGGGTCGCCAAGGCCAAAGGCGAGGAGGTTCGCGACCTCACGGTCGTCATCCTCGACCGTCCGCGCCATGCCGACCTCATCGCCGAGGTGCGAGCAAGCGGCTGTCGGATCCGCCTGATCACCGACGGCGACGTCTACGGATCGGTCGCGACGTGCTGGCCCGACGCCGGCGCCGATGTACTCATCGGCATCGGGGGTACCCCGGAGGGAGTCATCTCGGCAGCAGCGATGAAGGCGATGGGCGGCGAGATCCAGGCTCGTTTCGCACCCCAGAGCGACCAGGAGCGCACGGCAATGGTCGATGCCGGCTTCGACCTCGACCGAGTGTTCGGACAGGACGACATGATCCAGAGCGACAACTGCTTCTTCGCCGCGACGGGCCTCACCGACGGAGCACTGCTGCGGGGTGTCCGGTTCGACTCCAGTGGGGTCCGCACACAGAGCCTGGTGATGCGCTCACGCAGCGGCACCGTCCGCATGATCGACGCCCATCACCGAGTCTCGAAACTCCGCGAGTTCGCCGCCATCGACTACTGACGTCAGCGGGTGATCGCGCCGCTGACCCAGCGAGTGAACGACCGCGGCAGCAGGTCGCTGCCCGTGACGGCGACCTTGTAGAGCGCGCCGGGCACCGAGATCGTCTTGTTCGACGCCACGTCGCGCAGGCCGGTTGATGCCACCTCCTCGACCGTGGTCCATGCGAGATCGGGGACCTTCAGCGCGAGCCCGGTGGTGTTGCTGTGGTCCTGGAACTCGGTCTTGGTGAGCCCGGGGCAGAGCGCCGTGACATGAACGCCGGAAGCCTTCACCTCGCCGTGCAGCGCCTCGGTCAGGCTCGTCACATACGCCTTCGTGGCGGCGTACACCCCGAGACCGGGCGAGGCCTGGAAGCTGGCGACGCTCGACACGTTCATCAGGTAGCCACGCCCCCGCGGCACCATCGCCGCCAGCGCGGCGTGGCTGAGCACGGTCAGCGCCTTGACATTCAGTTCGACCTCGTCGGACAGCCGATCGACGTCGAGCTCGTGGAACACCCCGCTCGTTCCGAAGCCCGCGTTGTTGACGACGAGATCGATCGGCGAGGCGGTCGACGAGATGCGCTCGGCGGTGATCACCTGGCCCTCGGGTGTCCCGAGGTCGGCTTCGAGCACCTCGAAGCCGTCGTAGCGGTCGGCGATCTCGCGTAGGCGATCGCCACGACGAGCAACGAGCACCGTCGGAACACCTGCCTCGCCGAGCAGCCGGGCGATTTCTGCGCCAATCCCGGACGATGCCCCGGTGACCAGAGCGGAGGTGAACGGATACGCTCGACATGTCTGGTGAACCTAGCAGGCGCACCGAGGTGTGTCGACACTCAGCGGAACTCGAGCGTGATGTACCACGTCGCGCCGTCGAAGTGGACACCTACTCCGACCGAGGTCCACGCCGGGTTGATCATGTTTGCCAAGTGCATCGGGCTCGCGAGGAAGGCCTTGTGCAACGCGAGTGCGGCGGCCTCAGGCGACGACGCTCCGCGAATCCACCCGACGTTCTCCGAGTACGGCCCCCCGCTGTGGCGGAAGCCCGACTGTGCCATCGTCACCGACCAGCTGCGAGCAAACTCGTGCATCGTGGCATCGGTCGACACCGGACCGAGACCACGCGAGACACGCAACTCGTTGATCAGCAACATCGCGACGTCCTCCGCGGATGCCGCCGGCGTCGAGCGGCGGGTGTCGAGCAACCGCGCTGGATCGAGCGCACCGAAGTTCGCCGCCGACGGGTAGTACCCATTCACATCGACGATCAGATGCGTCGCCGCATCGCTGTAGATACACACCGCACCATCAGCACCCACCTTCGTCGTCACCGCATTCGCCACCGTCTGACCCGAAGCGAAGTTCAGATTCGACGTGTCCGGACGCGGCATCCCACACGGATACACCGTCGCAAACCCACCACCCAGACTCCCCGTCGACGTCACATTCAACGTCACCGCCCTCGCATCAGCCGGCACACCACCACGACCCGCAACCACCAACGACGTCGTCACACCAGCACCCGGAATCGACGAGCGACGGGTGTCGAGCAACCGCGCTGGATCGAGCGCACCGAAGTTCGCCGACGACGGGTAGTACCCATTCACATCGACGATCAGATGCGTCGCCGCATCGCTGTAGATACACACCGCACCATCAGCACCAACCTTCGTCGTCACCGCATTCGCCACCGTCTGACCCGGAGCGAAGTTCAGATTCGACGTGTCCGGACGCGGCATCCCACACGGATACACCGTCGCAAACCCACCACCCAGACTCCCCGTCGACGTCACATTCAACGTCACCGCCCTCGCATCAGCCGGCACACCACCACGACCCGCAACCACCAACGACGTCGTCACACCAGCACCCGGAATCGACGAGCGACGGGTGTCGAGCAACCGCGCTGGATCGAGCGCACCGAAGTTCGCCGACGACGGGTAGTACCCATTCACATCGACGATCAGATGCGTCGCCGCATCGCTGTAGATACACACCGCACCACCAGCACCCACCTTCGTCGTCACCGCATTCGCCACCGTCTGACCCGGAGCGAAGTTCAGATTCGACGTGTCCGGACGCGGCATCCCACACGGATACACCGTCGCAAACCCACCACCCAGACTCCCCGTCGACGTCACATTCAACGTCACCGCCGTCGCATCAGCCGGCACACCACCACGACCCGCAACCACCAACGACGTCGTCACACCAGCACCGCGCATCCCGAGTTCGGCGAACTGGCCGTCGACGGTGGTTGCCGCCTCGACCGCCACGGGGGTGAGCGCTGCGGCAAGAGCGAGAGCGCATGCGAGGCCTGCAAGTCGGCGGGACGCGCGATGAGAAGACTCTCAATTGGATCGGGCCTTTCGATGTGTTGTCACCTGGCGCGGATCACCGCGCGCAGCACGCCCGCTCGGCACCACGATATCGCACAACCGTCACGAAATCGTAACAATCGTCATACTTCCCGATCCAGGCCGTGGTTCCACCGGAGGAATCAGGTTGCAGCAGGGGCCGGACCCCTCGTGCAATCAGGCGGTGAAGGTGGTGCCGGTGGCGCGCAGGCGGGCTTGGGCCCGGTCGCGGCCGGCAGTCGCGATTTCCGCGAGCCCCGACTCCAGGCTCTGGTCGCGCAGCATGTGCTGGTGGCGCTCCAGTGCTTCCTTGGCCCGGTCGACGTCGATGTCCTGAGCCAGCTCGGCCGTGTCGGACAGGATCGACACCTTGGTCGGGTTGCCACTCACCTCGACGAAGCCGCGGTGGATGGCGATGTCCTGGATCGTGCCATCGGTCTGGAACACCCGAGTGTGATTCTCGACGAGGGCGCCGAGGAACGCAGCGTGGCCGGACTGGAACGCGACTTCGCCGCCACCCAGCGTCCGGGTGATGACCATGTCGGCCTCACCCGAATACAGCACCGCCTCCGGCGACACCACCTCGACGAGGAGCGGCTCAGCCATGATCAGGACTCCTGGAGCTTCTTGGCCTTCGCGAGGACCTGCTCGACGCCGCCGACGTTCAAGAAGGCCTGCTCGGGTACTTCGTCGAGTTCACCGTTGATGATGGCCTCGAACGACTCGACCGACTCGGCGACCGGCACGTACTCGCCCTGGAGGCCGGTGAAGACCTCGGCGACGTAGAACGGCTGCGACAGGAAACGCTCGACCTTGCGGGCCCGGTTCACGATCAAGCGGTCCTCTTCGGACAGCTCGTCGAGGCCGAGGATGGCGATGATGTCCTGCAGTTCCTTGTAGCGCTGCAGGGTCTCCTGAACGCGACGGGCGATGTTGTAGTGGTTCTCACCGACGACTTCTGGCGACAGGATCGTCGAGGTCGATGCCAGCGGGTCGACCGCCGGGTAGATGCCGAGGGCGGCCACCTGGCGGGAGAGCTCGGTGGTGGCATCGAGGTGCGTGAAGGTGGTGAACGGCGCCGGGTCGGTGTAGTCGTCGGCGGGCACGTACACGGCCTGCAGCGACGTGATCGAGCGACCACGGGTGGAGGTGATGCGCTCCTGCAGCTGGCCCATCTCGTCGGCAAGCGTGGGCTGGTAGCCCACGGCCGCCGGCATACGGCCGAGCAGCGTCGACACCTCGGAGCCTGCCTGCACGAAGCGGAAGATGTTGTCGACGAACAACAGCACGTCCTGGTTCTGGACGTCACGGAAGTACTCCGCCATCGTCAGCGCCGACAGAGCAACACGCAGGCGCACGCCCGGCGGCTCGTCCATCTGGCCGAATACGAGGGCGGCCTTCTCGAACACGCCCGACTCCATCATCTCGAGGCGGAGGTCGGTACCTTCACGGGTGCGCTCGCCGACACCGGCGAACACCGACACGCCACCGTGCTGCGAGGCAACACGGTTGATCATCTCGGTGATGAGCACGGTCTTGCCGACGCCGGCACCGCCGAACAGGCCGATCTTGCCACCCGCCACGTAGGGCGTGAGCAGGTCGATGACCTTGATGCCGGTCTCGAACATGCGAGCCGACGGCTCGAGTGCATCGAAGGCCGGGGCGTCGCGGTGGATCTCCCAGCGCTCCATGTCCTCGAAGCCCTCCGGGGCGTCGTCGAGCGGCTGGCCCCACACGTTCCAGATGTGGCCGAGCACCTTCTCGCCCACCGGCACGGTGATGCCGTGGCCGGTGTTGCGCACCGGCGTACCACGCACGAGGCCGTCGGTCGGCTTGAGGCAGACCGCCCGGACCCGGCTGTTGCCGAGCTGCTGGGCGACCTCGGCGAGCACCGTGATGGTTTCGCCTTCGAGCTCGATGTCGAACTCGACCGCCGAGTTCAACTCCGGCAACGCGCCGCGGGGGAATTCGACGTCGACCACGGGGCCGGCGATGCCGACGATGCGGCCCTCTTTGCGTTCGGTTGCTGTGGTGGGTTCGGTCATGGTCATGACTGTTGTTCTCCTGGTGTCGCGTGTGCGCTCAGCGGGTGGCGCCGGAGTCGGCCTGTTGCAGTTGCTGGTAGACCTCGTCGCCGAGATCGAAGTAGGGAATGTCGTCGTCGCCGGAGTCGAGGGCTTCGGCACCGCCGACGATCTCCATGATCTCGGTGGTGATCGAGTCCTGACGGGCTCGGTTCATGATGCGGCTGAGCGACTTGATCAGCTCGTCGGCGTTGTCGGTGGCGGACTTCATCGCCCGCTGGCGGTATGCGTGCTCGGACGCAGCGGCGTTGAGCAGCGCTGCATAGACACGGGCCTCGACGTAGCGCGGCAGCAGCGTGTCGAGGATGGTCGCCGGATCGGGTTCGAACTCGTAGTCGCCGCCCGAGCCGTCCGTGCTCCCGGCCCTGCCGTCGCCACCGGCGACCGTGTCGGCGCTGAGTGGAACGAGCGGTCGCAGGACGACTTCCTGGCTGCCCGCGGAGATGAAGCGGGTGTAGACCAGCTCGACCTTGTCGACCTTGCCGGACACGAAGAGGTCGACGACGTGTTCGCCGATCGCTCGTGCGTCGTCGTACGACGGCTGCGCCGAGAAGCCGCTGAAGTCCTTGCCCAGCGTGTAGCCGCGGAACCGGAAGTACCCCTCGGCCTTCTTGCCGACCGGGATGATCGTGTAGTCCTTGCCGGCGAGCACATCGGCTTTGACTTCGCCCTCGGCAGCGCGCTGCACGCCCGAGTTGTAGCCGCCGCACAAACCGCGGTCGGCGGTGATGACGACGTAGCAGGTGTGCCTGATCTCGTCGCGACCCGACAGCAACGGCGAGTCGGCCGAGGCGCCTCCGGCAGCGAGGTCCTTGACGACTTCGGTGATCTGCTCGGAGTACGGCACGGCGGCGGCGACGCGGGCCTGGGCCTTGACGATGCGCGACGCAGCAATGAGCTCCATGGCGCGCGTGATCTTCTTCGTCGCCCGAACGCTGCGAATGCGTTCTTTGAGGATTCGCTCCTGACCGCCAGCCATCTACATCACTCCGTTGCGAGGGTCTTGTTGGACTTGGCGTCGCCGACTTCGTCGACGTCGAGCGCCGTCGGATCGACGTGGTAGCCGTCACCGGTGACGCTGAAGGTCTGCTTGAACGCCACGATCGCGTCGTCGAGGCCATCGGGGATCCCGCTGGACTTGATGTCGGCGAGCAGGCTGCTGTGGGTGGTGCGCACGTACTCGATCAGCTCGGACTCGAAGCGGCGAACGTCGCCGACCGGCACGTCGTCGAGGTGGCCCTTGGTGCCGGCGTAGATCGACAGCACCTGCTCCTCGACGGGCATCGGGCTGTTGAGCGGCTGCTTGAGCAGCTCGACCAAGCGGTAGCCGCGCTCGAGCTGCGCCTTGGAGATCGCGTCGAGTTCGGAACCGAACGTGGCGAACGCCTCGAGCTCACGGAACTGCGCGAGGTCGAGCTTCAAGGTGCCGGCAACCGACTTCATCGACTTGATCTGCGCCGCGCCGCCGACTCGCGACACCGAGATGCCCACGTCGATGGCCGGACGGACACCCGACTTGAAGAGGTTGTCCTGCAAGAAGACCTGGCCGTCGGTGATCGAGATCACGTTGGTCGGAATGAACGCCGAGACGTCGCCCGCCTTGGTCTCGATGATCGGCAGTGCGGTCAGCGAACCGGCGCCGAGCTCGTCGGACAGCTTCGCGGCCCGCTCGAGCAGCCGGCTGTGGAGGTAGAACACGTCGCCGGGGTAGGCCTCGCGGCCCGGCGGGCGGCGCAGCAACAGCGACAGCTGACGGTAGGCGTCGGCCTGCTTGGAGAGGTCGTCGTACACCACGAGCGCGTGCTCGCCGTTGTCCATCCAGTGCTGACCGATGGCGCAGCCGGCGTACGGGGCGAGGTACTTGAACGGTGCGGGGTCCGACGCCGAGGCCACCACGACCACGGTGTAGTCGAGCGCACCGGTCTGACGCAGCGTGTCGACGGTCTGGGCGACGGTCGAGCTCTTCTGGCCGATGGCGACGTAGATGCACTTCACGCCGAGACCCTGCTGGTTGATGATCGTGTCGATCGCCACCGTGGTCTTGCCGGTCTTGCGGTCGCCGATGATCAGCTCACGCTGACCACGACCGATCGGGGTCATGGCGTCGATGGCCTTGATCCCGGTCTGGAGCGGTTCGTGCACGGGCTTGCGGCCCATGATGCCGGGCGCCTGGATCTCCATGCGCCGGGTCTCGACCCCGGTGAGTTCACCCCGGCCGTCGATCGGGTGACCGAGTGCGTTGACGACGCGGCCGAGCATGCCGTCACCGACGGGCATCGACAGGATGCTGCCGGTCGACTTGACGGTCTGGCCCTCTTCGATCTTGTCGACGTCGCCGAGCACGACGGCGCCGATCGAGAACTCATCGAGGTTCAGCGCCAGGCCGACGGATCCGTCTTCGAACTCGAGGAGCTCGTTGACGGCAGCGTCGGGCAGGCCGGACACGCGGGCGATGCCGTCGCCCACTTCGGCGACGCGCCCGACCGTGCGGGCCTCGAGCGAGGGCTCGAAGCCTTCGAGGTTGGACTTGAGCGCCGATGCGATGTCGGCGGCAGAAATGGTCAGCTCAGCCATGGTGGTGTCTCGTTCCTTTGTGAGCGGATCGGCTCAGAGCCGGCTCTTCAGCTGTTCGATACGGGTGCGAACGGTGTCGTCGATGACGGTGTCACCGATCGTGGCGACGACGCCGCCGACCACCGAGGGGTCGACGACGGTCTTGAGGTTGATGCTCTTGCCGGTGGCGTTCTCGAGGGCGGCCTTGAGCCGCGCCTGCTGATCGTCGGTGAGGGCCACGGCGGTACGGACCTCGGCGACATCGAGCTGCTTGGCGCTCGACGCACGGGCGACGAGGCTGTCGACGATCGCCGGGATGTCGCGGCTGCGGCCGGAGCCGACCACCATCGACACGAGTTGGATCGTGGTCGTCGTGGTCTTGCCACCGAGCAGGTCCTCGACGATGGCTTGGCGCTTCTCGGCGGGGATGTGCTCGTCGGTCAGCGCGTTGCGCAGCGCATCGCTCGACTCGTACGAGCGGGCGAAGCGGAACAACTCGTCTTCGACCTCGTCGAGGGTGCCTTCGGCGCGAGCGACTTCGAACAGCGCCCGGGCGTAGCCCTCGATCATTGCGTCACCACTCATGATGTGACTCCCTGGCTTGCACCGACTCGGGCGATGAAGTTCTCGATCAGTTCCTGCTGTGCCGCGTCATCGAGCGTGTCGCGCACGATGGCGTCGACGGCCGAGCCGGAATGCTTGGCGATCTCGGAGCGCAGTTCGTCGCTGCTGCGCCCGGCAGCCGAAGCGATGTCGGCGTCCCCACGAGCTTCGAGGTCGGCGATCTCGGCGGCGAGGCGAACCCTGCCATCGGCGAGGAGCGCCTCGGCCTGGGCGTCTGCTTCGGCGTAGAGACGACTGCGCTCGGCCTCGATGTCGCCCTGCGCCTGGCGGATCCGGACGGCTTCGGTTTCAGCGGCGGCCTTGGCGGCGGTCGCGTCGTCGAGCTGCTTCTGGATCCCCGCAGTGCGCTTGCGCAGGCTCTCGCGGATGATCGGGCCGGCCTTCCACGCGAGCAGCGTGAAGACGATGATCGATGCCATCGTGCCCGGGACGAGTTCCTTCAACGGGGGAAGGATCGGATTGATCGTCGTGTAGCCCTTGTCGTCGAAGGGGATCTCTTCGGCGCCCGGGAATACTCGCCCGGCAGCGAGCGTGGCAACGGTGAACAGGCTCATGCCGACACCCCCTGGTTCATCGCGTCGCCGACTGCTCGTTGCACGACGTCGTCGCTCGGGCGGCGCCCGGTGGCGAGTTCGCTGAGGCGAGCCGACACGTCGACGACGGCCGATTCGACCTGACCGCGTGCGGCCTGCTTGGCAGCATCGACCTCGGCTGCCGCAGCACCGCGCTTGTCGGCGATGCGGGCATTCGCCGCAGCGATCTGCTCGGTGCGCTCGGCTTCGAGCGTGGCGCGGGCCGCTTCGACACGAGTCTGAGCGTCGGCGCGCACGGAGGCGAGCTGCGCTTCGTAGTCGGTCACGTCGGCGCGAGCCGATGCCGTTGACGCCTCGGCCGTTTCGAGGTCGCCCTCGATCCGGTCGTAACGAGCCGTCATGCCATCGCGGACCCTGCGGAACAGGAACAGGCGCATAGCGAGCGCCAGCACCACGAAGGCACCGAAGCCCCAGACGACTTCTTTCACTTCGGGGAAGATCGGGTTGAGATCGCTCTCGGGACCCTCTGCTTCACTGCCCTCTTCGGCGGTGACGAACGTGGCGTCCAACAAGGACACCTCGATCGTCGCGCCGGAGGACGTTACGACGGCTGTCAGCACGTCATCTCCTTCGCTTCTTGACCGTGGACGGGACGCTCGCGATCAGGCGAACTTCAACAGGATGAAGACCACGAAGCCGATGAGGGCCAGGGCTTCGGTGAACGCGATGCCGAGGAACATGGTGGTGCGCACCATGCCGGCGGCCTCGGGCTGGCGGGCCATTGCCTCGACGGACTTGCCGACGAGGTAGCCGATGCCGATGCCGGGGCCGATGGCTGCGAGGCCGTAGGCGTAACCGGCGCCGGCCGCTGCGGCGACGCTCTTGGCGTCGTCGGCGGCAAGTCCGTCGGCCTGAGCGACGAGAACACTGAATGCTTCCATGGGGTCTTCTCCTGTTGTGCTTTCGGTAGATGGGAGATCGGGTATTCGAATGGGTGATACGTGGTGCGATGGTGCCGCGGACTCAGTGTTCCTCGGCGTGTCCGACCGTCGAGTTGTTGATGTACACGGCGGCGAGGATGGCGAAGATGTAGGCCTGCAGGAAGGCCACGAGGATCTCGAACGCCGTCAGGAAGATCAACATGCCGAACGGCAGGATGCTCATGGGCACGAGGAAGATCTGCGCTGTCTGTGCGGTGAAGAGTGCGTGGGTCAACAGACCGAACGTCACGAGCAGGATGTGCCCGGCGAGCATGTTGGCCATGAGTCGCACGGTCAACGAGAACGGCGTCACGATGATCGTCGAGATGAACTCGATGAGTCCCACGAGCGGCTTCAGCGCCGTCGGCACTCCCGGGGGCCACAGGAGGTGGCCGAAGTAGCCGAGGCCCTGGTGCTTCAAGCCGGTGCCGATGTAGATGACCCACACGAGCAGCGACAGCGCCAACGGAATGGCGATACGCGCCGTGGCCGGCATCTGGATGATCGGGATCACTCCTGGGATGTTGCACAGGAAGATGAACATGAACAGGCTCAAGAGGAACGGCGTCCACTTGAGGCCCGACTTGCCGAGCGTCTGCATGACCACGCTCTCCTCGATGAAGTCGATCGTGACTTCGGCGAGGTTGCGCGCACCGGTCGGAGCGACCATGGGGTCGCGGCGAGCGGCGAGCAGGAACAACGTGATGCTGATCACCGTCGCAGCGACGGCGATCAGAGCGATCTTGTTGAACGAGGGGAAGATGTCCTGCCAGCGCAGGATCTCGTTGATCGGCGGGAACTCGAGTCCGAACACGTGGTTTCCGTTTCAGTCGTGAGTGTGGGTGGGGCGAATGGATGGAGCGGGGTGGATGGCGGAGGTCAGGTGACAGTTTGCGTCTTGGTCGGTTTGAGTCCGGGATGTGCCAGCGACAAGGCGACGTACTTCATCTCCCAGAACAGCAGACCGAGGTGCGTGATGATGATGGTCGATCCGAGTGCCGGAAACGAAATCCAAGCGGCGTCTTTGACCAACCAGACAGCGAGAAAGATCAGCGCGAGGCGAATGATGTAGCCGAACATGGTCGCCGCCATCATCAATCCGAGCGAGATACGAGCGGCCCAGGCGATGGACGCAGCGGCCAGCGCGAAGTTCGCGAGCACGATCGCAATGCCGTACGCGCTCGACCAGACGCCGTCCATGCCCCAGATCACACCGCACACTGCAATGAGCAGCGGAGCGACGATCAGGCCACGCTTGATCATGTCGGTCGAGATGGCGACTTCGGGTGCAGGACCGTCGAACCGCGTCGTCATCACGTCCGGCGAGGTGCTTCGGTCGCTCATGCGGCACGGCTCCGGTCGGCGACCTTGGCGGCGCGCTCGGCTTCGAGTTCGTTCATGCGATCGTCGTAGCGGTACTTCCACTTGGCGAACAGACCGACCGCACCGAGCACCGTGAAGGCGATCATGAACAGCGGCCTCGTGCCGAACAGCCAGTCGAGGCCCGCGCCGACGCCGAAGAACAACGCCATGATGACGGCTGCCTCGATGCCGAGGCCCAGGCCGTCCTGCGTGTCGACGCGTGTCTGCTTTGGGAGGAGCTTCATTGATCCAAGGGGGCGTCGTGGCGTGCGCTGCGGTTGAGCAGCGGCGCTTGTGAACGCATGCACAACCTAGTGGGCCGATCCCGTCGGGGGCAACCCTTCGGGCAAAGTCTCCGCGTCATCGTCGTCCACGTCGCCGGGCCCGGGCTGTGCCGTCTCGCGACGGCGGGCACGAACACTGGGGTGCAGCACGGTGAACAGCACGATGGCGAGGGCGATGATGCCGAACGGAAGGTACGCCGGATTGCGTCCCGTCAGCGTCGGATAGAGCACGAACGCCGACAACAACAACGTCCAGGTCCACAGGATCACGACGCTGCGTCGGTGGCCGTGGCCGAGATCCATCAGGCGGTGATGAAGGTGCCCCTTGTCGGCGGTCGACAGCGACCGACGGCTCGTGGCGCGCCGGAAGATCGCGAACGCCAGGTCGAAGATCGGCACGCCGAGGATCAGCAGCGGGATCGCGAGCGGAGCGAGGAAGAAGTAGGTCTGGCCGATGAACTCCTGATTGAACGAGTCGGCACGACCACCGACGACGCTGGTCGCTACGGCGAGCAACAACCCCAACAGCAGCGCGCCGCCGTCGCCCATCATGATCCGCGCCGGGTTGAAGTTGTGCGGCAGGAACCCGACGCAGACGCCCACGGCGATGATCGCGATGAGCGGCCCGATGTTCGTGGCGCTGATCACGTCGCTGTCGAGCAACTCCTGGCTGTAGAGGAAGAACGCGCCGGCGCCGATGGCCACGATGCCGGCTGCCAACCCGTCGAGTCCGTCGATGAGGTTGATCGCCTGCGTCATGCCGAGCAGCCACAACACGGTCACGAGCGGACGCCACTCCTGAGCGAGCAGGATCGGGCCGTCGAGGAACGGCAGCCGGAAGGCGTACATCACCACGCCGAACTGGACGAGCGCAAGGCCGGCGAGCACGGTGCCGGCCACCTTCGCCGGAGGCGACAGGCCGCGCACGTCGTCGATGAAGCCGACGATGTAGATGATGGTGGCGGCCACGAGCACGCCGATCGGTTCGGAGTTGCTCGAGAACAGCAGGTCGAACGCATCGAGCGACCAGGCGGTGAACATGGCGGCGAGCAGACCGACGTACAGCGCCAGGCCACCGACGTCGGGCAGCGGGCTCTGGTGCACCGTGCGGTCGTTCGGGAGGTACACCCAACCCTCACGTCGCGCCAGCATGCCCACGAGAGGTGTGGTGACGAACGTGACGAGCGCCGCGACGGCTCCGATCAGGAGAAAGGAACCGAACTCTGGCACGGTCGATCAGCCTACGGCGGCGTCAACTGGCCGGATAGGCCGGGAACCGAGCACACAGCTCGGCAACGTCCTTGCGGACCAGTTCCAGTTCGCCGGCATCGTCGCGTCCACGCAGAGCTCGAGCGATGAATCCAGCGATCAACGGCATCTCGGCCTCGGTCATCCCCTGGGTGGTGACCGACGGGGTGCCGATGCGCACGCCGCTGGTGACGAACGGGCTGCGCGGGTCGTCGGGGATCGTGTTCTTGTTGAGCGTGATTCCCGCGTCGTCGAGCTTCGCCTGCGCCTCCTTGCCGGTCAACTCGGCGTCGAACGGGGTGAGGTCGACGACCATGAGATGGTTGTCGGTGCCCCCGGAGACGAGGCGGAAGCCCTCCTGCACGAGTGCGTCGGCGAGCGCTGATGCGTTCTTCACGACCTGGTGGGCGTAGTCACGGAACGACGGGTCGGCCGCCTCGCGGAACGCGACCGCCTTGCCGGCGATGACGTGTTCGAGCGGGCCGCCCTGCCAGCCGGGGAACACCGCTTTGTCGATCGCCTTGGCGTGCTCGGCCTTGCAGAGGATCGCTCCGCCTCGCGGGCCGCGCAGCGTCTTGTGGGTGGTGAACGTGACCACGTCGGCGAACGGCACCGGGTTCGGATGGGCGCCACCGGCGACGAGGCCGGCGAGGTGGGCGATGTCGAACAGCAGCAGCGCGCCGACCTCGTCGGCGATCTTCTTGAACGGCTCGGGGTCGAGTCGACGTGGGTAGGCGGTCGTGCCGGCGACGATCATCTTCGGTCGATGTTCGAGTGCGAGCGCCCGCACTTCGTCCATGTCGATGCGGTCTTCGGCGCCGGTGCCGTACGACACGAAGTTGTAGAGCAGGCCGCTCGCGTTGACCGGCGAGCCGTGGGTGAGGTGGCCGCCGTGGTCGAGACTGAGCCCGAGCACGGTGTCGCCCGGCTGCAGCAGCGCCTGGTACACGCACATGTTGGCGTTGGCACCGGAGTGCGGCTGGACGTTGGCGTGGTCGGCACCGAAGAGCGCCTTCACCCGGTCGATCGCGAGCTGTTCGATGTCGTCGACGATCGCGTTGCCGCCGTAGTAGCGCTTGCCCGGGTAGCCCTCGGAGTACTTGTTGGTGAGCACCGAGCCGACGGCTGCCATGACCGCCGGGGACGTGAAGTTCTCGCTGGCGATCAGCTGAATGCCGGTGGTCTGGCGCTCGACTTCCCGTTCGATGAGGCTGACGATCTCGGTGTCGGGATCGGTGTCGGAGGGGAACGGCATCTGGGGTCCTTGGAAGGGTCGGTGGGCGGGTCGGTGGGCGGGTCGGTGGGCGGGTCTAGAAGTGGGCTTCGAGTTCGGTGAGCTGGTCGACGCGCCGGGCGTGTCTGCCGCCTTCGAAGTCGGTGGTGAGAAACGTGGTGACGATCTCTTCGGCGAGGCCCTCACCGACGACGCGGGCACCCATCGACAGCACGTTGGCGTCGTTGTGTTCGCGGGCCATCCGGGCGGTGTACAAGCAGTTGCAGAGCGCAGCGCGCACACCGCGCACCTTGTTGGCAGCGAGTTGTTCACCCTGGCCGCTGCCGCCGAGCACGATGCCGACGTCGGCGCCGCCATCGCGCACCGTGCGACCGACGCCGGCGCAGATCGCCGGGTAGTCGACCGAGTCGGTCGAGTGAGTGCCCTGATCGTCGACCTGGTAGCCCTGCCCGAGCAGCATCGTCACCAGGTGCTGCTTCAGGTCGTAGCCGGCGTGGTCGGAACCGATCGCGATCCGGCGTGCATCGGCGGCCACATCCATGTGGGCCGAGTGTAGGTCGTCACCGGCCGCGCGCCAGGTGTGAGCCGGCATCGGCCGCTGCGTAGGGTTCGGGCGTGAGCACGACCCCAGGACCGACGCATCGGCCGACACCACGCCAACCCGACGACCGCACGGCGGTCATCATCGGCGTCGGTCAGTTCGTCAATCGGAGCGACTCGCTCGCCGATGCGCTCGAGCCGGTCGCGCTGATGGAGCAGGCGGTGCTCGCAGCGTCGACCGACGCCAAACTCGACGGGCCACCGGCGGCCGACGCCGTCCGGGTGGTCGGGCAACTGTCGTGGCGATACGGGAACACGACGCGGTTCCTCGCCAAGCGACTGGGCCTCGAACCGGCGCGGCTCGACTACACGACGATGGGCGGCAACAGCCCACAGTCGCTGGTCAATCAGACCGCCCTGCAGATCCAGTCCGGCGAGATCGACATCGCCATCCTCGCCGGGGGCGAAGCGACCAAGACACGCCAGCGCGGTCGGGCGGCCGGCATCGAGTTCGACTGGCCGAAGTCGGATCCGGGCGACGAACCCACCATCGTCGGCGAGGACCTGCACATGGCGATGGACGCCGAGATCCAACGTGGGATCGTCGCGCCGGTGCAGCACTATCCGATGTTCGAAACGGCGATCCGCGCCGCGTCGGGACGCACGTTCGACGAGCATCAGGCCCACCTCGGCCGCTTGTACGCCGACCTGAGCTCGGTCGCTGCGAAGAATCCGTACGCCTGGATCCGAGAGGCAAAGTCCGCCGACGAGATCGTCACGGTCACCGATCGGAACCGGATGATCGGCTTGCCGTATCCGAAGTTGCTCAACTCGAACAACGGCGTCGACATGGCCGCCGCCGTCATCATGTGTTCGGTCGGCGCCGCCCGACGTCTCGGCGTGGCCGAGGATCGATGGGTGTTCCCGCACGCCGGCACCGACTGCCACGAGCACCAGTTCGTGTCGAACCGCGACACGTTTGCACGCACACCCGCGATCGAGATCGGCGGGCGCCGTGCACTCGAATTGGCCGGTATCGGCATCGACGACGTGTCGGTGATCGACCTGTACTCGTGCTTCCCCGCTGCGGTGCAGCTCGGCGCCCAGTCGCTCGGCATCGATCTGGCGACCCGGCAGTGGTCACGAACCGGCGGCATGACCTTCGCCGGCGGACCGTGGAACAACTACGTGATGCACGCGATCGCCACGGTGGTCAACGACCTGCGGGAACGGCCCGGCGAGTACGGCTTGGTCTGGGCGAACGGCGGCTTCGTCACCAAGCATGCGTTCGGCGTCTATTCGACGGTTCCCGTCGGCGAGTTCCGCCACGACAAGCCCCAGGCGGAGATCGATGCGCTGCCGCGCCGCGAACTCGCAGCCCCCGCCGATGCTGCCGGCACCGCAACCGTCGAGGCGTACACGGTGATGTTCGATCGCGACGGGTCACCCGATCGTTCGATCGCTGCCTGTCTCCTCGGCGACGGGCGCCGGGCATGGGGCACCTCCGACGTCACCGAGGTGACTGCGACGATGTCCGAGGGCGAATGGGTCGGTCGCTCGGTCGACCTCGACGCTGCGGGCGACATCCACCTCGTCTGAGGCGTCAACCGATGGCATCGTTGCCGGCGAGCGTCCCCTGATCCGGACACCGTTCGGCGAGGTAGCGGAACGTCGCTGGCGCGTCGGCCTGGGTGATGAGACTCGGATCGGCAGCGATCGGCGGCACGTCCGCCGAGAACGCAACGGTTGCCGCATCGACGGCAGGGTCGAGGTCGGCGGGCACGACGACGACGAGTTCCGGATCGTCGACGCCAGCCTCCACGAGCGCCACCAGCCAGGTGTCACCGAGCAGTTCGATGTCGCCAGCGGTGACGCCAACGGAACGGAGCGCATCGACAGCACGCTCGGCACGCCGGGCGAATGGTCCGATCACGTCGTCGACGAAGACGTCACGCTCGTCGGTGATCGAATCGGGGAAGCTGTCGTCGAGCGTCTGCACCGCCGCGGCCACCGCACCGGCAGCGATCACTTCGAGCCGGGCGCCGGGCGAACGGATCGGTTCCGGCGACCGAGGCGAGTGTCAACGCCTGGAACGAGCCGGCGAACTCGCTCCAGCTCCGACAGAACGGATCGTCGCTGTCGATCCCCGGGACACCCTGCTCCGGAACCGTTGGGATCGGCTCGGCGATCGTCGTGGCCGCATCGGCCTGCCCGGTCGAAGCGGTGGTCGAGGTCGTGGTCGCACGTGCAGTCGTCGTCGGGAGCTCGGTCGGTGTCACCGGTGCGGATCCCGCCGACGGGTCCGTGGTGGCGCCGCCGCTCTCGTCGTCACCGCCAGAGCTGCACCCCGCTGCGATCGACACCACCAGCACGATCGCTGCCGACGATCGAACCAGCCGACTCGCCCTCGATCCGCTGCACGAGCGCCATCACCCCAGTGTGCCCGACCGCTCCGACCGGTTCAGCTCGCCCTCCGATGAGCGAACCGACCGTATGCGGCGGTTTGGCTCATCGCGACCGGTTCAGGTCGCCCTCCGATGAGCCAACCGACCGCATACGGCGGTTTCGCTCATCGCTTCTCGGGGGGACGACCGGCGGTGACATGCTCGGGGAATGACCTCGCCGACCGTTCCCCGCGTGTTGCTCGACTGCGATCCGGGCCATGACGACGCACTGGCGATCGTGGCCGCCGCTCACTATGCGGACCTCGTCGGGATCACCACCGTCGCCGGGAACGCACCACTCGATCGCACGACCCACAACGCGCTCGTCATGCGCGACCTGCTCGGCCTCGACGTGCCGGTCCATGCAGGCAGCCCTCGACCCCTTCTCGCCGAGCCGCACACCGCCACCTTCGTCCACGGTGCGAGCGGACTCGACGGCGCCGATCTGCCCACTCCGACCACCCCGCTCGACGGAACCGATGCTGTCGCGTTCATCATCGAAACCTGTCGCCGTACCGACGACGTGTGGCTCGTTCCGGTCGGCCCGCTGACCAACATCGCGCTCGCCCTGCGCGCCGCGCCCGACCTCGCTGGCCGGATCGCCGGAATCTCGCTGATGGGCGGCGGCACATTCGGCAATCGCACCGCGACCGGCGAGTTCAACGTGTGGGCCGACCCCGAAGCCGCGGCGATCGTGTTCGCGTACGGCGGCCCACTCGTGATGGCCGGCCTCGACGTCACGCATCAGTTCCAAGCCACCCCAGAGCGAATCGCTGCGATCGAAGCACTTCCCGGAACACTCGCTGCGGTGCTCGCCGATCTCCTCGCGTTCTTCAGCGAGAACTATCGAGCGCGTCACGACCCGGGATCGATGCGCGGCGCCGCCGTCCACGACCCGCTCGCCGTCTTCGCGGTGACCCATCCGGACATGTTCGAACGCGAAGCGCACCACGTGGTGATCGAGACGGGCGGCGAACACACCCGCGGGATGACCGTGATCGACCAACGGGCGATCACCAGCCGCCCCGCAACGAACTGTGACGTGCTCACCTCGGTCGACGACGACGCTGCGTTCGACCTGCTGCTGGGTTCAGTCGCCCACTTCAGCCGCTGACCGCTCTTCCCGGGTCGCTGGGGACCGACGGCGGCGCCGTACTGTCGGACGATGCGCGCAACGGTGATGTCCAACTGGGAACTACGTGTCGATGACATCGACATGCCGACCGCAGGGCCCGGCCAGGTGCTCACCAAGGTCCTGTCGTGCGGGATCTGCGGCAGCGACCTCCATCTGTTGAAGCATGGCGAGGAGTCACGTCGGCTCTCCGACGAACTCGCCGCCGAGAATGCCGAAGCCCGCTCGCCCGACGAGCCCGCGGTCAACATGTTCGACCCAGCCGGTGATCTCGTGATGGGACATGAGTTCTGCTGCGAGGTCGTCGAGACAGGCCCGGGGGTCTCACATCTCTCGGTCGGCGACGTCATCGTGTCGATGCCGATCGTGTTCGATGCCTCCGGAATCCATCCGATCGGATTCTCGAACCTCTATCCGGGCGGATACGCCGAGTACATGGCGCTCAACGAACTGCTCGCCATCAAGGTGCCCACCGGGCTCCCCCACGAGATGGCCGCCATGACCGAGCCGCTGGCGGTCGGGGTGCATGCCGTCGCCAAGTCGGGCATCGCGCAGGGCGATGCCGCGATCGTCATCGGGCTCGGCCCGGTCGGCCTGGCCTGCATCGCCGCGATGAAGATGCTCGGCATCGGCCCGATCGTCGGCGCCGACTTCTCCCCCGCCCGCCGGGCGCTCGCCGAGCAACTCGGCTGCGACGAGGTCGTCGACCCGAACGAGGAGACCGCGATCCGTGCATGGCGTCGCGTCGACGGCACCAAACCCCTCGTCGTGTTCGAGGCAGTGGGCGTTCCCGGGATGATCGAGCACACGATGCGGATGGCGCCGAAGAACAGCCGCATCCTGATCGTCGGCGCGTGTATGCAGGAGGACGCCATCCATCCGATGCTCGGCATCGGCAAGGAGCTGTCGCTGCAGTTCGTGCTCGGCTACACCCCCGAGGAGTTCGCAGGTTCGCTCGACGCCATCGCGACCGAACGAGTCGACCTGTCGCCGCTGCTCACCGGCACGGTCGGCATCGACGACATCCCACGGGCGTTCAGCGAACTCGGCAATCCCGAGGCGCACGCCAAGATCCTCGTCCAGCCGTGACACCTCGGGTGCGCTGGTTTCCTACAGTGGGGTCGTGACCGACACCTTCCCCCGCCAACATGCGCGGACCCAGCGCTTCACGCTCGGCGAGCCGCGCAACGTCACGGTGTCGCCCGACGGTGAGCGAGTGGTGTTCCTGCGCAGCGCCGGTGGGAGTGATCCGGTGAACGCCCTGTGGGTGTTCGATGTCGAGTCGGGCGCTGAGCGTCTCGTCGCCGACCCGCGGGCGTTGCTCGCCGACAACGACGATGATGCGACTGCGGACCTCCCGGCGGCGGAACGAGCGCGGCGCGAGCGGGCCCGTGAGGGCGCCGGTGGGATCACGTCGTACGCAACCGATCGCAACGCCACCGTGGTGGCGTTCGCGCTGGCCGGCCGGTTGTTCGCCGGTGGATTGCTGTCGGGCCAGGCGAGGGAACTGGCGGTGGATGGACCCGTGTTCGATCCGCGGCCGGATCCGACGGCGCGACGCGTCGCCTACGTGAGCGGATCGAGTCTGCGCATCGGCGAGCTCGACGGCAGGTCCCACCCGCTGGCCGGCGACGACGGGTCGGAGCCCGACACGGTCTCGTGGGGCAGCGCCGACTTCATCGCGGCCGAGGAGATGGGACGGTTCCGTGGCTACTGGTGGAGCCCCGACGGCACGACGATCGCTGCGTGCCGCGTCGATGACCGCACCGTCGGCCAGTGGGTGATCGCCGATCCGGCCCATCCCGAACAACCTGCCCGCACCATCCGCTATCCCGCTGCCGGATCCGCCAATCCTGACGTCACGCTGCACCTGCTTGGCCTCGACGGCTCGAGGACGCCCGTCGATTGGGACCGCGACTTCTTTCCATATCTGGCTGCGGTCGAGTGGACCGAGGCCGGCCTGACCCTGCTCGTGCAGGCGCGCGACCAGCAGGGCACGATGGTGCTCGAAGTCGACACCACCGAAGCTCCGACTCGTGGCGAGACCACCGTGCTGTCGCACGACTACGACGATGCCTGGGTCGAACTCGTGCCCGGCACGCCGGCCCGACTTGCCGACGGACGCTCGGTGATGACCGCGGAGCGCGACGGAGCCCGTCGGCTGCTCGTCGGAGATGAACCAGTCACCCCGGCGGAGCTGCAGGTGCGCTCGATCGTGTCGACGGGCGGGGATGAATCGGCACCGTCGGTCACGTTCTGCGCGAATCCGATCGATGACGCCACCCAACTTCACGTCTGGCGGTGGTCCGACGACGACCTGCGAGCGATCACCACCGTTCCCGGCGTCCACGGTGCAGCAACAGGGGGCGACACGATCGTCGTTCGTTCGGCAACGCTCGATCGGCCCGGCACCACCACCGTCGTCCACGGGACGAACGGTGATCACGAGATCGAATCGTTCGCCGAGACCCCCCTGCTCGAGCCGAACGTGCGGCTACTCACCGTCGGTGAACGCGACCTGGCGGTTGCCCTACTGCTCCCCCGCGAGTTCGACCCGGACGGGCCACCACTTCCCGTGCTGCTCGATCCGTATGGTGGCCCCCACGCACTGCGCGTCACGCAGGCGCACAATGCGTACCTGACCTCGCAGTGGTTCGCCGACCAGGGCTTTGCCGTCATCGTCGCCGATGGGCGAGGCACGCCGGGACGTGGCAGCACGTGGGAGCGCGCAGTGCACGGCGACCTCGCAGGTCCCACGCTCGACGACCAGGTCGAGGCACTCCACGCCGTGGCCGAACAGACCTCCGGTCTCGACCTCGAGCGGGTGGCGATTCGTGGATGGAGCTTCGGCGGCTACCTCGCGGCGCTCGCCGTGCTGCGCCGACCCGACGTGTTCCATGCTGCGATCGCCGGGGCGCCGGTGACCGAGTGGCGCCTGTACGACACCCACTACACCGAGCGATACCTGGGCGACCCGGCGAGCATGGGCGACCAGTACGACGCCAACTCGTTGCTGCCGCTCGCCGGCGACCTGACGCGGCCGCTGCTGCTGATCCACGGGCTCGCGGATGACAACGTCGTTGCGGCCCACACCTTGCAGCTGTCGGCTGCGCTGCTCGCCGCCGGACGACCCCACGAGGTCCTCCCGCTCGCCGGCGTCACGCACATGACACCGCAAGAGGAGGTCGCCGAGAACCTGCTGTTGCACCAACTCGACTTCCTCCGCCGATCCCTGACCCCCACCACCTCGAAGGACCCCACGTGAGCCGACGTCTCGAAGACCTCTACCGCGGCGTTGCCGTGCACGCCACCGCCGACCTCGAACACCAAGCAGCACTCGAATTGCTCGCACTGGTGATGCTCGCGGATGACAACATCAGCGACGAGGAGATCGAGCTGCTCCGCGAGATCAGCACCGACTGGCGCGACGAGGGGGCGGCCTTCGAGCAGTACATCCGTCCCGCGATCGAGGAGGCCCGCCACGCGATCGAGCGCGACGAGGTGTCATCGTTCCTGGACGCGATCGACGCCCGCATCAGCAGCCGGGTGTTGCGTTCAGCGCTGTTCTCCGCCGCCCGCGACGTGGCCGACGTCGACCAGGGCGTCACCCCGGAAGAAGGCACGATCCTCGCCGAGGTCGCCGTGCGCTTCAGCTGAACTTCCCCGTGTAGTTCCCCGCGCCCAGGTCTCCGGGAACAAGCGTGGTTCCCCGCGCCCAGGTCTCCGGGAACAAGCGTGGTTCCCCGGGACCTGGGCTCCGGGAACCACGCGTCACGTCGGCCGGCGGGCGATGGCGATGCGGTCGCGGTCGCTGAGGTCCTTGCGGATCTCGATGTCGACCAGGGCCGCTCCGCGCAAGATGTCATCGACCGCTGGTCCCTGGTCGGCGCCGATCTCGAGCACGAGCGCGCCGCCGCGGCGCAGTCGCTCGGGAGCACCGGCCGCCAGCACCCGGATGTCGTCGAGGCCGTCGTCGCCGGCGAACAGGGCGGCGGACGGCTCCCAGGCACCGACGTCCGGTTCGAGATCGGGCGATCCGACCGCGACGTACGGCGGGTTCGACACGATGACGTCGAACTCCGTGCCGTCGGGCAACGCATCGAACCACGACCCGTGGGCCACCCGAACGTTCGCCGCCGCCGGCCCGATGCCCGCCAGGTTGGCCCGGGCGACGTCGATCGCATCGGCGCTCGCGTCGGTGATCCAGACCTCGGTACCGAGGCGAGGTAGTTCGTAGGCCATCGACAGCCCGATCGCTCCGGAGCCGGTCCCGAGGTCGGCCACGGTGCGCGTCGGGCCACGTCGGGATGCGAGTTCGATCGCGACCTCCGCGACGAGTTCGGTTTCGGGGCGCGGGATCAACACGCGACGGTCGACGCTGAGCGTGATGTGGCGGAAGCTCCACTCGCCCAGCACGTACTGCAACGGTTCGCCGGTCCGGTACCGCGCCACCATCGAATCGAGGTGGGAGACCATCCGAATCGTCGCCGCCTCATCGAGCCGATGCAGGAACTCGTCGCCGTCGACACTGGCCGACGCCACCTCGCACAGCCACCGTGCTCGGGTCCGGTCGTTGACGACGTCGGTGGTCTCGGCCAGCAGCTCCCTCCACGTCACCGTGTCGTCGTCGCGAGGGATCGTCATTCGCCCTCGGCGAGGAGGCGGGCGCGCTCGTCGGCTTGGAGCGCGTCGATCACCACCTGGAGTTCGCCTCCGAGGATCGCCGCCAACCGGTAGACGGTGAAGCCGATGCGGTGATCGGTCACCCGATTCTCCTTGAAGTTGTACGTGCGTACCTTCTCGCTGCGACCGCCGCCGCCGACCTGAGAACGTCGCTCGGCCGAAAGTTCGTCGTTGCGCTCACGCTCGGCCAACTCGAACAGTCGGGCGCGCAGCACGAGCATCGCCCGCGCCTTGTTCTGCAGCTGGGATCGCTCGTCCTGCATCGACACCACGACCCCGGTCGGGCGATGGGTGATGCGCACGGCAGAGTCAGTGGTGTTGACGCTCTGACCACCCGGACCGCTCGCCCTGAACACGTCGATGTCGAGGTCGCGGTCGTCGATCTGGACATCGATCTCGTCGACCTCGGGCAACACCGTCACGGTCGCCGAGGACGTGTGGATCCGACCTTGGCTCTCCGTGGCGGGCACTCGCTGCACGCGGTGTGGTCCGCCTTCGAACTTGAGGTTCCGCCATGCGGTCGCCCCACGGACCTCGAACGTCACGTCGTTGAACCCGCCCATCTCACTCGGCGACGACGAGAGCGTCTCGACCTTCCAGCGCTGCGACCCTGCGTAGGCGACGTACATCTCGTACAGGTCGCGAGCGAAGAGGTTCGCCTCCTCGCCGCCTTCGGCGCCACGGATCTCCATGATCACGTGCTTGCCATCGTGCGGGTCCGCCGGAAGCATCAACTCGCGCAGTTCGTCCTCGATCGCGTCCGCTTCAGTGGTCGCCTCGTCGATCTCGGCAACGAGCATGTCGCGTTCGGCCCCGGACGCTCCGACCAGCATCTCGCGAGCCGCGTCGGCATCGAGCGCGACGCGACACCTGACGACGGTACGCCTCGACGACCGGACCGAGTTCGCTGTACCGCTTCGACACGCGGCGAACCTCGTCGGAGTCGGCGAGCACCTCGGGATCGGAGAGCTGCTGTTCGAGCGTCTCGTACTCGTCGACGACGTGGCGGAGGCGTTCGAGCATGGCGAGTCGAGGCTACTGGTCGAGCGAATCGACGCCGTCTCGACCCCGAGTGCCCGTCAGATCGTGCGCAGGCCGACGGGGGCTGTGAGCAGGGCGAGGAGGTCGCGGGTGATCGGGATCGCATCGCGTTCGCGCAGCACCACGATGACCGGAGCGTCGGAGTGCTCCTGGACATCGGCGACGAAGCCGACCAGGTCGACGTCGACACCGACCGAACAGACGACCGTCGAGACGCCTCCGTGCGAATCGACAGCGTGCGCGACGCACGGGATCGGATCCTTGAGATTCGGACGAGGCTGCGGCGGTTCGGTCGGCGTGACTGCGGTCATGCCGATCAGCGCCGGATCCTGTTCGAGCTGCCAACGAAGCGAGCGCTCCTGGCCCAGCCGGTTCAGCGGGTGTTGTGGTGCGTCGGGCGAGCGGTGTGCGAGCACGGACTCGACGACCGCGGCCAACGCCTCGACCGTGGGAATGTCGCCGTGCAACAGGCGGAAGGCTTCGCGGTCGTTGGCACCGACACCGACTTCGAGCAGCACACCATCGGTGGAAGCGGGGCCCGGTGGCGGCGCGATGTCGATGTCGCCCAGCTCGGCGAAGTGGCCGACCGTCGGCGTGTCGACGACGCGGCACACTTCGAGCCCACGTACCTCGCCGACCACCACACCGTGCTCGACGTTCACCGTTGCGCCAGCGGCTTCGATGACAGTCGACGAGTTCGAGATGCGCCGGCAGCGGCGCAGGCGGTGCTGTGAGCGGTTCGGCGATCACCGGGAGCAGCAGCCGATCCTGCGGGTACCAGACGGTGACAGGGAATCCGAAGCGCTGGGCTCGACGGGCGAGCATGCCGGTGTCGTGTTCGACCACCAGCTGCAGTGATGTCGCGTCTCGTCGGATGGCCCACGCCAGTGCAGGTCCGAGCGATCTCGATGCGGGTCCGTCGACGAGCACCCAGGCGACGGCCTCGTCGCACAATGCTGCGCCACTCGGGAACACCTTCGGGCTCGGCCTCGACGGCGCGGCCGATGTGGTCGGCAACCAACGCCCGCAGCTTGATGCCGAGCAGTCGGCTCCGTCGATCGTCACCGGATCCAACCTGACGTGCGCCGTCGTCGTTCATCGGTGCGAACCTATCGGCGCACGCCGACGACGTCAGATGAAGTAGCCGGTCACATCGGCGAGCAGGTGCACGCCGCCCGCATCGTTGTACAGCCGGACCCGACCGTTCGCCCCGACCTTGGCAACGACGAGGTTTGCGATCGTGCCACCTCGCGCCACGTTCAAGCTCGACGCATCCGGACGACCGACGCCGTCGGGATACACCGTCACGAACGTCTCGTCCGTCGCTCCGGTTGCCGTGACGTTCAGGATCACTGCGGTCGCTGCAGGGTCGACACCTCCGACGCCGGCGACGCCGAGATCGATGTCTCCGCCGGCCCCCACCACACCGGCCCGAGCCCCGATGCCGTGGCGCGTATCGAGCAGTCGCGTCGGGGCGACGGGGACGACGCCGGCGCCATCGGCAGTGAAGCAACCCACGACGTCGGCGATCAGGTCCAGTTCACCGACGTTCGCCATCAGGCTGACGGCACCGTCGTCGCCGAGCTTGCAGACCACGAGGTTCGGGACATTGCGGCCAGGGTCGTAGTTGAGGTTCGACACGTCGGGCAGCGCGAGACCACTCGGCCACACCGTGAGAAATCCGGGCTCGGTCGGTCGCAAGGCGGCGACGTTGAGCACCACGGCCGCGACCCCGCTCGCCGGCACACCACCGCGACCGGCGACGGCCAGATCGAGACGTTGACCGCCGCGCAGCCGGGCCGCTGGTGCACCGACACCGTTGCGGGTGTCGAGCAGTCGACTCGGCACCAACGCCAGCAGTCCCGCCGCCGATTCCGAACGCACATAGCCCATCACGTCGACGATGCAGTCGGCGCTCCCCACGGCATTGAAGATCCCGATCCGGCCGTCCGGACCGACGCCGACGATCGCCATGTTGGGGACCGCCCGCCCGGGCACGAGATTGAGACTCGACGTGCCGGTCGCAGCCGCGTTCGACGGGAAGACGCTGAAGAATCCTGCCTCGGTGGCGTTGACCGACGTCACGTTGATCGCCACCGCAGTGACGCCGCTCGTCGGCACACCGCCGGCGCCCGTGATCTGGACACTGAGCGTCTCGCCAGGCCCGATCGGACCGCTTCGGCCACCGACGCCTCCTCGTGTGTCGCAGATCCGTTGTGGTGCGAGCGCCACGAATCGTCCGACGGTCGCCAGTGCAGCACTCCGCACCCGGCACGACGACGGCCGGACCGCCGGACGGAGGTGGCGCCACGGGCGGCACGACGCCAGGCGCCACGGGCGGCACGACGCCGGGCGACCGCGCGAACAGCCCGAGGTTCTGGATCGCTCGGCCTCCGAGTACGTCCGACGCCCCACCCCCGAGCCAGCCGTCGATCAGGCTGCCGTAGTAGTCCCTGAAGTCGACGTGGAACGGCATCCGATCCCAGCGCTGCAACCCGGCGAGCGACGGACGTTGGCCGTATCGGCCACCGCGGACGTTGGCGCCGAGCACGAAGTGTGGTGCGCTCGTGCCGTGGTCGGTGCCAGCGCCGTCGTTGCTCCAGCTCGTCCGACCGAATTCGGAGAACGTCATGATCGTCACCCGGCTCGACCACGCCGGCGACAGCACCTGGAAGAACCGTTGGACGGCCGCGTTGAGCTCGCGCATCCTGGTCCCGTGCTGATTGGGTTGGCCCGCGTGGCTGTCGAAATCACCCCAGCCGGCACTGAGCACCCGCAACCCGAGGTTCGCGTTGACGAGGCGCGCCATCACCTCCATCTCAGCGACGAGTGGGACGTCGGAGAGCTGATCGTCCGGCGGGATGAGCGGCGCAAGGGTCGTCGCGAGATCGAGTTGATCGACCATGGCGCCGCCGACCCGCCCGCGCCAGGTCGCGGGGTCGCCCGCACCGAGGCGGCGCAACGCGGCGTAGATGTTGCGGTCGTTGGCATTCGTCGACGCACCGAAGGCCGGCCGTCCTGCGGGCACTGCGGTGCCCCGTTGGTTTCGCCCGATCAGGTGCAAGGGCACCGACTGCCCGATCTGGGCAGCCGCGTAGAGGTTCTTGGCGTTGCCGAGGTAGCCGTCGAGCCACCGACCGAGCCACCCCGACGTCGGGATTCCCGTCGGGCTGCCGGCCATCCACTTCGCCATCGAGTTGAAGTGGCTGAGATCAGGGTCGGGGTATCCGACACCTTCGACGATGGCGAGCTGCCCCGCATCCCAGAACTGCTTGAACACGGTGAGTTCCGAGTTGAGCCCCGTCGATGCGTCGATCGCCAGCGTGCTCTCCGGGCGGATGGCCAGGCCGCGGTGCTGTCCGTAGTAGAGCTGATCGTTGATCGGCACGACGGTGTTGAGGCCGTCGTTGCCACCGAACATGCCGATCACGATCAGGACGCCGTCGTTGGGACCCGCCGGCCCAGCTGCCCACACCGCCGGGTCGAGGCCGGGCAGCGAGAGGTCGAGCAGCGAGCTCGTCGGTCCGGCGAGCGCGCCCGCCCCGACGCCGAGCCCGACGAGTTGCAGGAAGCGCCGTCGGTCGAGGGCGTTCGGGTCGGCGTCGGGCACCTGCAGGTACCCGAGAGCGTCGGCGGTGGAGATGTCAGGGTCGAGCATGATCAGGCCAGGTGCATCTCGGGGGCGAGCAGGACGAGGAGCAGTGCGTTGTTGCGTTCCCAGACCGTCGCGCCGTTGGCGTAGCGGACGATCTCGTCGACCGTCGACGCGGGGAGGCGCAGACGGGTCAATGCGAGGAGGCGATCGACGAACGCAGCATTCGTCAGGACCGGAAGCTGTTCGGGCCACGGCGTCCGAGCGGTGATCTCGGACCGCATGATCGACCCGCCGGCGAGCGTGATCGGGCCGTCGTCGCCACTCCAGTAGTTCCGGTTCGACGTCCAGAAGAAGCTCTGCGCCGTGCGAGCACGGCCTTCCATGGCGCTTGCGTTCACCCAGTAGCCGTTCGGGCGCCAGCCGCTGACGTTGGGCGGAAACAGCAGCCGTTGTCCCATTGCCTCCATCAGCCAGGTGACGTTCGCCTCGCGGGAGCGCTTCCCGGTGGCGACCATCAGTGCGACGACGTACTCGACCGGAGTGCGCACGAGCCCGCTCTTGACCGAGTCGGTATAGAAGTCCGAGTGGGTCAGCATCGCTGTCACCCACGACCGAACGGAGAAACCGGTCGTCGTCAGCGCGGAACGCATCGCCGACAGCACCGAGGGCGGCGGTGCCGAGTCGGTGGCGAACGATGTCCACAGCTTGCGGGACAGGAACTCGGCGGCCACGTCGCGTGTGGGCCGACCCCGATTGGCCGCATTGGTGGCGCCCGAGGGAACGGCTCCGCCTCCGAGCATGACCGAGATCGTCTCGGGACCGTGGCCGGGCCATGCAGTCGACGCTGCGTCGGTGTTGATGCGCTGTCCGAGGAAGTCCTTCGGCGTCGCGTCGTGCCAATCGGCCCGCCAGCGATAGGGGGTGAGCTCGTCATTCCACTGATCCGTGTGACCCGTCCAGGCTGCAGTCGATGCTTCGACGTCGGCTTCGGTGTAGTTGCCGACGCCGAGGAGGAACAGCTCCATCAGCTCGCGAGCGAAGTTCTGGTTGGGCGAGCTCTTCTTGTTCTGGTTGTTGTCGAGATAGCGGATCATCGCCACCTGCGTCGACATCGTCGTGGCGAGGGCCTGGACGGTGCCGAGACCGTCACGGCGCCAGAGGTCGATCTGCTCGCGCATCAACATCGACGAGCCGACCTTGCCGAACTCGCTGCAGAAGTGGCCGTGCCAGAAGAACGCGAGGCGCTCCTGGAACGGCCGAAGCGAGTCGTGCGCCATCTGGTCGAGCCAGAAGTGAGTGAGGTCCTGGCCACGTTCCCAGTCGCGGTCGGCAGGTGCGCTGAAGGTCACCGACGGCGGCGAGTCCGACGACCGCGAGGACGTTCGCGACCGCGTCATCGATCGAACCGAGTTGGAGAAGTTCCGCGACACGATGCGGCCGGTCGACGAATTCGGTCCGCCGCAACAGGTGTCGAACGTTCGCCTCGGTCAGTGGTGGTGCAGCCATGTGAGAATTCCCCACTTCTCATCGGCCCACCGCTGCGAGAACTTGAACAATTTCTCGGCTCGTTGTTTTCCCGAGCGGCACAACGCCGAACGCCGCCCCGAAGGGCGGCGTTCGGTCGATGTGTGGGTTCGGGCGTGGCGCCCGTAACGGTCAGTCGTCGGCGGGAGTTGCCGGCGCGTTCTTGCGCTGGCCGTACCGCTTGTTGAAGCGCTCCACGCGTCCGCCGGAGTCGACGAGCTTCTGCTTGCCCGTGAAGAACGGGTGGCACTCGTTGCAGAGTTCGACCGTGAGGTCACCGTCGACGGTCGACTTGGTCACGAACGAGTTGCCGCACGAGCAGCGCACGGTGGTGTCGGAGTAGTTGGGATGGATGTCGGTCTTCATGATGGATCTCCTGTGAGTGGCTGAGCGGGTGGGCCCTGTGCCCCCGGTCGTCACCCAGATCGGCTGACCACCCTACCGGGTACGCCGGTGCCAGGCACCGCGTCACCACGTCACCGGTCAGCCGGGCTGCTTTGCGATCTCGGCGAGGAACTCGTCGTTGGTGCGGAACGTCTTGAGACGGTCGATGAGCAGTTCCAGACCGGCAGCCGCGCTGCCGTCCTGGGCAAGGCCCGACAGGACCCGACGCAGCTTCCACACCTGCTGGAGTTGCTTGCGGTCGAACAGCAGCTCCTCGTGGCGAGTGGAGGACGCATCGACGTCGATCGCCGGGTAGATGCGCCGCTCGGCGACCTTGCGGTCGAGGCGCAGCTCCATGTTGCCCGTGCCCTTGAACTCCTCGAAGATCGCATCGTCCATGCGGCTGTTGGTGTCGACCAACGCCGTGGCGAGGATCGTGAGCGAGCCGCCCTCTTCGCAGTTGCGAGCCGAGCCGAAGAACTTCTTCGGCGGGTACAGCGCACCCGCGTCGATACCGCCGGACAGGATCTTGCCGCTGGCGGGCGCCGCCAGGTTGTAGGCACGGCTGAGTCGGGTGATGCCGTCGAGGATGATCACGACGTCCTTGCCCGCCTCGACCATGCGACGAGCCTTGGCAATGGTCATTTCGGCCACGTGAGTGTGTTCGTCGCTCGGACGGTCGAACGTCGAGGAGATCACTTCGCCCTTGACGCTGCGGCGCATGTCGGTGACCTCTTCGGGCCGCTCGTCGATGAGCAGCACGAGGAGTTCGACTTCGGGGTTGTTCAGCTCGATCGACTTGGCGATCGTCTTCATCACCGTGGTCTTGCCGGCCTTCGGGGGCGAGACGATGATGCCGCGCTGGCCCTTGCCGATCGGCGACACGAGGTCGATGATGCGAGCGGTCATGTTGGCGGGATCGTTGGGGTCCTCGAGTGTGAGGCGCTGATCGGGGAAGAGCGCCGTGAGGCTTTCGAAGTGCGGCCGATTCTTGGCTGCGTCGGGATCGCCACCGTTGATCGTGTAGATCTCGAGCAGGCCCGGGTTCTTCTCGTTGCGACCGGCCGGGCGGACCTTGCCGGTGACCTTGTCACCCTTGCGGAGGCCGTACTGACGGGCGAGCTTCAACGGGATGTAGGCGTCAGCCTTGCTCGGCAGGTAGCCATCGACACGCAGAAAGCCGTAACCCTCGTCGCGAATGTCGAGGTAGCCCTCGACGTCGACCGGCTCGGTGCTCTCGAAGCCAGGGTCCTGCTCGATCAGCTCGACGTCTTCGCCCTGCGGGCCGTCCTGACCTCCGCGACCCTTGCGACGACGACGTCGGCGGCGATTGCTGTCACCCGGCTCGTTGTTGCGGTTGTCGTTGCGGTTGTCGTTTCGATTGTCGTTGCCAGCGTTGCGCTGTGCGCCGCCCTGTGCGTTCCGAGTGCGATCGCCCTGGTCGGTGCGACCGCCGGCGGCCTGTTCACCCTGGCCCGTCTGGCCCGGTTGATCGGCGCCCTTGCGCTCGCCGCGGTTCTGGTCGCCCCGCTTCTGGTCGTTGCGGTTCTGGTCGCCCCGGTTCTGGTCGTTGCGGTTGCGGTCACCGCGCGGCTCGCCGTCACGGTTGCGATCGTTGCGCGGCGCGGGAGCAGCGGTCTCGGCGTCGTCGCCGCCCTGCGCGAGTTCAATCTCCCAATCAGCGAGCGGCTCACCATCGGGGCCGAGCACGATCTCGGCAGCTGCGGGCGGCGTCGAGGACGCTGCGACCGATTCCGAAGCGGAGGCGGTCTCACGACCCGGCGTCTCGCGCGACGGTGCGTCGGATGCGCTCTGGCCGTTGCTGGGAGCGGTCTCGGCGGCCGGGGCCGGCGTCGAATTCGACCCGGTGGTGTCGAGGATCTTGTCGATGATTTCCGACTTCTTCTGCCGGGCGGTGACCTTGACGCCGAGCGCCTTGGCCATCTCCAGCAGGGTGTCCTTGTCCTTCGATTCGAGCATGGACTGTTCGAGTGCGGCTGCGGCCACAGATTCCTCTCTTCTCACCGGGCAGCAGGCCTGGTGAGGGATCGAGCACCAGAGGGAGGGGTTGCGTCGGCGCGAAACACGACCGAGCTGTGGATCCCCTGGCAGAATTCGCACACGACCGAGATTTCGGGGTGCGGCCCGGAGGACCGGGCGACCGTCACTGTATCAGCACCGTCGACACACGCCACGCATCCCCCCGAACCCCGCCAGCCGGGTCAGCGGCGGGTGAGGTGTTCGACGAGCGCTTCGACGGCGGCGAGGTCGTTGGCGATCGTCTGGGTGCGTTCGGGCCGATCGAAGAGGTCCGCAAGGTGGGCGGGCAAGGACGGACGCTGACCGGTGGCTCGCTCGACGGCGTCGGGGAACTTGGCCGGATGGGCGGTGCCGAGGGTGACCACCGGGTGATCGTCGCGATCGAGCCCGGTCAGCATCGACGCTGCTGCGGTGCCGGTGGCGGTGTGGGGGTCGAGCACCACACCGGTCAGGCGGTGGATCCGCCCGATCTCAGCAAGCGTGGCATCATCGTCGAACGCCGCCGCTCGGAAGTGACCAGTGATGTACTGCTCGCGCTGGTCGGCTTCGATGTCGAGTCGGCCTGTGGCGCGGAACCGGCCGAGCTGCTCGGCGGTCATGCCCCCATCGCGGCCGTTCATCTCGAACAGCAACCGCTCGAAGTTCGACGACACTTGGATGTCCATCGACGGGCTCAGCGTGGGCACGACGTCACGGGCGCTCATGTCGCCGTCGTTGATGAACCGGGTGAGGATGTCGTTGGTGTTCGACGACACGATGAAGTCGCTGATCGTTGCGCCCATCTCGCGAGCGATCCATCCGGACAACACGTTGCCGAAGTTGCCCGTGGGCACGCTGAACGTGACCGGGTCGGCGAACGTCTCCGCCGCGGTGACGTAGTAGACGGTCTGGGCCATGACCCTGGCCCAGTTGATCGAGTTGACCGCCGACAGCTGATTGCGCTCGCGGAACGGGGCGTCGTTGAACATCGCCTTGACGAGGTCCTGGCAGTCGTCGAACGTGCCCTCGACGGCAACGGTGTGCACGTTCGGCGCGTCGACGGTGGTCATCTGACGCCGCTGGACATCGCTGGTACGACCGAGCGGGTAGAGGATGACGATGTCGATGTGCTCGCAGCCGGCGACGCCGTCGATCGCCGCCGAGCCGGTGTCGCCACTCGTGGCTCCCACGATCGTGACACGCTCGCCGCGCTCGCCGAGCACGTGGTCGAACATCCGCCCGACGAGCTGCAGCGCGACATCCTTGAAGGCGAGCGTCGGGCCGTGGAACAGCTCCTGCACCCATTGGCGATGGTCGAGTTGCACGAGCGGCACCACGGCGGGGTGCCGGAACGTCTCGTAGGCCTCGGTGCACAATCGGGTCAGCGTGACTTCGTCGATGTCGGGTTCGACGAAGGGCAACATCACCTCGACAGCGCGTTCGGCGTACGTGTGCGCGTTCGACGGCGCGAGCGTCGGCCAGCGTTCAGGCACGTAGAGCCCGCCGTCGGTGGCCAGTCCGGCGAGCAGCACATCGGCGAAGCCCAGCTCAGGCGCCGACCCACGGGTGGAGACGTAGCGCACGGCTCAGTCGCCGATCACACGGAGGAGACCACCGACGTTGCGCACGACATCGAGTTCGCGCAGCTCACGTACGGTTGCCTGGACATCGGACTCGCGAGCTGAATGAGTGATGAACACCAATCGGGCGTCGGGGCCGTTGCCCTCCTGCTCGGCGACACGGATGCTCACCCCGTGCGCGGCGAACACGCCGGTGACCGCGTGCAGCACACCCGGCTTGTCGGCGACGTCGAGGCCGAGCAGGTACTCGGCCGAGGTCTCGTCGATCGGCCGAACGGTGACCCGATCGAGCACGCCGAGCGATCCGTGGGTGCCGTTGCGGAGGTTGATCGCTGCGTCGACGACATCGCCGAAGACTGCGCTCGCGGTCGGTGCGCCACCGGCGCCACGTCCGTAGAACATCAGCGAATCGACGAAGCCGCCTTCGACGAACACGGCGTTGAAGCTGTCGCGCACCGACGCGAGCGGATGATGGATCGGAACCATCGCCGGGTGGACGCGCACGCTGATCTCGCCCGACGCGGCGTCGCGTTCGACGATCCCGAGCAGCTTGACGACGTAGCCGAGTCGATGCGCGATCGCGATCTCGGCGCCGGTGATCCGGCTGATGCCTTCGTGGTACACGTCGCCGGCGACGACCTTGGCGCCGAACGCGACCGTGGCGATGATCGCCGCCTTGGCACCGGCGTCGAAACCTTCGACATCTGCGGTCGGGTCACGTTCGGCGAACCCGAGGCGCTGCGCCTCGGCGAGCGCCGTTGCATAGTCGGCCTCTCCTCCACCAGCGACGGCGTCGGTCATCTTCGTGAGGATGAAGTTCGTGGTGCCGTTGATGATGCCGAGGACTCGGCTGATCGGCTCGCCGTGGAGGCTCTCGCGCAGCGCCCGCATGATGGGGATACCGCCGGCCACAGCGGCCTCGAAGAGCAGATCGCGCCCGGCGGCGTCGGCAGCGGCGTAGAGCTCGGCGCCGACGTTGGCGAGCAGTTCCTTGTTGGCGGTGACGACCGGCTTGCCGTTGGCGAGTGCGTCGAGGATCAACTCACGCGCCGGCTCGATGCCACCGATCGCTTCGACGACCAGGTCGATCTCCGGATCGGCCACCAGGGCGTGCGCATCGCGGGTGAGCACACCATCGGCGAGTTCGACCTCACGTGGTGCCGACAGGTTGCGCACGGCGACACGGGTGACCTCGAGGCGAAGGCCGGTGCGCCGCTCGACGACGTCTGCCTGCGCCTCGACGAGCTGCACGAACGCAGCCCCGACGTTGCCGCATCCGAGGACGCCGATCCTGACCGTTTGCGGGTTGCTCGTCACGAGGTGGAGGTTACGGGATCGGCCGTCGTCGCCCCCTGCTGTTTCGGCGACATGACCCGCCACATTTGCGTTTGCGTGCGAATTTCGGATGGACCGCCCCATCCGCAAATGTGCGCAAACGGTGAGCGCAGGTCAGCTGGTGATCAGGTCGTGGTGTTCGCCGACGCCGGCAACGACGGCGTCGAAGCGCTGACGATCGAGCACCGAGCCTTCTCGGCGAACGTCACGTTCCCGGACGACGATCAGCTGGTCGACCTTGGCGTAGCTCGGCCGTCCGCCGCGATCCCATCCGCCCGTGCCGACCGAGACGGCACCGTGGCCCCTGTTCTTCGAGGTGAGTGGCACGCCAGCGAGGTCGCTGCCCGATCGCCCGATGATCACGACCGGCCGATCCTTGCCCTTGGTCGGATCGTCCTCGTACGGCACCCACGTCCACACGACCTCGCCCGGATCGGCGTCGCCGTCGAGGTCCGGCGAGTACTCGACACGTGTGCCCGTCGCGACGCGACGAGTCGTGGGCGCCGACTCCTTGCGGGTCTTGCCTGCAAACCGGTCGCGCTCCTTGAACAGCGCGAGGCCGGCGGCGATCAGCCCAGCGATGAGACGACGATTGTTGGCCATTCGCCGAAGCGTATTCAACCGAGATCGGTGGCGAGGAGGTCGTCGAAGGTTTCGCGGCGCACCACGAGGCGGGCATGGCCGTCGGCGACGAACACCACCGGCGGTCGGGTGATCTTGTTGTAATTCGAGCCCATCGAATGACCATACGCACCGGTCACCGGCATCGCCAGGAGGTCGCCGACGGCGAGGTCGGACGGGACCTGCGCCGCAAAGGCAAGCACGTCACCGGATTCGCAGTGCTTGCCGACGAGGCGAACGGTGAGGTCGCGTTCGGCATCGACCGCGCGGGGCAGGAACGATTCGTAGCCCGAGCCGTAGAGCACCGGGCGGGGGTTGTCGCTCATCCCACCGTCGACGGCGACGTAGGTTCGCACGCCCGGGATCTCCTTGAACGTGCCGACGGTGTACACCGTCATCGCCGCCGACGCCACGATCGCGCGGCCCGGCTCGACGCTCACTCGCGACCGCACGCCGAGCGCGTCGCAGGCGTCGAGCAACACGCTCCCCCACTGGCCGATCGTCGGTGCTTCCTCACCCTCCACGTACGCAACGCCGAGACCGCCCCCGAGGATCAGCTCCGGAAGATCGAGGGGCACGGCGAAGTCGGCCATCACCTCGGCGGCCTTCGCGAACGACGACGCTTCGAACACGTTCGAGCCGATGTGGCAGTGCAACCCGACCAACTCCATCGCCGACGACCGGCGGGCGTGATCGACCGCACGCAGCGCATCGCCGTTGGCGAGGTTGAAGCCGAACTTCGAATCGTCCTGCCCGGTGGCGATGAACTCGTGGGTGTGTGCGTGGACACCAGGGGTGATCCGCAGCACGACACGCGGCGGCGGGCCGACCCCGGCCGCTGCGAGGACGTCGAGACGATCGAGTTCGTCGAAGGAGTCGACGACGATGTAACGCACCTCGGCTTCGATGGCCTGGCGCAGTTCGTCGCCCGACTTGTTGTTGCCGTGGAGCGTGCACGCGCCGGCCGGGACACCAGCCGACAGCGCCACGTGGAGTTCGCCTCCCGTCGCAACGTCGAGCAACAGTCCCTCGTCGTATGCGAGCTTGGCCATCGCCCGGCACAAGAAGGCCTTGGTGGCATAGATGACGCGCTCGGGACCGAACGCAGCGACCGCCTCCCGGCAGCGTGCGACGCAGGTGGGTTTCGTCGTAGACGAACAGCGGCGTGCCGTAGTCCTCAGCCAGCGCCTCGATCGACACACCACCGACCTCGAGCCAGCCGTCGTGGCCAACCGTCGCCGTATCCGGCAGCAACCGCCGAGCAATCGCACTCACGCCAGCACTCCTCCAACCAGCCCGCCAACCACGTTTGCGTGCAGATTCTGGCTGACCCGTCCCAGCCAAAACTGTGCGCAAACGGGTCTGGACCGGTGCTCTTACGTTTGCGTGCAGATTCGGATGACCCGTCCCATCCAGAATGCAACGCAAACGGAGTGACGGCGTGGGGGGCGGTGGGGAGGTCACGGTCACATCTGCTCCGGGGCGTCGATGCCGAGCAGGCCGAGCGCGTGGGCGAGCACGCGTGCGGTGAGATCGGCGAGCGCGAGGCGGCTGGAGCGCAGCGGTTCGTCGGCCTTGAGCACCGGACAGTGTTCGTAGAACGCGGTGAAATCGGTGGCGAGGTCGTAGACGTAGGTGCACAGCTTGTGGGGGCTGTAGGTCTCGAGCGTCGTGTCGATCGCGGTCGGATATGCGAGCAGTCGCAACGCCAGTGCGCGCTCCTGCGGCGCATCGACGGTGATCGAGAAACTGCGCACCGATGCACGGTCGATGTCGGCGCGCCGGAAGATCGAGCAGATCCGAGCATGTGCGTATTGGAGGTACGGCCCGGTGTTGCCGTCGAACGACACCATCCGATCGAGGTCGAACACGTAGTCCTTCACCCGGTCGGTCGACAGATCCGCATACTTCACGGCGCCGATGCCGATCATCCGCGACGACCCGAGCCCGCTCGTCGCCGTCGAGGTCGGCGTTCTTCTCGGCGATCGCGGCGTCGGCGCGGTCGATCGCTTCGTCGAGGAGGTCGACCAGCTTCACCGAGTCGCCGGACCGGCTCCGCAACATCTTGCGGTCGGTCGCCGAGCACGTTGCCGAACCCGATGTGCACAGCCTCGACCGGCGGTGCGAGCCAGCCGGCCATCTCGCACGACCTTCCACACCATCTGCAGATGCTGCGCCTGCGGGGCACCCACCACGTAGAGCATCAGGTCAGCGCCGAGACGCTCGACCCGGTCGATCACACAGCTGAGATCGCTCGTCGCGTAGTTGAATCCGCCGGTGCGGGCCTGGATGATCAGCGGCAGCGGGTCGCCGTCGCGGTTCTCGAAGCCGGGCGGGAAGACCACCCTGGCGCCGTCGTCGTCGACGAGGAGGTCCCGCGGCGTCGAGACGCTCGACGCGTCGGCACCCATCAGCGGCTGATACATGCTCTCGCCGGCGAGGTCGTCGTCGGTGAGCAGGACGCCGAGCTTCGCGTAGACCTCGTTGAAGTAAGCGGTCGACATCTCGACGAGCCGCTGCCAGAGCCGCGTGGTCTCCGGGTCGCCGCCCTGCAGCAGCACGACGCGTTCGACGGGCGCGTTCCTGGAACTCCTCGGACTCGGCGAACTTGGCGTTGGCCTGCTTGTAGAAGCCGTCGAGGTCGCCCTGGGTGAGCCCGACGGCAGCGACGTCTTCGCCGAGGTCGAGCAGATGCTCGATCAACATCCCGAACGGCCGGCCCCAGTCGCCGATGTGGTTCTCGCGGACCACACGGTGCCCGAGGAACTCCATCAGGCGCACGAGCGAGTCGCCGATCACGGTCGAGCGCAGGTGCCCGACGTGCATCTCCTTCGCCACGTTCGGCGCCGAATAGTCGACGACCACGGTCTTGGACCTCGCTCGCCGCGACGACGCCGAGTCGGTCGTCGCCGGCGACCTCGGCGAGATGAACGGCGAGGAACTCGGGCGAGAAGGTGACGTTGACGAAACCAGGCCCGGCGACTTCGAGGACACTCGCCACGCCGTCGAGGGCGCCAGAGTCGAGGAGCTGCTGGGCCAGGTCGCGTGGGTTCGCACCGATCCGCTTTGCCAGTGGGAGCGCACCGTTGATCTGGGCGTCGGCCCGATCCGAAGGACGCACCGTGGGATCCGACGGCTCGCCGCCGTTCAAGTCGGCGAAGACCGGAGCGAGCAAGTTCGTGATCGTGGCGAGGGGATCCGACATGGTCGCACCAGTCTGCCGGATGGGGGCTCGGACTCACACGACCATCTCGACCAGGGACTTCATGGTCAAGAACGATGCCATCCATGAGCTGGGCGACCCAACCACCGCCGACGAGTCCACGAGCTGGTGATCGTTCAGTCCGTGGTGCGGTCCTGCGCCTGCGCCCACGGGCGCTCGGGATCGCTGGCAACGAGGACGAGACCGAGGAGGATCCCGAGCGAGATGCCGACCATCGAGGTCATCGTGGTGATCAGTGCTCCCGCCCCACTTCCGGGGCCGCCTCCGAGAATCCGCGTCACACCATCGAGCCCCAGGGCGCCCGGCACGAGGATCCAGAAACCTGGAAGGAACATCACGAGCGGCGTCGGTCCGGAGCGTTGACGAGCGGCGAGGAGGGCGACCGGCGTCATCGCCAGCGCCCCGAAGAACGACGACAGGGCGCTCCCGAAGAACAGGCCGCCGACGACCTGGCCGGCGTAGGCCACGTAGAGCACGAGCAGGATCCAGATGCGAGCCGATGGCCGTGCACCGTTGAACCACACGACGCCCACACCGAACACCGCGACGCCGATCCAGGGCACGAACACTCCGACGGGCCCACCGATGCTGCTGCCGAGGTCACCGGATGGCACGCCGACGAGTTCGCTGCCTGCCACCAGACCGAGCGCGAGCAGGATCAGTTGCATTGCCCCGGCAGCAAGCCGTGACGCTCCGGAAACGTTCTGCCCGGTGGCCAGCTCGAGCACCCCGATGGTCAGCAGGGCGCCAGGCAGGAACGTGATCAGCGGCGCGATCAGCAGCGGAAACGTTTCGAGATCGCTGATCACTCGGCCGAGTGAGTACACCGACGTCGACACCGCCGCCGCAGCGATCAGCGGCACGAAGGGTTGATACGACGAGCTGAGTCGTCGGGTCGACAACCGCAGCTCTCCGATGACCAAGCCGAGCACGGCAGCGAGCGCCAACTCCAAGGCAGGCGCTCGGAGAATCGCGGCGAGCCCGACCGTCGAGCAGATGTAGCCGACGACCGAGATTCGGCGGGAATACGGTGACGGCGAAGATCGGATCTCCTCCAGCCGCCGTTGGCCTTCGAGCGCATCGACGGCGCCTCGCTCGGCCTCCTGCACGAGCGTGAGCACGTCGTCGACCTGATCGAGCCGCAGTGGCGCGCGACCCGCAACGCTGACCTCGGTGATGACGTCGTCAGCGTTCGGTACCGACACCATCAACGCCGTTGGCAACACGATGAGGCCGATGCCGTCGAGGCCATTGACCCGAGCGACCGCTCGCAGTGTCGTCTCGACGTGGCTCACGGCATCGCCGGCGTCGATCAGTGCCTGGCCGAGACCGACCAGGAAGTCCAGCGTGGCAGTGTCGCCCGCAGCTCGCTGCGGGACGACCGCGGTCGGCGCATCGGGAGGTTGCGCGTCGGTTTGCTCCGCCGGCTCAAGGATCGTCGGTCGGCGCCGAACGAGCACGTACGACGCCAATCCGACGGCCGCGAGCACGAGCACCGCAAGCACGATCGATCCGACGGGGATGTCGGAACTCCGCACGCTGGGCTGCGCTCCCGGCCGGAACACCACTGCGTCAGCCGTCGTGTCGTCGGTGACGTCGCTTCCTGTTGGCGGCGCGATCTCGGGCGACGACGTGACAGGTTCCGATGTGACTGTCGACGTCGTGTCGGGTTCGGTCGTGATGGGGCTGCCGGGCCGGGATGCAGCCGGAACGGGTTCGGACGCAGGTGTCGTCGTGGTCGGTGCGGAGTCGACCGGAACGTCGGGCAGCACAGCAGCGAGAGGCGACGGGAGCGTGAGTGCGCCGGCCAGCGTCAGAGCAGCAAGGAGCGACACGGCGACGACCGTACCGATCGGGCGTCGGTCAGGACCATCACGTCCTGCTGAACGCGGCGACCCGTGTCGGCTTCTATTGCATGGCGATCTGAGCGTTCACCTCGGCGGTCGGATTGCGGTAGGCGCGTCCCGCAGCGTCGATCGTGACCGTGCCGAGTCGGCCCGGCGTGAACGTGAACGGTGCCTCGTAGGCGGTGGTGACCGCCCGTCCGCGCTGGTGGCCGACGCTGAATCCGGCGACGCCGAAGGTGATCGGCACCGTTTCGTCGAGGTGACCTGTCGCCACGAGCTCGTCGTCGTAGCGCAATGCTGATCGTTCCTCGGTGCATGCCGTCGGGCTCGAACGAGCACGAGATCGTGACGTTGCTCGCGGGCAGGCTCCGAGTGGCAGACACGGTGGTCAGCCTGGTGCCGACGAAATTGTGCACGTAGTGCAGGGTCTGATCCTTCACGTACAGGGCGTAGCCGCACGCAGAGCTGCCATGCGCAACGATCACACCTGATGCGGAGCCAGCCGTGTTGTCGATCGGTGCCGAGATCGTCCAGGCCCGGTTGCGCAGGTTGGGGGCCACGGTCTCCGGCAACGTGCCGATGCCGGGTCGGAACTCGTAGCGGTCGCGGCGGTACCGCTGGTCGGAGTGACGGCCGGGCTGGTTGGTGAGTGGCAGCACCTGGTTGGTCTCGGCTTCTCGCCACCACAGCGCTTGCAGTTCGGCGAGCTTGTCGGGGCGGGCTGCAGCGAGGTCGTTGCTCTCGGAGAAGTCCTCGGCGAGGTGGTACAGCTCCCATTCGTCCTCGTCGAACGGACGGTGTGGGTCGGTGCCGTCGTAGGCGGACATGGCGAGCGGGTGGTACGCGACCGCTTTCCAACCGTCGTGATACAGCGCCCGCGAGCCGAACATCTCGTAGTACTGCGTGGTGTGGTGAGTGGGCGCCGCGATGTCGTCGAGGGTGTGGGCGAAGCTGACGCCGTCGAAGGGCTGCTGCGTCACGCCTGCGATCACTTCGGGCGGTTCGATGCCGATCACGTCGAGCAGCGTCGGGGTCAGGTCGACGGCGTGCACGTACTGGCCCCGGGTCTCCGCGGTCTGTCGCAGACGGGCGGGCCAGGCGATGAGCAGCGGGTCGGCGACGCCGCCCTCGTGCGTCTCGCGCTTCCACCGTTTGAACGGCGTGTTGCCGGCCCAGGCCCAGCCCCACGGATAGTGGTTGTGCGCGTCGGGACCACCGAGTTCGTCGATGCGCCGCAGGTTCTCGTCGAGATCCTCCGGGACGCCATTGAAGAAGTAGAGCTCGTTGAACGATCCCTGTGGACCACCCTCGGCGCTCGCGCCGTTGTCGCTCATCACCACGACGATGGTGTTGTCGAGTTCGCCGAGCGCATCGAGGTGGTCGAGCACGCGGCCGACCTGGGCGTCGGTGTGTTCGAGGAAGCCGGCGTACACCTCCATCATCCGGGCGTACAGCCGCTGCTGCTCGGGTGGCAGCGAGTCCCATGCTGCCACCCACGCGGGGCGCTCGGTGTTCGTCGTGCCGGCGGGCAGGAGCCCCGAGGCGGTCTGGCGCTCGAACACCTCGTCTCGCCATGAGTCCCAGCCCTGGTCGAACTTGCCGCGGTAGCGCTCGATGTAGTCGGCAGGCGCCTGATGGGGGGCGTGGCACGCGCCGGGGGCGAACCACATGAAGAACGGTTTGTCGGGTGCTGCGGCGCGCAGGTCGTCGACGTAGGCGATCGCAGTGTCGGCAAGGTCTTCGGTGAGGTGGTAACCCTCCTGCGGTGACCGCGGAGGATCGACCTGGTGGTTGTCGGCGATCAGGTCGGGGAAGTACTGGTCGGTCTCGCCCGCCAGGAACCCGTAGAAGCGCTGGAACCCTCGACCGAGCGGCCAACGCTCGCGCGGACCGCCCATCACCGTGTCGCCGGCGGGAGCGAGGTGCCACTTGCCCAGGCAGAACGTCGCATACCCGTTGCGCACGAGGATCTCGGAGATCATGCCGTTCGACATCGGCATCGTGGCGTCGTAGCCGGGGTAGCCCGAGGCGAACTCGACGATTCGCCCGACGCCGCTGGCGTGGTGGTTGCGACCGGTCAGCAGGGCAGCTCGAGTGGGTGAGCAGAGTGCGGTGGTGTGGAAGTTGCTGTAGCGCAGGCCGTCGGCGGCGATGCGGTCGAACGTGGGCGTTGCGATGTCCGAGCCGTAGCAGCCGAATTGGGCGTAGCCGACGTCGTCGAGCAGCACGACCACGACATTCGGGGCATCCGGGGGTGCACTGGGCAACGGCGGCCACCACGGTGTCGACTCGTCGAGCGTCCGCCCCGCGACTCCTTCGAAATCTCCTGGCTCCATCGTCCTACTCCACTTCCTGGTTGTAGCGCTCTCGCAACTGATGCTTCTTGAGTTTCCCGCTCGCCTCGCGTGGGAGCGCGGGGTCGACGTCGATCGACGCAGGCACCTTGAACGGCGCCAGCCGAGCGCGGGCGAAGTCGGTGAGCTCGGCGACGTCGAGCTGCACACCGCTGACGGGTTGCACGACGGCCTTGACCTGTTGGCCCCACTCGGGATGTGGCAGGCCGAACACCGCAGCGTCGGTGACATCAGGATGTTGTGTGAGCACCGCCTCGATCTCGGCCGGATAGATGTTGGTGCCGCCGACGATGATGAGATCGACGCGTCGATCTGACAGGAACAGGTAGCCGTCGTCGTCGAGCCACCCGACGTCACCGACGGTGAAGCGACCGTCGGGCCGCACCATCGCTGCACTCTTCGCCGGGTCGCCATGGTACGAGGGCGTGCCGTCGATGCGCTTGGCGTGGATCATGCCGATCTCCCCGGCAGGAAGGTCGTTGCCGTCGTCGTCGAGGATCGACAACTCCAGCATCGCGGTCGCCTTGCCGACGGTGCCGGGCCTCGCGAGCCACTCGTCTGATGTCGCGATGACAGGCCCAACACCTTCCGACGAGCCGTAGAGCTCGATGATCACCGGACCGAACCAGTCGATCATCTGACGCTTGGCCCACTCGGGACACGGTGCCGCCGTGTGCAGCACCCACTTCAGCGACGACACGTCGTACCGATCGCGAGCCTCAGGCTCGAGCTTGAGGAGCCGGATGAACTGCGTCGGCACCATCGGCACCCCGACCACACGGTGCTCCTCGATCAGTGCCAGCATCTCGACCGGATCCCAACGATCGGTGATGATCAACGGATTGCCGAGCGCCATCGACGCCATCAGCACGGCCCCGCCGAGGGCGTGGTAGGCCGGTGTCGCCAACATCATCTGCTCGCCGCTGGGCATGTGCGTCATCGCGCCCCACTGGGCGAACGGGCGGGCGAGCTCGCTCGCCCGGACCGAAGCACCCGACCGGATCACGCCCTTCGATCGCCCCGTCGTGCCGCCGGTGTACTGCAACGCAGCCCCGGCACTGCACTCGTCGAGCGGTTCGCCGGACTGTGCGCCCAACCACGCCTCGTACTCGGACCCCAGAACGATCACCCGGTCGATCCCGACTGCGGCGGCGGCCTCTCGACCCACCGCTTCGTCGCCGAGCCCCACCACGAGCAACTTCGACGCGGAGTCGGTCAGCAGTTCGGCCATCTCCGGCACGGTGAGGTGGTAGTTCAGCGGCACATACCGCGAACCGGCGCGTGCATTGCCGAGCGCGAGTTCGGCCCACTCCAGGCGATTTCGGGCCAGCACGGCCCAGGCGTCGTGCTCGGCGACCCCCTCGGCCCGCAGCCCTTGAGCGAAGCGTCGAGCACGATCTTCGAGCGCCGACCACGACACGGATCCATCCTGCGTCTGGACGGCCACGGCGTCGGGTTCGTGTTCCGTGCGCGGCAGCACGTACCGCCGCTGCGGCGTCGGATGATCTTCGGATCGGTCGTGCGTCGTCACGTCGACGGCACGGGGGTGAACACCACCGGGATGTTGCGCGGGCCGCGCACCTGACCGCCCGCCCAGGTGACATGCCCGTCGGGGTCGAGGTCGAACTCGGGGATCCGGGCCAACCACTCCTCGATGGCGACGCGCATCTCCATGCGGGCCAGGTTCGAGCCGGCACAGCGGTGGATCCCTGCCCCGAACGCGACGTGTCGGTTGATCTCGCGATCGATCTGTACGACGTCGGCCTGTGGGAATGCTTCGGGGTCGCGATTGGCGGCGGGGAAGTTGAGCAGCACTCGGTCGCCCTCGCGCATCGGGCATCCGGCGAACTCCACGTCCGATGCCACGATTCGCGCCATCGTCACGGGCGAATACGCCCGCAGCAGCTCTTCGACGGCGGTCGGAATCAGTTCGGGATGTGCGACGAGACGTCGGCGATCGTCGCTGTGGGTCGCGAGATGCCACAGCGCCGAGCCGATCCCCGACCATGTCGTGTCGACGCCCGCAACCAAGGTCAGCGCGACCGTTCCCAGGATGTGGGCATCGGGAACCGGCGCCCCTTCGTGTTCGGTACGCAGCAACGTGCTGATCAGGTCGGTCCCGTCACCGTCGCGCCGGGCCTCCATCTCACCGAGGAAGTAGGTGACCAACTCGGTGCGGGCCGCGCTGCGGCGCTCGGCGTCGTGCGCGAATTCGAGCACGTCACGCACCCAGCCGGTGAACGTGTCCGACATGTCCTCGGGAACACCCAGCATCAACCCGATGACCCGCACCGGGATCTGCTGGGCGTAGCCGACGGCGGCATCCGCCCGTCCCTGTGCGACGAGGTCGTCGACGAGACGGCGGCACAACTCGCGCGTGGCGACCTCGTACTCAGCGACACGATCCTTCGAGAACCACGGCAGCAGGAGCCGGCGCGTCCAGGTGTGTTCCGGCGGGTCGGCACTGATCGGCGGGAGCCCCGCCGGCAATTGCGCGTCCTCGTCGTCGGGTGGTGGAACGACGCCGACGTTGCGTGAACTGAAGTGCTCGACGTCGCGAGCGATCGCCGTGACGTCGGCGTACGTCGTCGGCAACCACGAACCGCCCCACCGCTCGGTGTGGGCGACCGGGCAATGTTCCCTGAGGTCGTCCCAGATCGCGAACGGATCGGCGACGTAGGCCGGATCGAAGATGTCGTAGTCGTTCGCCCACGTGGTCACCTGGTCGCCCATCGGCTGCTCCTTGTCGAAAGTGAATGCTGGACAAAGATTAGCCTTATGGCTAATCTTTGTCAATGGCTTCCGGTATCGGCGAGGACGCAGCGGTCAGGCACCGCACCGGCACGGCGAGGGACGCACTCATCGAGGCGGCAAAGCGATTGCTGCCGGACTGCGCGCCGGGCACGATCGCGGGACGCGATCTCGCCGTTGCAGCTGACGTGAACTACGGACTCGTTCACCACTACTTCGGTGGCAAGGACGCCGCCCTACGCGCGGGGCTTCGAGCGCTTCGCGACGACTTCGTCGCCGCTCACGGTGACGTCACGTCGATGCCATTGCTCACCGCGAGCGATCCGTACCTCAAAGCACTCGTCCGCTGGCACCTGCACGACGCAGATGCTGTGGCGGTCGACGACGACTTCCCGCTCGGCGCCGCCGTGGTCGCAGCCGTCGCTTCACGCATGGAGCCCGGCGGCGACGAGTCGACCGCCGAGGCCAAGGCCCGAGCGATCGCCATGACCTCACTTCAACTGTGCTTCGCCGTGTTCGGACCCGTGCTCCTCGAAGCATCCGGCGTTCGCCCCGAGGAACGCCAGTCCGTCGAGGCCGCGTTGGCGTCTCTCTACGACTCGATCGCACTGAAGGACCAGGGCCGGACACGTCCGATCCCGGACACACCCGCCTGAAGGCTGGGTCGGTGGCGCCACACGCTGACCAGGGAATTTCCCCTGGTCAGAACGCACGACCAGCAGCGCCCTCGGCAGGATTCGAACCTGCGCACACGGCTCCGGAGGCCGATGCTCTATCCCCTGAGCTACGAGGGCAGGGAGCCCAGAGGCTACCGGTGACGCCAGCGTACGAGATGCGCCTCGTGACTCAGCGGATTGGGCGCCGGTGCCGTGTCGGGAAATGGGGGTTGCGATGAGCCAAACCGCCGTATCCGGTCGCTTCGCTCATCGGTGGGCGGACTCTCGCGGGTTGCGATGAGCCAAACCGCCGTATCCGGTCGCTTCGCTCATCGGTGGGCGACGCAGGTCGCGACACGCCAGTGGTTCCAATCCGCTGACGCCCCTGGCACCTCTCGTACGTCAGTAGGAGCTGGTGGCTGCCGGCGGGGCGGTGCCGTCGAGTTCGGCGAGGAGGGCATCGAGGACCCCGCTCGCGCCGTATCGGAACGTGGCCGGCGTCGCCCAACCCTCCCCCATCACGCCGTCGGCGAGGTCGAGGTACGTCCATGGCGTCATCGAAGCTGCGAATGCCGCCGGACGGCTTGAGGCCCACCGTGCGACCATCGTCGGCGGCCGCCGCGATCTCGTCGAGCATCGCCCGAGCGGCCTCGGGCGACGCTCCTTCGGCGATCTTGCCGGTCGACGTCTTCACGAAGTCTGCACCGTTCACGATGGCCAGGTGGGCGGCTGAACCGACCGAATCGGCGCCGGGATAGGCGCCCGACTCGAGGATCACCTTGAGCAGCTTCGGCTTGTCGACCATCGCCGCGATCGCCGCAACCATCGCACCGGCTCGGTCCGCGTCGCCGTCGAGGAATGCCCGGTAGGGCAACACGAGATCGATGTCGTCGGCGCCGTCGGCGAGCGCCCCGCTCGTCATGGCGACCACGTCGTCGACCGGCTCGTCGCCGGACGGGAAGTTGACGACGGTGGCCACACGGACACCCGATCCCGCGAGCAGCTCGGCGCAACGGGCGACGAACTCGGGCCACACGCACACCGCTGCGGTGCCGTGTTCGCGGGCACGGCGACACAGCTCGTCGATGCCGTCGGGCGCGTGGTCGTCGGACAGGTCGGTGAGATCGATCAACCCGATCGCACGTCGGGCGCGCTCAATGCGGTTCACACGTCGAAGGTAGCCGATGACGGGTCGAACTCGATCCGGGGGATGCTTCCGGTGTCGAAACGCAACTGGCGCTCTGCCGGAGTGAGCGCCAGCACGGCGGCCACGTAGTCGGCGAGCGCCTCACTCGTTCGCACCTCGGCGCCACGTTGCTCGGCCATCAGATAGCGGTGTTCGAGCAACTGGTGGAACACCTCGGCGGGCTCGAGATGCGACCGGAGATCGTCGGGAATCGAATCGATGGTGGGCTGGTAGACCTCCGCGAGCCACCGCGCCGTCGCCACCGCACGGGGAATCGAGTGCCCCTCACGTCGTTCGAGCCACGCTCGGTGCTGGTCGATGTCCGACAGCAGACGTCGCGCCTGGTTCTCCTGCACGTCGAGGCCCGTCCGGCGCCGGAGCTCGCGCGCGTGGTGGCCTTCCTCGATCAGCACCGGCTTGATCGCGAGCGTCCGGCCGTCGCGACTGATCGACAGTTCCTCGACGTCGAATCCGAGTTCGTTGATCCGCCGGACGCGTTGTTCGATCTTCCAGCGTTCGTCGAGGTCGAACTCGTCGACGCGAGTCAGTTCGCTCCAGAGTTCCTCGTATCGACGCCGAAGGCTCTCGGCGATCGCGACGGGGTCGACGTCGTCGCCGATCCGGCCGCTGGCCTGCAGCTCGAACAGCCCGCCGGCGATGTTCTCGACGGCGATCTCGAGGTCGTAGGTGCGCATGCGATCGCTGATCGTCGCATGACGTTCCGTCGTCTCCGCGTCGACGAGGTACGCCATCATCTCGCCTGCGTCACGCCGCCACAGAATGTTCGACAACGAGCAGTCGCCCCAGAACACACCCTCGAGATGCAATCGCACGAGCAGGACGACGCCGGCGTCGGTGAGCCGATCAGCGAGCGTCGTGTCGCCTCGTCCGAGGAGATACCAGTAGGGCAGCGAGTAGTCGAGGTACCGAGTGATCAGGACGGCATCGCCGATCTCGGGAGCGTCGGCGACCACACCGACCGGCTCGACGACCGGCAGATGATCTTCACGCAACTCCCGCAACACCCGGTACTCACGCTGAGCCGCCACCAGGCCTGTCGCCTTGAGCGCGTAGACCCGGTCGTCGAACCGGACGAAGCGCACGATGTGCCGACTGATCCCGTGGGCCATCTTGACCAGACGAGGATCGTCCCACTCGACGAGCGGCTGCTCCCAGGGCAGATCGAGGAAGTCCGGGTGGCCCTGCTTGGTGACGATCTCCATCAGGCGATCCAGACCGCCGTGTCGGGCGGCAACTCAGCACCCATGAGCGGGCTCGACGTCAGCAACACCTCGCCATCGGGCAGCGCGACCGGATCGTCGCCCATGTTGGCAACACAGACGAACCCCTCCCCGCGACAGAATGCCAACACGCCGGCGCCCAGATCGACCAGATCGAAGCCCAGCTCCTCGACGAGATGAGTTCGGCGGAGCGCGAGCGCAGCCCGATACAGGTTCAGCGTCGAGGCTGGGTCATCGTCCTGCACCGCAGCGGAGAGCGATCCGAATCCAGATGGCTGGGGCAGCCACGCCGACCCGGCGCCGAAACCGAACGACTCGCCGGTGGGTTCCCACGGGATCGGTACACGGCAGCCGTCTCTGCCTTTCACCAGGTGATCCGAGTCGTGCCAGATCGGGTCCTGCAAAACGTCGAGCGGCAGGTCCCAGGCTTCCGGGAGTCCGAGTTCGTCGCCCTGGTACACGTACGTCGACCCGGGCAGCGCCAACGTCACCATCGCTGCGGCTCGCGCTCGGCGCGTGCCACGTTCCTCGTCGAGCAGACTTCGATCGCCATCGAGCAGCCAGAGGCCCGGTTCGACGTCGGGGGGCAGGCCGTACCGAGTGGCATGGCGCACGACGTCGTGGTTCGACAACACCCACGTGGGATCCGAACCGACCGCATGCGCCGAAGCGACGCTTGCAGCGATGATCGACGCGAACTCGCCGGCATCCCAGTTCGCGGTGAGCAGATCGAAATCGAACGCCTGGTGGTACTCGTCGGGGCGGAGATAGAGCGGACGGCGGGCGGCGTCGACCCACGCTTCGGCAACCATCATCCGGTCATCGCCGTACTCGTCGAGCAGGCGCCGCCATCGCCGAACGATCGGGTGGATCTCGTCGCGGTCGAGGTACGGCAGTGGCTCGGGCTGACCCCGCCCGTCGTTGACCGACAGCCCCGCATCGGGATAGCCGGGCCCCTTCACCAGCGCGTGCGCCACATCGATCCGGAACCCCGCGGCGCCACGATCGAGCCAGAACCGCATCACCGCCTCGAACTCGGCGACGACTTCGGGACACTCCCAGTTCACGTCGGGCTGGCTCTCGTCGAACAGGTGGAGATACCACTGGCCGTCGGGCGCCCGAGTCCAGGCGGGACCGCCGAACACCGACTGCCAATCGTTGGGTGGCAGCTCCCCGCTCGCTCCCCTCCCGTCGACGAAGTGGTATCGCGATCGCTCGGCGGACCCCGGTGTCGCGGCGAGCGCGGCGCGGAACCACTGGTGATCCCACGAGGTGTGGTTCGGGACGAGGTCGACCAACACGCGGATGCCGTGCGCCCTCGCTTCGGCAATGAAGGCTTCGGCCTCGTGCGTGGTGCCGAACCGCTCGTTGATCTCGCGATAGTCGGCAACGTCGTAGCCGCCATCGAGCAGCGGCGACCGATACCACGGGTTGACCCAGATCGCATCGATGCCGAGCCGCTCCAGATAGGGCAGGCGATCGAGCATGCCGGCGATGTCACCCGTTCCGTCACCGTTGCCGTCGGCGAACGACCGGACGTAGATCTGGTACACGACGGCATGGCGCCACCAAGCGCGAGAAGTCTCCACGAATGCGAACGTACCCCAATGACCGCGGACCAGGAACGCTCGCGTGTAAACGCTTACACTCCCGAGCATGGGGACGACGAAGGAGCGCTCGGGGTCCAGCCCGCGGCGCGCCCGTATCGAGGATGTCGCCCAGGCGGCCAACGTCTCCGTCGCCACGGTGAGCCGGGCACTGCGAGGACTTCCGAACGTGGCCGAATCCACCCGGCTCAGGGTGTTCGAAGTGGCCGAGGCGATGCGCTACGAGCCCGATCCTGCGGCCGCTCGACTTGCCGCCGGACACTCCAGAACCGTGATCGTCGTCGTTCCCCACCTCGCAAGCTGGTATTTCTCGACCGTGATTGCGGGCGCCGAAGCGGTGTTCAACGAGTCGGGCTACGAGTTCCTCGTCGTCGGCGTGGGAAGCCTCGAGGAGAGTCACCGGCTGCTCGACGAGCGCTCGCGCCTGGAGCGGCGTGCCGACGGGGTCGTGCTGGTCAACATCCCGGCGTCCGACGAGCAGGCCACGTCGCTGCGCGAACGTGGCGTCGCACTGTCGACGATCGGCACCCGCGTGGCCGGCGCCCCGTCGGTGTTCATCGACGACGTCGAGGTGGGCCGACTCGGCGCGCACGCGCTGCTCGAACTCGGTCATCGCCGCATCGGGCTGATCAGCGGTCTCGGCGAGGACCCATTGAACTTCGAGGTCCCGCGGCGTCGAACGGCGGGGTTCGACGCGAAGCTGCGAGCGGCGGGGATCTCGATCGATCCGGACCTGGTCGTCGGCGGCAACTTCGGCATCGACGGAGGGCAGGAGGCGATGGCCGCCCTGCTCGACCTCGAGTGTCCACCGACCGCAGTGTTCGCGATGTCCGACGAGATGGCATTCGGCGCGCTGATGGAGCTGTCACGACGAACACTGGTTCCGGGCCGTGACGTCTCGGTGCTCGGCGTCGACGACCACGATGTCGCCCGAGTGGTCGCGCTGTCCACGATCCGCCAGGACGTGCCATCGCAGGGAGCGGCTGCCGCCCGGTCGCTGATCGCTGCGATGACGGGGGTCTCGGTCGACCTCGAACCGATCATGTCGCCCGTCGAACTGGTACTGCGAGCGACGACCGGTTCCCCTCGGCATTCCGTGCCGAACGGGTGACAACCGCAAGGATCAGGCCCTTTGGCCTTGACGCAGGCCCATCGCGTCTGTAAGCGTTTACATCGCCGAAACATCTCGGCGACAATTCCACTCAGAGGGGGAGGACCCTATGAACAAGCGCTGGCTCAAGCTGGCTGCTGTCCCGATCGCCCTGTCACTCGTTGCCGCAGCCTGCGGTAGCGACGACGACAGCAGCTCGGACGGCGACACAGGAACAGAGACCACCGACGGTGGCGGCGACGCCGGCGGCGACGCCGACTTCGGTGGCGCTACCATCACGATCACCGGTCCCGAACGAGACGACCCGTCGATCATCGCGATCAACGACACGCTCGGCGCGTGGGCCGAGACGGTCAACCTGAACGTCGAGTACACCGGTGACGCCGACTGGGAAGCGAACATCAACACCCAGGTCGAAGGCGGCAACCCGCCCGACATCTCGTTCTTCCCGCAGCCCGGCAAGCTCGCCGACTTCGCGCGGGCCGGCAACATCGTTGCCCTGACCGAGGAAGTGGACGCAACGGTCGACGAGTACTGGGCCGAGGGCTACCAGCTCTACGGCAACGTCGACGGCGTGCAGTACGGCGTCCCGGCCAAGACCGACCTCAAGTCGCTCGTGTGGTACCAGCCCGCTGCGTTCGAAGAGGCGGGCTACGAAGTCCCGACCACGTTCGACGAATTCACCGCGCTCGTCGACGAGATGGCTGCTGCCGGTGGCCCCAAGCCGCTGTGCGTGGGCATCGAGTCCGGCCAGGCGACCGGCTGGACCTTCACCGACTGGGTGGAGGACATGGTGCTCCGCCAGGCGGGCGCCGACGTCTACGACCAGTGGGTGAACCACGAGATCCCGTTCGACGATCCTCAGATCGTCACGGCGATGCAGACCGTCGTCGACCTGTGGACACCGGAGAACGTGTTCGCGTCCGGCGGTTCGATCGCCGCAACGGCGTTCCAGGACAACGGCCAGCCGCTCGTCGATGGACAGTGCTTCATGCACCGTCAGGCGAACTTCTACGCCGGCCTGTTCCCGGAGGGCACCACGTTCGCCGATCCTGAGGACCCGACCGCGGTCGACGTCTTCTACTTCCCGGACGTCAACGGCGACAAGCCCGTGCTGACCGCCGGCATCTTTGCCGCTGCGTTCAACGACGACCCCGCAACCATGGCCGTGATGAACTACATCGCGACGGCTGAGTACGCGGAGATCCGTCAGAAGAACCAGACCGAAGCCGTCGGTGGCGGCCTGTCCGGCTACCTCTCGGCAGCCCAGGGTCAGGACCCATCGGTCTACCAGGCGCTGGAGCAGAGCTTCCTCGAGATCCTCGGTGCATCGCAGATCGCCCGCTTCGACGCATCCGACCTGATGCCCGCCGATGTCGGCGCCGGCACCTTCTGGACGGAGGGCACCTCACTGGTCAACGGTGACATCACGGCCGAAGAGGCCGCTGCCACCATCGAGGCATCCTGGCCGAACTGATCACGAACAACTGACCCGGAAGTCCGGGCCACCTAACACCCGACGGGGCATCGACACTATGGTGTCGGTGCCCCGTTGTTTTTTCGAGAGAACTCCGGGGGGATCGAATACCGGGGAACGAGGACCACAGGGGGGTCACGACGTGGAAACGCTGCAACGGTCGGAGTCCGACGAGAGCACGCCAGGCGCCGAGAAACCGAGCTCCGACATCAGGCGACGAGCGTCCTCGTTGACTACGCGAGAGCTCGTCAGGATCGGCTTCGGCTTCGTCGTCGTGCTCGGACTCATCTACTGGGCCTTCGTCGAGCCCAAGATCCGCACCACCGTGACCACGGTCGTGATCGCCGTCGGCGCCAGCGCCGGGCTCTGGATCGGCGCCAACCTCCTCTTCGACCTGGTGCGTCCGAAGTGGCTGACCTTCAGCACCATCGTCTACGCGATCGTCGGCACCATCGTCGGAATCACGCTCCACGGCAACCTGGTCACCATCGGGTCCGGAACGGGGTTCCTGACCTGGGTCATCGGGCCGCTGGCCGGCGCGGCCTCGTTCGGCGCCCTCGGACTGGCACTCGCACGTACGGACGACCCCGCCCGCCGACGATCGATCGCAATCGGTGGCAGCGCCGCGATCGGGATCGTCATCGGCCTCGTGATCCGCGAGACCTACCAGCCGGGCCTCGATCCGCTCGCCATCGCCGTCTACACGATCGTCCTGGCCGGGCTCGGCGCCGGATTGAGCCACTTGCGCCACCACCCGCCACTCGGCGGCGCACTGATCGGTGGCGCCCTGGGATGGGTGCTCGGCGCGTGGGGCGCAGCCTCTCTCGGAGAAGGATCACCGATCACGTCGGTGGTCGCATCGCTGATCCCCGCCCTCCTGATCGGAGTGCGGCTCGGGATGAGCACGAACCCTGACCTCGTGCGACGAGCGAGGATCGACAACCGGTCCCGAGCGGTCATCTTCATCGGCCCCGCGCTGACGTTCATCGCCGTGATGCTCGTCATCCCCGCGATCCGCACCGCGTATCTGTCACTGTTCGACCGAGACTCCGTCGAGTTCGTCGGTCTCGAGAACTACGGATCGATCTTCAGCGATCCGGCCAGCCTCGACCTCGACAACTGGACCAACATGTTCACGAGCGTCCCGTTCCTGCTGGGGGTCGCGATTCTTGCGATGGCCGTCGTCATCGGCGTGGTGATGAAGCGCCGCACGGGACGAGCCGTCGAGATCGGCAACCCGACCGTCGCGCCGCTGGTGTTCGGGCTCCTGCTCGTCGCCTTCGGCGCCTTCACGGCCATGCGCGGCACCCTGATCAACAACCTCTGGTGGGTCGTCGTGGTCACGTTCGCCTCGACCGCTCTCGGCCTGGCGATCGCCGTGCTCGCCGATCAACGAGGCGGCGAACGCATCGCCAAGTCCATCATCTTCATGCCGATGGCCATCTCGCTCGTGGGCGCATCGATCATCTGGCGATTCGTGTACACCGCCCGCGACACCTCCACCGAGCAGACCGGTGTCCTCAACGCGTTGTGGATCGGCCTCGGACGACTCTCGACCGGGTCGGGCCTCCCGACCCTCATCGTCACGATCTTCCTGGCTCTCGTGCTCGTCGGCCTCTTCATGGTGGTGGCACGAATGTTGGTGAGATACGGGCCTGCACGGGCAGTCGTGCCGGGGATCGCCATCTTGCTCGTCGGCTGGTTCTTCATCCGCTTCACCGGCATCATCGGCGGTGGGGTCGGCGGATTCCAGACCCTGCCCAACGGTGAGATCGCCGGGCAGACGGTCTTCTTCGTCCAGGAGACGCCGTACAACAACTTCTGGCTGATGGTGGTGATGATCTGGATCCAGACGGGCTTCTCGATGGTGATCCTCTCGGCAGCCATCAAGGCAGTACCGACGGAGCTCATCGAAGCAGCCAAGATCGACGGGGCCACAACGAGCCAGGTCTTCTGGCGAGTGACCTTGCCGCAGATCGCGACCACCATCGGTGTCGTCGTCACCACCCTGATCGTGGGCGTGATGAAGGTCTACGACATCGTCAAGGTGATGACCAACGGCCAGTTCGGTTCACAGGTGCTGGCCAACCAGATGTTCCAGGAGGCCTTCGGATTCACCAACCGGGGCAAGGGAGCCGCACTGGCGATCCTGATCTTCCTCGCGGTGCTCCCGATCATGATCTACAACATCCGTCGCATGCAGAGGGAGAGCTGAACAGTGACCACCACCACACCGGTCCGCTCCACGAGTGGACAGCCAGCCGGCAAGAAGTCGTCCAGTTTCGTCGACCGTGCGTACAACTTCCTCCGGTCGATTCCGACCGGCATCTTGTGGCTCCTGGTCATCGTCTGGAGCATCCCGACACTCGGGCTGCTCGTCAACTCGTTCCGCTCACGCGACGGCCAGCGCAACACCGGCTGGTGGAAGGTCGTGCCGAGCGAGTTGACGCTCGACAACTACGACCAGATTCTGAGCGCCCGGGCGGGCCTCGGACGGTCGCTGCTGAACTCTGCCGCGATCGCGATCCCGGCGACGATCATTCCCATCGCGATCGCCGCGTTCGCCGCCTACGGCTTCGCATGGATCGACTTCAAGGGTCGCAAACCCCTGTTCATCGGCACGGTTGCACTCCTGGCGATCCCGCTCCAGGTGGCGCTCATCCCGTTGCTGCAGCTGTACGTCAGCGGCGCCAGCCTCACCTTGCCGCTTCTCGACAAGACGATCGTGCTGATCCCCGACTTCGATCTGGCCGGCACCACGACGTCTGCATGGCTGACCCACACCGGTTTCGCGATGCCGTTCGCGATCTTCCTACTGCACAACTACATCAGCGGTCTGCCCAAAGATCTGTTCGAGGCCGCGCGCATCGACGGCGCCAACCACTTCACCATCTTCTGGCGACTGGTCCTGCCGCTGTCGGTGCCGGTACTCGCCGCGTTCGCGATCTTCCAGTTCCTCTGGACCTGGAACGACTACCTGATCGCCAACACCGTGATCGGCGCGAACGCGAGCCAGCAACCCACGACGATCGTGATCGCCAACCTCGCCGGTGACTTCGGACGCAACGAGAGCATCCTCCCCGCAGGAGCGTTCGTCCAGGCCTTCATCCCGCTGATCGTGTTCTTCTCCCTCCAGCGCTACTTCGTCCGCGGGATCCTTGCCGGATCGGTGAAGGGCTGATCGAGCGAGGTCATCACCGCCGCTCGGTCCGCCGCCGGCCACTAGGTTGATCAGGTGAACCTCGTCCAGACCCAGCCGCGCTCGATCGGATCGCTGCCACCCGTCGGGCCGCTCTCGTTCGGATTGTGGCGTTACACGAATCCTGACGTGGCCACGGCGCAGGCGCTGCTCGAGACCGCACTCGACGCCGGAATGAACCTCGTCGACAACGCCGACGTCTACGGCTTCGACTGGGGCGGAACGGGCTTCGGCACCGTCGAGGAGAACCTCGGACGAGTCCTCCAGGTGGCACCACACCTGCGAGACCGGATGGTGCTCGCGACCAAGGGTGGCATCGCTCCACCCGTGCCCTACGACTCGTCGCCCGCCTACCTCCGCTCGGCGTGCGAGGCGTCGCTGCAACGCATGGGCGTCGAGGTGATCGACCTCTACCAGATCCACCGCCCGGACCTGCTCACCCATCCAGCCGACGTCGCCGCCACGCTCGCCGCCCTGCGCGACGAGGGCAAGATCCGCGAGGTCGGTGTGTCGAACCACACCCCGGCGCAGGTGGCGGCACTCGCCGCACATCTGCCGTTCCCGATCGCGTCGAACCAGCCCGAGTACTCGGCACTGCACCTCGACCCGATGCGCGACGGCACCTTCGACGCGTGCATGCACTCGGCGACGGCTGCTCTCGCGTGGAGTCCGCTTGCGGGCGGACGCCTCGCCACCGGTGACGGTGTGCGACCCGAGTTGCTCGACGTGCTCGATTCGCTCGCCGCACGCGAAGGCGTCGACCGGGCCACCGTTGCCGTCGCCTTCGTGCTGGCACACCCCGCGGCACCGGTGGCGATCATCGGCTCACAGAACCCCGCACGAATTGCCGGCACCCTCGCCGCCCTCGACGTCGAGCTCACCCGCACCGACGTGTACGCCATCATCCAGGCCTCCGAAGGAGTACCTCTGCCATGAGCAGCATCACCGATCGACCCGGCGTTCCCGAGATCTCGTGGTTCAGCGCCCTGTGCGACGACGACTACGAGTTCCTCGGCGTTCCCGACCCGACGCTTGCGAGCAGTTGGGCACACTGTTCCGACATCGTCCGGACCGCCGACCGCAATGGCTTCGACAACGTGCTGCTGCCGTCGGGGTACACCCTCGGCATCGACTCGACCGCCTTCGCCGCGGCGATCGCCACCCACACCGAGCAGATCAACCTGCTCCTCGCGGTCCGCATGGGTGAGATGTGGTTGCCGCAGCTCGCGCGTCAGCTCGCGTCGATCGACCAGTTCGCGAACGGCCGCCTCTGCATCAACATCATCTCCTCCGACATCCCTGGAGAGGAGATGGAATCATCACCGCGCTACCAGCGCACGCGCGAGTGGATGCAGGTGCTGCGGCAGTTGCTCGACGGCCAGTCGATCGATTTTCACGGCGAGTTCGTCGACCTGACGCTCGACCCACCGCGGGCGAGCACGGTCAGCGGGACGTGTCCCCCGATGTACTTCGGCGGCTTCTCCCCCGCTGCCAAGGACGTCGCCGCCGCCGAGGCCGACGTGTTCCTCACGTGGCCAGACACCGTCGGCAACGTCGCGGCGACGGTCGACGAGATGACCGCCCTCGCGAACGAGCGCTACGACCGCTCCCTCGTCTACGGCCTGCGTGCCCACATGATCGTCAGGGAGACCGAGGCCGAGGCACGCGCCGCCGCCGAGCGGCTCGTGTCACGTCTCGACGCCGACACCGGCGACGCGATCCGCAACAAGTCGCTCGACGCTGCGTCCGTGGGGGTCCAACGCCAGGCCTCGCTGCGCGAGTCGGCCGCCGACGACGGTTTCGTCGAGGAGGCCCTGTGGACCGGCGTCGGACGGGCACGGAGCGGGGCCGGCGCGGCGATCGTCGGCGATCCCGACCAGGTGCTGGCGAAGCTCCGGGCGTACCAGGAGGCCGGCATCGGCGCGTTCATCTTGTCGGGCTATCCCCACATCGCGGAATGTGACCTGGTCGCCGAGCACGTGCTGCCGAACATCGACCACGCCCCCCTCAAGCCGCGCTGGACCCCCTGACGCCCACCGGGCGTCGGGACCGACCATGAACATCCGAACGTGGTGGCAGGCCGCGGTCCTGATCGCGGCGGGCACCGTGGCGGCCACGTTGATCGGCGACCTCGACGGGGCACCGTCGCCGATCGCGGTGTCGCTGTTGCTCGGTCTGATCGCCTCGCCGTTCATCCGTCTCGGAGACAGCTCTCCGGTGCCGATCATCGGCCGCCACGCACTGCGCACCGGCGTCGTGCTGCTCGGCTTCCGCATCACCCTCGACGACATCGCCGACCTCGGGGTGGTCACGCTCACGTTGACGATCGTGGTGTCGCTGGCGGTGCTGTTCTCCACGGTATGGATCGGCCGACGGCTGCTGCTCGGGCGGAAGCTGTCCGCCCTGCTCGGCATCGGCACGGCCATCTGTGGCGCATCGGCAGTTGCTGCGGCCGGCACCACGATCGAGTCGAAGCAGGAGGACACCGCCTATGCGATCGCCACGGTCACCCTGATCGGCACGATCGCAACGTTTGCCCTGCCCGCCATCGGCCCCTGGATCGGTCTGGACGATCGCGACCTCGGCATCTGGATCGGGATGATGGTGCACGACGTCGGCCAGGTCGTCGCCGCGTCGACAACGGTCGGCGACGTGGCGCTCACGTCGGCGATCCCCGTGAAGCTGGTCCGCGTGCTGCTCCTCGTCCCCGTTCTGGCAATCCTGGCGGGAACCAGCCTGGCGCCCCGACGCGACCACGTGGAGCGTCCGACGGGGGTGGCCCGCGTCCGCGGACTCGTTCCCGGGTTCGTGGCACTCTTCATCCTGGCCAGCGTCGTGAGTTCGACGGGAGTGATCCCCGACGGCGTCGTCGAGGGCGCGTCCGATCTCGAACGAGTGCTGTTCACCGCCGCGCTGTTCGCCATCGGCGTGTCGGTCCACCTCCCGGCACTGCGACGGATCGGACCGCGCCCAGCGCTCATCAGCGCAGGTGTGTGGATACTGGCCTGCGGCGCGACCGCGGCGATCCTGAGAGCCTGACCGTCGGTCAGGCCTCGATCGACTGGCGCGTCTCGATGTCGAAGAAGTGCATGTTCTCCGTCGAGATCGCGATCCGGATCTCCTGGCCCATGCGGGCTGTGGACCTCGGGTTGAATCGACCAACGGCGTTGGCCTGGCCGGAGCCCGCCTTCTCCTCGACAGCATCGGGGTCGCCGGAGTCGACCCGAGGAGCGTCGACGTGGAAGTGCGCCATGATCTCCGAACCGAGCGCTTCGAGCAGCGTGACCTTCGAGGTGATCCACTGGGACTCGGGCACTTCGGGCGCGAGCTCGGCGTCTTCGTAGTCCTCGGGGCGGATCCCGACAATGACCGTTCGACCGTCGTAATTCCGGAGGCCGGGATACTTGACGAGGCACTCCGTGGACAGCGCGAGCACGTGCGAGCCGAGCGTGATGGTGCCGACGTCTCCGGACAGCTTGACGTGCGCTTCGAAGAGGTTCATCGACGGTGAGCCGATGAAGGCGGCCACGAACACGTTGACGGGATGGTCGTAGAGGTTCTGGGGCGTGTCGACCTGCTGGAGGTAACCATCCTTGAGCACCGCAACGCGGTCGCCCATCGTCATCGCCTCGATCTGGTCGTGCGTGACGTACACGGTGGTGACGGCGAGCTCGCGCTGCAGGGCGGCGATCTCGGCACGCATCTGCACGCGCAGCTTGGCGTCGAGGTTCGACAGCGGCTCGTCCATCAGGAACGCAGCCGGCTGGCGCACGATGGCGCGGCCCATCGCTACGCGCTGGCGCTGACCACCGGACAGCTGACCGGGCTTGCGGTCGAGGTTCTCCTCGAGTTCGAGGATCGCGGCGGCTTTGCGGACGCGGGAGTCGATCTCGTCCTTGGGCACCTTGGCGAGCTTGAGCGCGAACCCGATGTTGTCGTACACGCTCATGTGCGGATACAGCGCGTAGTTCTGGAACACCATGGCGATGTCGCGGTCCTTGGGCTCGACTTCGTTGACGACCTTGTCACCGATCTTCATCGTGCCGCCGGTGATGGTCTCGAGCCCGGCGATCATGCGCAGCGCTGTCGACTTGCCGCAGCCCGACGGGCCGACGAGCACCAGGAACTCCTTGTCGGCGATCTCGAGATCCAGGTCGTGGATCGCGTGGTAGCCGTTCTCGTAGACCTTGTTGATGCCGGCGAGCTGAACTGTTGCCATGACGAATTTTCCTCCTGGGGCCCCGCCGTGCGGAGCAGTCGCTGAGCGCAGTCCCCCTCGACCACGTGATCGCAGACGTTAGCTCAAACGGTGGCCGCGTTGCCCGGACGAGCCCGATGCGACGAGCGACGAAACCCGTGCGGTCGTTCCCCGAACGATCAGCTCACCGGGCAGCAGGCGCTCGGCGCGTTCGAATGGCTGGCCGTCGAGCTGGGCAAACAAGATGTCGACGGCATGGTCGACGATGCGACTGACCGGCTGGTGCACGGTGGTGAGCGGCGGGTCGGTGAAACGCATCAGCTCGGTGTCGTCGAAGCCGACGACCGACACGTCCGCCGGAACCGCGAGGCCGCGCTCTCGCACCGCACGAATCGCGCCGAGCGCCATCATGTCGCTCGCCGCCACGATGCCCGTGATGCCCAGGTCGAGCAGACGTTGTGCCCCGGTGAACCCGCCATCGAGTGTGAAGATGGTCTCGATCACCCGATCGTCGAGGTCGCCCGTCGCTCCAGCGCCGCGTGCAGCATCCAGGAAGCCCGCCAATTTGCGCTGCACCGGGGTGTAGCAGGTGGGGCCGATCAGCAGCCCGATGCGTTCGTGACCCAGCTCACTCAAGTGGCGATACGCCGTCACGGTCGCTGCGTGATCGTCGGTCGACACGCTCGGCACCGCAAGCGCCCCGGGTTCGTCCGGCACCATCGCGCCGTTGATCGTGACCAGACCGATGCCGCGTCGCGTGATCTCGTCGTAGATCCCGTGGTCGGCGCGAGTGTCGGCGTGACGTCCCGACACCACGATCACGCCGGCGACCCGGTGCGCGATCAGCGAGTCGAGATAGTCGTCCTCGGTGGCGCCCACCCTGGTCGCACAACACAGCACGCACAGGTACCCACTCGAGAGCAAACGCGCTTCGACCGTCTGCACGAACTTGGGAAAGATCGGGTTGTCCAACTCGGGCACGATCAACCCGATCACACCCACGCGTGGGTTCGAACGCAACGAGTCCGGCGCATAACCGAGTTCCGCGAGCACGTGCAGCACACGATCGCGAGTGGAGGCGCGGACGCCGTCCTTGCCGTTCATCACCCGGCTGACGGTCGCCTCACTGACCCCGGCGAGCGTCGAGACGTCCTGAAGTCGGATCCGCATCTTCCGGACTGTACGCGTCGCGTGCAAGAAATGGAAGAATCGCTGCAAATTTCTTGCAGACCCGAGGAAGATTCCGTAATGTGAACGATGGAGATCCTCCCGCTTGTCAATCATCGCCCACGGGTGAAGACTGCTGCGAGGGGCGAACCACGAACACCGTGAATCCACCAACCACCTCGCCGACACCTGTCGGCACATCACCTCCTGAGGGGGAGACACCATGCGCGCATCACGCCGCTTGATCGCCTTCGCCGCCGTAGCCGCCCTGGTGGGCGCCGCGTGCGGTAGCGACGACTCGAGCGATTCATCCACCGAGAACACCGACGCCACCGAGACCACCGAGGGTTCGGAGACGACGGACGCCACGGAAACCACCGAGGCACCCGAGGAAACCACCCCCGAGACCACCGAGTACCAGGCCCCCGCCCGCGGCGACGCCGATCTCGTGATCTGGGCCGACGACACTCGCGCCCCCGTGCTCGAGCCGATCGCCGCCGAGTTCGGCGAGTTGGAAGGCATCACCGTCCAAGTGGTCGAGGTTCCCTTCGACCAGATCCGCGACCAGCTCAGCATCGCCGGCCCCGCCGGTGAAGGCCCCGACATCGTCACCGGCGCCCACGACTGGCTCGGCGAACTCGTCTCCAACGGCGTGATCGCTCCGATCGACCTCGGCGCCGACGCCGACCTCTACGCCGACGTCGCCATCGAGGCGTTCACGTACGACGGTGCGCTCTACGGCGTGCCGTACGCCATCGAGAACATCGCCCTCATCCGCAACGTCGACCTCGTCCCCGAGGCCCCGGCCACGTTCGAGGACCTCGCGGCCACGGCGCTCGCGCTGCAGGCCGACGGCACCGTCGACGTGCCCCTCGCCGTCCAGCAGGATCCGGGCGACCCGTTCCACAACTACCCGCTGTTCAGCGCCACTGGCGGTTACGTGTTCGGTCAGAACGACGACGGCACCTACAACGCCGACGACGTCGGCATCGACTCCGAAGGTGGCCTCGTGGCCGCGCAGAACTTCGCCGACTGGAGCAACTCGGGCTTGATCTCGAAGGATGTCAGCTACGACATCATGAACGAGTCCTTCTCGACCGGCAAGGCGCCGTTCGCGATCACCGGCCCGTGGGCCGTTGGTGGCTTCACCGACGCCGGCATCAACTTCGTCGTCGAGCCGATCCCGCCGGTGGCGGGTGGTACCCCCGAGGTGTTCGTGGGTGTCCAGGGCTTCATGCAGTCGGCGTTCAGCGAGAACCCCGACCTGGCGACGACCTTCATGGTCGACTACCTCAACACCGAAGAGGTGCAGCTCGCCCTGTACGAAGCGGGCGGACGCCCGCCGGCCATGCTCAGCGCCTACGACCAGGTGTCGAGCGACCCGATCATCCAGGGCTTCGGCGCTGCCGGTCAGCTCGGAACCCCGCTGCCCGCCATCCCCGAGATGTCGGCGGTCTGGGAGAGCTGGACCGACGCCTACTCGCTGATCTTCACCGGATCGGATCCGGTGCAGGCGTTCACCGACGCTGCCGCCCAGATCCGCGAGAAGATCGCGGAAGGCTGATCTTCGGATGAACACCGCCGATCCCCGAGAGGAGGCGTCCCGCGAAGGCGGGACAGCCTCCTCTCGGGGCGGCGCGTCCGGCGGCGGCACCACGACGCTGCCTGATCAGGAGAGCTACTACGACGGCATGCCGCCGTTGCAGATGCCGACCGGCCCTCGGTACGGGGCGTCGCTCGGACTGATCGTCAAGTACCTGCTGCTCGGCTTGCTCAATGCGGTCGTCATCGCATCGCTGCCGACGATGTTCGACAAGCCCGACTACGGGCTCGCCATCTCGGCGATCGTGGCGCTCGTCGTCATCGACGTCGTCTACATCTCCAAGCGGCACTTCATCCCGGCCAAGTACCTCCTACCGGGCACGCTGTTCCTGCTGGTCTTCGCCGTCTATCCGATCTTCTACCTGGTCTACATCTCCACGACGAACTACGGAACCGGCAACAACCTCAACAAGGAGACCGCGATCGAGCGGATCGAGGCCAACTCGATCAGCGCCGGCGCCGAGTCGATCCGCTACGACCTGCAGATCCTCGCCGAGGCCAACCCCGGCGGCGAGCTGGTCTTCCTCCTGACCAACCCCGACGGCGAGCGCTTCATCGGGACGGCCGACGGCCTCACCCCGATCGACGACGCCGACATCATCGACGACGGCCGACGCGAGACCATCGAAGGATTCGTCGCACTCAACACCGGGCAGGCCAACGACCGCGTCGGCGAGGTCAACGCCTTGATCGTGCCGGGACCGAGCGGCGAGATCGCCAACGACGGCTTCGGCGCCGCGTTCGCGAAGACCCAGACTCGCGTCTACGACCCCGAGACCGACACCATCTTCGACTCGTCGACCAACACGACCTACACGATCGAGAACGGGCAGTTCGTCAGCGAGGACGGCGATGCGCTCGTGCCCGGCTGGCGGGCAGGGGTCGGGTTCGACAACTACAACCGGCTCATCAACGACAACGACACCCGCAACGTGTTCTTCCGCGTCCTGGTGTGGACGATCCTGTTCTCGCTGTTCTCGGTGATCCTCTCGTTCGGCCTCGGCCTGCTCCTCGCGCTCGTGTTCAACGACGAGCGGATGTTCGGGCGACGCTGGTACCGCAGCCTGATCATCATCCCGTACGCGATCCCCAGCTTCATGACCGCCCTCGTGTGGCGCGGCATGCTCAATCAGCAGTTCGGCGTGATCAACCGCTGGCTCGGCACGAACCTGGCGTGGCTCGACGGCCAGTGGCTCCCCTACGTCTCGATCCTGCTCGTCAACACCTGGCTCGGGTTCCCGTACATGTTCCTCGTGTGTACCGGGGCGCTGCAGAGCATCCCGTCCGACCTCACCGAGGCCGCCGCTGTCGACGGAGCCGGCGGGTTCAAGGCGTTCCGGCTGATCACCCTGCCGCTGTTGCTCGTGGCGGTCGGACCGTTGCTCGTGGCGAGCTTCGCCTTCAACTTCAACAACTTCAACATCATCTACCTGCTCACCGAGGGACGTCCCCCAGTGCCCGGCAGTGACGCCGGCCGCACCGACATCCTCATCTCGTACGTCTACAAGATCGCGTTCGCCGGTGGTGGCGGCGTCGACTACGGCTTCGCCGCTGCGGTGTCGCTGGTGATCTTCCTGATCGTCGCGACGATCTCCGCGTTCAGCTTCCGCGCCACCCGATCCCTCGAGGAGATGCGATGAACGCCGTCACGCAGGCCTACGAACCCGAAGCGCCGGCGTTCGAATACAACAAGCCGTCGATGGGCAAGGTGTTCCGCACCACCGGCTGGCGTCACGTCGTGGCGTGGGTGGCCTTGGTGTTCGCGCTCTTCCCGGTGATGTGGGTCATCTCGGCGGCGTTCACCGACGGCAACCTCAGTTCGCAGAGCCTGATCCCGACGGATCCCACGCTCGACAACTTCCGGGCGCTGATGAGCGACCCGGGGCACCCCCCGTTCTGGTCGTGGTTCCGCAACTCGATGTTCATCGGCACCACCACCGCCGTGCTCACCGTGGCCATGGCGGCGCTCGCGTCGTTCGCGTTCAGCCGCCTGCGGTTCAAGGGACGCCGCCCCGGGCTGCTGTCGCTGCTGTTGATCCAGATGTTCCCGAACCTTCTGGCGGTCGTCGCGCTGTTCCTGTTCATGACCCGCATCAAGGGGCTGTTCCCGGCGATCGGGCTCGGGTCGTCGTGGGGGCTGATCTTCATCTACCTCGGCGGCGCGCTCGGCGTGAACACCTACCTGATCAAAGGTTTCTTCGACACGATCCCCGGCACGCTCGACGAGGCCGCGAAGATCGACGGCTGCACGCACTTCCAGATCTTCTACAAGATCATCCTGCCGCTCGCCACCCCGGTGCTGGCGGTGATCGGGCTGCTGTCGTTCATCACCACCCAGGCGGAGTTCCTCGTCGCCAGCGTCATGCTCGGCGAGGACAACAAGACGCTCGCCGTCGGCCTGTCGGGATACGTCCGCGCCGGCTTCGACAACCGGTGGGGACCGTTCGCCGCCGGCTCGTTGATCGGCGCGATCCCCGTCGTGCTGTTGTTCCTGTTCCTGCAGCGCTTCATCGTCTCCGGCCTCACCTCCGGCGCCGTCAAGGAATGACCCCGACCCCGTCTTTCCGGACCCGACCCGAAAAGACAGGCTGGGCGCTCGCGCACGAACCCCACCACGACGGGTCGTCCACCTACGTCACCGCACCGGAGCGAAGCCTGGGCTCCAGCGTGCGGGTCCGGCTCCGGGTGCCCGACGCGTGCGGCACCACTCGGGTCCGGCTGCGGTCGACGCCCGACGCCGAACCATCGATCGTCGAGGCACTCATCGACCGCCACGAGCACGGCGCAACCTGGTGGAGCGCCGACCTCCTGCTGCACAATCCGGTCACGCCATACCGGTGGCTGCTCGACGGCGGCGACCTCGGACGTTGCTGGGTGAACGGCGCCGGCACGTTCCACCGCGACGTCACCGACGACGCCGACTTCCGGCTCTCCGCCTGGTCCCCCGAGCCCGGGCCTCCGGGAACCACGGCGGGCTCCACTCCCCCGCCGGAGTGGCTCGCAGGCACGGTCGGCTATCAGATCTTCATCGACCGGTTCGCCGACTCCGGTGCCGCTCGGCCCACACCCGACTGGGCGATTCCACGAGCGTGGGACGAGCCGGTCGAGGACACGCCAGGCATCCGGGCGCGGCACTGGTACGGCGGCGACCTGGCCGGTGTCGAAGCCCACCTCGACCATCTCGATCATCTCGGCGTGACGCTGATCTACCTCACGCCGTTCTTCCCGGCCGGATCGATGCACCGCTACGACGCGTCGACGTTCGACCACGTCGACCCCGCGCTCGGCGGCGACGATGCGCTGGCATCGCTCGTGTCGGCGGCGCACGGGCGGGGCATCCGAGTGATCGGCGACATCACGCTCAACCACACCGGAGCGCACCACGACTGGTTCGAGGTGGCATCGGCCGATCCCGACGCCGTCGAGCGGGGGTTCTACTTCTTCGACGACGCCGAGCCATTCGGCTACGTGGCGTGGCACGGAGTTCGGTCGCTGCCGAAACTCGACCACCGTGGCGCAGCCCTGCGCGAACGCTTCTACGACGGTGACCGATCCGTGGTCGCCCACTATCTGGGGGCGCCGTTCGAACTCGACGGGTGGCGCGTCGACTGCGCGAACACCACCGCCAGGTTCGGCGCGAACGACGACAACCACGCAGTCGCCCGCGCCGCCCGAGCGACCATGGACTCGCAGGGCGACGACGGGAGAGGTGGGCGGTGGCTCGTCGCCGAGCACTGCTACGACGCGGGCGACGACCTCGACGGCACGGGCTGGCACGGCGTGATGGCCTACCAATGGTTCACCCGTCCGCTGTGGGCATGGCTGAAGGACCCGGGTCCGGTCTCGTTGATGGCGGCAGTCGAGCTGATCGATCTCGACGGACACGGTCTCGTCGAGTCCATGCGCGAACTGTCCGCGAACGTGTCGTGGGACGCCCAGCAAGCGTCGATGACGATGCTCGATTCGCACGACACGGCCCGCTTCCGCACCGTCGTCGGCGGGGATCTCGTGCGCCACATGATCGGATTGACCGCGCTGCTGACGATGCCAGGTGTGCCGACGTTGTTCGCCGGCGTCGAGGTGGGCTGCGAAGGCGACTCGATCGACACCACCCGCGTGCCGTTCCCGTGGGAGCGGCTCGCAGACCTCGACGAGATGGACAGCGACGGCGACGGGCGGTTCCTGAGCGAGCTCCGCACGCTGATCGAGCTCCGACGAGACAGCGCAGCGCTCCGGAATGGCTCGATGCGCTGGGTCGATGCCACCGCTGACAGCGTGACCTACGTGCGCGAGTCACCGGCGGAGAACGTGCTCGTGCATCTCGTTCGCCGACCGTGCGAATCGCGCACGTTCCTCCCGTCGGAGGTCGGCATCGTCGAGCAGACCGATCCAGACGGTTGGTGCGGACCCGCGTTCGGCCAGGGCGACCTGATCGAGCTCCACCTGGCAACGAATGGTGAACCGACCCAGGTCGTGCTGCCCGGTCTGCCTGGCGCCTACGTCATGGCCTGTTCCATCAACCCACCCAGATAGCGTCGAACGACGTGAATCAGACGAAGAACCGGATGCAGGCGCTCGGATTGCTCGACCGCTCCTTCAAGGCCGCCACCGACGACGAACTCGCCACGGCGATCGAGGCGCTCGACGACGACCATCGTGAGGGGCTCGACTCCTTCGTCGAGGCGGCGACGCCCGACGGTGTACGTACCGCAGTCAAGGCCGGCCGCATCAACGGCGACATGGAGGCGATCGCAGCGATCATCTCCGACCTGTGCTTGGCCGACTGCATCAAGGAGCTCGGCGACCACGCCGACAACCCGTCGACCGACCAGCTCAAGGACGTGCTGCCCGGCATCGCCGAGCGTCACGGCGTGGCGGTCACCCGCATCATGCTCGCGGCCACCGTGGCCGGAGAGGCGCCTGCGTCGGCGATCATCCGCGACCTGCTGAAGTCTGACGAACTCGTCGCACTCCCGAAGGCCGAAGAGGTCACGATCGCCCCGCTGATCGACACCTCGAAGCGCTCACCCGAAGATCAGGCCGCAATCAAGGCCAAGCGCGCCGAGGCGAAAGCCGCCAAGAAGGAAGCCGACCGCGCCCGCAAAGCCCAGTCGGCCGCCGCCCGCAACCGCGCCTGACCGGTTACGCCGTGTGGCGTTGTTCGTGGGCCAGGAGCCAGGCCTTGATGTCGGTGCCTCCGGCGAATCCGGTGAGGGCGCCGTTCGCTCCGACCACGCGGTGGCACGGGACGACGATCGAAATCGGGTTGCGTCCGTTGGCTGCGCCGACCGCCCGAGCCTTGCGACGGTCGCCCATCCGCTCGGCCTGCTCGCCGTAGCTGACCGTCGTGCCGTACGGGATCGTGCGCAACGCGATCCACGCAGCCTGCTGGAACTCGGTGCCCACGGCGTCGAGGGGTAGGTCGAACTCGCTGCGTTTGCCGTCGAAGTACTCGTCGAGCTGAGCAGTCGTCATCGCGATCACTGCGTGATCCGGGCGATCGGTCGTCGCGTCGAGTCGCACCCGTGCCGGGTCGTCGTCGGGCCACAGGATCGCTCGCAGACCGTCGTTGCTCGCCACGATGGTGAGCGACCCGACCGGACTGTCGATCACGGCGCTGAAGAGTTCGGACATCATCGTTCTGCTTTCGATCGGGTGGCGGGTTCGACTGGGGGTGCGGCGAGGCTGGCCCAGAGGTGATGCACGGCGTACGAACGCCATGGCGCCCATCTCGACCCCAGCTCGTCACCGAGGCCGAGCCGATCGAGTGCGTGCCGTACGCCGAGGTCGTTGGTGAGGAACGTGTCGGGATGACCGAGGCCGCGCATCACGACGTAGTCGGCCGTCCACGGCCCGATCCCTTTCAGGGCGAGCAGCTGGCGGTGGGCAACAGCAGGATCGCTGCCGACGTCGAGTTCGAGATCGCCGTGGGCGACCGCGGCCGCCACCCGTCGGATCGTGTCACGCCGGGCGCCGGGCATCGAGAACGCTTCGTCGGGCGCTCCGGCGAGTTCGTCGGGTCGGGGGAACATCCGTGTGACGTCACCGACCGGCTCACCGAACGTGCGACCGATCGCCTTCACGATCCGGCCAGCGACGGTGCGAGCACCGGCTACGGACACCTGCTGGCCGATCACGGCCCGGATCGCGGTCTCGTACGGGTCGATGCTCGCCGGTGCTCGCCGGCCGGGTACGGCAGCGACGAGATGAGCGATGGCCGGATCGCATCGAAGTGCGGCATCGACGGCGGACGGGTCGCTGTCGAGATCGAGCAGCCGACGGACCCGTTGCACGGCAACACCGAGGTCACCCCACGACGACAGTTCGATCCGGGCAGCGACGTGATCTTCGTGGGCCCCGAGGGCGACCACACCGATCCCGCCCGGCAGGTCGAGCGATCGCTGATACGTCTGGCCATCCCACGATTCGATGCCGGGGATCGCCCGCTCGCCAATGAACGACATCACCTCGTTCGAGGCAAAGGGCGTGCGCACCGGGAGACGTACGGCAACGGCAACGCGACTCTCGATCGTCGCCGACCCGATGATCGGCGCCGGAGGTCGTCGGCGCGCCGCACGAAGGTCGGTCGGTGACGTGGCGAACACCTCGCGGATCGTGTCGTTGAACTGGCGCACGCTGCCGAACCCGGCGGCGAATGCGACGTCGGTCAACGGCAGCGACGTCGTTTCGACGAGCAATCGAGCAGTGTGGGCTCGCTGGGCCCGGGCGACCGCCAGCGGGCCGGCTCCGAGTTCGTCGGTGAACACGCGGTTCAGGTGACGTTCGCTGTAGCCGAGTCGACGGGCGAGGCCACCGACGCCCTCGCGTTCGACGACACCGTCTGCGATCAGTCGCATCGCGCGAGCGACGACGTCCTGGCGGCTGTTCCACTCGGGCGAGCCGGGTGATGCGTCCGGCCGACACCGCTTGCAGGCACGGAACCCGCGCTGCTGTGCAGCGGCCGCTGTGGGGTGGAACTCGACGTTCGAACGCTTGGGCGTGATCGCCGGACAACTCGGCCGACAGTAGATGCCAGTCGTTCGCACCGCGGTGACGAACCAGCCGTCGAATCGCTGGTCGCGGCTCTGCACGGCGACGTAACACTGGTCGGGGTCGAGCGGCGGCACCGGACCATCATGCCCCGCGATACGCCCGACCTCTAGCGGAATTCGGACATCACATCCGAGCCCAACGCAAACGTCAGGCTCGGCTCGTCAGTCGCCGGCGACGGGCGCGTACGTCACGGGACTGTGCTCGTAGGTGGGCCCGGCATCGGGCGAGCCCGCCGGCACGAGGCGATACCGCAGGAGATACAGCCCGACCACACAGAAGAACACCCCACCGAGGAAGCCGGTCTGTTTGCCCACGGCCTGGGCGAACGCCCCGATCAGTAGGCCACCGACGACCGATCCGACCTCGAAGAACATGGTGAACGAGCTGACAGCCCAGGCCCGGTCGCTGTCGCTCGCCCGATTGACGGTGAGCGCGAGGAGCGACGGATAGTTGAACGCCATGCCGAATCCGACGAACGCGGCGGCGATCCAGAGTGCAGGGACCGTCGGGAAGAACGCCAGGATCGCGAGTCCGACGAGCACATTGCTGAGGGCGATCGTGACGGCCCGACGCGGTCCGAGTCGCTCCGGCAGCGTCGCGCCGAAAATGCGAACGAGCACCGACACGAGTGCGTACACCGCGAACAGCCCACCGGAGGTGGCCAGGCCGACGGAGCGCGCATAGTCGGGAAGGAACGCTCCGAACGACGAGAACGCGGCGACGCCCGACGCGAGTACGAGGCCGGGCATGATCGCTGCAGGGTGGATGATCCGCCGGCGGCCCTCGGCCGGAGCGGCGGACGCGATCGAGTCGTCGACCACCTCCGCCGGCTCGACTCTCGCCGGCGCGAAGAGCGCGACCCCGGCTGCAAGGAACGCAAACAGACCTGCGATGACGAACGCCCGCTCGAAGTTGTCGTCTCCGAGCACGGCCTCACCGATGATCGGTCCCATCCCGATCCCGCCGAACACCGCCACGGAGAAGTAGCTCGCCCCTTCGGCCCGTCGCGCCCGCGGCGACATGTCGGCAATCAGCGTGGCGGCGCCGACGAACACCGCCGCTTCACCGATGCCGGTCACTCCTCGCAGCACGAGCAACTGCCAGAACTCGACGATCTGGCTCGACGCGATGCCGCTCAGCCCGGCGAGCACCGCACCGCCGACGATGAGCACACGGCGTCCGTACCGATCGGCGAGCCGCCCGAGGAAGGGGCGGGCGAGGATCGCCGCGATCGCGAACACGGCAACCGTGACGCCGATGCCGAACTCGCCGGCGCCGAGCGGACCCTCGATGAACAGCGGCACGATCGGGATCAGCATCCCGATGTACACGAAGAACACGAGCGCAGACGCCGTCACGACGAGGAACGGACGCGTCAACAGCGACTCGCGCTCGCTCCCTGGCCTCGTGGTCGTCGACATCTTTTCCATCCTGTCGGCTCAACGCTCGTTCAGCAGAGCCGGATTCCCCCGCGGACCGATGTCACAGCGCCACCCCCGATCCGCGCGCCCACGTGGGCCAGGTGTGCGAATCGGCCTCAGAGGCGGGCGACGTCGACGGACACCGACAACGACTGCGACGACGAGGGTCCGACGACGACGCCGCGCACCGGAGCGACGTCGGCATAGTCGCGCCCCCACCCGATCGTGACGTGACGCGCGGGAGCCACGATTCCGTTCGTCGGATCGAAATCGAGCCAACCGTGGTCGGGAACCCACACCGAGCACCACGCGTGCGATGCATCGGCTCCGATCGTCTTCGGTTCTCCCGGAGGCGGATCGGTCTCGATGTAGCCGCTCACGTAACGTGCGGCGAGCCCGATCGTGCGCAGGGCACCGACCGCAAGATGCGCGAAGTCCTGGCACACGCCGCGGCGCTCTCGAAGCACGACGTCGAGTGGGGAGCTGACCTCCGTGAACCACGGGTCGAACGTGTACGTCTCGAAGATCTCGGAACACAGCCCCGTCGTCGCCTCGACGATGCCGCGGCCCGGGGTGAACGATGCCGACGCCAAGCCGAACAGGTCGAGGCGGTTCGGATCGACGGTCACGAACCGCGACGGCGCCACGAACGGGGCGACGTCGAGCGCTGTCGGCCCCTGTGCACCGGCGACCGACGCAGCCACCCGTTCCCACGCCACGTCGCTGCGCGGAAGGCCCTGCGCCCAGATCCGCGCCTCGGTGATGGCCTCGACGATCAAACCGTCGTGCGGCTGATGCAGGCCGAACTGGACGACTCGATTGCCGAACACGTCCTCGCGTTCGTCGTACTCGTCGGGAGCCGGATACGTGGTGACCACCGAGGACGAAACGGTCTGTGCAGGCGTGGGGCGAGCGAGCACGCATGCCACGCTGTACCCGTCGAGCATCGTGGCGCCGTACAGATACTCGGTGCGGTGCACCACGCGGTAGCGCTGGCCGGGCATGTCAGCTCCGCCCCATGATGCGCGGGTCGATCGGCGCCGCCAGGTACGAGCCGACCACGTCGCGAGCGAGCCGGTCGCAGCCGTCGAACACATCGTTGAGCACCGCCGCAGTCGACTCCACGGACTCGAACGATGCTGCCGCGAGCGCGTCGAGCAACTTCGTCGACTCCTCGACGCCGCGCGTCCACTCGAGTCGGTCGGCCTGGTGACGAACCTCGCGAATCGCCGAGGCGACCGCACGCGGATTGTGGACGTCGGCGACGACGAGGTGCAGCGCCGTCTCGAACTCGACGTCGCTGCGATGCCGGCGCCGATACGCAACGAGGCTCTCGTTCGACGCAAGGATCAGCTCGATGACGCGTTGGCGTTGGAAGTCGAGGCGATGGTCGTCTGCCCCACGGCCGACCCAGGACTGATCGAAGACCGTCGCATCGCTGTACAGACCGAATGCACCACGCAGTCCATCGATCACTCCGAAGGCGCGTTCGAGGCGTCGACCCACCTCACCGAATCGCCACGCCGGACCGTGGACGACACTCTCGTTCCAGAGGCCGACGAGCGAGGCGAGATCGATGAGGATCGACTCGAGCGCGCGTCCGTCGATGCGGGCGATGTCGACGACCGACGGGTTCGGTGAGCCATCCTCGGTGACCATCCACCGCAACTGCGCACGGGAATCGGCAAGGCGCGCGAGCATGCGACCAGCAGTCGTCGAGAAGAAGTCACGCACGGACGACGCCTCAGCGAGGAACGAGCCGAGTTGCTTCGCCAAGGCCTCGACACCGGATGCGAAGATCGCGCCGGCTCGAGGCTGGAGACCGCGGTCGATCGGCACGCCGGCGATCACGGCGAGCATGTCGAGCCCGTGGTCGACCCACGGCTCGGCGACCTCGGCAGCGACGAGCCCGCTCGTGCGGTCGAGCACGACCTCCATCGAGCGCGCGAGGATCTCGGCGCGCTCCATGGCCCGTCCTGCCCAGAAGAGCGCCTCTGCCGCACGCGTCGGGACCGATGCGATCAGGTCGACCTGCGGAAGCGGTTCTCGCCGACGCAACAGCGGTGGGGCAACCGTGCCGCCGACCACCCAGACATCCTTCGCCGTTGCTGCGGTCGGCCGGATCGGATCGTCACCGGCGATCATCACGCGCGCGCTGCCACCCTGGAGCACATCGATGCCCTTGTCGCTCGCCACGAGGTGGAGACGCAACGTGATCGCCCGGTCGACCAGTCCGGAGCCGTCGAAGCACGGCCACATGGTCCACTCGCCTTCGGCACGTTCGGCGGCCGGCATGAACGGCAGTGGCCACACGCCTTGGTAGTCCGACGTGCGGCCGGTCAGCCACGCGCCAGCAGCATCCCAGTACTCGCCGAGCACCGGATCCTCGAGCACGCCGCTGCCGTGCGCGTTGGCCATGCTCACCCCACGCGACCTGGCGGCGAGCAGCAGACCGGGAACACCTGCGCCACCTTCCGCGTTCACCTCCATCGGATCAACCCGGTCGTCCTCCAACCGACGGAAGATCACGTCGATCGGCTCCAGACCCGACAGCGAACGAAGCCAGACCCGGCGCTGGCGCACCACGAGGTCGGCCCCCTCTGCCAGATTCAGACCGAGCCGTGACGCAAGGTACGACTGCTCGACGAAGGACGGATGGTCGACGCCTCCCGAGAGCACGACGATGCGGGGATTGCGGTTCAACGCAACGTCGGCGAGACCATCACGCAACCGATCGGCGAACGGATCGAGCGAGCGAAGCGCTCGGCCCGCCGGGAGCTGCGAGATCACGTCGCGATGGACACGGGCGGCCACCGCTCGGCCGAGCAGTGCGTACCCGACACCGGCCGGCGCATCGGTCAGGTCACGTACGACGCGCCAGCGACCCTCGGCATCGCGGACCACGTCGACCGCGTAGTTCGTGAGCCACCGCCGGTGAGGTCGCTGGCCGAATGCGGCGAGGCGATAGCGAGGGCTGCCCCACAGAGCAACGTGATCGACGACCGAGTCGCTCAGCAGCGTCCTCGCGCCGTAGAGATCGTCGAGGATCGACTCGAGCATCCGCATTCGCGCGATCGCTCCATCGGCGAGCGCAACGAACTCGTCGCCGTCGATGACCAGCGGGATCGGATCGAGCCGCCACGGCCGAGATTCGAGCGCGACCATGCGTCCATCGGCTCGCAGCGGCAGGTCGTGGACGATGTGGCCGGCACCCTCGGCGGCGAGCAGTCGGTCGTGGTCGACCTGGCGCATGTGGAGGTCGGCCAGACCTGCGATCGAGTCGATGAGCGCTGCGGCACCCATCCCCCCGGCACTGGTGGTCGCTGACGGTGGTGTCCCCGAATCGCTGGTGGTCGAGTCGATCATCGTGTGTCGCTCACGGCTCAGCGCTCGACGTACTGCTCGTGCACGACGTACTGCTCGTGCATGACGCTGTTGAGGCGGGCAAGCGCACCCTGTACTTCGTCCATCGCCGCGTCGAGCGCGACGCCGTCGTCGGCGGCCGGCCGGCTGCGACGCAGCTGACGGTCGGCGGCCTCGACGGCGCCGAGCACCGTCGAGTATTCGGGCAGACGCAGGATCGAGGTGCGCATCTCGGCAAGACAGCCGGCGACCGAACGCGGGAAGCGGTGGTCGAACAGCAGGAATCTGACGACGCTCGGGCCGTCGATGTGGCCACGCGTCGCTCGCTGGTACATCTGCAGCGCCGACAACGAGCGCAGCACGCCCATCCACTGGACTTCGGCGAATTCGTCGCTGGCGCCAGGCGGCAACGCGAGCAGCGACGCCGCACGAACACCGAGGACACGGGTGGTCATGTCGGCTCGTTCGATGTAGCGACCCAGCCGCCACATCTCGAACACCTCGTCGCGGGTCATCGTCGACTGCAACACGCCATCGAGTCGCCGGCTCTCGTCGATCACCCGAGACAGAAATCGATGGCGCCGACGCCGCTCGACCGAGGTGACCGCTGCACCGCGCACGTAGATGGAGAGGTCGTTGATCGTCTGCCAGCCCTCGCGCGGCAGCACCTCGCGGCACGTCCGGAGGTTCTCCCGGCAGTGCTCGACGGTGTTCAGGATGCTGTTGGGGTGTTCACGATCGGCGATGAGGAACTGGGCGACCTGACCTTCGTCCGAGCCCGCCACCGGCGGCAGCTTGACGTCGCTGCCCGAGATGCTGACGAGCGGACTCCATCGAGTCGATGACGTCGGCAGGTCGGCGAGCACGTCGCCGTACGCACGAAGCACGCGAGCCGAGTCCTCGGCGCGCTCCACGTATCGGGCGGCCCAGTAGATCCGATCGGCGACCCGTGACAACAGGGCCATCAGCGGTCCCCCGACTGGGTCTGAGTCTGCGTCTGGTGGTGGACCGGGTCGTGATTCGTGTCGACGATCCAGGTGTCCTTGCTGCCGCCACCCTGCGACGAGTTGACGATCAGCGACCCCTTCGTGAGTGCAACACGGGTGAGCCCGCCTGCGGTGACGTAGCTCTGCTCCCCCGTCAGGATGAACGGACGAAGGTCGAGATGCCGCGGCTCGATGCCATCGGCCACGAGGGTCGGCGCCGTCGAGAGGTCGAGGATCGGCTGCGCCACCCAGTTCCGCGGATCGGCACGAATCGATTCCGCGGCAGCGTCGAGTTCGGCTGCGGTCGCCCGGTTGCCGATCAGGATGCCGTAGCCGCCGCTCTCGTTGGCCGGCTTCAGCACGAGGTCGCCGAGGTTCGCCAGGACGTGGTTGCGTTCGTCGTCGTACATGCAGCGGTACGTCGGCACGTTCGGGATGAGGGGCTCCTCACCCAGGTAGTAGCGCACCATGTCGGGCACCCAGGCGTACACGACCTTGTCGTCGGCGACACCGGCGCCCGGCGCGTTGGCGATGCCGACGTTGCCCGCCTTCCACGCCCGCATCAGCCCGGGAACGCCGAGCATCGAGTCGGGCAGGAACACCTCGGGATCGATGAAGAGGTCGTCGATGCGGCGATAGATCACATCGACGCGCTCGAGCCCCTGGATCGTCTTCATGTAGACGCAGTCGTCCTTGCCGACGAAGAGATCCTCACCCTCGACGAGCTCGGCGCCCATTCGCTGCGCCAGGAACGAATGCTCGAAGTACGCCGAGTTGTAGATGCCGGGGGTGAGCACCGCGATGCACGGATCGCGGCGATCGTCAGGCGCGAGCGACGAGAGGAGCCGATTCAGCTCGTCGGTGTACGCATCGACCGGTCGGATGCGGTAGCGCTCGAACAACTCCGGGAACGTGCGCTTCGCGATCCCTCGGTTCTCCAGGACGTAGCTCACACCCGACGGCACCCGCAGGTTGTCCTCCAGCACGTACAGCTGTCCATCGCCGGAGCGCACGAGATCCGAGCCGGAGATGTGCGCCCAGACACCGAACTTCGGATGGACGCCCCGACACTCCGGCCGGAAATTCGCCGAGTCGTCGAGCAGATCGGCCGGGAACACACCGTCGGCGATGATCCGACGGTCGTTGTAGATGTCGTCGATGAAGTGGTTCAACGCCCGCAGCCGCTGGGCCAGGCCCCGTTCGACGACGCTCCACTCGTTGCCGTCGATGAGGCGCGGGATGATGTCGAACGGCCAGGCGCGGTCGATGTTCTCGCCGTCGGAGTAGACCGTGAACGAGATCCCCATCGTCAGGATCTCGAGATCGGACACACGTTGGCGCTCTCGCACTTCGTCGAGCCCGATCCGGTGCAGCAGTTCGATCAGGTCCCGCGCCATCGGTCGAGGGCTCCCATCAGCCTCGAGCAGTTCGTCCACAGGTGCCGACCGTACCCCGTGGAGCCCGATTGCCAACACGCCCATCAGTTTCGTTCTCGTGAACAAGTACGCCTCCCCACCCTTCGATTCCCAACGCGTGAACAAATGGCGCGCTGGCGCCGCCATTTGTTCACGCGTTCGGGGACGAGCGGTCGACGGGCGCGAGTTCCAACGAGGCGTGGGTAGCGTTTCGCCCGCAAGCACCGTCGGTCGCCACGCGCACCCTTCCTCCCACGAGCAAAGGAGCGCGCTGTGACGCTGATGTCCGAAGCACTTGCCAGACTGATCTCGACCTCTCACGGGATCGTCACCACCGAACAACTCCTCGCCGACGGTTGCACCGTCGGCTCCATCAAACGCCACATCGAGGTGGGAATCTTCGTCCGTGTGCACAACGGGGTGTTGCGGATGGCAACGTCGCCGGACACGTTCGAGTCGAGGTGTGTCGCCGCGTGTGCGGCTGACCCCTACGTCGTGGTCACGGGTCCCGCCGCCGCCCGGCTGTGGGGTTTCCGCCACGTCTTTCGACCGGACGTACCGATCGTGCTGGCCACTCACGATCGAACGCCGATCTCCAACGGCGTCGTGCTCCGCCGGACGAATCGACTCGATGACACCGACGTCGTGGAGCGGCCTGACGGCATCCGACTCGCCAGCCCACCTCGCACCTGGTTCGACTGCGCCCGAGACCTCGACGACGAACGGTTCGAGCGACTGACCGAGTGGGTGCTCGACAACCACACGACCATGCCGACCCTGTGGAGACTCACTCGTCGGATGTCGACTCGTGGCCGCCCCGGTCTGGCACGGGTGCAACGCGTGATGTCGATGCGGGCCGACTGGCAGCGGCCAGCAGGTTCGGGTTTGGAACTCCGCGTCCTGAAGGCACTCGAACGCGCAGGAGTCGGACCACTCGTTCGCCAGTATCCGCTTCGGCTCCCGAGCGGTGTCGTCATCCATCCCGATGGTGCCGACGTCGCCGCACGCTGGGCGGTCGAAGTCGACCACGTCGAATGGCATGGCGGACGCTTCGACGCCCAACGCGACAAGGGTCGCGATCGCGGAGCGCGTCGTCTCGGTTGGCAGATCGACCGGGTGACCGATCTGGAACTCAGAGAGGACTTCGACGGCGCGATCGCTGAGCTGGTCGAGCTCCATCGGCTCCGCTGCCTCGAGCTGGCGGCGGCCTGCTGAGCATCGAACGCGTGAACAAATGGCCCGCCAGCGGCGCCATTTGTTCACGCGTTCGGTTCGGGAGATCGGCTGAGCTACTCGGTGGCGGGTTTGGGTTCCTTGGGGAGGCCGAGGACGCGCTCGCCGACGATGTTGCGCTGGATCTGGCTGGTGCCACCCCAGATCGTCTCCGAACGGGAGAAGAAGAACGACGACATCATCGGGCTGACCGGGTAGCCCTCGCGGCGCTTGTCGCGGGCCGCGCCGGGCCAACTGCCGGACTCGGGGCCGGCGTCGATGAGCATGCCGTCGGCGCCGTGGATGTCGACGGCCAGTTCCATCGCCGCCTTGTGCATCTCGGACCAGAACATCTTGTTCGTCGCGCCGAGAGCGATCGTGCCCATGTCGCCGCCGCCGGAGAGCGTCGCTGACAGGTTGCGCAGGCCGTTGATCTTCAGGATCTGGATCTTGGTGTAGTACTCCATCAGCCGCTGGCGGATCAGCGGCTCGTCGATCAGGCCCTTCTCGGTGGCGGCCTCGACGAGCAGGCGATACTCCTCAGCGAAGCGGCGGTAGCCGGTGGTGGCCGACTGGCCGCGCTCGAACGCCAGCGTCGAGTTGGCGACCTTCCAGCCGTTGTTGACGCCACCGACGACGGCGTCCTTGGCGCAGCGGGCGTTGTCGAAGAACACCTCGCAGAACTCGGCAGTGCCGTCGGGCTGCACGATGCCGCGGACCTCCACACCCTCCTGGCGCATCGGCACGAGCATGTACGAGATTCCGGCGTGCTTCTTGACGTCCTGATCGGTGCGGGTGAGCAGGAAGCAGTAGTCGGCGTGGTGGCCCTGGGTGGTCCACACCTTCTGGCCGTTGATGACCCACTCGTCGCCGTCGAGCACGGCGGTGGTCTTCAGCGACGCGAGGTCGGAGCCGGAGTTGGGTTCGGAGAAGCCCTGGCACCAGCGGGTCGTGCCGCTGAGAATGCCCGGCAGGAACTCCTTCTTCTGCTCCTCCGTGCCCCACTGCAGGATGGTGGGCCCGACGAGCGTGTCGCCGAAGAAGTCGCCGCGCATCGGCGCCTTCGCGTTGGCGAACTCCTCGGACAGTACGACGCCCTGCATCGTGCTGAGGCCCTTGCCGCCGTACTCGGCCGGCCACGTCGCGCAGATCCAACCACCTTCGAACAGCTTCTGGGGCCATTCGTCGTTGAACTTCTTGCGTTGGTCGTCCGTCATCTCGAAGCCCTCGTCGAACCAACCGGCGGGCAGGTTCTCGTGCAGCCACGCCTTGATCTCGGCGCGGAATTCCTCGGCTTCTGGGGGGTAGGAGAGATCCATGGCCCCATTCTGCCTCGCCACTTGACCCGCGGGTCAAGTCCAGATCGACCTCGTCGCGGGCGGGACCATTCACACGGAGGAAACACTTCGGCGACAAGCGGGAAATCCCACACCTTTAGGTTGCGCTCGCAATCCGGGCGGCAACGACGCCACTGGACTCCGCAATCCCTGTTCCCTATCCCTCTGGAGGACCCGTGCGCAACCGAGCGCTTCGAATCGTTTCCGGCCTGGGTGGCGTTGTCGCCATCTTGGCCATCACCCCATCCGTCGGCTTTGCCCAGGACTACGTCCCGACCGCCCAGGACTACTTGAACAACATCTGGGTGTTCATCGCCGGCGTCCTGGTGTTCTTCATGCAGGCGGGCTTTGCGCTCGTCGAGGCGGGCATGACCCGTGCGAAGAACGTCGTGAACATCTTCGCCAAGAACATGACCGACGCGATCGTCGGCATCCTGGCGTTCTTCGCCACCGGCTGGGCCTTCGCGTTCGGCGACAGCGGCGGCTGGTTCATCGGCACCAGCAACTTCTTCCTCCAGGACCTCGACCTGGCGGCGATCCCGGAAGGCGGACTCAGCCCCGGCACGTCGTTCTTCTTCCAGGCCGTGTTCGCCGCGACGGCGGTCACGATCGCCTCGGGAGCGATGGCGGAACGCACCAAGTTCTGGTCGTACGTCATCTTCTCGGCAATCATGTGTGCGTTCATCTACCCGGTGATCGTGCACTGGACCTGGGGTGGCGGTCTCATCGCCGACATCGACATCAACGGCGCCGTCTTCTCCGACTTCGCCGGATCCGGCATCGTGCACATGACCGGCGGCATCGCCGCCTTCATGGGTGCGCTCTTCCTCGGACCTCGCATCGGACGCTACGCAGCGGACGGAACCCCCCGGGCGATCCCCGGCCACAACATTCCCTTTGCCATTCTCGGCGTGTTCATCCTGTGGGTGGGCTGGTTCGGGTTCAACCCGGGCTCGGAGCTGCTCGCTGACGAATTCGTGTCGGGCATTGCGATCAACACCATGCTGGCGGCTTGCGCCGGTGGACTCTTCACCGCCATCACGATCACGCTCGTGAGCGGCAAGCCCGACCTCGCCATGATCGGCAACGGTGTGCTCGCCGGCTTGGTGGCCATCACCGCTCCGTGTGGTGCCGTGACGCCGATGATGTCGGTGGTGATCGGTGGCATTGCCGGAGTCCTCGTGGTCTTCGCCGTGTTGTTCTTCGACAAGGTCAAGATCGACGACCCGGTTGGCGCCATCAGCGTCCACGGCATCTGCGGCTTCTGGGGTCTGATCTCGGTCGGCCTCTTCGCCACCTACGACGACGCCTTCCTCGGCCGTGAGGATGCCGGCCTCTTCTACGGCGGTGGCATCGACCAGCTGCTCGTGCAGTTGCTGATGGCCGCGATCATCCTCGTCTGGGTCGTCGTCTGCACCGGCATTCTCTTCGGTGTCCTCAAGGCGACGATCGGCCTGCGGGTCACTGCCGAGGAAGAGATCGAGGGCCTCGACGTCCTCGAGCACGGCCTCCAGGGCTACGCCGCCGACATGGCTCACACGAGCTGACACACTTCGATTCAGGTAGAGCCAGCAAAGGAACCAACACATGAAACTCGTGACAGCGGTCATCAAGCCGTTCAAGCTCGACGACGTCAAAGATGCCCTCAAGGCAATCGGCGTCGCCGGGATCACCGTCGAGGAAGTCCGCGGCTTCGGCCGTCAGGGCGGCCACACCGAGACCTACCGAGGAGCGGAGTACAAGATCGACTTCGTTCCGAAGGTGAGCCTCGGCATCGTCGTCGCCGACGAATCGGTCGACGGCGTCGTCGATGCGATCGTCGCAGCTGCCGCCACCGGCAAGATCGGCGACGGCAAGATCTGGGTCACCGATGTGGATCGCCTCGTGCGCATCCGCACCGGTGAAGAAGGGACCGACGCGATCTAGTCGCCCGCCCACCCAACCTGATCGGGGCGCATCGTCGCGTTCCGCTCGTTGGTCCCCGAGCCACCCTTTGCGTCCTCAGAGGGGTCTGGCTCGGGGACCTTCGCGTCCAGGACCGCTTCGCAAGGAGGTGCGCGGATTCGGACGTCAGGGAGGGCACACCGAGACGTACCGTGGCGCCGAGTACAAGATCGACTTCGTTCCGAAGATCCGTCTCTCGATCGTCGTCGAGGACGCACGCGTCGACGATGTCGTGTCCACGATCGTCGGCGCGGCCGCGACCGGCAAGATCGGCGACGGCAAGATCTGGGTGACCGACGTCGAGCGCGTGGTGCGCATCCGAACCGGCGACGAGGGCAACGACGCGATCTGACAACCACTCGGCCGGCGAATCGGACGCTGGTTGAGAGCCGCACCAGAGCGGTCGCGTACAGTCGGCGGGATGACGACGGTCGAGTCAGACAACCCCACCACACCAGCGAACGCCGGTCGGTGGACGGCGCAGTGGAAAGAGCTGTACGCCGAGGTGATCACGACCGGGCTGTGCACCGGGTGCGCCGGGTGCGTGGTCACCTGTCCGCACGACGTGATCGGCTACGAGCACGAAGAAGGCAAGTACATCCCGTTCCACCTCGAGGATGAACTCGGCCTCGACAACTGCGTCCACGGATTCGGCGCCGGTGGTGGCTGCACCACCTGCACCCGGGCTTGTCCTCGGTTCCGGGCATGGGAGCCGTCAGCCGACATGCATCTGTTCGGTCGTGTGCGTGAACCCGACGAGATGGCCGGCATCTGGCGCCAGCTCTACCTCACCCGCGCCAGCGACGACATGGTCCACAAGATGGGCCAGGACGGCGGCCTCGTCTCGGCGATGCTGATCTGGCTGCGCGAGAACGACTACATCGACGCAGCGCTCGTGTCGGGCGTCGAGGAGGACGACGCGTGGAAGGCGAAGCCCGCGGTCGTGGCCACCAAGGAGGAGATCCTGGCGACCGCCGGCAGCCGCTACACGTACTGTGCAAACCCGCTGGCGCTCCCGGAAGCGAAGGAGAAGGGCTACGAGCGCCTGGCCCTCGTCGGGATGGGTTGCCAGACCTCGTCGCCACCCACGATGTGGGACCGTAAGGCCGGCAAGGTGGCCAAGCCGTTCCTGTTCAACATCGGCCTGCTGTGCTCCAAGACGTTCGACGACGCCATCTTCCCCGAACTCTTCGAGGCCAAGTACGGCCTGAAGAAGCAGGACATGGTGAAGATGAACATCAAGGGCGCGTTCCAGATCTGGATGAAGGACGGCTCGTACCACGAGATCGATCTCAAGGAGTGCCACGGCTGGACCCGTAAGGGCTGTACCAGCTGTCCGGACTTCGCTGCGGAACACGCAGACGTGTCGACCGGCGGCATCGGCGAGGACAACGACTGGACGCTCACGATCGTGCGCACCGAACTCGGCGAGGAGGTGATCGAGCGGATGATCGCTGACGGCTCGATCATCGCCAAGCCCGCTCAGACCGACGAGACGGCGATGCGACTGCTTCGTCTGCTGTCGATCGTCAGCCGACGCCGTTGGCCGAACGACGCCGATCCGGCGCCGGCGATCGGCGTTCCCCCACCCAAGAAGAAGGCCGCCGCTCCACCGGCAGACGTCGCCCCCAAATCCGACAGCTGACGTACATCTGGCGTCAGTCACCGTTCGTACCGTTCGTACGTAGAGACGGTGTGCTACACCGTTCGTACGTCAGGGCGTCGAGGTGCGGGTGACGCCTTCGGGATCGCAGGCCGCGAGGTCGTCCTCGAACTTGACGAGTTCCGCCTTCGCCGGATCGCTGATCTCGGGGTTGTCGCTGTTCGCCTTGTCGCCGAGTTCGTTGAGGTCGTAGTCGTCGATCACGCCGAGCATGCATTCTTCGATGTCCGGGAAGTCCTGCGCCACGGTGCGCACGATGTCCTCGGCGACTCGTTGAGCGCTCGGGTCGGACGTGCACGCAGACACGCCGAGCACCGCGATCATTCCGATGGCAAGCGTGTTGGCGAAACGAGACGGGATCACAGCACTGCGAGGCTACTGGCGCCCCTCCGCCGCGCCACCCGGCTCGCAGGCCCGCAGCCGACAGCGCATCGATGAGCGAGACCCCCGTATACGGTCGGTTCGCTCATCGGAGGCCCCGGCTTGCCCGCCATCGATGAGCGAGACCCCCATATACGGTCGGTTCGCTCATCGGAGGCTGGGACGACGGGTCGCCGGGTCAGATTGCCGTGTGGGACAGCTCGACGGCGCGGGCAAAGACCGCATCGAGCATGGGCTCGGTGAGTCGTTTCGTGAAGGTGTTCTGCTGGCTCGGATGGAACGAACAGATCAGCGTCGGCCCACCATCGATCGGCACCTCGACACCGTGGCCGAACTTCGGGCGGGGTCGCACGCCGAAGTGGCTGCAGGCCGCCTGATAGCCGAACTGGCCGAGGCACACCACCACACTCACGTTCGTCAGCGCGGCGAATTCCCGTTCGAGGAACGGCGCGCACGAATCGCGCTCCTCGGGCAGCGGCTTGTTGCCGGGCGGCGCGCACTTGACCGCCGCTGTCACCCACGCGTCGGTGAGCGCCAAGCCGTCATCGAGCGCAACGGACTGCGGCTGGCTGGCGAGTCCCGCCCGGTGCATCGCCCTGAACAGCCAGTCACCGCTGCGATCGCCGGTGAACACACGACCCGTCCGATTCGCTCCGTGTGCAGCCGGGGCGAGGCCGAGGACGACGATCCGTGCATTCTCGTCGCCGAACCCCGGAATCGGCCGACCCCAGTACTCCTCGTCGCGGTAGGCGGCACGTTTCTCGTCGGCGACCTGCTCGCGCCAGGCGACGAGGCGAGGACATGCACGGCACGCGACCACATCACGTTCGAGCCTGGCGAGCGGAGTCACAGCCCTCGACAGTAGGTTGGATGCACCTCATGGCCACAGCGAAGAAGACTCCCCCACCGACGTTCACCACGGTCCTGCTCGTGCGGCACGGCCAGACGCCCACCACCGGCAAGGTCTTGCCGGGCCGAGCGAAGGGCCTGCACCTCGCCGACGAAGGCCGTCGCCAAGCCGAGATCGCCGCCGAGCGAATCGGCGAATTGAAGCGCGTCGACGCGATCTACTCCTCACCGCTGGAGCGGGCCAAGGAGACAGCAGCACCGATCGCTGCCGCCCGGGGCATCAAGACCGTGATCGACCGCGGCCTGTTCGAGTGCGACTTCGGCGACTGGACCGGTGCCGAACTCAAGAAGCTGATGAAGCTCCCCGAGTGGCAGACGGTGCAGCGCGCTCCGTCGACGTTCCGGTTCCCCAACGGGGAGAGCTTCACCGAGATGCAGACCCGGATGGTCAGCACGCTCGACCGGCTGCGCGCCGCGCATCCCGGCGGGACGATCGTGTGCGTGTCGCATGCCGACACCATCAAGGCTGCCGTCGCTCACGCGATGGGCACGCACATCGACCTGTTCCAACGAATCGTGATCAGCCCAGCGTCGGTGACCGCCATCGGATGGGGCCCCGGTGGGCCTGTCGTGCTGGCCGTCAACTCGACCGGGCGTCCCCTGACCGACCTGCAGCCGTCGTGACCGGAGTTCCGAGATGAGCGTGTTCTACGAGTTCGACGAGGTCTCGGCCTTCACGGTCGGCACGGTCGGCCGCCCGGGCGAACGCACCTTCCTCCTCCAAGCCCGTTCCGATGGACAACGGGTCACGGTGAAGTGCGAGAAGCAACAGACAGCGGCGATCGTGCAATACCTGCGGCGGGTCCTGGCCGATCTCCCACCGGCCGAAGACCGCCCGATGAGCGGCACCCTGGAGCTGCGCGAGCCGCTCGACGCTGCATTCGTGCTCGGCCCGATCGGGCTCGGCTACGACCGATCGAACGACCGAGTGCTGATCCAACTCGAAGAGATCGGCGAGGTCGACGAGGAGGGCGAGCCGGTCGAAGACGACGATCGCGGCCACGTTCGCCTGTACGTGAGTCGAGGACAGGCCGCCGCGTTCTGCGACCACGCCGATGGTGTCATCGAGGCCGGTCGTCCTGCATGTCAGTGGTGTGCCTTCCCGATGGACCCCGACGGCCACGACTGCCCACGGATGAACTGATCGTGGCCGACCCGTCGCCCAACGAATTCGACGACGACGAGTTCCGACGACGAGCGACTTCGACGACGACGATTCGACGACGACGATCTGGACGACGACGAGTCCGAGCAGCGCGGCGTCGAGTTGCGTGTCGATGCGGTCGACGACCCGGTTGCGCACCTGCTGCGCGGCGACATCGAGATCGAGGGCCGCATGCCCTACAGCAGCAACGCCACGTTCCTCGTGCACGTGGTCGCCGACGGCCGGTCGCACCCGGCGATCTACAAGCCGATGCGCGGCGAACGTCCGCTGTGGGACTTCGAGCCCGGACTGCACCGGCGCGAGGTGGCGACGTATCTGCTGAGCGAACACCTCGGCCTCGGCGTGATTCCGCCGACGGTGCTGCGCGACGGGCCGTTGGGCGAGGGATCGGTGCAATGGTTCGTGACCGCCGACCACAGCCAGCACTACTTCACCATCCACGAGACTCACCCTGACGTGCACGATCGGTTGCGGGCGATGGCGCTGCTCGACGTCCTCGCGAACAACACCGATCGCAAGAGCGGCCACGTGCTGCTGATCCCCGAGCGCAACGGCGAGCCCGCCACGGTGTGGGGAATCGACAACGGCCTGTGTTTCGCCGCGGATGACAAGCTCCGCACCGTGATCTGGGAGTTCGGCGGCGAGGACATTCCCGAGGCGTGGCTCGAGCGTGTTGGCACCTTGTGCGAATCAGTGCCACTCGACGTCGCCGCGCTCCTCGCCGACGACGAGGTCGAAGCGTTGCAGCGCCGCGCCGGCTGGTGTGTCATGCATCGCCGGTTCCCGACCGACCCGACCGGGCGCCGCTATCCCTGGCCGCTGGTCTGACCGTGAGCGACATGCCCGACGATGCCCTCGACGAACTGATCCACCGCGCCGACCTCGACGGGCTGGTGCGCATGATCGACGACCGTTGCAGCGCCCGCGACTGGGCGGGTCTGCTGCGCGTGCGTAACCGTTCTCGCCACGCCGTCGCGACCGGCCGTCAGCTGTGGCCCGCCGCAACGCTCGCCGAATACCGCCTTGCGCTGCTGGCGTCGCCCGAGCACGTCGCTGCGGTGCTCGACGAGTCCGACGGGCTGTCCGGTCGGTTCACGATCGGCCCGCTGACCGAGGTCGCCGCCCAGCACCACACGTGGGACGAGTTGCGCTCGGTCCTCGATCTCGGCCCGCGAGCAGCGTTCGTGGCCCATGAGCGGGTGCTGCGCGGCGAACTCATCGACGCGCCGGATCTGCCCGCCGTACTCGACCTCCCACTCGTCGTGCAGGACTGGGAGCCCGAGTATCCGCTCGCGACCTACTCGGAGGCCGGTGCCGAGTTCCCGATGCCCGACCTGGACGACAACTGGATCGAGGTGACGCCCGGTCCCCGGCGAGCTGCTCGACGACGAGGTCGACCTCGCCGTGCGTCAGCTCGTCGAGCCCTGGTTGACCGGGTCGAACGGCCAGGCCGACGTGGTGTGCGTGGACGGAGGCGTTGCCGAGGCCCTCGGCGCACTCGGACTTCGACGCGCTCGGATCGCCCGACTCGAGCCGCCGACCGCGCTCGCATGGATGGCGTGGGCCGGCGCCAGTGGCGGCGCCCACGGCCGTCGACGGGGCGCTGCCTCCGGACGCTTCGGCGCCTGGTGGACGCTTGCTGCGCTCGGTGACATGCTCGACGACTGGCCCGTACCGCCCGACGAACTCGGCGAACTCGCTGCGGAGTTGCGCTGGTACCGGTGGGATGCGTACGAGCCGACCATGGGCTGGCAGCTCCAGCTCGCCGTCGAAGACCCCGACGACGACACCGCCTGGGCCATCCTCGCGAGAGACGCCACCTGAGCTGAGTCGGGCCAACTCAGAGGATGAATTTCGTACGTGCCGGTACCCGTTTGGGTACGGGTCGGCCCCTATCGAGCGAGATGGACCGTCGTCAGGAACGGGATTGCAAAGCTTCGAGGAGCTGAGGAAGCACCTTGTGCACGTCACCGACGATGCCGAGGTCGGCGACACCGAAGATCGGTGCCTCCTTGTCCTTGTTGATCGCGATGATGTTCTTCGAGCCCTTCATGCCCACCATGTGCTGGGTGGCACCGGAGATGCCTGCAGCGATGTACACGGTCGGCTTGACGACCTTGCCGGTCTGGCCGACTTGGTAGCTGTAGGGAACCCAGCCGGCGTCGACGATCGCACGTGACGCACCGGGCGCGCCCTTGAGCGCCTTGGCGAGCGATTCGATCATCTCGAACTTGTCGGACTCGCCGAGACCACGGCCTCCAGCGACCACCACAGCGGCCTCGTCGAGCTTCGGCCCTGAGGTCTCCTCGACGTGGACGGCCGTGACCGTCGCGCCACCGGTGGAGCCGAGATCGGGAACCGGGGCCGAGACGACCTCGCCCGCAGCACCGGCGCCCGGCTCGGCGACGAAGCTCTTCGGACGGAACGCGGCCAGGAACGGACGCTCGCCGGTGAAGGTCGAGTTGACGAGCTTTGCGCCACCGAACACCGGCGTCTGCACGGTGACGTCGTCGCCCTCGACGGTGATCGATGTCGAGTTGGTCAGCACGGTGCGGTCGAGCTTGACCGACAGACGCGACATGACGTCACGTCCCTCGTAGCTCTGCGGGAACATGATCAGGTCGGGGCTGTCGCCACCGTCGATCACGGCCTTCATGGCGGCCGAGACGGCCACGCCGGGAAGGGCCCCTGCCAGGTCGCCGGTCGCGTAGACCTTGGCGGCGCCGTGATCGCCGAGCGCAGCAGCGGCGCTGGCGCCGTCACCGGCGATGAACGCCGAGACGTTCGCGCCGAGGCTGCGTGCCTTGGTGAGCAGTTCGAGTGTGCCGGTGGTCGGGGCGCCGTCGGCGGCCTGTGCGAACACCCAGATGTTGTCGATACCCATCAGTGGACTCCTCAGATGACTTTCAGGTTGTCGAGGAACTCGACGATCTTGTTGAACGTTTCGCCGTCGTCTTCGATGACTTCTCCGGCTTCACGGGCGGGGGCGTCTTCGACGGAGGTGATCTGCTGGGCCCACGACACCGACTCGATGCCGAGGTCACCAGCGGTGACGGTCTCGACCGGCTTCGACTTGGCGGCCATGATGCCCTTGAAGCTCGGGTACCGGGGCTCGACCACGCCTGCGGTCACCGAGACGACGGCGGGCAACGGACACGTGACCTCGTCGTAGCCGGCCTCGGTCTGACGGGCGACCTTGAGGGTGCCGTCGGTGATCTCGATGCTCTTCGCGAACGTGATCGACGGGAGGCCGAGCACTTCGGCGATCTGCTCGGGCACCGTGCCGGTGTAGCCGTCGGACGATTCGGTGCCGGCGATGATCAGATCGACGTCGCCGAGCTTCTTCGAGGCCGCAGCGAGCACCTTGGCCGTGGTCAGCGCATCGGCGCCGGCGAGCGACGGGTCGCTCACGAGGACCGCTTTGGCCGCACCCATGGCGAGGGCGGTGCGCAGACCCGAGGTCTCGTCGTTGGGGGCCATCGAAACGAGGCTGACCTCGCCGCCGCCGGCTGCCGTGACGAGCTGGAGAGCCATTTCGACGCCGTAGCTGTCGGACTCGTCGAGGATGAGCTTGCCATCACGCTTGAGCGTGTTGGTGGAGGGATCCAGTTCGCCGGGCAGCGCCGGGTCGGGGATCTGTTTCACACAGACGATGACGTTCATAAGGGTGTCCAAGTTACCGGTGCGTCAACTTCGGCCCAAACTCGTGTGACGAAGTCGTCGCTGCGTATTGGTACCGTCGGCCTCTTGCGGATCCTGCTGGTGGTCAACTCCTTCGCCTCGTCGGTGACGGCACGCAACACGGTGATCGTCCATCGTCGCCTCAGCCGCGGCCACGACGTCGAGGTGGTCGAGACGAATCGTCGGGGTCACGCGACCCGCTTCGCGCACGACGCAGCCCGCCGCGGCATCGACGTCGTGATCGGATTCGGCGGCGACGGCACCCTCAACGAGGTCGCCACGGGCATCGCCGGAACCGACACCGCGCTCGGGGTGCTGCCGGGCGGATCGACCAACGTGTTCGCCCGCACGCTCGGCCTGCCGAACGATCCCGTCGAGGCCGCCGACCACCTCGCCAACGGCATCGACGCAGCCGACCTGCGCCCCATCGGCCTCGGCCAGGTCAACGGGCGCTACTTCTGCTTCCACACCGGAGTCGGCTTCGATGCCGCTGTGGTCGAGCGGGTCGAGCAGCGCGGCTCACTGAAGCGTTGGCTCGGGCACCCGTTGTTCATCTGGGCCGGCCTGTCGACGTGGATGACGAGCTACGACCACCACACGCCCCACTTCCGGCTCCACGGCGACGGTGGCCCCGACGTCGACGACGGCTATTTCACGATCGTGCTCAACACGAATCCCTACACGTATCTCGGGAACCGGCCGCTCGACCTGTCGCCGGCTGCGACGCTCGATCGGGGTCTCGTGGCGATCACGTTCACGACGATGAACGCCGCCGCAATCCTGACCTCACTCGCCGGAGCGCTACGCGGCGGCGGCGTGAAACCCGCCAAACACCTCGACATCCGCATCGACGTGACCAACTTGGTGGTCGAACACGAGACGCCGTTTCCGTATCAGGTCGACGGCGACGCACTCGGCAGCACGAAACGGCTCGAGTTCACCCACGTGCCCGAAGCGGTACAGCTCGTGTTCCCGCGTTGAGGCCCCGATGCGCCGTCAGCCCCCGATGGTCGGCCAGGTGGCTGCGATCGGGTCACCGTGACGTCCCAGCACCGACAACGCGCTGTCCGGGACGTCGGTGATCAGTCCATCAACGCCGATGTCAGCCAACTCGACGATGCGGGCGGGCTCGTTGCAGGTCCATGCATTCAGGGCCATCCCGGCCGAATGACAGCGCCGGGCCAACGCCTCGTCGACATGGGGATCCCACGCGTTGAGCGCAGCGTGGCCCAGTGCAGCCAGCCGCTCGATCGTCGTGTCGTCGACCTGATGGGACGTGAGGCAACCGGTCGGGATCTCAGGAGCCAGCTGTCGGCACGCTGCCAGGGTGCTCCACGAGAATGACGAGATCAGCCAGCGGTGACGTGACTGCGCACCTCGGCGACGCAGCTCGTCGATCACCGGGGCGACCATCGCCATGCTGGGGTCGTAGCCGGGGTCGGACTTCGAGTTCTTGATCTCGACGTTGACCAGCATGCGGTCGCCGCATGCATCGAGCGCCGCAGCCAGGGTCGGGAAACCCACTGCATCGACCTCGTCCAACGACTCCGGCAATGGGTCGTGGGCGACGAGCAATCGGCCGTCGGCGACGCGCCGGACATCGAGTTCGACACCGTCGGCGCCCATCCGGTCGGCGAGCGCGAACGCCTCAGGTGTGTTCTCTGCTGCGGCAGCCGAGGCACCGCGATGACCGAGTACGAGCATGGGCCCATCTTGGCCGAACAATTCGTACAGAAGGCGAACAAAGGACGAATGGACCCTTGCGGCGACAGAACGCGACGCCTACAGTTCCTCCCGGCCCAAGCGGCCCATCGCCCCTCAGCGATGCCCCCATCCCCCCGGCGAAGCCCTCGCCCCAGCCACTTTCGAGGAGCACCAACGTGTCGATCCTTGCGTCCAGCCTCACCCTTGGAGCAGCAGATTACGAGTGGCGAGATGACGCCATTTGCCGCGACACCGACCCGGAACTCTTCTTTCCGGTCGGGACCACAGGACATGCGCTGGTGCAGATCGATCGCGCCAAGGAAGTGTGCGACGAGTGCGACGTCGCCAAGCAGTGCCTCGACTTCGCCCTCGAGACCAATCAGGACTCAGGCATCTGGGGCGGCCTCACCGAGGAAGAGCGTCGGGTCATCCGTCGCCGCCGCGTCGCCGCCGCCCGCGCCGCCCGCGTCAGCTGAGCTGTCCCGATCGTCGGGACAGTCGGAGCCTTGCAAGGCGGGGCGACTCAAGGCAACGAAATCCATTGAACGACTGGTGGGTTTCTGGGTTCGTGGCATTCGAGCTCGCGGTTTACGCCCGACTGACTGAGCAAGAACCACCCGCCGAGCGGTCAGGCGTGCCGAACCATCCGTTGCTGCGCTGTCTGACGGGCCAGACATCTGAGGCGCCGTTGTCCATATTCGGCGCCACCAGCTCACCATCGCCACAAGGCGACCGATAGACGATCGGCGGACCCTCAGCGGACCACTGGATCTCCTTGCGGTCCCGGGCGGGTACTCAGGACCAGTCGTACGTCAAGGCGACCTCGGAGGCGTCAGGTCCAAGAGGAGACAGGTCGTAGCGCCACGTTCACTCGCCGAAGCTGAGTTCCGCGGTCTCGGGTGAGAACTGTCCAGGCTTCCAGCAGATCGCCGACGGTGCATCGAAGACCTCGACCTGGTTGGCGATCTTGTAGTGCTTGTCGGGGTGGTTGTCGTGGTACATGCGCATCCGGAAGCTCTGATCAACGTGCTCGAGTTGGTCATCGTCGATTGGTTCACGGACCCAGCCGGTGCCGTCGATGGCAGCATGGGTCGTGGCATCGGCGAGGACGGCGGACACGGCGGTCACCGACGCGTCGATCGTGATGGTTGCCGTCATGCTCTCGGACTTCATTGACAGCCTCCGTGGTGTCGTTGGTCTTCGCAACGGTCATGTGATGCCCGCAGCACGGTCGAGTTGTTGAAGCAGGTCGTGCGCTGCGACTTCGACGGCCTTGTGGCGCCACTCCGACGCGCGGTACACGCAGGCGATCAGTCCACTTCGATGCACCCGGCGAAAGTCGCCGAATACGAAGGCATACCGTGCCTTGGTCTCGTCGTTGGCGCCGTCGGTCAAGCCGAGGTGCCACTGGGCGTACTCGTCCCAGGTATGCCGCTCCAGGTACGAGTTCTGCGCGTCGGCGTTCGGTTGGACGTCGCCCCAGTCGCTGTCGAGGACGTATTGGCGGGCCTCGATCAGTTCTCGAGCACGCTTCACCGCCAACTTGTTCAACGCATAGCTGGCCATGTCATCACCTCTTCCCGACCGGCGGAGTTGTGAATCCCGCAGTGGAACCAGTTCGGTCGCCGGTGAACGTCGATCCGGCGATAGGGGGCACTCTGTCCGTCGTTGTCGCACGCGCTTACGCGTGGCTGATCGTGCAGTTCGTGTGCAATGTCGCTGCGCCCGACAACGAGCACGCCGTGTCCACGCTGGGGCCATGCCGAGCCCCGATGTCGGAGTGGGATGGCGTGCGGCCATCGTGCGCCGTGACGGGTGTCATGCAATATTCGGCGGGGACAGCGGTTGACCCACATGCCGGATGAGTTCCGGCGCGATGGAGGATCAAGATGAACATCATGGATGTCGCTCACTCGATAGGACTCGCTGTCTCGAACGGGGAGGTGGCTGGCACGATCGACCAGCAGAAGGTGCTCGAAGCGCTCGCAGCGCTCACGGAGGATGACCCGGCGCACGCCGACCTGTACGCGGCCGCAGCCGAGCAGGTTCGGAGCACCCGCTCCGCTGGAGTGGAAACCCACGTGGCCAACAGCTTCCAGATGCGCGCTGGCGCAGAGGCGACGACCCAGCTTCGCTACCGATCCGAGATGGCCGACCTGTTCACCGACCTCGCGATCGACGTCGGACTCAGACGCCACCACCAGGAACCCGTGGCGGCCGCCTGAGCGAAGGAGCTGGTATCCGGCGTCCGGCGATACTCCGGCGCGTTAGGCGCGACCCGGCTCCAGGCGTTCAGTTGAGTTCGCCCACCGGTCGCAGCAGTTCCGCGGGCACCCATTCGCGCTCCCAGTCGTCGAAGTGGGCCGGTTGAACGTCGTCTCGCAGTAGGTGACCGATCCACAGCTCGCCACGATCGTTCCGGACCGGGATGAGTACATCAGAGCCGCGGTTGGCGAATGTCACCACACACCGCCGTCCATTCGGCAACTCATAGATCGTCCCGATCGAACCCAACGGGCCGTACCGGACCGATGACGACAAGTCCTGACGTTCGACCACGTCGGCTGGTCTACTACGACTCGGCGACGCGGCCAGTCGCCATTCACCTCCGAGTTGGCCGATGTCCGACCCGGCAGCCGGGGATCCAACCATCTGCCAGAGCGGCTATCCTTACTCCGTCGAGCATGTAAGGAGAGACAATGGATGCTGCGGCGAAGATGACTTCGAAGGGTCAGGTCACAGTGCCCAAGGTTGTGCGCGATGCCCTGGGCTTGGAAGAGGGCGATGAGGTCGTGTTCCGAGTGGAAGGTCATCGTGCGGTGCTTGCGCGCACGAAGGACTTTCTCGAGCTTGCCGGCTCGATTCCGGTTCCGGCCGCGAAACGCAATGTGGCGTGGGACGACGTGGTTCGGCGCACCCGCGCTGATCGGGCGGCTGCTCGTCGGTGAGTGCGTTCATCGACACGAATATCCTGGTTCGACATTTGACGGGTGATCCGCCTGACATGGCAGCTCGCGCCTCACGATTCCTGGCCGAGGAGCGCGATCTGTTGCTCGCTGATCTGGTCGTCGCTGAGACCATCTACGTGTTGGAGTCGTTCTATGAGGCGCCTCGCGCCGTGATCGCCGAGTCGATTCGCGCGTTGATTGCGTTCGAGCCGGTGATCTGCGTGGATTCTTCGTTGCTGCTGCGGGCGGTCGAGATCTACGAGGTGGATCGTCTGGATTTCGCTGAGGCGTATCTGGTGGCGTGCGCGGAGAGCACAGGTGTCGGTCGGGTCGCATCGTTCGATCGCAGCATCAGCCGGGCCACCACCGTCGAGCGGGTCGAACCGATGTGAATGCTCAGCCGCTGGCCACAAATGCGACGACGACGTAGGCGGCGTGACGATCGAAGTTCTGGCGGCGTCGGTCGGCGAGGTCGATGGTGCGTGCCGTTCGAGGGACGAGAGGGATGGTGGCGGGCTTGTTGCCCTTCCCGAGGATCTTGAGGGTTCGATGCCCGCGCTCGAAGCCCAGATCCTCGACGTTGGTCTCGCATGCCTCCGCGACGCGCAGCCCGTCCCGATACGCCTCGAGTGTCCGGCCGTTGTAGCGCGCCAGGAACGAGGCCGTAGCCATCTCCTCCTCATCGAAGCTTCGGCCGGGGGGCTCCTGCGAGATCAGCGTGGTCGATGTGGCGTCGAGTGATGTCATGACGAACCTCCGTGTAGTTGTGGAGGTCCAGCAGAACCACGCTTGTCAACCCGGCAGCGGCCCGGCGGCGCTGGCCGCGCAGCGATCGTTCCCTCCTCGAAGTGGACGTTCGCCAGGAGCCGGCGTTCTGGGACACTCGATCGTCGGCAACAATGGATCCGTGAATCGGGTGTCGGTGGTGGGAAATTCTGGCTCAGGCAAGTCCCACCTTGCCGAACGCGCGGCGCTGTTTCTCGACGCCCCGTATGTCGAGCTCGACGCCATCCACCATCTGGCGAACTGGACACCAATCGATCCGGACGCGTTCGTGGCCCGGATCGAGGAGATTTCATCGACGGATTCGTGGGTCATCGACGGGAACTACCGGACCGTGGTGGTGGACGGACCGGTGTGGAAGCGAGCCGACACCGTCGTGTGGTTGGACCTTCCACGTCGCACTGTCATGTTCCAGGTCGTCCGCCGAACACTGACGCGAATCGTCGGGCGCAAGCAGCTGTGGAACGGAAATCGGGAATCGTGGCGAAGTCTGTGGTCGTGGGACCCGTACAAGTCGATCATCCGATGGTCCTGGACGCAGCATGCAAAGTACCGGGAGCGCTACGGCTCGGCGATGGAAGCGCCCGAGCTCGCTCATCTCGACTTCGTGCGACTGACGAGCCGCAAGGCTGCAGATCAATGGCTGGACGGCATCGAACCTGCGCCACAGGCTTGACGACGGCCTTTCAACGAGCGGACGCGAGTCCGCAGGACTGGGATAACGCACACCCTCGAGCCGGCGTTTGGTAGCGGGTGCTCTACCAGGGCTGGGCGGCGAGCAGCGGTGCGGCGAGGGGTTGCAGCGTGGTCTGGAGTTCGTCGAGCTCGTGGGGCGAGAGGACGTTGTACGGGGGCGACGCGAGGTCATCGGTGATCGCCTCGACACGTCGTTTGACGGCTCTTCCTCGTTCGGTCAGCCACCGGTCATCACCGATCAATCCGCGGTCGCGCATGCCGTCGATCACGGCGGTGAGCTGCGTCGCCGGGAGGTGGTGAATTCGTCCGAACTTCTCGGCGGGCATGTCCATGTCGAGGGCGAGCAGGACGTGCGCCTCGAGTCGGCCGATACCTTCGATCATCAGGGCGGCGACGTGTCCGTCGCCGCGGTGCTCGCGTAGAAGCGACGCGGCATGGAATAGCCGGGCGACAACATCATCGGGGATCGGGATCGCACGCAGAGCGGCATACATCGGCCGCCCTTCGGAGGGTGCGCTGGTCGCCGCTTTGGTCAACAGCTCGGTTGCGTGCGCGAAGCCGGGAGTATCCACGTGGTCGCGGAGGACGCGTCGCAACGCTTGTACGCAGCCCGCTTGGCGTGCGGCGATCGCCGCCGCGGGGGTGGTGGTGTTCCACACGGTCGGAATGTGTCGGGCCACTTCGCCGGGAGCGAAGTTGTAGAAGAGTGCGTCGACCACCTCGGCAGTGGCGAGGCCCAGAGGCGCGGCACGTCCGGCGAAGTAGGTGTCCCAGTAGTTGGTGAAGCCGAGCGCGAACATCGCTTCGGTGGGTTCGTCGGCCCAGTAGGGGATGACGCCGATCGGCTCGACCAGCTCGAACATCCGACGTGCGATTGAGCTCATCGTGAACTCCTCCTGCTGCGACCTGGCGCCCCTCGGCGGACACTTACGACCATGTGGATGGTTCCATCCTCGCACTCGGAGAGATGGCGCAATCCCCGAAGTGCCGGTCGGTCGCGTTGCATGGGTGGCGGCTCAGGACATCTCGAAGGCTGCCTGGGTCGGCGTCAGTCGTCTGTCGGGACGCAGAGTTCGATGACGGTGCCGTGCTGACGGTTGTAGCCATCGCCGAGGCCAGCGCCTGACAGATCGTCGGGCGTTGCCGGGCGGATGTCGATGGTGCCGTTGAGCTCCGTGGTCACCAACGTGCGCACGATCGACAGGCCCAGGCCCTTGACCTGATCGATGTCGAACGCCGGATCGACCCCGCGCCCGTTGTCGACCACCCGAACCGTGAGATTGCGGTCGACCTGCGACAGGCCGACCTGCACCTCGCCGCCACCGCTGCCCTCGGGGAACCCGTGGTCGACGGCGTTCTGCAGGAGTTCGGTGAGCACGACCGACAGCGGCGTCGCGGTGTTCGCCGGGATGCGACCGCCGTCGCCCGTCACCGTGAAACGCACCGGCCGATCGGGTGACTGAAGTCCCTCCTCGGCGAGGCGCAACAACGGCCGCACGATCTCGATGAAGGCGATGTCCTCGCCGGGTTCGCGCGACAGCGATTCGTGGACGAGCGCGATCGTGCGGATGCGGCGAACCGACTCCTGCACCGCAGCTTTCGCCTCGGGATTGGTGAGCCGACGCGACTGCAAGCGCAACAGCGACGAGATCGTCTGCAGGTTGTTCTTCACCCGGTGATGAATCTCGCGGATCGTCGCGTCCTTGCTCAGCAGGAGACGATCACGTTTGCGCAGCTCGGTGACATCGCGCACCAGCAACAGGCCACCGGCGATCTCACGACCCGGTCCCGTGGCGGTCACGATCGGCACGCATCGGCACAGCAACGTGACGTCGGCGCCCTGCTCGAATTCCTCGACGACCGGCTCGAACCGCTCGAACGCCTGGCGGACCGGTCCGTCGTGGAAGCCCAGCTCGGCCAGACGCATCCCGACCGGGTTCGCCTGGATTCCGACGCGGTGCAACGCCGAGTTGGCGTTCGGCGACACGTAGGTGACGGTGCCGCTCGAGTCGAGCGTGAGCACGCCGTCGCCGACCCGCGGCGCAGCGCTCGAGTCGGCGACTCTCCCGGCGAACGGGAACGAGCCGGCCTCGATCATCTGAACGAACTCTTCGAAGATGTAGGAGTAGTTGCGTTCGAGCTCGCCGAGCGGACGCCCGGCGCGCACCTTCCACTCCTTCGACAACACGGCGACGATCCGATCGCCGTGACGCACCGGGATGGCGAGCATGCGGGCGTGATTGACCTCGTCGCCGCCACCGTCGACCTCGATCGCTCCCTCGATTCGCTGCCCGCTGTCGAAGGCCTGTTCGATCAGCTCGGCTTCGTCGCCGTCGGCCCACGTCCCGACGTAGTCGGTGACGTACATCGTCTGGTTCGTGGCGGGCCGTACCTGATCGACGATCAGCCACTTGCCGGCATCCGAGCGCACGTACAACAGCAGGTCGGCGAAGCACAGGTCGGCGAGGAACGCCCACTCGGCAGCGAGCCGGTGCAGGTGGTCGATGTCGTCGCGTTCGAGCGCTGAGTGCTCGCGGGCCAGTTCGGCGAGAGAGGTCATCACCGTTGATTCTGCCTGATGATCACGCGTTGCGCAGGTGACCCGCCAAGCGACCGAGCCCGGCAAGATCGTGAATGTCCCCATCGAGCCACGGCACGGAGACCAGCGTCGGTGCCATCGCGGCAAGTTCCGAACGTCGGTCGGACTCGCGGGCCGCCACCAGCGCGACGTCGTCGAAGCGCGTGGCGATCTGTGTCAGCGATGACCGCACCTGCTTCGCCGGGGCATCGAGTTCGGCGGCGATCGTGTCCGCCAGCGGGCCGGTCGCCTGGTCGAGCAGGGCCGCTGCGCTGTCGGTCGCCGCAGAGCCGGCGAGCTCCTCGGGCAGCACACGGTTGGCGATGACGGCGCCGAGACACATCTCGCGCTCGATCAACGAACGGGCGAGGAATCGCGCTTCGTGGCTCGGCGCCGTCTCGAGCGTCGTCACGATGACGAAGGCGGTCCGAGGATCGACGAGCAGCGCTTCGACCTCGCGAGCTCGACGCACGAACCCGCCCTCCATGGCCTGGAACAACACGAAGAAGTCGGCGATGTCCTGCAGGAACCGTGAACCCAGCACCCGATCGGCAACCTGGTAGAACGGCTTCGAGGCAACGGTGAACAAGCGTGACCGGTAGGGCACGGTCAGCCAGCGCAGCAACCGACTGCCGAAGAACTCGACCATCCGGCTCGGCGCGTCGAGGATCGACAGCGCGTTTCGCGACGGTGGCGTGTCGACGATCACGAGGTCGAAGTCGCCGCGGGCATGCAGGTCGTGGAGTTGCTCCATCGCCAGGTACTCGTGGCTGTGCACGAAACGACTGGTGATGTTCTCGTAGAGCGGGTTGGCGAGCACGGCATCGCGGATCTCGGCATCGGGCGCGTGCCGCGTGATCAGTTCGTCCCAGCCGGCCTTGGTGTCGAGCATCGCCACCCACACCTCACCGCGCACCTTGACGCCTGCCGCGGCGAACTCGGCCGGGTCGATGCGCACCGGCGTGTTGCCGAACTCGTCGACGCCGAGCGCCGTGGCCAGACGACGGGCCGGGTCGACGGTCAACACGAGCACCCGCCCCTTCTGACGCGCTGCGGCAGCGATACCGAGCGCCGCGGCGATCGTGGTCTTGCCGACCCCGCCGGAACCGGCGACGAGGATCATTTCCCGACTGGCCAGGAGGTTGTCGAGGTCGCTCATGGCGTTGCGCTCCTCCCGGCCGACGGCATCGGCTCCGGGTCGAGTTCGTCGGTCAGTGCGTCGGCGACGAGCGACACGACGCGAGGGCCCGATGCTCGGGCGAACAGCTCGGGCACGGTGATGATCGGCAACTGATCAGGCACTTCGTCGGCGTCTCCGATCCACTCGCGCAGTCGATCGAGATGCGTCGCTCCCGTGGCACGGCGCGACTCGGTCAGCCGGGCAGCATCGACGACCGTGCGGGCTCCTGGCCCGATCGCGTCGACGAGGAGCGGCATCACGTCGTCGAGACGGTCGACGATCGCCTGCTCGCGCCGATTGAACATCGCAGGCAGCACACGATTCGCGATCACGGCCGAGGCATGCGCCCCGGTCTCGGCTCGCAGTCTCGCCAACAGCTCGATCGTTTCGGTGACCGGCATCTCCTCGGGCGTCGTCACGACTGCGACGCCGGTACGGGCGGGGTCGTCGAGGATGTCGAGCATCCACTGGGTCTGGTCACGGACCAGACCGACCTGCACGAGATCGGCGATCACCCGGGGAGCGCCGATCTGGCTGACGATGTGTCCGCTCGCCTCGGCATCGACGACGATCAGGTCGTAGTTGTGCTCGCGAACCTCCCAGCAGAGCTTGCCGACGCCGAGAATCTCCTTGACGCCGGGCGCGGCGTCGGCGACGAAGTCGAACGTCGACGCGAGCGGACCGATGCGCCCCAGCAGCGGGATCCGCACGAAGAGCCGCAGGTACTCGCGCAGCGAATCCTCGGTGTTCATCGCCATGGCGTACAGATTCGGCGCCACCTCGGTGGGCTCGAATTCGAGCGGGCCCACGTCGAACGCGTTGGCGAGCGCGCCTTTGGCATCCATCTCGCACACGAGCGTGCGACGTCCGTGCCGTGCAGCTACGTCGGCAATCGCTGCCGCGACGGTGGTCTTGCCCACCCCGCCCTTGCCGGTGACCCAGAGCAGGTCGAGGTCGAGCAACCCCGGTCGGCCGGCGGGTCCCAGAGTCAGCCTCCGAAGCCGATTTTGCGGTCGCCGTCAGCCGAGCCGAGCTCGATGTAGGCGATCTTCGCCGACGGGATCGCGACGTCCTTGCCGCGCTTGTCGGTGATCCACAGCACATCGGTCGCGCCGGCCAGCGCCGCCTCGACGCGCGACTTGAGTTCGTCGCGATCCGCGTCTTCGGCGAGTTCGATGTTGATCTCGCGGGGGGCCTGGGTCACTCCGATGCGTACGTCCACCGCGCCACGCTACCCGCGGCCTGGCGCGCCACTACCGTGGCGGCGTGACCAGCATCGCGATCCCTCTGTTCCCGCACTTCACGGCGCTCGACGGCATCGGGCCCTACGAGGTCCTGCAGCGCATCCCGGACTTCGACGTGACGTTCATCGGCCACGAGCGCGGCGTCGTGCGTTCCGACAACGGCATGCTCGGCATCGAGGTCGACGCAACGTTCGAAGAGTTGGCGTCGCCGGACATCGTGGTGTTCCCGGGCGGCTTCGGCACGAGGGCGCTGATGACCGACGAACGCGTGCTCGAATGGGTGCGCGCTGCGCACTCCACGACCACGTTCACGACGTCGGTGTGCACCGGTTCGCTCGTGCTCGCCGCCGCCGGGCTGCTCGAGGGGTTGACTGCCACGACGCATTGGGGTGCGCTCGACGTGTTGAGCGAGCACGGCGCCGTCCCGACCGGCGAGCGCGTGGTCGAGCACCTCGACCGCCGGATCATCACCGCTGCGGGCGTGTCGAGCGGCATCGACATGGCACTACGACTCGTCGAACTCCTCGTCGACCGCACCGCCGCCGAAGCCGCCCAGCTGATGATCGAATACGACCCGCAGCCACCGTTCGACAGCGGTTCGACCGCCAAAGCCAGCGCCGCAGTCGTCGAGCGTGTGGTCGAGTACGCGCAGGCGCGCCACTGACTCGCTGAGCGCGCTGACCTACGCGATGTGCCTGGACCTTCAGCGGATTGGGCGCGCCAGGCGCTGTGTCGGCAAATCAGCGATGCGATGAGCGAAACCGCCGAATGCGGTCGGTTGGCTCATCGGTGCGAGGTTCTCGAGGCTTGCGATGAGCGAAACCGCCGTATCCGGTCGCCTCGCTCATCGGTGCGAAACGCACGTCGCGACAAGCCAGCGGTTCCCGATCCGCTGACGTACGCGATGTGCCCTGTACACCGTGTTCGTCACTCGGCGAGCGGGGCGAGGGCGGCAGCGAGGTCGTCGACGGACCACTTGGCGTGCTGCTCGACGGTGTCGCCCATCTCCCACGAACGCACCCGCTTGACCACACCACCCTGCGCGAAGAACGTCTCGCCGGTGAACTGGCACGCCGCACTGCTCAGATAGGCGACGAGCGGTGAGATGTTGGCTGGATCCCACTCGTCGAACACGCCGTCCTTCGGCGTCATGATCTCTTCGAGTCCAGGAGTGGCCAGCGTGAGGCGGGTCCGGGCACCGGGCGCGATGCAGTTGCTCTGCACGTCGTAGCGCGCCAACTCCTTCGCCGCGATCTGACTGAACGTGGCGATTCCCGACTTCGCTGCGCCGTAGTTCGCCTGGCCGGGGTTGCTGAAAAGCCCGGACGTGCTGGAGGTGTGGACGAGATTGCGGCGCTTCCCACGGCCTGCCTTGTGCTCCTCGCGCCAGTACGCCGCCGCCCAACGGGTCGGGGCGAAGTGGCCCTTGAGGTGCACCGCGACGACCGCATCCCACTCGGCTTCGGTCATGTTGACGATGACCCGATCGCGCAAGATCCCGGCGTTGTTCACGAGGATGTCGAGGTCACCGAATTCGGCGATCGCTGCGTTGATCATGCGTTGGGCGCCCTCCCAATCGGAGACGTCGTCGGCGTTGGCGATCGCCTCGCCTCCCATCGCACGGATCTCGGCGGCCACCTCCTCAGCGGGGGTCTGGTCGCTGCCCTCGCCGTCGTTTGCTCCCCCGAGGTCGTTGACGACGACCTTGGCACCTTCTTCGGCGAACAGCAGCGCGTGCTCCCGACCGATGCCGCGTCCCGCACCGGTGATGATCGCGACTCGTCCGTCGAGTGAGGTCATGGTGGCTCCTTGTCGAACCAGTGGCCGGCGGATGCCGGCCATGGTCCCGGAACCGTAGCGATTTGACTGCGACCGAGTCGATTCCCGATCGTCGACCGGGGGTTACAGGAAGATCAGGTCGACGCCGGTGTCGCGCGGGAACGTGGCGCCCGCCTGGATCTCCTCGCCGGCGACCGAGGCCGACACGAAGATGCCTTCCGTCGTGCCGAGCAGGCTGTTGACGGCGTACCCGGCGTCGGCCAGCGCCGTCTGTGCGGCGGGATAGGTGAGCCCGGTCAGGTCGGGGAAGATGACCAGGTCGGGACCCTTCGACAGCTGGATGGTCACCGTGCCGCCGCGCTCGACCGGCGTGCCCGGAGCCGGCGCCTGGACGACGACGCGTCCGACCTCGATGTCGTTGCTGAACACGTCCTCGCCCTGCGCTGTGACGAGCTGCAGCGCGTCGAGCGCGGCGGTGGCTTCGGCCGCGGTCAGATTCACGAGCTCCGGCGCAGGTCGCGGTTCGGGCCCCAGCGACGGAGTGATCACGATCACCGTGTCGGGAAGCACTTGGGCACCGGCCGTGAGCGCGGCATTGCCCTGCACCTGCCAACGGATGACCGAGCCCGCTGGCACGTCCTCGGAGAACTCGCCCGGGGCCTCGCTCGGTACCAGTCGGAGTTCGGTGAGCGTGGCAACGGCGTCGGTCACGGGCATGCCACTCAGCTCCGGCAACGTGCGCAGTTCGAAACCATCGCTGACCACGATGACGAACGTCTCGCCCTCGTCGAGCATTTCTCCCGCCACCGGAACAGTCCGGACGACATGGTCGATCTCGGGCACTTCGTCGCTGCGTTCCCGCTCGGTCTCGACCACCCAGCCGTTGCCGGCGATCTCGTTGAGCGCGACCGACTCTTCGACGCCGGTCAGGTCGGGCACCTCGTAGGACTTGGTGCGCAGCAGCATCCAACCCGCATAGCTGAGCAGGCCGATGCCGATGAGGGCGATCAGCCCGAACACGAGGTACTTGCCCCACGGTCGCTTCGGTTGTTCCTCGTCGTAGAGGATCCCGGACGGGGTGGGATCGATGGGCGCCACCGGCATCTCGGCGGTCGGTGCTGGACCCTCCGACACGGCCGCTGCGGCGGACTCCGGCTCGTTGGCCACCTGCACCGCACCGGTCGGCGGATCGGCCACGTCGGTCAGCAACAGCAGCGGAATGGCGGCGCCGAGCGGCGGACCGGGGTCGTCGACGACGGGTCCCGAATCGTCACCGTGCTCCGCCGTGAGGCCGTCCGACAACGATTCGTCCTCCGACACCGTTTCGTCTTCGGGTGTCGTTTCGTCCTCCGATACCGATTCGTCGTCGGGTGTCGTTTCGTCCTCCGATACCGATTCGACGTCGGGTGTCGTTTCGACGTCGGCCACCACTGGCGGGTTCGGCTGGACGCGATTCGCGAGCGAAGCCGCGAACAGACTGGTCGCCAACACCGGAATCGGCTCGGGTCTGGGCAGCGCCTCGGCGGCCGCCACCAGGGCCTGCGCGAACTCGGGCGCCGTCCATCGATCGTCGGAGTCGGGGCGGCCCCCGCGTTCGAGCACCGATGCCAGCGAGCCCATGTCGGCGGTGACCGGCATCAATTTGCCGATGCGGCCCGCCAGCGTCGACACCGTGGAATCGCCGGCGAACGGCACCTTGCCGGTGATCGACTCGATCAGACACAGCGAGAGCGCGTACACGTCGGTCTTCTCGTCGACGTCGAGGCTGAGCGCCTGCTCAGGCGATGCGTATCGGGCGACGTGCGTTGCGACGGTCGCCGGCTCCTCCCAGGCCTCGGCGCCGAGCAGTTGCGCCATCGCGAAGTCGGCGATCCGCAACCGTGCGTCTTCGCCGAACACGAGTTTCGATGGCGTCAGCTCGGTGTGGATGATGCCGCGACCGTGCGCTGCCTCGAGGGCCCGGCAGGCTTCGAGCCCGACGACGAGCGCCTGCGACGGGGCGAGGAGGCGCCCTCGGTCGAACAGGTCGCGCAGGCTTCCCCCGCCGAGATATTCGACGACCCAGTACAACGTGGACTCGTCGTCGAGTTCGGTCTCGCCCCAACCGAGCACGCTGGCGATGTTGGGGTGGTTGAGCGACATCGCCACTTCGACCTGCCGACGAAACGCCTGTCGGAACGCCGACGTGACCGCGAGTTCCGGACGCACGATCTTGACGGTCACCGGCCGGTTGTCATCGGTGTCGATCGCTTCGGTGATCACCGCATTCGCGCCGGCGTTCACCACGTTCTCGATGCGATAGCGGTCGTCAAGAACGCGGCCGACCAACGTCGTCACACCGGTTGGGGTCGGGTCGGGTGTGTCAGGATCCACAGCGGGCGAAACGCTATCGGGTGCGCAACTCGCGTGGAGGGCGGGCATCATGGGAGACGTGACCGATCGAGTGACCGACCCCGATGCCGCAGAGGTCGACGGCGCTGTCACCCTGGCGCACGACGACGTCGAATCGCCCGCCGACGATGACGCTGTGGCCGACCCACCGAAGCGTCGGCTCGATCGAGGACTGCTGATCGCCAGCCTGGCTATTGCGCTCGGGCTGATCCTGGTGATCTTCGGCGTCACCACTGCCCTGACCGGAAACGACGGGGTCGACCGTCCCGATGCGATCGAATCGGTGCAGCCGGTCGAGAACGCCGTGCAGGTGCTCCAACAAGAGCGTGTGGTCGTCGACCTGCAGTCCGGCTACGAGGCTCGTCTGGTCATCGATGGCATCGAGCTGCCGACGACGACGATCGGGCAGTCCGACGTCGACCCGTTCGAGCAGGCGGCTCCGGGCCAACAGGTCGACCTGCCGACCACCGCCGTGTTCGATCCGGGCAACAACGTGATCTCGTTCCAGCCGGTCGAGGGCGCGCTGATCGAGTCGTTCACCGAGGGGCTCCACGAGGTTCGGGTCATCTTCTGGAGGATCGAGGACGGCCCCGAGCAGGCCCTGAGCTACCGCTGGGAGTTCAACGTCATCTGATCGTGGTTCCCCGCGCCCAGGGCTGCGGGAACCAGGCTGGTTCCGCGAGGCCCGGGCTCGGGGAACCTCGACCGGGTTCAGGAAGGCGGGAGTTCGCCGGTGGCGAGGAGGTGCTCGAAGCCGGCGTCGTCGAGGATCGGGACGCCGAGCGTTTCGGCCTTGGTCAATTTGCTCGCGCCGGCGGACTCGCCGACGACCAACGCGAACGTCTTCTTGCTCACACTGCCCGGGCTCTTGCCGCCCCGCGACGTGATCGCCTCCTCGGCTTGCTCGCGGTTGTAGTTCGCGAGCGTGCCCGTCACCACGACCGTCTTGCCCTCGAGCGTCTGCGGTGTTGCGGCGCGAGCGGCTGCTGCAGCAACCGCAGCATCAGGATCCCCGAAGTTCACTCCGGCGCTACGCAACCGGTCGATGTAGGCCCGATTGGTCTCCTGGCCGAACCAGCTGACGATCGTGGTGGCGATCACCTCGCCGACACCCTCGACGGCGGCCAACTCGTCGACCGACTTCGACACGATCGCGTCGAGCGTGTGGAACTCGTTCGTCAACGCCAGCGACGCGGCCGGACCGAGGTGACGCACGCCGAGCGCGGTGAGCAACTTCGGCAGCGGCCGTTGCTTCGACTTCGCGATCTCGTCGACCAGGTTCTGCGCGCTCGTCGGGCCGACCCGGTCGAGTTCGACGAGCTGCTCGACCGTCAGCGAGTAGAGGTCGGCCGGATCACGCACGAGCCCGGCTGCGGTCAGCTTTTCGACCATCTGCTCGCCGAGACCTTCGATGTCCATGCCGCCTCGGGACGCGAAGTACGCGATCTTCTGGTCACGCTGGGCGGGACAGTCGGGAGCGACGCAACGAGTGTCGGACTCGCCTTGCGGACGCACGAGCGGATTGGCGCAGCGCGGGCAGTGCGTCGGGAACGCCCATGGCCGGCTGCCCTTCGGACGGAGCGACAGCACCGGGCCGACGACCTCGGGGATCACGTCGCCGGCCTTGCGCACGACGACCGTGTCGCCGGGGCGCACGTCCTTCACCGCCACCTGATCCTGGTTGTGCAACGTTGCCATGCCCACCGTCGATCCGCCGACGAAGACCGGCTCGAGCACGGCGAACGGTGTCGCACGACCGGTGCGGCCGACCGAGACCATGATGTCGCGCAGCAGTGTGGTGCGCTCCTCCGGCGGGAACTTGTACGCAATCGCCCAGCGAGGCGCCCGCGAGGTGACACCGAGACGCTCTCGTTGCGCGGTGTCGTCGAGCTTGATCACCACACCATCGATCTCGTAGTCGAGGTCGTGGCGATGCTCCTGCCAGTGCAGACAGTGCGAAGCAACCTCGTCGATCGTCGTGAAGGTCCGCACGTGGTCGTTGACGGCGAAGCCCAGGCCGGCCGCGAAGTCCAGCATGGCGACATGACTCGTGAACTCGGGGCCGCCGATCACCTCGCCGAGCTGATAGCTGAAGAACGACAGGTTCCGGCTGGCGGTGATCGCAGGGTCCTTCTGGCGGAGGCTCCCCGCCGCCGAGTTGCGCGGGTTGACGAACGTCTTCTCCCCCGCCGCCACGGCGCGCTCGTTGAGCTGCTCGAAGCTCGAACGCGTCATGTAGACCTCGCCGCGGACCTCGACCACCTCGGGAGCGCCGTCGGGGAGCACGTGGGGTACGTCGCCGATCGTTGCGACGTTGGCGGTCACGTCCTCGCCGACGCGTCCATCGCCGCGTGTCGCGGCCTGCACGAATCGACCGTTCTCGTAGCGCAGGCTGATCGCCAGGCCGTCGAACTTCAACTCGCACACGAACGTCGGCACCGCGCCATCGAGACCCTTCGTCACGCGGTCGGCCCAGGCACGCAGCTCGTCGGCGTCCATCGCGTTGTCGAGGCTCATCATCGCCACCCGATGGGTGACCGGCGAGAAGGTGGCACTGATCGCTCCGCCGACGAGACCGGTCGGCGAGTCGTCGCTGACCAGGTCCGGATGGTCCGCTTCGAGCTGGCGGAGTTCGCGGACGAGTGCGTCGTAGTCGGCGTCGCTGATCTCGGGATCGTCGAGCGTGTGGTACCGCTCGTTGTGATGGGCGATCTGCGCCCGGAGTTCGTCGACTCGCACCGCCGGAGCGGTCTCGTCGTCAGGATGCTCGGTCATCGTCGCCGAGGCTACGACGTCAACACGTGAGCCTGCTCACGTACACGTGGTGTCCGACACCAGGCGTACGTCAGGCGCCGAGGGCGAAACGCGTCGCTGCCGACTGGTCCTGGACGCGCTTGCCGACCTCGGCAGTGAGCCGGGCGATCCGGCGCGCAACGGATACCGAGTGCAACGCCAGCCCGCACTGCGGCGTCACGAGGCTCTGGCGACGCAGCAGAACCGGGTCGCAGCCGAGCTGCACCAGCTTGCACCACACATCGCTCAACGCACGCCACTGGCGTTCCGACGTCGAGCCGACCGGACCGTCGGTGGGGATGACACCCCAGGCGATGACGCCGCCGTCGGAGAGGAAGCGCGTCAGGTAGCCGACCCAGTCGACCAACTCGGTCGACACCGGCAGCGAGACGACGTTCGGGCCGGACGCGAGGAGGGTTGCGACGTCGCACGGCGCGCAACAATGCACGCCGGTGAGCGTGTCCGCGGGAAGGGCGGCCATCGCACTCGACATCCGATCGATCGCCTCGTCGGGCGGGATCGGAAAGCCGGGCTGCATCAGCTCGGCGAACCACGGTTCGTCGAGCACGACCATCTGCTTCGAGTTCGGCAAGGCGGCGGTGACGACGGCCGACAACGCCGACAATCGGTCACGCACGGTGGAGAGTGCGAGATCGAACGCCGTCTCGCGGTCGAGGCCGGCGCGATGGAGTGCAACGCCGAGCGTGACGGGTCCGACGAACTGCCACTTGACCGCGGCGCCGTCGAGACGCACCTTGTCGGCAAGGTCGAGGAACGATCGCATGCCGGTGAACGCCTCGTGCTCGATGTCGGTGGTGACCGTCGCGTGCGGCTTCACGTTCGCCGAGTCGACGATGATGCTGCCGTCGGCGGCGAGACTGACACCTTTCACGCCGGCCAGCGCCTGTCCGAGCATCAGTTCGTGATGCGATCGACGAGGTGTCGTGGGGATCGTGGCGATGTCGAACTCGCCGATCGAGAACGCTGCGGCGGCCACCGGGTCGAGGTGCGGGAGGCTGCCGGCGCCGGCCGTTGCACCGTCGGCGAACGCGGCGCGGGCGGCGGACGGTGTGCGGACGCCAACCTCGAACTCGCTCACGACACACCTCCCATCGGTGATCCCCCACAATTTTGCCAGCCCGGCGGGCGCCGAACTGGGATCTCTGCATCGTTCCACGCTGCGTGGGCGATGTCCGAATCCGTTCCTGGTGACCCCCGACACAATCAACGAGGGACGACTTCACGTCTCGATCGTGTTGCGCGCGGCTCCGAGCACGGCAACCTGTGGGGATGGCGACAGCTCCCGACGAACCGATCGATCGTCTTGCCCGCCTCACCCCGTGGGTGGCTCGGGTGGCGTGGATCGTGGTGGCGGTCGTCGGCGGGACCGCGATCGAAGCGGCTGTCGAGGGTCGGAGTTCGGCCGTGGCGTGGACGGCGGCAATCGGCGGTTGGGGTCTGTGGGCCGTCGCAGCGCTCGGCCTGGCGATCGCTTCGGTGTGGGCGCTCACGGTCGTTCGAGTGGTGATACCGCTGGCCATCGCGGCAACGATCACCGCCGGAATCGGCGGCGCGCCGGCGGTCGACCTGCTCCTGCTGGGCACGCCGGCGATCATCACCGTCGCTGCGGTGATGACGGCGGAGTTCGGGCGGCAGTGGGTGCAGGCATCGGCGTACGGCGACGAGGAGCGCTTTCCGTTGCGGTTCCCGGTGGGCGCCGGGCTGGCGGCGATTGTTGCCTGGGTCGTGTGGGCCCCGGCGTTGATCGCCGGGCCACTGCTGCTGGCGGCCCAATCGTGGATCGTCGGCGTGCTGCTGAGCTTGCTCGCGATCGCGGGCGTCGTGTTTCTCGGCCCTCGGTGGCACCGGTTGTCGTTGCGGTGGTTCGTGCTCGTTCCGGCCGGCGTGGTCATCCACGATCCGGTGGTGCTCGCCGACACGTTCCCACTGCGCACCGCCCAGGTGGCCTCGATCGGCCTCGCACCGGCCGACACCGAGGCGGCCGACTTGACCGGACCGGCAAGCGGCTATGCCGTCGAGATCGCCACCACCGAATCGGTGACCGCCGTCTTTGCCTTCACGCCTGCGGAACCGAACGGCAAGGCGATCCACCTGCGCTCGTTCCTGATCGCCCCGAGCCGCCCCGGCCGGGCACTGCGCTCCGCGCGCGCCCGCGGCCTTCCCGTCTCGTAGAGACTGTCCGTCCGGACCCGACCCCGACGCTCACCCTGTCCGTCCGGACCCGACCCCGACGAGCAGGCGCGGCGGTGACCGTCAGCGGCAGATGCCGCCGCCGAGAACCCGGGTGTTCGTCGGGTCGTAGGCGACGACGCTCTGGCCGGGAGCGATCCGTCGCTGCGGTTCGTCCCAGGTCACGACGATCGAACCGTCGTCGACCCGGTCGAGCGTGGCGGGCAGCGCTCGGCCGTGGGCGCTGCACTGCACGAGCACCTTGCCCTCGACCGGCGTGGCGACCCAACTCATCCGGTCGACGGTCAGCTGGTCACGCAACAGGTCGGTGTCGGTGCCGACGGTGACGGTCGCCGAGGCGGTGTCGACGTCGACGACGTAGCGCTTCGGGCCACCGCCGGGCAGACCGATGCCCTTGCGCTGGCCGACGGTGACCAACTCGACCGACTCGACCTCGCCGACCCGGTTGCCGTCAGTGTCGACCACCGTGCCTGACCGGAACGGGATCCGGTCGCCGAGGAACGACGTGCGACCACCGGTGGACGTGATGAAGCACACATCCTGACTGTCGGGCTTGGTGGCCGTGCGCAGATCGATCGACGCGGCGAGCGCTCGCAGGTCGGCCTTCTGCATGCCGCCGACAGGGAACATCGTGCGGGCGAGCTGCGCCTGGTCGAGCATGTGCACGACATAGCTCTGGTCCTTCGCCGAATCGGACCCGCGCTCGAGCGTGTATCGGCCGTCGGTGGTCCGCCCGATGTTGGCGTGGTGGCCGGTGGCAACCGAGTCGAAGCCGAGCAGGTCGGCGCGCTCGGCAAGGCGCGCGAACTTCACCGACCGATTGCACTCGATACAGGGATTCGGCGTCACGCCACGGGTGTGCGCATCGACGTACGGCCCAACGACGTGCTCGTCGAAGTCGTCGCCGAAGTTGAACACGAGGTGATCGATCCCGAGCTGCTGGGCGACCCGGCGGGCATCGTCGACGTCGGAGACCGAACAACAACCGGTGTCGCTGTCGCCGCCCCACAGCTTCATCGTGACGCCGACGACCTCGTGGCCCGCGCGCTGCAGCAACAGCGCCGCGACCGACGAGTCGACCCCGCCGCTCATCGCGCACATCACCTTCATGACGAGCTCGCGACCGGGGCCGACGCCATCCGCCGACGAAGCTGGTCGACCGAGGCGCCGATCACGTCGATCGCCCGATCGACGTCGGCCGCCGTGGTGGTGTGGCCGAGCGTGAGCCGCAGCGAGCCGAGCGCCTTCGAACGATCGACGCCCATCGCAGCGAGGACGTGCGACGGCTCCATCGCACCGCTCGCACACGCCGACGCAGCCGACGCACAGACGCCCGCCTCGTCGAGCAGGAACAGCAGCGCCTCGGATTCGATGCCGGCGATGCAGACGTGGGCGGAACCAGCGACCTTGTGTTCGGGCGGCACGGTCTCGATGACGTCATCGAGCCGACCTTGCAACCCGCTGACGAGCGCATCGCGCAGAATCGCCAGACGCACGTTCTCCGCAGTCCGGTCACGATCGGTGAGGTCGAGCGCGACCGCCGCGGCCACGATCCCCGCCGTGTTGTGGGTGCCGCTGCGACGCTCGCGTTCCTGACCGCCGCCGATGATCAACGCATCGACCTTCGGGCCTCCCCGCTCGACGAGCACCCCGACGCCCTTCGGACCGCCGAACTTGTGGGCACTGAGCGACAGCAGGTCGACGTGCGGTGTGATCTCGCGCAGGTCGAGCCAGCAGGCGGACTGGACCGCGTCGGTGTGCAGCAGCGCGTCGGGCGCATGGCGGCGCACGACTCGAGCGACGTCGGCGATGTCGGTGATCGTGCCGACTTCGTTGTTGACCGCCATCACGCTGACGATCGAGACGTCCGGCGTGGCATCGAGTACGGCCGTGAGTTCGTCGAGATCGACGCGCCCGAACCGGTCGACGCCGACAACCCGTCCCTGCTCACCGAGGTGCTCGACGACGTGCAGCACCGCGTGATGTTCGACGGCCGGGCACACGGCGACGCCGCCACGCCGTGCGATCGCCCCGGTGATCGCCATGTTGTCGCTCTCGGTGCCGCAGCCGGTGAACACGACCTCGTTGGGGTGGCAGCCGACGACGTTCGCAACCGTGTCACGGGACTCGTCGACGGCCTGACGTGCCTGCCGAGCGAAGCGGTGCGAACCCGACGGGTTGGCGTACAGCTCGGAGAGGTACGGCATCATCGCCTCGACCGCCTCGGCGCGCATCGGCGTCGACGCAGCATGGTCGAGGTAGGTGATGGCAGGCTCCGTCACCTCGGCCACGCTACCGATTACATCAGGGGTCAGACCCGCGATGTAATCGTTACATCGCGGGTCTGACCCCTGATGTAATTCCGCCGTAGCCTCGTTCGGGTGCGGGGATACGACCACCGGTCCTACGGCGAGGGGTTCGCCGACGTGTACGACGAGTGGTACGCCGACGTCACCGACGTCGATGCAACCGTCCGGCGCGTGGTCGACGTCGCCGGTGGCGAGGGGCGTGTGCTCGAACTCGGGGTCGGCACGGGCCGCCTGGCCGTGCCGATGGCTGCGGCGGGTCTGCGCGTCGTCGGCATCGACAGCAGCGAGGCCATGCTCGCCAAGCTGCGCGAACGAGACACCGCCAGCACGGTCGAGGCGGTCCTCGGAGACATCGCCGGGGACCTCCCCGCCGGACCGTTCGACGCCGTGCTCGTCGCCTACAACACGATTTTCAACCTGCTCGGAGAACAGGACCAGCCGAGCCTTTTCCAACGAGTCGCGAAACGACTCGCTCCCGGCGGCGCGTTCGTCGTCGAGGCATTCGTGCCCCACGCCGACGCGACCGACGGATCGTCGGAGGTGACCGTGCGCTCGATGGCCGTCGACCACGTCGTGCTGTCGGTGTCGGTGAATCGCCCGGACGAGCAGGTCGCCGAGGGACAGTTCGTCCAGTTCTCCGAAGCCGGCGGCGTTCGATTGCGGCCGTGGTCGATCCGGTGGGCCACACCCGAGCAGCTCGACTCGATGGCCGCCGCGGCGGGGATGCATCTCGATGCTCGGCTCGGCGACATGACCGGCACGGCGTTCACCGACGACAGCGCCCACCACGTGTCGGTCTACCGGCGGACCGACGAGCGATGACCGCGCCGAAGTTCGGGCTGGGCGTACCAAACGGCGGCGACTTCGCTGACCCGCGTCGCCTCGCCGATCTCGCCGCCGCCGCTGAAGCCTCGGGGTGGGATGGCTTCTTCCTGTGGGATCACGTCATCCGTCGGCAGCCCTGGCAGCCGATGGTCGATCCATGGGTGTCGCTGGCGGCGGTCGCCATGACGACCGAGCGGATCATCCTCGGCCCGATGGTCACACCGCTCGCTCGACGACGAGTCTCGGTGGTCGCACGACAGTCGGTCACCCTCGACCGGCTGTGCGGCGGACGACTGCGGCTCGGTGTCGGCCTGGGCGCTCCCGACGACGAGTTCACACGCTTCGGCGAGGACGCCGACCCGAAGCGTCGAGCGGCGTTGCTCGACGAGTCGCTCGAGGCATTGCAACTGTTGTGGTCGGGTGAGGCGGTCTCGTACCGAGGCGATCAGGTGACGATCGACGACGTCGAGTTCCGTCCCACCCCGGTACACGGACGGATCCCGATCTGGGTCGCCGGCGGGTGGCCAGGCGGAGCACCATTTCGCCGCGCTGCCCGGTTCGACGGGGTGTGGCCGGTCGCCAAGGCCGGCGGGTACCTCTCGGTCGACGAATTCACCGAGTGCGTCGCCGCCGTCGGAGTGCATCGCAGCACCGACGAGCCGTTCGACGCCTGTTTCGTCGATCGCAGCCCGGCCGCCGCCGACGCAGAGACCTCGGACAAGATCGGGCATCTCGTGGACGGCGGGATGACCTGGTGGATCGACTCGCTCGACGACCCCACCGTCCCGTTCGAGCGTCACCTCGATCGAGTCCTGGCAGGCCCACCGAACTGACCTGCCCAACCGATTGCGCGGTACCGTTGGCGGCGCCATGGCGTACCGGTACCTCTGGACCCCGCAGCAGCTCGGCCCCGTCGAGGTGCGCAACCGCATCGTGTTCTCCGCGCACCTCACGAACTATGCGCGCGATGGCCTGCCGACCGAGCAGCACGCGGCCTACTACGGCGCCCGCGCCGCGGGTGGCACCGGTCTCATCATCACCGAGGAACACTCGACGCATCCGACCGACTGGCCCTACGAGAAGCTGATCCACGGCTTCCATCGCGAGGTGATCCCCGGCTACCGCAAGATCACCGATGCGGTGCACCGTCACCGGGTGCCGATCTTCGCGCAGATCAACCACAACGGTGGCCAGGCGTCGTCGATGTACTCGCGCCTACCGGTGTGGGGCCCGTCTCCGGTCGCCGACCCGTTGTTCCGTGAGGTCCCCAAGGCCGTCACGCACGCTGAGATCGACGAGATCGTCGCCGGCTACGCGCTCGTCGCCGAGCACTGCGCCGAGGGCGGATTCGACGGCATCGAACTGCAGTGCTCGCACAGCTCGATCGTGCGAGGCTTCCTCTCCCCCGCCACCAACCATCGCACCGACGAGTACGGCGGGTCGCTCGAGAACCGGGCACGGCTGCTCGTCGAGATCGTCGCTGCGGTCCGCAAGGAGATCGGGCGTGGCATGGCCCTCGGCGTGCGGATCTGCGGCGACGAGTTGATCGAGCACGGCACGACGATCGACGACGCCGTTCGGATCTCCCAGATCGTCGAGGCCACCGGCCAGGTCGACTACATCAACACCTCGATCGGCGTGGCCACGGCAAGCCTGTTCATGATCGAAGCATCGATGCACATCCCGCCGGGCTACGCGATGTTCATCCCCTCGGCGATCCGCAAGGCCGTCGATCTCCCGGTGGTCGGGGTCGGCCGGTTCAAGGATCCCCTGCAGGCCGAGCGAGCCCTGGCCGAGGGTCACTGTGACCTCGTCGGCGTCGTGCGCGGGCAGATCGCCGACGCCGACTTCGTCGCCAAGGCCCGTGCCGGAGCCACCGACGAAACCCGACTGTGCCTTTCGTGCAACCAGGAGTGCGTGGGCCGGATGGGTCTGAACCGCTGGCTCGGTTGCATCGAGAACCCCCGCACGGGCCGAGAGTCCGAGGGCGTCGGAACCGTCCGGCTGACCTCGAAGCCCAAGTCGGTGATGGTCGTCGGAGCGGGGCCGGCGGGCCTGCAGGCAGCGATCGCTGCTCGTCGCAACGGCCACCAGGTGACCGTGTACGAGAAGGACTCGGTAGCGGGCGGACAGGTGCGGCTCGCCGCGTCGGTGCCGAACCGGGCGGAGTTCGGCGACATGATCCGCAACCAGCTCACCGAGTGTCGGCGCCTTGGCGTCGAAATCGAGTACGGCGTCGGTGTGTGGCCGGGCCTCGTCGATGAGAAGCAGCCCGACCATGTGATCGTCGCAGCCGGCGCCGAGGCCGCACGTCCCTACTGGGTGCCTGACGATGCCGACAATGTCATCGACGTTCGCCAGGTGCTCGACGGTTCGGTGCAGCCGTTCGGTGAGGTCGTGGTGATCGACGAGATCGGCTTCCACCATGCAACGTCGACCGCCGAGGTGCTCGCCGATCGTGGCTGCAACGTCGAGGTGATCACGCAGGGGATGGTCGTCGGCCAGGACCTCGGCATCACGCTCGACATGGAGAACTGGTGGATTCGCGCGGGCGAGAAGGGGATCGTGCAGACGACCGACCTCGTGCCGATGGCGATGGAGGGCCGCACGCTCACCCTCCTGCACCACCCGACCGGCACCAATGTCACCCGTACTCCCGACTGGGTGGTGCTCGCCGTGCACGCCAATCCGGTCGAGTGGCTCTACCACGACCTGAAGAACGCCGGCGTCAGCGTCGAGCGTGTCGGCGACTGTGTCGCTCCGCGTCGAGCCCACGCCGCCGTCGTCGAAGGCGAACGCGCCGGCGCTGCGGTGTGAGAATTACATCAGGGGTCAGACCCGCGATGTAATCCCTGGCACACTCGCACCGTGATCGACATCGACGCAGCGCTGGCTGCACTCTCTCTCGACGACAAGTGCCGGCTGGTCGCCGGTCTGACCACGTGGCGAACCGAGGCGTTCCCGGAGGCCGGGGTCCCTCAGCTGAAGATGTCCGACGGACCCAACGGGGTCCGAGGCGAGGGCCACGGCGGCGCGGGCACGCCAGGCGTCGTGATGCCGTCGGGCATCACGACCGGTGCCACCTGGGACCCCGATCTGGCGCTCGAACTCGGCGCGCTCGTCGGAACCGAAGCAGTCCGCAAGGGCGCGCACATCGTGCTCGGCCCCACGGTCAACCTGCACCGCACGCCGGTCGGCGGGCGCACGTTCGAGTGTTACAGCGAGGACCCCGAACTCACCGGCGCGCTCGCCTCGGCCTGGGTGCGCGGCGTGCAGTCGCACGACGTCGCCGTGACGGTCAAGCACTTCGTGGCGAACGACACCGAGATCGAGCGGATGTCGGTCGACGTCGACGTCGACGAGCGCACGCTGCGCGAGCTGTACCTGCGCCCGTTCGAACTCACCGTCAAGGATGCCCAGGCGTGGGGCATCATGAGTTCGTACAACAAGCTCGACGGTGAACACGCCGCTCAGAATCGGCGCCTGCTCACCGAGATCCTGCGCGACGAGTGGGGCTTCGACGGATTCGTCGTCTCCGACTGGTACGGCGTCCACGACGCAGCACCGGCCGCCAACGCCGGACTCAACCTCGAAATGCCCGGACCTGTACGGATCTACGGCGACAAGCTGATGGCAGCGGTCGAACGCGGTGAGGTCGACGAAGCACAGGTCGACCGCCTCGTGCGCGAGTTGCTCGTCCTGGCAAACCGTGTGCGCGCCGACGAACGGTCGGCCGACGTCGACGAGCAGTCGATCGACGATCCCGCCGAGCGCGCCCTCACCCGTCGGGCGGCCGTCGCCGGAACGGTGCTGCTGCGCAACGCGCCGATCGCTCGCTCGTCCGGCTCCGACCTCGCAGCGGTGCTTCCCATCGACGCATCGACGATCCGCAAGGTGGCCGTGATAGGTCCGAACGCCGACATCGACCGGTGCATGGGCGGCGGGTCGGCGAGCCTCACCCCGTTCGGCCACCGGACGCTGCTCGCCGCACTGACCGATCGCATCGGGCCCGGCACCACCACCGACGCCACGATCACGTACGAGCCCGGCGTCCGCATCGACCGCCTGACCCCGGTGGTTCACAAGGGACAGTTGCTCAGCCCGACGGGCGAGCGCGGGCTCACCGTCTCGTATGTCAACGGCAGCGACTGGACCGGGGACGCCGTCCTCGAGCAGCCCACCTCGACCACCCTCGTTCGCTTCTTCGGGTCGGTTCCCGCCGGCGTCGATCCCCGCAAGTTCTCCGCGCGAGTCGAAGGGTCGTTCGTTCCCGACGTCGACGGTCTCCACACGATCGGCGTCGTGACCACCGGGCCGATGGCCGTCGCCCTCGACACCGGCGACGGTTTCGAGGACGTGCTCGCCGACCGGGAGATGACCCTGCCACGCAGCGAGGAGTTCTTCGGCTACGGCAGCATCGAAGTCACCCACGACATCGAGTGCCGAGCCGGGGTTCCCGTACCGATGCACATCGGTTTCGCCACGGCGTCGGGCAACGGGTTCGCCGCGATCCGCGTCGGAATTCGTTCGCCGGAGCCTGCCGACCTGATGGACCGTGCGGTCGCTGCCGCCGCCGAGGCCGATGTGGCGGTCGTGGTGGTTGGCACGAACGACGAATGGGAGACCGAGGGACACGACCGCACGACGATGGATCTGCCAGGGCGCCAGGACGAGCTCGTCCGCCGCGTCGTCGCTGCGAACCCGAACACTGCGGTGATCGTGAACGCCGGCTCGCCGGTGACCATGGACTGGGCAGACTCGGACGATCCGGGTTCGGCTCCCGCGATCCTCACCTCGTTCTTCGCCGGTCAGGAGCAGGCCGAGGCACTCGTCGACGTGCTGCTCGGCGTCGCCGACCCCGGCGGCCGGCTGCCGACGACGATCCCCGCACGACTCGCCGACCATCCCGCCTTCCTGCATCACCAACCCGACCACGACAGCACCGGCGCCGGCACGCAGCGCTATGGCGAAGGCCTGTTCATGGGCTACCGCAGCTACGACGCTCGGGGCTTGGGCACCCGGTTCCCGTTCGGGCATGGCCTGAGCTACGGCACCGCCGAGTGGGGGGCACCCACCGCAAGCGCAACGTCGATCGCCTCCGGCGACAGCGTCACCGTGTCGATGCCGATCACTGCGACCGGCGACCGCGACACGACCGTCGTCGTGCAGGGCTACGTCGCTCCCGTAGCGCCACGGGCGCTGCGGCCGCCGAAGGAACTCAAGGCGTGGGCCAAGGTCGTGGTCGCCGCGGGTGCGACGTCGACGACGGCACTCGAGTTCGGGCCCGACGCGTTCCATCACTGGGATACCGCGACCGGCGACTGGCTGATCGAGCCGGGAGAGTACGACCTCGTGTTCGCCGCGTCAGCCACCGACGAACACTCACGCATCCGCATCACGATCACCTGAGCGCCTCCCACCGATGAGCGAACCGACCGGATACGGCGGTTTCGCTCATCGCGGACCCGTTCGAACCCCCACCGGTGAGCGAACCGACCGGATACGGCGGTTTCGCTCATCGCGGCCGGGAGTGCGAGGGCGGTGCTCGCTCGCTCGCCGCTAGCGTCGCATCGGCATGGTCGGCATCGTCGCCAACATCATCAGCGACTTCACGGAGTGGATCGACGAGTTCTCCGCGAACTGGTGGTTCCTGCTGATCATCTTCTCGGTGGCGCTGCTCGATTCGGTCCTGCCCATCGTGCCCGGCGAGACCACGGTCATCGCCGGCGGCGTCGCGGCGGGTGCCGGCAACCAGACCCTGGCGCTGGTGATCTTCGCCGGTGCGTCGGGCGCGTTCCTCGGCGACAACCTCGCCTACGCCATCGGCAATCGCTTCGAACCTCGAGTCCGGGCATGGGCGGCACGCCGACCGAACCGGGCGGCACGGCTCGACTCCTCCGCGCTGCAGATCAAGAAGCGAGGCGGTCTGCTGCTGATCACCGCTCGGTTCATCCCCGGCGGGCGCACGATCCTCACCGTGTCATCCGGGATCACCCAGCAACCTCGCGTGTGGTTCGCCGCATGGGTGGCGGTGGCCGGAATCGTCTGGGCGACCTATGCGGCGGGGCTCGGCTATCTCTTCGGTCAAGCGTTCGAGGACAGCCACGCACTGGCGTTCTGGCTCGCGTTCGGCACCGCCCTGTCGATCACGGCGCTCGTGGAGATCATTCGCTGGATACGGGATCGTGGCGCGACCGACACCGCCCAGTCGACCGACGCGATGATTGCGCACGCCGACGACGGCGACCGTACGCTGGGCGAATGATCGCTCTGGTGCCGGTTCGCGATGGCGTGCTGCCTGCCGGCGCACCCGACGCGATCGCCGAGGCCGGTGGCCGCGTGCTGATCGCCGGATCGTCAACCGCTGACGCCGCTGTGACCGGACTCGCATCAGAAGTGTTCCTGGCCGAGCTGGGCCCCGTCGAGATCGGCCGATGGACTGCGGCACTCGCTCCCGTCATCGCACACATTCCCGACAGTGACATCGTCGTGCTCCCCCACGCACCCGACGGGCGTGACCTCGCACCACGGCTCGCAGCGGCCCTCGAACGGCCACTGCTCGCCGGAGCCACCGAGGTCAGCGAGCACCGTGTGCGAGTCGCCCGTCGCGGTGGCCTCGAACTCCACGAACTGCGCCCGACCGGTCCGTTCGTCGCGACGCTGCAGCCGGGCACGCGCGGCGGGTTGACGCTCGACACGCCGCCCACGGTGCACCACGTCGAACTCGGCGCGGCGGCCGAGGGCACCCACGACGCTCAGGTGGTCGAGGTGTTGGCTCCTGACGTCCAGACCATGGATCTCACCGAAGCGACGCGCATCATCGGCGGCGGCGCCGGGCTCGGCAGTCAGGACCGATTCGTACAACTCGACCAGTTCGCCGTCGCGATCGATGGCGTGATGGGCGCCACCCGTGTGATCACCGACCGCTCGTGGGTCCATCACGACCGTCAGATCGGCACGACCGGCGTGGTCATCGACCCCGATCTGTACCTGTCGTTCGGCGTGAGCGGGGCGGTTCAGCACACGAGCGGCCTCGGACATCCCAACCACATCATCAGCGTGAACACCGACCCTCACTGTCCGATGATGTCGATGTCCGATCTGGCGATCGTCGCCGACGCGAACGAGACGCTCGACGAACTCCTGCGGCTGCTCGACGTGCCCGACGCCGCGCCGGAGGCATCGTGACCACCGTCGACGCCATCGTCGTCGGCGCGGGGCCTGCGGGGTCAGCGGCTGCGACCGTCCTCGCCCGCAAGGGCTACTCCGTGATCCTGCTCGAACGCGGTTCGTTCCCCGGATCGAAGAACATGTACGGCGGGGTCGTGTATCCGCGCATCCTCGATCAGCTGCATCCCGAGTGGTGGAACGAGGCGCCCATCCAGCGGTGGATCACGCGTCGCTCCACGATGGTGCTGACCGACACCCAGGCGCTCACCGTCGACTTCCGGTCGGCCAACTGGGGTCAGCCGCCCTACAACGGCGCCACCGCCTACCGACCCGACTGGGACCACTGGTTGGCGAGCAAGGCCGAAGCCGACGGCGCCCAACTCGTCTGCTCGACCACCGCCACCGGCCTGCTGCGCGACGAACGCGGTCACGTCGTCGGCGTCACCACCGACCGCCCCGACGGCGACCTGCACGCCCGCGTCGTGATCGCGTGCGACGGCGTCAACAGCTTCCTTGCCAAAGAGGCCGGCCTGTACGGCGAGGTCGATGCGGCCAACTACACCGTCGGGGTCAAAGAGACCATCGCACTCCCCAAGCACGTCATCGACGAACGCTTCGGCGTGCGCGACCGCGAGGGCGTCGACATCGAGATCCTCGGGGGCACGTCAGGCGTGAACGGTGGGGGTTTCGTCTACACGAATCTCGACACGCTCGCCGTCGGCGTCGTACTGAAGCTGCCGAAGCTGGCTGCGCAGAAGCTGCGCCCCGAGACGATCATCGCCAACCTGAAGGCCCACCCAGGAATCGCACCCCTCGTGGAAGGCGGCGAGATCAAGGAGTACTCCGCGCACGTGATTCCCGAGGCCGGGCTGGCGATGATGCCGAAACTGGCCGGCGACGGCCTGCTCGTCTCCGGCGACGCTGCGGCGATGTGCCTGGCCGCGGGCATCTGGCTCGAAGGCGTGAACTTCGCGATGGCGAGCGGGATGTATGCGGCCGAGGCAGCCGCCGAGGCACTGGCCGCCAACGACATGTCGGTCGCCGGCCTCGCCGGATACGAACGGCGCCTGAACGACACGTTCGTACTGCGCGACCACCGCAAGTTGCGTCGAGCGCCCTCGCTCGTGCTGTCCGATCGCGTCCAGCATCTCTATCCGCACATGATCGCCAATACGGTGGAGCGCATGTTCCGGGTCGACAATCCCACGCCCAAGCCCGGGTTGCGGCGGATCCTCAACGAGGAACGCAAGCGCGCCGGAGTGAAACTCAAGGACCTGGCGAGCGACGCCCTCGACGGCCTGCGGAGCTTCGGATGATCGAGCGCTGGCCCGAGCTGTCGTTCGAAGACCTGATCGGCACCACCCGCTTCGACATCCACGAGCGGGCGCACATCACCGTCGACGACGAGATCTGCGCCGACTGCTCGACGCGAGGTTGCGTGGTCGCCTGTCCGGCCAATCTGTTCGTCCCGACGAGCGACGGCGGCATCCTCTTCAACTACGAGCAGTGCTTCGAATGCGGCACCTGCTACCTCGTGTGCAACGAGGAAGGCGCGATCACCTGGACCTATCCCGAAGGCGGCCATGGCGTCGTCTTCAAGCGGACCTGACCGATCGTGACGAGACCGCTGTGAAGATCGCCGTCTGCTGGAAATGGGTGTCGCTCGATCGCGAGCGCGAGGCCGACCGTCGGTGGTCGGGCGTGTCTGCCGCCGACGAAGCTGCGCTCGAAGTGGCGTTGACGATCGCCGACCACGCCAACGCAACCGGAACCGCAGAGACGAGCGAGGTGAGGGTGCTCTGTCTCGGCCCCGCCAGCGCCGACGACGTCCTGCGTGACGCACTCGCTGCCGGCGCAACGTCGGCCGTGCGCGTCGATGCCTCGACCGAGCTCGACAGCCAGGTCGTGGCAGTCGCGCTGGCCGAACACCTGGGCGACCAGGACCTGGTGGTGTGCGGCGACTACTCGCTCGATCGGGGCACCGGTTCGGTTCCGGCATTCCTCGCCGACGAGCTGTCGAGCGCACAGGCCCTCGGACTCCTCGAGGTCCGTGCACCGGCAGACGGCACGTCCACTGCACTGCGCGTGATCCGTCGACTCGACGGCGGCCGACGCGAGATCCTCGACGTCGTACCGCCGGCAGTGCTGTCGGTCGAAGGGTCGGCCGCCTCGTTGCGGCGCGCCTCCCTGGCCGCATCGCTGGCCGCTCGCACGGCGCCGATCGAGACGGTTCGAGGACCGCACGGTCGACTGCCCGAAGCCGAGGTCCATCCCTATCGACCGAGGGCCAGAGTGCTGCCCGCACCGGCCGGAGGCTCGCTCGACCGTGTGCGACAGATCCTCGATGTCGGTGGCAGCGACGTCCACGCCGAACTGCTCACCCTCGATCCGCCGGCGGCCGCCGCGAAGATTCTCGAACAGCTGCGCGACTGGGGTTATCTCGATGCTCCTGCGTCGGCTCATCCCGGAGCCGACTGAGGCATCTCGATGCGACTCGGCGATGCAACATGGTCGGAGGTCGACGGCATCGCACGCCGCCGCGACGACCACGAGGCGCCCGCACCGATCCTGTTGATTCCCGTCGGCTCGACCGAGCAACACGGCCCCCACCTGCCGCTCGCGACCGACACGATCATCGCGGAGGAACTCGCCGGCCGGGCGGTACATCACACCGACGGATTGATGATCGGCCCGACGATCAGCGTGAGCGCGTCGGGTGAGCACGCCGACTTCCCGGGCACGTTGTCGATCGGTTCTGCGGTGACGACATCGGTGTTCGTCGAACTCGTCCGCAGCGCCGACTGGGCCGCAGGTGTGGTGCTGGTCAATGGCCATGGCGGCAACCACGCAGCGATCGCCGAGGCCGTGGCGATCGTGACCGCCGAGGGACGCCGAGCGTTGGCCTGGTCACCGTCGTGGCCGCAGCGTCGCGACGGCGGGCCTGCCGACCTCCACGCCGGACGCATCGAGACCTCGATGATGCTCGCGATCGATCCCGGCCTGGTCCGGCTGGAGTTGGCAGCGCCGGGAGCGGACGCCTCGATTGCGGAACTGCGTGAACGCGGCGTGCGCGCGATGAGTGCCAGTGGCGTGCTCGGCGACCCCGACGGCGCGTCGGGCGGTGAAGGCGAGCGGTTCATCTCCGCATTCGTCGACGACCTCGTCCACCAGATCGAGCGCTGGCGACCGCTCGGCCCCGCCGCCTCGGACGGCTGACGTGCGTTTCGAGCTCGATGCGTCGTGGCAGCGCTTCGACGCCGTGGTGTTGGCCGGGTCGCCGCTGCGATTGTTCCGACTGACGCCGGGTGGTGTCCGAGTCGTCGAGCAGATCGAAGCCACCGGTGAAGCGAGCCCGTCCACGCTCGTCGATCGCCTCTCCGACGCCGGCGCTGTCCATCCGTTGCCCGTCGACCGGCGGCCCGCACGGTTCGACCTCGACGATGTCACCGTGGTGACACCACAACTCGGCGGTGCCGCGCATGACGACGGACGCATCACGGTCGACGACGGGTCCGTTCCGCCGATCGTCGGCGCCCGGCTACGCCTCGACATCAACCGGGGGCCGGCTGCTGCCCGCAACGCCGCCCGACCCCTCGTCGAGACGCCCCTCATCGCGTTCCTCGATGCCGACGTGTCGACCCCGAATCCGCAGTGGGCGGCCGAACTGCTCTGGCACTTCGACGACCCACGAGTTGCGTTGGTCGCGCCGCGCGTCGGCGGCGAGATGCGATCACCGCTCGACCTGGGCGATCAGCCCGCACGGGTCCGGGCGGGAACCCGCGTGAGCTACGTGCCGGGAGCTGCCCTGGTGGTTCGCACCGACGCACTCGACGCGATCGGCGGGTTCGACGAGTCGTTGCGATTCGGCGAGGACGTCGATCTGGTCTGGCGACTCGACGAAGCCGGGTGGCGTTGCCGCTACGACCCCTCGGTGACGGTCTGGCACGAACCGCGCGACTCATGGCGAGCGAGGTTGCGCCAGCATGCGGGGTACGGAACGTCAGCCGCGGCGCTCGCGATGCGCCACCCACGAGCGCTGTCTCCGCTGCACGTCAACGGTTGGACAGCGGCGACCTGGTCGCTGGCACTGGCCGGGCGAGTTCCCGCCGCGTTGGCTCTGGGCGCAGGCAGCAGCGCGGCGTTGGTTCGCAAGCTGCCCGACGTGCCCCCTCGGGCATCGTCGATGTTGGCGATCCGCGGCCATCTCCTGGCCGGTCGCCAGTTCGCGGCGGCAGCGCGCCGCGTGTGGTGGCCGATCCTCGCGGCGGTGGCGATCGTGTCGAAACGCGGTCGCTGGTGGGCGGCTGCGGCGCTGCTGAGCGACGTGCGAAGCGCCCCGACCGACCTCGCCTACGGCTGGGGTGTGTGGAGCGGCATGCGGCGCCTGCGGACGCTGGCGCCGATCGTCCCCCGCCTCAGCGCATGGCCGGGACGTCGACCGCCGACGGCGTGAGCGTGGTCACGTCGGTGGCCGTGGGCACTTCCTCGCGGGCTTCGACGAGCGCACGGCGGAGCCGATCGCTGATGTCGTCGCAGTCGGCGCAGCCCCAGATCGCGCTGTAGGCGATGCAGCCGAGGCAGATCGCACAGGCCGCTTCGAGGGTGGCGGCGACGGCGAGCAGGCCGATCAGCACCAGCGCCACGCTGGGCGCTCCGAGCGCCCATGCGATCGAGGCCGACGCGGTGAAGACCAGTCCGATCGACTGAGCGAAGCGCTTCGGCCGTCCGGGCACCTGACGCGACTCGAAACCGGGGCGACGACCGCGCAGTACGTTCTCCACCGCCGGTGTCGCAACCCTCGTCACGAACTGCCCGAGCGGCGACAGCGTCGGACCGGTGGCCACGCGTGCCAGGAATCCGTACGTGAGCGGAACGAGCACCCACCATTCGCGTACGACGAGAAAGACGATTGCCTCGATGACCACGCCGGTTGCGACGAGACGGGCCGACGTCTCGTTGACCGGGTCGGGGAAGCTCAGCAGTGCTCGCAGGTTCACCGGCCGAACGTTATCGGTGATAATTCCGATCAACAAAGTCGGGATTAACGGAATCGGACCCACCGCTCGCACCACACGAAGCAGCAGTAGCGTCGCTGTGGTGACGATCACGCTCACCGTTCGCACTGCGCCGTGGCGAGCCCACGTCGCTCGCCTGGCGAACGCGGTCGACGGGCTCGTGCCGGTCGTCAAGGGCAACGGCTACGGATTCGGACGGATCGCGCTCGCCCGAATGGCGTCGGAATTCTGCGACACCGTGGCGGTCGGAACGGTGCACGAACTCGATGGACTCCCGGACGAACTCCACGCCGTGGTCCTCACGCCGACGCTCGTCGCGCCGGCCTCGGCGGCGCCGATCCTGACCGTCGGCTGTCAGGATCACGTCGAGGCACTCGACGGCTGGGGCGGTCGCGTGCTGGTGAAGCTCGAGTCGTCGATGCACCGCTACGGCAGCGACCCAGCCCTCATCGACGCCGCCCGGCGCCGAGGACTCGACGTGATCGGCGTCAGCATTCACCCCCCACTCGCAGGTACGCCAGGCGACCACGCCGACGAGATCCATCGGCTGCTGGTGGACGTCGATCCCGATCTCGCCGTCTGGCTCAGCCACCTCGATCCGCCGACGTACAACTCGTTGCCGACGACGCACACATACCGACTGCGCCTCGGCACGTCGTTGTGGCACGGCGACAAGTCACTGCTGCAGCTGAGCGCCGACGTGCTCGACGTGCGAGCGATCCGGGCCGGCCAACGTGCCGGCTACCGCCAGACACCCGTCGACGGCAACGGCCACCTCGTGATGATCGGGGCGGGCACGGCGAACGGGGTCACGCCCCTGGCGGACGGGCGCAGTCCCTTCCACTTCGAGCGCCGACGGCTCGCCCTGCACGAAGCACCGCACATGCACACCTCGATGGCGTTCGTGCCCGACGGCGAACCCGTTCCCTCGGTCGGCGCGGGAGTCGACGTGCAGCGGCCGCTCACGATGACGAGCGTGGACGCCATCGACTGGGTCTGAACCCGTGAGCCTGCGCGTTCCAACTTCGACGTTCGCCGACACCGCCCCGTCGGCGCGGCTGGCCGGGCCCGATGTGGTCCGCGCTGTCGCACTGATCGGCGTCGTCGTCATGAACTACCACGGCTACCTGATCCTGCGCGACCTCGAGTCCGGTGGGACCTACTCGCCGACCGGGTGGCTCGATGAACTGTTCGATCCGTGGAACGGGCCCCTGTCGACCCGATTCGCGGCCACGTTCGTACTCGTCGCCGGCGTCGGCGTGACGCTGCTCACGCGCCGTGTGCTCGGCGACCCGGCACGCGTCACTGAGATGCGCTGGCGGTTGGTCCGGCGGGGGGTGCTGCTGTACGTGATCGGCCTGCTGCTCGAACAGATCTGGCCGGGGACGATCATCGTCTACTACGGCGCGATGTTCGTTCTTGCGGCAGGGATCTTCACGTGGCGATCGCGTTGGATCGTGGCGATGGGCACGGCGGCCACCATCGCCGCAACGTCGCTGCGATCCTGGCAATTCGATCGCGCCCGCGACGGGTACTCGACGTCGTGGCTGTCCCGACCTGGCGACGACTCGATCCGGCGCTACGCCTTCGACGTGTTCGTCAACGGCACCCACCCGTTGTTGCCGTGGTTCGCCTTCCTCTGTGCCGGCATCGTGCTGGGTCGGACCCTCGTGATGCCGTGGTGGCGACGGGCCGCAGCAGCGACCGGTGTCGGCCTCGTCGCGGTCTCCTGGCTGTTGTCGGTGCTGCCGACCACCGATCTCCAAGCGGTCGTAGTCTCGTTGAATCCGCTCGATCGCAGCGCCGCCTACGTCGCAAGCGCGCTCGGCACGGCACTGCTCGGCTACGTCGCCATCGACTGGCTCGCCGAGCGACTTCCCCACGCGACCGACCCGCTGCGTCGAGCCGGACAGCTCACGTTGTCGCTCTATCTCGCGCACGTCCTGGTGTTCAATCTGGTGGTCGACTGGCTCGGATGGATCGAGCCGGCCGGAACGGGCTCGGCGCTGCTGGCTGGCGACCGCGTTCTGGGTCGTGGCGATCGCGTTCGCCGGTTGGTGGCAGCGACGGTTCGGACGTGGACCGGCGGAGTACGTCTACCGAGCGTTCGGCGGCTGACGCGGCGCACTTGCGGCTCGACGACGTGCCGCACGCCGCAGTCCTCTCCATCCGACGGCGCCGGCTCCGACGAGCGGGCCCTGCTCGCCGAGTCGCGACGGGGTGATCCGCGCTCCCCGGCTGTACGGCTGTCGTGCATGATCGTCGAGCGACACCTGAGCGGCATGGAAGAACGTCGAGCCGAACCCGAGCGCCACGCTGCCGCCCACGACGACGAGCGACAGGTCGAAGGCATTGCACATCGACGCCGCAGCGCGGCCGACGAGATCGCCGGTGCGCTGCATGATCTGGTACGAGGGTTCGCTCACCGGTCGACCGGTGATCGCATCGATGGCTTGTCCGGACGCCTCGGCCTCGAGACATCCCTGCGTGCCGCAGGCGCAGCGGCGTCCTCCCGGCTCGACGATGAAATGACCGATCTGGCCGGCGTAGCCGGACTCGCCGTCGAGGAGGTCGCCATTGAGGATGATTCCACCGGACACCCCGGCGGACACGGTGATCGCACAGAAGTTCGGCTGCCCCTGGGCTGCGCCGAGCCATCCTTCGGCGAGGGCCAGCGCTTTCGCATCGAGGTCGCCGTGCACGGCGTGGCCGGACAGCTCTTCGAGACGAGATCGCAACGGGAAGTTTCGCCATCCGGGCACGCTGAGCGGCGACACCAGTTCGAGGCCCCGGCTGGCGTGGCCGCCGCTCGTGAGACCGACCGCGCGCACGACGACTTCGTGGCGAGACTCGGCCCGCTCGAGCATCTCGGTGACGATCGACGCCAGGGCGGTGTACTGCGATTCGGGGCCGTCGTCGACCTCGATCGGCGCGCGCGCACGGTCGATCAGGACGCCGCGAGTCGTGACCAGACCGGCCTGGAAGTGCGTTGCGCCGACGTCGACCGCGACGACCACATCGCCGATCGGCTCGACCGGCTTACCGCTTGCGGTGGCAGCGGTCTCGAGCGGTTCGGCGGCGGCATCGGACATCGGCTCGCAAACGGTAGCGGGACCGGAGCACTAGTGTCGTGAGAATGCACTTGACCTGATGAGGGCTCGTGCCGATACCTCCTTGGCCATGACACTTTCCGCAGCGGCAGCCCCACCGCAAGCGCTCGCGCCCACGCCGCGTGTCGTGGCCTGCGCCGTGTGCCGCTGGCGATCGTGACGGCTCTCGGAATGTCTCTCGTCTCCACGATCGGTGTGATCGCAGCACCCGTTGCGCATGCCGACGACCCCGTACCCGACGACACGGCCACGACGACATCGTCCACCAGCACGACCACGACCACGACCACGGCGGCACCAGTGAGCACGGCCCCACCGACGCCAGCACCAACGACCGCAGCACCGACGACCACCACGCCGACGACCACCACCTCGATCCCGGCGCCAACCACCACGATCGCCGCTCCCACGACCACCGTCGCCCCAGCGCCACAGAACGTGATCGTCTATCCGAGCCAGATCGCCAACATCCTGGCCACGATCCGCTACGTCGAGTCCAGGGGGAACTACGCCGCACCGCTCAACAAGGGCCGCGCATCGGGTGCCTACCAGTTCATCACCTCGACGTGGAACAACTACGGGGGCTATCGCGACGCGTACCTGGCGCCCCCTGAGATCCAGGACGAGCGGGCCGCGGCCGACGTGAACCGGTTCCTCGCCCAATGGAACAACGACGTCTCGATGGTCCCGGTGATGTGGTACTACCCGCGTGCGGCGAATGACATCACCCTGATGGACATCGTGCCCGTGCCCACGGCCGGCAATGTCTTGACGGTTCGCGAGTACCAACAACGGTGGCTGGGGGTCTGGGCATTCCTGGCCGGCCAGCCGATCCCCCGGCCCGTGACATTCGCCGATCAGCTGGCACGGATGGGGCTCGCTCCCGAGCTGCCAGCGCCGGTTGCCGTCGATCCATCGACCCCGGCGGTGGAACGTACCGCCCAGGTGGCATTCCCGGTCCTCGGACCCACTCGGCTCGCGGCGCCTGACTGCGGCGACGCTCAGGACATCGCTCAGAACGCCGGCGCCTCCGGTTCGCCAGAGGACATCGAGGCCGCCGGCCTGTGCGCGGAAGAGGCCCCCGGCATCATCTTCGGCGTCAAGATGCAACCGGTCCTGGCGGTCGTCGACGGCGTGATCACCGAGGTTGTCGACACACCGGGCGCGAACATCACGGTCACGATCACCGACACCACCGGTCGAAGCTTCGAGCTCGCTGGATTCAACGACGACAACCCGGGCACGAACGATGGAGCGGCCCCGCCCCATCTCCGCCTGACCCGACTGGCCGTGGTGGGCCAGAGCGTCCGTGCCGGCCAGGTGCTCGGCTTCATGGGCGATACCGACCCGCTCCCGCTGGGCATCCGGTCCGATGTGCCGACCGACGCCACGGTCGAGATCCCTGATCGACCAGGTTGCGCCGCACATCCGGCTCACGATCAACGACCTCGACGGAACACCGGTCGACGCGTACGGACCGGTGATCGACGCCGTGTTCCGGCAAGTGTGTTCGGTGGGCATCGGACCCTGGTCAGGTCTCCAGAATGGGTTGGGCCTCGACCCGGTCGTGACCGAGACCACCGACGACAACCGCGAGATCGACTCCGAGTGGGAGATCACCTCGACCGGCGAGGTGATCGCCTCTGGCTGGGCGGCGATGATCTATCCGAGCGAGAGCTGCGGGTGGGCGCCACCGGACAAGCGGGGCCCCGGCGCCGGCGGGCCGACATCGATTCCGGTCAGTTGGATGACACCGATCGACCTGTCGACGTCGATCTGGGTCGAGCTGGCGGTTCGCGAGGACACCTCGCTCACCATCCCGATGATGCGACCCTGAGCGGGCGGATCAGCTGACGCGGCGAGCGTCTTCGATCAGGTTGATCTCGTACAGGACCTCGTCGAGCGCGTGCTCGGCACTGATCGCCGAGAATCGCTGCGGTGTGTCGGGCGTGCAGCACGACGGCACCGGCGACAGGATCGTCCACGGCCGGGGGTGGCAGAACTGCACCACGCTGTAGCGCTCGCCTTCGAAGCCCGGCGCGGCCACCACACGGTGCCACCCGATCGGAATGACGCCGTTGGTGAGGCGCTCCAACATGATCCCCGTGTTGACGATCACCGCATCGTCGGGTGGCGTGGCATCGACCCAGTCGTCGCCGACGCGCACCTGCAGGCCCGGCGCCGTTGCACGCGGGAGTGCGGTGATCAAGTTGATGTCGCCGTGCTGGCCCGCCCATTCGTGGCCCTCCGCTGCGAGTTCGGACATCGCCGGGTACCGGATCGCTCGCGTGAGCGTCGGCCCATCGGCGACCATGTCGTCGAAGAACGTCTCGTGACAGCCGATGCCTTCGGCGATCACGCGCAGGAATCGCCGCTGCAGATCGGCGATCGACTCGTGGAAGCGGTACAGCACGTCGGTGATCCCCGGCACGGCAGCCTCGGGCAGGAGTTGATCGGGGTACGCCGTCGGAAACTTCGTCCGCAGCGGATGCCCAGCGGCGATCGGCGCCGACCAGTTGAGCATCTCCTTCCAGTCGGGCTTGTCGCTCGATGCGGCCGTCTCGACCAGCAACCCGGTGTATCCGGTCTGGCCGTGAGCGCCCGGCGCGATGTACTGCTGTTTGGTCGCCTCGTCGAGTTCGAAGAACTCACGGAGCATGGCGTACGTCGTGTCGAGGAGGTCGTCGGACAGGTCGTGGCTCGTGTACACGAAACCGGTTTCGAGGCTTCGGCGAACGCCGTCGACGACGGCACGACGGCTCGCACCGGTGCTCGACTCGAACGCCAGCAGGTCGACATCGAGGATCTGGTCGGTCATCGCCGCAACGCTACCCGAGCCTCCGATTCCCCCATCCCACGAACCCACCACGTTTGCGCTGCAATCCGGATGGGACGGGTCAGCCGAATCCGCACGCAAGCATGGTGGAACGGCGCTATCGGGAGCTCAGGCGGGCGTGCCGCCGGGGGCGAACAACGCCGGCCAGCCACCGGTGTGAATGAAGACCACCTCGGAGCCGAAGCGTTGCTCGGCGGCGAGGCCGAGCAACCCCGAGCAGCCCTTGCCGGAGTAGGTGCGGTCGAGCAGCCAGCCGCCCCGTTGCGCGGCCCACCGGATCGCTGCGTCGCCGGCCTCGGTCGGCACGGCATAGTCGTCACCGATCCAGCGAGGGTCGACCTCGACGTCCTCCTCCGCGACGATGGCGGTCGACTGCATCAGCGTCAGGGTCTGATTGGCCAGTCCCGCAATGTCGGGTCGGCCGATGTTGACGCCCTTCGCCACGCCGATGGCGATGACGTCGGGGACGTCGCGACCTGCATGCGCCGCTGCGGCACGACCGGCGAGGAGTCCGGCGTGGGTGCCGCCGCTCGACGAGGTGAACACGACGTGAGACGGCGATACGCCGACGGCCTCGCACTGGTCGAGCAGTTCGATGAACGCTGCGGCGTACCCGAGCGCGCCAACGGCCGTGCTCCCGCCGATCGGGATCGCGTAGGGCGACAACCCGTCGGCGACCAACTGATCGGTGACCGCCTCGCGGGCGATCTCCAGTTCACCCCAGTGGCTTTCCTCAGCGCCGGTGAAGTGCAGCTGAGCCCCGAACAGCATCGACAGCAGCTGGTTCCCGGTCGTCTCGGCGGGCCGATCTCCCGACAGCACGAGGTGCGTCTCGAGGCCCAGGCGCGCGCCAGCGGCCGCGGTCATCCGGCAGTGATTCGACTGCGCCGCGCCGACCGTGACCAGGGCCTTCGACCCCGTTGCGAGGGCATCACCGCAGAGAAACTCGAGCTTGCGCGCTTTGTTGCCGCCACCGCCGAGACCGGTCAGGTCGTCACGCTTGACCCACAGTCGACTGCCACCCGCGAGGGTCGGTCCGGCTTCGAGCGGCGTGGGCAGGGTGGCGAGCGTGGCTCGTTCGAGATGATCGAACACCGCGCTCATGCTAGGCAATGTGGCCGATGCCCACCGACTGGAACCCGCTGCTGCGCGATCAGTTCGAGTTGCCGTACTGGGACGAGCTGCAACAGTTCGTGGCACAGGAGCGACACGTTCATCCGGTGTACCCGCCCGCCGACGAGGTGTTCGCAGCGCTGCACTGCACTCCGTACGCCGAGGTGAAGGTGATGATCCTCGGCCAGGACCCGTACCACGGACCAGGCCAGGCGCACGGTCTGTGCTTCTCGGTTCGGCGCGGCGTCCGGGTGCCGCCGTCGTTGATGAACATCCACAAGGAACTCCACGCCGACCTCGATCTCCCGATCCCCGACCACGGCAACCTCGAAGCCTGGGCGATGCGTGGCGTGCTGCTGCTCAACACGACGTTGACCGTGCGCGGTGGCGAAGCGGCGTCGCATCAGAAACACGGTTGGGAGACGTTCACCGATCGGGTGATCGAGGTCGTCGCCGCCAAGGAGGAGCCCGTGGTGTTCATCCTGTGGGGAGCGTCCGCACGCCGCAAGCGCGCCCTGATCGACACCGCCCGGCACACGATCATCGAGTCGGCTCACCCGTCGCCGCTGTCGGCCCACAACGGATTCTTCGGCAGCCGGCCGTTCAGCCGGGCGAATGCGGCGCTCTCAGCGGCAGGACGCGATCCTGTCGATTGGGACCTGACCGACCTGGGAAGCGCCTGACAAATGAGGATGACGTACTGATGCCGTGGACGACGAGTGATCGAGTGATGCAGTTGCGGGAACGCCACGTCGCCATCGACGTGTTCGTCGACACGCTCGACGGATGGCGTCGCCACATCTCGGGTCGCAACGCATCGGTGCTCGCGTTCTTCGGGTTCCTGTCGATCTTCCCGCTGATGCTCGCGGCCACCACGATCCTGGGTTTCGTCCTGGAGGGCAACAAGGACCTGCAGGACCGCATCATCGACGGCGCACTCGCCGACATCCCCGTGCTGGGACAGCAACTCGAAGCCGACCCGAGTTCGTTGGGCGGCAACTGGTGGGCGCTGATCATCGGACTCGGCGGCGCGCTCTGGGCGGCGACGAAGGCGTTCGTCGCGCTGCAGGGGGCCCAGGACGACGTGTGGGAGTTGGCCGTCGATCATCGTGACGCGATGCCCCATCAGCGCGCCAAGGCTCTGCTCGGGTTGCTCTTCATCGGCGCCGCTCAGGTCGGCAGCGTGGCGATCACCGCGCTGGTCAATGCGGCGGGGCTCCCGGTGGTTGGGCGGATCTCGCTGCTCGCAGCGACCGTCGCGATCAACATCGGCGTCCTCGCTGCGATGTTCCGCTACCTCACTGCTGCCACACCGACCTGGCGCGACGTCTGGCCGGGTGCCGTGATCGCCGGCCTGCTGTACTCGATCCTGCAGTACTTCGGCACCGCCATCGTGCGCCAGATCACCGACAACGCCGGCGACACCTACGGACAGTTCGCCCTCGTGCTCGGACTGGTCACATGGTTGAGCCTGCTGTCGATCTCGTCGCTGATGAGCGCCGAGTTCAACGCCGCGCTCGTCCGCCACCGAGATGGTTCGCTCGATCGCGTGCAACCCCCCGACGCCCAGCCCGCCGAACGCCCCGAACCCGCCACCGCCTGAGCCCCCGCCACACCGCCCGCGATGAGCCAAACCGCCGCATACGGTCGGTTCGCTCATCGGTGGGGCGCACAAACCAACTGCGATGAGCCAAACCGCCGCATACGGTCGGTTCGCTCATCGCGGGGACGTCGCGTCAGTCGGAGAGGCGGGTGACGATCGAGCTGGCGGACTCGAGGGTGCGGTGGACCGGGCACTTGTCGGCGATCTCGAGCAGCTTCGCCCGATGGCCGTCGGTGAGATCGTCGCCGTCGACGGTGACCACCCGCTCGAAGCGGTCGATCATGCCCGAGCGACCCGTGAGGAGCTCGTTGTCGGAACACTCGGCGCAGTCGGCGGCGTGCACCTTGCCGTGCGTGACCGCCACCGTGACCCGATCGAGCGGCACACCCTTGCGGTCGGCGTACATCCGCAGCGTCATGGACGTGCACGCCCCGAGCGCGGCGCCGAGCAGGTCGTACGGCGACGGGCCGGCATCGAACCCGCCGACCGATTCCGGCTCGTCGGCCAACATCCGATGACGTCCGACGACGACATGGTTGAGAAACGGCCCCTGGGTGGTCTCGGCGACGACGACGGGCGCCGATGCTCGCGGCGCCTCGAGGGCTCCGCTCTCGTCGACGATGTAGCGATCTGCGAACGCTCCGATCATCGCCGCCGCAAAGCGGGCGTTGTCGCGGTTCGTGAGGAGGTGATCGGCGCCATCGAGCGACACGAAGCTCTTCGGATGCCGGGCCGCCTGGAAGATCTGCGACGCATGGTCGATCGACACCGTGTTGTCGATCGGCGAGTGCAGCACCAGGAGCGCCCGCTTCATGGTGGCGACCCGCTCGGTGACCACGTGCGACCGAAGATCGTCGACGAACTGCTGGCGAATCGTGAAAGGCCGCCCGGCGAGCTGCACCTGAGCGACTCCGGTTGACGCGATCTCGTCGAGCGACGACCGGAAGACGTCGGTGACGTGATCGGGGCTCGCCGGCGCGCCGATCGTGGCCACTGCACGCACCTCGGCGATGTCGGCGGCGACAGCGAGTACCGCCGAGCCACCGAGCGAGTGACCGACCAGCAACTGCGGGGCGCGGTGTTCGGCCCGAAGCCACGCTGCCGCCGCGACGAGGTCGTCGGTGTTCGACGTGAAGTTGGTGTTCTCGAACTCGCCGTCGCTCATCCCGAGTCCGGTGAAGTCGAACCGGAGGACTCCGAAGCCCACATCGGTGAGCGCGCTGGCAATTCGTGAGGCGGCGGCGATGTCCTTGCTGCACGTGAAGCAGTGCGCAAACAGCGCGAAGGCCCGAGCCGGACCCGCGGGCATGTCGAGTCGGGCTGCAAGTTCGGTGCCGTGGCTCCCCGGAAAAGTGACTCGTTCGATGCGGGCGGTCATGCGACGACGGTACCCCGACTACCATCGCCCCAGATGACCGCCGACCTCCGCGCCTCCAGCAGCGCGGGCGACGTGGAGGTCGGCACATGACGGCGGTCATGTGGGCCGCTTCCGAGTCGGCCATCGGTCCGACGCTGGCGTTGATGCTGGGAGCCGGGATGCTGGCGCAGTGGATCGCGTGGCGCATCCAGGTCCCGTCGATCATCGCCCTCCTCGTCGCCGGATTGCTTCTCGGGCCCGTCACCGGCATCGTCGAGCCGGACGAACTCCTGGGCGGCACGCTGTTCCCGCTCGTGTCGTTGGCGGTGGCGTTGATCCTGTTCGAAGGCGGCCTCGACCTCCCCCCACGCGAACTGCGCAACACCGGCACGGTGGTGCGACGACTGATCACCGTCGGCGCCACCATCACGTTCCTGGTCAGTTGGTACGCCGCCCGCGAGGTGTTCGGGATCTCGAATCAGGCGGCCATCGTGCTCGGTGCCGTCCTGGTGGTGACCGGGCCGACGGTGGTCGGGCCCCTCCTGCGCTTCGTCAGACCAGCAGGATCCACCGGCCCGATCCTGCGCGCCGAAGGCGTCCTCATCGATCCGATCGGTGCCACCGCAGCGCTGATCGCGTTCGAGATCGTGCTGAAGGACGCCCCTGACGAAGCGTTCGCAACGGTGCTCGGCGTGGTGCTGCTCACCATCGTCGCCGGCGCCGGCATCGGCCTCGCCTCGGCCGTCGTGCTCGACATTGCGCTGCGCCGGTTCCTGATCCCCGACCAGCTGACCGTGCCGGTCACGTTCGCGTTCGTGGTCGCCGCGTTCGTGGCCACCAACGAGATCCAGGAGGAGGCCGGACTGTTGACGGTGACGGTGATGGGCATGTACCTCGCGCGCCGCGAGAGTTCGACGATTCGCCAGGTGCTCGAGTTCAACGAGAGCCTCCGCACGCTGCTGATCTCGTTCCTGTTCATCCTGCTCGCGGCTCGGATCGAGACCGACGCACTTCGTGACGTCGCGCTCCCGTCGCTGGCGTTCCTCGCCGTGCTGGTGATCCTCGCTCGGCCCCTCTCGGTGCTGGTCTCGACCGCACGGACATCGCTCAACTGGCGCGAGCGAGTGTTCCTGATGACGATGGCCCCACGCGGCATCGTCGCCGCTGCGGTGTCGGCGATCTTCGCCATCCGTCTCGAAGAAGAGGGCGTTCCGGACGCCGCCAAGATCGTCCCGATCGTGTTCCTCGTCATCATCGGCACGATCGTCGTGTACGGCTTTCTCGCCGGGCCGGCCGCACGCGCGCTCGGTCTCGCAGAGGCGCAGGCCGACGGCGTCCTGATCGCCGGCTCCCACGCCAGTCGCCCGCGGGCTCGCCGCCGAACTCGACAAGGCCGAGGTCAAGACGCTGCTGGTCGACACCGACCCCTACAACGTGACCCGAGCGATCGCAGCGGGTTTGCGTGCGCGGCGGATGAGCGTGCTCGCCGAGGAGGCCAACCACGATCTCGACCTCCGAGGCATCGGACGGCTGTTGGCCTTCACGTCGAACGACGAAGTCAACGCGTCTGGCCACCGCCCGGTTCGCCCGAGTCTTCGGCCGACGCGAGGTGTTCCAGCTGGCGCCGAGCGCTCGGCGTACCGGCGACCCGTCGGTGCCGGAGGAGCACCTCGGACGTGTCGTCGGCATCGAGGGGCTCACCTACGCAACGCTCGACGAGCGTTCTCGCCAGGGCTGGAAAGTACGCACCGCTCGTGGTGGCGACACCATCCAGGAGGCAGTCGACGCCAAACTCTTCCTCCCGCTGGTGAGAATCGTCGACGACAAACTGGCGTTCCTCTGCCGCAACGACCCGGTGCCGACCGAGGGCACCGTGATCGGCCTCGCCGCTCCGTCACTCCAGCAGCAGCTCGACACCGAACAAGTACCGGCGCCGACGACGTAAACGGTCCGCTCGACGGCGTCGACGAAACGCACGGCGACTTCAGCGTCCGCCTCGGCGAGGCAGTAGTCGACTACCTGGTCGACGTCGCCGGCAGCTCGCTCGCGAAGTCGGGCTGACCTGGCGCTCACGGATCAGGCGTCGATCTCGCCGTTCTAGGGTGTTGTCGGTGAGCGACCCTGACGGCCATGATTCGATCACGGCGACGACCTGGCACCACGGTCTGATCGCGCGCTGGTGGGCCAACTTCAAGCTCGACGGACCGGAGATCGCGTTCTTCGGGTCCTACGTCGCATCCGGTCAGCCGGCACTCGACGTCGGCTGCGGAAACGGCCGGCTGCTGGTGCCGTGGGTGGCCGACGGGCTCGACGTCGATGGCGTCGACGCGTCGGCCGACATGATCGAGGCCTGCCGGGTCGCCGCCCGCACCGCCGGCTGCGACCCGGCCCTGTACGTGCAACCCACCCATCGGCTCGATTTGCCGCGCCGTTACCGCACCATCATCAACTGTGGCTCGTTCGGGCTCGGCGGCAGCCGCGCCGACGACACCGAAGGCCTGCGGCGCCTCCGCGCCCACCTGCTCCCCGGTGGTGTGCTGGCCCTCGACTACGAGGTCTACGAGTTCGACGACCATCGCTGGCGACGGTGGCAATCCCGGCCAGCCGACGAGACCCCACCACCGACAGAGGCCCGCCGGCTCGGGCCCGACGGCTTCCACTACGCCCTGCGTCATCGGATCGCCGCCGTCGATGTGGCCGAGCGTTCCATGACCCGCGAGATGCAGGCGTGGCAATGGCGCGACGGCGAGCTCGTCGCGCACGAGACCCACGCGCTCATCTCGAACCTGTACTCCTCGAAGGAGATCGTGTCGCTGCTCGACTCGGTCGGCTTCACCGACGTGCGCGTGCTGGGCGACTACCACGGCGGCACACCGAGCGAGTTCGACGGGTTCCACGTCTTCATCGCCACCGCCCCAGCCTGAGTGCAAACGGCTTGCCACCAACTCCCCGGAGGGCGCTTGCCACTTCCTGCTGGTCGACGGCACAGTGCACGATCCCGTTCGTACGAACGGCTCAGCCTCGAGACAGGACGCGGCGACGCGGTTCGGCGCTGCCGTTCATCTCTACGAGTCGTTCGGATTCGAGCGAAGCGGACCCTTCGGCGACCACGCCGCCAACGAGTTCAGTCAGTCCTTCACACGCGCGCTCTGAACCGAAGGTTCAGTGCTTGATCATGACGTGCTTGACCTCGGTGTAGGCCTCGACGGCGTACATCGACATGTCCTTGCCGTAACCCGACTGCTTGAAGCCGCCGTGCGGCATTTCGGAGACGATCGGGATGTGGTCGTTGACCCACACCGCACCGAACTGCAGCGCCTTGCTCATCCGCATCGCCCGGCCCACGTCAGACGTCCAGACGCTCGCCGCGAGGCCGTAGTCGACGTCGTTCGCCATGGCGAGCGCCGTCTCCTCGTCGGCGGCGGACTGCACGGTGACGACCGGTCCGAACACCTCACGTTGGATGATCTCCGACGACTGGCCGGGGCCGACCACGACGGTCGGCTCGTAGAAGAAGCCCGGACCCGACCGTGCCGATCCGCCGACGGTGACCTCGGCGCCGGATTCGCGGGCCCGGTCGACGTAGCCGGCCACGCGGGAGCGATGGACGTCGGAGATGACCGGGCCCATCTCGGTGTCGGCCGACATCGGGTCGCCGACGTTGACACTGCCGACGGCATCGGTGAGCTGGTTGACGAAGTCGTCGTGCACCTTCGAGCCGGCGATGACCCGGCAGGGAGCGGTGCAGTCCTGACCGGAGTTGTAGAACGCCATGCCTTTGAGCATCTCGACGGCGGCCTCGACGTCGGCGTCGTCGAAGATGATCACGGGCGCCTTGCCACCGAGCTCCAAGTGGACCCGCTTGAGCGTGTCGGCCGATGCCCGGGCGACGGCCTTGCCGGCGCCGACGCTGCCGGTGATGGAGATCATTGCGATGCCCGGGTGCTCGCTGAGTGCGGCACCAGCGACGTGGCCCTGGCCGCACACCACGTTGAAGACGCCCGCCGGCAGTACGTCAGCGGTCAGCTCGGCAAGTCGCAGCACGGAATACGGGGTGAGCTCGGACGGCTTGAGCACGACGGTGTTGCCGGCGGCGAGCGCCGGGCCGAGCTTCCACGTCGCCATGTTGAGCGGGTAGTTCCAGGGGGTGATCGAGGCGACAACACCCAGCGGATCACGGCGCACCATCGAGGTGTAGCCGGCCATGTACTCCCCTGCCGCCTTGCCCTCGAGGAAGCGGCACGCTGACGCGAAGAAGCGCCAGTTGTCCTTGGTGAGATCCATCTCGAACTCGACGATGCCGACCGGCTTGCCGACGTTCTCGCACTCGATGTTCGACAGCTCGTCGATGTTGTCGTCGATGATGTCGGCGACACGGTGCAGCACCTCGCTGCGCTCGCGCGGCGTCAGCGCAGCCCACGCCGGAAAGGCGGCACTCGCCGCCGCAACCGCCGCGTCGACGTCAGCGGCATCGCTCGCGGGAACCTCACCGATCGTGGCCCCCGTTGCCGGATTGACCACGGCGTCGGTCGCCCCGCTGGCGGCCTGTCGCCAGTCGCCGCCGATGAAATTGGAGTTGAGAGAAGACAGCTCGGAAGACATGCCCACAGATTGCCACGCGCCGAACGCGTTTGTTGCCGCCGGATGAACGATCCGCGTGTTGGGAACGCGCGGAGCGTCAGGTTGTAGTCTCACTCGATCATGAGCCAGGGACCCGTCCCCGCCGAAAGCGCCACCGTGGCAACGCTGTGAGCGACGTCGTCATTCAGCTCGATCACGTGCGCAAGTCGTTCGGTGACTTCGTCGCGGTCGAGCAAGCGAACTTCGGTATCGAGCAGGGCGAGTTCTTCGCGATGCTCGGGCCGTCCGGGTGCGGGAAGACGACGACGCTCAAGATGATCGCCGGCTTCGAGCAGCCGACCTCGGGCAAGGTGTTGCTCAATGGGGTCGACGTCAGCCGAGTGCCGCCGTACAAGCGCAATGTCAACACCGTCTTCCAGCAGTACGCGCTCTTCCCGCACATGACCGTTGCCGACAACGTCCGCTTCGGACCGAAGTCGAAGAGGATCGCGAAGAGCGAGTACGAGCCGAACGTCGCCCAGATGCTCGAGGTGGTCCGCCTCGCCGACTTCGCCGACCGCAAGCCCACCCAGCTGTCCGGTGGCCAGCAGCAGCGCGTCGCCCTCGCACGTGCGCTGGTCAACTTCCCGAGTGCACTGCTGCTCGACGAACCGCTCGCAGCGCTCGACCTCAAGCTGCGCGAGGCGATGCAGTTCGAACTCAAGCGGATCCAACGCGAGGTCGGCATCACGTTCGTGTTCGTGACCCACGACCAGGGTGAGGCACTCACGATGAGCGACCGCATTGCGGTGATGAGCGATGGTCGCGTCGAACAGATCGGTACCCCCGAGGAGATCTACAACAGCCCGGCCACGTTGTTCGTCGCCGGCTTCATCGGGTCGGCCAACCTCCTGCCCGGCGAAGTGGTGACCACCGACGGCGACGACACCGTGGTCAAGCTCAACGCGGGACCGACCGTGCGAGCGAGAACCAACACCGACCGCCTCCCGGGTGCTCCGGTGTCGGTGATGCTGCGTCCCGAACGCCTCACCGCCGGCACCACCCCTCGCGACGACGGCCGATCCGTGGAAGGGTCGGTCCGCGACGTCGTGTTCCAGGGAGCGACCGCCCGCATCAACGTCCACCTCGCCGACGAGAGCGAGGTGATCGCCAGCGTGATCACCGGCACCGATCTGCCGTTCCTGCATCCGGGCAACACCGTGCACCTCTCGTGGGAGCCGGGCAGCGCGTACATGCTGGCCGGCTGGCCGCGCCGGCCGGGTGCCACGGCGAACGACATCGACACGCTCGAGGCGCTCGCCGAGTCGTGACGAGCCGCCGAACAGCTCTCATACCCACCACCACCGACGACAACCACCGACGACACACCCACTGACAACGTCACCGACCGACTGACATACCAGGAGAGAAACATGACCACCCGACGTCCGAACCCGTTCCTCGCCGCTCGTGGCCCCGTGAGCCGACGCCAACTGCTCCTGCGAGCAGGTGCGCTCGGCGCCGCCGGCATCTCATTGCCGGCGATCCTCGCCGCCTGCGGCAGCGACTCGGACAGCGACAGCGGAGCGTCGGGCTCCACTCCTGCCACCTCCGGGAGCACCGCTGGGGGCGGCAGTGGTGGCGGCTCGCTGTTCTTCGAGAACTGGCCCGCCTACATCGACCCGACCGAGGACGGCCTCACCGGGACCGTCGACCGGTTCATGGAGGCGACCGGCATCGACATGCGCTACACCGAGGCGTACAACGACAACAACGAGTACTTCGCCAAGATCCAACCACTGCTCGGCCGCGGCGAGCCGATCGATCCGGACATCATCGCTCCGACCAGTTGGCTCGCGAACCGCCTGATCGCACTCGACTGGCTCGAGAAACTGCCCATCGACCAGGTGGCGAATGCGTCCAACCTGCGCTCCGACCTGCAGAACCCGTCCTGGGATCCCACCGGCGAGTACAGCCTGCCGTGGCAGACCGGATTCGCCGGTATCGCCTACAACATCGACGCGACCGGCCGCGAGATCACGAGCGTCGACGACCTGTTCGATCCGGAGTTCGCCGGCAAGGTCGGGGCGCTCACCGAGATGCGCGACACCATCGGCGTGATCGCGATGAGCCTCGGAATCGACATCTCGACGCTGACGACCTTCGAGGAGGCTCAGCCGGCGTTCGACAAGCTGCAGGAGGCCAAGGACTCCGGCCAGATCCGCCGCTTCCACGGCAACGACTACTTCGACGACCTGTCGAACGGGAACCTCGCGATCACGATCGGCTGGTCAGGCGACGTTGCGGCCATCGCACGCGACAATCCGGCCGTCAGGTTCGTGTTCCCCGAGAGCGGCGCCACCTCGTGGGCCGACACGATGGTGATCCCGAAGGGCGCGAGCAACATCGACGCCGCTGCACAGTGGATGAACTTCGTGTACGACCCGGTGCAGGCAGCGCAGATCACGACATGGGTCGGCTACGTGTCGCCGGTCGCCGGCGTGCGCGACGAAGTCGAGAAGCTCGACCCGGACCTCGCCAACGATCCCCTCGTGTTCCCGGATGACGCGACGCTCGCCAACACCCAGGGGTTCGCGCCGCTGAGCGAAGAGGTCGAGGCGGAATACGACGCTGCGTTCTCCGCCATCACGGGCGCCTGATGCGTCCTCGACATGACCCGATGACCGCCGTCCGATGACCAACGCGCTCGTCCGCCAGGGGGTGAAACGCCCCGAGACCCTCGGCCTCGGCGCGCTCGTCCTGGCGGGCGCGCTGCTGGCGGCGGTCGGCACTCGCATGCTCACCGGACCGCTGGCGATCCTGGCCCTCGCGCTCGTGCTCGCGAGCATCGTGGCGCTCGTCGTGGTGGCGACGATGGGCACGCCCGAGACTCGGCGGAAGATCGCTCCGTACGGGCTGCTCAAGCCCGGCATGTTGTGGCTTGCGTTGTTCTACCTGGCACCGTTGTTCACGCTGCTGCGACTGTCGCTGTCGACGCTGCCGAGTCGCTTCGCCGTCGAGGCCGAGTTCGACTGGAACTTCGACAACTACGTCACGGCCTTCACCGACTTCGGACCACAGTTCCAGCGGGCCTTCGTCTACGCCGGCCTGGCAACGATCCTCACCATTGCGATCGGATATCCGCTCGCCTACGTGATCGCGTTCCGCGGCGGCAAGTACCGGACGCTGATGCTCGGCCTGGTCGTCATCCCGTTCTTCACGTCGTACCTGATCCGCACGATCGCATGGCGCAGCATCCTGTCCGACAACGGCGTCGCCACCGGCTTCATCGACGCCGTCGGAATGACATGGTTCTTCGAAGCGGCGAACATCATGGACAACGGGCGGCTGATCAACACGCCCGCCGCCGTGATCTTCGGACTCACCTACAACTTCCTGCCGTTCATGATCCTGCCGATCTACGTGAGCCTCGAGAAGATCGACATCCGCCTCCTCGATGCGGCCAAGGACCTCTACTCGACCTCGACGTCGGCGTTCCGCAAGGTGGTGCTGCCGCTGTCTCTGCCCGGCGTGTTCGCCGGCACCCTGTTGACGTTCATTCCCGCCGCTGGCGACTTCGTCAACTCGCTGTACCTCGGCAGCCCGAACACGACGATGATCGGCAACTCGATCCAGGACCAGTTCCTGGTGCAGAACAACGTGCCGCTCGCCTCAGCGATGTCGTTCGTCCTGATGTTCATCATCACGGTGTTCGTGATCATCTACAGCCGGTTCTTCGGAACCGAGGACCTGGCATGAGAGTTCCGGCATGAGGACGCCGACGTGAGCGCCCCCACATCACGCAGCGGCCGCGTGGCCCGCTTCGGCTTGAACGCCTATGCCGGTCTCGCACTGTTGTATCTGTTCGTGCCGATCATCTGGATCGTCGTGTTCTCGTTCAACCAGCCGAAGGGCAACTACAACGTCGAATGGCAGGAGTTCACGCTCGACAACTGGCGCGACCCGTTCGGAGACGAGTCGCTCACCAACGCCTTCGTCGAGAGCATCAAGATCGCCGCCATCTCCACCCTGATCGCCACGGTCCTCGGATCGCTGATCGCCGTCGCACTCGCCCGCTACAGGTTCCGCGGCAGCGGTGGCCTCAACTTCTTCCTCGTGCTTCCGCTCACGACACCGGAGATCGTGCTCGGCTCATCGCTCGCCACGCTGTTCCTGGATTGGGACATCACCAGGGGCTTCACCACCGTCGTGATCGCCCACATCATGTTCCAGGTGAGCTTCGTGGCGCTCACCGTGCGCGCCCGCGTCCGAGGGTTCGACTGGACACTCGAACAGGCAGCCCAGGACCTCGGCGCCTCGCCGCTGCGAACGTTCTGGAAGGTGACGTTCCCGTTGATCCTCCCGGGGATCCTCGCCGCTGCGCTGCTGTCGTTCGCGTTGTCCCTCGACGACTTCATCATCACGCTGTTCAACGCCGGCTCGCTGGTGACGTTCCCGCTGTACATCAACAGCAGCTTCCGCGTGAAGTTCCCGCCGGAGGTCAATGTCCTCGCGACGGTGATCCTGATCGTCAGTGTCGCGTTGATGCTCACGGGCACCCTGTGGGGCGCTCGAGGGCGGCGCAAGTCGGCGGCGTGATCCGCCACCTCTTCGTGTACGGCACGTTGCGGCCTGGCGATGTCCGCTGGCACATCCTCGAGCCGTTCGTGGTCGATGGCGGCTGGAGCGACAGCGTCACCGGTCGGCTGTACGACACCGGCCTCGATTATCCGGCTGCCGTGTTCGACGACGAGGCGACGGTCCACGGCCACACGTTCGCTCTCCTCGACGCCTCGGCGAGCCGGGCGTTGGAGGTGCTCGACGAGGTCGAGGGCACCGTCGACGGCGAGTACACGCGAGTCGTCGTGCGAACCGAACGCGGTGTCGATGCGTGGGCCTACGCGAGCGGCGCCGGCCTCGATCTGACCCCGATCGCCTCCGGCGACTGGTTCCAGCACCGCCCACCGCGCCGCTGACCCCACCCAACTCGCCCCGACCCCGCCCGAACTCGCCGTTTGCGTTGCATTTCGGATGGAACGGCCCATCCGAGATCGCACGCAAACGTGTTTGAAACGGGGCGGTTGCCGTTCAGTTCCAGTCGCGCGAACATGTGTTCGATGTCGGATGTTCTTCGGTCCTCGGCGACGATCCTGCACGCCGATCTCGACTCGTTCTACGCATCGGTCGAGCAACGCGATGACCCATCGTTGCGCGGGAAACCGATCGTGGTCGGTGGCGGGGTGGTGCTGGCGGCCAGCTACGAGGCCAAGGCATTCGGGGTACGCACGGCAATGTCGGGCGCAGCTGCGCGACGAGCCTGCCCGAACCTGATCGAGGTGCCGGCGCGCTTCGACGCGTACACCGAGGCCAGCAAGCACGTGTTCGACATCTTCCGCGACACCTCTCCGATCGTCGAGCCGATGTCGATCGACGAGGCGTTCATCGACGTCGCCGGCCTCTGGCGGATCGCCGGGAGCCCGACCGAGATCGCCATTGGTCTGCGCAGCCGGATAGCAGACGAGGTCGGACTGCCGATCAGCGTCGGGGTCGCACGCACCAAGTTCCTGGCGAAGGTGGCGAGCGCTGTGTCGAAGCCCGATGGACTCCTGGTCGTCGAGCCAGATGGCGAACTCGACTTCCTGCACCCATTGCCCGTCCAGCGACTGTGGGGCGTCGGCACCGTCACGGCGACCAAGCTCCACGAGCGGGGCATTCACACCGTGGCCGAGGTCGCCGCGATGTCACCCGACGCGCTCGTGGCCATCGTCGGACGGTCGATGGGCCACCAACTCCATGCGCTTGCCCACAATCGTGATGCCCGTCGTGTCACGACGGGGCGACGGCGAGGGTCGATCGGATCACAGCAGGCACTCGGCCGACGTCGGAGGTCGCGCGACGAGATCGACGTGGTGCTGTGGCGACTCGTCGATCGAGTCACGAGTCGGATGCGGCGCGCCGACCGTGTCGGTCGCACGGTCACGCTGCGGCTGCGTTTCGACGACCTCACCCGAGCGACACGCTCGCACTCACTCCCCGATGCCAGCTCGGCAACGGCGGTGATCCACGCCACTGCGGCGGCGGTCCTCGACGCCGCATGGCCGCTCGTCGAGGCGCGGGGAATCAGCCTGCTCGGGCTGTCGGTCGGCAACCTCGCCGATCACGACGCCGTCCAGCTCACCCTGCCGTTCGAGCGGTCCGAGGCCGAGCAACTCGACACCGTCGTCGACGCCGTCCGCGAGCGGTTCGGTCGCAGTGTGCTGCAACGTGCCACGACGATGCGCGGCGACCCCGGCATCCAACTCCCCATGCTCCCCGACTGAGTGGTGAGCGGGCGAGCGTCAGCGCGTAGGTTCTGCGCGATGAGCGCACGAGATCGACTGTCCGGACCGTCCAACCTGGGGGTCTGGTACTTCACCGACGCGATGACCACCGGTCAGGCCGCCGAGGCCGCCGGGCGCATCGAGTCGCTCGGCTACTCCACACTGTGGGTACCCGACACGGTCGGCCGCGACCCGTTCGCCCATCTCGCTTGGCTCGGCTCGCAAACCCAGACGTTGCAGTTCGCCACCGGTATTGCCAGCATCTTCTCGCGCCATCCCGGCCCGATGATGCAGGCCGCCAACACGCTTGCCGAGCAGACCGACGGACGGTTCGTACTCGGACTCGGCGTGAGCCATGAGCCGATGGTGGCGGGCCTGCGCAAGCTCGACTACTCCAAGCCGCTCACGCAGATGAAGGCCTACCTCGAGGCGATGGATGCGTCGCCGTACATGGCCGTGCCGCCAACCGAGAAACCGCTCCGCCTGCTCGCTGCGCTCGGCCCGAAGATGCTCGAGCTGTCGGCGACCGCGGCCGATGGCGCCCACCCGTACTTCGTCACCCCGGAGCACACCGCCGAAGCTCGTGCGGCTATCGGGCCGGACAAGCTGCTGTGCGTCGAGCAGAAGGTGATCCTGTCGACCGACGCCGAGGCCGCCCGCGCCGCAGCGAACGTCCAGATCGATCGCTACGCCGGGCTGCCGAACTACCGGAACAACTGGAAACGGATCGGCTTCAGCGAAGACGAGATCGAGCAGCGGGCGCACCGGTTCGTCGACCATGTCATCGTGTGGGGCGACGAGGACCGTGTCCGCGCCGGCATCCAGGCGCACTACGACGCCGGTGCCGACCACGTGTGCATCCAGCCGGTGTCGACCGAAGGCCCGATCACCCTCGACTGGAACCTGCTCGAAGCCCTCGCCCCGAACGCCTGACGTACATCGCGGGTCTGACCCCTGTTGTAACGATTACATCAGGGGTCAGACCCGCGATGTAACGGCCCCTCAGCCGAGGCGGTCGAAGATGTTGCGGGTGATCTGCTCGACGTCGCGGTCGCGTTCTGCGAGGCCCCAGATCCAATCGGTGCAGCCCGACGTGATCACCGTGCCGCCGCCCGTTGTGACGAACGTGCCGAGCACGGCGTGGCCATGGGTGATCCGCTCGACGGCGGCCGGGTCGCGGGTGTCGAACAGTCGTGACGCGATGAACTCGTCTTCAGCGGGCTCGTGCGGCGCGGGCGGACGAGACGCCGTCGTGCGGCTGAAGTGGGCGGCCGGTGCGGTGCCGAGGATTTCGAAGTTGCCTGGCGTGCCGTCGACACCGGTCGGGTACGGCAACCCATCGCGGTACGTGAAGTCGCAGCCATCACACTCGTAGCCGACAATGGTCGCCGACGCGCCGAGCAGATCGCCGTAGTCGAGGCCGGTGCCGTCGAAGATCCAGTGCTCGGGCCGATGCAGCGTGTAGCCGCCGGCACCCTTCGTCGCTCGTTTGCCGATGCGGTGGTAGCCGCCACGGCTGAAGCTGACGCCGGTCATGTGATTCTCGGGACGCTCCAGCAAGTGGTCGGACCAGATCGTGGTCAGCTCGGACTGGCGGTCGGTGTCGAACACCGGGTCCTGCTTGAAGAAGCCCTTGTAGCCGACCATCGTCGCCGCCGCGCCAGAACCGTCCGGGCCGGTCGGGTCTTCGAGGCGCACCTGCCAGAAGGCGGTGTTTCCGGAGAAGAACACGGCGTTGCCGCCGCGGGCACTGAATGCCTCGACGGCGTCGCGCATCGGCGCCGACCAGTATTCGTCGTGGCCGATCGACAGGTACAGCGAGTACGGAGAATCGGGTCCGAGCAGGTCGGGATGTTCCTCGAGGTCCGCGTTGGTGACCACGTCGATCTCGTAGCCCTCCCGCTCGGCCCACTCGATGAACGGACCACTCCAGTTGGGCCAGCCCGCCGAGCCGCCGTACGGCGACAGGTGGTTCATCCGGAGATAGCCCACATGGCTGGCCGACTGGTGGTCCGGTGGATGGATCGAGGTGACCCGTTGACCCGCGCCCGGCGGCTTGTACAGGTAGCCCGGTGCCATCGGGCGCAGCATCGACGCCTGCGTGGCGCCGGTGTAGAGGTTGCGTCCGCCGAAGTCGTTGTACGCATGCCACGTGTTGGTGTCGATCGCCCACAGGATCTTCGCCGTCGTGGTGGCAAGGTCTGGCCGTACGACGAAGAAGGCTCGGCTCGTGCGCAGCTTGGCGTCGACGTCGATCGTCAGCAGGACCTCGTAGTAGCCGGAGCGCCAGTTCGCGTCGGCGACGATGTCGGCCGCCACGGGCCAACCGCAGCCGTGCTCCGGCGCATCGGTCGGAGTCGGATGGTCGCCGGCCGGAATGTCGGCCTCGAGATGCACGACCTCGCGCACCATTCCGAGGCGCGCCACCTCGATCGACACCGGCCTGCCTCCCGACGACGAGAGATGCAGCGCCACGCGCTCCCCCGGCGCCACCGATTGCGGCCAGCAGTACCCATTCACCGTCTCGTACGCCATGGACCGACCCTACGCGGCGAGTCGCAGCGTCGACGGGTGCGGCCGATACCTTCGTGGGCGCCATGGCCGACCTCCCCGCCAGCGTGTTCGTCGAGCGACCAACCCTCGGACGCATCGTCACCCGCACGCGACCGGTCCGCCTCGGCGACGTCGACGCACGGGCGCGGCTCCGCCTCGATTCGGTCGCCCGCTACTTGCAGGACATCGCCACGGATGACGCCTCCGACGCCGAGCTCGACGACGCCTTCGGCTGGGTGGTGCGCCGCACGATGATCGAGGTCCGCCGAGCGGCCGGACTCGACGAGCAGTTGGAGTTGTCGACGTTCTGTGCCGGCACCGGGCGGAGTTGGGCCGAGCGGCGGACGTCGATCACGGGCGAACGCGGCGCGTCGATCGAAGCGGTCAGCCTCTGGATACGCATCGATTCGACGTCGGGCCGCCCGACCGCACTCGGCGACGACTTCGTGGCGGCCTACGGGGCGACCGCCGCTGGGCGCCGAGTGTCGTCTCGACTCCAGCTCGCGGATCCGCCCGACGGTGCGCATCGTCAGCCGTGGGCGCTACGCCGCGTCGACATCGACCCGCTCGGCCACGTCAACAACGCCGCGCAATGGGCGATCGTCGAGGAGAGCCTCCCGGCGGACGGCTCGCGCCGAGGCGTCGCCGAGGTCGAGCACCGCGCCCCCGTCGACCCACCATCGGACGCCCCGCTCGACCTCGTGACCGGCATCGGCGCACCCGGCGTCTGCTCGTCCTGGCTGGCCGTGGGCGACGTGGTACTCACCGCAGCTCGCTGGACGCCTGCGCCATGACGAGCACGTCCGGTCTGATCTGCCTGCAGGGCGGTCGCGAGTTGACGCCGCCGTGCGACGACATGGACCGTCGCGTCCTCGAGCGTTGCTCGGGCACCGTTGTCGTGCTCGCCGGGGCGGCTCGGCCGGGCAGCGACTACGCCGGCGCCTCGGCGCGCACCGTCGCTCACTACCGCCGGCTGGGCACCACGGTCGAAGTGGTTCCCGATCCCCGTGACGATCACGCCGGAGCCCTCGCGGCGCTCGATGACGGCACCGGGCTCGTCGTCCTGCCGGGCGGGTCGCCCGGCGGGCTCCTCGAGGTCCTCACCCAGCAGCCGCCGCACGGCGAAACGATTGCTCAACGCATCATCGAGCTGTGGTCTGCCGGCACCGCCATCTCCGGCGCATCGGCCGGAGCGATGGTGCTGTGCGCGCAGACGGCGACACCCGATCGCTCCGGCGGGCTCGCTGCTGGACTCGACCTCGTACCCGGAGTCGCAGTCCCGCACTGGTCACCCGGATCGGAACGTCGATGGTCGCTTCCGAACACCGTGCTGTGGGGCCTGCCCGAGTGCGGCGGTGTCGTGATCGATGACGCCTCGATGATCGGCGTCGGCCAGGGCCAGGCGTCGGTTCGTATCGAGGGTTCGTGGACGGCGATCGCGCGCCATGCCCCTGAACCGATCCCCCGCTGACAACTCCTCCCGCGTCCGCGAGACTCCTCCCATGACTGCGACGAGCATCACCGTGCACCCGATCCATCTCGGCCTCGGCGCCACTGCCGAGATCGAACCCGAGTTCACCGGTGGCATGGAGTGGTACGGCGGCTACTCCGCTCGCCACGCCGACGACGGTCCCGAGGGACGCCTGGTCACGATGCACACGTTCACGGAGTCGTGGGACGTGTGGGAGATGCACCCGGTCGGTGCCGAGGTCGTGCTCTGCACCGATGGGGCGATCACCCTGCATCAAGAGCACGCCGACGGCTCGACCGCCATCGTGACGCTCGGCGCCGGCGAGTACGTGATCAACCCGCCCGGCACGTGGCACACCGCCGACGTCGCCGCGGCGGCGACCGCGCTGTTCATCACCGCCGGCGAAGGCACCGACCACCGCCCCCGCTGACACGTACATCTGGTGTCTGACACCAGATGTACGTCGGTGTCCTACGCTCAGGCGATGTCGCCGACGTCCGTTTCCACCCGACCGCGCAACGCCCCGCAGAACGTCGTGGTCATCCTGCTCGACTCGTTGAACCGGCACATGCTCGGTTCGTACGGCGGCACCGAGTTCTCGACCCCGAACCTGGATCGGTTCGCGCTGCGGGCGTCGCAGTTCACCTCGCACGTCACCGGATCGTTGCCGTGCATGCCGGCCCGCCACGACATCCTCGTCGGATCGCTCGACTTCCTGTGGAAGCCGTGGGGGTCGATCGAGCTGTGGGAGGAGTCGATCACCGCGGCACTCCGCCGTGCGGATGTCACCACGATGCTCGTGTCGGATCATCCGCATCTGTTCGAGACCGGCGGCGAGAACTACCACGTCGACTTCTCCGCCTGGGACTACCTGCGCGGCCACGAGGGCGACCCGTGGAAGACCTACATCGACCCCAGCGCCCATGGCGCCCCGACGATCGAACCGGGCGGGCGCCCGCTGATCAGCAACGCGGCCGACGGCGGCTGGTACCTCCGCGATCAGATGGGCATCGCCGACCGGTCGTTCGGGCGTCGCCACTACGACGACAGCCGCACCTGGTACCGCACCGAGGAGGACTTCCCCGGGCCACGCACCATGGCCTCGGCGGCCTCGTGGTTGCGGCACGCGTCGCAGTTCCACGACCGTTGGATGTTGTTCGTCGACGAGTTCGATCCGCACGAACCGTTCGACACGCCCGAGCCGTGGGCGTCGATGTACGACGACGATCCGCTGACGCCGGACGAACTGGAGTCGGGACGCCTCGTGTGGCCGCCGTACGTCGTCGGTGGGACGTCGACGGGAAAGCTCACCGAACGTCAGGCCCGCCAGATCCGCAACAGCTACGGCGCCAAACTCTCGATGATCGACCATCACTTCGGCACGATCCTCGACGAACTCGACGCCCAGGACCTGTGGGACGACACCGCAGTGATCGTGTGCACCGACCACGGCCACTACCTGGGCGACCGACGATCGACGGGCGAGTCCGGCAGCGACGACCGCCCCGACATCTGGGGCAAGCCTGCGATTCCACAGTTCGAGCCGCTCGGCCACACCCCGCTGATGATTCACTGGCCGGGCGCGCAGCGACGTGAGATCGGGGCGCTGAGCACCAACGTCGACATCCACGCCACGATCGCCGACGCATTCGGCGTCGAGGCCGAGCACCGAACCCACGGTCGATCGCTCGTGCCGCTCTTGACCGGCGAGGCGGAGTCGGTGCGCGACTGGGCGATCGGTGGCGTCTACGGCAACTGGGTCCAGGTCACCGACGGGCGGCGCAAGTACGCCCGAGCTCCGGTCGACGCCAACCTGCCGCTGTCGATGTGGTCGAACCGGTGGTCGACGATGCCGATCGGTCGCGGGCTCGAGCAGTTCCGCATCTTCCCCAATCCGGACCGTCGGGCGACACTCGACTACATGCCGGGCTCGGACGTGCCGGTGATCCGCCAGCCGTTCGAAGCGGGCGACCCCCTCCCGTTCTGGGCCGGCGGCGCCCGCAACGTCGGTCGCCATCATCTCTACGACGTCAGCGTCGACCCCGACGAGACCGAGAACCGGCGCGACGAGACGAGTGTCGAGGACGAGATGATCGACCTGCTGCGCACCGCGCTGATCGACGTCGAAGCACCCGACGAACAACTGGCCCGTCTCGGCATCGCCTGAGCCATCACGCCGGATCAGGGCACGACACGTGCCCCTGAGCATCGAGGGCGCTTTGCCTGCCTTTTCGGGTCGGGTCCGGAAAGACAGTGTTCACGGGGGCGAGGGCGATGGACTGGATTAGTGTCGGCATCACCATGGGGCCGCGTACGCAGATGACCGTCGTCAACGTCACCCTGCAGGGTGACGAGTGGGACTACGACGAAGTCGTCACGCTGGCCGGACGTCGCTTCCGTCTGGTTCGGATCGGCACGAGCGGTGACGCACACGCCGCTGAGACCAACGTGGGTCGCTGGGCGGACGAGGCCGACGCCATCGCTCTGAGCGGCGTGCGCGAAGCCCGTGCCGCCGGGCACCGCACGGCGCGCGCGGAGGACCTGGAACGAATCAAGGCAACGACGACCGCCATCCCCGTCCGAGACGACACGCTGCTCGCAGACATCTTCCAGGAGTGGGCGATCCGCCGCGTCGAGGCCGAGATGCCGGGTTACTTCATCAACGCCCGCGTCGTCGTGGTCGGCGGCACAACGCGGGAACGAACCGTCGCGGTGCTCCGTGAGTTCACCGACAACATCATCTTCGACGAGGCCGGCCACGACCTCGTCCTCCCCGGCCAGGCCAAGACCAACCCGGTGACGGCGACCACCGCTGGGATCGGCGAGTTCGCGTGGCGCCAGGTGCCCGGCTTCATCAAGGATCAGGTCGCCGGGCCTGTCGGCTGGGTGAGCGGCAAGGTCGCCCACGTAGCTGCCGGCGACGCCGACGTCATCATCGGCTCGTTCTCCGAGCTGATGCGGTTCGGCCTCCCCGATCTCGCTGGCAAAGCAGTCATCACCAGTGCGGTCTCCGAAGAACGTCTGACCACACTGAGCGATCTCGGTGCCGACCTGGTCGTCGACGTCACCCCCCAGCCGTTCGAGTTCATGATCGTGCCCGCGATGTACGAGGCGATGGTCGCCGCGACCCTGCCGACCGGCACCGAACTCACGACCGACACCCTCGTCCAGTTCCTGCAGGACGCCGAACTCGAACCGCGATTGCTGTGGCCCCACGGCCGCCGACGCAAGAGCCGCTTCGCCTTCGTCATCCACCCGTTGTCGACCGAGTACTTCAAGAACGTCGAGCCGCTCGGACTGGTCACGAGCATCCCTGGGATGACCGGCGTGGTCGAGAAATCGATGGCATACATCCCGCCGTTCGTCTACAGCCACGTGACCGGCATCGTGTCGGAGACTGGCGACGAGGCCGAGGGTTGGCTGATCACGGTGGGCGGCACCCCGAAGGAGATGCTCGCCCACCCACCCGAATTCACGTACTCGCGCCTGCTCGCAGCGGCGGACCTGTCGCGGCGGCTCGGTGCCCAGATCATGGGGCTCGGAGCGTTCACCAAGGTGGTCGGCGACGCCGGTGTGACCGTCGCGAAACAGGCGTCGCTTCCCGTGACGACCGGCAACAGCTACAGCGCGTCGGGTGCGCTGTGGGCGGCATCCGAAGCGGTGCGACGGCTCGGGATCGCCGAGGTCGACGACGACGGCACGATCCGTGGCAAGGCGATGGTCGTCGGTGCCTCCGGTGCGATCGGCTCGGCCTGCGCCAGGCTCCTGGCACTCGCCTCGGACGAGTTGTGGCTCGTCTCACCCGAAACCGCGAAACTGCTGCAGATCAAGCAGGACATCGAGCGCGACAATCCACGCGCCGTGGTGCACGTTGCAACCAACCCGGCAGCGGCGATCGCCGACATGGACGTGATCGTCACCGCTACATCCGCTGCGGGACACAAGGTGCTCGACATCATGCGGGTCAAGCCGGGCTGCGTGATCACCGACGTGGCCCGCCCGCTCGACATGTCCGCGGAAGACGTCGCCAAGCGTCCCGACGTCCTGATCATCGAGTCGGGCGAGGTCGAGTTGCCCGGCGACGTACGGATGAAGAGCATCGGCCTGCCGGACAACACCGTCTATGCGTGCCTCGCCGAGACGATCGTGCTCGCACTCGAGGGCCGCTACGAGAACTTCACGGTCGGGCGCAGCATCAGCTGGCCGAAGGTCAAGGAGATCTACCGCCTCGGGCTCAGACACGGAATGAAGTTGGCCACGATCTCCGGGATCAACGGCCCGTACACCGACGACGACTTCGACCGGGTTCGCAAGGCGGCCCTCGCAGCTCGGTCGTCAGCCAATGACACCTCCGAGGAGCAATCATGAAGTCGGTCGCAGGGAAGAACGTGCTCATCACCGGAGCCGCCAAGGGAATGGGTCGGCTCTTCGCAGAGCGGGCCATCGCCGATGGCGCAGCCGTCGTGGTGCTGCTCGACGTCGACGAGGCGGCCCTCAACGCCACGCTCGACGACCTCGCCGAGCCCGCCGCCGGAGTGAGCGAGTTGAGCGGCTACATCGTCGACGTCAGCAATGCCGGCGAAGTGGCGGACACCGCCGCCGCCGTCCTCGACGAGGTCGGCCGCATCGACGTGCTGGTGAACAACGCCGGCGTCGTGCGGGGCAATCACTACTTCTGGGAGACCGACCTCGAGCGCGACGCAAAGTTCACGATCGACGTCAACACTCTCGCTCCGATGTATGTCGCCCACGCGTTCCTGCCGGCGATGATCGCTTCCCCGGGCGAGTGCCGAATGCTCAATCTCGCGTCGGCGGCAGGGTTCACTCCCAACCCGCGCATGGCGGTGTACGCCGCCTCGAAGTGGGCGGTGATCGGGTGGTCCGACTCGGTGCGCCTCGAACTCAAGCAGGCCGGCCACGACCACGTCAAAGTCACCACCGTGTGTCCGTACTACACCCGCACCGGCATGTTCGACGGGGCGTCATCGGCGCCCCTCTTGCCGATTCTCGATCCCGCCGACGTGGTTGACGAGGCGTGGAAAGCGATGCTCGCCGGACGGTCGTTCGTCGTGCTCCCCAAGACCGTGATGCTCAGCGAGATGCTCAAGGGCGTGGTGCCGATCGACGTGCGCGACTTCATCGCCGACCGTGTCATCGGCGTCTATCACACGATGGACGACTTCACGGGCCGCATCGAACCCGACGCCTGAGTCACCGATCCGGCCCCACGGCCACGGACGCGAGGAAGCCGCAACATCCGGTGTCTGACCGGATGTTGCGGCTTCTGTTCGGGAGTACTCAGCCGTCGGCCGTGGTGTCCTCGGTGACGGGCTCGTCGGTGGGGTCCTCGGCCGTTGTCCCCTCGGGATCGGCGACCACCAGGGCGGTGACCATGCCGAACATGCCGGTGTCACGCTCGACGTGGGTGAGGATGTGGCAGTGCCACACCCACACGCCGGGCGAGGTGGCTTGGAAGATCACCGAGTAGCGCTCGCCGGGAGCGACGTTGATCGTGTCGGCCCAGTACGGGTAGTCGAGCGGGATGCCGTCCTTGGCATACACCAGCTGGTTGAACTGGTGCTGGTGCATCGGGTGCGCCGTCAGGCCTTCGTTGTAGTAGTCGGCGGCGACCCACTGGCCGGTCTCCAACACGAGCGGCTCGGTGCCGGGGAAGCTCTTGCCGTTCAGCGTGAGGCCGATGGTGCCGGCGTCGTTGAGCACCATCGGCAGCTCGACGTCAGGCTCGAAGTCCTCGGGGATCGTGATGCCGCTGACCGTCATGCCACGGGGATACGGGCGCTCACCGATGCGGAACGCACCGAACATGCCGTTCACCACCGAGATCTGCGAGTGCAGGTGAGCGTGGTACATGCCGATCGACTGTTTCTCGGCGACGAATTCGTAGGTGAACATCTCACCGGTCTTGATCGGGTCCTGGGTGAACGGCGACACGCCGTCCTGGTCGTTCGGCGTGTCGATGCCGTGCCAGTGGATGTCGGTACCCATCGGCGTGTTGTTGGTCAGTTCGACCTGCACGTTGTCGCCGACGTCGACGATGATCTGCGGGCCAGGCACCTGGCCGTTGTAGGCCCACGCTTCGACGATCTGGCCGGGAGCGACTTCCCAGTCGATGATCGAGGCCTCGAGCTTGAACAGCTTCGTGCCGTCGGGGAGGATCTCCGGTTCGAGGATCTGGTTGCCCTTGCCCTCGGTCTCGGCCGGGAACTCGAGCATCGAGTTGACCATGATCGCATCCATCTCGTCGGCGTTGAAGTCGGGAGAATTGTGGTCGTGGGTGCCGCCGGCGGCTGCTTCACCGGTCGGCGCCGGCGTGTTGGTGATCGCCAGCGGAGCGATCATGCCCGACTCGGCGTGGCCGGCGACGCTGCAGTACAGCTCATAGGTCCCCACGTCGAGGGTGCCGAGCGCCAGCGTGGCGTTGTCGCCGGCGTTGAGCATCGGGGTCTCGGCGCCGGTCTCGCGCACGACGATGTTGTGCTGCTGGCTGCCGTTGTTGGTGACGAGCAGCGACACGTCGCCGGGCGCGGCCTCGAGGTCGCCTTCGATCTTGAACTCCGAGAGCGTGAGACCGAGCGTGGTCGAACCACCAGCGGCGCCGTCGGCACCAGCGGCACTCCCGTTGTCCTCGTCGCGCAACAGCCCGATCAGCCCGATCACGACCACGGTTGCGACCAGAGCGATCAGCAGCCCCGCCATGGCGATGAAGACGAGCCCGCCGCCACCATTGTCACCGTCGGCCGCGGTGGGGGCAGGGGGATTTTCGATACCGGTCACGCATGACTCCAATCGTCGTGAGAAAGTTGATGCGCAGCCTCGCAGCGCGCCGCCCGAGACCCTAGGGACTTTCGACTCTTTGGACCAAGATCGGGAACTCCACCCCCGATACGGTCGATGCATGCACATCGGCGTCGAGATCTTTCCCACCGACCAGACGATCGGAGCGGTCGAACTCGCTCGCGAGGTCGAGGCCCGAGGCTTCGAATCGCTCTGGTTCCCCGAGCACTCGCACATCCCGACCCGGCGGGCAACGCCGTGGGGTGGACGTGACGGAGCGCCGCCACTGCCCGAGTTCTACTGGCGCACGTTCGATCCGTTCGTGGCACTCGGGGCCTGCGCTGCGGTCACCACCACGCTCAAGTTGGCCACGGGCATCTGCCTGGTCGCCCAACGAGATCCGATCCACACGGCCAAGGAAGTCGCGAGCGTCGACGCGTTGTCGAACGGTCGGTTCCTGTTCGGCGTCGGCTACGGCTGGAACAAGGAGGAGATGGCCCAGCACGGCACGGCGTACGGCGATCGGCGGGCCATCCTGCGCGAGAACATCCTCGCCATGAAGGAGCTGTGGGCGAACGATGAAGCGTCGTTCGAGGGCGAGTACGTGACGATCGAGCCGAGCTGGTCGTGGCCGAAGCCGACCCAGCAACCCGGCCCGCCGATCATCCTCGGCGGTGACGCAGGCCCGAAGACGGCGGCCCACATCGCCGAGTTCTGTGATGGATGGATGCCGATCGGCGGCCGCCACGCGCTCGACAAGTGGGACGAGGTGCGCGCAGCGTGCGAGCGCATCGACCGCGACCCGGCAACGGTCGAGCTCGGAGTGTTCGGCGCTCCAGCGGACGAAGCAAAGCTCACCGACCTCGCCGCCGCGGGAGCCCGCCGTGCCGTGTTCGGATTGCCGCAGGGTCCGCGTGACGACGTGCTGGCGGCACTCGACGACATGGCCCCGCTGGTCGAGACGATGCGTTCGGTCGGATGACAGCGGCAACGGTCACGAACCCCTGATCCCCCAGAAACACGCACGACACGTTCGTTGCGGATCATGTGGGGGTGCCTCCCGACCAGTTCCTCGTGATCGCCGTCGATCACCCGAGCCTGAACGGCACCCTCGGCGTGTTCCTCGAGGAACTGCGTGCAGAACGAGGGTGCAAGGGCCGAGGGCCGACACGTGGTCGAATTCCGTTTCCCGAACTGATCGAGCGGTTGGCAGCACCGAAGATGATGCGCCTGGGCGTGATGCAGGAGCGCCGACTGATCGCAGTTGCTGCGGTCGACAACCAGGGTGCGGTGGCCTTGGCCGTGGTCGAGGAGTTCCGCCGGCGCGGCATCGCCAACGAGTTGGTGGCCGTGGTCACCGAGCGAGCCGAACTGCTCGGTTATCCCCCGCTGCACCGCTTCACGGCGCCGCATGCCAGATTGGCGGGGTGAGCGACAACACAGACGGTTGGGAACTGGTCGTCGGCGGCATCGACTTCGGCGAGGGGCCGCGTTGGCACCTCGGACGACTCTGGTTCAGCGACTTCTACCAGGGGACGATCTCGTCGGTCGGCCACGACCGAGTTCGTCGTGTCGAGGTCGAATGGGACGGGCGGCCCTCCGGACTCGGCTGGCTCCCCGACGGACGGTTGTTGTTCGTCTCGATGATCGACCGACGCGTGATGCGTCGCGAACCGGACGGCACGATCGTCGAGCATGCCGACCTCGAGGGCATCGCCACCGGGCACTGCAACGACATGGTCGTCGGCCCGCTCGGCAATGCCTACGTCGGGAACTTCGGCTTCGACTTCGAAGGTGGCGAGTCTCCGGCATCGGCGACGTTGGCCATCGTCTGGGCCGACGGCACCGTGACCGCCGCTGCCGATGACCTGTTGTTTCCGAATGGATCGGTGATCACCGCCGACGGCTCGACGCTGATCGTCGGCGAGTCGATGGGCGCGCGCTACACCGCCTTCACGATCACCCACGACCGCGGCTTGACCGAGCGGCGGGTGTGGGCCGAGGTGCCGGGCATGGCACCCGACGGCTGCACGATCGACGCCGATGGTGCGATCTGGTTCGCCGATGCCCTGGGCAAGCAGATCGTGCGGGTGTTGGAAGGCGGCGAGATCACACATCAGATCCCGACGCCCGACAACGTCTACGCCTGCATGCTCGGCGGACCGGACGGACGCACCCTGTTCGCGCTCACCGCCGCCGGCTCGCATCCCGATGTCGTCGCCGGCACGGCCACCGGCGTCCTGTGGCAGCGTCAGGTCGACGTCCCCCGCACCCCCACTTCCCGCCCCTGAGCCTCGGCCCCCGAAATTTGCGCAGCGCAGAGACCCGCCGGCGGGACGAGAGGCGCACATTTCGGGACCGAATTTCGGAATCAGCGCACTTTTGTTGCGTACGCAAGTTTCTCGGGTAGATTGCTTGCTATGACAACTATTTCGACCACCACACTCCCCCTCGCCGTCGGCACCTGGACCGCTGACACGTCACATACGACCGTCGGCTTCGTCGTGCGCCACCTCGGCCTCTCGAAGGTCCGCGGTCGCTTCGACGGTGTCACTGCTCAACTCGTGGTCGGCGACGACCTCGCGAGCAGCTCGGTGAGCGCCGAGATCGAGATGGGCACCGTCAAGACGGGCAATGCCGACCGCGATGCCCACCTCGCATCGAGCGATTTCTTCAACGCCGAGACCAACCCGACAATGACGTTCGTCTCGACCTCGATCGCCGGCGAGGGCGAGGAGTACTCGATGGTCGGCGATCTCACGATCAACGGCGTCACCAAGCAGGTGGAACTCGACGTCGAGTTCTTCGGCACGTCGGTGTTCCCGATGGATCAGTCGACCCGCGCCGGCTTCAGCGCGACGGGCACGATCTCGCGCAAGGACTTCGGGATCAACTTCAACGCTCCGGTCGGTGCCGACAAGGTGATGATCTCCGACAAGGTGGCGCTGGAACTCGACGTCCAGCTCATCGCCCCCTGACGTCAACCAAGCTCCGAAATGTGTAGTGATCTGCCCGCTGAGCGGGCAGATCGCTGCATTTTCGGGCTCGGGTCAGACGACCTTCATGCCGTACATCTCGCCGAGGGGGTCGCTGATCAGCTCGAGGCGTTCGCCGTCGGGGCCCATGAAGTAGATCGAGGTGTCGCCGACGAGGTGGTACGGCACGTCCGCCGCCTCGAGCTTGCCCTTGAGTCGCTCCCAGTTCTCACGGGTCACCGAGATCGCGAGGTGATGGTGGCCGCCGAGTACCTCGGCGTACTCACCGACGCCGAGGCCGGGGAAGTCGAAGAACGCCAGGGCGTTGCCGTTGCCGATGTCGAAGAAGAAGTGCGTCGAGCCGACGTAGTCACGGTTCTGGAACAACTCGGTCAACGGGAACTCGAGCAGGCCCTGATAGAAGTCGATCGTCCGCTCGACGTCGGACGAGATCAGTGCTTGATGGTGCACACCACGCGCCGTCGACGGCGGTCGGTCCTCCGGGGCGAGCATGTGCTTGGCCCGCATCCGAGCCCACTCGTCGTCGCGGTCGGGATGATCGCCGTCGTGGGCCGTACCGAACTGCAGGTCTTTGCTTGCCATCGCAATATTCTGCCAGACGGTCGACCCTCGCGGACACCGAGGTGCAACACTCGGGACGGGGAACAACAGCGAGAGGGGTCCCACCATGACCGTCATCGACGAAGCACACAGTGGGGAACTCACCGTCACACCCAAGTCGCCGACGATCGGTGCCGAGATCGGCGGCATCGACCTCCGTCACGAACTCGCCGACGAAACGATTGCGTCGATCCGCCAGGCACTTCTCGAACACAAGGTGCTGTTCTTCCGCGATCAGGACATCACAACCGACCAACACCTGGCGTTCGGCCGACGTTTCGGCGAGCTCGAGGTACACCCGTTCGCGATCAACAAACCCGACTACCCCGAAGTGCTGGCGATCACCCACGATGCCGGCCATCCCGGTCGGGAGAACAACTGGCACTCCGATGTGACCTGGCGCCTGCAGCCGTCGCTCGGCTCGATCCTGCGCTGCCTCGAGTGCCCGACGGTGGGCGGCGACACACTCTTCGCCGACATGTACGCGGCCTACGACGGTCTCCCGCAGCGGATCAAGGAGCGCGTCGAGGGCCGTGTCGCACGCCACGACTTCGCCCACTTCCGCAGGCTGTTACGCCGCCGCGGCGCGTCAGACGACGAGATCGCCGAGATGGAGGAGACGTATCCGAATCCGGAGCATCCCGTGATCCGCACCCATCCGGAAACGGGACGAAAGGCCATCTACGTCAACGGGGCGTTCACGCAGGAGATCGTCGACATGGACCCCGACGAGAGCGCCGAGATGCTCTCCATCCTCTACGCCCAAGCGACCTACCCGGAGTACCAGGTTCGCTTCGGCTGGGCGCCGAACTCGTCGTCGCGTTCTGGGACAATCGCCGTCGTGCCAGCACTACGCCACCTGCGGACTATGCTGGCCATCGCACTTTCTGCCGCGGTCGAGCCTCGCGGTCACGATCGTGGGCGACACGCCGTACTTCGACGCCGCCCGAGCTCCTAGCGAGACAGCGCCCAGTCCGTTTCGCGGGCAGCTCCGAGCGTGGCCCGACAGCTCAGCGCCGCCGCGTCGACGACCCGGTAACCGACCAGCACGGCGGGCCCGATCACCAGCGCGACCAGCACGGTGCCGACCCCGATTGGTCCACCGAGGGCGACCCCCACGACCAGCCAGGTCAGCTCGAACGCCATCCGGAGTCGAGGCTCCGGTCGGCCGGTGCGATCCGATGCTGCGGCCGCCAACAGTTCGCCTGATCCGGCCCCGAGTCCGGACACGATCAATGCACCGGCGCCGAGGCCGACCACGAACACCGCCGCCACGTGGACCGCAACGACGACCATGAACGCATCGGGAGGTTCGACGCCGTCGAGCATCGACAACAGCGCCTGCATCATCGGGCCGACGATCAGCGGCGAAAGCAGCGTGCCGGGCCCGGGTCGGCGACCCATCAGCCAGGCAGCACCGATCAGCGAGGCGATCACGAGCCACACCGCAAGCGTCAGCGACACACCGGCGCGAACACGCACGGCGCCGATGAACACGTCGAGCGGTCCGGGCCCGAGGCCCGTCCACAGCATCACGGCGACACCAGCGGCGATGACCATCGAACCGACCACCAGCAGCCCCACCCGGGCCGACCGGCGCAGTATCTGCGGCATCGGTCCGTTCGCGAGCACCGCAGCGATCGCACCGGCCCGGCTCAATGGCGGCAGCCGGATCCCGAGCTCGACCGGCGCGACGACAGGCGTGTCAGTGCGCGATTGATCGACGGCGGCGGAACTCACACCTGAGTATCGGCCCGTCGACGCCGTTCTCCAGCTCGAGCCAGGGTGCCGTCCGACACACGGAGCGACAAGGCCGTCTGCAACAGTCGCCTGATGAGCGCATTCCTGATCGTGAACTACGACATCGACAACCCCGAGCTGTACGGCGAATACCAAGCCGGAGCGATCGGCGCCCTCAAGGTCGGCACCGAGTGTGAAGTGGTCGTCTTCGACGCCGACTCCCAGCACGTCGAGGGGGAACACACCGGTCGTCAGACCGTCGTGTTGAAGTTCGAATCGATGGAGAAGGCTCGCGAGATCTACGACTCGGGCGAGTACCAGGCCATCGTCGGCAAGCGACACTCGGCGAGTTCCAATCACTTCGCCGTGCTGGTCAACACACTGGGCTGATCTGGTCAGCGCGTGAGGTGGCGCAGCAACGCCTCGAGCGCGAGCAGGTAGCTGTCGACGCCGAAACCGGCGATCACCCCGACGCACACGCCGCTCACCACAGACGTGTGGCGGAACTCCTCTCGAGCGTGGACGTTCGAGAGATGAGTCTCGACAACCGGCACGTCGATGGATGCGATCGCGTCACGCAGGGCGATGCTGTAGTGGGTGTAGGCACCGGGATTGAAGATCACGCCGTCAGCTCGGGTTCGAGCTTCCTGGAGCGCATCGATGAGCGCCCCCTCGGCATTGCTCTGCACGTCGTAGATCTCGGCGTCGCGCTCGGCAGCGGCAGAACGAAGCGCAGCCAGGATGTCATCGAGTGTCGCCGAGCCGTACACGTCGACCTCGCGGGTGCCGAGCAGGTTCAAGTTCGGGCCGTTGAGCACCAGGATCCGACAGGTCATCCCCGCAGGTTACGCACCTGCCGTTGCCGAGGATGACTGCGACCGCCAGAGCGGCGGCCTCCGTGCACCGATGAGAGTGACCACGCTCAGCGGCAAATCGACGCGCAGGGAACTTGAGTTGTGCAAGGTTCCGACCGATGAGTCACTGACGCTGTCCGACCCGGACAGCACCGAATCGGCGGGAGGCGGCGGCCGCATGACATCAGAGGTGTTCATCGGGCGACAACAGATCGTCGACGGGGAACGGGAGATCTTCGGGTACGAGCTGCTGTATCGCGGCGGGCCGGACGGGATCTCAGCCTTCGACGATCCCGACGCTGCCACCCGGTGCGTCATGGAGCGCGTCTTCCTGCAGTGGGGGATGGAACACGTCGTCGGAGATCGCTTCGGGCTGATGAACGCAAGCGCCAGCTTGATCCTCAACGGGCTGCACGAGGCGATGCCGCCGGAAGGCATGCTCATCGAGATGCGCGAGGCGTCACCGTTCGACGACGCCACCGTCGATGCCCTCCGTCGGGCGCGGATGAACGGCTACCACTTCGCGCTCGACAACGTGAGCCGCGTGGGCGACCTCGAGCATTCCGAGTTGCTCCCCCTGGCCAGCATCGTGAAGATCGAGCTGACCACGGCACATCACGCCGAACTCGACCGACTGATCTCGGTGGCTCGTGATCGCTCACCCGGCGTGCTCGTCGTCGCCGAGAAGGTCGAGTCTCAGGAGGAGTTCAACCGGTGCATCGACCACGGTTTCGATCTCTTCCAGGGATACCACCTCCGCAAGCCCGAGGTGCTCCGGCGACCGGCGCGACCCGCCACGCGTCGATCCGCCGCTGCGCTTCATGCGTCGCTCCACGACGACATCGACGTCTCCTCGATCGAAGCGATCGTCGCCTCCGATCCATCGCTCACGTTCCGCCTCCTCACCGCGGTGAACGCCAACGCATTCGGTCTCGACCGACGAGTGGCGACGCTCGACGAGGCCATCGCTCTGCTGGGAATCAGCAAGCTGCGTTGCCTCGCCGACTTGCTCGCTTCGTCGATCGATGCGGTCGACGACCATCAGGTCGATCACCTCGATCACGTCCTGCGCGGGGTGACCCGCGCCGACATGACCGCGGCGTTGCTCGACGACACCGATCTCGTTCGATGCGGTGTCACTGCGGCGCTGCTGTCGGTGGTCGATCGGATCTACGACGCTCCGCTCGGTGACCTGCTGTCGGAACTCCCGATGAGCGACGCGACGTCGCGCGCCGTGCTGCACGGTGGCGGACGCGTCGGCGAAGCGCTCGACATCGTCCGCGCCTGCGAGCGCAACGATCGGGCGCTCGTCGAGACGCTGGCGCCTGGACGGTCCGACGAGATCATGAGCCTGCACGCTCGGGTCGTCGAGCGCACACGGCAAGCCCACACGCCGAGCGATGCCGACGTGGACGAACAGAGGTCGGAGTCGCCCGAGCTGGCGTGACAGTCTGGGTCGATGTCCGACGCCGACGCCATCGACTTCGCACTGCTCCTGCTGCGCTGCGGCGTCGGGGCGGTGATGCTCGCCCACGGCATCAACCACATCCGGCCGAACATCGACGGGACCGCTGGTTGGTTCGGGTCGATGGGGATGAAGCCCGCCAAGCTTCACGCCTGGCTGGCCAGTGTCACCGAGATCGGAGGCGGGCTGCTGCTGTTGCTCGGCCTGCTCACCCCGTTCGCCGCCGCCGGTGTCGTCGGCGTGATGTTCGTGGCCTGGGCGATCAACCACCGAGGGAATGGATTCTTCATCTTCCGCCCGGGCGAGGGCTGGGAATACGTGATGACGCTCGGCATCGTCGGCCTGGCGATCGGGGCGATCGGGCCCGGCGCGTGGTCGCTCGATGAGGCGTTCGGTCTGAACGACGACTTCATCGGCTGGACCGGGCTGCTGATCGCTGCGATCGGCGGCATCGGCGGTGGCGGTGCGCTCCTCGCTGCGTTCTGGCGTCCTGCGAAGTCGTAGTCGAACCGTTTGGCACACGACGCCGCGGGGCAGCCTCCCGTCGACCGACCGAGGAGGCCGTGATGAAGAAGCTGACCTACAACGCGTTCTCGACGGTGGCCGGGATTGTCGCCGCCATCGCTGCCCGCAAGATCGTCTCGGCGCTGTGGCGCAGCGACACCGAGACGCCGCTCAACCCTGCCGATCGACGCACGTCGTGGCAGGAGGCGCTCGCTTGGGGTCTCGCCACCGCCGTGGGCGCTGCGGTCGCTCGCGTGGTGGCGCTGCGCGGGACCGCGAGCGGCTGGGAGAAGGTGACCGGCGAGCAGCCGCCGGGTATCGCGGCGTGACGTATGAGCGCTGTGTCACCGAGCGACTCGAGAGCAGCCGCCAGGTCGACCCGAACGGCTCTCCGACTTCGAACGATCGCTGACAACCGCTGATCAGATCAGCGGTTCGGCCGCCGTGCTGAACGTCGGGCTCAGGTGAGAGGTGTCGTTCCAACAGCGCACGACCCACCGATCGGGTGTCACGACGATGTGGGAGATCGACGCGTTGTCGGCACCGACGAACGAGAACCCCGTCGAGCCGGTGGCGATGTTGATGATCTGGCCGATCACGCCGCCGTGCACGACCGCGACGACGAGTTCGTCCGGATGGTCGGCTGCGATGCGTTCGATGCCGCGGCGTACACGGTTCTCGAACTGGTGGGCCGGCTCGCCGCCCGGGATCACGTCCCAACGCTGTTCGACATACATGCGCTGCGCGATCGGATCGCCGTCGGCCACCCGCTTGCGAAACTCGCCGCCCTCCCAGTCGCCGAGGAACACCTCTCGCAGGTCGGCGATCTCGGTCGCTTCCATCTCGAGGTATTCGAGGAGCGGCTCGGCGGTCTGGTGCGTGCGCTGCAGCGTGGTGACGTAGACGGCCGCGATGCGCTCGCCGGTGTCGATGAGCCGTTGGGCCGCCAACTTGGCCTGCTCCCAGCCGTCGGGTGCGAGCGGTGGGTCACCGTGGCCGTCGACGAGCGCGAACGACTCGCCCTCGACGTGCGGCGCCGACTCGCCATGACGCACCAACAAGATCTCGGTCGCACCGGGAGGCGGCGCGAATCGCGACTGCGGAAACTTCCGGGTCCCGACGTCGCGGGGTGTCGGAGGTGTCGATGTCGTCGGTGACGGTGTCGATGTCGTCGGAGGTGTCGATGTCGTTTGCGCTGCATGTCGTCGGTGGGCAGTGGTCGCAGTGTCGGCCATGCCCGGAACCTACTCCCCTCCCCGTTTGCGAGCAGTTCTCGGATGGGGTGGGCCATCCGGAACTGCACACAAACGTGGGGTGGGGGCGGCCAGACTGGAGGTTGTGAAGCAGCTGAACTCGCGCCCGATCGACGCGATCGACCTGCTGTCGCTTCCGGTGTTCGTGGGCACGATGGTGTGGGAGGCCCGGGTGCTCTCGCGTCGTGAGCTGCGTGAGTTCGGCGACCTCGACGACGCCACACCCGAGGAGCTCGCCGACCGGAGGCTTCCGGTCGACCCGCTGGTGCCAGTGGGCTACGAGCGACGCGACACCACCGCGAGCCTGGCGATGCTCGCCGGGAATGTCGCCGTCAACTTGGCGATCGCCGGTGCGGTCGGGGCGATGGCCCGCGCCGTGTACAAGCGCCGCATCGTGGATCTCGGCGTGACCAAATGGTCGCTGCCGGTGGCGATGGTCGCCTGGGACTTCCTCTACTACTGGGATCACCGCTGGATGCACGAGGTTCGGTTGTTGTGGGCGAACCACGTCAGCCACCACTCGAGCGAGCACTACAACCTGTCGACGGCGTTGCGACAGCCGTGGTCGGGATTTCTCACCTCGTGGGTGTTCCTGCCGATGCCCCTCTTCGGCATCCCCGCGCACCACGTCGTCAAGGCGGGACAGATCAACCTGCTGTACCAGTACTGGATCCACACCGAGGCGATCGACCGGCTCCCGAAGCCGGTCGAAGCCGTGTTCAACACGCCGTCACACCATCGCGTGCACCATGGAGCGAACCCGCAGTACCTCGACAAGAACTACGGCGGCATCCTCATCGTGTGGGATCGACTGTTCGGCACGTTCGAGCCCGAGGTGCGTCGCATCAAGTACGGCCTCACCAAGAACATCCACACCTTCAACCCGATCCGCATCGGCTACCACGAGTTCGTCGACATCGCCCGCGACGTCCGCCGAGCCGACGGCTGGCGCACCAAGCTGCGGCACATCTTCGGGCGCCCCGGCTGGCAACCCACCGCCTGAGGCCCCACCCAAGTACTTCGTTTGCGCGCAGATTCGGCCGGGACGGTCCATCCGAAACCGCACGCAAACGGGGGTGGTCGGGTGACGTCAGGCGGCGTATTGGGACAGGATCAGCGCGGGGATGGGGCCGGGGTCGAGGTCGGCCCGGGTCATAGCTGCGCTTGAACGTGTTCAGGTAGCGGGATCGGCCGGCGCGGAACCACGGCGGGACGTGCGGCTTGGCGGGCTCGCCCTGCGAGGCGAGCAACACACGCTGGAGCCGGTCGATCGCACGCTGGAAGTGGGCCTGCGCCCGCAGCGACCCGGCCACGCGGTACGGGTAGCTGCCCTCGAGATGCTCGTAGAGATCGAACGCAACCGTGCGGTGCTCCATCTCTTCGGCGAGATGCCATGCCCACAGCTGCCCCCACGGCCCCGGCGAGATCGAGCCCCTGCCCGCTTCGGCCTCAGCGATCGACGTGAGCGCCATGGCACATGTCATCGCCTCGAACCCCTCGGCGTAGGCGAGGTTGAACCGACGCGACTTCGACGTGTTGAAGCGGCGGTAGTCGGCATCGAGTCGCGCCTCGATCGCCTGCAGGTCGGCGGCGACGGTCGGGCCGAGTTGAGCCTTGATGATCTCGTTGATCCGGCGATGGTTCTGGAAGTGCTGCGCCTCCTGGCCGACGAACCCTTTGACGTCGGCGGCGAGGCCGGGGTCGGTGATGTCGTCGGCGACCGAGCGGAACGTGCGGATCAGATAGGGCTCGAGATACGGCATCGTGAGCGAGAACGCCACCATGTAGGTCTCCCGAACGGGATCGTTGCCCGGCAGAACGTCGTCGAGTTCGTCGGGGAACTCGAACTTCACCTTGCGGACCGTGATGTCGTGCGGCTCGGTCATACCGAGACGGTAGCTGCGGCCAGATCGAAGCGCTCGTCCGGCTCGGACAGCTCACCGCACACCGCTGTCGCCATCTCGATGAAGGCAGCGGCCGCAGGCGAGAGCGTGCGTCCCGCTCGCCAAGCGATCGACACCTGCCGGCCGGGGATCGGCGGATCGAGCGGATGGAGTTCGGTGCGCGGATCCTCTGGCTCGGTGCACAGCAACGGCATCACTGCAACGCCCATGCCGGCGCGCACCATCGCCGCGACGGTGCCGTTGTCGTTCGAACGGAACACGTAGCTCGGATCGAGACCGCCCGAGCGCAACCCTGCCTCGTTGAGCAGTTGACAGGAGTTCGGGTGCTGGCCGATCAGCGGTTCATCGGCGAACGCGGCGAGCGACACCGGGCCGGGCGGGAACTGACCGGGCCGGGCGATCAGCACGAAGGGGTCGGTGAGCAGATGTCTCGACTCGAACCCGGATTGTGCCGGCTCGGATACCTCGCCGACGAGGAACGACACCTCGATCTGGCCACGTTCGAGGTGGCCCACGAGTTCGTCGTCGTCGTCGGTCTCGAGCATGTGCACCTCGACGTCGGGGTGCTCCGAGCGGAACCTGCCGAGCACCATCGGCAGCACCGCCGACGACACGCTCTGGAACGTGCCGACCGTGAGGCGTCCGGAGTGGCCGGAGCGGAAACGGTCGAGGTCGTCGGAGAGCGCTGCAACCCGGCCGAGCAGGTCGCGGCCACCGCGCAGGAGCTCAGCGCCGAACGGCGTGAGCTCGACAGCGCGAGGTCCGCCGGGCCGATCGAAGACCCGCTCACCAACTGCCCGTTCGAGTGCAGCGATCTGCTGGCTGATCGCCGACTGCGTGTACCCGAGCCGGTCGGCGGCCCGTGCGAACGTTCCTTCGGTCGCGACCGCGTCGAGCGCTAGCAGGTGGCGCAGATCGAGATCCCGGAGCCCAGGCATGAACATCAGTATATCTGATGATCATGACTCCGAATCATCGCCAGTGATGTCGCTTGATCATCCGTACCGTGGTGGCATGAGCTCGCTCGACCAGATCGCCATCACCATCGACCGTCAGGGTTTCGACGCCCTCGACCACCAGACCATCGACGTTGTCGTGGCGCTCGCCGCTGCCGCCGATGCCTCACCGGTCCTCACCGAAGTGTTCGCCGACGAGCACGAGCCCGCACCGGTGCGCGAGCGTGCCTTCGGATTGCTGGCCATGCAGATCAGCTCGGGCCGCCGCCGGTTCGCTCTGGCCGCCTGACCGGCGCCGCCCGACCCGCGCCGCCCGACCCCAGACGTCGATTCCGTAGAGTCGGCGTCATGAAGCAGTTCCGAGGCAAGGTCGCAGCGATCACCGGTGCGGGGTCTGGCATCGGCCGCGGCCTCGCGGTGGAACTCGCCGGAAAGGGAAGTCACCTCGCGCTGTCCGACGTCGACGATGCCGGGCTGGCCGAGACGGTGGCGATGGTCGAGCACGCCGCCGGTGCTCGTGGCAGCGTGAAGGTGTCGGGTACACGCGTCGATGTCACCGACCGCGACGCTGTCGAGTCATGGGCGACCGCGATCGCCGACGAGTTCGGGCAGGTCAACCTGATCTTCAACAATGCAGGGGTCGCACTCAGCGCCGACGTGAGCGCGATGAGCTACGAGAGCTTCCGCTGGCTGATGGACATCAACTTCTGGGGTGTCGTGCACGGAACGCTGGCGTTCCTCCCCCACCTGAAGGCATCGGGTGACGGCCACATCGTCAACATCTCCAGCGTGTTCGGCCTGCTGGGGATCCCCAGCCAGTCGGCGTACAACTCTGCGAAGTTCGCCGTGCGGGGCTTCACCGACGCGTTGCGCACCGAACTCGACATCGAGCAGTGCGGCGTGTCGGCCACGACGATCCATCCCGGCGGCATCCGTACCAACATCGCCCGCAACGCCCGGTTCGAGTTCGCCGAGCACGCGGAAGCCGTCGACGCCGAGCAGGCCGCTGTCGACTTCGAGCGGCTCACCCGCACCACACCGCAGAAGGCAGCCCAGCTGATCATCGGTGCGGTCGAAAAGAACAAGCGGCGCGCGTTGATCGGCCCCGACGCTCACGTCTTCGACGCGGCCGCTCGGATCTCGCCACGAGCCTCGCAGTGGGCGCTCGGCAAGCTGATCGCCCGCAGCTCCAACGCCGTCGTCTGAGGTACATCTGGTCTCCTGACACCAGATGTTCCTCAGAGCCAGCCGGACTTCTTGAACTGTCGGTACAGCAGTGCAACCGCGATCGCAGTGAGCGAGAGCACGACCGGGTACCCGACCGCCCACTGCAGCTCCGGCATGTTCTCGAAGTTCATGCCATAGATCCCCGCGACCATGGTCGGCACAGCAGCCATTGCGACCCAGGCGCTGATCTTGCGCATGTCGTCGTTCTGGCGAACAGAGATCTGGGTGAGGCTCGCGGTGAGCGCAGCGTCGAGCAGGCCTGACAACGAATGCGCGCGCGTGACGGCTCGGTCGAGTTGATCGGACGCTTCGTTGAGGTCGTGGAGGACCTCGGGCGCGAACTGCGGGCCGCGCACCCGGATGAGTCGGGCGAGCGGATCGTCGAGCGAGTCGATCGCCACGATCATGCGGCGCACCTCACGCTTCAGTTTGTAGAGACGCTGTACCGGCTGGCGGTTGCTGTCGGAGAACACGTCACGTTCCACCTCGATGACGTCGTTCTCGAAGCCGTCGAGCGCCGGGCCGTAACCGTCGATCACCACGTTGACCACGGCGGCGACAACGGCAACCGGACCGAGGCGGAGACGGTCGGGATCGGCTTCGAGCGCGGCCCGCGCCGACGACAGCTGGCTGGCCTGGCCGTGGCGGATCGTGATCACCGCCCGAGGTCCGAGAAGCACGGTCATCTCGCCGAGCGCGATCGTCTCGTTGCGATCCTCGTAGGCAGCGGTCCGCAGCACGAGCTGCACGATCGAACCCTCGACGGTCAACACCGGCCGGGCATGCGGCGTCAGGACGTCGAGCGCCGACACGCCGGTGATGCCGAGCGATTCCATCCCCTCCTGCAATTCGGCCTGGTCGGGCATCCGAAGCCCCAGCCACACGAATCCGTCGCCGACGACCTCGTCGTCGATGGTCATCGTCGACGGATCGAAGTCGCAACGCTCGCCGTCGACGTAGGCGGCACAATCGATTCTCACGCTGCACAGTGTCGCCGCTGCGGGCCGGCGCTTCAGCGATGTCAGGTCGGTTCGTCGTTGTAGGCCTCGGTGAGCAGGTCGAGCAGCGCTGCATCGACCTCCTCCGGCTCGCGGACGTTGGCGACGTGCCAGTACCGGTTGCCGTACTCGACGACCTTGCGGGTGATCGTTGGATGCGTGGCTCGTCGGCGCAGCGAGAACGAGATCGCGACCCATCGATCCTTGGGTCGCAGTTCGGCGAACTTGCGGGGGTTCTTGAGGAACACCCCGACCGACACGATGTCGGCGTGCACCGGCCCGAGCGTTTCGACGTGCGCCATCACCACATCGAAGATCGGCCGCTCGTGCGACGGGCCGGTGTCGAAGTACTCCTCGAGGCTGAGTCCGGGCGCGCAGTCGTGCGACTGCCCGGAGCGTCCGAACAGCCGTCCGCATTCGGGACAGATCCACTCAGCCATCAGCCTCGATCCTTGCAGGCGGCGTGGGTTACGGGAGCGCAGCGTCGGTGCGCGAAGCTGCCGACGGGACAAGGAGGGCGACATGAGCCAAACCAGCAGCACGCTCGAACACACCACGGGGCAGGCGGTCGAGCACGTCGATGTTCTGATCGTCGGAGCCGGGATCTCAGGAATCGGCGCGGGATACCACCTGCAGGATCAGTATCCGGAGAAGTCGTTCGTCATCCTGGAGAAGTTCGAGAGCTTCGGCGGCACATGGCTCACGCACAAGTACCCGGGCATCCGCTCGGACAGCGACCTCTACACGTTCGGCTACCGGTTCAAGCCGTGGATCGGTCCGCCGATCGCCACCGCCGACAAGATCCTTGCCTACATGGGTGAGGTGATCGAGGAGAACGACCTCGATCACCACATTCGGTATCACCACGCGATCTCGACGGCCGAGTGGTCGAGCGACGACAACCTCTGGACCGTGCACGGCACACGTACCGATCCGTCGAGTGGCGCGGCCGAGGCATTCACGTTCACCACGAACTTCCTGTGGATGTGTCAGGGCTACTACCGCCACGAGCAGGGCTACACGCCCGACTGGCCGGGCATGGCCGACTACCAGGGTCAGATCGTGCACCCCCAGACGTGGCCGACCGACATCGATCTGTCGGGCAAGCAGGTGCTGGTCATCGGTTCCGGCGCGACCGCGGCCACGCTCGTACCGGCGATCGCCGGTGAGTGCGAGCACGTCACGATGCTGCAGCGGTCGCCCACCTACTTCGTCTCGCGCCCGAACGTCAACGAGGTCGCCGACATGCTGCGCAGCCTCGAGATCCCCGAGGAGTGGACACACGAAATTGTTCGGCGCAAGGCACTGCAGGACCAGGCGTTGATCACGAAGCTGTCGTTCGAGGAGCCCGAGTGGGTCCGTACCGAACTGCTCAACGCCGTGCGCGCCGAGCTGCCCGATGGCTACGACGTCGACACGCACTTCACCCCGAAGTACCGGCCGTGGCAGCAACGGCTGGCGATGGTCCCCGACGGCGACCTCTTCAAAGGGATCAGCGCCGGCCTCGCGTCGGTGGTCACCGACGAGATCGAGACGTTCAATGCAACGGGCATCTTGTTGAAGTCGGGCAAGCAGCTCGACGCCGACGTGATCGTGACTGCAACAGGCTTCGACCTCAGCGTGCTCGGCGACATTGCGTTCACCGTCGACGGAACCCCGGTGAACTTCGCCGACACCGTCACGTACCGCGGGATGATGTTCACCGGCGTACCGAACCTGCTCTGGGTGTTCGGCTACTTCCGGGCGAGTTGGACGCTGCGAGCCGACCTGCTCGGCGACTTCGTGTGCCGCCTGCTGCACCACATGGACAAGGTCGGCGCATCGAAGGTCGTGCCGCAACTGCGTCCCGAGGACGCCGACATGGAGCTGGGGGCATGGATCGATCCCGACAACTTCAATCCCGGCTATCTGATGCGCAGCCAACATCTGATGCCCAAGCGCGGCGACAAGCCCGAGTGGCAGCACACGCAGGACTACTGGACCGAGAAGACCGAACTCCCCGCCCTCGACCTCGACGACGGCTGCCTGCGCTACGACTGATTACATCAGGGGTCAGACCCGCGATGTAATCGACGGTGCGTTACATCGCGGGTCTGACCCCTGATGTAACACTGCGGGGATGACGGTTCGGGTCGGGTTCATCGGGACGGGCTTCATCGCTCGGACCCACAACTGGTTCCTCAAGCAGTCGTCGGCCGATCATCGGATCGTCGCCGTGCACGACGTCGATGTCGATCGGGCGCAGGCGTTCGCCGATCGCGTCGGCGCCGAGGTCGTCGACCAAGGCGAACTGCTCGAACGGGTCGATGCCGTGTTCGTCACGACATGGACGTCGGAACACGAACACCTCGTGGCCGCCGCAGCCGAGCGTGGCGTCGCCGTGTTCTGCGAGAAGCCTCTGGCGTTCGACGCCGCCGCCGCGCAGCGGATGGTCGATGCCGTCGAAACGGCGGGCGTCGTCAATCAGGTCGGTCTGATTCTGCGATTCATGCCGCAGTTCATCCACGCAAAGGGACTGCTGGCCGACGAGCGGGCCGGGCGCCTGTTGGCGGTGTCGTTCCGCGACGACCAGTTCATTCCGATCCAGAGCCACTACGGATCGACATGGCGGATCGACCCAGCGCGGTGCGGCCGAGGGACACTGCTGGAACACTCGATCCACGACGTCGACGTGATGCAGTGGATGTGTGGGCCCGTCGATTCGGTCACCGGATCCGTACGCGAAGTTCACGGCTACGACCACATCGACGATGTCGCCATCGCCCGACTCGACTTCGCCGACGGCGGCATCGCATCGCTCACCTCGATCTGGCACGACATCATCGACCGGCCGAGCCTGCGCAACATCGAGATCTTCTCCGAGAACCTGTATCTGCATCTCGACGGCGAGGCGACGAGTCCCCTCACCTGGCAGTTCACCGGCGAACCGGTCCAGACCCTCGCGGGCGACGCGCTGGCGCGTGCGTGCATCGACGCCGGGGCAGCACGCGAACGAGACCTTGCACCCGTCCCCGGTGGCGCGATGTTCAACCCGCTCACAGCGTTCCTCGATGCGATCGCCGACGGCGTCGACTCGCCACTCCCCTTGCGCGAGGCGTTGCCGGCGCACCGCATCGTCGATGCGATCTACGCGTCCGCCGAAGAGGGCGGCGCGGTCGTCTCGACGTACTGAACGCTCAGGGGTGAGAACGATCGAGGGCAACGCCGACGTCCGGCACGGCCTGTTCGTCGACGTAGCACCAGGCCCAGTGCTCACCGGGCTCGAACGACTGGATCACAGGATGTCCGGAGCTCTCGAAATGTTCGGCGGCATGCCGATTCGGCGAGTCGTTGCAGCAGCCCACGTGGCCGCAGGTCATGCACATACGCAGGTGCACCCATCGACCGCCGATGGGGATGCAGTCCTCGCATCCTGCGGTGGTCGTCGGCTCGGCGACGGTGAGGGAGGTCAGGTGCTCGCAGGCCATCGGCACATCGTTGCACGAATTGTCGGGGCTTCGCATCCGGCGCTGCGTCAAGGCGACGCGAGGCGCTGATGCACGGACCTGATCGCGCTCGACCCGTCGCCGACGGCTGCGGCGACGCGCTTCATCGGTGAGGCGCGAACGTCGCCGGCAGCGAAAATGCCAGGGCGGGACGTCTCGAACGGCAGCGGATCGAAGCCTTCGGGCAGCCGCCCGATGAGGTCGGTGTCCGTGAGGACGAATCCCTTGTCGTCGAGTTCGACGAACCCGTCGAGCCAGTCGGTGAACGGCACGGCACCGATGAACGAGAACAGTCCCGAGCAGGGCTGTCGGGTCTCGTCGCCGCTGCGGTTGTCGCGCAGGGTGATCTCGGTGAGTCGGGTGTCGCCGTGGAGCGCAACCACCTCGGTGAACGGCGACACCGTGATGTTCGCGGCTGCTTCGATCCGGTCGATCAGGTACGTCGACATCGACGACACGAGATCCGCACCGCGGATGGCGATCGTGACGGGCGCGCCTTGCTGGGCCAGGTAGATGGCGGCCTGCCCGGCGGAGTTCCCACCACCGATGACCGTCACCGGATTGGGCCCGCACACGCGGGCCTCGAGATCGGTTGCCGCGTAGTACACACCGGCTCCCTCGAACTCCTCGAGTCGGTCGAGCGGCAACTTGCGGTACTGCACGCCGAGGGCGATCACGACCGCCCGCGCCATCAGCACGGCATCGTCGCCGAGTGTGAGCCGGTAACCATCGCAGACCGCCTCGATTCGTTCCACCGAGCACGGACTGGTGATCTGCGCGCCGAGTCGCTGGGCCTGCAGCGCCGCCCGCTCGACGAGCTCACCCCCGGAGATTCCCGACGGGAACCCGACGTAGTTCTCGATCCGACTGCTCGTGCCGGCCTGACCACCGACTCCGACACGGTCGACGAGCAGCGTCCTGAGTCCCTCGGATGCCCCATACACCGCCGCGGCGAGCCCCGCAGGGCCGGCACCGATGATCACGAGGTCGAGGACCTCGAGACTGGTGGGCTGGTAGACGAGTCCGAGATGCGTTGCGAGTTCGCCGACGGTCGGGTTGCGCAACTTCGCCGTGGAGGTGACGACCACTGGCATGTCGGCGCGACGGGCACCGACCGATGCGAGCAACACCTCGGCGTCCTCCTCGTCCTCGACGTCGATCCATTGGAACGCGAGTCGCTGGCGCAGCACGTAGGAGCCCAGCTCGAGCGCCCGCTTCGAGTAGCGGGAGCCGATGATCCGCAACGACCCCGCCCCGACGCCGCGCAGGATGATCTCCCGACGCTCGACGAACGCCTCGAAGATGATGTCGCCGATCTCGGGATCGCTCGCGAGTAGCCGCCGGAACTCGTCAGGGGTGATGCGACGAATTCGGCCATCGGTGCGCATCCGCCCACGCAGGAAGGTGCGTTGCCCGGTGAGCAGGCTCAGCTCGCCGAGGAAGTGACCGCTCCCGTGGGTGGCGAGCACGGTCTCGACTTCCTTGCCCGCATCGGCGTAGAGCACGTCGGCTTCGCCGTCGAGGATGACGATCAGGTCATACGACGACTGACCTTCGACGAACAGCGATGTGCCTGCGGGGACAGCCGTCTCGTCGCCGAAGTCGACCAACCGCGCGAGCTGAGCGTCGGTCAGGGTCGGGAACGCCGTGGAATCGCCGGGCACAGCCATGTCCCGGAGCCTATGAGAGCTGCGAGACGGTCGCCCGCTGCAGTTCTCAACCGATCTGGTTTCGACTGCCGCGACCAGATCCGTCGAGAAATGCTCGTCACGCAAACATGCGGCGGAGGATCTCGTAGGAGTAGTGCGAGGCGAGGTGGTCCAGGAACTTCGGGAAGTCCACCGACGCGGTTCCGCCGGCCAGGTCGGAGATCGCTCGAACCACACAGAGCGGGACACCACCCAGTTCGTGGCACACCTGAGCGACAGCGGCGCCTTCCATGTCGACGCACACGGCAAGCGGCGTACGACGTCGCACGACGTCTTTGAGGTCGCCTTCGATGAACTCGTCACCCGTCGCAACCTGGCCCGTGTGCACCGATGGTCGACCGATGCCGAGCGCCGCGAGTTGCGCCGTGGTCACCACATCCCCGAGACCATCGTCGAGGAATGCCCGGGCGGCAGCCACTGCTGCGGCAGTCAGCGCCGCGTCGGTGGGGAGTTCCACGACACCGAGCAGCGGGATCTCGCCCCGGGCGAACATGTCTGGCGGGCCCGCGAGGTCGTGTTGGATCAGCTCGGTGGCCACGACCACGTCGCCGATCGCCAGGTCGTCGTGGAGCGCTCCGGCGATTCCTGTGAAGACGATCGCATCCACGTCGTGGTCACGGATGAGCGACGCGGCAGTCAGCGCGGCGGCAACCTTGCCGATGCGCGATTGGACGACGGTGACACGCTGGCCCGCGAGTGTTCCGTGGCGGTAGGTGCGACCGGCATCTTCGGTGACGATCTCGGCATCGAGGTGACGATGCAGCCGTTCGACTTCTTCAGCCATCGCTCCGATCACGCCGACGTGTCGGTATCCGATGGCCATCGCCCCATCGTAGGAGCGGTCGCCGGGTCAGGCCTGATGCGCCCGGCGCCTGGCGGGGACGGCGCAGGCTCGCATCGGCTGGCCGACCAGCGGATTGATCGGACACACGCCGAACACGCCGGTGGCGATCGGGAGCAGTGCGAACACGGCGAGCGCCGTGCCGAACCACCCGCCGACGACGAGGCCGACCGCGATCAGCACCAGACCCCCGCCAACACGGATCGCCCGGCCAGTGGATGTGTTCATGAACGAGAGAAATCGCATACCTTCACTATACCCCCCCAGGTATCATCCGCACGCTCCGCCTTCCAACTGCGATGAGGGAAACAACCGCATGCGGTCGGTTCGCTCATCGCTGGCCGCCCCGCACTCCTTTCGATGAGCGAAACAGCCGTATGCGGTCGGTTCGCTCATCGCTGGGTGAGGTTGTGCGTGATTCTGACAACTTGTTAGGGTTGCCTAACTATGAACAGGAAGCAACCTCGATACTTGTTGGGAAGCGTGCTCGTCGGGGCGCTCGTCCTCGGCGCCTGCGGCAGCGATGACGACGCCGGCAGCGCGACGACTGAACCCACATCGACGCCAGGCGACACCGCCGAGACCGACCCCACGCCAACCGCCAATGGCACCGTCACCGTGTACACCGGTCGCCACTACGGCATCGAGCCCGTGTTCGACGAGTTCACCGCGGCCACCGGCATCGAGGTGCGCTTCACCACGGGCAACGACCCCGAACTGCGTGAGCGGCTGGTCGCCGAGGGTGCCAACACACCCGCCGACGTCCTGATGACCGCGGATGCCGCCAACGTCGAACTCGCCGCCGACGCCGGCGTGCTGGCCTCGGTCGACAGCGCCACGCTCACCGATGCCATCCCGGCCGACCTGCGAAGCGCCGACAACGACTGGTTCTCACTCAGCCAACGCGCCCGAGTGATCATTGCGAGCACCGAACGCGTCGACAACGCTCCCACCACCTATGCCGGCGTCGGCGATCCCGAGTGGAACGGGCGGATCTGCCTGCGCCCGAGCACCCACCCGTACACGCAGTCGCTCGTCGCCAGCCTGATCATCGCCGAGGGCGAGGAGCGCGCCACCGAGATCGTGCAGTCGTGGGTCGACAACGACCCGCTCTACATCAACAGCGATACCGACATCTACAAGGCGGTCGCCGACGGCGAGTGCGACATCGCGATCGCCAACACCTATTACCTCGGCCGTCTGCTCACCGAGGACCCGGCGTTCCCCGTCGAGATCGTGTGGCCCGAGCAGGACGGGCGCGGCGCCCACGTCAACGTCAGCACCGCGGCGGTCACGGCCAACGCACCGAATCCCGAGGCGGCGCTCACACTCCTCGAGTGGCTGGCCACCGACGGCCAGAAGACCTTCGCCGACGCCAACTTCGAGTTCCCCGCCGACCCCGACGTGGAGCCCAACGAGATCGTGACCAGCTGGGGCGAGTTCGTCGCCGACCTCGCGGCAGTCACGCAACTCGGCGAGTTCCAGCCGACGGCGATCGAAGTGCTGAGCGCCACCGGCTACGAGTGATCCGATGACCGACGCCGCAACGCTGCGCCAGCAGGCCCGGACCCTGTCGGGCTCGATCGTGATGTTCGCGATCGCGCTCGTCGTTGCGATCCCGATCCTCGTGATCGTGTGGTCGGTCGTCCAGCCCAGCACCGACGTGTGGCGCGAGTTGTGGGCCACCCGGCTGCCCGGGATGATCCGCGACACCGCCACGCTGCTGGTGACGGTGCTCGCTGGCACCATTGTGCTCGGCACCTCGCTCGCGTGGTTGGTGACCGCCTACCAGTTCCCGGGGCGACGCCTGCTCGGGTGGCTACTGGTGACACCGCTCGCGATCCCCGGCTACGTGCTCGGATTCGTGTGGCTCGACACGTTGCAGGAGCCGCTCGGCGCCCGCCAGGTGCGCTCGATCTGGCTGGCCGCGCTGGTGCTCACCCTCACGCTGTACCCCTACGTCTACCTGTTCGCCCGCGCGGCATTTCGTGAGCAGTCGCAGCGCGCCGTCGATGTGGCACGCAGCCTGGGGTGCAGCCGCAGCGAGGCGTTCCGGCGCGTCGTCCTGCCGATGGCGAGACCGTCGATCGCCGGTGGCGCCGCGCTCGTCGGGATGGAGGTGCTCACCGATGTCGGGACCGTGCGGCTGTTCAACGTCTCGACCATCGCCGACGGAGTGCTGCGGGTGTGGTTCGGCACCGGCGACCGCAACGCCGCCGCCGAACTGTCGGTGCTGTTGATCGGCGTCGCGGTGTTCCTGATAGCGGCCGAGCGACTGATGCGCGGGCGGGCGCGCTACACCCAGAGCGGGCCCAAGGTCGGGCTGCAGATCCAGCGACTGCGTGGAGCTCCGGCAGCCGCAGCGGCAATCGCCGGATGGGGCGTCTTCACGATCGCCGTCGCACTGCCGGTGATCCGCCTGATCACCTGGGCGAACGAAGCGCGCCGGACCGGCCAGACCGCAACGGTCGCCGGCGACCTGCCGTTCCACCTGATGTCGTCGCTGCGCATCGCGGTGATCGCCACGATTGCATGCCTCGTCCTCGGCGTGGTCCTCGTGGTCGGCCTCAACCGCAAGCGTGCGAGTGGCGCCGTGATGGCCCGCCTCGCCACGCTCGGCTATGCAGTGCCCGGGCCGGTCGTGGCCATCGGGGTGCTGGTGACGCTCGCTGCGCTCGATCGCTCGGGATGGCTCCCCGACGGCTGGCTGCTGGTCGGTTCGGCGATCGGGCTGATCTACGCGCTGGTCGTTCGCTTCCTCGCCGTGGCGTACCAGGGCATCGATTCGAGCGTCGGCAAGGTGTCGCCATCAATGGTGGCCAGCGCCCGAACCCTCGGCGCCGGACGCTTCCGCGTCGCCACCCGGGTGGAACTCCCACTCGCCGCCGCCGGCATCATCGCCGCGTCGGTCCTCGTTGCGATCGACACGCTCAAGGAGTTGCCGATCACCCTCCTGCTGCGGCCGTTCGGAACCGAGACCCTGCCGATCTGGGTGTGGCAGGCGACCTCGGAGAGCCTCTGGGTCCAAGCGGCGGTGCCGTCGCTCGCCATCGTGGCGGTCGGGATGGTGCTGGTGGCCACGCTGCTGTGGGCGCTCGAACACGGGGCGGAGACCGTGTCGTGACGGCCGTCGAGATCGAGCGGGCCGATACCGTTGCCGACCGCATGACGTCCTCCGCTGCCTCCGATGCGCCCGGCGTGGCGTTGGCGGTGCACGACGTGAGTCGGCATCTCGGTGACCGCGACGTGGTCGATCACGTGTCGTTCGAGGTCGCCGACGGTGAACTGATGGTGCTGGTGGGTCCGAGCGGGTGCGGCAAGTCCACCCTGCTGCGGATCATTGCCGGCCTCGACGCTGCGGCGGCGGGCCGGATCGCTCTCGACGGCAGCGACGTGACCACACTTGCGCCCGAACGCCGACGCATCGGCCTCGTGTTCCAGGACCATGCGTTGTTCCCCCATCGCAGCGTCGAGCAGAACATCGCATTCGGGCTCAAGCACCTCGACCGCCGGGCGCGTGGTCGACGCGTCGCCGAAGTGCTCGACCTGGTGCGGCTCCCCGGAGTCGCCAAGCGCTACCCGCACGAGTTGTCGGGCGGCGAGCAGCAACGCATCGCGCTGGCCCGGGCGCTGGCCCCCGATCCGGCCGTCGTCCTGCTCGACGAACCGTTCGCCAGTCTCGATTCCACGCTGCGCGACGACGTGCGCCGCGACGTGGTCGCCGCTCTGCGTGCGCGCAACGCGGCGGCCGTCCTGGTCACGCACGACCGCGAGGAGGCGCTCGCGCTCGGCGATCGGGTGGCGGTGATGTCGGCAGGGCGCGTGCTGCAGATCGGCCGCCCCGACGACGTGTACGAGCGTCCCGTCGATCGGTTCGTCGCCGACTTCCTCGGCGAGGCGTCGTTCCTCCCGCACGGCGAGGGGTACCTCATGGCCCGTCCCCACGATCTGGCCGTGGCCGCCGGTGGACCCGACATCGTGGTCGCTCGCCGGTACCTGGGCGCCGCGTGGCGCTACGGGGTCCGGCGGGCCGATGGCGTCGACGTCGAGGTCGACGCGGCCGGCGCTCCCGGGCTCGAACCGCTCGACATCGGTGCCGAGTGCACGGTGACGGTGTCCGCGACACACCCGCTCCACCAGCTCTCGTCCTGACGGCGCAGCCGCCTACGGTGCGGCGGATGGAACTGAACGATCGAGTCGTCGTGGTCACCGGAGCCGGATCGGGCATCGGTGAAGCCATCGCCCGCGCCGCGCACGCGGCGGGTGCCCGTCATGTGGTCGTCGCCGACCTGCACGGTGCCGAGGCGGAACGCGTGGCGTCTGACATCGGCGGCACGGCAGTCGCCATCGACGTGAGCGACGAATCGGCGATCATCGCGATGGTCGAGTCGACGCTCGACGCTCACGGTCCCATCGACCTGTTCGTGTCGAACGCCGGCTTCGTCACGGCCGCTGGTGTGGAGGACTCGAACGAGGCCATCCAGACGATGTGGGAGGTGCACTGCATGGCCCACATCTACGCAGCCCGGGCGGTGCTGCCATCGATGATTGCCCGCGGCGAGGGCTACATCTTGAGCACCGCGTCGGCCGCCGGCCTGCTGACGCAGATCGGTTCGATGGCGTACTCGATGACAAAGGCGGCGGCGATCTCGCTGGCCGAGTGGCTGTCGATCAGCCACCACCACCAGGGGATCCGATTCTCGGTGCTGTGCCCGCAGGCGGTGGCGACCAACATCGTCGCCAACAGCCCACAGAACGCGATGGCTGCTCAGGCCGGTGGCGACGACAAGGGGTTCGAGGGTGGCGTCGCGAGCGGCGATGGCGTGCTCGACCCGGCCGATGTCGCGCAGCTGTGCCTGGAGGCGATCCGTAACGAGCAGTTCCTGATCCTCCCCCACCCCGAGGTGGCCACCTACGCCGAACGCAAGGCCACCGACCGCGACCGCTGGCTCGCCGGTATGCGTCGCTTCCAGTCGGCCCTCCACCCCGACGGCAACCTCCCCGGCAACGCGATTACATCAGGGGTCAGACCCGCGATGTAATCGCTCGCGTTGTCGCCCCGGATTACATCGCGGGTCTGACCCCTGATGTAATCGCAGGCGGGGCGGAGTGCTTGACTGACGGCATGACTGCGATCTCCGAATCCGTCCGCCTCGAAACCGTCGCCGCTGCTGTCGGCGACATCGCCCTGGTGATCGTCGACAACCCGCCGGTCAACGCGCTCAGCTGGCACGTCCGCCAGGGCCTGTTCGACGGCATCAACCAGGCCGTCGAGGCCGGTGCGAAAGCGATCGTCGTGATCTGCGACGGTCGCACCTTCATCGCCGGCGCCGACATCAGCGAGTTCGGCGGCAACGTCCCGCAGGCCGCCGGCCTCCACGAAGTGCAGGCGGCGATGGAGAACGCAGCCGTTCCGGTGATCGCGGCGATCCACGGCACCGCACTGGGCGGCGGCCTCGAAGTCGCCCTGTGTGCGCACTACCGCGTCGCCGTCGACTCGGCGAAGTTCGGCCTGCCCGAGGTCAACCTCGGCTTGCTGCCCGGCGCCGGCGGCACCCAGCGCCTTCCCCGCCTCGTCGGAGTACCCAAGGCGCTCGAAATGATGACCACCGGTCGCCACATCGGCACCGGCGAAGCGCTCGAGGCGGGTCTGATCGACGACGTCACCTCAGGCGGTCCTGCCGAGCTGCGCGACGCCGCGATCGCGTTCGCCAACAAGGCCGTCGCCGAGAACCTGCCGCTCGCACGCGTCCGCGACCGCGACGAGAAGGTGCTCGACGCCCGCGGCAACGACCAGCTCTTCGCCGACTTCCGAGCATCGATCGCCCGCAAGACCCGTGGCTTCCTCGCCCCCGAGTACAACATCCGGTGCATCGAGGCCGCCGCGAACCTGCCGTTCGATGAGGGTCTCAAGGCCGAGGGCAAGCTCTTCATGGAGCTGATGACCGGGCCACAGTCGGGCGCGCAGCGCTACGCCTTCTTCGCCGAACGCGCCGCCAACAAGATTCCGGACATCGCCAAGGACACCCCGCTGATCGACGTGCAGAAGTGCGGCGTGCTCGGCGCCGGCACGATGGGCGGCGGTATCGCGATGAACTTCGCCAACGTCGGCATCGCCGTCACGATCGTCGAACGCGATCAGGCTGCACTCGATCGTGGCCTCGGCGTGGTCCGCAAGAACTACGAGCGTTCGGCATCGCGTGGTTCGATCCCGGCCGAGGCCGTCGAGCAGCGCATGGCGCTGATCACCGGATCGACCGACAAGGCCGACTTCGCCGACTGCGACATGGTGATCGAGGCCGTGTTCGAAGACATGGATCTGAAGAAGTCGATCTTCGAGGAACTCGACGAGATCTGCAAGCCGGGAGCGATCCTCGCGTCGAACACCTCGGCGCTCGACATCAACGAGATTGCCTCGGTCACCTCGCGGCCCGAGAGCGTGATCGGCATGCACTTCTTCTCCCCCGCCAACGTGATGAAGCTGTTCGAGAACGTGCGCGGCGACAAGTCGTCCGACAGCGTCGTCGCCACCACCATGGCGATCGGCAAGCAGATCGGCAAGGTGCCGGTGATGGTCGGCGTGTGCCGCGGTTTCGTCGGCAACCGCATGCTGTTCATGCGTGGCGCCGAGGCCGAGCGGATGATCCTCGAAGGCGCCACGCCGGCGCAGGTCGACAACGTGCTCTACGAGTTCGGCTTCCCGATGGGACCGTTCGCGATGAGCGACCTCGCCGGCCTCGACATCGGTTGGAAGGAGGAGACCTCGTCGAGCTCCACCATCCGTGAGGTGCTGTGCGAGAACGGCCGTCGCGGCCAGAAGAACGGTCGTGGCTACTACACCTACGATCCCGACACCCGGGCCTCCACGCCGGACCCCGAGGTCGTCGAGCTGATCAAGAACTTCGCCGTCGGCAAGGGCATCGAACAGCGAGAGGTCACCGACCAGGAAGTGCTGGAGCGCCTCCTGTATCCGATGATCAACGAGGGTGCGAAGATCCTCGATGAAGGCATCGCCATCCGAGGCAGCGACATCGACGTGGTGTGGGTCAACGGCTACGGCTGGCCCGTCTACCGGGGCGGGCCGATGTACTGGGCCGATCAGGTCGGCCTCGGCGAGATCGTCGGCAAGATCAAGCACTACAGCGACACGCTCGGCGGCAACCACTGGAACCTGTCGCCGCTGCTCGAACGCCTCGCCGCCGACGGCGGAGCCCTCCACCAGTTCTCCAACTGAGCGGCGGCGCTCGCTGCGAGTCGACGTGTAGATCACTTCGGCGACCGACGACGAAGCACGTCATTCACGCCATGGGGAACTGCACGTCGTCAGATTTCCACGGTGCCGGAAGCGCCGAGGGTCGGCGGATCGTCGCTCACCTTTGCCTTGGCGATCTCGACCATCTGGACGAGCTTGTTCGGCGCGGTCCAGTACTCCCATCGATCGGCCTGCACGCGCAACACGACCGCGCTGGCGCGGCCGTCGGGGAAGTACGAGTCGAGCAGCGGGTTCCACAGGTCGTCGAGCAGTTGGGTGTCGTCGTCGAGCGCTGCACGGCCGGCGACCGAGACCCACGTGGACGAGCCGTCGACCAGCGCCACGTTGACGGCGTCGACGCTCGTCGACACCCAGTCGGCGGTGCGATCGACGACGAAACTGACGTCGCCCGATTCGGAGACGTGCTGCACCGTCATCGGTCGCGACGACAAGGTGCCGCGTTCATCGACCGACGTCAGCATCACGGTGCGCACCTTCGAGACGCGCTCGCGCAGCGCCTTCAGGTCGAGATTGCCGTCGGTCTCCTCGGAGACGAGTTTCTGCGAGACGTCCTTCAGCCGGTCGCCGACCGTTCGGGCACCTGAGGCCAATCCGCCGAGCGCGCTGGCTACTGGCGAGCGCCAATCGCGCTTCTCGTCGTCGGCACGAGGTCCGGGGGACGAAGCACCGCCGAGGCGATCGGTACCCATGCGAGCGGCGAAGGCGTCGAGATCGGGCTGATCCTGCGGGTGATCGGACGATTTCTCGTCGGGCTGATCCGGGAAGTCCTCACCGGCGCGTGGACTGGGATTCGGATTCGCGAGATCGGGGTGGGGGCCCTGGGCGGGGTCGCCACCGGCCTGGGCTCGGAGATGATTCGTGCTCATGGGACGGCGCTACCCACCGCGAGCTTGACTCACGCATGGCCGCCGTGAAGCCACATCAGGCTTGGCACCGTGTGCCGTCGGGTCGTGCACCGTGTGACGGCGGCCAGACGTCTCATCCGTCTGGGCCGGGCTGCAACTCGGCGACGAAGCAGGCGCCGATAGCTGGTGACGCGCAGCGGACGACTCCAACCGGCTCAGCCGCCTTGATCGTGATTGCGTCGGTTGCATCGATCCTGATGATCGTGCGGGGCGACCGGCGCGTCTCGTCGATGCGGCACCTGGCAGACTCTGCCTCGATGTCGACAGACGATGTTCACGATGTGCCCGCGGTTTCGCCTTGGCGAAACCGTTGGAGATCACCGGCTGCCACCCGGCGCGCCGGGCAGATCATGATCGGCGTCGGCATCGCCGGGATGCTCATCGCGGTGTTCGGCATGGTCGTCGGCTGGATCTTCGTCGGGCAACTTGCCTCCGCATCGGACGACACGCTCGAGGTGACGCTGCAGTCACTCGACGCGATCGACGACACCATCGATCTCGCCGACGAGGTGCTGGGCTCGTCGGCCGACGCCGTGGCGGCGCTCGACGGCAGCCTCACCGCGGTGTCGGCGTCATTCGATGCGGGAACACAGGCGATCGACGACATCGCCGGACTCGCCACCACGATCGGGCCGTCGCTCGAGGATGCCGGACGGACGGTGCGCACGTTGGAGAGCATCGGCGGCGACATCGATTCCGTGCTGGCGACATTGTCGAACCTTCCGCTCGCTCCCGACTACAACCCCGACGCCGGCCTCGGGGAGACGCTCGGCCAACTGGCCGAGACACTCGAGACGCTGCCCGGCCAACTCGAGTCGACAGCGACCAGCTTGACCGACTTCACCGGCCAGGCCGATGAACTCCAACAGCAGCTCGACGATCTCGCCGCATCGGTTGGCGCGATCAGCGACGATCTCAGCGACGCCGATGCGCTGGTCGAGCAGTACCGGGCGAGTGTCACCGACGCCAGGGCGCTCGCGTTGTCGGCCAACAACGACCTCGACACCGGTGTCGTGCTCATGCGAATACTGCTCGTCGTCGGCGGGATCACCCTCCTCTTCGGCCAGATCGTGCCGCTGTGGCTCGGCCGCTCGCTTCTCGACGACGCCGACGTGCACGATGTGCCAGTCACCGTTCGTACGTCAGTCCCGGCGGTCTGAGTCAGGTCGGCGGATCGACCGCCGGGAGTGCTGCTGCGTCATCGAGGTCGCGCCAGACGTCGACGAGCCACTCCGGGCGAACGTCACCGAGGTCAGCGGCCACGAGCGCAGCCAGCCACTGCTCTTCGGCTGACGCTGAGGCGGCGAACGCGACCTCGCTGTCGGGTGGCGCAGAGAGCCACTCGCGTTCGAGCGCGTCCCGCTCGGCGGCGAACACCGCCACTGACGCCTCGTGATCGCTCAGCACCTGGCGGTGCAGCAGCTCGTGGGTCCACCAGCGACTGGCAGCGTCGTAGCGGTTGGTCGGGTCGGGACCGAATGTTGCACCCTGATCGATGGGGCGGTCGACACGCACGGGGTGGAACGTCGAGGTGCACGGAGCCGACGTTGCGGTCATCCAGTGCAGCGGCTCGGCACGCAGGTCGCTCACCCAGGAAGCCGTGCTCTGCGACGACGACACCTCACCGCCGGCGTGCACGCAGGGTGCACCCATCGCACCGTCGGTCGGCGACCACACCGGACCGGGTCCGTCGCCGTGGTCGCGCAGCGCGGCGAACAGATCGGCGACGTCCGCCGCTGCCTCGGCAGCCGGTTGGGTCCGAGCGCGACGCATCGTGCACGAGGTGTTGCGTGCCGCCGTCGTCGAGGTGAACTCCTCGGCGAACCCCGCGATCGTGAGGCCGTTGGAGATCGAGCGCCCACGGCCCGTCACGGCCTCGACCGCCCAGTTGGTCCCCGCCGTTTCGAGCACGATCGCGCCGGACGGATCCGCGACCAGGAAGCTGTTGTGGTACGAGAACCCGGGCTTCTCGTGGCTGCACGCCCCACCTTGTCCGTGACGTTCGAGCAGCTCGATGATCACCCCAACGGCATCGTGCGCGTTGGCGGCTCGCTCGAGCGCCAACCGCAGCAGGTCCATCCCGAGCAGCGCCGGGTCACCCAGCGGCTGGTTGGTGAACACGGCTTCGTTGCCGATGACGACGCCGTGCTCGTTGGAACCCATCTCGGCACCCCACATCCACCACGGCTGCGACACGAGCACGGCGTGTGTGCGTTCGACCTGTGGAATCGAGATCCACGTGCACTCGACGTCACCCGGCGCAGAGCCGCGATCGGCCGCCGGATACCACCGCGGGATCTGAGCCTCGTTCGGATCGCGATCGCTGTTCTTCGCGAACAGCACCCCGTCCGGCGTGATCGAGACGAGCGTGTCGCACACGTCGGCGACGCTATCGCTGGGGCGAATCGTCGCCGCTTCGGTGCGACCCCTCACAACCGACACGGGCGATGGCAAATCTGGGCGCAACGTGGGAAGCTGGAGGCGTGGGCGTGATCGGAACGCAGGCATCGGTGACATTGCGGCGAGGCGGGCCGTGAGGTGTCCGAACTGCGACGGAGAGTGTCCTCAGAGCGCAAAGTTCTGTGGCCGCTGCGGCAACCGTTTGGAATGGTCGTGCGAGGGATGTTCCACGACGAACCCCGGACCCAATGCCTTCTGCACCGAGTGCGGCCGACCGCGTGCCGTGATCGGTACGCCGGCCATCGACGCACCCGGCCAACACGAACAGCAGCGACCGACGTCGGCGGAGCCATCGAAGTCGGGCCGACTGATCGGCGACGGTGAACGACGACACCTGACGGTGATGTTCTGCGACCTCGTCGGCTCGACGGAGCTGGCCGGCGCTCTCGACCCCGAGGAGCTGCGCAGCATCGTGTTGGCCTACCAGGAGGCCGCGGCCCAAGCGATCGAGCACTTCGGCGGATACATCGCCAACTACATGGGCGACGGCGTCCTGGCCTACTTCGGATTCCCGGTCGCCGACGAACACGCTGCGCGGCATGCCGTGTGCGCCGGCCTCGAACTACTCGAGCTCGCCGACCAGCGTCGGAGCGAGTTCCCCGAACTCGCCGTTCGCATCGGCGTGCACGCCGGACTCACGGTCGTCGCCGACATGGGCGCGGGGTCACAACGCAAGGCCCGCGACATCGTCGGTGAAACGCCGAATGTCGCCGCTCGGATCCAATCCGCTGCTGACCCCGGCACCGTGTGCGTCAGCCGGGACATAGCGGTGGCATGCCGCGACGAGATCGATTTCGAGTCGGTCGGTCTCCACGATCTCAAGGGCGTTCGGCGTCCGATCGAGTTGTTCCGAGCGGTGACGGTCTCCGGGAGCGGTGACCGTCTCGATTCCGCCGCAGCGCATCAGCGTTTGACGCCGCTGGTCGGACGCACGAACGAGCTCGATCGCTTGCACGATGCCTGGCGGCGCACACTCGCCGGTGATGCGCAGGTCGTGTGGATCGTTGGTGAGCCCGGTCTCGGAAAGTCGCGCCTGGTTCGCGAACTCGTCCGCCAAGTGCGTGTCGACGAGGGCATCGAGATCGAGTTCCGATGTTCGGCGCTCCACCAGTCGAGCTCGCTGTACGCCTCCGCAGAGCAATTTCGTCGCTACATGCTGTCGATGGTCGGCGAGGTGACGATCGCTGCCGCCGAACGACTCGCCGACGAGAACGGCACGCCGCGCAGTCTCGCGGTGCCCGTGATTGCCGACCTGCTCGGGATTCCTCTCGTGGCTCCATATTCCGCGGTGACCGGGTCGGCGGATCATGTCCGCAAGCACACGTTGGAGGTCGTTGGTCGGCTCATCGACGATCGCGCCCAACGACAGCCCGTCCTGGTCGTCATCGACGACATGCAGTGGATCGACGCCACCAGCGCCGAACTTGCGCAGCATCACGTCGGCGAGCAGCGCGCCGATCGTCTGATGACCGTGGTGACCCACCGGTCGGATCCTGCCCCGACGATCCCCGATCTTCCACACCACCACGTGATCACGCTGGAACGGTTGAGCGACGCCGAGGTCCGTCAGATCATCGATCATGTCGTTCCCGCCGATGTAGCCGATCCCGACCTGGTGGCTGCGATCTCCACGAGGACCGAGGGCGTTCCACTGTTCGCCGAGGAGCTCGCACATCTCATCGACCAGACCGACGACGAAGGCGTTGCTGCGATCCCTGCGACGCTGCGCGACTCTCTGATGGCGCGCGTTGATCGCCTCGGCCCAGAAGTGGAGATCCTGCGCACCCTCGCCGTGCTCGGCCGTGAAGCATCGGTCACCCTGTTGCGCGAGGTCAGCGGTGTCGACTCCGATGACTTCGACGCTCGGACCGCCATCTTGCTCCAACGGAACATGCTGGTCCGGCGAGGATCGGGCCCCCACGCGGTCGTCGCCTTCCGGCACGGACTGCTCGAAGAGGTGGTCTACGAGTCACTCCTGCGATCGACGCGACGGGTGATCCACGAGCGTTGCGCAACCGTGATCGAGCAGAAGCATGCAGATCGGTCGACCGTCGAGCCGGAAATCGCCGCCCGGCACCTCGAACTCTCCGGCCAGATCGGCCGCGCCATTCCGTATCTCGTACGCGCGGGAGACCGTTCGATTGCCATATCCGCACACGACGAGGCACTCGTCCACCTCGAGCATGCGCTCGAACTCGTCGCCGAACTTCCCGAGGGACAAGAGCGCGATCTGCTCGAGGTCGATGCGCTCGTGAAGCTGGGGGTGCCGCTGACGGCTCGCTTCGGCTATGCGTCGGCGCAAGCGGCCGGCGCCTATTCGCGCGCGCAGGAGCTGTGCGATCGCCTCGACGATTCGGCCCCGGTGTACGCCCCGATGTACGGGCTGTTTCGAACCCGGCTGCTCGGTGGCGACTACCTCGCCGCACAACAACTCGCCGATCAACTCAGCGAACTGGCCGCCTCGGAGCCGCAACGGGTGGCCTGGACGGTGGGCGCAGGACGAGCTGCGGGGAGCGTCGCCTTCTACCGTGGCGTCGACCATCGCCGGACCGTCCAGTTGCTCGATTCAGTGTTGGGAGCGCCCGACGCCGACCGTCCAGGCGCGTATCTGGGCGACCTGAACGACGTGGTCGATCCGGTGATCACCTCGCGTTCCTACACGGCGTGGGCGACCTGGCTGCTCGGAGAGGCCAAGCTCGCTCGCGAGTCGAGCGCGGACGCGCTGCTGGCGGCCCGACGGCTCGGACACCCGTTCACGCTCGGACTGGCGCTCTCGTTCGACGCCTGGCTGCTGCAGTTCGACGCGGACATCGAGGCAACGATCGACCGTTCGACTGAGGCGCTCGAACATGCTCGCGGCACGACTTCCCGTTCTGGATCGGCTGGGCCAAAGTGCTGTTGGCGTGGGCGCGCAGCCGCAGTGGCGATCCCGACAGCCCCGACGAGATGCGCAATGGCATCGAGCGATGGCAGGCACAGGGCTCTCGGCTGGGGATCTCGTACTTTCACGCGCTCGTCGCCGACGGCGAGCTGCACCTCGGTCACCTCGATGCCGCACGAGCGACCCTCGAGCGGTCGATTGCGTTGGCCGAGCAGATGGGAGAGGGGTTCTGGTTGCCCGAGATGTTCCGGCTGAGCGCCGAAGTCGAACGTGCGAGCGGTCGCAGCGACGGTGTCGAACTGCTCGCACGCGCCTCGGCGTTGGCCGAGTCGCAGCATTCGATCGGCCTGCTGCGACGGATCGAGCAGAGCCGTCGCCCCTGAGCGGCTACGGCCAGGGCGAATGCAACGTCGATGCAGTCGCCCGAGACGATCTGCTACGGAGAACATGACGCCGGCATCTCGACCGCTCTTGCGATGCAAGACGTTCCATTCGGTGGTGGCATCGTGTGACGTCATGACGATGGACTTCCACGAGGCGTGCGCAGCCGTGTGCGCTCCCGGTACCCGATTCGAGATCCAGGAAGTCGACGTGTTCGGCGTGCGGACGAAGGTGTTCACCGGCACGCCCCCGAACATCCGCTACCTGTTCGCTGCTGCGGCTGCCCGCACCGACGACTTCATCGTGTTCGAGGACGAGCGTTGGCCCATGCCGCGGGTGATCGAACTGATCGGCCGCATCGGGCACGCCCTCGTCCACGACCTCGGGGTCACCAACGGCGACCGCGTCGCCATTGCCATGCGCAACTATCCGGAATGGATCGCCGCCTTCGCTGCGATCACGTCCGTCGGGGCGGTTGCCGTACCGATGAATGCATGGTGGCAGACCGACGAGATGGTGTTTGCCCTCGGCGACTCCGACTCGAAGATCGTGATCGCCGACGCCGACCGTCTGAACCGGATGCGTGCCGCCGAGCCCGGTTCGATCACCGCCACGATCGTCACCGTCCGCGACGGCGCCGCGCCACTCCCCGACGACCCGTTCCGTGTCGTGGCGCTCGAGGACCTGCTCACCGACGGTGCAACGCTGCCCGATGTCGACATCGACCCCGATGACGACGCCACGATTCTCTACACCTCCGGCACCACCGGTAACCCCAAGGGCGCCGTGTCGACGCATCGGGCACTGCTCAGTTCGCTGATGGCGTTCGCCGCCCGCGGCGCCGTGAACGCCCTGCGCGAACCGGCCGATCCCGAGCCGGATCCGAACAAACCCCAACCCGCAATGATGCTCTGCGTCCCGCTGTTCCACGTCACCGGTCTCGTCCCGGTGATGCTCGGCGCGTTCGTCGGCGGCTCGAAGCTGGTGATGACCTACAAGTGGGACCCAGACCGCGCGCTCGAACTGATCGAACGCGAACGCGTCACGAACTTCGTCGGTGTCCCGACGATGAGTTGGGATCTCCTCGAAGCCCCATCGTTCGCCGAGCGCGACACCTCCAGCCTCCTGGCGGTCGGCGGCGGTGGCGCTCCGATGCCGCCGGAGTTGGTGAAGCGCATCGAGGACAACTTCTCCAGGGGCCGGCCGAGCCTCGGCTACGGCATGACCGAGACGAACGCCTACGGGCCGGGCAACGCCGGCGACGACTTCATCGCGCACCCGACCTCGACGGGGCGCGCCGTGCCCTTGATGGACCTCCGCGTCACCGACCCGCTCGGCACCGTGCTGCCCACCGGAGAGACCGGAGAGATCTGGTTCCGCGGGCCGATGCTGATCCGCGGGTACTGGAACCGGCCGGACGCGACCGCCGACACGATCGTCGACGGATGGCTGCGCTCCGGCGACATCGGGCGCATCGACGACGAGGGCTTCGTCTACGTCAGCGACCGGGCCAAGGACATGGTGTTGCGCGGCGGCGAGAACATCTACTCCGCCGAGGTCGAGGCAGCGATCTACGAGCATCCCGCCGTCTACGAGGCTGCCGTGTACGGCCTGCCCCACGAACGTCTCGGCGAGGAACTGGCCTGCCACGTGATGGTGAAGCCCGGCGAGACACTCGACGCCGACGAGCTGCAACGCTTCGTCGGTGAACGCCTCGCCAACTTCAAGGTGCCGAGCCGCGTCACGATCGTCACCGAACAACTCCCCCGCAACGCGTCAGGCAAGATCCTCAAACGAGAGCTGCGCGACTCAATCGTGGCGGGCTGACAGGAGCACCACATGACGCGCATTCTGATCACCGGGAGCAACAGCGGCTTCGGAAAGCTCGCCGCTCTCAGCCTCGCCCGCCAAGGCCACGACGTGATCGCGACGATGCGCACCCTCGCCAAGGGCGACGACCTCAGAGCGACTGCCGAGGCGGAAAGTCTGCCGGTCGAGATCCGTCGGCTCGACGTGAGCGACCCGGCATCGGTGGTCGACGGGATCGGCGACCCGAGCGCGATCGACGTGGTGGTGAACAATGCCGGCTTCGAGGCGTGGGGCGCTTTGGAGTTGGTCGGCGACGAACTGTGGACCCGCCAGCTCGACACGAACGTGCTCGGGCCGATGCGCGTCATTCGCGCCGTCCTGCCCGTGTGGCGCATGCGCGGCAGCGGCACCATCGTGAACGTGTCGAGCATCGCCGGTGTCGTCGGCTCGCCGTTCGGTGGCGCGTACGCGGCGTCGAAGCACGCACTCGAAGGCCTCAGCGAGGCGCTGCACTTCGAGACATCCGGCTTCGGCATCCGGGTCCGTCTGGTCGAACCCGGCTCGTTCGACACCGGCTTCCACGACAACATCGTCACCGTCGACGGCTGGGATGCCTCCGACTATTTCGACCGAGCCGAACGGTTCCGCGAGGCCCGCAGTGTTCTGTCCGGCGACGGGCCTGCACCCGACCCGCAGGACGTCGCCGATGCGATCGTGCGGGCATCGCTCGACCCTGACGCACCGTTTCGCAACTTCGTGGGTGAGGACGCGCAGCTCATCCATTCGGTGAAGTCCTCGATGTCGTTCGAGGAGTTCGAGGCGACGATGCGCAGCACGCTCGACTGGCACGAATGATCGACACCGCCGCGGTCAAGACCTACCGCTACCTGCGCATCAGCATGGTCGGCGCGGTCGTGTTGCTCGGCGTGTCGATCCTGATCGAGCGGTCGAACGTCGACTGCTGGCAGACCTCGGTCTCGGCCTACTACTACACCCCGGTTCGGGCGATCTTCGTGGGCGTGCTGATGGCGATCGGCCTGTGCCTGATCGTCATCAAGGGAAGCACCGCCTGGGAGGACGCCACGCTCAACGCCGCCGGCATGCTGGCGCCGATCGTGGCCGTCGTGCCCACCACGGACGTCGGAGCGTGTTGGTCACAGAGCCCGGGCCGACTCCCGGTCGACGACGACGGGAACCTCGCGTCGTGGGTTGTTGCGAACATCGACAACAACATCACTGCGCTGCTGATCACCGGCATCGTCGGCCTACTGGTTGCAGCGGTGATCGCCAGCATTGCCACCAGCAACGTGAAGGCGGTCGCCGAGGTCGGCGACGTGGGCATGCGGCTCGGCTTGCTCGCGGCGATGGTGTTCCTGCTCGCCGGCGCCGCACTGTTCGTCGTGTGGGACGACTTCAACACTCGCGCCCACGGGATCGCCGCGGTGCTCATGTTCTTCTTCCTTGCCCTCGCGGTGGGCGGCAACGCCTGGCAACGTCGCGGCGACCCTGCGCCCCGCCCCTACTTCTGGCTGTATGCATCGATCGCTGCGGCGATGCTGATCGCGCCGGCGATCATGTTCCCGCTCGGGTCGAGTTGGGAGCACATGGTGCTCGTGTTGGAGGCAACCGAGATCACCCTGTTCGCCCTCTTCTGGCTCGTGCAGACCAAGGAACACTGGCGCGAAACTGTCTGACGTGCATCTGGGGTCAGGCACCAGATGCACGTGGCGAGCGACCGGTGGCGTCGGGCCTACGATCGCCGGATGTTCGAACCGAACTTCGTGACCGTGCGCAACGGTGACATCGACCTGCGAGTCGCTGTCACGGGCTCGGGGCCGCTGATCCTGTGCATCCACGGTTGGCCCGAGCTCTGGTACTCATGGCGCCACCAGATGGAGCACTTCGCCGCGCGCGGATTCACGGTGGCGGCGATGGACGTTCGTGGGTACGGCGGCAGTTCCAACCCGCCCGAGATCGAGGCGTACCGCCTGAGCGAATTGTGCGGCGATGCGGCCGCAGTGATCGACGAACTCGGTGACGGGACGGCGATCGTGTTCGGCCACGACTGGGGCGCTCCGATCGCGTGGAACACCGCTCGGCTCCACGCCGACAAGGTGCGCGCCGTCGCCGGGTTGAGCGTGCCGTACACACCGGTCGGGCCGGTGTCGTCGCTCGAGATGTGGAAGCAGCGCTACGAGGGCAAGTTCTTCTACCAGCTCTACATCGAGCAGCCGGGCGTCGCGGAGGCCGAGTGCAGCGCCGACCATGCCAGTGCCCTCCGACGGATCTACTACGGCGCGAGCGGCGACGCCGACCGATCACTCTTCATCGAGAAGGGCCCTGACGCTGGGCTCCTCGACGGCACGATCGACCCCGATCCGTTCCCGTCGTGGATGTCGCCGGACGACCTCGCCGTGTACGTCGAGGCCTTCGAGACGAGTGGCTGGGTCGGCCCGTTCAACCGCTACCGGGCTCAAGGACTCGACGCCGACGAACTCGGCTCGCTTCCCGACAGCCACTTGCATCAGCCGACGGCGTTCGTCGCCGGCGCGCTCGACGGGGTGCGCAACTTCGTACCGGGGCTCGACCTGTTCGACTTCGCCCCGGTCTTCTGCACCGACTTCCGCGGCTCGACGATCATCCCGGACGTCGGCCACTGGATCCAGCAGGAAGCGCCCGCTGCCACGAACGCCGCCCTCGGCGCCTTCGTCGACTCGCTCGCCTGACACGTCCATCTGGTGTCTGACACCAGATGGACGTACGCCTGGTGTCTGGCACATCGTGTACGTCGCTGCTCGGCGAATAGGTTCGGGGGATGACCGCTCGCCTTCCCGCCCTGTCGCTCGCTGCCTCGCCCGGACGCCGTGCTCGCACCGTTGAGCTGGCCAAGGACATCGAGGCACGCGGGTTCCCCGGCGTCTACTGCCCGAGTTTCGGCGACGCGCTGGGGCTGTGCCTCTCGATCGCCGAGGCGACCACGACGTTGGAGGTCGGCACGTCGATCCAACCGATCTACCTCCAACACCCCGCCGCGCTGGCGACGTCGGCGTGCTACCTCCACGAGATCGCCGAAGGCCGCTTTCGCCTCGGCGTCGGTGTCACGCACGGCCCGGTCATCAAGCGGCTCGGTGTCGAGACCGGCAAGCCACTCACCGACATGCGCGAGTACATCGCAACGATGCGGGCGGCGGGCGAGCAGATGGGTGGGCTCCCGCCGGTCGTCCTGGCCACGCTGCGCGACAAGATGGTTGCCCTGTCGGTCGAGATCGGCGACGGCGCCGTCTGGGCCAACGGGTCGCTCAGCCGGATGGGTCACTCCGTCGGGTTGATCCCCGACGACCGCCGAGCTGAGGGGTTCTGGATCGGCAACATGATCCCGACGGTGATCGACGACGACGTCGACGCCGCCCGTGCTCGCAACCGCAAGACCCTCCAGGGCTACGTCGCGCTCCCCAACTACCGCAACTACTGGATCGAGGCCGGCTACGAGTCGGAGATGCTGGCAGCCAAAGCAGCGATCGACGCCGGCGACACCGACGCACTCACCGCGGCGATGAGCGATGCGTGGCTCGACGACTGCACGCTGTCGGGCCCTGCCGGCCGGGTGCGCGACGGCGTCGAGGCATGGTTCGATGCCGGCGTCGCCCCGATCGTCGTGCCGTCGTCGACGTCCGGCGGCCAGGCGCAGGCCGTCGCCGAACTCTTCGACGCGTTCGCATGAGGCCAACTGCGTTTGAGTGTGTCGGCCACGGGGGACTCTGAGCGGAGTTTCCGGCACCGCCGGACCGACAACAAGGAGCACCTCATGGCAGCACTCGGAATCATCCTGATCATCGCAGGAGCGATAGTCGCCTGGGGCGTCGACGCCGTCGTCGACGGGTTCGACCTCCAGGCAATCGGCTACATCCTGATGGCAGGCGGCGCGATCGCCCTCGTCATCGCCGCCATTCGCGGGGCGGGCTGGATGTCGATGTCCAATCGCCGGATGAGAACCGAGCGACACATGTCCGCCGACGGCCAGCACTTCGTCGAGGAGACCCAGACGCACTGATTGAACAACTCCGAACGAACCACGCCTCGCCCATCCCGGCTCCCCACCGACAACCCCGGTCGGTGGGGAGCCGGGCTTTGGACTCGGCCTCCGGAGTGGCACGATGCCAGGCGTGAACGTGGAAGCACCCCAGTGACGGTCAACCTGCTCGGCGTCCCATACGACGCGCACTCGTCGTTCTTGCGCGGGCCTGCACTCGCCCCCGCCGCGATCCGTGAGGCGTTGACCTGCGGGTCGGCGAACTGGTGCACCGAGTCGGGGCTCGACCTCGACCCGTCGACCAACGACGAGTGGAGCGACCTCGGCGATCTGTCGTTGCCCGTCGACGCCGCGGACGCGGTCGAGTCGATCCGCCGGGGCGCCCGCGACGCGATGGCCGACGGATCGACGCTGCTGTCGCTCGGCGGCGACCACATGGTCACGTGGCCACTGGTTCAGGCCGTCACCGATCGCGTCGACGGTCTGACGATCGTGCACTTCGATGCGCATCCCGACCTCTACGACTCACTCGACGGCGACCGCTTCTCACACGCATGCCCCTTCGCCCGAATCATGGAGGAGGGAAAGGTTGCGCGACTGGTGCAGCTCGGGATCCGCACGATGAACCCGCATCAGCGTGAACAGGCGGAGCGATTCGGCGTCGAGGTGCACGAGTTCCGCGACTGGGACGGCACCGTGCCGACGGTGACCGGACCGGTGTACATCACGATCGACATCGATGCGCTCGATCCGGCGTTCGCGCCCGGGGTCTCGCATCACGAGCCCGGCGGGTTGTCGACCCGACAACTCCTCGACTCGCTGCGTCAGATCGGAGCGAGCGATGCAGTCGTCGTCGGGGCCGACGTCGTCGAGTTGAACCCGACTCGCGACGTCAACGAGGTGACGGCGATGGTCGCCGCGAAACTCGTTCGTGAACTCCTCGGGCTCCTGATCGAGTCGGCGTCATGATCCTCTACGTCGACTACGAGCACGCCTCCACCTACGACAAGCCCAAGACCGACTGGTTGCTGGCCGCGCGAAGCGCGGATCGCGTACATGCTCCAGGACGTCTCGGGTCACCGCTGTCTGCTGCAGCGCTACAGCGACGTCGACGCGGGCATCGTCGACGAACTCGACATCGCGGCGGTGTTCATCAGCGGCAACGGTGCGAGCCCCGATCTGTACGACCCATCTGACCTCGCCGGACTGGCCGAGATCGTCCGAACGGGTCGCACGCCCGTGTTCGGGTTCTGCGGCGGCATGCAGTTCATGGGCGAGACGCTCGGATCACGGCTGGACCGGATCGGTCGCTTGGCCGACGGCGCCGACGACCCCCACCCGAACTACGAGCCGGGATGGAAGAAGGAACTCGGCTACCAGCCGGTCGAGCTGATCGGCGATCACCCGCTACTGGTCGGCCTCGACCGGCGACCAGTGTTCCGCCACGCGCACACTCAGGAACTCAAGGATCTCCCTGCCGGATTCGTCAACCTGGCGCGGACCCAGGTCACCGAACTGCAGTATGTCGCGCACGAGACATTGCCGCTGGCGGGCACCCAGTTCCATCCCGAGTACTGGACCGACGAGCACCCGGCCGGCCGGACGCTGATCGCCAACTTCTGCGCCTGGGCCGGCGTCAGCCGATCAACCTGACGTCGTCAACTGCGCCAGGTCGCGTCGGGCGTACCGGTTGTGCCAGAACGACTCCTCGAACACGACCCACAGGCACTCGCGTACCGTGTGGTCGCCGTTCTCGAGCACCTCGACGTGGCGATCGAGTTCGGCGGGCGTCACCGAGCCGATGAAGTCGCGCACCGCCTCGACACGGCTTCGATACGTCTCCAACGCTTCGTCAGCGGTGTGGCGTGCGGCTTGGTCGAGGCCCGGCCACGGGAAGTCGACCGACCCACTGTTCGGACGGCCCATAGGATCGAACGGCGCACCCATCACCGGTGACGTGAACCACTTGTCGGTTGCGAACACCATGTGGCGCAACGTGTCGACGAACGACCATTCGCCGTCGACGGAACGGTGCAGGTCGTCGTCAGCGCAGCTCTCGGCCAGCGACAGCGTGTCCGACCACGCCTGCTCGATCATCGACCACGTCGCCTGCAAACCTGCGGGATCCGTCGGCTCCAGCATCGAACGCAGCGGAAACCAGGGATCGTGCTCGTTCACGTAGGCGGTGACGTCGACGCCGTTGACCACGAGCCCGTCGATGCCGGCGTCGATGTGGACGCCGACGAGGCGGGCGTGGCTGATCGATGCGTTCGTGAGGTCTACGTCACGGAACGTTGCGCCCGTGAGATCGGCCCCCCAGAACACCGCGCCGGCCAAATCGCCCTCGAATTCCATCGCTTCGTCACTCACGTCGGTCTCCCTTCTGCTGTGTCTCGAAATACTACGAACCGGCGGCTGCGAGGTCGGAGCAGCTACCGCAGGAAGGTGCGAAGCAGTGCGCTGAGTTCGTCGGTGCGTTGCATGACCTCGGTGTGGCGTGTTCCGGGCAGGACAGCGAGCCGGCAGTCGGGGAAGAGATCGAGCATCTCGGCGGCGTGGTCGAGGCGCACGAAGTCGCGGTCGCCGACCACGAGGAACGTGGGGGCGGCGACCGAGCGGATCTCGTCGGCCGTCCAACCGGCGAACTCGTGCACGACCGGCTGGAGGCGTTCGAGGAACGCGAAGAGGCCCGCCGGATCGGGCGCGACGGCCTCGTAGGCGGCCTGCCACGCGGCGAACTCCTCCTCGTTCGGCAGCCGCGGGTCATCCTGTTCGGGCGCCGTGATCTCGGGGTGGTAGCCGTCGGCCCGGATGTGCGAGGCGGCAAGAACGAGACGGCGGACCTTGTCAGGGTGACGCAGCGCAAGGCTCGTGGCGGTGAGACCCCCGAGGCTGTATCCCCACACATCGACGGGCCCTCCTCCGGCGACCCGCTCGATCAGTTCGGCGACATCATCGGCGAACCGTTCGATCGACATGGCGCGACCGGTGTCCGGTGTGTGACCGTGTCCCTGGAGCTCGACGCCGATCACCCTGCGGCCATCCGTCAGCCACGGCAGGACATCGCCGAAGCTTCCGTGGAAGGTGAGAATCCCGCCGTGCAGTGCGACCAACGGAGGTCCCGCCGGGTCGCCGTGCTCCTCGTACCAGATCGGGACGCCGTCGATTTCCTCGAGTGACATGCGGCGACGTTACGCGCACCGTGACCCGGGCGATGTCGACCACGCGGGGCCTTACCCATCCCGTCGTCAGCGGCGACGCTCATCGAGCGCGGAAGCCTCGGAGCCGGTGGGTGGGGTGCGCAACGCGACGTACACAGCACCGGCAAATGCGGCGCCAGCGGCGACCCACATGGCGAGTCCGAATCCATCGGTGACGGCGGACTGCACGACGTCGACGATTCCCCCTCCCTCGGCTCCGGCTTGCGCTGCGGCTCCGAGTCCGACGCCGGGCGCTTCGCGGATCACGTCGTCGAGCCCGGCGGGGAGGCCGGCGGCGGCATCGTCGATCCCGGCGCGGTAGCCGGCGGTGAGCATCGAGCCGATCAGTGCGATTCCCAGCGCTCCGCCGAGTTCTCGGGCCACGTCGTTGATCGCCGATGCCACTCCCTGGCGCTCGGCGGGCAACGCCTCGACGATCGCCTCCGTCGCAGGAGGCCCGGCGAGGCCCATGCCGGCACCGAACACCAGCAGCGCCAGTGCGAACATCCAGTACTCGGATCCCGATGACAGAAACGTGAACCCGGCGGCGCCGACGGCGAGCACGACCAGTCCGACTCCACCTATCACGCCGCGGCTGACGGTGCTGCTCAGGCGAGTGGCGATGGCAGCGCCGATCGGGATGCTGAGGCCCACCGGCAGGAAGGCGAGCCCGATCGAGAGAGGGCTGTAGCCGAACACGAAGGCGAGGAACTGCGCGGCGACGTAGAAGAACCCGAATGCCGCGAAGAACTGCAGGAAGATCGACACCGAACCGGTCGAGAAACCCCGCAGCTTGAAGAGACGGACGTCGAGCACCGGGCGTTTGGTGTGCAACTCCCATCCGACGAACGCGGCGAGGAAGATCACTCCGACGGCGAAGCCGGCGACGGTCTCCGTCGAGGTCCAGCCCTTGACGGGGCCCTCGATGATCCCGAAGGTCAGTGCGCCGATCCCGATCACCGACAGCAGGCTGCCGAACGGGTCGAGGTTCGCTTCTTCGGGATCGAACGTCTCCGGCACGAACACAGCGGTCATCACGGCGATGACGACGCACAGTGCTGCCGTCCCGGCGAAGATCGACCCGAACCAGAACGACTCGATCAGGGCGCCTGCGACGAGCGCGCCGAGCGTTCCGCCGACCGCCGCGCTGACCGTCCACGCGGCGACCGCCTGCGACGCGCCGCTCCGACGGGATGACGTTGGTGATCGTCGACAGGGTGCCCGGGAAGATCATCGCCGAGAACGCACCGCCGAGGACGCGGGCGGCCACGAGCGTGGTGACGTCGGTGGTCGACGAGGCCCACACCAACGACCCGATGAGACCGACGAAGCCGATCATCATCAGACGCTTGCGGCCGAACCGGTCGCCGAGTGCGCCAGCGGGTAGCAAGAACGCGGCGAGCGCAATCGCGTAGGCGTCGATGATCCAGGCGAGGTCCGACTGCGACGCCTGCAGCTCCCGACCGATCGTCGGGATCGCGACGTTGAGGCTGGCGACCCCGCCGAGGATCACCATCACGGCCAGACACATCGTCAGAACGATCAGCGTCGGGTGCGCCGGTGTCGTCGGCGGGTCCTCGATCACCTCGTGGTCCAGTCCGGCAATCGTCATCGTGGTGCCTCCTTGTTGGGTGCTATCACTTGCATGTTGCAAGCGAAGCTACCTTGATCGCTCTGGATTCGCAAGTAAGATGGTCACATGTCATCGTCACCGTCGCCGACGACCGAACTTCGTTCGTCGTGTCCCGTCGCAGCGTCGCTCGACGTGCTCGGCGACCGATGGACCCTGGTGGTGTTGCGTGATCTGCTGCTCGGCGGGAGAACCCACTTCGCCGACTTTGCCGTCGACGAAGGGGTCGCCACCAACACGCTCGCCGAGCGCCTGCAGCGGCTCCGCGACGCCGGGATCATCGCTCGCGTGAAGGATCCCGACGACGGTCGACGCTGGATCTATGTCCCGCGGCGTCCGGCGATCGAACTGATCCCCGTTCTCGTCGACCTGATGATCTGGGGCATCGCCAACACCACCGTCGACGTGCCGCCCGAGCACGCGGGCACAGCCGAGCGTCGAGATGCGTTGATCGCCCAGTTCACCGAGCAGGCGAGCTCACGACTCGTCGACTGACCGTCGATCCGCCACCCGGGCGCCCCGTCCGCGCTCACGCAACCGGGGTCGAGAACTCGTCCTTGCGCTTGATGAGCACATACAGCACGTAACCGTGGGAGAGCACGAGCAACGGTGCGATCAGCCCAAAGGTGATCCACATCACGCCGATCCCCTCCTCGAGCGTCCCAGCGGCCGCAACCGTGATGCCGACCGAGATCAGGTCAGCGATTCCGACGACCGAGAACAGCCAGGCGAGCGGGACCGTCAAAGCCGAGCGCCGATACGCGGCGAGCGCCGCGATGATGCCGGTCACCGCGGCCGCGAGGTCGCCGTAGGCGATCACCTCGATCGCGTCCATGTCCTGTCCTGGCGCGACCTGGTCGGGGGCGAGCATGGTCAGGCCGAGGAATCGGAAGCCCTGGTACAGCAGCACCGGGGCGATCGCGACGAACACGTCGCTGCGTTGCAGCCAGCCGAGTACGTACTCGCGACAGATGGTTCCGAAGATGATCAGACCCAGCGTGAACTGGATCGCGACAATGACGTAGGGCGACAACATGACGTGATTCCTTTGTTCGGGGACTAGCGGGTTCGCTCGACGTCGGCTCGCGACGCAGAGATCGCCTGGAAGGACGCGACCACTGCCACCAGCCCGGCGAGCGTGCGCACGGCGTGGAGCAGGAGCCATCGGTGGAGTTGAGTGGTTGCATCCTGGGCCGTGAAGTCACCGGTCCAGATCCGGATGTTCGTGGGAAGGTGGTAGACGAGGGTGATCAGGACCGAGACAGCGAGCCCGGCAGCAGTGATCTGCCAGTTCCGTCGTTCCCGGGACGCCGGCGGGGCGTTGCGCAGTGCGATGACGACAGCGATCGCCGCCGGGGTCAGCGTGACGGCGATGCACGGCAGCAGGAACAGGAACGTGGCGAGCCACGTGTCGGCCCAGACGAGTGAGTCGATCTGCACCCACTGCCGTCCGAGCCCCATGCCGATGGTCGCCATGACGGCGGTGAAGCCGACCGAACCGCCGAACGCCATGAGTGGAGCTCTGGAGGTCATACCCGCGCCGCACCGTTCAGGGCGTCTCGATCCGTCAGTTCATGTCGCTTGCTCATCGCAAGTGACTCTAGGGACATCGCTCCTGTATTGCAAGCGATAGATCATGTGTCCGGCGTGTCCGGCTCGTCGTGGTGGTGATCGCGTCCAGGCCGAGCGACCTGCGTCACCCCGGCACGCCCGCTGGCGGGACCGGGGTCGCGGTCGGGATCGACGTCCGGCGACCGACCGCCGGCTGGGCGAGCCCGATGACCGCGGTGGCCAGGGAGAGGATCGAGATCATGAGCCATCCCCGTTCGTGGGCCACGACGAGCTCCTCTTGCGTAGCGGGTGAGCCGAGGATGGCGACGAGCAGCGCGACCCCGATCACGGCGCCAACCTGACGGAACGTGTTGTTCACCGCTCCACCGATCGACAACCGGAGCGGCGGCAACTCCGCCACGGCCGCCGCGGAGTTGACCGGGATGAAGCAGGCGATGCCGACGGCGACGACCTCGCCGATCAGGACGAACCGGAGCGGCTCGCGATCGATGCCGATGAAGTGGAAGAAGGCGAACGTGGCGGAGGCCACGATCAACGGTCCGATGATCACCAGGGGTCGGAAGCCGATCCTCGAGGCGAGGCGTCCCGTGAACGGGGCGAGGATCGCGACCGTGATCGGTGGGAGGGCGGTGAGCAGGCCGGCCTGCAACACCGAATAGCCCCACGCCTGGCGAAGGAACAACACGTTGTTGAGCGAGTACGCCGCGAAGCCGCCCATGAACACGAGTGCTGCAGTGTTCGCAACGCTGAACGATCTGCTCTCGAACAGTGTGAGGTCGAGGACGGGCTCCGGGTGGTGGCGCTGGCGGCGGACGAAGAGTGGGATCGCGGCGATGCCGGAGAGCAGCACCCCGATGGTGCGCGCATCGCTCCAACCCCATACCTCGGATCGGGAGAGCCCGAGCGCGATGCAGGCGAGCGCGAAGGTGATCAGCAGGGCGCCGCCGTAGTCGGGGCGGTGCTCGCTGTGGACTCGGGGGGTCTCGACCAGGACGCGGCGACCGGCGACGAACATGGCGAGGCAGATCGGCAGGTTGATCCAGAACGCTGCGCGCCAGTCGGTGAGGTAGATGGCGAAGGCGCCGAGACTCGGACCACTCGCGATACCGAGCGCACCGATACCGCCCCACATGGCGACGACCTGCGTGCGGCGCTCGAGCGGGAACGCGGCGAGGAGCAGACCGAGCGACGCCGGAGTCAGGAGGGCAGCACCTGTTCCCTGGACGGCCCGACCGGCGACGAGCACGCCGAGACCCGGGGCGACTGCGGCGATCAGCGAGCCGAGGGCGAACACGGAGAGTCCGAGCAGGAAGATGCGTCGTCGCCCGACCTGGTCGGCCAGCTTGCCCGCGACAACGAGGAGCGAACCGTAGAAGATGTTGTAGGTGGTGACGATCCACGATGCGTCGGCGCGGCTGATGTCGAACTCGGCGAGGATGTCGGGGAACGCGACGTTCACGATCGACAGATCGAGTGTCGTCAGGAACAACGCGAGCGAACACACCGTGAACGTCACCCACGGCGACCGGAGACTGACGGTGCTGACGTTCGACTGAACGGTTGACATCGCTCGCAGTTGAACACAGTGTTTTCCAACTGTCAACTCAGGGAAACCGGACCGGAAACATCCTGAAGACTGTGTTTGGTGCACCTAGACTTCGGCCATGGGCAAACGGAGCTACGCGCAGTACTGCGGACTCGCAGCAGCGCTCGACGTGATCGGTGAGCGGTGGGCGCTGCTCATCGTTCGCGACCTCGCGCCTGGCCCGCGCCGCTTCACCGACCTGTTCGACGGATTGCCCGGGATCTCCACCGATCTCCTCACCGATCGGCTGCGATCGCTCGAGACAGCCGGTGCTGTGCGCCGGCGCGAAGTCCGCAACCCGGTGCCCGCACAGCTGTACGAACTCACCGGTCGTGGCTTCGAACTCGCCCGCTTGGCGGGCCAACTCGCCAGATGGGGCGCACCACTCCTCCCCGACCTCGGCGACGCCGACGATCGAGTCGTCAACGCCCGCTGGATCCTGCAGTCACGTGCGAGCCGCTATCGCGGCGGCCTTCCGGACGGCGACGTGCACTTCCTGATCGACGGCACCGACGAACTCACGCTCTCGCTGGAGGGAGATGTCGGCCGTCTTCGCTATGGACACACCGAGTCCACTCCGCTCCTGAGCTTGGAGGGATCGACCGATGCCGTCGTCGCTCTCCTTTGCCAACCGGGCGACACCACTCCCCTGGCAATGGAGCTGAGCGTCGACGGGCAAGCTGAACTGCTGGGGCCCCTCGTGGCGGCCCTGCGACCGTGAGATGGTCGAGGACGTAGAGTTCGGCGTCACAGGGCACCCGTCACTTGCCGGTGCGGCACTGTGTCAGACTTCCCGCCCGAACAAATCGACAACCAGGGAGGGCCACCATGACCACGAACAAAGAGATCGTCGAAGGCGTCTACGCCAGTTTCGCCCAGGGCGATGTACCGGCCGTGTTGGGTGCGATGGCCGAGAACATCGAATGGGCAGAGGCCGACGGGTTTCCGCTTGCTGGCACGTACGTAGGGCCTCAAGCCGTCTTGGAAGGTGTATTCATGCGCCTCGGGGAAGTCGGCGATGAGTTCGCGGCTGTCCCCGACCAGATCGTTGCCGAGGGCGACACGGTCGTTGCTCTCGGCAACTACAGCTGGAAGCACAAGGACTCTGGGGCACCTGCCAAGGTGAAGATGGTCCATGTCTGGACCGTGGCTGATGGAAAGCTCGCCACGTTCCAGCAGCACGTCGACACCCTCATGGTGCGCGAACTCAGCTGAGCCCGCTGGCTCTGCTCAGGCGCTCGCTCTGCTCAGCCGCAACCGTCGACGGGTCAGTCGGACGCTTCCGCGGCGGCAGCGAGGTTGGCGAGAGTTTGCTCCATCGTCGAGCCGTTGTGGGTGGTCCGGTCGGACACGCCGGTCGCCTTCGCGGCGATCGGCTTGAAGAACCCAGGTCGCAGATCGGTCCAGCTCTCGGTGACCGTGCATCCACCGTCCGTCGGGGTGATGTCATACGCCCACAGGGCGACCGGGAGACCCATCGCCGTCACACGGAACGAGAATCGGTGACCTGGCTCTGCGTCGACGACTTTCGCGACGGTCTTCCACGACTTGCCACCATGTCGATTCGAGCCGCGAAACGCGGCGCCGGGAGTGGGTCCGGTCGCGCCCTTGATCCAGGCGCCACCCTCGTTCTCCGGTGACCACTCCCCCATGCGAGGGAGATCGGACACCAATTCCCACACCGCGTCGGCGGAGGCCGCCACGTCGCGACTGACCGATACGTCTGCACTCATGGCGCAAGAGTAGCCCGAGTCGTCGTGGACGAATTCCGCCGGCGTCACACGTGCACCGCCTACCGGCGGCTCTGACTGCAGGGTCAAGAACGATGTTGTCTGGGATCAATCGACGGCTTGGGGTGGTTGCTCTGTGAGTGCGATGAGTGCGGCGTTGATGATGCTGCCTGCGTCGATGCCGGTGAGTTTGTGGAGATCGGCGATGGTGCCGGATTCGCCGAATCGGTCGACGCCGAGCGTGTACTGGCGGGTGCCGATGGCGGAGCCGAGCCAGGCGAGGCTGTGGCTGGAGGCGTCGTGGACGCTGATGATCGGTCGATGCCGTTCGTCGTGTGGGATCAGGCGGTGGAGGTGACTTGGAGCGCGCACGACGCGGGCGGTTGCGGTTGATTGCGTGAAGCCGGCCCGCCAACTGCGGTAGACGCGGTCGGGGCTGGTGAGGTGGATGACGCTGGCTTGCACGCCCTCGCGATCGAGTTCGGCGGCCGCGTCGAGCGCTTCGGGCGCCATTGCTCCGGTGGTGACGATGGTGACGCCTGGTCGGCCGTCCGGTGGGGCGTCGACGAGCCGGTAGCCGCCGTCGAGCACGTGGGTTCGCAGACGGTCCGGCCCGAGCCGTTCGATGGTTGCGGCGAACGGCTGCTGGTCGATGGGGCGGGTGGAGAGTCGGAAGTAGGCGCTCATGCCATCGGGGCGACCGAGTTGGTCGAGTGCGTCGCAGAGAATCCAGTCGACTTCGGTGGCGAAGGCCGGCTCGAAGTACGTGAGGTTGGGGAGTTCCGCGCCAACGGACGCGGTGATGGTGGACTGGTGTGCTCCACCCTCGGGTGCGAGTGTGACACCGGCTGGAGTGCCGGCGACGACGAACTTGGCGTCGTTGTAGAGGCCGTAGATGAAGGCGTCGAGGCCGCGCAGAACGAACGGGTCGTAGACGGTGCCGACGGGGAGGAGGTGCTGTCCGTGGTGGTCGTGGCTGAGGCCGAGTTGTCCGAGCAGCATGAACAGGTTCATCTCGCTGATGCCGAGTTCGATGTGCTGGCCGGTTGGTCCGGGCGCCCACTTGAGGAGTCGGTCGGCGCCGCCGTGATCGTCGCGTTCGATGTGGGAGTACACGCCGCGTTTGTTGATGAACCCGCCGAGGTTCGTTGAGATCGACACGTCCGGTGCGGTCGTCACCAGTCGATTGCCGACACCGTCGATGTCGGCGAGGCTCGCGAGCACGCGTCCGAACGCTTCTTGCGTCGAGGTCGATCCGGTGGTCGAGATCGATCGTGCAGCGGTGGGGATCGGCAGTGTGGGGCGAGGCGGCAGCGGCGCATTGTTGATGTCGCCACCGACACTGCGGCAGACGCGCCCGGCATCGGAGTCGGGATCGAATCGGTCCCACTCGGAGTCGAGATCGAGGCCCAACGTCGATCTGAACTCGTCGATCTGTTCGGGGCTCAAGAGCGCGGCGTGGTTCATCGGATCGCCGGCCATCGGGAGGCCGTGACCCTTGATGGTGTATGCGAACACGACTGATGGGCGGTCCACTTCGGCGTCGCAGGACCGGAAGGTGTCGGTCAGCAGGGTGAGGTCGTGCCCACCGAGGTCGGTGATGAGGGACTTGAGTTCTTCGTCGCTGAAACGGTCGGCGAAGCGCACGACGGCCGGATCCGCCCGGGCGAGGAACTTGCGACGCACGTCGGTGGGAGCGAGGCCGAACAGTTCTTGGTACGCCTCATTCGGCATCGAGTCGATGTGCGCTTCGACGGCGGCGCCGTCGGCTTCGCTGAAGACTGCAGCGAGTCGCCGGCCGTACTTGGCTTCGGCAACGTGCCAGCCGGCGTCGGCGAAGAAGTGTTTGAGGCGTGTTGCGGCGATGTCGGGAATGACTCGGTCGAGTGATTGCCGGTTGAGGTCGATCACCATCGTGAAGTTGCCGAGCCCCTGAGTGGCGGGGTCAGCGATTGCTTCCCACACGTTGCCCTCGTCGAGTTCCGCGTCGCCGACGAGCGCGATGAAGCGCGCCGGATCCTGCTCGCCGAAGTGGTCGTCGGTGAAGCGGCGCGTGAGGGCGGAGAACAGCGGCGCGACTGCGCCGAGGCCCACCGAGCCGGTCGAGAAGTCGGACACGTCGGGATCTTTGGTCCGCGACGGGTATGCCTGGAGGCCGCCTTGTTGGCGCAGCGTGGTGAGGTACGACCGGTCCAGCTCGCCAGTGAGGTACTTGATCGCGTGATACACGGGTGACGCATGGGGCTTGACGGCAACCTTGTCCTCGCCGCCGATGTGGTTGAACCACAACGCCGTCATGATCGACACCATCGACGCGCATGAAGCCTGGTGACCGCCGACCTTCACATCGGTCTCACCGCGCCGGTTGGCATGGTCGATCATGCGCGTGGCCAACCACAACACCCGTTGTTCGATCTCCTGCAGCGTGGACGGTTCACGGCCCACAGATTCACTCATCGCCGACACCTCCGGTCGTTTCGTTTGCGCCGAGGAAGCCGATGACGGCTGCCGATGAGTCAGCGAGGTGGGTGTGGAGGAGGGTGATCGCCGAGTCGACATCGTGGTGTCGGCATGCATCGAGGATCGCCACGTGTTCGGCTTCGGATGGCTCGGCACCGCCGAGACTCTCGATGTACAACAACACGTAGGGAGCGACCGCTGCGTGCAGGATCTCGACCATCGCCAACCCTCGGTTCCAACCAGATGCCCGGTAGAGGGCTCGGTGGAACGCCCAGTTCGCTGCGGTCACCCCGAGATCGGAATGCTCGAGCGCGAGTTCGGCTTCGGCGAGGTCGACGATCGACATGTTCGGAACGGCTTGGCGGAGCATCTCGATTTCGATCGACTGTCGAAGCACGAAGTTCTCGACCGCCTCGGCAGCCGACAGCGATGGCACTGCGGCTCCTCGGTTCGTTTCGAACTGCAGCAGGCCGAGCGCAGACAGACGCTGGAGCGCCTCGCGCACGGGAATCTTGCTGACCCCGAGCTGCGCAGCGAGCGCATCCTGGCGGATGCGCGTTCCAGGCCTGAGCTCGCCGCTCAGCAGGTCATCGATCACTGTTCGTTCGACCCGATCCACGGTTGACACAGATGTAATTGTATACGATTATCATCTCAACGCAAGCCCCCTAGTGGCTGCGCAAAGGAGCCCGTCCCATGCAACTCGCCGACATCCCACGTCACCCCCTCACCTTCGGTCCCTCCCCGATCCACCCATTACCTCGGCTGTCCGAGGCACTCGGCGGCGAGGTCGAGATCTGGGCCAAACGCGAAGACTGCAACTCCGGCATCGCGTTCGGCGGCAACAAGGTCCGCAAGCTCGAGTATCTCGTCGCCGACGCCTTGGCCAAGGGCTGCGACACGCTCGTGTCGATCGGTGGCATCCAGTCGAACCACACACGAGCAGTCACCGGCGTTGCGCGGCACCTTGGCCTCGGCTGCGTCACGGTGCAAGAGGCATGGGTCGATTGGCCCGACATGAACTACGACAAGGTCGGCAACATCCAACTCACCCGCATCATGGGCGGCGACATCCGCATCGACGATGCAGGATTCGACATCGGCATACGCGACAGCTGGAAAGAAGCCCTCGCCTCAGTCGAAGCGGCCGGCGGTAAGCCGTACCCGATCCCAGCTGGAGCCTCAGATCATCCGCTCGGCGGCCTCGGCTTCGCGAACTGGGCGGTCGAACTCGCCGCGCAAGAGACCGAGATCGACACGTTCTTCGACCACGTCGTCGTCTGCACCGTGACCGGTTCGAGCCACGCCGGAATGATCGCCGGCTTCGCACTCGAGGATCGCAACGGATCGGCGCCGAAGCGACGCGTCATCGGCGTCGACGCCTCGGCGACCCTCGACAAGACCGTCGCGCAGGTGACGAGAATCGCCGCGAACACCGCTGCGACGATCGACCTCGGTCGCGACCTTCGAGACGATGAGATCACCGTGGTGCCAGGTTACGAAGGCCCGGCCTACGGCATCCCCGACCAGCAGACCATCGACGCCATTCACCTCGCGGCGCGAACCGAAGGCATGCTCACCGACCCCGTCTATGAAGGCAAGTCGATGGCCGGTCTCATCGGCATGATCCGCTCCGGCGAAATCCCCGCAGGCTCCAAGGTCATGTACTGCCACCTCGGCGGACAGCCCTGCCTGCCCGCCTACGCAGGCGCACCCGGCCTCGGCTGACCGCCACCACAGCTTCTCTACCCTTGCGAGCCAGAGGGGGTCGGCGGTATCTGCTTCACGGTCTGATGCAGCGGGCGAGTGTGGTGGCGATGGTCGCGGCGGCGCGACGTTCTTCCAGTGAGACGTTCGCGTGGCGGTCGGTCTGCACGATGAATCGTCCGAACTCGACGGGCGGGTACCCGACCGGGATCTCGATGGTGCCCGGCAGGATGCCGCCGCCTTCATCCCAGTCGCCGACCCGGAGCGAGTTGAGTGTGCCGTCGTGCTTGAGTACGGGGCTGGCGGTGCCCTTGTAGTCGGGGCGCCAGACGCATTCACGGGCGTCGAGCAGGCCGAGGATGCTTGCGCTTGCGTGTCGGGCAAGTTCTTCGCCGGGGATGCTGGTTCCGATGTGCTCGAGGAAGTTGGTCATGGCGGCCAGTTCCCTGCGTCGCACGCGTGCGGCAACGATGGCGGTCTGTGCGGATTCGGCGAGTAAGCCCGCTGTGATGCCGATGGCGAGAAGGGCGACGGTCTCGACGATGTCGTCGGGGTCGTCGATCGTGGGTTGGTAGTAGGGCTGGGTGTGGAACACGTCGAACGCGATCGCTGCGGAGAGAGCGGCGATCGTGCCGAGGCGCCGTCCGCCCAGCAGTGCGACCACGAGCACGGGCAGCACCATGAGGAGAGAGATGCTCTGGCTGAGTTGCTCCCGTAGCGGTATGAGCGCGGCGCCGAATGTGACGGGCAGCAGCGTTGCCACCGCCACGGCAGCCATCGTTCGAACCGTGCTTTCCGATTGGCGCCGTTCGGGATGGGCCGGGACGGGAGCGGGGTCGGGTGGTGGCGTTCTGGGGCCGAGGGCCAGGAGCCGTTGGATGCCGCGCAGGGCGCCGTCGAACGCGTTCATGCGGGACCGCTCCCGGTAGTGGTGTGTTCGAGCCGGTATCCGAGGCCTGGCTCAGTGATGAAGTAGTGCGGTCGGGCCGGCGTTGGTTCGAGCTTCTTGCGGATCTGGGCGATGAAGACCCGGAGGTAGTTCCCTTCGTCGCCATAGCTGGGTCCCCACACGTCACGCAGGAGGTCTCGCTGGAGCACGAGCTGGTCGGCGGCGGGCGAGGCAAGCGACGATGCCCCATTCCTTCGGTGTGAGATGGATGGGTTCGCCGTCGCTGCCGGTGACCTGGCCCGTTGCGAGGTCGATGGTGAAGTGATCTGTGTTGACGACGGGCGACACTTCGCCGTGACCGATAGTACCTCGGCGGAGCTGGGCACGGAGGCGGGCGAGGAGTTCGTTCATTCCGAACGGCTTGGTGACGTAGTCGTCGGCGCCGGCGTCGAGCGCCTCGACTTTGTCGGCTTCGCGTTCGCGAACAGTCAGGACGATCACAGGTACTCCGTCCAGCCGCGCAGGCCGTGCAACACCTCGATGCCATCGAGGCCGGGAAGGCCGAGGTCGAGCAGCACGACGTCTGGGTGGTGGTCGGCGACGGCGGTGAGCGCGGCGTGGCCGGTGCCGGCCTCGACGACGTCGTAGCCGCGAACGGTGAGGTTGGTCCGCAACGCCCGGCGGATCTGCGGCTCGTCGTCCACGACCAGAACTGTGGGGCGTCAGTCATCGTGTCTCACCATCTGTCGCGGCCGCGGTCCTCGCTGGGCAGCACGATGTCCATCGTGAGCCCGCCGCCGGGTGTCTCGCTCGGACGAGGAGATCCGCCCATCGCCTCGATGAAGCCGTGGGACACGGCGAGGCCGAGGCCGACGCCGGCGCCGCGGTCGTCGAGGCGATGGAATCCGCGGAACAGATGGCTTCGTACATCTCCGTCGGGCACACCCGGTCCGTGGTCGATCACGCGGATGCGGCTGGTGCCGGCGTCGCAGTCGTGGTCGATGCGCAGCTGCACGGCGCCGGGTGCGTATCGGGCGGCGTTGATCAAGAGGTTCTCGAGGACCCGTTCGAGCAGGCCCGGTCGGCCGGATCGGTCGGCTCGTCGGGGGGGTCTCGACGTGACAGTCGACGCCGGCAGGCGCGGTGTGCGCGGCTCGTTCGAGCACGTCGGTTGGGTCGACGGCGGTGAGTTGAACGCGAGCACACCGGTTTCCAACCGGCTGGCGTCGAGGAGGTTGGTGATGATTCGATCGAGTCGGTCTCCTTCCTCGACGATCGTGGCGATGAAGTCGCGTCGGGCGTGGTCGGGCCAGTCGACGTCGTCCTGTTCGAGCGAGGAGGCGGCTGCCTTGATGGCGGCCAGCGGCGTGCGGAGGTCGTGGGACACCGCGCGCAGGAGTGCGGTGCGGAATTGGTCGATCTCGGCGAGCGTACGGGCGTGGGTCTCTGCTGCGGCAAGCTCGCTGCGGCGTACCGCGGTCGCGAGCTGGTCGGCGAAGGCCCGCACGATCAGCGATCGTCGGGATCGCTGATCGGGGGCGCGTAGACCAGCGAACGCTGATTCCGGCAGACGCGATGCGTTCGACGTCGGCCCGTTCGAGTTCAGACGATCTGGCCGGCAACTGCAACCGAGGGTGCTTCGCCGTTCGATCACGGCGACCGCGTCCAGTGCCAGGCGCTGCGCAGCTTGTCGAGCAGCATGCTCACGGCGTCGTCGGACGCTGCGAGCGACGCTGCCGAGGATGCGAGGGCCCGGGCCTGGGCTCGTGAGCGCTGCACCTCAGCGGTCCGGCGGCCGAGTCGACCGACGACGACGGCGACGATCACACCGACGGCGAGGAAGCGGCGAGAGCCACGACGCTGGGGAGTTCGGTGATCCGCAGCGTGCCGTACGGCTGGGTCAGGGCGAGGTTGCCGAGCACGAACCCGATGACGGCGGCGACGACCGCCGGTACGGTTCCGCCGAGCAGCGCCGTGATGACGACCACGAGCATGTATGCCGGCAGGACACCCGGGAGTCCGTCCTCGTCGCGGAACGGCACGAACGCTGCCGTGAGCAGAGGCGGCCCGCCGATCGCGACCGACCACGAGCCGGCCACGCGCCGGCGCCGGACAACGGAACCGGCCGGTGTGTCGCTCGCATCGTCTCCGGGCGTCCGTGTCGGTGTCGTCGTCGTGAGCGACGACGTGGACGTCGATGTCGGGCGACGCCCTGACGGCGCGTTGATGATCGATCCGTGGAACAGCTCGTTGAGGCGTGTCCGTCGGCTGGTGCCGAGGACGAGTTGGGTCGCGTTCTCGGCACGGGCGAACGCGACGAGCGAGCGGCAGGATCGTCGCCGACGATCTCGTGGTAGCGGCCGCCGAGATCAGCGAGCAGTTGGCGGTGCGCGGCAACCCGCTCGTCGCCGTCGGCAGCGCCGAGGCCGTCGCTCCCGCGGACGTGGACGCCGAGCAATTCGGCGCGCGAACGCTCGGCCATGCGTGCGGCCCGCCGGATCAGATGCTCGGCCGAGGGTGACCGGTGATCGCGACGACGAGGCGTTCCGGGTTTCCCACGGCCGGTCGATGCCGTGCTCGTCGCGGTACTCCAGCAGTTCGTCTTCGACCCGGTCGGCGACCCACAGCAGCGCGAGTTCCCGCAACGCACTCAGGTTGCCGGCCGGAAGTAGTTGCCGAGCGCCGGCGTCGATCCGGTCTCGGGGGTAGACGTTGCCATGGACGATGCGACGCCGCAGCGCCTCGGGGGCCATGTCGACGAGTTCGATCTGGTTGGCGGCGGACGATGTCGTCGGGGATGGTTTCTCGTTGCTCGACCCCGGTGATCCGCGTGCAGCGCGTCGTTGAGGGACTCGAGGTGTTGGACGTTGACGGTGGTGATGACGTCGATGCCCGCGTCGAGGATCGCCTCGATGTCCTCCCATCGCTTCGTCCTGCGGCGAGCCGGGCGCGTTCGTGTGGGCCATCTCGTCGACCAGCGCGACCGCGGGTCGCCGGGCGAGGACGGCGTCGAGGTCCATTTCGTCGAATTCGGCGCCGCGATACTGACCTGTCGTCGAGGGACGACTTCGAGCCCTCGAGGAGTTGCCGGGTGCGTTCGCGCCCGTGGGTTTCGACCAGCCGACGACGACGTCGGTTCCTCGCTCGATGCGGCGTCGTCCCTCCTCCAGCATCTTGTAGGTCTTGCCGACGCCGGGCGCGGCACCGAGATACACACGCAGGCGACCGCGGGGCGAGGCGGCGTCGTGTTCGTCATGGGCTCCCCGTGATGCGGTCGAGTGCGACGTTGAGTTCTACGACGTTGACGGCGTCGTCGCCGAGGATGCCGAGCGGCCGTCCGTCGGTGTGCTCGGCGATCAGATCGGCCACGGTGTCGAGTTCGAGCGAGCGGACCTCGGCGACGCGTTCGGCCTGAAGCCGAGCATTGGCCGGGGAGATGTGCGGGTCGAGGCCTGACCCGGACGCGGTGACGGCGTCGACAGGGACCGCGACGGTGTCGGGCAGCCCGTTGAGGTCGCGATACGCGCTGACCCGCTCAGCGACGGTGTCGCGCAGCTCCGGGTTCGTCGGACCGAGGTTCGACCCCCCGCTCGCCGAGGCGTCGTACGCGGCTGCGCTGGGCCGCGGATGGAAGTACTGCGGTTGCGTGAACTCCTGGGCGATCAGCCGCGATCCGACGACCTCGCCGTCGACGCGGACGAGTTGCCCATCAGCGCGGTCACCGTTCACGACCTGCGCGAACGCCGTGATCGCCAGCGGATACACCACGCCGAGACCGAGGGTCATCACGACAACCATACGGACACCGGCCGACAGCTGGCCGAACAGACCAGAACGCATCACGAGACCCCCAGTGTCGAGACGATGACATCGATGATCTTGATGCCGACGAACGGGGCGACCAGCCCGCCGACGCCGTAGACGAGCAGATTGCGGCGCAACACCTCGGCGGCGCTCGCCGCGACGAATCGCACACCGCGTAGCGCCAGCGGTACCAGGGCCACGATGATCAACGCGTTGAAGATGATCGCCGACAGGATCGCTGAGCGGGGCGAGTCCAGCCGCATCACGTTCAGCTCGTCGAGCGCCGGGAGCACGCCGACGAACATCGCCGGAATGATCGCGAAGTACTTCGCGACGTCGTTGGCGATCGAGAACGTCGTCAGCGCCCCCCGGGTGACGAGCAGCTGTTTGCCGATCTCGACGACGGCGATCAGTTTGGTCGGGTCCGAGTCGAGATCGACCATGTTGCCCGCCTCCTTGGCCGCCTGGGTGCCCGTGTTCATCGCCACGCCCACGTCCGCCTGGGCGAGCGCCGGTGCGTCGTTCGTGCCGTCACCGGTCATCGCCACCAGCCGGCCGCCCGCCTGTTCGCGCCGGATAGTGCGAGCTTGTCCTCCGGTGTCGCTTCGGCGAGGTAGTCGTCGACGCCGGACTCCGGCAGCGATCGCTGCTGCGGTGAGCGGGTTGTCGCCGGTGATCATCACGGTGCGGATGCCCATCGCTCGGAGTTCGGCGAACCGCTCGACGAGTCCTTCCTTGATCACGTCCTTGAGATGCACCACACCGAGGACCCGCTCACGATCCGCGACCACGAGCGGCGTCCCGCCCGATCGCGAGATCTCGTCGACGACGGCGACCAGCTCCGGAGGAACCGAGCCTCCGAGTCCTTCGACGTGGCGCCGCATCGTGTCCCCGGCCCCCTTGCGCAACTCGCGCCCATCGGGAAGGTCGACGCCGGACATTCGTGTCTGCGCGGTGAACTCGACCAGCTCGGCGTCGTCCGGGCAGAGGCTTCGGAGAACGGCCGATTTCGCCGGCCGCGAGTTCGACGATCTCACGACCTTCGGGGTCTCGTCCGCCCGCTCGCCAGAGGGCAGCGTCGGCGAGTTCAGCGTCGTCACCCCGTGGACCGGTATTAAGGCGACCGCGCGCCGGTTGCCGTAGGTGATCGTTCCGGTCTTGTCGAGCAGCAGTGTCGTCACGTCACCGGCCGCTTCCACGGCGCGGCCGCTCATCGCCAGCACGTTGCGTTGCACCAGCCGGTCCATGCCGGCGATCCCGATCGCCGAGAGCAATCCACCGATCGTCGTGGGGATCA
>CAVUJG010000003.1:0-51659 GCA_963741755.1 Ilumatobacteraceae bacterium | reverse complement strand
CTCGGCGGTGTTGTCGAGCTGACCGGTCGCGTTGCGGAAACGCAGGTTGAGCGCCTCCTGCTTCGTGGCCTTCAGTTCGTCGATCAGTTCACCGAGGCTGAGCTCGACGAGTTCGTTGGTCTTCGCCATGTCAGATCTCCTCCTCACGAGTGATGATGCGAGCCTTGATCGGCAGCTTCTGAATCGCCTTCTCGAGGGCGGCCTTGGCCATCTCCTCGTTCGGGTACGACAGCTCGAACAGCGTGCGACCGGGCTTGACGACGGCCACCCAGAATTCGGGGTTGCCCTTGCCGGAGCCCATGCGGGTCTCGGCCGGCTTCTTCGTGACCGGCTTGTCCGGGAACACGTTGATCCAGACCTTGCCGCCGCGCTTGATCGAGCGGGTCATGGCGATACGGGCGGCCTCGATCTGGCGGGCGGTGAGCCAGCCCGGCTCGAGCGCCTGGATTCCGTACTCACCGAAGTTCAGGCCGGAGCCGCCCTTCGTCATTCCCTTGGTGCGGCCGCGGTGGTGCTTGCGATGGGCGACCTTGCGTGGCATCAGCATGGTTCGTCCCCTTTCAGTCCTCGCCGCGGAAGTGCGGCGTCTCGTGGCCCTCGCCCTGCGCGGTGCGCTTGGCGATTGCCTCTTCTTCGTCGAGCAACTTCTCGAGCTCCGGATCGGCCTCACGAATGAGCGGCTGCGTCTCCGCTGCCGGTGCGGCGTCGCGGGGTCCGCCCGACGACACGACCTTGCGAGGTCCACCCTGGCCCGAGGTCTCGCCGACCGCCATGGCGGCCTCACGGGCGATCTTGTCCTCGTTGAGCTTCTTGTACGGGAGGATGTCTCCCTTGTAGATCCACACCTTGACGCCGACACGACCGCTGGTCGTCTTGGCCTCGCGCATGCCGTAGTCGATGTCGGCGCGAAGCGTGTGCAACGGCACCCGACCTTCGCGGTACCACTCGGTGCGGCTCATCTCGGCGCCGCCGAGGCGACCCGAGCACTGGACGCGGATGCCGAGGGCGCCGGCACGCTGTGCGTTCTGCACGGCGCGCTTCATGGCACGACGGAACGCGATGCGGTTGACGAGCTGGTCAGCGACGCCCTGAGCGATCAGCGCAGCGTCGAGTTCGGGGTTCTTGATCTCGACGATGTTGAGCTGGATCTTCGGGTTGCCGGTGATCTTGGTGATCAGCTGACGGAGTTCGTCGGCCTGGGCACCACGACGACCGATCACGATGCCCGGGCGGGCCGTGTGCACGTCGACGCGAAGCTTGTCACGGGTGCGCTCGACCTCGATGCGGCTGATCGCCGCCGACTCGAGACGCGTCATGATCTCGCGACGGATCGTCCAGTCCTCGGTGAGGTACTCCTTGTAGTCACGCTCGGAGAACCAACGCGACTTCCAGTCGGTGGTCACTCCCAGACGGAAGCCGTACGGATTGATCTTCTGACCCATTAGTTCTTCCTCGGCCTCTCCGGACTCGTCGGCTGCTTGATCTTGGTCGGCCTCGTCCAGCTCGTCGCTGGCGCTTCCCTCGCTGGCTGCGTCACCGTCGGCGACTTCGTCGTCTGCGACTTCGGTGACTTCTTCGTCGCTTCGGCGTCAGCCGTCGCGTCGTCCTCTGCCACATCGGCTTCAGGAGCCTCTGCGGACTCGCGGACTCCGAGTCGACCGCGTCGGTCTCGTCGATGATTTCGGCGTCGAGGATCTCTTCGTCGGCGTCGATGGCGTCGATGGCCTCTTCGGCTCCAGCGGCCTGCTGGCGGCTGCGCTCGACTCGGGCACGGCGGCTGGCGCTGCTCGACGCCGGGCGTCCACGGCCAGTGGCTCCACCGGCGCGCTCCTGGCGGGCCTGGATGATCGCGATGCGGTCGTCGCTCATGCGGGCAACGATCACGGTGATGTGACAGCTGCGCTTGTTGATGCGAGTCGCACGACCGCGGGCACGGGGGCGGAAACGACGCAGCGTCGGGCCCTCATCGGCGAAGCACGCGATGACGAACAACTCGTCGGCGTCCTGGTCGTCGTTGTTGACGGCGTTCGCAACGGCGCTGGCGAGCACCTTGCGGACGTCACGTGCGATGTGGCGATCGGTGAACTGCAGCACCTCGTCGGCGCTGCGGACATCGAGGCCGCGGATCAGGTCGAGCACGGCGCGGGCCTTCGAGGCCGACGACCGCACGTAGCGGGCGGTGGCCTTCGTGCCGGAGCGCTCGCCGGCGACGAACGACTTCTCGTTGAGCTTCGGTCCGGTCATCAGCGGCGACCCTTCGAGTTGCGCTCCATGCCGGCGTGGAACTTGAACGTGCGGCTGGGGCTGAACTCACCGAGCTTGTGGCCGACCATCGACTCGGTGACGTACACCGGGACGTGCTTGCGACCGTCGTGGACGGCGATCGTGTGGCCGACCATGTCGGGGATGATGGTGGAGCGACGCGACCAGGTCTTGATGACCTTGCGCTCTCCGGCGGCGTTCTGGGCGTCGATCTTCTTGAGAAGATGGTCGTCCACGAACGGGCCCTTCTTGAGACTGCGAGACATGCGGAGTTACCTTCCTTGCCGCGTCAGCGGCGACCCTTGCTCGTACGACGGCGGCGAATGATCAACTTCTGACTCGCCTTCTTCTTGTTGCGGGTGCGGCTCTCGGGCTTGCCCCACGGCGACACGGCGGGACGACCACCGGAGGTGCGGCCTTCGCCACCACCGAGTGGGTGGTCGACCGGGTTCATCGCAACACCACGGGTCTGGGGCTTCTTGCCCTTCCAGCGGTTGCGGCCGGCCTTGCCGATCTTGACCAGTTCGTGCTGGCTGTTGCCGACTTCGCCGACGGTCGCACGACAGTCGATCATCACCCGGCGCATTTCGGTCGACGGCATACGCAGCGTGGCGTAGTCGCCTTCCTTGGCAACCAGCTGCACGGCGATTCCGGCCGAACGGCCGATCTTGCCGCCCTGGCCGGGGCGCAGCTCGACGTTGTGCACGGTGGTGCCGACCGGGATGAAGCGCAGCGGCAGTGCGTTGCCCGGCTTGATGTCGGCGCCCTGGCCGCTCTCGACGGTGTCGCCGACGTTCAGGCCACGAGGGGCCAGGATGTAGGCCTTCTCGCCGTCGTTGTAGTGGAGCAGCGCAATCCGGCAGGTGCGGTTCGGGTCGTATTCGATGGCGGCGACCTTGGCGGTCACGCCGTCCTTGACGCGTTTGAAGTCGATGATGCGGTACTGCTGCTTGTGGCCGCCACCGCGGTGACGCGAGGTCTTGCGGCCGTAGCTGTTGCGACCACCGGTCTTGGTCTTCTTCGCGAGGAGGCTCTTCTCCGGCGTGGTCTTGGTGATCTCGCTGAAGTCGGAGCTCGTCTGGAAGCGACGGCCGGGGCTGGTGGGCTTGCGGGAACGGATAGCCATGATGCGCTCAGTTCTCGAACAGCGGGATCTCGCCCGCTGCAAGGGTGACGATGGCCCGCTTGGTGTCGGGACGCTGACCGATTCGGTTGGTGCCGCGGGTGCGCTTGCGCTTGCCCGGACGGTTGAGAGTGTTGACCTTGAGCACCTCGACGCCCCAGATCGCCTCGACGGCGTCGCGGATCTCGGGCTTCGAGGCCTTGGTGCTCACCTTGAAGGTGTAGACACCGCGCTCGATGAGGTCGTAGCTCTTCTCGGAGACGACCGGAGCGATGATGATGTCGCGAGGATCCTTCATGACTGGCTCTTCTCAGTTGACTCGGCCTCACCCTGGTCGGGTGCTGCACTCTTCGGGTCGGCCGAGTCGCCAGCCTCGTCGCTGGCGCTTCCCTCGGCGGCCGTGCCGGACTTGGGGGCCTTGCTGGGCTTGTCCGAAGCGGTGGTGCCCGCGTCAGGCGAGGTCGGTGTGCCGGCGGGGAGCACGTCCTTGGTGAAGATGATCCACTCGTTGCAGAGGACGTCGTAGGCGTTGAGTTCGCCCGGGCCGATGATCTGCACCTTGGGCAGGTTGCGGAAGCTCAGCGCCGCGGCGGCATCGTCACGACCGACGACCACCAGGGCGGTGCCGGTGATGCCGAGTGCGTCGAGGGCGGCCTTGGCGTCCTTGGTCTTCGGGGACTCGAAGCCCCACGAGTCGACCACGACGATCTTGCCTTCGTTGGCACGGTCCGACAGTGCGGAGCGCAGTGCTGCCTTCACCATCTTCTTGGGGGTCTTCTGGTCGTACTTGCGCGGCTTCGGGCCGAGTGCGACGCCACCACCGACGAAGTGCGGTGCACGGATCGAGCCCTGGCGTGCGTTGCCGGTGCCCTTCTGTGCGTACGGCTTGCGGCCACCACCGGAGACGTCCGAGCGGGTCTTGGTGCTCTGGGTTCCGGAGCGGCGAGCGGCGAGTTGGGCGGTGACGACCTGGTGCATCAATGACACGTTCGGCGTCACGCCGAAGACTTCATCGTCGAGCTGGACCGTTCCGCTGTCCTTGCCGGCCGCGGTCTTGAGGGTGAGATCGGCCATGTCAGCCTGCCTTTCCTGCGAACTTGACGGCGTTGCGCACGAGGACGACGCCACCGGCGGGGCCGGGGACGGAGCCCTTGACCAGCAGCAGGTTGCGCTCGGGGTCGGATTGCACGACCTCGAGGTTCTGCGTGGTGACCTGCTCGTGGCCCATGTGGCCCGCCATGCGCTGGCCCTTGAACACGCGTGCCGGGAAGGCACACGAGCCGATGGCGCCAGGCTTGCGGTGACTCTTGTTGTTACCGTGCGATGCGGGCTGGCCCTTGAAGTTGTGACGCTTCATGACGCCGGCAAAGCCCTTGCCCCGGCTGGTCGCCGTGACGTCGACCTTCGAGCCGACCGCGATCTGCTCGACGGTCAGCTCCTGGCCGACCTCGAAGCCGTCGACCGAGTCGAGACGAAGCTCGATCAGGCGCTTGCCCGGGGCGACGCCGGCCTTCTCGAAGTGGCCAACGGCCGGCTTCGTGAGCTTCTTCGCGTCACGGTGCCCGTAGGTCACCTGCAGCGCGGTGTAGCCGTCGCGTTCGTTGGTCTTGATCTGCACGATGCGCATCGGTTCGACACGAAGCACAGTGACGGGAACGACTTTGTCGTCGACCCACGTCTGTGTCATGCCGACCTTCTCGCCGACGATCGATTGTTGTGCCATGGCGGCCGGTTCCTTTTCGTTGTCCAAGCCCTGATTTCAGGCTCTCCACGCAAATGCTCCGCCGCTAGCCGTTCCCAGTTCAGGACGGACGAGCGTGCGGAGCACGAGATCATGTAGTTGCTGGGCGGTTCCGTTCCGGACGTTGCGGACGGCCTACACAGACATCGATTGCTGAATGGTCTGGTGATCGGAATGCCTCCCGATCACGGCCATGCAATGCTATGGGCGTCGTAGGGCGCTTCCAACACGCGCCTTCCCCACGTTTGCGTCACATTCTGGATGAGACGGTCCATCCAGAATGCAGCACAAACGAAAGAGCATGCGGCTTGGTAGCATGATTTCATGCTTTCAGAAGGTACGCCCTTTCCGCATCAGGGTCCGCTGGCTCCGGAGCGAGTGGGCGGACGCGACGAATTGATCGCCGATCTGATCGAGCGGGTGACCGCGCGGAGGATGACGGCGCTGCTCGGACCGCGTCGCTTCGGCAAGACCAGCGTGCTCGGAGCGGTCGCCGCACGGCTCGAAGATGCAGGCACCTCGGTCGTGCGGCTCGATCTGTACGAGACCCGTTCGAGCGCCGACCTGGTGGTGCGACTCGACCGTGCCCTCGCATCGAGCCGGGGCCGCGTCGGTTCACGGCTGGCCTCGTTGGCGGTGGGCAGTTCGATCAATCTCGGCGTGCTCAAGGTGGAGTTTGCCCGACCACCCGCGCAGCGTCCGGACGCCGATGCGTCGCTCGACCTGCTGCTCGATCTCCTCGTCGAGGCCGCCACTGACGAACCGACGTTGCTGGTGATCGACGAGTTCACCGGCATCAACGGTGTCAGCGGAGCCGCGGGGCTGCTGCGAACGAAGCTGCAACACCACGTCCAGGACATCGGGGTGCTGTTCGCCGGCTCCGAACCTTCAGCGATGGCTGCGATGTTCACCGAACAGTCCCAGCCGTTCTACGCCCAGGCCGACATCATCGAGATCCAACCGTTCACGTTGCCCGAACTCGCCGTGATCATCGACGACGGCTTCACTGCCACCGATCGACGCAGTGGCGGCCTCGCAGGACTCGTCCATCATGCGACCGGCGGCCATCCCTACCGGGCGATGCAACTCGCCGACGCGGCGTGGCTACGCACCGAACCGGGCGAGTCCGGCGATGCAGCGTGGCCCGAGGCGCGCGCCGCCGTCCAGCGAAGCATCGCCCCGGGCCTCGAGATGCTGTTCAGCACGTTCAGTCATGCCGAACAAGTGGTCCTGCGAGCGCTCGCCACCGGCCGTCCGCTCTTCGGCGGCACGCTGGAGTTGTTCGGAGCTTCCTCCGGCGCCGTGCAGGCCGCACGGGATCGCCTCATCGCCAACGGCACGCTCGATCGTGGCCTCACCATCGTCGATCCGCTGCTCGCCGACTGGATCCGCACCACCCTGCCGCTCTGAGCGCGCATCGTGCGAGCGGTCAATCGTCGGGTGGGCGGCCGGGCGGGCTTCCTGCGCCGACACGCCGCGATCGACCGAACATGACGGGCGCGACAACACCACACCAGATCCACCCGAGAGAGTGCAGCACCCAGAACGACGCCGAACGCCGCAGCGATCGCCGCGCCACCCACGAGGCGATTTCGGTGTCGTCGACCGTGTCGCTGCGGGTCATCGGCCTACGGGAAGCGAGCGGACAGCCACTCGGCCACTCGTGCCATCGCTTCGGGGCGGTGACCCTCGAGGTAGTGAGGTGCGCCCTTCATCTCGACGTAGGTGACGTCGTCGGCGCCCGCCGCGTCGACGATCTCTTTGGCCTGCCAGACGCGGATTTCGGTGTCGGCCGTGGGATGCACGAGCAACGTGGGCACCGTCACCTGCGGCATGGTGTCGGCGAGTTTGGCGCCGCTCGACAGCCCTGACCACGTGCTCAGCCACCCCCGAGCGGTCATGGTGCGGGCCAGTCCCCCACGTCCGTAGTTGGCGTCGAACGGATCGGGGAACGCGAACAGCGAACCCATCGGACGATCGTCGGGGTCGATCGAGAGGTCGAGGTACGCCGGGTCGGCGAGCGTGCGGTAGATCGTGAGGTACTTCGTGAACACCGCCCGCCGACGGCGCTCGCGCCACCATGCCGGGTCGGCCGATTTGTCGACGCCGCGCAGGGCCGACCCAGCCTCGGCCGCTTCAGCGATCGAGGCCGTCGCGATGGCGTCGATGCGCGCCACCCGCGCACGCTGCGCCTCCCGATACCGCTCGACCCACGCCGGGTCGTAGCTGCACGGGTCGGGCCACGGCCGCCACCCGTTGTCCGGGTGGTACATGTCGAGTTCGGGCACGGTCGAGAACGGGTCGTGTTCGTCGGCGACCGACGGGTCGATCACCTGCAACATGAACACGCCCTCCCCCGGGTGCGCGGCCATACCGACCCAACCATCACCGATACCGAGTTCGGCGTTGGCCATCGCCATCAGCGATCCGCCGCCCGAGTTGCCGAGCAACACCACCGCTTCGGCGCCGCGACGGATCATCTCGTCGTGGGCGGTGTTGACGTCGACGATGCACGACTCGTGCAGGCAGTCGGTGTCGTTGTTCATGTACCTGGTGCCGAAACCGAGGACGGCGTAGCCCGAGGCGGCGAGAAGCGGACAGGCGTAGTGCACACTGAAGTCGCCTCGCGGATGCGACAGGATGACGGCGGTCTTCCAGGGTGTTCCGACCGGTGGTGTCCACAGCACGCCGCGCACGAGCGCGCCGTCAGGCGAGACGAGCCGAACGGCCTCGCGCTGTACCGCCACACCGGGATCGTCCTGCGGCAAGGGCCAGTATCCGAGGCCGAACGGTCGAGCCGATCCGAGCATCACGTCGAGTGCTTCCATTCCGGAAAGGTAGGCGCCTGGTCGGGGCATTGTGGCGAGGCAACTTCGTGCGAGGTTCAGCCAGGGGGCGAGCGGAGCTCTGTGTCAGCCGCAGGGCGCGAATCCATTGTTGTCGATGACGTCGAATTCGGCCGGCCAAGGATCCGCAGGCAGATCGCCAGTGAGACCAGTCCGAGAACAATGCCGGCGACGACGTCGCTGAAGTAATGCATGCCCTGGTACATCCGCGACCAGGCGACAGCGCCGACCACCGCGACGAAGAGGACAACAGCGAGCGAACGCCACCACTTCGACGTCGTGTGCCAGAACACGATGACGACGAACGCGCCGTACACCGTCGCCGCGGCCACGTGGCCGGACGGGTAGCTGGAGTTGACCGGCGAGTCCTCGAGTCGCGGAACATCCGGACGCGGGCGCGACACGAGGAACGTGACGATGATGAACGTGGTTGCTTCGAAGATCAGCGTGAACGCCAAGAAGACGGTCTCGTGCCATCGTCGCCAGACGATGATCGCAACGATCGCGAACACTGCGGTCAGGCCGATCTTGACGTTGGTCGAGGCAATGAACGCTCCCCATTGGGCGAGGTCGTCCTTGAACGGCGTCCGGTTCGATGCCATGCGCTCGGCGAGGTCGACATCGAATCGGGTGATCGCGTTCGGTGCGAACCAATCGGTCATCACGAAACCGATCACCGTGAAGGCACCGACGCAGACGACGAGCGCGACGCCGAACTGGAGCCACTGTTGCCGGTGAACCGGCCACGTGGAGCGGAACCACGATCTGTCGTGGTCGGTCGACTGCTCGATGTCGGCGCTCACGAGTCGGCTCCGATCAGACGGCGCTTCGGGGCGCTGAGAGCGCAGAACAGCCCGTAGACCAGGAGCCCGGCGCCAACGGCGATGACCAGGATCGTCCCGGCGCCCGACGATGCGGCCTTGCGCAGTGAACCGTCGAGGCCCTGCGCGTCGTCAGGATTGAAGTTGATGGCTGCACGAGCGAGGAAGAAGCCGATGAGCGCCATCATCCCGGCGCGCCCCATCCAGCCGATGCGTCCCAGTGTCACCAGCATCTCGTGCGATACCGGGCCGACCTTGCCCGGAAGCAGTTGCGAGCGAAAGGTGGCACCGACGGCCTTCCAGATGAACACAGCAGCGATCACCATCAGAACGGCGCCGATGATGAAGATCACGATGCGTCCACCGTCGCGGCTCATGAAGTCGGTGGTGAACTGCTCGACCTTGCCGTCCTCACCGTCATCGGGCTTGCCGGGGTTGCGGGCGAACGAGACCGCCGTGAACGCAAGGAGGAGATACGTGATCGCACTCACCAGGTAGCCGAGACGGGTCGCCCATCCCTTGAGGTCGTTGTCGGCAGGAAGCACGACGGTGACCAGTCGCCAGAGCGAGTAGATCACCAGACCGGCAGCCATCACGTACAAGAGCGCGGCGCCGTAGGAGTTCTGCGCGATTCGGGCGATGGCACCGATCTGGCTGGCCTCGCCTTCGGCGCCCGACGTGGAACCCTTGCTCGCCCGGATGCCGATGAGCAGGGCCAGGACGCCGGTCAGGCCGTACACGATCCCCTTCGCGATCCATCCGACGCGACCGAACGTCACGAGCCCGGGATGTTCGCGAGCGAACTCCTCGGCCTTCTCGACACCGACGTCGGAGTCGTCATCAGTGCCGGTCGCCATCCTCATTGTCGCTCCTCCTGTGCGGCGTCGGCGAGCTCACCGGTCGGCAGATGCGGCTGACAGATTCGTACCGCTGCCGGCACGCACTTGATCTTGAACTTCTTCTCACGATCTCGGTCGCCGCCGTCGACCTCCCAAGGCAGTGACCGATCGAAGGTGATCTCAATCTTCGAGGCGGTGCCGATCTTGGTGAGCGGAGACTTCTCGGCTCGTTTGAGCGTTGCGCTCGTGAGCACTCGCAGCCAGTCCGTGGCCGACCGTGCCGACACGACGCCGATGTCGAGGCGCCCGTCGGTCGGTGACGCGTCGGGAAACGCTCGGAGTCCACCGAGGATCGTCCCGACGTTGGCGAGGATCACGCAGGCCGCATCGCCGTGGAACCAGGGGTGGCCGTCGACGTCGATCTTGACCTGGGCCGGACTCACATCGCGGTTCTTCACGCCGGCCACCACGTAGCCGACCTTGCCGTACCTCTCCTTGAGCGCACCTTCGTCGGCGTCACGGATCATCAAGGCGTCGAAGCCGGCGCCGGCCATGACGGCGAAGTGGGTGCCGTTCATTTTCCCGACGTCGATCGGCCGCGGGTCACCATGCACGGCGACGTCGACGGCTCCGCGCAAGTCGATCGGTATGCCGAGGTTGTTCGCGAGCAGGTTGGCGGTGCCGGCGGGCAGGATGCCGATCGACGCGTCGAGGCCCTCGTCGACGATGGTGTCGACCGCACGGCGCACCGTGCCGTCGCCACCCCACATGAGCACCCGATCGACGCCGTCGTCCTCGACGAGTTTGCGGATCTTCTTCGGCGCCTTCTTGCTCTTGGACACCTCGTACCACGGCGGATCGGCGTGGCCGACGTCGGCGAGGGCGGCGCGCAGTTCTTCGAGGCCGCCGCCGAGAACCTTGTCCTGGTTGACGACCACGCCCACTCGGATCGAAGGGCTCGGGATCGAGGTGGAATCAGCCATCGGTTGCTCCGTTCATGGCCTCGTGGTCGAGGCCGGGCTCGCCGACGGCAGGGGCCCGGCGATCTTCTCGAGGGGCTCGCCGAATCGTTGGAGTCGTCCGCCGAAAATGAGGGCGACGACGAAGAACCACGTCCAACCAACCGTGAGTCCGGCCACGACGTCGGTGACCCAGTGCACGCCGAGCAGGGTTCGGCTGGCCGCGACGAGACACGCGATGGCGACCGCTCCCGCGGCCAGCCACGGGCGGTACCGACGCGGCAACCAGCCACCGATGATGTAGGCAATCGCCATCCAACACGCTGCGGACGCCGACGAATGCCCCGACGGGAACGACGCCCCGGCGGCGCTCACGAGATGATCGACCGGCGGTCGCTCGCGATCAATCCAGAGCTTCAGCCCGTTGTTGATCAGCACGACGCCGACACCGACGGTCAGGAGAAACCAGATCCCGGTCGCGGTGCGGCGGCGACGCCAGTCGACCAGCCCGACGATCGTCATCACGATCGCCAGGTACACGGTGCCACCGAGGTTGGTCACCCACCGCATGAACGTCGCCGTGCCGGCGGTTGCGTGCTCAGGCCCCCAGTCCGCGACCGACTGGTCCCACCGAGCGAAGCCTCGCCCGGTGTCGATCGAGTCGAACACCCATCCGATGAACAGCGCGGCGGCGAAGATCGCGACGAATGCCACCGCCACAGCGACCCCACCAGCGACGCGTCGATCGGCTCGCTCGAGCAGGCGCCGGAGGCGGGGCCTCGATTCGGCGCGACGCAGCAGCCAGTGTTCGGCGTCTGCGGGATCGACGGGGTCGTGCAACTCGCCGGGGTCTCCGTGCGACCGACCCCGCGCGGCCGCGACCCCGATCAGGAGCGCGGCGCCGAGGAGTCCTGTCAGCAGGACCGCCAGTGTCGTGGACATCGTTGGTTGCTACCCCCTCAACGGAAGGTTGAACCCCTGATCGAGCAGGTCAGAGCAGGATCCTTGCGACTTCGTCGAGGGTGATGCCGCCGTCGTCTTCCGAGGTGGAGTGCTCGACGACCACTTCGAGCCCTGCGCCGTCATAGTGCAGTTTGCACATGTTGTTGGCGAAGAACGGTCCCGACGTCACCTCGATGTGCGGGGCGGTCTTCGGTCCCCGCGCCGCCCAACGCAGCACGGCCCCGATGCGTCGGCCGATCGGCGTGAGCGACAGCCGCATCGCGCCTCGCTCGTGCGGAATCAAGGCATTGCGGATCGGCGAGCTGACGATCTGATGCACGCGGGTGCGCTCGGACCCGATCGGAACCCGTGCGGTGTAGCTGAAATGGATGTCGCCGGATGCGACGACCACGGTGTCCGGCGCGTTGTCCGATGCGACCAGTTCCTCGATGAGTTCGACGAACAGGCGGTATGACGTGCCGAATGCCGACCAGTCCTCGAGGTCGAGCGCTCGGCGGAGCTTCTCGCCGCGTTTGACGAATCGCTTGCCCCATCGTCCGTTGCAGACGAGTTCGTTCCAGACCTGCAGATCGTGGAGACCGTCGGCGAGGAACACCGGCAGGGTCGTTGCGAACATCACGTGCCCACCCGCGTGCGGCCGATCGAGCGCTTGCTCGCGAATCCACTCCCATTCGCTGTCCGCAACCATCCGACGATGGTCCGGGTCGAGGAGCCGACCGTTGCGGCCGTCGATCACGACGATCACGACATCGGCCACGCGACGCACGTAGCTGAACCGGTAGCCACCCTGGTCGGGCGTGGTGGCATCGGCGTGCTCGGCCCATCGTTCGAGAATCTCGGATCCGTCGTCGACGGCGAGCAACTCGGCGAGGAGGCCATCGCTCTCGATTTCGGCGGGCGACTGGTTCCCGAGGTGCTGATAGATCCAGTACGACGTGATGCCACCGATGGCATGGTCACGCCACCACGGCTCCGTGCTGATGTCGCGTAACCACGTGTCGGAGATGTTCCAATCATCGATCATGTCGTGGTCGTCGAAGATCATGATCGACGGCACGACCGAGAACAGCCACCGTTCGTGCTTCGGAGTCCACGCCTCCGCATACAGCCAGCAGTACTCCTCGAATGTGGCCACGATCTCCGTGGGGAGATCGCTGTCATCGTCACGGAGCTGCTCGATGCGGGCCTCGGTGTGCGGCGACGAATCGTCGGCATAGATCTGGTCGCCGACCAACAACAGCAGCGTCGGCCATTCGGTCGGCGGTTCGTGGACCATTCGTCGAGCGTGCGCCCACAGCGTGTCGACACCTCGGCCGTCGTCGTCCATCGAGAGTTCGAGTGTGTAGGGCGGTTCGTGCGGCGCCGCGGCTCGACACGATCCGGCGAGCACCGACACCGGTTGTCCCGGCGCCACTGTTCGAATCACGCTCGCCGGGAGATCGCTGCCGATCTCGGGCCACACTCGCTGACCGTCGACGTGGACGTCGTACTCGATCGTCGTACCAGGCTCGAGGCCCTCGATGACGACGAGCGCGTAGTGACGTCCGCGCACGTGAAAGGTTCGAGCGTCGTGTCCGAGCACCGACACGGTGCCCGACGCCGCTGTCTCAACCCAGATCGTCGCCGTCGTCTCAGCGACGTAACGGAGCATCGGCCCGAGCAGCAATCGATTGTCCACCGGCGAAGGATAGGCATCGCTCCCGGCACTGGGGGCGAAACCGAGACCGGCGGACGCCGGCGCCGTGTCAGTCGGCGGGGCGTTCGACGAGCGTCACGGTGATCTCGATGGGCTCGCCATTGCGCAGGATCGTCAGCGTCGTCGAGTCACCCGGGCCGAGATCGCGGATCGCCGCGATGAGACCGGTCGCCCCGTCGATCGCGGCACCGTCGGCAGCCACCACGAGATCGTCAGCCTCGAGGCCGGCGTCGGCAGCGGGCGTGTCGTCCGTCACCTCCGTGATCACGGCACCTTGGCCGCCGTCTCGCCGCTCGCCGAGCAGCACTCCCAGGTAGCCCTCGGTGCGGGGGTCGCCACCAGCCTGCAGGCGAAGCGCCTCGATCACCGGCAGCGCTTCGCCGGCGCTGATCGCGAAGCCGACATTGGTGGCTGCGGACGTGGCCGTGTCGCGCGCGACAGCGGTGTTGATGCCGACGACCTCGCCGCGTGCGTTGACGAGCGGCCCTCCGGAGTTGCCCGACGAGATGGCGGCATCGGTCTGGATCAGGCCGTCGAGGAACGCGCCGTCGGTGCCGATCGTGCGATCGAGCGCCGAGACGATGCCCAGCGTCACCGACGGGTCGCCATCGAGGCCGAGGGCAAAGCCGATCGCGACCACTTCGTCACCGATCCGAACGCTGTCGGGGTCGGCGAACACCGCGGCATCGAAATCGTCGCCGCTCATGCGCAGCAGCGCGAGGTCGTTGCCCGGATCGGATGCCAGCAGTCGCGCCTCGCGCGGCTCGGTCTCGCCGGCGAGACGAACCCGAATCTCGGTGGCGCCCTCGACGACGTGAGCGTTGGTGAGAATCTCGCCACCGGACGACACGATCACGCCGGTCCCGGTCGACTGACCCCGCCCGAACTGACTGTCGATGTCGGCGCTGATCGTGACGACAGAGGCCGCCATGTGATCGATCACCTTGGCCACATCGAGGCGCCCCTCGATCGGGCCGCTCGGATCCGAGACGTTGATCGGTTCGTCGCTCGCGCTCTTCGGTGGCGAGTCGATCCAGTCGGAGAGTTGGTTGCCGACGAGGGCACCGGTCAGTGCTGCGGTCCACGCAACCACGCCGACGGCGACGACGACCACCCAGTTCCGCTGCTTGCGTGCCCGTGCGCTGCGGCGCGAGGCCGGGGCCGGCAAGCCAGGGCTGACGCCAGGAGCCGGAGGCGGCAACGAACTCATGGAACCTGTCTATCCGTAAACGAGAACAGCGACCCTGTTCAGGGCCGCAGTTCTCACCTCGTTCACAACCGTTCGAGCCCCGAAAACGCCGAAATTCGGAGCGCTCGTCGCGCTCAGCGCGATGATGGCTCCGAATTTCGGGGACGGCTGAAATCAGCCGTTCTGGATCTTGATTTCGATGTCGACCCCGGCGGGCAGCTCGATGCGCTGCAGGCTGTCGATCGTCTTGCCGTTCGGGTTCACGATGTCGATGAGGCGCTTGTGCACCCGCATCTCGAAGTGTTCCCGGCTGTCCTTGTCGACGTGCGGGCCACGGATGACCGTGTACCGATGCTTGTCGGTGGGCAGCGGGATCGGGCCACGCACGGTGGCGTCGGTGCGGGTGACCGTCTCGACGATCTTCTTCGTCGACTGGTCGATGATCTCGTGGTCGAATGCCTTCAGGCGGATTCGGATGCTCTGTGCCATGTCAGTGTGCCGTTCTGTCTCAGGTCGTCCGGGTCACTTCAGGATCTTGGTGACGCGGCCGGCACCAACGGTGCGGCCACCTTCACGGATAGCGAACCGCAAACCCTCGTCCATCGCGATCGGCTTACCCAGCTCCACCGTCATCTCGACGTTGTCACCAGGCATCACCATCTCGGTACCCGACGGCAACTCGATCGTGCCGGTCACGTCGGTCGTACGGAAGAAGAACTGCGGACGGTAGTTGTTGAAGAACGGCTTGTGACGGCCACCCTCGTCCTTGCTCAACACGTACACCTGGCCTTCGAAGTTGGTGTGCGGGGTGATGCTGCCCGGCTTGCACAACACCTGGCCACGCTCGACGTCTTCCTTGCCCGTGCCACGAAGCAGCGCACCGATGTTGTCGCCGGCCTGGCCCTCATCGAGCAGCTTGCGGAACATCTCGACACCGGTACACGTCGTCTTCTGCGTGTCACGCAGACCAACGATCTCGATCTCGTCACCGGTGTGGATGATGCCCTGCTCGACCTTGCCCGTGACAACAGTGCCACGACCCGTGATCGTGAACACGTCCTCGATCGGCATCAGGAACGGCTTGTCGAGCTCACGCACCGGATCCGGAATGAACGAGTCACACGCAGCCATCAGCTCCATGATCTTTTCCTGCCAGGCGGCATCGCCCTCGAGCGCCTTGAGCGCCGAGACCTGGATGACCGGGACGTCGTCACCGGGGAACTCGTACTCCGTGAGGAGTTCACGAACCTCGAGCTCGACGAGCTCCATGAGCTCTTCGTCGTCGACCATGTCGGCCTTGTTCAGCGCCACCACGATCGACGGCACGCCGACCTGGCGGGCCAACAGCACGTGCTCACGCGTCTGCGGCATCGGACCATCGGTCGCCGCGACCACCAGAATCGCACCGTCGACCTGCGCCGCACCGGTGATCATGTTCTTGATGTAGTCGGCGTGACCAGGCATGTCGATGTGCGCGTAGTGACGGTTCTCGGTCTCGTACTCGATGTGCGAGATCGAGATCGTGATACCACGAGCCTTCTCTTCCGGCGCCTTGTCGATGCCGTCGAAGTCGGTGAACTCGGCCAACCCACGCTCGGACAACGTCTTCGAAATCGCCGCGGTCAGGGTGGTCTTGCCATGGTCGATGTGACCCATCGTGCCAATGTTGACGTGCGGCTTGTTGCGCTCGAACTTCTGCTTGCTCATGATGCGTGCGACTCCAATGTCGTTTCTTGTCTGTCAGATGTGGGTTGTCAAAGAACTGCTGTGCGTCAGGACCGAGCGATCACTCGCCACGGACCCGCTTCACGATTTCCTGGGCGATGGCCTCGGGCACCTGTGAGTACTCCGAGAACTGCATCGTGTAGGTCGCTCGCCCCTGGGTGCGGGAACGAAGGTCGGTACTGTAGCCGAACATTTCGGACAGCGGCACCGTGGCGTTGACGACCTGGGTGTTGCCCCGGGCCTCCATGCTGCCGATGCGGCCACGACGGCTGGACAGGTCGCCCATCACGTCGCCCATGTACTCCTCGGGAGTCACGACCTCGACGGCCATGATCGGCTCCATCAGGACCGGCTTGGCCATTTCGGCGGCCTTGCGGAACGCCATCTGGCCGGCGATCTTGAACGCCATTTCCGAAGAGTCGACGTCGTGGTACTGGCCATCGACGAGGCGGACCTTGACGTCGACGGTCGGGTAGCCGGCGAGCACGCCGTTGTCGAGCGAGCTCTGCAGACCCTGGTTGGTCGGGTTGATGTACTCGCGCGGGATCTTGCCGCCCGAGATGGCGTCTTCGAACTCGTAGCCACCACCGGGGTTCGGCTCCATGTCGATCTTCACGACAGCGAACTGGCCGGAACCACCGGACTGCTTGATGTGGCGGTACTCGACGTTCTTGACTTCCTTGGTGATCGTCTCGCGGTAGGCGACCTGCGGCTTGCCGACGGTGGCCTCGACGCCGAACTCGCGCTGCATGCGGTCGACGAGCACCTCGAGGTGCAATTCGCCCATGCCCGAGATGACGGTCTGGCCGGTCTCCTCGTCGGAGCGGATGCGGAACGTCGGGTCCTCGTCGGACAGCGACTTGAGGGCCTTGCCGAGCTTCTCCTGGTCGGACTTGGTCTTCGGCTCGATGGCGACGTGGATGACCGGCTCCGGGAACTCCATGCGTTCCAGGATGACGGCGTGGTCACGGTCGCAGAGGGTGTCACCGGTGGTGACGTTCTTGAACCCGAGCCCGGCGACGATGTCTCCGGCCATGGCGATGTCGAGGTCCTCGCGCTGGTTGGCGTGCATCAGCAGGATGCGCCCGAGCCGCTCACGATCTTCCTTGGTGGAGTTGTAGACCTCTTCGCCCTTGCTGATCTCGCCCGAATAGACCCGGAAGTAGGTGAGCTTGCCGAAGGGGTCGGCGACGATCTTGAATGCCAGTGCGGCGAACTCCTTGTCCTCCGGACCGCGGGTGGCGTCGATCTCTTCGCCGCCCTTCATCACGATGCCGTGGGCGGGCTCGATGTCGAGCGGGCTGGGCAGGAAGTCGATGACGGCGTCGAGCATCGGCTGGACACCCTTGTTCTTGAACGCCGAGCCGCACAGGATCGGCACGAAGTCGAACGCCAGGGTGCCCTTGCGGATCGCCTTCTTGATGTCGTCCTCGGAGAGCTCCTCGCCGCCGAGGTAGGCGTCCATCAGCGCCTCGTCCTGCGTGGCGATGGTCTCCATCATGGCTTCGCGGTACTCGTTGGCCTCGTCGACCATGTCGGCGGGGATGTCCTCGATCTCGTAGGTCGCTCCGAGGTCCTTTTCGTCGATGTTGCGCCACACGAGCGCCTTCATCCGCACGATGTCGACCATGCCCTCGAATGCCTTGACCGCTTCGGGGCCACCGGCGCCGATGGGGAGGTGAAGCACGAGCGGGTTCGCCTGGAGGCGGTCCTTCACCATCTGCACGGTGCGATAGAAGTCGGCGCCGATGCGGTCCATCTTGTTGACGAAGCACATGCGCGGCACGTTGTACTTGTTGGCCTGACGCCACACGGTCTCGGTCTGCGGCTCGACGCCGGCGACCGAGTCGAACACAGTGACGGCGCCGTCGAGCACGCGCAGCGAGCGCTCGACTTCGATGGTGAAGTCGACGTGGCCCGGCGTGTCGATGATGTTGATGCGATGGTCCTTCCAGACACAGGTCGTGGCGGCAGAGGTGATCGTGATGCCACGCTCCTGCTCCTGGGCCATGTGGTCCATGGTCGCCGCGCCGTCGTGGACTTCGCCGATCTTGTAGCTCTTGCCCGTGTAGAAGAGGATGCGCTCGGTGGTGGTGGTCTTACCGGCGTCGATGTGCGCCATGATCCCGATGTTCCGGGTGCGCTCCAGGGGGAACTCTCGCTTGGCCATGCTCTGCTACTTCACTTCCGTGTCAAGGGGCGACGTGGGGGGTCTTCGGCTGCGCATCGAGGCGCAAGCACGAGGTTCGAGTGTATCGGCCGTTCCGTCAGCCCCACCAGGACGTGACACGCGGCCGACCCGTTGCGCGAGCCGACAATTGCTCGCGCTACGACGGCGCGTACAACGATCGACAGCGCGACACTTGGTTCGACCGACCACTGCACGACGAGGAGCACCGATGAACCCCACCGAACTCGACATGTTCAGCGCAGCGGAGCAGACGCTTCTCGTGCAGACCGAGCGTGACCGACTCGCTGAGATGAGCGAGGACGAACTCGACGCGTTGTTCACGCGTGTTCGCCGCGCTCGCACCAAGTACACCAAGTTGTACCGACGCCAGTCGGCCGATCTGGTGGCGTCGAAGTCCTCCCGAGCAGGGACGTCGACCTCGAATCAGCGAACCAAACGCAAGGCGGAGATCCTCGAGGATGCACTGGCACGAGTGGCCGCTGCACTCGGCGCCGCTGCGCGGGCCACCGCCAGGGAACTCAAAGCCGAGCGCCTGGCAGCAGCAGGCTGCCGCGAAGGGTTCGCCCCGCACGCAGGGGGCCAAAGGGGCCACCACGACCTCGACCGGCAGGAGCGGAGGCAAGACCCCACGCGGTCGTTCGACCTCGCAGGCCCGCCAGGCGTCCCGTAAGTCGTCCGGCGCGCGCAATCAGGCCAAACGCGACAGTCGCTGAGCCGACGTCAGCGAGCCTGGATGTAGTCGTGGAGTTGGTTGTTCTCGATCTCGAGCTGGCCGACCCTGGCCTTGACGACGTCACCGATCGAGATGATGCCATCCAGTTTCCCACCGTCGTCGACGACTGGGAGGTGGCGGATCCGACGTTCGGTCATCATGCCCATGAGCTGGTCGACGGTGTCGTCGCCGCGGCAGGTCGTGACCGAGGTCGACATCGCTGACGACACCTGATGTCCCAGCGTCGAGGCGCCGTGGGCGGCCAGCGCCCGTACGACATCGCGCTCGGAGATGATCCCGTCGATCGTTCGACCATCGCGACTCACCACGAGCGCACCGACGCCGTGATCGCGCAGCGACGCCGTTGCCTCGCCGAGCGATGCGTCGGGAGCGATCGTCGCGACCGCTGTTCCCTTGACCTTCAAGACGTTGTGGACGTGCATCGAGTTCCCCTCCCGATTCTGGTGACCGCGCAGCGGTCACGTTGCTGGCGTCCTCCCCCGAGCTGGTCACCCTAGTGCATTGGTGAAGGCCCGGTTTCCGAGATCGGAAAACGACGGAACCCGGAGCCGTGGCCCCGGGTTCCGTACGTTCGTTTCGGTTGTCGCAACGCCGGCGGGCCGGCGAGCGGTCACCAGCGGTAGTGGGCGAATGCCTTGTTCGACTCGGCCATCTTCTGGATGTCGTCGCGCTTCTTCATCGCGGCACCCAGTCCGTTGGCGGCGTCCATCAGTTCGTTGGCGAGGCACTCGGCCATCGTCTTCTCGCGACGGGCACGGGCGTAGTCGACCGTCCAGCGGATGGCCAGCGTGGTGGCACGGCGGGGACGGACCTCGACGGGCACCTGGTAGGTGGCACCACCGACGCGACGGCTGCGCACCTCGAGAGGCGGCTTGACGTTCTCGATCGCACGCTTGACGGTGTCGATCGCCATGTCGTCGCCTTCGAGGCGCGACTGGATGATCTCCATCGCGTCATAGACGATCTTCTCGGCGACGGTGCGCTTGCCGTGCAGCATCACCTTGTTGGTGATCTGCGTGACGAGCTGCGACTTGTGGATGGGATCCGCGACGAGTTCGCGGCGGGGAGCAGGACCTTTACGTGGCATCTCGGGTCACTTCTCCTTCTTGGCGCCGTAGCGACTGCGCGACTGCTTGCGGTTCTTGACGCCGACGGCATCGAGTGCGCCGCGGATGATCTTGTAGCGCACGCCCGGAAGGTCGCGGACACGACCGCCGCGCACGAGCACGATCGAGTGCTCCTGCAGGTTGTGGCCTTCGCCCGGAATGTAGGCGGTGACTTCGATGCCCGAGTTCAAGCGAACACGCGCAACCTTGCGCAGTGCGGAGTTCGGCTTCTTCGGGGTGGTGGTGTACACACGAGTGCAGACGCCGCGACGCTGGGGCGAACCCTTGAGCGCCGGTGTCTTGCTCTTGGTGACTTTCGAGCTACGTCCCTGACGGACGAGCTGTTGGATGGTTGGCACTGATGAAACCTCGTTCGTTCAGGTCGTTCCGACGGCGAGCGCCACCGAAATGTGGTGAGTTGGGCTGATCGCGGGTTGCGACCCGCCCGCCGTACACCGGGAGTTCACCCGATGAGAGGACCCTGCAAGGCTACGGGCGCCCCACCGGTCGCGCAACCGGTCGCGCCAGCCCCTTCCGATGAGCCGAACCGCCGCATACGGTCGGTTCACTCACCGTAGGCCATCGAACGGTTCCACTGATGAGCCGCTCATCGCGGAGATGCAACCGAGTGTTCACGCCGCCGGCGAGCTGACGCGACCGCAGGGTGGTAGAACCGCAGTCGTGGGAGTGCTCACATCCGATCCGCTCCTCGTGTTGTTCTTGGTCGTCGCGCTCGGCGCGGCGTTGGCGCGGGTGCGTATCAAGGGTGTCGGCCTCGGGCCCGCCGCCGCGCTGTTCGCCGGCCTCGCCGTGTCGGCGATCGAGCCGGACCTGGCCGATCTCCCGGCGATCATCCCCCTGTTCGGGCTGGCGCTGTTCATCTACACCGTGGGCCTCGCTTCGGGCCCGGCGTTCTTCGGCGGCCTGCGCCAGGACGGGCTGCGCGTGAGCATCGCCGTCGTGGTGCTGCTCGGCGCGATCGGGCTCACGGTCGGCGGGGTGAGTGAGCTGTTCGACTTCGATGCCGGAGCCAGGGCCGGGCTGTTCGCCGGTTCGCAGACCAACACCCCGGCACTGTCCGCCGCGCTCGAACAGCTCGCACCTCAGATCGCGAGCGGCGAGGTCACCGATCCCGTCGTCGGCTACTCGCTCGCTTACCCGCTCGGTGTGATCGCGATGATCGTGGCTGCGGGATGGTCGCTTCGCCGAGTCCGGCATCCCAGTCGCGGCGAGGTGGTGCCGGCGAGCGAGCCTGGCCAACGCAACGCGATGAGTGCCACGGTGATCGTCACCCGCGAGGGACTGCCAACCCTCGGCGAGCTGCGGTCGTGGCGGGGTGAGCGCCTGGCGTTCTCGCGAGTCGAGCACAGCGGGAGCGTCGACCTCGCCACCAACGACATCGTGCTGCAGCCCGGCGACCTGTGCACCGTGATCGGCACGCCCGATGTGGTCGATCAGTTCGTCGACTGGGCCGGCCACCGCAGCGAACGACACCTCGCCCTCGATCGCAAGAAGCTCGACTTCCGGCGCATCTCGGTGTCGAAGCGCGAGCTTGCCGGAGCGAAGCTGCGCGACGTCGACCTCGAGGGCCGCTTCGGCGCGATGGCCACGCGGGTGCGTCGAGGCGACGCCGACCTGATCGTCGACCGCGACTTCGTTCTCCGGTTGGGCGATCGCGTCCGGGTGGTCGGGCCCACCGACAAGATGGCCGACATTGCCGCCGCGCTCGGCGATTCGGACCGGGGGCTCAGCGAGGTCGACGCGCTCGGCTTCGCCACCGGCCTCGCGCTCGGGCTGCTGCTCGCACAGCTGACGATCCCGCTGCCAGGTGGCGGCGAGATCGAGCTCGGCGTGGGCGGCGGACCGTTGATCGTGGCGTTGGTGCTCGGGACCATCGGCCGCTCCGGTCCGTTCACCTGGCAGATCCCCTACGCAGCGAACCTCACCATCCGCCAACTCGGCGTGTCGCTGTTCCTCGGCGGCGTGGGCATCCGGTCGGGCGCGACGTTCGCCGACGCCGTCGGCACCGGCGTCGGCGCACAGCTGGCACTGGCCGGTGTGTTGGTGACCGCAGCGACCGCCGGGCTCGCGACACTCATGGTCCGATTGCTGCGGCGAGATCCGGTCGACGGCGCCGGCATGATCGCGGGCATCCAGACCCAACCCGCCGTGCTGGCATTCGCCGCCGAGCGCGCCGACGGCGACGAACGCGTCGACACCGGCTACGCGCTGGTCTTCCCCCTCGCGATGATCCTCAAGCTGATCATCGTCCAGCTCCTGATCTGACACGCCACCCCACCCCCACCCCACCCCACGCCACACCACACCACAGCACCCAGACCACCCAGACCACGTTTGCGTTGCATTTCGGATGACCCGCGGCGTCCAGAACGCAACACAAACGTGGTGTTCGGCCGAAAACGGGAACGACCCGGGCGCGTGGCCCGGGTCGTTCGACGTACTGGGTACGGAAGGTCAGCCGATGGGTTCGGCAGCGGCCTCCGGCTCGTAGGTGCCTTCGAGGCCGGCCAGGAATGCTGCCGGGTCCTCTTCCTCACCGTCGCTCGAGTAGAACGACATCGGCTCGTAGTCCGGCGCTTCGATGCCGAACTCGCGGTACTTCATCATGCCGGTACCGGCCGGGATGAGCTTGCCGATGATGATGTTCTCCTTGAGCCCGATCAGGCTGTCGCCGCGGCCGTCGATGGCGGCCTCGGTGAGCACCCGGGTGGTCTCCTGGAACGACGCAGCCGACAGCCACGACTCGGTGGCCAGCGACGCCTTGGTGATGCCCATCAGTTCCGGGCGTCCCTCGGCGGGACGGGTGCCCTCTTCGACCATGCGACGGTTCGTGTCGCGGAAGCGCTTCGAGTCGACACGCTCGCCCGGCAGGAATGCCGTGCCACCGGGCTCCTGCACACCGACCCGACGGGTCATCTGGCGCACGATCAGCTCGATGTGCTTGTCGTGGATCGACACACCCTGGTCGCGGTAGACCCGCTGGACCTCTTCGACCAAGTACAGCTGCGTCTCGCGGATGCCCTTGATCTCCATGATCTCCTTCGGATCGAAGGGACCATCGGTGAGCGGCTCGCCGGCCCTGATCTCCTGGCCGTCCTCGACGATCGGACGAGCACCGAGCGGCAGCACGACTTCGTGCTCCTCGCCGGCGTCATCGACCACGACGACGGGGATGCCCTTGCCTTCGTCCTCACGCAGGCGCAGCACACCGCTCGCCTTGGCGAGACGGGCCGAACCCTTCGGCGTACGAGCCTCGAACAGCTCGACGACGCGGGGCAGACCGCCGGCGATGTCCTTACCCGCCACACCACCGGTGTGGAAGGTACGCATCGTCAGCTGCGTGCCGGGCTCGCCGATCGACTGAGCGGCGATGACCCCGACGGCCTCGCCGAGTTCGATCATCTTGCCCGTTGCCAGCGAACGGCCGTAGCACATCGCGCAGACGCCGAGTTCGGCGTCACACGTCAGCACCGACCGCACACGCAGGCGAGTGATGTTGGCATCGTCGCGCAGCGCCTCCATCTCCTCGTCACCGACGATGGTGTTGCGCGGCAGCAGCGAGATCTCCTCGCCGTCCTTCACCATCGGGGAGGCCAGCTCGGTGTCGACCAGGAGCGCACGACCGTAGAGCTTCGTCTCGAGATACGAGCGACGGTTCGCCGTATCGGCCGACACGTTCTCGATCCACACGCCGAGCGTCGAGCCGCAGTCGTCCTCTCGCACGATGAGTTCCTGCGCGACGTCGACGAGACGACGGGTCAGGTACCCCGAGTCGGCGGTACGAAGCGCCGTGTCGACGAGGCCCTTGCGGGCGCCCGGCGTGGCGATGAAGTACTCGAGGGTTTCGAGGCCCTCACGGAAGTTCGACTTGATCGGGCGCGGAATCATGTCACCACGAGGGTTGGCCACGAGGCCACGCATGGCGCCGATCTGACGCATCTGCGTCATGTTTCCTCGGGCACCCGAGTCGACCATCATCTGGATCGGGTTGAAGCGTTGCTGCTCGAACTCGGCGACCATGGCCGCCTGCACCTGTGCGGTGGCGTCGGTCCAGATGCGCACTTCCTGCTGACGACGCTCGCCGTCGGTGATGATGCCGCGACGGAACTGCTTCTCGACCTTGTCGGCCTGCTCTTCGTAGTCGTCGAGCAGGGCGCGCTTGGCGGCCGGCGTCCGGACGTCGTCGATCGACACCGTCAGGCCCGACTGCGTGGCGAAGCGGTAGCAGAGGTTCTTCAACTTGTCGAGCGCCTCGGCGACGACCGACTTGTCGTAGTTGTCGGAGAGACGTTCGACGATGACGCCCATCTCCTTCTTCTTGACGGTCTCGTTGAAGTGGCCGAACTGCTCGGTGTAGTCCTCGGGCAGCGCCTCTTCGAACAACACACGACCGACCGTGGTCTCGAACGGCTCCCTGCCAGGAGGCCGCATGTTGATCTTGGCGTGGAGTTCCAGCGAGCCTTCGTCGTAGGCGCGCAGCGCCTCCCACAGATGGCGGAACGTGCGACCGGCGCCCTTGCCGTCCTCGACCTCCTCGGTGAGGTAGTACCCACCGATGATCAGGTCCTGCGACGGGGTCACGATCGGGCGACCCGACGCCGGCGACAAGATGTTGTTGGCGCTGAGCATCAGCACGCGGGCCTCGGCCTGCGCTTCGGCCGACAACGGCACGTGGATGGCCATCTGGTCGCCGTCGAAGTCGGCGTTGAACGCCGTGCAGACGAGCGGATGGATCTGCAGTGCCTTGCCCTCGACGAGCACCGGCTCGAAGGCCTGGATGCCGAGGCGGTGCAGCGTCGGTGCACGGTTGAGGAGCACCGGGTGCTCCTTGATGACGTCTTCGAGCACGTCCCACACCTGCGGGCGGCGACGCTCGACCATGCGCTTGGCGGTCTTGATGTTCTGCGCCAGCTCGAGGTCGACGAGACGCTTCATGACGAACGGCTTGAACAGCTCGAGCGCCATCAGCTTCGGCAGACCGCACTGGTGCAGACGCAGCGTCGGGCCCGCAACGATGACCGAGCGGCCCGAGTAGTCGACGCGCTTGCCGAGCAGGTTCTGACGGAAGCGGCCCTGCTTGCCCTTGAGCATGTCGGACAGCGACTTGAGCGGGCGGTTGCCCGGCCCGGTGACCGGCCGGCCACGGCGACCGTTGTCGAACAGTGCGTCGACGGCCTCCTGCAGCATGCGCTTCTCGTTGTTGATGATGATCTCCGGCGCGCCGAGGTTGAGCAGACGCTCCAACCGGTTGTTGCGGTTGATCACGCGGCGGTAGAGGTCGTTGAGGTCGGAGGTCGCGAAGCGGCCACCGTCGAGCTGCACCATCGGGCGCAGCTCCGGCGGGATCACCGGCACGACGTCGAGGATCATGGCCTTCGGATCGTTGGTACGACGGCCGTGCTCGTCGCGACGGTTGAACGACGCCACGATCTTGAGACGCTTGATCGCCTTCTGCTTGCGCTGGGCGCTGAGCGGCTTCTGGCCCTCTTGCGGGTCGATCGCGTTGCGGAGCTTGATCTCCTCTTCGTCGAAGTCGATGCGGTCGATGAGCGACTTGATCGCCTCGGCGCCGGTACCGCCCTCGAAGTACTCGCCGTACTTGTCGCGCATCTCGCGCCACAACATCTCGTCTTCGATGATCTTGCGAGCGTGGACGCTCTTGAACTCGTCCCAGGTACGTGCGATCAAGTCGAGCTCGATGTCGTAGCGCTCGCGAATCGCCTCGATCTCCTTGTCGGCTTCCTTCTGGATCTTCTTCAGATCGGCAGCCTTGGCGTCTTCCTTCTCGGCCTCGGCAGCGGTCTCTTCGAGCTCCTTGAAGCGACGGTCGATGGCGAGTTCCATCTCCTTGATGATCGCGTCACGCTCTTCGAGGTATTCGGCCTCGAGGTTCGGCAGCGCCTCGTGGCGGCCTTCCTCGTCGACCCAGCTGACGAGATGCGCCGCGAAGTAGATGACCTTCTCGAGCATCTTGGCCTTGAGCTCTTCCTTCGGCTCGATGCCGGCGAGGAGGTAGGCGAGCCACGAGCGGGTACCGCGCAGGTACCAGATGTGGACGGCAGGAGCAGCGAGTTCGATGTGGCCCATGCGGTCACGGCGGACCTTGGAGCGAGTGACTTCGACGCCACAGCGTTCGCAGATGATGCCCTTGAAGCGGACGCGCTTGTACTTGCCGCAGTAGCACTCCCAGTCGCGCGTCGGCCCGAAGATCTTCTCGCAGAACAGGCCGTCCTTCTCGGGACGCAGCGTGCGGTAGTTGATCGTCTCGGGCTTCTTCACCTCACCGTGCGACCAGTTGCGGATCTGGTCCGCCGTGGCCAGGCGGATCTTCAGTTGGTCGAACATGTTGACGTCGAGCATGTGGTTCCTCGTGTTCGCTCTCGGGTGTTCTTTGTCTTCTGGTCGTCTTGTTGCTTGTCGTTCGGGTCTTACCGGGCGGTCAGACCCCGACGTACGCTCGGCGGCTTTCGACGGGAATGCGCTCAGTCGACGAGCTGCGGGACGGACGTCGGTCACAGCGGAGTCGGACACCGGTGCCCAACGCCCATGCGTCAGTAACGGTTGGCGGCGCGTTCGGCCTTCTCGCGTTCGCGCCGGGCGTCGTCTTCGTCGGTACCGCGCTCGGGGCGGGAGATGTCGATGCCGAGTTCCTCGGCGGCGCGGTAGACCTCGTCGTCGAGGTCTCGCATCTCGATCTCGTGGCCGTCCTCGGTGAGCACCTCGACGTTGATGCAGAGTGCCTGCATCTCCTTCATCAGCACCTTGAAGCTCTCGGGCACACCCGGTTCGGGGATGTTGTCGCCCTTCACGATCGCTTCGTACACACGGACACGGCCGAGCACGTCGTCGGACTTGATGGTGAGCAGCTCCTGCAGGCAGTACGCCGCGCCGTAGGCCTCGAGGGCCCACACTTCCATCTCACCGAAGCGCTGGCCACCGAACTGCGCCTTACCACCGAGCGGCTGCTGGGTGATCATCGAGTACGGGCCGGTGGAACGGGCATGGATCTTGTCGTCGACCAGGTGGGCCAGCTTCAAGATGTACATGTAGCCGCAGGTGATCTCGTTGTCGTACGCCTCACCGGTGCGACCGTTGTACATGGTCATCTTGCCGTTGGTGCCGACGAGGCGGTCGCCGTTGGCCGACTCGGGGTTCAGTTGCTCGAGGATCTCCTGAATCGTCGGATGATCGAGCGACTTCTCCTTCTCGTCCCAGTTCGCACCGTCGAACACCGGCGTCGCCACGAACGTGGCGGGCTTGGTGTTGGGTCGCGTCTTGGTCTCGGTGCCGCGAATCGGGTCGTCGCCGACCTTGGTGCCGTCCGGGTTGGTCCAGCCCCACCGTGCGCAGTAGCCGAGGTGGGCCTCGAGGACCTGCCCGACGTTCATGCGGCTCGGCACACCGAGCGGGTTGAGGATGATGTCGACCGGCTGACCATCGGCGGTGAAGGGCATGTCCTCGATCGGGAGGATCTTGGAGATGACGCCCTTGTTGCCGTGGCGACCAGCGAGCTTGTCGCCAACGCTGATCTTGCGCTTCTGGGCGACGTAGACCCGCACGAGCTGGTTGACGCCGGGCGGCAACTCGTCGCCGTCGTCACGGTTGAACACCTTGACGTCGATGACCTTGCCGACCTCGCCGTGCGGCACCTTGAGGCTGGTGTCGCGGACTTCGCGGGCCTTCTCGCCGAAGATGGCGCGCAGGAGGCGCTCTTCGGGGGTCAGCTCGGTCTCGCCCTTCGGCGTGACCTTGCCGACGAGGACGTCACCAGGGCCGACTTCGGCGCCGACGCGGATGATGCCGCGGTCGTCGAGGTCGGCGAGGATGTCGTCGCTCAGGTTCGGGATGTCCCGCGAGATCTCCTCGGGGCCGAGCTTGGTGTCGCGAGCATCGACCTCGTGCTCCTTGATGTGGATCGACGTCAACACGTCGTCCTTCACCAGGCGCTCGGACAGGATGATCGCGTCCTCGAAGTTGTAGCCCTCCCACGGCATGAACGCCACGAGCAGGTTCTTGCCGAGTGCGAGCTCGCCCTCATCGGTCGACGGACCGTCGGCGATGATCGAGCCCTTGGACACCTTGTCGCCCTCGACCACGCGGGGACGCTGGTTGATGCAGGTGTCCTGGTTCGACCGGCGGAACTTGGCGAGTCGGTAGACCCGCTTGCCCTCGGTCTTGTACTGGACCGTGATCGACTCGCCGGAGACCTCGGTGACCTCACCGTCGTCGATCGCCTGGATCAGGTCGGCGGCGTCGCGGGCGGCGCGGTTCTCGATGCCGGTGCCGATGTACGGCGCCTCGGCACGAATCAGCGGGACGGCCTGACGCTGCATGTTCGCGCCCATCAGGGCACGGTTGGCGTCGTCGTGCTCGAGGAACGGGATCAGCGCCGTGGCGACCGACACGATCTGCTTCGGCGACACGTCGATGAAGTCGACTTCCTCGGGCGGCACGTAGCCGATGTCGGTGGTGGCACCGAAGAAGCTCTCGGCTTCGAGCATCTTGCGCAGATCCTCGAGGCTGGCGGCCTGCGGCGAACGACGCACGAGCGTGCGCTCGTCGCGGATGCTGCCGTCTTCCTTCAGCGGCGTGTTGGCCTGGGCGACGACGTAGTTCTCTTCCTCGTCGGCGGCCATGTAGACGATCTTGCCGGTGACCTTGCCGTCCTTGACCTCGCGGTACGGGCTCTCGATGAAGCCGAACTCGTTGACGCGGGCGTACGTGGACAGACCACCGATCAGGCCGATGTTCGGGCCCTCCGGAGTTTCGATCGGGCACATGCGGCCGTAGTGGCTGAAGTGCACGTCGCGGACTTCGAAGCCGGCACGCTCACGCGACAGACCTCCCGGTCCGAGCGCCGACAGGCGGCGACGGTGGGTGAGGCCCGACAGCGGGTTGACCTGGTCCATGAACTGCGACAGCTGAGAGGTTCCGAAGAACTCCTTGATCGCCGCAACGACCGGGCGGATGTTGATGAGCGTCTGCGGCGTGATCGCCTCGACGTCCTGGGTGGTCATGCGCTCACGCACGACGCGCTCCATACGGCTGAGGCCGATGCGGACCTGGTTCTGGATCAGTTCGCCGACCGAGCGGATGCGGCGGTTGGCGAAGTGGTCCTGGTCGTCGAGTCGGTAGCCGGGCTCCTGCTTGACGAGGTGCAGCATGTAGGTGATCGAGGCGAGCACCTCGCAGCGGCTGAGCACGTTCTGGTTCTCGTCGGGGTAGTCGAGCAGCGGCTCGCCCTCGGAGTTGACCGCGTTCTCGAGACCGAACAGCGCACCGAGCTGGGCGACCTCGTCGCCGAGCTTGCGGTTCAGCTTGTAGCGACCGACGCGGGACAGGTCGTAGCGACGGCTCTCGAAGAACGCGTTGCGGAAGTAGGCCTTGGCCGACTCGACCGTGGGCGGCTCGCCCGGACGGGCGCGCTTGTAGATCTCGACGAGTGCTTCGTCCTGGGTCGGCGCGATGTCGCGCTCCTTGTCCCACTGACCTTCGAGGAAGTCGAAATGGGCGACGAAACGGTCGAGGAAGCCCGGAGCGTTCTCCTCGTCGTAGCCGAGCGCACGCAGCATCGTGAAGATGCCGAGGCGACGCTTGCGGGCGACGCGGGTGCCGGCGGTGACGTCCTTGCCGGGCTTGTGCTCGACGTCGAACTCCATCCACTCACCGCGGTAGGGGTGGATGGTTCCCTTGACGAGCTGGTGCTTGGTGAGGTTGCGGAGGCGGAAACGCTCGCCGGGCTCGAAGATGACGCCGGGGCTGCGGACCAGCTGCGACACGACGACGCGCTCGGTGCCGTTGACGATGAACGTCCCCTTGTCGGTCATGATCGGGAAGTCGCCCATGAAGACGGTCTGTTCCTTGATCTCACCGGTGTTGCGGTTCATGAACCGGGCGCGCACGAACACGGGCGCGCTGTAGGTCATGTCCTTTTCCTTGCACTCCTCCACCGTGAACTTCGGCGGCGGACGCAGGTCCTCGTCGAACGGGTCGAACTCCAGCTCGAGCTGCAGCGACTCGGAGAAGTCCTTGATCGGGCTGATGTCACGGAAGGTGTTCGCCAGTCCCTCGTTGAGGAACCATTCGAAGCTTTCCCGCTGAATCGCGATCAGGTCGGGGAGTTCGAGCGGCTCCTTGAGGTTGCCGAACGAATAGCGTTCACGGGACACGGGACGAGTCGCCACGGATCACTCTCCAGAAAATCGAGGGTGGACGACGCAGAATGCTGCGACGTGATACCGGGCGCGCTGATCCAGACCGAAGGAACGGTAAGGGAACAGGAGACACACGGCAACAGGCAATGCTACGGCGCTGGACGCAGAACGTCAACCGCTCTGGACGCTGTTTCGTCGAGCGGGACGGTTCATTCGCTGAATTGCCGGTCAAGGTAAAGAGTTCGGCCGCAGATGTCAAGCATTCCCGCCGAACTGTCATGACACCGTGACGTGCGCGACGCGCAGCACCCCGGGAGATCATCCCCCGGGGTGCTGCAACATCAGCTGAATCGAGGGCCGATCGGCCCCAGAATCACTTCAGTTCGACGGTGGCGCCGACTTCTTCGAGCTTGGCCTTGGCGGCTTCGGCATCGGCCTTGGTGGCCTTCTCCATCAGCGCCTTCGGGGCAGCATCGACGAGATCCTTGGCGTCCTTCAGGCCCACGCCGAGCAGGTCCTTGACGACCTTGACGACCTGGATCTTCTGAGCGCCGGCGCTCTCGAGGACGACATCGAACTCGTCCTTCTCTTCTTCAGCAGCGGCATCGCCGCCGCCACCGGCCGGGGCCGCTGCAGCAACGGCAACCGGAGCGGCTGCGGTCACTTCGAACTTCTCCTCGAAGGCATCGAGCAGTTCCTTGAGCTCGATGACGGTCATGTTGCTGATCGCTTCGAGTACTTCTTCCTTGGTGGACATGTGTTTCTCCTGTGAATTCGTTCTGGTGAGTTCAAAATGTGCCCGAATTTCGGAGCCAGGATCGCGCTGAGCGCGATCGGTGCTCCGAATTTCGGGGGTGATGTGCGGGTGTTCGGGGTCAGGCGGCCTCGGCGGCTGCCTTCTGATCGATGAGTGCGGACAGTCCGTACGCGAAGTTGCGTGGGAGCGCCTGGAGCAGACCAGCGGTCTTGACCAGGGGCGCCTGGAACGCGCCGGCCAACTGGGCCAGCAGAACCTCGCGCGACGGCAGGCTGGCGAGCGCCTTCACGTCATCAGCGGACATCGGCGCGTCGCCGAGCATTCCACCCTTGATGACGAGCAGCGGGTTCGTCTTGCTCTGGTCGAGCAGCGCCTTCGCGGCCGCCACCGAATCACCGGTGACGAACGTGAGCGCCGACGGGCCGAGCAGGAACTCGTTGAGTCCCTCGAATCCGGCGTTGGTCGCAGCGATACGAGCCAGGGTGTTCTTGTACACCTTGTGCTCGGCGCCGGCGTCGCGCAGCGGGGTCCGCAGGTTGGCCATCTGGCCGACCGACATCCCTCGGTACTCCGAGACGAACACCGCCACGCTGTTGTTCAGCTTGCCGGTGATCTCCTCGACGATTGCGACTTTGTCGGCGCGAGGCTCGCTCCGTCCTGTCGTGGACAGTGTCGTTGTCGTTGTCATGTGTGCATACCTCCTTTCGCTCAACTCGTGGTGCTCGCATCAGATGCGAACACCGACGAGGAGCGCACGCACCCGACCTGTGGTCCGGCAGTGGTTCTTCGGCGATATGCACCTCGGTTGGCGGGCGAACCCATTACCCCCAGTACGTCGGGGACCAACGGTCTCAGGCGAGCGACCGTTTTCGTATGTGGAAATTGGATGCTACGGCGACGAGCCGGAGCTTCCTCCTCCATGCGGCGAAGCCTCACGGAGGGCTGGCTGTGCTGCGAGCCAGGTCGGCTTCGCCCTGGCTCGTCGCTGGCGCTTCCCTCGCCAGGCTCAGACCGTCTCGGGCTTCAGGCGACCGGTGTCGACGTTGATCCCGGGGCCCATCGTGGACGACACGGTGATCTTCTTGAGGTACTTGCCCTTGGCGGAGGCCGGCTTCGCACGCTGGATCTCGTCGATCACGGCACGGAAGTTCTGCTCGAGCGCTGCCGGCTCGAAGCTGGCCTTGCCGAGCGGGACGTGCACGTTGCCGTAACGGTCGGTGCGGTACTCGACCTTGCCGCCCTTGAAGTCCTCGACCGCCTTGCCGACATCGGGTGTGACCGTGCCGGTCTTGGGGTTCGGCATCAGTCCACGAGGACCGAGGACGCGACCGAGCCGACCGACGACCGGCATCATGTCCGGGGTGGCGATGACGAGATCGAAGTCCATTTTGCCGCCCTCGACGTCGGCAGCGAGATCGTCGGCGCCGACGATGTCGGCTCCAGCGGCTCGTGCCTCGTCGGCAGCCTCACCGGTTGCGAACACGGCGACGCGGATGTCCTTGCCCGTGCCTGCCGGCAGCGCGACCGTGCCGCGAACCATCTGGTCGGCCTTGCGAGGATCGACGCCGAGGCGGATCGACACGTCGACTCCCTCGTCGAACTTCGCCGACGCCATCGTCTTCGCGAGGCCAACGGCCTCGGCCGGACCGTAGAACTGGTCACGGTCGAACTGCTTGAGCGCGTTTGCGTACTTCTTGCCTGACATTGTCTGTCTCCCTCAGTAGTGAGCCCGCCGGTCGAGGTGGATCCGGTCGAAGCTGTTGTTGTGAATTGACGTTTCACGCACGAAGTGCGTTCGGTGCGAAGCACCGAGCAAGGATTGCGACGGCGGAGCCGTCGGGACGCCGAAGGCGTCAAGGCGTCGTCAGACGACTTCAATCCCCATGCTCCGGGCGGTGCCACGGACCTGGAGCTTGGCGGCTTCCATGTCGTAGGCGTTCAGGTCGGGCATCTTGATGGTGGCGATCTCCTCGAGCTGAGCCTCGGAGATCGAACCGGCCACTTCGGCGCCCGGGTTGTTCGCAGCCTTCGCGAGGCCGGCCTTTTCGCGGATCAACACTGCGGTTGGCGGTGTCTTGAGCACGAAATCGAACGTGCGATCCTCGTAGATCGTGATCTCGGTCGGCACCACGGTGCCGGCCTGAGCCTCGGTCTTCGCGTTGTAGGCCTTCACGAAGTCCATGATCGCGATGCCGTGCGGGCCGAGCGCCGTGCCGACAGGCGGCGCGGGGCTGGCCTTGCCGGCCTCGATCTGGATCTTGACGACCGTGAGAATTTTCTTCTTCGCCATAGCGATGTTCCTTTTCCGTTGTCTTCCGTCGCCGGTGGCGAATCAGAGTTTGGCGACCTGGCTGAAGTCCATCTCCACCAGGGTCTCGCGACCGAAGATGTTGACGAGGACCTTCAGCTTCATGTGGTCGGCGTTGATCTCGGCGATTTCGCCGGTGAAGTCGGCGAATGGGCCTTCCTTCACCCGCACGCTCTCGCCTTCTTCGTAATCGAGCTTGGCCTTGCGACGCGGGGCGGCGTCGACGCCATCGGTCTTCGGCGTGAGGAACGTCTTGACCTCACGACGCGACAGCGGGGTCGGCTTCTGGCCGTGACGGCTCTGGCCGACGAATCCCGTGATACCCGGGGTGTTGCGCACGCAGTACCAGGACTCGTCGTCCATGATGCAACGAACCAGCAGGTAGCCCGGGAAGACCTTGCGTTGCACGGTCTGCTTCTTGCCGTTCTTGAACTCGTCGACCTCTTCCATGGGGATGACGATCTCGTAGATCTTGTCCTCCATGTTCATCGACTGGATGCGAGCCTCGAGGTTGGCCGTGACCTTCTTCTCGTAGCCCGACTGCGTGTGGACGACGTACCACTGGCCCGGACGCATGGTCGGATCGTCGGTGACGCTTTCCGTCACGTCTTCCGACGCCTCACCACCATCCTCGTCGCGACTGTCGAGGTCGGCATCGGCGTCTGCCTCGTCGCTGGCGCTTCTCCTCGGCAGCGGTGTCCGAGTCCTCCGCCTCGCTGGCATCTTCCTCGGCAGCTTGGGTCTCGTCGGACTCGAGGTGGACGGCTTCGACTTCTTCGGCGACGTCGTCTCCTTCGTCGGATTCGTCGTCGTGCTCGGCTGCCTCGGCCAATACGTCGGCGTTGCCGACCGGAAGCAGGTCGACGGGGTTCGCAGCCGTGTCGTCGGTGGAGGTGTCGTTGTCGGTCATGTCAGTGGTCTCAGTCAGGTCGTCGGTCATGTCGGTGTCAGCTCGAGTAGAACCACTGGGACAGTTCACCGAACAGGAAGTCGAGTCCACCGACGAGCGCCGTGTAGACCACGACCGTGATGATCACGATGATCGAGTAGCGCTTGACCTCGGGACGATTCGGCCACGCCACCTTGCGCATCTCGTCGCGCACCTCGCGGAGGTACTGACGAGGGCCGACCCGTTCGGACTTCTTCTTCGGCTGTCGCTGGGCGCGCGTCGGCTTGCCCTGCTCGTCGAGGGCACCCATCTTGCGAAGCTGACGCTTCTGCTCGCGGTTCAAATCGTCCAGTGACATGGTTTCTCGTTCGGTGGTGGGCAGGGCAGGAGGGATTCGAACCCCCGACCGTCGGTTTTGGAGACCGATGCTCTACCAGCTGAGCTACTGCCCTCGGGCGGGAACGCCGAGTACCCGTCGAGGGTACCAGCGATCCCAGAAGGCTGACCGCGGTCGTTGCCGACCGCGCTCGCTGCCCGTGAATCAGCGCCGTGGGGTCAGCGGGTCTCCTTGTGGAGAGTGTGCTGACGCTCGTTGGCGCAGTACTTCTTCATCTCGAGGCGCTCACGATCGTTGATCTTCGACTTCATCGTGATGTAGTTGCGCCGCTTGCACTCGGTGCACTCGAGGGTCACTTTGACCCGCTTGTCATTCTTGGCCATGGGAGCTCCTGCTCTCTTACTTCAAGATCTTGGTGACGCGGCCGGCACCAACGGTGCGGCCACCTTCACGGATAGCGAACCGCAAACCCTCGTCCATCGCGATCGGCTTACCCAGCTCCACCGTCATCTCGACGTTGTCACCAGGCATCACCATCTCGGTACCCGACGGCAACTCGATCGTGCCGGTCACGTCGGTCGTACGGAAGAAGAACTGCGGACGGTAGTTGTTGAAGAACGGCTTGTGACGGCCACCCTCGTCCTTGCTCAGGATGTAGACCTGGCCTTCGAAGTTGGTGTGCGGGGTGATGCTGCCCGGCTTGCACAGCACCTGGCCACGCTCGACGTCTTCCTTGCCCGTGCCACGAAGCAGTGCACCGATGTTGTCACCGGCCTGGCCCTCATCGAGCAGCTTGCGGAACATCTCGACACCGGTACACGTCGTCTTCTGCGTGTCACGCAGACCAACGATCTCGATCTCGTCGCCGGTGTGGATGATGCCCTGCTCGACCTTGCCCGTGACAACGGTGCCACGACCCGTGATCGTGAACACGTCCTCGATCGGCATCAGGAACGGCTTGTCGAGCTCACGAACCGGCTCGGGAATGAAGCTGTCGGCAGCGTCCATCAGTTCCATGATCTTTTCCTGCCACTCCTGGTCGCCCTCGAGCGCCTTGAGCGCCGAGACCTGCATGACCGGGACATCGTCACCGGCGAACTCGTACTCCGTGCAGCAGTTCACGGACCTCGAGCTCGACGAGCTCCATGAGTTCTTCGTCGTCGACCATGTCGGCCTTGTTCAGCGCCACGATGATCGACGGCACGCCGACCTGGCGGGCCAACAGCACGTGCTCACGCGTCTGCGGCATCGGACCATCGGTCGCCGCGACCACCAGAATCGCACCGTCGACCTGCGCCGCACCGGTGATCATGTTCTTGATGTAGTCGGCGTGACCCGGCATGTCCACATGGGCGTAGTGACGGTTCTCGGTCTCGTACTCGATGTGAGCGATCGAGATCGTGATACCACGAGCCTTCTCTTCCGGGGCCTTGTCGATCGTGTCGAACGCGGCGAAATCAGCCAACCCACGCTCGGACAACGTCTTCGAAATCGCCGCGGTCAGGGTGGTCTTGCCATGGTCGATGTGACCCATCGTGCCAATGTTGACGTGCGGCTTGTTGCGCTCGAACTTCTGCTTGCTCATTGCTTGTCCTCTGACTCCTGAGGTTGATTCCGAAACGGATCGGGGATCTGACTGGATATGTAGTAGCGGCGATCGGACTTGAACCGATGACCTTCCGATTATGAGCCGGATGCTCTGACCAACTGAGCTACGCCGCCAGGGGTTTGGCTCGCGACCGGACGGTTGCCCGACCACATGGTCGAGCCCTCTGTGGGAATCGAACCCACGACACCAGCCTTACCATGGCTGTGCTCTACCGACTGAGCTAAGAGGGCGTTCTTGACAGGTGCGAGCACCGTTTGTAGCGGTACCCGGGGCACCCTTCGGGACGCGGCACTGCCGCGGACCAGTCGACGAGTGTACCGCCCGCGTCGGGACAACCACCGCGGAGTTCTGGTCGTCCGGCAGTACTCTGCGGGGTCGTGTCGAACCCGCCGCTCAGACCTGCAGGCGGCCCGCCCACCGTCACGGTTCGCCTCGCCACGCGCGACGACGCTGCCGCGATCATGGCGATCTACAACGTCGAGGTCCAGAACCACACCAGCACGTTCGATCTCGTGCCGCGCTCGCTGGAAGACCAGCGGCGATGGATCGCCGAGCGGTCGGGCGCTTTCGCTGCGGTGGTCGCCTCGATCGACGACGAGGTCGTCGGCTTCGCGTCGCTGTCGCCGTACAAGGAACGCGCTGCGTATCGAACGACCGTGGAGGACTCGGTGTATGTGTCGCGCGACCATCCGCGCCTTGGCATCGGCCGACTGTTGATGCACCACGTGATCGGCATCGCCGCCGAGTCGGGTTTCCACTCGATCATGGCGCGCATCGAGGCGACCGGGACGGCGTCACGCGCACTCCATGAGGCGTGCGGATTCGAACTGATCGGCGTGGAGCGCGAGGTCGGGCGAAAGTTCAACCGCTGGCTCGACGTGGCCGTCCTGCAGCTCATGCTCTGAGTGAGAACGGGCACGCCGAACGCGTGTGAATGGTGGGCCGGGAAGGATTTGAACCTTCGAAGGCAATGCCGGCAGATTTACAGTCTGCTCCCTTTGGCCGCTCGGGCACCGACCCATGACTTGTATGTGCGTACCCCGAGCGAGCGATGTTCAGGGCGCCGTGAGCGTATCGGTCGACACGCCGGTCGACACGCCGAGCGCCACGCCGATTCGAGCCCGTTCGCTAGCCTTGCCGTCATGCCCACGTTCGATGTCGTGTCCGAAGTCGACGCCCAGGAAGTCCGCAACGCGGTCGACCAGGCCCAGCGCGAGATCGCCAACCGGTTCGACTTCAAGAACACCAACTCCACGATCGAGCAGAACGAGATGGTGATCACGCTGGCCACGGTCAGCCGTGACCGCCTCGACGCGCTGCGCACCGTGCTCGAGGAGAAGCTCGTCAAGCGCGGGGTGTCACTGCGCGGCGTCGACTACGGCGACATCCAGGACGCCACGCAGAACACGGTGCGTCAGGTCGTGACGATCAAGGTGGGGATCTCGTCCGACAAGGCGAAGGAGATCAACAAGCTGATCAAGGAGAAGGCTCCCAAGGGCACGTCGAGCCAGACCCAGGGCGAGTCGATCCGTGTGACCGCGAAGAAGCGCGACGCCTTGCAGGACGTCATCGCGATGTTGAAGGCCGCAGACGTCGGCATCCCGCTGCAGTTCCAGAACTTCCGGGACTGACGCTCGACCACTCACCGTCGAGAACGAAACGCCGTCAGCCGAGGAAGGCGAACAAGGCGCTCACCGCGTCGCGTGCGGCGATGGCCATCTCGGCCGGCGTTGCGGACGAAGGCAGCGTCATCAGGTCGAGCGCAACCTGCGACTCCTGCGCGAAGGACCATGCGGCCGCGAGTTCGGCTTCGCCGCCACCTCCACCGCGTACCGCTTCCAGCGTTGCCAGTTCGGCCGTCCGCCAGGCGAGCAACTCATGGACGAGGCCAGGTCGGGTGCGAGCGTCGAATCCCGCGCCTGGATCGCATGACACCAGCTGCAACGCACCATCCGGGAGCACCTGGAACGAGCTGCCCATCTCGACGGGTGCCGTAGCGGCCCAGGCGGTGAGCGCCGAACGCAAGGTGTCGGTCTGCTCGAGGCCGCCGCCCGAGAAGGTCGCCGAGACACACTGCGTCGAGCCTCGAACCGCAGCCGTCAGTGCGTTCTCGACGATTGCCTCGCTGGCGTTGTAGGCAGTCCGCGAGTCGAGATATCCGGCGAACACGAGATACCAGAAGGACCGATCCTTGGCGACCGGAGTCGCAGCGACCACGTCGCCCTCGAGCATCGCCGGGTCGGTTGTCGCGAGCGGGAGCCCGCCACCGAGAATGCCCGGACCGTCGATCGCGAGTCCCGTGAGGAGGTTGGTCTGATCGTCGCCCGCAAGGGTCGACTCGAACTCCGCGAAGACGTGCGGCGCCAGCATTCGATAGCCGACCACCGGGGGCATGACGTCGGCGTTCTCGCTCGGCACCACCGGCACCTGCCCAGCGAAGCTCGATGCCTGCTGGATGGTCCGCGCCTGGCGCAACACCTCCGCGGAGGTCGCAGCAGCGCCATCGAGTGCGCGCTCGTTCTGTTCGACGGACCATCCGAACTGCTGATCGAGTGATGCCGCCGCCATCTCCTGGGTGAGCTGGGCGTCGAGTTCAGCGCCGGCAGCGCCGATGTCGTGATACACCTGGCCGTCGAGCGTCGAGTACACGGCATCCTGCCAACCCGAGAGTTGCCGGGCGACCGTCGTGTCGTCGACCACGCCGCTCGCAAGGCCGAGCGCCCGCCACTGGGCCAGTTCCTCAGGCGGGATCGAGGCGAACTGGGTCTGCAGTCGCGTCGCAAAGTCGGCGGTCGGTTCGGCAACGATCGACAAGGGCTCCGCGAACTCGACCTCACTCGCTGTTTCCACGGCCTCGGCATATGGAGCGGTGGCGTCGTCCCACTCTCCCGGGAACAGGTAGGGCTGCCCGAACACGATGCCGGCGGCGACGAGACCGCCCAACACCAGGAGCGTTGCGAACAGCTTGATACCCCGTCGCTGCTTGCGGCGATGCGGTTGGTGGGTGGGCGCTGGAGCGACGGACCCCGGATCGAACTCGAACTGGGTTGCGGCGACAGCGCGCGGTGCAGGTGCTGGAATCGAGGGAAGCAGCGGGGCGGCTGTTTCGACCGGGGTTGCCTCCTGGATCTGCGGCAGCGCATCGCTGACGGCGTGCGACGGCGGAGCTGCCGTTGGCGGGGCTGCCAGCGACGCGATCTGATCGGGGCCGGAGGTGACGTCGCCGAGCGCCGGAACGATCACGGCGGGCGGAGTCGTGCGGATCGTCAGCGGTTCGTCGAGTGCTGGGGCCGACACCGTCTCGACCGGGGGCGCCTCGACCGGACGGCGCCTCGAGCCGGAACAGGCGCAGCCGCAGGAGCAGGAGCAGCCACCGGAACAGGCGCAGCCGGAACAGGAACAGCCGGAACAGGAGCAGGCGCAGCCGGAACAGGCGCAGCCGGAACACGGAATCACCGTCAGCGGTTCGACATGGAGCGGTTCGACATGGAGCGGTTCGAATCGTGCACACCACCGACCTGACCACCGATGTCCGCCGGACCCGCCAGGTCGAGCTCGAGTGGCGCGATGGTGATCGAGTCCCACGTGCCCGCTCCGTCATCGTCCGACGCCGGATCATCCACCGCGGAGTTGTCGACGACGGAATCCCACGAGAGGGCGGGGATGCGCTTGGCGCGTGCACCATTCGGCGGAACCATGCAGGTTCATCGGCACCGACGGCGACGCGCTTGAGGCGAGATCGACCGAACGATCAGTCGTCCGCGGTCGCTGCGGCCCTCGCCTGGAGTTCGTCGACGATCGATGCGTCAGCGAGGGTGGTGGTGTCGCCGATATTGCGGCCCTCTGCGACGTCGCGCAGCAGGCGACGCATGATCTTGCCCGACCGGGTCTTGGGCAGGTCCGGGGTGATGTAGATCTGCTTCGGTTTCGCAATCGCCCCGATTTCGGCGGCCACGTGCGAGCGCAACACCTCGGCGTCGACATCTTCTCCCCCGCGCAGGATCACGTAAGCGATGATCGCCTGACCTGTCGTGGCGTCGGTCGCACCGACGACTGCCGCCTCCGCGACCGCAGGGTGCGACACGAGGGCCGATTCGACTTCGGTGGTCGAGATGCGGTGCCCCGAGATGTTCATGACGTCGTCGACCCGCCCGAGCAGCCAGAGATATCCGTCGTCGTCGAGCTTGGCGCCGTCCCCTGCGAAGTAGCGACCTTCGAATCGCGCCCAGTAGGTCTCTCGGAACCGTTCAGGGTCACCCCAGATGCCGCGCAGCATGCCGGGCCACGGACGCGTGAGTGTGAGGTAGCCGCCCCCGACGTCGACCCGGTTGGCGTCGTCGTCGATCAACTCAGCCGACACGCCGGGCAGTGGGAACGTCGCCGAGCCCGGCTTCGTGGTGGTGGCGCCGGGAAGTGGGCTGATCATGATGCCCCCGGTCTCGGTCTGCCACCAGGTGTCGACGATCGGGCATCGACCGCCACCGATGTGCTCCTGATACCACATCCATGCTTCGGGGTTGATCGGTTCGCCGACCGAGCCGAGCAGGCGCAACGACGACAGATCGTGCTTGGCCGGCTCTCCGGCGCCCCACTTCATGAACGTACGTATCGCGGTCGGCGCGGTGTAGAAGATCGTGACGCCGTACTTCTCGATGATCTCCCAGAAGCGGTCGTTGCCAGGATGGTTGGGGACACCCTCGTACATGACCTGTGTTGCGCCGTTGGAGAGCGGGCCGTAGACGATGTAGCTGTGCCCGGTGATCCAGCCGACGTCGGCGGTGCACCAGAACACGTCGGTGTCGGCGTGGAGGTCGAACACGTACTTGTGGGTGTAGGTGACATGCGTCAGGTATCCCCCGGACGTGTGCATGATGCCCTTGGGTTTGCCAGTGGTGCCGCTGGTGTACAGCAGGAACAACAGCTGCTCGGAGTCCATGGGCTCAGCCGGGCAGTCGGTCGAAGCGCCGTCCATCAGGTCGTGGTACCAGTGGTCGCGACCATCGACCATGTCGACGTCGTTGCCGCCACGCTTGACGACCACGACGTGTTCGATCGTCGGGGTGTCGGCGCAGGCCTCGTCGGCGGCCGGCTTGAGCGGGAACACCTCGCCACGCCGGTAGCCGCCATCGGCGGTGATCAGCACTTTGGCCTCGGCGTCGTTGATGCGGTCGGCGAGCGACTGCGACGAGAAGCCACCGAACACGACGCTGTGCGCGGCACCGATACGTGCGCACGCGAGCATCGCGACTGCGGCCTCGGGCACCATCGGCAGGTAGATGTTGACGCGGTCGCCGCGCTCGACGCCGAGGCCCTTCAAGACGTTTGCGAACTGGCTGACCTCGTCGAGCAACTCGCGATAGGTGATCGTCCGAGTGTCGCCGGGCTCGCCCTCCCAGTGGATGGCGACCTTGTCGCCTCTGCCGCCGAGCACATGGCGGTCGAGGCAGTTGTAGGCGACGTTGAGCTGACCACCGACGAACCACTTGGCGTTCGGGAGATCCCACTCGAGGATCGTGTCCCACGGCGTTGCCCAATCGACGAGGCCCGATGCCTGGCGGGCCCAGAACGCCTCGTCGTCCTCGGCCGCCTGGTCGTACAGAAAGGTTCCGGTGACGAGTGAGTTCGCCTTGAACTCCTCCGAGGGCGGGAACGTGCGGTTCTCCGCGCTCAGCGCATCGATCGTCTCGTGGTGCTCGCCGTTGCCGTACTCGCCGGTCTGTTCAGCCATGCGTGCGATGGTAGATCACGAGACGACCATGGCGTCGGGGCGAGTTGTCGACGCTGCCCTGCCACCGAAATGCCCGACTTGTCGAGCGCAGCATGCGATCATTCGTCGACTCGGCGAGAGGAGACGAAGTGTCGAAGAGGAACATGGCGTGGCTACTCGCCGTCGTCGTCATCGGAGTACTGGCGTGGCTCGCCTTCGGGGTTGTCGCCGGGATCGTTGCCGCAGTCGCCACGCTTGCGATCAGCGAGATCGTCGAGCGGCGAGCTCGCCGTCAGCGACGCGCCAGTCGCACGTCGGTGTAACTCAACGGTCGGGCCAGCTACGTCTCCCACCGATGAGCGAAGCGACCGGATACGGCGGTTTCGCTCATCGCAACCCCGGCGAACCCCCCACCGATGAGCGAAGCGACCGGATACGGCGGTTTCGCTCATCGCAACCCCGGCGATACCCCACACACAGCACCGGCGCTCCCATCGGACGAGCTCGCCGGTGGCGCTGGTCGGGCGCGGGAGCTCTGCGAGTTCAGGTGGCGAGGCCGATGGGGCAGCTGACGCCGGTGCCGCCGACGCCGCAGTAACCGTTGGGGTTCTTGGCGAGGTACTGCTGGTGGTATGGCTCGGCGTAGAAGAACCCGGTCTCGAGGTCGATCGGGAGCACCTCGCTGGTGATCTCGCCGTATCCGGCGGCGGTGAGGCGATCCTGGAACATCGCCCGTGACGCTTCGATCACCGGCTGTTGCGACGGATCGGTGACGAAGATCGCCGAGCGGTACTGGCTACCGACGTCGTTGCCCTGGCGCATCCCCTGAGTCGGGTCGTGCTCCTCCCAGAAGGTCTGCAGGAGCCGGTCGTAACTGATGACCTCGGGGTCGTACACCACGACGACGGCCTCGGTGTGGCCGGTCATGCCGGAGCACACCTCTTCGTACGTTGCGTTGGGTGTGTAGCCGCCGGCGTATCCCACGAACGTGGAGTGGACGCCATCGAGTTGCCAGAACTTGCGCTCGACTCCCCAGAAGCAGCCCATCGCGAAGGCGGCGGTCTGCATGCCGTCGGGCCACGGGCCGGCCAGTGGGTTGCCGTTGACGAAGTGCGCGTCCGGAACGGGCATCGTCTGGTCGGTGCGGCCGGGCAGCGCATCGCCAGCAGCGACCATGGAAGCGTTCTTGCGGAAAAGCATGCATCCAGCCTACGAGTGGTTCCCCGAACCCGCCCGTCGTGGTCAGGTCCTGGTTCCCCGAGCCCAGGTCTCCGGGAACCACGCTGGTTCCCGGAGACCTGGGCCTGCGGGAACCGGGGTCAGCGGAGAAGGAGGCCTTTGATGCGGCGCGAGGTGATGCCGAGGCCGATCAGGGCGAGCACGACCAACACGGCGAGGTGGACCAGCATCGTCCAATCCAGTTGGCCGAGATTGAGGCCACGCACGACCGCAACGCCGTGATAGAGCGGGCTCAGCTGCACCACCCAAGCCCACTCGCCGTAGCTCGACACCGGGTAGAAGGTGGCCGAGAACAACAGCAGCGGCAGGGTGACGGCGTTGACGTACTCGAGATCGGACCACGTGCGCATGTAGGTGGTGTACGCCATCCCGGCCGCGGCGAAGGCAAAGGCGATCAGCGCGCAGACCGGGATCGCCAACACGATCCAGGCCGAGCCGACGAGCCCCATCACCCACATCGTGACCACGAACGCGATCGAGTAGATCACCCCGCGGCTGACCGCCGAGAGGATCTCACCGACGGCAACGTCGGCAGCGGTCATCGGTGTGGCCAGCACCGTGTCGTACAGCTTCGTGTGACGCAGCTTCTCGAACACGTTGCCCGTCGCATCGAAGATCGCCCCGTTCATCGCCGAGGCCGCCAGGAGGGCCGGGGCCACGAACTGCGCGTAGTCGTAGGCGACGCCGTCGACGACGATGTCACCAACGAGCGCGGCGAACCCGACCTGCACCGACAACAAGTAGAGCAACGGCTCGAAGAAGCCCGACACCAGGATCATCCAGGCGTGGCGATAGAACATCACGCCGCGCTCGACCATCCGCTGAGGACGTCTGGCCTGGGTGAGCACCTCGATCGGCACGATGCGCAGAGCGATGGTCATGGCGCCAACCGCCGTGCGAACGTGATCCGACAGGCCAACCAACCGCCGATGATGTACGCCCCCAACACCGCGAGATGCACGCCGACGTTGCCGGCGCTCACCGAGTCGATCACGGCACCGCGGCAGAGCTGAATCCCGTGCCACAGCGGCGTCACGTAGGCGACCGGTTGCAGCCAACTGGGGAGTTGATCGATGGGAAAGAACGCGCCGCCGAACAGGAACATCGGGAGCAGACCGAACCGGATGATCGTCGGGAACGATCCGCCGCTGTAGCGAGTCGACGACCATGCGGTGATCGGAAGCGCGAACGCAAGGCCGGTGAGCACCGCAGCGGGGATCGCCAACAGCAGCCCCCATGAACGGGTCTCCGGGAACAGTGCGAGCACCGCCGCAACACCGGTCACGCCGATCAGGCAGCGGGTCGCGTGCCAGAGGGTCAATCCGGACGCGATGTCGTTCGGCGTGAGTGGCGTTGCCGCCATCGCCCGATACCGGTTACCCCAGAAGAAGCCGTCGAGTACCTGCCACAACGACGCTTGGCCCGCGCTCATCATCGCCGTCGTGGCGAGCAGTGCGGGGGCGAGGAACTCGAAGTACGTGAGGCCACCGAGCGATGACGTCGAGTCGGCGTTGTCGTCGATCAAGGCACCGACGCCGATGCCGATGCCGACCAGGTAGAGCAACGGCTGCACGAACGCGAGCAGCACGTGCGACTGCCAGATCTTGCGGTAGACCGCGAATTCGCTCTCCCAGACTCGAACCGTGGTCGGTGTGTTCATCGTCGCCGGGTCGATCAGTCGATCAGGGTGCGGCCGGTCAAGCGGAGGAAGACGTCCTCCAGCGAGCTTCGGCGCACGAGGCTTCCCACGGGTTCGACGCCACGACCATGGACCTCGGACAACGCCGCTTCACCGTCGTGGGCGTAGATCAGGACGCGGTCCGGCAGCACCTCTTGGCGGTCACCGATGCCGTCGATCGTCGCGAGCGCAGCAGCATCACGGTCCGGCTGCTCGGCTGCGTCGCCGACCGTGTCTCGATGCAGCCGCAGCTCGAGCACCTCTCGCGTTGCGTGCTGTTCGATCAGTCCGCGCGGTGACCCCTCGGCCACGATGCGGCCACCGTCCATCACCACGAGCCGATCACACAACTGCTCGGCCTCGTCCATGTAGTGGGTGGTCAGCACGAGCGTGACGCCGCGCTGCTTGAGTCGGTAGAGACGGTCCCACAGGATGTGTCGCGCCTGCGGGTCGAGGCCGGTGGTCGGCTCGTCGAGCAGCAGCAGGTCGGGTTCGCTCATCAACGAGCGGGCGATCGTGAGCCGACGCTTCATGCCGCCCGACAGTGGATCCACCCGCTCGTCAGCTCGTTCGGTGAGTTGCACGAATTCGAGCAGCTCGGCTGCCCGACGTCGGCACTCGGCGCGGGGGATGTCGAAGTAGCGCCCGTAGATCACCAGGTTCTCGACGACGGTCAGTTCCGAGTCGAGTTGGTCGGCTTGGGGCACCACACCCATTCGAGCGCGGATCGCCGGCCCGTCCCGTTCGGGGTCGAGATCGAAGATCCGCATGGTGCCGGACGTGATCGGCGACACGCATCCGATCATTCGCATGGTCGATGTCTTCCCGGCACCGTTCGGACCGAGAAAGCCGAACGACTCGCCCGGAGCGACGTCGAAGTCGATGCCGTCGACCGCCACGAAGTCCCCGAACTCCTTGCGCAGGTTGCGGGCACTGATCACCGACGTCACGGCTGCGCACCGTATGGCAGGCGGCGGCGAACCACCAACGCGGTTACCGTGCGGCGCGTGCCGCCAGCCGAACACTCCGTCGTCATCCGTCCGATCCAGCTCGACGACCTCGCCCGTATCCTCGAGATCAACCAGGCCAATGTGCCCGAGGTCGGCTCGGTCGACGCCGACCGGATGGCCTACCTGCTCACCGAGAGCCCGATCGCCCTTGCCGTCGAACTCGACCGGGCCATTGCGGGGTTCTGCCTGGTGATGCGCTCGGACAGCAGCTACGACTCGGTCAACTACCGGTGGTTCACCGAGCGTTACGACGACTTCATGTACCTCGACAGGGTTGCATTCGACACCACCGCCCAGGGTCGCGGCCTTGGCACCCTGCTCTACGCCGAGGTCGACCGGCTGATGGTCGACGCCGGCGAGTCGCACCTCGCGCTCGAGGTGAACGTCGATCCGCCGAACGAGCCGTCGCTCTCGTTCCACGCTCGCCGGGGGTTCGTCGAGGTCGGCCAGCAGGACACGCCATACGGGATCCGCGTGTCGATGCAGATGCGCCAGACCTCACGGCAACCCTGATCCCACGCCGTTCCCCGAACTTCGGAGCCACCATCGCGCCCAGCGCGACGTCCGCACCGAATTTCCGGCCTGCGCCACACCTCTGCCGAACTTCGGAGCCACCATCGCGCCCAGCGCGACGTCCGCACCGAATTTCGGTGGGCCGACCGACCGGGCATTCGTGCAACGCGGGTCAGCGGCGGTCCTGCAGGAAGCGGAAGTGGGAACGCGTCGACGCGACGTGAGCGGTGTCGAGGTCGGCGAGCAGCACGGTCTCGACGCCCGCACCGGTCGCGAGGATCTCACCGAGCGGGTCGATGATCGCGCTGTCGCCGGAGTAGTCGAGACCTCCGCCTGAACCCACACGGTTGACGCCGACGACGTAGGCCTGGTTCTCGATCGCTCGTGCCCGCAGCAGCGTCGACCAGTGCAACCGACGTTTGGCGGGCCAGTTGGCAACGATCAGATATGCGTCGACGTCGGTCGCCAACGCCCAGAACTCGTCGGCGAAGCGCAGGTCGTAACACACGAAGAGTGCGCAGCGAAGCCCCTCGATGTCGACGGTGACGAACTCGGTGCCGGCGCGGACGTACCGCTCCTCGTCGGCGTGCGAGAACGGATGGATCTTTCGATACCTGTGTTGCGTGCCGTCGGGCGCGACGAGCACGAACACGTTGGACGGGCGCTGGTCGCCGGCAGGCGCTTCCGGAGCGATCTCGGGACACGAGCCGCCCACCCACACACCGTGCGTCGAGGCCATCTCCGCGAGGAACTGCGACGAGGGGCCGCCTTCGGGCTCGGCGATGTCGGGCGAGTCGAACGAGAACCCGGTCGAGAACGTCTCGCTCACCAACACCACGCGGGCCCCGCTTGCGACCGCACCGGCGATCAGCGGGCGAAGATGGGCGAAGTTCGCGGATCGGTCGTGCCAGGCGATGTCGTGCTGGATCGCCGCAACGCGCACGGCCGTCATGATCCGAAACCTGCGACGAGTCGCTCGACTGCTTCGTCGATCACCTCGATGCGTTTGCAGCACGCGAATCGCACGAGGTGGCGGCCATGTTCGGGTCGGGCGTAGAACACCTCGTTCGGAACGGCGACCACGCCGCACCGTTGCGGCAGCGACCGGCAGAAGGCCATGCCATCGCCGTCGGCGGCAAGCGGTCGGATGTCGACGGTCGTGAAATAGGTCGCCTCGGGCTCGTAGGCCGTGAATCCCGCCCGACGCAGCCCGGCCACGAGGTGGTCGCGGGCGGTCTGCAGTGTTGCAACGAGCTCCTGGAAGTAGGCATCGGGCAGCCCCAACCCGACCGCGATCGCGGGCTGGAAGGGCGCACCGTTGACGTAGGTCAGGAACTGCTTGGCGGTCTTGGCGGCAGTCACCAGGGGTTCCGGACCCGACATCCAACCGATCTTCCAGCCGGTCGTGTGGAAGGTCTTGCCGCCCGACGAAATCGTCAGCGTGCGTTCGGCCATGTCGGGCAGCGTCGCCATCGGCACGTGCGTCCGACCATCGAACAGCAGGTGTTCGTACACCTCGTCGGTGACCACGATGAGGTCGCGTTCGATCGCAACACGGGCGATCTCTTCGAGCTCGTCGCGGGTGAACACCTTGCCGGTGGGGTTGTGCGGTGTGTTCACCAGGATCATCTTCGTGCGATCGGACACGGCGCCTGCGAGTTCATCGGGATCGAACACATACCGACCGGTCGCGTCGGGAGCGAGCAGCACCGGTACGGCGCGGGCACCCGCGAGCGCAATGCACGCTTGGTAGCTGTCGTACATCGGCTCGAAGACGATGACCTCGTCGCCGTTGTCGAGCATCCCGAGCAGCGCTCCAGCGAGGGCTTCGGTCGCGCCCGCAGTCACCACGATCTCGCTCCCCGGGTCGAGTTCGATGCCGTACCAACGACGCTGGTGTTCCGCAATCGCGCTCCGGAGTTCAGGCATCCCGGGACCCGGCGGGTACTGGTTGACACCGGCGCGAATCGCGTCGACGGCAGCGTCGAGCACCTCCGTCGGCCCGTCGGTGTCCGGGAAGCCTTGGCCGAGGTTGATCGCTCCGGTCTCGACGGCCAGCGCCGACATCTCGGCGAAGATCGTCGTGCCGAAACCGGCGAGCTTCGTGGTGAGCGGATCGGTCGGAGCCACAGCGCAACTGTACGCACGCCTCGCAGGAGCGCGAGGCCCCGGGTCAGTCTCGAGCGACAGCCTCGGTGTCGGACGGATGCCGACGGCGATCCGGGCCGAGGTAGTCCGACGTCGATCTCAGCTCGGCGGCGGCGAGCTCGACCGCGTGGACATCTGCGAGCCGATAGGTCACCCCCGTCGACTTCGCGCTGTACATCGCAACGTCGGCGGCGCTGATGAGGTCGTCGAGTTCCCGACCGTGTCGAGGGAACAATGCCGCCCCGATCGCGGCGGTGATGATGACGTCGCCCACGATCGCCGTGTCAGCGAGAGACCGACCGATGCGCTCGGCACTGGCACGTACGCCGGTGCCGTCCTCGATGCCGGGCAGCAGGATCACGAACTCGTCGCCGCCCCATCGACCGACCACGTCGGTGTCGCGAACGGCCGATTTCAGTCGGGCTGCGGCAGCCTGCAGCACGAGGTCGCCGAACTGGTGTCCGAGCGTGTCGTTGATCTGTTTGAAGCCGTTGAGGTCGATCAGCATGAGGCACACACCGGTGTTGAACCGTTCGGCTGCGAGCAGTTCCTCTTCGGTGATGCGTTCGAACTCGCGACGGTTGACGAGACCGGTCAGCTCATCGGTCGTGGCACGCCGCTCGAGCGTGCGTCGATCGAGGAGGAATGTCCACCCGGCCAGCGCCATCAGCACGGTGCCCAGCGCGAGCAGCATGAGATAGCCGAACGCGCCGTCGCCGAGGAGACCCACATCGTCGACGATCGATGCGGTCACCCGCACCGAACCGCCATCGTTCGGTAGCCCGAGCGTGTCGGTGACCACCCGGCGTCCGTCGACGCTCAACGGACCGGAGCGTTCGTCGGCGCCGGCCGGAGCGCTGGACAGCACGATCTCGACATCGGCGCCGTATTCGGCGATCGTGGCGGCGGCGCGGGCATCGATGAGCGCGTCGGCGGGCAAGCGCAACGCCGCAGTCACGCCTTGGCGGTTGACCAGCAGCAACGAGTCGGTCGTCTCGTCGACGACGAGCGCCGGCTCGCCTGCCTGCGTCGACGCAGCTGCGGCTTCACCGAAGCCGGACAGTGCGAGGAGATCCACGTCGGTGCAGCGTCCTTCGTCTCCCGCAGAGACACACGCGGAGACGTCAGCACCGAAGGAGCGGGCAAGGTCGGCGGGATCGGTCAACTCGTTTGCAAGATCGGACACGGCGGCGGCACGAATGATCGTGCTCTCGACGGACTGGTCCGACACGAGCACCGCTGCGGTCACGCGAGCGTCCTGTTCGCTGCGCAGCTCCGAGCGGTTGTTGAACATCGAGACCGTCGTGGCCACCAGCAGCACAACGCTGCCGACGAGCGCGCCGAGGCGGATCAGTCTCATGAGCGATCATCGGCCGGATACGACCCGAACTTGAGGAAATGTTGACGGTCCATGGTCGAGATGTTCCCGACGCGGTCGGCTCCGGAACCTTCCGGAGCCGAATCCTCCACGCGACGAGAGCGACACCCGAAGGTGTCGCTCTCGTTGGTCCCATCGGCAGGAGGTGAAAGCTCCCGCCGATGAAACAACCGCTGAGTACGGTCACATGTGCCCGACCACGTCGACGAGGACGTTGGCCGCTGCGTTGGTGTACACGCAGATCGAACCCGTCGGCGACAACTTGGCGATCACCTCATTGGCAACCGCCTCGTTCGTCGCGCCGCGATAGTTCGCAGTCGACGCGTCCGGCACCGTCCCACACGGGAACACCGTGGCGAACCCAGGCGCCAGCAGCACCCACCAACGTCACGTTGGCAACCACCGCCTTCGCATCCGCCAGGCACGCCACCACGACCCGCAATCGGGACCTCCAGGATCCCGCCAGCAACCACCGGAGTCGGCCGGGTGTCAGCCAACCGCACCGGAGTCAACGACACGAAGTCCGACGTCGCCGGCACATAGCCGGCAACATCGACGAGCACGTTGGCCTGCGCCGACGTGTACACGCAGATCGAACCCGTCGGCGACAACTTGGCGATCACCTCATTGGCAACCGCCTCGTTCGTCAACGCCAAGTAGTTCACACTCGACGCATCCGGCCTCGTCCCACACGGGAACACCGTGGCGAACCCAGGCGCAGCAGCACCCACCAACGTCACGTTGGCAACCACCGCCTTCGCATCCGACCGGCACGCCACCACGACCCGCAATCGGGACCTCCAGGATCCCGCCAGCAGCCACCGGAGTCGGCCGAGTGTCAGCCAACCGCACCGGAGTCAACGACACGAAGTCCGACGACGCCGGCACGTAGCCGGCAACATCGACGAGCGACGTTGGCCTGCGCCGACGTGTACACGCAGATCGAACCCGTCGGCGACAACTTGGCGATCACCTCATTGGCAACCGCCTCGTTCGTCAACGCCAAGTAGTTCACACTCGACGCATCCGGCCTCGTCCCACACGGGAACACCGTGGCGAACCCAGGCGCAGCAGCACCCACCAACGTCACGTTGGCAACCACCGCCTTCGCACCAACCGGCACAGCCACCACGACCCGCAATCTGGACCTGCACGACACCGCCAGCCGGCACCGGACCCATCCGTAGAAGAGGCCATCGGCAGCCACCCAGCCAGGCCGCGTGTCGGCGAAGCGCACCGGCGTCAGCGACATGATCATCGAATCCTCACCGGGCGGAACGATCCGCCAGGTGTACGTGTCCGACACGAAGTTGCCGGCGACGGATCCTGCAATCACCGTGAAGGTGTGCTCTCCGGGCTCCAGACCGGTGTAGGTCTTGGGGCTCTTGCACAGCTCGATCGGACCTCCGTCAAGCACGCACAGCACGCTCGCGGCGTCCGCGTTCGCGGTGAACTCGAACGTGGCATCGGTCGCCGTCGTGAGCGTCTCCGGTGCGGCGGTGATCGTCACCGTCGGCGGATTGGGGTCGACCGCCGTGTTCAGCTTTTCGACCATCTTTGCCTGGTCGTCGCACGACCCGGTGAAGACGGGATCGATGAAGAACCCATCCCCGGTCTCCGGATCGACCACGACTTCGTTGTTGTGGAGGTAGTCGATGACTGCGCGGACGTCGTCGGCCAACTGGGCGAACCCGGCGACATTCGTCACCGTGCCCTC
>CAVUJG010000002.1:0-602830 GCA_963741755.1 Ilumatobacteraceae bacterium | reverse complement strand
GGAGCGGGCCTTGGCGCGTTACGGCGTCGATGGGCTGGACCGGACACCGGCTCTCGAGTCCGCCATGACATGGTTGTTCCGATCGTTGGCCCGCCTGAACGAACTCGGCACGGTGGTTGCTGCGATTCTCGATCGGCGATTGGTGCACCGGCCGGCGCTGGCCCGCCTTGCCGACGCCGCGGTGGGGCGCGTCTCGACCGGCTGGCTGATGCCACCCAGGGCCGTCAGCAAGCCATCGCCGACCTGGCTCGCGATGTCCGGTTCCACTACTTCGATGAACCGCCGATGGAAGCGGCGGCCGCAGACCTCGTCGAGGAGATGGCCGGCCACATGGCCTACCTCGCGGCCCATCCCAAGGCCGACGATCGCGCCGAACGCATCGAACGGGTCGTGTGGTGCCCGGTGCCGCTGCGCTCGTTGGTGCTCGACTCGTGGGGAGCAGAGGATCCGCAACACCGACCGCACTGCGCCAGTTGGTGCTCGAGATCCACATCCGGCGGTACTACCGAATCAGCGACGTCGGCGAGATCTCGTTTCACGACGTCGATGGTCACCAGTTCGCCACGGCCACCATGCGCGCCGCCGATGAGCGTGGTGATCTCGCAGCGGATCCCGACACGCTGCTCGTCGTCGGGTACCTCCCGTTCGATGTCATGGCGAATTGGTCTGAAGCGGTGGCCACCCACCTCGATTCGTTGCCTGCCGGTCAGGACGTGATCGTCGATGTGACCTCGTGGCGCGACGAAGCGGGGAGCGACATCGTCGAGACCGTGGGTGCCGTGAGCGATCAGGCGCGTCGCTGCCGTTTCGGTCGGCCGGTGCGGCGGTTCGACGTCACCGTGAGCAGTGCGACCGGTCCGGTCGAGGTGCGTTCGCGGTCGCAACATGTCACGCTCGACGGTGGACCCGACGGCTCGTTCGTCGAGAACCCGTTGTACCGCAATCTGCACCCGATGCTGGGCGAACGGTTGGAACTGTGGCGACTGTCGAACTTCGAACTGGAACGGCGTCCGTCGCCCGAGGACGTCTACGTGTTCGACGGAGTCGCGCGGACGAATCCGAGCGACCACCGGCTGTTCGCCGTCGGTGAGGTCCGCGAGCTCGTGCCCGCCCGCGACCCGGTCACCGCCGAAGTGACCTACCCGCGCCTCGAACGGGTCGCGATGCTGGCATTCGCGGCGATGCGGTCGGAGCTGGCCCGCTATGCGCCTCGCGATCGACCGGTCGCCAACCGTCTGGTGCTCGACGTGGGTGCCCCGTGGACCCTGTCTCGGGACGAGACGCTGCGGTTGGCGCACCGGTTCGCTCCGATGGCTGGCCGTGTCGGCCTGGAGAAGGTGGTGCTCAAGGTGCGGCCGCCCATCGCCGACGCTGACTCCAACGAGGACCTTCGCGGTCGCGGCGTCGCTGTGCTGCACATCGAACAGGTCGGTGGGCAACTGTTGGTGCGCGAGGACGAGGCGGGTAACCAGCCGGTTCGGCCACTGACCAGCTACCAGCAGAAGATCCTCACGGCGGCTCGCTTCGGCTCGCCGTATCCCCACGAGATCGTCCGACTCCTCACCGAGCGGGCATCCGAGGACGGCCTGCAGGCCGACACGTTCGTGGAACTCGAACTCGACATCGACGACCGCCTCCTGCCTGTGCATCGCGAGCCGGGCACGCACACTGCCCACCTGGTGGTTGGACTGATGACGAACCACACCTCCGTGGTGCCTGAGGGCATGCAGCGGGTGGCCATCCTCTCCGACCCGACGCAGGGTCTCGGCAACCTTGCGGAGCCCGAGTGTCGTCGGATCAACGCAGCGCTCGCCTACGCGCTCGAACATCATCTTCCGGTCGAGTGGTTTGCAGTGTCGAGCGGTGCGCTCATCGCCATGGACTCGGGAACCGAGAACATGGACTGGATCGCGTTGACGCTGCGCCGTCTGATCGAGTTCACGCAGGCCGGTGGCGAGGTGAACATCGTCGTGACCGGCATCAACGTCGGTGGACAGCCGTACTGGAACGCGGAAGCGACGATGCTCACGCACACCAAGGGCATCCTCGTGATGACACCGTCGTCGGCGATGGTGCTCACCGGCAAGCAGGCCCTCGACTTCTCGGGGGCGGTGAGCGCTGAGGACAACTTCGGTATCGGTGGCTACCACCGTGTGATGGGCCCCAACGGCCAGGCGCACTACTGGGCCGGCTCGTTCCCGGAGGCGTGTGCGCTGCTGTTGCGCCACTACGAGCTGACCTACGTCGTTCCCGGCGAACGGTTCCCGCGGCGACGACCGACGACCGACCCGGTCGATCGCGACGTCCGCTCGAGTCCCCACGCGGCCTTGGCCGCCTCGCCGTTCACCACGGTCGGAGATGTGTTCTCGGCGGAACTGAACCCCGAGCGCAAGCAGCCCTTCGACATGCGCTCGGTGATGGGCGCTGTCGGGGACGTCGACAGCGAGCCATTGGAACGCTGGAAGGATCTGAAAGATGGCGACACGTCGATCGTCTGGGACACGACGATCGGTGGGATTCCGGTGTGCCTGCTCGGTATCGAGTCGCACACCGTGGGTCGCAAGGGATTCGTTCCGGCGGACGGCCCGCCAGCGTGGACGTCGGGCACGTTGTTCCCGCATGCGTCTCGCAAGGCGGCGCGGGCGATCAACGCCGCCAGTCGCAATCGACCGCTCGTCGTGCTGGCCAACCTGTCCGGGTTCGACGGCTCGCCCGAATCGATGCGCCGCCGCCAACTGGAGTTCGGCGCGGAGATCGGACGTGCGGTCACCAACTTCGAGGGCCCGATCGTCTTCGTCGTGGTGTCGCGGTACCACGGAGGAGCGTTCGTGGTGTTCTCGAAGGCGCTGAACGCGGCGATGGAGATCGCGGCGGTCGAAGGATCGTTCGCATCGGTGATCGGTGGTGCGCCGGCAGCAGCGACGGTGTTTGCTCGGGAAGTCAAGAAGCGGACGGAATCGGATCCTCGCGTTCGAGACGCCCGTGCCGCGACTGCTGACGCCGCGGGCACCGAAGCGACTCGACTTCGCAACGCACTCGCCGCTGTCACCGACGAGGTGCGGTCCGAGATGCTCGGTCAGGTGGCCGACGAGTTCGACGCGATTCACACCATCGACCGGGCGCTCCGCGTCGGCTCCGTCGATCGGATCATCGCCGCGTCGGAACTGCGCCCGTACATCGTTGATGCCCTGGAGCGGGGCATGGAGCGTTCGACCTGAGGCTGTCAGCAGGTGGGTGACGTCACCCACGAGTGCTGTGGCACGGCGGTGTCGAGACTGCTCGATGTCGACAACAGCGTCGGAGGTTCCGCAGGCTCGGCGAACGCAACGGTGAGCAGGAACACACCGTTGCGCCGCCACCAGCCGGGCATCGGACCGTCGACGCCGACCACCGTCATCGCCGTCCATCCGTCGACCTCGCGATCGCCGTGGAGATCGACCTCGACGGTGCGTGTGTCGACGCGGAGCCCGACCTGGCGCACCTTCAACGCCGCTTCCTTCGCCGACCAGATCAGGTTGGCGGCCTCGTCGCGGCGCTCGGCCGGCAGGCCGGCGACGAGTGCTCGTTCGGCAGCGGTAAAGTAGTCGGCGACGAACCGCTCGCTGCGAGGTTCGACGACCTCGAGGTCGACGCCAATGGCACCGGGCGTCGTGGCCCCGGGCGAGCCGACGACGCACACGGCCCACCCAGAACGGTCGGTCATCGACACGTCGATGTCGACCGGTGCGCCGTCGAGTTGTACGTACGGAGCACCACTCGGGTGATGGCGGATCTCGATTCGGGTCAGATCGTCGTGCGTGCTGCCGACGTCGAGGACGGTGGCGATGGCCTGCTTGGCGGTCCAACGACGCGTGATGTACTCGTCGCGGCGTTTCGTGAAACGAATGGTGTCGAGATGCTCGCGTTCATGCGGTGACAACCACGCCCGCGCCGGGGGCGGGTCGTGCTGTCCATGGGCCAACCACCACATGCGATCAGTCTGTCAGCCGAGACGCCGAAGCCGACTGAGTGTGTCAGCCGCTCCGGCATTCACTCGGCTTTCCACGAACCGAATCTGCCCGTCCACGGAACAGGTCTACAACGGTGGTTGACCGATCGATGTGGTGGTGCGACGCTGCCGCGAAGCCATTCGGTCCGCCGCTGTGGAGGGAAGTCGGTGGCCGGCGCTCGAACCCATGCGTTCGAGACCGGGGGTCTGAGTGGGGGTGAACGAGCTTCGGTTCCGTGAAGCGGAACGACGCCTGTGGCAATCCGTCGGTGTCGCGCCGACTGAGCGGTGGCTACACCTCGATCGAGCGAATTGCGCAGCTCGGGTACAGGAGGTCGGCTCGGGTCCACCGGTCGTGTTCGTTCACGGCGCCTCGAACGGTGGATCGAGTTGGGCTTCGCTGGTCGCCAGGCTCGGTGGGTTCCGGTGCATCCTGTTGGATCGTCCTGGATGCGGGCTCAGCGATCCGCTCCCGACGCCCCCCGGCGACATCGCCGACATCGAGGTGTACGCCGACAATCTGATCGCCGATCTGCTCGATGTGCTCGGACTGGCCGAGGCACACGTCGTGGCGACGTCGTACGGCGGATACTTCGCTCTTCGTGGCGCCGCGGCACACCCTGACCGCATCGACAAGGTCCTGGAGTTCAGCTGGCCCTTCGGCGCGCCGATGGCCAAGGTGCCGCTGGCGATGAGGCTCGGCAGCCTCGGCGGCGTCGGCTGGCTGATGGCGAGGGTGCCGCCAACGGAGCGTGCCGTGCGGATGCTGCTGCGCCAGATCGGTCTCGGCGCTGCGCTCGAATCGGGCCGCTTCGATCAAGCATCGCTCGACTGGTACGTGTCGTTGTTGCGCGACACGCACACCATGCGTAACGAGTTCGAAGCGTCGCCGAAGCTCGTCTCGCCGATCCATGGCCTGAATGAACGGGTGCTGTTGCCCGAACGGTTGCTGGCCGACATCGGCTCGCCGGTGTACTTCCTGTGGGGCGAGGACGACCCGAACGGCGGCGCTGACATCGCTCGGGAGTTTGTCGGCCAGCTTCCGAATGCCGAACTCGAGATGATGGCGGGTGCCGGTCACGCGCCGTGGATCGACGATCCCGACCACGCCGCCGCGGTCACCAAGGATTTCCTCGGAAGGAGTGGCTGATGCAGGTGTGGATCGATCAGGACTGTTGTACCGGTGCCGGGCTGTGCGTCGATCGCTGCCCGGATCTCTTCGTGGTGCTCGAAGATGGCCTCGGCTACGTCCACGAGGGCAATGTGGTGGTCGCCGACCCAGGACGAGCACGACCGGTACCCACCCGCCAGGAGGAGGCCGCGATCGATGCTGCCGAGCACTGTCCCGGTGAATGCATCTACCTCGAAGTCGATCCACTCGATTCGGACCCCGACGACGCCGACATCCACGACGCCGATGTCGTGGACGATCCGACCTGAACGAGGGGTATCCGTTCGGGCGCTGCGCGACTCTGTTGAGTATGGAACCTGACATCGTCGCCAAAGCGTGCGCCGGCGATGCCACCGCGTTTGCGGCGATCGTCGAGGAGTTCACTCCCACCGTGCTGGCAGCTGCGTATGGCTGGTGTGGTGATCAGCACCTCGCCGCTGACATCGCCCAGGAAGTGTTCGCCACGGCCTACGTGAAGATCGCCACGCTGCGCGACCCGGCGGCGCTGCCGGGCTGGTTGATGGCGATCACCCGATCCTCAGCCCGTGTGGCACGTCCGAGCCGGGTCGCGGCGTCCTTCGACGTGGTGGCGCCCGGGGTCGACGATGAGGTCGTCGCCGCCGACGAGGCCCGCCGCGTTCGGCGAGCGGTCGAGGCGCTTCCGGCAACCGAGCGACTCCCGATGGCCTTGCACTACTTCGCCGGGCAGCGCCTTGCGGACATTGCCGAACTGTGCGATCTGCCGCTGAGCACGGTCAAGAAGCGCATGCGCACCGCACGCGGGCGCATCCGTCAACAAGGAAGCGAGATGATCATGGACAACTCGCCACTCGTCTTCGACGAGACAGGATCAGACCCCTCGGACGTCGTGCGCATGTACTCGGCGATGCGTACGGGCGACGTCGCTCTGGTTGCCGCGCTTCTGGACTCGCGTCCCGATCTCGTCGACGTCCGCGAGGACTGGACCACCGAGGAGAGTCGTCGCCATCGGCTCCCGTGGACGACGGGAGGTGGCACACCGCTGTTGCGTGCCGTCGAGCGTGGTGACACGGTGATGGTCGAGCTGCTGCTCTCCCGCGGTGCGGATCCCGATGTCGGATGCAGCTGTACCGGGGGCGAGAACCCCGTCTGGGTTGCTGCGGCGCAACACGACGTGAACGTGCTCACACTGCTGCTGTCTCGCGGCGCCGACCCCAACCGACCCGCCTTCGCAGGTCTCACCCCGCTCGATGTCGCAACGGTTCGCGGCTACGACGACGTCGCCGAGATGTTGCGCAGTGCCGGCGGACAACCGTCGTCCTATCAGGCCTTCGTCGCCACGCAGGCGCCGTCGGCCGCGACGGGCATCAAGGCGATCGACCTGTGGTGCCCGCTGCCCCAACAAGGACTCGTCCACCTGGCACCTGGCTATGGATCGGGGGCGATCGTGTTGCTCTGTGAGCTCTCGCGGCGAGCAGCGATCACCGGGCAGAGCGTCGTGTGGACCGGCTTCGTACCGTCACCGCTCGACCTCGGCGACGTGCACCACGTCGTTGCCGAGAGTGGCATCGCCGACCACGTCCTGTTGGCCCTTGCCGCACCCGACGCACCAGATCGGGACAAGACCGCCGCACTCGATACCGGGATGGTCGCCGCTGCGCAGGGGGGTCTGTTGGTCGTGTTCAACGAGACCGGCCACCGCCTCACCGTCGACCAGCGGTTGATGGAACTCGCCGAGCGTCCAGGCACCACCATCGTGGTCGCACCGCTGCACTCCACGCCGGAACCACCCCGACACGGCACCCGACCGTTTCTGGCCTCGATCGCGTTCGACGCAGAACGGGCCGCCGGCGGGAGATGGCCGGCGATCAGCCCCGAGTCGTGGAGCCTCGTCGCGACACCGCGGATGGCTGCCCTCGCTGAACAGGCTCGTGCGGCGATGACCGACGAACTCGATCAGTACCTCTGCCAACCATTCCACGTCGCCGAACACATTCTCGGTATCCCAGGCGAGACCGTCGAACCCGACGAACTCCACGCCGAGGTCATTGCATTGGTCGGTCGCGTCGGTTCAGCGTGACCAGCGCGATGTCGCCGTCGGGCGCGGTGACCTCAATCGTTCGAAGGGGTCGGTGTGACTGCCAACGGCTCAGCCGCCGAAGACTCGGTCCGGCGGGTTCGTGCCCGTCAGGATCGCCTCGTAGTCGCCGGCGAGCGACTGCACCATCTGGTCGTCGGTGAAGATCCAGAACTGGCCGGCCACGATCGCATCGTGCACCAGGTCGGCGACCGCATCGGGCTGCATGCCCGACCGCAGCTGCTCGGACACGAACGCCCGGATCGCCGCCTCCTCGGCGCTGGCCTCGACACCGAGGCCTGGTGCCGCCCACTCGGGGCGGTTGCGTTCTGATCGGTCGATCTGGGTGTCGACCCAACCCGGGCACAGACATGAGACGCCGACGCCGGTGCCTCGCATCCTCATCGTCTGGTACAGGCCCTCGGTGATGCCGACGACCGCCCACTTGCTGGCGCTGTAGGCGGAGTGACCCGGGACGAGTCCGGCCATCGATGCAGTGTTGACGATGTGTCCCTCGCCGCCCTCGACGAGGTGGGGCAGGAAGGCGCGGTGTCCGTGGATCACACCCCACAGGTTCACTTCGAGCACCCACCGCCACTCGTTCTCGAGCACCCACTCGCCACCCGAGGCCGGCCCGCCGGCGACGCCGGCGTTGTTGCAGAGCACGTGCACTCGTCCGAACGCCTCGATGGCGGCATCTCGGAGGCGATCGACCGCGTCGCCGTCGGTGACGTCGGTCGGCACACCGATCGCCTGCGCGCCGGTGGCGGTGATCGCGGCGACGGCCTCAGCGAGCTTGGGCTCTTCGACGTCGGCGAGCACGACGTTCATGCCGGCGCGAGCGAACCGTTCGGCGAAGGCCCTCCCCATGCCCGACCCTGCTCCGGTGACCACGGCCGTCTTCCCTGTGAGGTTCTCCATCCGGCGAACGTAGTTCGTGCGATGAGCGAAGCGACCGGATACGGCGGTTTCGCTCATCGTTGGGGTGGTTGTGGGTGCTGCGATGAGCGAAGTGACCGGATACGGCGGTTTCGCTCATCGTTGTGGTGGTTGTGGGTGCTGCGATGAGCGAAGTGACCGGATGCGGCGGTTTCGCTCATCGTTGGGGTGGTTGTGGGTGCTGCGATGAGCGAAGTGACCGGATACGGCGGTTTCGCTCATCGTTGTGGTTGGTTGTGGGTGCTGCGACGAGCGAAGTGAAGGGCATCGTCGGCCAGGCTCGCTCCACCATCTCGCGAATCGAGTCGCGCCCCACCCGTAGCGGTGGGTATGGCGGTGATCGACGACGTAATCGGACGCATACAGTTCGTCGATCACCTCGAACTTCCTGCCGGTCCAGATCTCGTCGAACAGGCGGTGGACCACGGCCTTGTTGCGACCGGTGTTCATGGCGTCTCCTCTCACTCGCCCGGGTCCACCCGACCAATCCATTGTTCCGGCGAACCGGACGGCGGGTTCACCGGAACCATGAGACATGAATGAGCACCATCGCATTGGTCGGTCCGAGTGGTCCGTCTTCGCCAGGTCCTGGTGGAAACCCCTCGTCGTCGGGGCGGTCCTCGTCCTCGCCGTGATCGTCGGCTCGGGCGTCGGCATCGACGCATGGTTCCTGGGCTTCTTCGCCGTGATCCTTGCGTGCTTGCTGATCGCGTTGGGCGGCGTGCTCGGGTTGGTCCATCTCGTCGCTCGCCGGTCTGGTGCTCGCGCATGAACCGATTGCTGGGAGCCCTGCTCACAACAACGGCGTTGTCGCTGGCTTCGTGCACGGGTCTCCAGGGCGGTGAGCCGCACGACGACGGCGGTGAGTCGACTGCGGCGTCCGGCGACCGATTCTGCGAGGCGATGGCACACCTGATCGTGCTGCTCGAGCCCACCGAATCATCGAGTCCCACCGAGACGCAGAAGACGTTCGAGGAGGCGGCGATCTGGTTCGAACGGGCGGGCGATGCTGCTCCGGAATCGATCGCATCCGACGTCACGGCGTACGTCGATGCCTTCGCGGAGTACACGCAGTACCTCGCGGACGTCGACTACCGGCTCGACGTGGTGTTCAGCACCCAGCAAGGCACCGACCTCGCGATCGACACGTCGCATACGCTCACGCCGGCGATCGTCCGTCATGTCACCGGCGAGTGCGGGCTCAGCTTCGGCGACGCCGCGTGACCCCCTGCGGATGAATTCGGTGAACCGAGGGACGTGTTCAGTGGCACAGTTGGGCATGTCACGGGGGTGTCCAGACGGACGCAGCGACGCTGAGCTGGTCGCAGCCGTCGTCGACCGCGATCGTGGCGCGCTCCAGGAGCTGTACGCGCGACACGAGCCGTGGCTGTCGATTCGCCTCGCCTACCGGTGTTCCGACCGCTCGATGGTGGAGGAAGCGGTGCAGGACACGTTTGTCGCCGTGTGGGGTTCGGCCGACAAGTTCCGAGCAACCGGCCCAGTGGCGGCGTGGATCTGGGGCATCGGGATCCGACGACTCCTCCATGTGATGCGACCACGCAAGTCGCTGCGCGAACGATTGATGGCCCAGCGGTCGCCCGAGTTGTTGTCGGCCGAGGACGAGTTGCTGGTCGGTGTCGAACACGGCGACGTCGGGCTCGCGCTGGGGCGGTTGTCACCGGAGCTGCGGATGGTGGTGCAAGCCACCGTGCTCGATGGGCTCAGTTGCCAGGAGGCCGGCCGATTGCTCGGCATCCCATCAGGCACGGTCAAGACTCGGATGATGCGGGCGAAACGAGAGATGCGGGAGGCATTGACATGACGAGCGTCGACCAGTGGCACGTGAGTGACCACGAACTCGAGCGCTATGTGAACCACACGGTTCCGACGTTCGCTCGGGCGTCGGTGGAGGCACACCTGCTCGAATGCGACCGGTGTCGCAGCGAGCTGAATCTCCTGCGCTCCACGGCGGCGCCCGACGGCGCCGACGACGTGTGGTTGCGCATCGCCGACCGAATCGACGTGACCGGACGGCCGTTGCGGTCATCTACGACTGCGTTGCGGGTGTCGACGTCGAGTCCACTGCTGTTGGCGGCGACCCTCAGCGTCGCAGTTGCCGTGGTGATCAGCGTTGCGATCGCCGCGGCGGTGGCACCGCGGGCATCCCTGCCGCTCTTCGTGATGCTCGCCCCGCTCGCTCCCGTGATCGGCGCGGTGTTGGCGTTCCAGACCGGCATCGATCCGGCGGGACAACTCGCCATGGCGACGCCACTCGCGTCCGGCCGGTTGCCGTACTTGCGAGCGCTGTTGTCCAGTGGGGCGGCGCTGGTCGCGGTCGCCGTCGCCAGTGTCTTCGTCCCCGTCGGGCTCGACGACGTGGCGGTCTGGTTGCTCCCGGGCCTGGCGTTGACTGCATTCGTCGTGGCGATCTCGACGTGGGTCGATCCGAGACGCGTCGCGTTGACGTTGGCGTGTGGGTGGGCGCTCCTGGTGGCGATGTGGTCGTGGGGGCCGAGACGACGCACGATTTCGCTCGACCTGAGCAATCTGGCCGTCGAGCGGCAATCGGTGCAGCTGATGCTCGTCGCGGTCACGCTGGGTTCGGCAGCGGTGACGTTCCTGCGTCGCAACGAGCTCCCCGTCTGGAGGTCGCGATGAGCGGCGACGCAGTGATCGAGTTGACATCGTTGTCGAAGCGGTACGGGTCGACCGCGGCGGTCGACGATTTCGACTGGTCGGGCGGGCGCGGTGTGATCGGCCTGCTCGGCCCGAATGGCGCCGGCAAGAGCACGCTGCTGCGGATGCTCGCCACGGTGCTGTCCCAGGACAACGGCACGATCCGAGTCTTTGGTCTCGACCCGGCCGTCGCCGACCGAGCGGCTGGCGATCCGTCGACGCCTCGGCTACCTCCCCCAGGAGGCGGGTCTGTACCGCAACTTCAGCGCCTACGACCTCGTCGATTACGTCGCTGTGCTCAAGGAGATCACCGACCGAACGACCCGGCGCGATGAGGTGCGCCGCGTGCTCGCCGATGTCGGGTTGACCGACGAGATGCATCGACGGATCCGAACGCTGTCCGGCGGGATGCAACGCCGAGTCGCGCTCGCGGCGGCGCTCCTCGGTCACCCCGACCTGCTCGTGCTCGACGAGCCGGCGGCGGGGCTCGATCCGGACCAGCGGCTCCGCATGCGTACGGTGTTGTCCGATGTTGGACAGCGAGCCACCGTGCTGTTGTCGACCCATCAGACCGATGAAGTGGCGGCGTTCTGTCAGCGGGTGCTCATCTTGGACCGCGGCCGGCTGTTGTTCGACGGGACGCCCCGTGAGCTCGCCGGTCGGGCGACCGATCGGGTCTGGATCAGTGAAGCTCCTGATGCGGACGCACTGAGATCGTGGGTGACCGGCGACGGCGACATCCGCAACATCGGGACGCCGCCCCCCGGTGCCACGGTGGTCGAGCCGACACTGGACGACGGCTACCTGCTGGTCGCGACTGAAGATGGAGTCCGGACGTGACGATCGCGTTCGAACCGTTGAGCACCGACACTGACGCTCCGGCAAGCAGAGCGGTGATGGAGCTGGCGCGGATCGAGTCGTTTCGTATGTTGCGCCGTGCGTCGATCTGGATCGGCTTCCTCCTGTCCGTGACGATGGCAGTCATCGACGCCAGTGGACCGCAGGACTGGTCGTCACAGAAGTACCAGTCGATCGTCCCGCTGTCGATCTACCCGTTGACGATGGGCGTCTATGTCGCCGGTGTGCGGTCGGGCAATCGTGACCGGTCGCACCGTCGCCCACCGCTCGCCGAGGAGGCGCCCTTGGACGGCGACGCCCGTGCGTGGGCTCGCTTGGCGAGTCTCTGCGTTCCGGTTGCGCTGACGGCGCTGCTGATGGCGGTGATCGGGGTCGGCAGCCGGATCGAGGGCGGCTACCAACTCGGCGAGTGGGAGGACTGGACCGATTCAGCGGTGCACTCGGTGTTCGAATTGGCGCAGCCGGCGCTCACTATTGCGGTGATCGGGGCGGCCGCGGTCGCTCTCGGTCGGGCGGTGCGGCGGTCGGGTCCGGCGATTGTCATCGGGATGGTGCTGTTGTTCCTCAGTGGGGGTGTGTACTGGCTGTGGAACGATCGAGTGGTGTACACGACTGCCTTGATGCAAGTGCAGCCGATGGGCTTCGATGATCGAGCGGTCGTCCACACCCCCACGGTCGTGCTCCATGATCTGTACCTGCTCGGGATGATCGCGTTGTTCTGTGGCCTGTCGCTGCGGGCACGTCCGAGGGCCCGACTCGTCGCCGGCGGTGCCGCTGTCGCTGTCGCTGCGGTCGCGGCCCAACTGGTCGTGGCGCCATTCTGAGGGTGACGTGATCCGCGTCGACGTGGCAACCGAATCGTGGCGGTCCACGCTGCGAGCGACGCCGCTGCGGCCGATGCTGACCGTCGTCTCGTGCTTGATGCTGCTCGGCATCGTGGCGAGCTGGCGCAACGATGCGTTTCCGGATGTCGTGGGTGTCATTGGTGCGGGAGCACTTGCCGGCGCAGTCGCGCTGGGCCTCGACGACGAGGCGAACCCGATGCTGCGATCGTCGCCCAGCAGCGCGTCGGATCCGGCTCGGCCATCGACTGGTGATCCTGCTGCCGGCACTGCTCGCAGCCGTGCTGACGCTGGTAGCCGCCGACCGACTCCTCTTCGCCGAGCGATCGTCGCTGCCGTCGGCGTCGGCTCTGGTGGCGCTCGTCGCGGCCGGGATCGCAGCCGAGGTGTGGTGGGGTCGCCGCCGACCCGAGAAAGCGGCCGAGGGCGCGGCCGTCGTGGTCATGTCGTGGGTGATCGCCCCTGCGCTCGTGCCGGGCATCCGGGTCATCGACAGCCTGGGTGGAGCGTGGCAGACCCAGTCGTCGTGGGTGCTCGCCCTGTCCGTCGTGCTGGCGCTCGTCGGCACCGCCGGCCGCGACGCCTGACCCTCCGCGGTCCGCATTATCCGGTCGTGCGCCCACCCGTGAACCGGCGAGGCCGCGAGGTGGAACAGATCGATCACACATCCATGTGAAGGGGCGTTCCATGAACAAGCACTTCGTCATCGCCGGTATCGCACTCTCGGTCGTGGGCCTTGGCGCCTGCGGCTCCGATGGCCCCGACGACTCGGCGCCGACGGCGGGGTTCACCGAGCCCGCTGACGGGGCCACCGTCGCCGGCGGTGTTGCCGTCGAGATGGTCGCGCAGGGCATCACGATCGAGGAGGCGGGCGAGGTCAACGATGGCGCCGGTCACTTCCATGTGATCGCCGACGCCGGCTGCGTCGATGTCGGCGAGGGAATCACCAAGGACGGCGACCACGTCCATTTCGGCAAGGCGCAGATGTCGGGCACGATCTATCTCGAGCCGGGCAGCCACGACCTCTGTCTCCAGGTCGGCGATGGCGTCCACGAAGCGCTGGATGTCACCGACACCATCACGGTCGAGGTCGGCGTCGGAAGCCGGGACGAGTGGTGCGCTGTCGTCGGTGAGGTCGACGAGCTGTTTGCCGCAAACGACGAGGAGGAAGAGTTCGCAGTTCAGCAGAGCATCGTCGAGAACGAGCGGCGGCTGCTGACGCAACTCGACGCATCGACCGAGTTCGTGGACGAATCGGTTCGAGCCGACGTCGAGGAGACGATCGCGATCTCCCTGGAGTTCTCCGAAGCGATCGCCCGGGCCGCCGACGAGGCCGCGGCCGAAGCTGCGCTCGCCACGTTCTACGAGTCATCTACCGGAGTCCCCGGGACGGCAGCCACGTGGATCCTCAACACCTGCGGCGTCGACGTGAGCTACCCGGAGTGGGGTGGAGAGGTCTCGACAGCCTGCTCAGCGCAGCGTTCGAACGAACAATGCCCGAGCGGCCTCGTCGAAACGCCGATGAGTCGGTTCGACCACGATGGTGGAGTCGCCCGGACGAAGCGTGCAGGTGAACCAGTAGTTGTGGTGGGCCCGGATTCGATAGGCGATCGCGGCAATCACGACCAGCACGCCCCACACGGCCAGCCCAACGGCGCTCGTGGCGATACCGATTCCGAAGAAGGTTGCACCGGCTGCCAACGCCGCGAAGCTCGCCATGTCCCGGGACCGCCACATCTTCCACACACGTTCGCTGACGGGCAACGCAACCGGGCCGTGTTGATGGCGAGGCAGGCGACCGGCGATCAGTGCGAATCCCGGCACGCCGAGCAGCCACCGCGGGCCACCCCACGACGTCGCAGTCAGCCGGACGGCTCGCTGTGTCTCGACGCCGGACAACACGCAGCACTCCGGGTAGATCCCGGCGAGTTGATCAGCGACCCGCAGGACCGACCGTGCCATGACCGTTCCCGGTCGGCGCTCTCGAGCCGACGTCGCTGCGAGACCGGACGTGCATCGGCGCGCCCCCCACCGGTCGGTTGACCACCATGCCCACGGGCTCGGGGATCTCGGACGACACCGGCGTCAGATCGAGTCGTTGAGCGAGCCTGGCGACGATGAGCGTGAGTTCCATCTGTGCCAGCGCGAACCCGATGCAATTGCGGGCACCGCGCCCGAACGGCACCCACGCCATGTCGGCGAGGGCCCGCTGGTCGTCGTCGAGGTCGACGAACCGGTCGGGGTCGAATTGAAGCGGGTCAGGCCATGCCAGCGCGTTGCGGCCGGCCAAGTGCGCCGACCAGGCGATCAGCGTGCCCTTGGGGATCGAGTAACCGCCGACGGTCACGTCGACCGCCGCCTCACGGGGGCTCAACACTCCGGCCGGGTGGAGGCGCACCGTCTCGCGCATCACTCTGTTGGCGAGATCGAGTCGGGCGAGCGTGCTCGCGTCCGGCGCCGCAGAGCCGCCTGCAGGCAGCAGCTCCTCGGCCTCGACACGGAGACGATCCCACAGGCCGGGGACGAGCGTGGCCCGGATCAGCATCCACGCCATCGATGCCGATGTGGTGTCGTAGCCGGCACCGATCAGCGTGGCGACCTGGTCGCGGATCTCGGTATCGCTGAGGGAACCATCGGCGACGAGGGTCTCGAGGATGTCGAGCGGATCGCCCGTCGGGTGTGCCCGCCGATGGGCGATCTCGTCGTCGATGATCGCATCGAGTGCCGCACGGTCAGCGCGGACACGAGCCCGAGCCGTGTGCGGGAACGGGTGTGGAATCTGGTGGAACGCGGTCGACTCGAGATACTCCTGTGGCCGCTGGAAGAGGTCGCCGATCTCGTCGCATCGCTCACTCATGCGCTCGCCGAACAGCGCCCGCACCACGATTCGCAGGACGAGTGATCGGCCGACCGGAGCCATGTCGACCATTGCCCCCGGCTCGGTCCGGTCGACCAACTCGTCGATTGTTGCGTCGGTCTGGTCGACGATCATCGGGATCCAGCCGTTGAGGCGGCGTCGGCTGAACGCGGTCTGCACAGACGAGCGACGACGGCGGTGATCCTCGCCGTCCGACACGATCATCGAGTGCTTGCCGACGACGAAGCCGAGCACGTTGAACTTGTGGTTCCATCGGAACGAGCTGTTCGGCATCGCGAAGAGTTCCCGCAACGCCGCCGGATCACCGACGATCGCCAACCGGGTGGGTCCGGCACCGAGCCCGCAGATCGGGCCGTACTGCTCGCTGAGGTCGTCGAGCACCACATGTGGGGTCTGGAAGATGCGACGGAGGTGGCCCGGTTGGTCGCGCCACGGCGGGCGGGGGAGTGGGCGGGACGCGTTCATGGTGCTCACACGATGTCGGTCAGCGCAGCGTAGACGGCGCTGGCAGCCACGAACGCGCCGATCACAACGACCGCGTATCCGGCGACGCGCAGCGGCGAGCTGTCGATGGCCGGTGCCAATCGGCCGTGCAGGAGCGCCCGCCCGGCGACGTAGACGGTGGCTGGTGCCGCGAGCGGGAATGCGAGCAGCAGCCAGACGAGGGAGACGCGACGCTGCCTTCCGCCGCCGCGGTGCGTCCGTGCGGAGTTGGTTCAGCGGGACGACGGTGGCGTCGAGCCGGGCGACCAGGGCGCTGAACGTCAGCCCGAACAACAGCGCCGTGATGCAAACCAGCGTGACGGCGAGCCACAGCGGCGAGAGGATCACGAAGTCGCGGTTGTCCGGCGAGAGCGGATCGCTGACTCCGAATGTCGCGAGCAGCAGCAGACCGAACAGCAGACCGGCGATCCAGGCCGGCCGCGGAAAGATCCGGCGCAGCGGGATGAACACGAGCGACGATGCGAGCGGGATGATCAGGCCGGCGAAGATGAAGAAGCCGACAGAACCACCGAAGGTGATTTCACCAACGCGTTCGCCGGCGTCGGTGGTCCGGCCCTGGGCGCCCTCTCCGGACGTTGCTGCGAGCACTCGCATCACGAGTCGTCCACCGAGCCCGACGACGAGCAGTCCGGCGATGAACCCGGCCGTCAGCACAACCGCCAACGTGCGCAGGGCGTCGAACGCGGCTGACGATGGGCTTCCAGGAGTGTCGCGGGCAGCGACCGTCGGAAGGCGGCGGCCACGCCACGCGATCGCAACAGCGGCGATGACGGCGGCGCCGCAGATGACGGTCAGGACGAGGTTGTCAATGCGCATCGGATTGCCTCACTCCGCTGCCGGCGACCCATCCCCGTCCGAGCGGGAAGTCGTCGTGCCAGGACTCGGGTGCGAATGTCGCCTGGACGGCGGTGGGCAGCATGAAAAGGGCGATCAGGGCCAGGGACCAGCGTTGGATTCGTTCGCGACTCATCGGTGAGTCACTGTTGCATCGAGCGGGTCTACCGGTTCACTGCTCTGGAGCTGGCGTTGTTCACTTCGTCGACGTTCTCGGCTGCGATCAGTAGCGGCTCGGCTGGCTGCACCCTGCGGCCACCGAACAGGAGAGCGCAGACGGCGAACCATGACCACCCGATCAACAACCCGACGATCACGTCGGTGGTCCAGTGGACACCGAGGGCCACCCGCGTCCCCGCGACCACTACGCCGAGGCCGACCGCCACTCCGAACAGCGCACCGCGTACGTACCGCGGACGTCCGCGTCCGAGCAGGAACGCAACGCTGGCCCACACGGCGGCCGCGGCGACGGCGTGTCCGGACGGGAACGACGTGCCCGAGAAGCCGGTCAGATTCGACAGGGACGGACGCGCCCGGTCGACCGACCACTTGATCGTGTTCGACACGAGAAACTGGCCGATCATCGCAGCGAGGACGAACAGCCCGACGGCCGCGCGTCGATCGCGCGACCAGGCGATCGCCAGGGTCACAACCGCTGCGACGACGATGTACTCGGTGCCACCGAACTTGCTGAGTTCTCGCATGATGGTCGTCGAACCCGATGTCGCCTGCTCGGCGGCCCACTCAGCGACCGGCATGTCGACGAGGCTGAAGCCGGTGCCGGTGCGGATCATGACGAGCGTCACCCCGGCTGCCGCCGCGGCGAGCGTTACGACGACAGCAGCAACGGCGAGGCCTTCGGCGAGCGCTGTGCCGACGTTGGTGGGCACGCCTCGGGCGATCCAGCGCGCAAGACGATGCTCGGCCACGGCGCGGCGGATGGTGCTGCGGGGCACGTGGGGGTCGTCGATGTCCGGGCTGCTCGTACGTGTCACCAGAGCCCCAGCGAGCAGCCCGGCAACGGCGCCGATGGCGATGACGATGCCCGCGACCACCTCAACCATTGTCCCTTCGGCCCGGGAGACCGACGGCGAACATCGCGCCGTAGAGCGCCCCCATGCCGAGCACCGCGCCCGCAGCAACGTCGGTCGGGTAGTGCACTCCCTCGTAGACGCGGGACGTCGCAACGATCACCGTGGCCAGTACGGGTGCGATCCACAGGGTGCGAGGCACTCGTCCGGGCACGGCGACCATGCGCACGACCAGCACCAACGAGCTGTAGAGCACCACCGCGGCGGCGGCATGACCGGACGGAAAACTCGGCGTCGACGGGACCGAGTGGAGCGTCTCCACCTCGGGGCGCGGCCTCTCGACGATCGCGCCGACGACGAGGAAGGTGGTGAGTTCGAGGCCCACGCCGATGACCATCAGCACGGCCAAGCGCGTGTGTCCGACGGCGAGGAGTATTGCCACGGAGCCGACGAGCACGCCGATCACCGTCCAGGTGTCGGTCAGCGTCGATCCGATGGTCGCTGCGCTGTCCAGGACACCGACGCGATGCTCGGACACCCATCGAACGAGGTCGGCCTCGGCGTTTCCCAGCCAGGAGTCGAAAACGACCAACTGTCCGAACCCGCCGAGGACGAGCAGCGAGGCGGTGAGCGCGAGCGAGGCGACCACAGCTCGCCGCGCGACGCCTGCGGCGTCGTCGATCGCTGGGTCGAACGTGGCGTCGGGTCGGGAAGCTGTCTGCAACATGCCGTGCAACACTGTTCAGATCGGCGTCGATGGTCGACACACTCGGATCGCGGCGGGCAGGCAGCGAATGTCCAGACGGTTGGTCCGATCGCGGTCGCCGCCGTCGGCCTGCCAGGGCAGTGTCCGGTCGAACTCGACCACCACGTGCTCAGCCGTGGTCACCTGCGCGAACGGTGACGCCTCGATGCGATGGATGGCCGCTGCGCCGAGCAGCCGCGCCCAGTCGGTTGGCGTGCGAGCGTCGACCACCCCGATGTCGAGGCGACCGTCGCTGGGGTCGGCATCCGGAAACGCAGGAAGGCCACCGAGCAACCGTCCGACGTTGCCGGCAATCACGGTGCTCGCATCGCCCACATACCAGGGCTCGCCGTCGACCGTGATCTGGGCTCGAGCAGGGCTGACGTGGCGGTGCCGGATGCCCGCCCAGACGTAGCCGACGCGACCGAACCGATCCTTCAGACCGCTGTCGTCGGCTTCGGCGATGAGGAGCGCATCGAACCCGGCTCCCGCCATGACGGCGAAGTGCTGATCGTCGTTCACGATGCCCACGTCGATGGGGGTCGGTTCGCCGTGCAGCGCGACATCGACCGCACCGCGCAAGTCGATGGGTACACCCAGGTTGTTGGCGAGGAGATTGCCGGTCCCAGCCGGCAAGACGCCGATGGTGACGTGGTCCATGCCTTCGTGGAGCAGCGTGTCGATGCAGCGACGGACGGTCCCGTCGCCTCCCCACACCAGCAGTCGGTCGACGTCGCACTTCTCGACCAGCTCGACGACCTGCTTGGGTGCCTTCTTGCTCTTGGACACTTCTCGCCACGGTGGATCGGCGCGCCCGGAGTCCGCAAGAGCAGCGCGCAGTTCCTCGAGTCCGTCTCCGGCGAGCGACTTGCCCTGATTGATGATCACGCCCACAGTCGTTGCGGACGTCGTGGGGGCTCCTGCACCCACTCGATCGTGAATCATGATGCGTTGCCCAGCGTTCGTCGACGATGGGTGAGTAGACAGAAGATGCCGTACGCGATCAGGCCGATGCCGCTCACCCATACCAGTACCGAACCCGTCGTCGTGGTGGTGGCTTCGCGCAACGCACGGTCGAATCCCCGCGCTTCGTTGGGATCGAACGTGATCGCGGAGCGCAACACGAACCAGCCGACCAACGCTGTCACGATCCCGCGTCCGACCCATCCGGCGATCCCGCCGACCCAGATCACCCGATCGATGCCGGTGCGGGCAGAGTCGTCGGACACCCCGGCGACATCCTCGGCGAATCCTCGCAGGAGGCCCTTGCGGACGGCGAAGTACAAGCCGATGGCGATCGTGACGAGACCGCCGACGGCGAGCAACCAGCGCCCAGGCGTGCTGTCGAGCATCGACCTCGAGAGCGATTCGACCGTGCTCGACTCGCCCGGCTCCACGCCGCTCCACGCCGCTCTCGCTGCGGTGATTGCAAGCACGGCGTAGAACGCCGCAGAGAAGCCGTATCCGACTCGATCTGCGATGTCCTGCGGGTCGGAACCGTCGGTCGCGATCACGCTGGCAACGCGCCATAGGCAGTACAGCAGCAGCCCGACGGCCATCACCGCCATGAGGGCCCGACCGGCAGGTGCATCCATGAGCTTGCCGAGCGCGCCCTGGGGCGACGCTTCGTCCGACGGCGCCGACTGCCGCACGATGGCGATCGCGGCGACGCCGAACAACGTGTAGACGATGCCCTTGGCCAGCCAGCCGGTTCGGGTGAAGATCTCGATGGAGCGCTGATGGCGATCGACGAACGACTCGGCTTGTTCGACGGGATTCGCGTCGCCGTCCGCCGACGATCCACTCGATGACGATCCACTCGATGTCGACACTCCGTTCGAAACCGTCGAGGAAAAATTGGACGGATGGCTCATGCTGCCTGCGTACCCGGCCAGGTTCTCCGCCAAACCGAGCGGGTTGCCGTCGGACTTTCCGCCATGAGATCGGGCCGTGCTCGCTCAGGGTCTCTGTGCCCGCTCGACCTGATCCGGTGCTTGACGACGGCGCCAACGGTTACGACGTCGGCGGACGGGGTAGCCACGTGCCATGAACGACGCCGAGCAGCCGCAGTCACACGCTGAACAGACCGACCCGACGACGTTGGGTGAGACGGTCGGCCAAGCGGATCGATCGGGGGACGTCTTTCCACCGGAGCGGCCACTCGGTGTCGAAGATCCCTCGATCCTGGCCGACGGGCGTATCGCCCGCGATGACGTCGAGACGCGGGCTGGGCGCGAGTGGCCGGAGCCCGGTGACCCGACGAACGGCCCGGACCCCGACATCGGCCACGACCTCCTCGACCCGTCCGACGACCCGGACCGTCTGGACGACGAGGCACAACTGGTCGCCAGACGCGGCGACGACAGTGACACGGCGGCCGAGATCACAGCCGTCCACGAGATTCCAGGCGATCAATTGCGCTGACGGGGTCGGTGACGCCCTCGCCGTCGAGGTCGATCTCCTGTCCCGACATCATCGCCCCGACGATGTCGGGGAACGGTGGCATTCCCGGCTGGCCGCAAGGGTGCTTCTACGCCGGCGGGATGTATTGGCCGACGATGCGCACGGTCAGGTTGAACTGCGAACCGCCGGTCGGGCGGGTCACGTCGCCGGCGCCGAGCCAGTCGATGAGCTGGTTCTGGTTCTCGAGGCGGAGTCGAGCGCACCCTTTGCTCTGCGGATTCGTCGGCACGTTGTTGGCGCCGTGGATCGCCAGGCCGCCGTCGAAGTACAGCGGCTTGTACATGTTGCCGTTGATCGGGTTGTCCTCGGGGACGGGGAACTCGGTGCTGTCGTGCCACCCGTCGTTCTCGAACGCCGGGTCGTAGCGGTAGACCTTCGACGCGTCCTGCAGACGGGTCTCGAAACCCGGCTGGCCGGTCGACGTGGGGAAGATGAACTGCAGCTGCTCGCTGCCGGCCCCGACGAACATCACCTGACACGTCTGGTCGATCAGCGTCCACCGTTCGGCCTCGACCGGGGCATACAGCGGAATGTTGAGCTGCGTCGCCGCCATCAGGACCTGTTCCTCCTCGCTGCCGGCCGCCATGTCGGTCGTGGTCGGGGTGAGGCCGAGCCCCATCCGCGCGGCGCACAGCCGCTGGCGTGTCACCGATCCGGACACGCCGTCGATGGGGAGTTCGGCCATGCCCGAGCCGGCGAACAGCTCGTTGAGCTTCGCCTGCTGGAGTTCGACGTTTGCCATCGTCGCCTCGGCGACGAGGACGCGGTTCGGTTCCCGAGCCTCGCCGGTCCGGTCGTCGAGGCCGTTGTCGACGCACACGTCGAGCAGTTGGTCCGGGTAGATGGTGTTGCCGTCGAGGTCGTTCTCGGCGCCGATCGTGTCGACCCGGACCGTGTCATCGTCGAAGCGGTCGGCGATCAGGCTGAGCGACTCGCCCGGGGCGACCTGCACGACGCAGAGTGGGTCGTAGACGTCGAGGGCGGGCACCGTCGTCGTGGTCGCCGGCTCGGTGGTGTCGACGACGGGTTCGGTGGTCGAAACGTCTGTCTCACTGGTCACCGACGAGCCGGTCGCTGTGCCTCCGGCAGCGCCACTGCAGGAACTGAGCGCCACCATTCCCGCTGCGATCAGCAGGGTGGACGGGCGGCCGATCATCGGGTCGAGACTATCGACCGTGCCGGGGGCCACGACGGCACGCCCGCCGCTCCGCCGCCGACCCGATCTTCCGCCGGTTGCGATGAGCCAAACCGCCGTATCCGGTCGGTTCGCTCATCGCGGGAGGGGTTCCGCTCGCAACGATGAGCCAAACCGCCGTATCCGGTCGGTTCGCTCATCGCGGGACGACTTGCGCTGACGTCAGAGCACGCGGACGGGAATGCTGCGCGGACCGCGTACCTGACCGCCGGCCCACGTGACGAGTGAGAGGTCGGTGATCTCGAACTCGGGGATCTTGGCGAGCCACTCCTCGACAGCGACACGCAGTTCCATGCGAGCAAGGTTCGAGCCGGCGCAACGATGGATGCCTGCGCCGAACGCGAGGTGACGATTGTGCTGACGGTCGAGGATGATCTCGTCGGGGTTCTCGAACACCTCGGGGTCGCGGTTGGCGGCAGGGAAGTTCATCAAGACGCGCTCTTCGGCCTTGATCGGGCAGCCCTTGTACTCGACGTCCTCGATCAGGCGACGTGCCATCGTGACCGGTGCGTAGGCCCGCAGGAACTCTTCGATCGCGGTCGGCATCAGCTCGGGTTCGGCGATCAGTCGGCGACGATCTTCTGGATGCGTGGCCAGGTGCCACATCGTCGAGCCGATCGACGACCACGTGGTGTCGATGCCGGCGATGAGCAGCAATGCGCACATGCCCATCACCACATCGCGGGTGATCGGCTCACCGTCGTGCTCGGACTGGATCAGTTCGCTGATGAAGTCGTCGGTCGGGTTGGCTTCGCGCTCGCCGATCGCGGCGTCGAGGTACTGGATGATGCCGACGATGCCGCGGCGGCGACGCTCGGGATCGTGGGCGAACTCGAGGACGTCGCGCACCCACTCGGTGAAGGTGCCGGCCATGTCGTCGGGCACGCCGAGGATGTGGCCGATCACGCGGACGGGAATCTGCTGGGCGTACTCCGCTGCGGCGTCGCCCTCGCCTCGCTCGATGACGTCGGCGACCAGGCGTTGGCAGAGTTCGCGGGTGAAGACTTCGTATTCGGCGACGCGGGCCGGGCTCATCGTCGGGAGCACCAGGCGGCGGGTCCACGTGTGCAGCGGCGGGTCGGCGCTGATCGGGGGAACGCCCGAAGTCAGCACGGGGGCGGGGATGTGGCCCTCCTCGCTCTCGTTGCCCACCGGCATCATCGGCACGACGCTGATGCCGTTGCCCGACGGGAATGTGGCGATGTCGTGCGCGATCGCGTACACGTCCTCGTAGCGCGTCGGGAGCCACGAGCCGCCCCATCGGTCGGTGTGCGCCATCGGGCAGGTCTCGCGCAGTTCCGCCCAGATCGGATAGGGATCGGCGACGTACTGCGGGTCGAAGATGTCGTAGTCGCTCGCCCAGTCGGCGACGGGCGGCGTGACGGGACCGGCGTTGGAGTCGTGGGTGGGGGTCGACGTCGGGGTCTCGGTGTCGTTGCTCATGTCCCTGCCTTGCGATCGAGGTTTGGAACAGTGTGCCAGACGGCCCGGCCGAACGGGGCCTCGTGCGGTGAGAATCGTCAGAAGACGACGGGCACCCGGCGCGGACCGCGCACCTGGCCGCCGGCCCACGTGACCTCGGCGTTGTCGGCGAGACGGAATTCGGGGATCCGCTCGAGCCACACCTCGACGGCGACGCGCATCTCCATGCGGGCCAGGTTCGATCCGGCGCACCGGTGGATGCCGGCACCGAACGCGACGTGGCGGTTCTGCGCACGGTCGAGGATCACCTGATCGGGATGGTCGAACACGTCGGGATCGCGGTTGGCCCCGGGAAAGTTCATCAGCACCTTGTCACCAGCCTTGATGGGGCATCCAGCCACCTCGACGTCGTCGGTGGCGATGCGCGCCATGGTGACAGGCGAGTAGGCCCGCAGCAGTTCCTCGATCGCCAGCGGCATGATCTCGGGTTCGTCGACGAGTCGCTTCGCGTCGTCCGGGTTCGCCGCGAGGTGCAGCATCGCCGAGCCGATGCCGGACCACGTGGTGTCGACGCCGGCGATCAACGTCAGCGCCGCCATCCCCATGATCACCAGATCGTCGACCGGCTTGCCCTCGACCTCGGTGTGGAGCAGCGCGCTCATGAGATCGTCGCCAGGGTTGGTCCGACGGTGTTCCAGTTGCTCGAGCAGATAGAGCGTCATCGCGTCGCGGCCCCGGGTGGCGCGTGCCTCCTCGTGGGCGAACTCGAGGAAGTCCTGCACCCAGCCGGTGAACGTGTCGGCCATCTCGTCGGGCACACCGAGCACGAGCGAGATGACGCGCACAGGGATCTGGCGGGCGTAGTCGCCGGCAGCATCGGCAGACCCGCTCTCGATGAAGCCGTCGATCAGCCGGTTGCACAGCTCTCGTGTGAACGGCTCGTACTCGGCGACGCGGCTGTGCGAGAACCACGGGAGCATCAGCCGGCGTGTCCAGGTGTGATCGGGCTGGTCCTGGTCGATCGGTGGCAGCGGGATCTCGACGGGCGGCGGCGGTCGCTCCTCGTCGGTGAACGTCAGCACGCCGACGTCGCTGGAGCTGAACCCGTGGTGGTCCTGCGCGAAGCGTTGAACGTCGGCGTAGCGCGTCGGAAGCCATGAACCGCCCCATCGTTCGGTGTGTGCGATCGGACACTGCTCGCGCAGGTCGTCCCACACCGGGTAGGGGTCGGCGACGTAGTCGGTGTCGAGCACGTCGTAGTCGGTCGTCCAGTCGCTCACCGGCGGTTGTCCGGTTCCGGGTGGCGTGGTGTCCTGCTCGGTGCTCATCGATGCCCCTTCGTGTCGATCTGCTGTCATGAGTATGCAGCATCGGTGAGGGCCGCTGAGGGTCGCAGCGGGTCGTAGCAGCGTCGTTCGTTTCGACCCGGCCGACGTTGGGTAGGGCCGGGCCATGTCGACCGGGACCGGGATGCTCGACGCGCAACGAGCGCCTGCCGAGCGTTCGACGGGCCAATTCGGTGTGATCGTGTTCCTCGCGTCCGACGTCATGCTCTTCGCCCCGTTCTTCGCGGCGTACTTCTTGTTGCGCTCCACGAATCCGACGTGGCCGCCGGCCGATGTCGAACTCGAGGTGTGGCGGGCGGGACTCGCCACTGTCGTCCTGGTGGCCTCGTCGTTCACGTTGATCGCCGCTGACGGCGCGCACGAACGATCCGATCGCGTCGGGATGCAGCGCTGGTTGATCGTCACGATGGCGCTCGGCGGGCTGTTCCTCGCCAACCAGTTGGCCGAGTACGCCACGCTGTCGTTCTCGGCCAGCGATCACCCGTACGGCTCGATCTACTGGGGGCTGACCGGCCTGCACGCTGCGCATGTCGCCGGAGGTCTCGGCGCCCTGGCCCTGCTCTTCGTCCGCTCGGCGCGCACGCCATCGCTCGACGAGATCAGCCCGTGGGCTGGGGGGATCTCACTGTTCTGGCATCTCGTCGACGCCATCTGGATCGGCGTGTTCGCGACCATCTGGGTCATCCGATGAGACGGCCTGGTCCGCCCCGCGCGGCGACGGTGTTGGCAGGAGTGCCGTGGGCGCTGCCCGTCGCCTGCGTGGTGGCGGCAGTGGCGTTCGCCGTCGGCGACACCGGGCGCGCGGCCTCGGCAGGTTCGCAACCGGACCTCGAACTCGGTGCCGAGCTGTACTCGACGCAGTGCGCGAGCTGTCATGGCGTCGACCACGATGGTGTCGAGGACCGAGGCCCCTCGTTGCTCGTCGAAGGTGAGGCGTCGACCGACTTCGTGTTGCGCACCGGACGCATGCCCCTGGCGTCACCGACGATGCAGGCCCAGCGGGGGCCGGTGCGGTACTCCGACGAGCAGATCAGCGCACTCGTCGCCTACGTCGGTTCCTTCGGCGACGGCCCCGACATCCCTGACGTCGACACCACCCGCGGTGACGTCGCCGTGGGCGGGGAGCTGTACCGACTGAACTGCGCCGCCTGTCACGTGGCCTCACTCGCCGGCGCGCCGATCGGTGGTGGCCGGCAGGCTCCGAGCCTGGCGTCGTCGACCCCCACCCAGGTGGGCCAGGCCATCGTGGTCGGCCCTGGCGCCATGCCGGTGTTCGGCTCGTTCGAGCAGGCCGACATCGACAGTGTTGCTGCGTACGTCGAGGCGCTGAACGACCAGAACACCACCGGCACATCCAGCTTCGGTGGCGCCGGTCCGGTCGCCGAAGGTCTGGCCGCGTGGTTGTTGGCGCTCGTTCCGCTCGTGGCGCTGACCCGGTGGATCGGCAGCCCGAAGAGCGGTCGCGACCCAGAGGACCTGGAGACCGAGCAGTGAGCGACGAGCTCAATCGCCGGGCCGAGCGGGCCGCGATCGCCTCGTTCGCCGTCGCCATTGCCGGTGGAGTACTCGCCGCGTACGGCTACTGGTCCGATCACACCGAAGTGTGGCTGGGTGTCGGCCTCGCACTGGCGCTCGGCGGCATCGGCTTCGGGCTGGTGTCGTGGGCGAAGTACCTCGACCTCGACGAACACGTCGTGCAGCAGCGCGAGCCGCTCGAGACCACCCCGGATGAACGCGAGGAGTTCGACGAGCAGGTCGTGCACACGAAGCACACATTGGGTCGTCGGCCGCTGCTCGTGACCCTCTTCGCAGGTTCGGTCGCGAGCCTCGCTGTCGGATTCATCGGTCCGATCGGTTCGCTCGGACCGAAACCGCGGGGTGAACGGGGACGAACGTCGTGGGCGGCGGGAAAGCGGCTCGTCACCTCCGACGGGCTGCCGATCGCCGCCGACTCGACCGGGTTCGATCAGCTCGCCACCGTGTTCCCGGACGGGGCGATCGGCGCCGACGATTCACAGGTCGTGCTGTTGCGTCTCCGGCCCGAGAACCTCACCGAGCGCACCGTCGCCGGCGGAGCGGTCGACGGTTGGGTCGCCTACTCGAAGATCTGCACGCACGCCGGCTGCTCGGTCGGGCTGTTCGGTGTGGACTCTCGGCCGCCGCAGGTGATCCGGGAGCTGGTGTGCCCGTGTCACCAGTCGGTGTTCGACCCGGTCGACGCCGCCAAGCCGGTCGGTGGGCCTGCGACACGTTCGCTGCCGCAGTTGCCGATCGACGTCGACGGCGAGGGGTACCTGATCGCGACCGCCGCATTCGACCGTCCCGTCGGACCCGTCACCTGGGATGAAGCATGAGCACCCGGGGCCTCGTCGAGCGGTACGTCGACTCGGTGACCTCGCGCACCGGAACCGGATCGTGGCTGCCCAAGACGCTGCGCAAGGTGTTTCCCACGCACTTCTCGTTCCTGTGGGGCGAGCTCGCGCTCTACAGCTTCGTCGTGCTGCTGCTCACCGGGACGTACCTCACGTTCTTCTTCCAGGGCTCGCAGGAGGAGCTGATCTACACCGGTTCCTACGAGCCGCTGCAGGGCCAGCAGGTGTCGGCGGCGTTCAACTCGGTGATGCGGATCTCGTTCGAGACCAAAGGTGGGCTGCTGATCCGCCAGATGCACCACTGGGCAGCGTTGATCTTCGTGGGCGCCATCGCCTTGCACATGGCACGCATCTTCTTCACCGGAGCGTTCCGCACCCCCCGCGACCTCAACTGGTATTTCGGGCTGGGACTGCTGATCCTCGCCTTGGCGGCCGGGTTCACCGGATACTCGCTCCCCGACGACCTGCTGTCGGGGACCGGTCTGCGGATCACGAACGCGATCATCCTCGCCCTGCCGTTCGTGGGTGAGCGTCTCGCGTATCTGGTGTTCGGTGGCGAATGGCCCGGCACCGACATCATCGGCCGGCTGTACCCCGTGCACATCCTGCTGATCCCGGGACTGATCATCGCGCTGTTGTCGGTGCACCTCGCGCTCGTCTGGCACCAGAAGCACACCCAGTTCCGGGGTCCGGGGCGCACCGAGCGCAACGTGGTCGGCGAGCGGGTGTGGCCGGCGTTCGCGATGAAGTCGATCGGATTGTTCTTCATGGTCGCCGCGGTGATCGCTGCGATGGGAGCGCTGTTCGACATCAATGCGATCTGGTTGTACGGCCCGTACGACGCGGCGCAGGCGACCTCGTACGCACAGCCCGACTGGTACATCGGATTTCTCGAGGGTTCGCTGCGACTGTTCCCGCCGTGGGAGATCCGCATCGGCGACTACATGGTCAACAACCTGGTGTTCTCCGGGGTGATCGTGCCCGGGATCATCTTCGGCGGGTTGTTCACCGTGCCGTGGCTCGAACGTCGTCTCACCGGCGACCACGACGACCACCACCTGCTCGATCGGCCGCGCGATGTCGCGAATCGCACAGCGATCGGCGTGGCGTCGATCACTGCGGTGACGGTGCTGTTTCTCGGCGGCGCGCAGGACGTGATCGCCGGCACCTTGAACGTTGGTGTGGGACGGATCAACACGTTCTTGCAGATCCTGCTCCTGATCGCGCCGCCGATTGCGTTCGTCATCACGCGGCGCTCATGTCTGGCGTTGCAGGAGCGGCCGGCGCCGGACCGGACCGAACGGCGCGTTCCCGTCGAGCGACTCGCTACTGGTGGGTACGACGAGCCCGAAGACGTGAACGACTGGATGGACACCGGCGGCGCGGCACCTGGCCACTTCGACGACGTCACCGACCCGGCGCAGGTGCGCGGCGCACGTCACAGTGAAAGTCCACGCCGATGATGCTCAGTGCTCTCGATCCGCCGATCACCGATCAGGCCGATTCGATCGATGACGTCTGGCAGCTGTTCTTGTGGATCGGGCTCGGCGTGCTCGCTCTGGTGGTCGCGCTCGTGCTGTGGGTGATCGTCCGCTATCGGCGCACCGACGATCGCCTCCCGCGGCAGAAGCACTACAACATCCCGATGGAGATCACCTACACGGTGATCCCCTTCCTGGTGGTGTGCGCGTTGTTCGCCGTGACGTTCGTGACCGTGCAGGCGATCGACGACACCGACGCCGACCCGGACCTCGTCGTGCATGTCGTTGCCTACCAGTGGTCGTGGCAGTTCGAGTATCCCGACGACGGCGTCGTGATCGTCGACCGCAGCGACCGCGAGGATCCCGAACTGGTGCTGCCGGCGTCGTCGACGGTGCGTTTCGATCTCGAATCCGTCGACGTGATCCACTCGTTCTGGCTCACGCCGTTCCGCTTCAAGCGCGACATGATCCCGGGCAGCCCGAGCAGTTTCAGCGTCGACATCGGTGACGCCGTCGGCGATTACCCCAACGCTGGGGTGTGCGCCGAGTTCTGCGGGCTCGACCACGCCAAGATGCGCTTCAGCCTGCGCGTGCTGTCGCCCGACGACTTCGCGACGTGGCTCGTCGAACAGCGAGAGGCAGGGGGCGTGGTGTCGTGACCGCCATCGATCCGCAACGACGCCTCGGCGAACACGACGACGACCGCCTGGTCTCGATCGACGAGTTCGTCGACGAGAGCCAGCGTGGCCACCTTCCCCGGTCGGTCACGGGCTGGCTGACCACGACGGACCACAAGGCGCTCGGCATCGCCTACGTCATCACCTCGATGGTGTTCCTCGCCATCGGTGGTGTGTTGGCCGGGATCATTCGTGCCGAGCTGGCCGAACCGGGCATCCAGATCGTCAGCGAGCAGACCTACAACGGTGTGTTCACGATCCACGGCAGCGTGATGGTGTACCTGTTCGCCGTCCCGTTCGGGTTCGGGCTCGCCAACTACCTCGTGCCCCTCCAGATCGGCGCGCCCGACCTGGCGTTCCCGCGGCTGAACGCGTTCTCGTACTGGTTGTACGTGATCGGCGGCGCCGTGATGATCGTCGGCTTCGTCAGCGACGGTGGAGCGGCTGCGTTCGGCTGGTTCGCCTACCCGCCACTGTCGGGCATGTCGGGGTCGCCGGGCCTCGGCGCAGATCTGTGGATCATCTCGATCATCCTCACCGGCACGTCGGGGACGCTGACCGCCGTCAACGTGATCACCACGGTCACCATGATGCGCGCGCCGGGCATGACCCTGTTCCGGATGCCGATCCTCACGTGGAACATCTTCATCACCGCGTTCATGGTGCTCCTGGCGTTCCCGGTGCTGTCGGGCGCGTTGTTGATGCTCGAGGCCGACCGTCAGTTCGGCACGAACTTCTTCGAGCCGGTCAGGGGTGGATCGCCGATCCTGTGGCAGCACCTGTTCTGGTTCTTCGGCCACCCTGAGGTGTACATCGTCGCGTTGCCGTTCTTCGGTGTCGTCACCGAGATCTTCCCGGTGTTCGCCCGGCGCCCGGTGTTCGGGTACAAGGGCCTGGTGCTCGCCACGCTGGCGATCGGCGCGCTGTCGACCTCGGTGTGGGCGCACCACATGTTCGTGACCGGCTCCGTGGTGCTGCCGTTCTTCGCGCTCACCTCGTTCCTGATCGCCGTGCCCACCGGCGTGAAGGTGTTCAACTGGATCGGCACGATGTGGGAGGGGTCGCTGAGCTTCGAGGCGCCGATGAAGTTCGCGCTCGGCTTCCTCGTCACCTTCGTCGGCGGTGGAATCACCGGGGTCATGTTGGCGTCGCCGACGCTCGACTTCCATCTGTCCGACTCGTACTTCGTCGTCGGGCACTTCCATTACGTGATGGGCGGCACCGTCGTGTTCGCGATGTTCGCGGCCATCTACTTCTGGTGGCCGAAGGTGACCGGTCGGATGTTGTCCGAGCGCCTGGGCACCGTCCACTTCTGGCTGCTGATGGTGGGCTTCAACATGACGTTCTTCGGTATGCACATCCTCGGACGCGAGGGGATGCCGCGTCGAGTAGCGGACTACGAGCCGATCGATTCGTTCAAGTTCTGGAACATGGTGTCGTCGGTCGGTTTCGTCGTGCTCGTCGCGTCGATGGTGCCGTTCCTGATCGCCATCGTGAAGGGGTTGCGTGGTCCGCGAACCGTCGGCGCCGACCCATGGCACGCGAACTCGCTCGAGTGGGCCACTACGTCGCCGCCGCCCGAGCACAATTTCACCTGGTTGCCACCGATTCGTTCTGAGCGTCCGGTGTTCGACCTGCGCTGGATCAACCATCCCAAGGTGGGTGCATCGGGTGAAGCCGATGCGTGGGAGGCCCGCCAGCATCACGACGACCACTGGCTGCCGCTGCACCAGTGGTCGCATGATCCCGATGATGAGCCGACGGCGGAGCAGCGCCCGACGATTCCCGACCACGTTCCGCCGCGACGCGACGACGTCGCGCATGATGAGTCGGGGGAGCACCGGTGAGACTCGAGACAATCCTGTGGGGTGGCGTGACGGTGTACTTCGCCGTGATCGGGATCATCTACCTGTTCGTCAGCGACGACCCGGTCGGCGTGTCGGTGCTGTTGTCGGCCACCGGTCTCGGCGGATTGGTCGCCGGTTGGTCGTGGGACTGGGGCCGCCGCCACGGCGAACGCGTCGAGGACCGGGCCGACGCCGACGCCAGCGACGCCACCGGCATCGTCGGGGTGTACCCGACCGAGAGCCTGCGCCCGGTGGCGATCGCCGTCGGCTCGACCGCACTGCTGCTGGGGATCCCACTGGGCTCGTGGCTGAGCATGATCGGCCTCGCCATCATCGCGTCGCAGGTGATGCTGCTCGTGCGAGATCTGGACACGTGATGTTCGCCCACACGAACCTGCTCGCTCACGGCGTGTTCGTCGCTGGATGCTGTGCTGTGCTCGCGTTGTACGGGGTCGCGTGGCTCTCGTTGCCGAATCGCTCGACGCTGCGACTGTGGAGCTGGGCGGGTGGCCTGGTCGCACTGGCCGTGTCGACGGCGCCGATGATCGAGTCGTGGGCGGGTCGATCGTTCGCCGGTCACATGGTGCAACACCTGCTGATGATCGTCGTGGCGGCGCCGCTGCTGGTGCTGGCCCGACCGGTGTCGACGATCTCGACGAAGTGGATGCCGTCGAAGATGCACTCGACGGTCCGTCGTCGAGCGGCATCGTGGTGGCGCCGGGCCGGAGCGCTGGTCGCCCCCTCGTTCTTCCTCGCGACGCTGTACGTGACGCACCTGACCGGCATCTACGACGCCGCGCTGACGAACCAGTTCGTCCACGATCTCGAGCACGTTGCCTATGTCGCTGCTGCATGTGGGCTCTGGGCGGTGGTCACCGCGAGCGGTCGCGCCAGTTCACCACGCCGGGTCGGTGCCGTGTTCGGCGTGATCGGCGGCAGCGCACTGCTCGGCGTGGTGTTGCTGTCGGCCACCACGCCGTTGGTGCCGACGTATGCCCACGAACTCGGCGCCGACGCCGCGCTCGACGATCAGCGCGCCGCTGCGTCGTTGATGTGGGTCGGCGGCATGGCCATCACGCTGCCGCTGCTGATCGTGTCCGTCTGGCGATGGGCGGCAACCGAAGAACGGATCGCCGAACGCTCCGAGGCCGCCAGCGCAGCTCAGGCGCTCGTGGAACCCCTGAACCGGAAATAGCCGAACACGGCCCCGATGACCAGGAGGATGGCCGCGATGAGGGTCAGCCAGAGCAGGCCCTTGACGACGGCGCCGAGGATGCCCAGGGCGAGCAGGACGACGATGGCGATGATGATCCACAGCAGAGTCATGTCTGCGCTGTACCCACTGCGCTGGTGGTCCAGTCGTCGAGTTGTCCGCTGGGCCGCATCAGGACCCGAACACAGGTCGCTGTTTCGGCGGGGGGTCGTCGCGGTAGCCCGGATGTATGCCCAGCACACGTGTCGCTGTCGTCACCGGAGCGTCGGGCGGGCTGGGGCGGGCGCTGATTCGCCAACTCGCCGAGGCCGGCTACGACGTCGGACTTCTCGCTCGCGGTCGCGCCGGGCTCGACGCGGCGGCGGCGGAGGTGCGGTGCTGCGGGCAGCGGGCGCTGGCGATCCCCACCGACGTCGCCGACTGGTACCAGGTCGACACTGCGGCGCAACGCGTCGAGGACGAACTCGGTCCGATCGACGTGTGGATCAACAACGCGATGACGACCGTGTTCGCGACGATCGTCGACACGCGTCCCGAGGAACTGCGCCGGGCGACCGAGGTGACCTACTTCGGCCAGGTGCACGGCACGATGGCGGCGCTCGACCGAATGCGACCGCGAGACGCCGGAACGATCGTGTCGATCGGCTCTGCGCTTGCGTACCGGGGGATCCCGATGCAGAGCGCCTACTGCGGCTCGAAGTTCGCAGTGCGCGGGTTCATGGAATCGTTGCGCTGTGAGCTGATCGCCGACGGCAGCAACATCCGGGTGTCGCAGGTGCACATGCCGGCGATGAACACACCGCAGTTCGGCTGGTGCCGAGCCCGAACTGACACCCATCCGATGCCGGTGCCGCCGATCTATCAGCCGGAGCGATGTGCGCAGGCCGTGATGCGGGTGATCGACGGTGGCCGACGCCAGAAGATCTACGGCGTGTGGAACTGGATGCTGGTGAAATTGAACCAGGTGATGCCCGGCGTCGGCGATCACTACATGGGTCGCACCGGCGTCGACAGCCAGCTGACCGACATGCCGATCTCCGCCGATCGGCCCGACGACCTCGAACATCCGGTCGACGACGAACGCGACTACGGCGCACGCGGCATCTTCGACGATCAGGTGGGCGGCATGCTCACGTGGAACTTCGTGTCGATGCTGCCCTCCACCATGGCGAGTGCGACTCGCGCCGGTGCGGCGCGTGTGGCCGAGGTGTTTCGCCAACGGACCCGCTGACGTACCAGGTGTGCCTGCGTCGTCAGCGGATTGCGTCTGGTGCTGCGTCGGGAAGAAGGGTTGCGATGAGCGAAACCGCCGTATCCGGTCGGTTCGCTCATCGGTGGGAGGTGCTCGGGGGTTGCGATGAGCGAAACCGCCGTATCCGGTCGGTTCGCTCATCGGTGGGAGGTGCTCGGGGGTTGCGATGAGCGAAACCGCCGTATCCGGTCGGTTCGCTCATCGGTGGGAGGTGCAGGTCGCTACACGAAAGCGGTTCCCGATCCGCGTGCGTCAGGACTTCGCAGTCTGCTGGTAGTGCGCGAGCTTCCATCCCGATTCGCGCCGTACATAGACGCTGCTCATGACCCCGGTGAAGTCATCGCCGTCATCTCGGTGACCGGTCCCGGTGTAGATCAGGACGGCAACGTCATCGCTCAGCGTCGTGGTCACCGGATCGTCGATCGCGTAGCCCGACCATGGCGGAGCGTGCTCGAGCGACTCGATCACCTCCGAGCGGGACATCACGACGCCGTTGGCGAGCACCATGCGTCCGTCGTCGGCCATGAGATGCCCGTAGAAGGCGCCGCCGCTGCTGTCGCAGAGCGAGCGCCATCCGGCGTGTTCGAGTTCCAGTAGTTCGTTCGTCGGATCCTCCATGACGCTGGCGCTACCCGAAATCGGCGACGGGGAACACCGCCGGCTCGGGCTCGATCGGCCGCAACCAAACGGCACCCAGCCGACTTCACCGTGGGTCGTGACAACGCTGCGCCGCTCCCATGTCGACAGTCTGGCGGTTTCACCGGATCCATGCCGTGGTATGTCGAACACGATGCTGGTGATCGACGACGTCGACTGCGCCGCCTACGTGGTGCCGACCGATCAGCCCGAGTCAGACGGCACACTCGAATGGGACTCGACCACATGCATCGTGGTCACGGTCCGATGCGGCAACACCACCGGGCTGGGCTACACCTACGCACCACGAGCTGCGGCGTGCGTGGTCGACGACACCCTCCGTGATGCGGTCGTCGGAGCGGACCCGATGCACACCGGCCGGATCTGGACAGACATGGTGCACTCGATCCGCAACCAGGGTCGTCCCGGCGTGGTGTCGTGCGCCATCTCGGCGGTCGACATCGCGCTGTGGGATCTCAAGGCCCGGCTCCTCGGAGTGTCGCTCGTCGATGTGCTCGGCGGCCACCGACGCGAGGTACCGGTCTACGGCAGCGGCGGCTTCACCAGTTTCGACGACGACCAGCTCTCGCAACAGCTCGCAACCTGGGTCGGCGATGGCATCAGCCGAGTGAAGATCAAGGTGGGACGAGACCCCGCCGACGATCCGCGCCGGGTGGCGGTGGCCCGCGGTGCGATCGGATCCGACACCGAACTGTTCGTGGATGCCAACGGCGCCTACACCCGCAAACAGGCGCTCGCGCTCGCCGACGAGTTCGCCGGCGACGGGGTGAGCTGGTTCGAGGAGCCGGTGTCATCGGACGACCTCGACGGTCTGCGGCTGGTCCGTGACCGCAGTCCTGCCGGAATGGAGGTGACCGCCGGCGAGTACGGCTACGACCTCGTCTACTTCCGCCGGATGCTCGACGCGCAGGCCGTCGACTGCCTCCAGGTCGACGTGACCCGATGTGGCGGCATCACGTCGTTCCTGCGTGTCGCGGCGCTTGCCGATGCGCATGGCATCGACGTGTCCTCACACACGGCGCCCCACGTGAGCACCTTCGCCTGCTCGGCGGTGTGGCACGTGCGACATCTCGAATACTTCGCCGACCACGTCCGCGTCGAACAGCTGCTGTTCGACGGGGTGCTTGCTCCGGTCGGCGGCGCGCTCCGCCCCGACCCCGCCCGGCCCGGTCTGGGTATCGAACTCAGGGCGGCAGACGCAGAGAGGTATCGCCGATGACGACTCCACATCCGACGACGTCCCCGACCGCCTTCGACGGAATGCAGACCGTGGAGTCCACGGTGACACCGGTCTCGATCACCAGCCACCATCGCCGCGCCATTGCGAGCACTGCGCTGTTCGACGACCTTCGCACCGCACTCGAGGGCGAGGTCCGCTTCGACGACGGGAGCCGCGCTGCCTACTCCACCGACGCCTCCAACTATCGACAACTGCCCATCGGTGTGGTCGTGCCCCGATCCGTCGACGACGTCGTCGCCACCGTCGAGATCTGCCGCCGTCATCGTGCGGCGATCACGAGCCGAGGCGGTGGCACCAGCCTGGCCGGGCAAGCCACCAACAACGCGGTGATCATCGACTTCTCGAAATACATGAATCGCGTGCTCTCGATCGACCCCGAGCACCGCCTGGCCGTGGTCGAACCGGGCTGCAACCTGGACCGTCTGCGCTCCGAAGCAGTCCGGCACGGTCTCACGTTCGGGCCCGACCCCGCCACACACGACCGCAACACCCTCGGCGGGATGATCGGCAACAATTCGTGCGGGATCCACTCCGTGATGGCCGAGTTCTCCGGACCCGGACCGCTGACGGTCGATCAGGTGGTCGAACTCGACGTCGTGCTCTACGACGGCACCCGCATGACGGTGGGATCGCTCACCGAGGCCGAGCTCGACGACGTCATCGCCGCCGGCGGCCGCCGCGGCGAGATCCACCGCGGGCTGCGCGACCTCCGCGAGCGCCACCGCAGCGAGATCGAGCGGCGCTTTCCCGACATTCCACGCCGGGTCTCGGGCTTCAACCTCGAACGGTTACTGCCCGAGAACGGCTTCGACGTGGCCAAGTCGCTCGTCGGCACCGAAGGGACCTGTGTCGTGGTGCTGTCGGCCACCGTGCGCCTGATCGACGCGCAGCCCGAACGCAGTCTCGTCGTGCTCGGCTTCCCCGACGCGCCCACCGCCGCCGACCACGTACCGCTCGTGCGCGAACATCAGCCCGTCGGTCTCGAAGGCATCGACCGGACCCTCGTCGAGCACATGAAGCGCAAGGGGCTGCACCCCGACGATGTCGAACTGTTGCCCGAGGGCGGCGGGTTCCTGCTGGTCGAGTTCGGATCCGACCATCCTGACGAAGCTCAGGCGAAGGCCCGCGACTTCGTCGACGCCGTCCAACGCCTCGATGACCCACCGTCGGTGAAGCTGTTCACCGACGACTGGGAGGAGCACAAGCTGTGGCAGGTGCGCGAGTCGGGCCTCGGCGCAACGGCCCACGTGCCGAACATGGCCCAGACGCACCCGGGTTGGGAGGATGCCGCGGTGCCGCCCGAGCACGTCGGGCAGTACCTGCGGGAGTTCCGAGACCTGCTCGACGAGTTCGACTACCACGCCGCCCTCTATGGCCACTTCGGCCAGGGCTGCATCCATTGCCGCATCGACTTCGACCTCGCCACGGTCCACGGGGTCAGGCAGTGGATGGAGTTCCTCGACCGTGCCGCCGATCTCGTCGTGCGCCACGGCGGTTCACTGTCGGGCGAGCACGGAGACGGCCAGGCCAGGGCGGCGCTGCTCACCAAGATGTACGGCGACGAACTGGTGGCGGCATTCGCCGAATTCAAGGACCTCTGGGACCCCGACGACCGGATGAACCCGGGCAAAGTGGTTCGACCCAATCGGCCCGACGACGACCTGCGCGTCGGTCCCGACGTGACCGTGCAAAGGCGGTCGACCCATTTCGCCTTCCCCGACGACGACTTCGACTTCGGAAATGCCGTGCAACGCTGCGTCGGCGTCGGCAAGTGCCGCGACGTCGACTCCGGCACGATGTGTCCGAGCTACATGGCAACGCGCGAGGAGGAGGACTCGACTCGCGGTCGAGCCCGAATGTTGTTCGAGATGATGAGCAGCGACGAACTCGACGGCTGGCGCGACGACCACGTGGCGGAGGCGCTGGATCTGTGTCTGGCGTGCAAGGCGTGCAAGAACGAATGTCCCGTCAACGTCGACATGGCCACCTACAAAGCCGAGTTCCTCTCGCACTACTACGCCCGCCGCCTGCGTCCACGCACGGCGTACGCAATGGGCCTGATCTACTGGTGGGCTCGTGCGGCGTCGAAAGCGCCCCGCCTCGTCAACGCCGTGTCGCACGCACCCGTGCTGTCCCGGATCGTCAAGTGGGCCGGCGGCGTGGCGCAGGAACGGACGGTCCCCCGGTTCGCTCGCCAGACGCTCGTCGACTGGTTCGCCACTCACGAACCCCACGTGGCGACGCTCGGCAGAACCACCCACGGCGGCACAGCCGCGTTGTCGCACGCCGATGCGCCGCGCTACCTGAAGGAGACCTACACCACCGAGTCGATGCAGCGCGGCTCGAATCGCAACGTGCTGCATCCGCACGGCCGCACGGCGCCGTTCGAGACCGATCGTGTCCTGCTGTGGCCCGACACGTTCAACAACTACCTCGAATCGGGGGTCGGTCAGGCGGCTGTCAAAGTGCTCGAACATGCCGGCTATCGCGTCGAACTCCCGCCCCGCCCGTTGTGCTGCGGGCGCCCGCTGTACGACTGGGGCATGCTGAGCACCGCCGAACGGCTCTGGCGTCAGGTGCTCGACACGCTGCGTCCCTGGATACGTGCCGGGGTTCCCGTCGTCGGTCTCGAACCGAGCTGCGTGGCTGCATTCCGTGACGAACTCATCAACCTGTTCCCGCACGACGACGACGCTCGGCGCCTCTCCGAACAGACCCTGCTGCTGTCGGAGTTCCTCGAACGCCAGCGGTACCAGCCGCCGCCACTGACGACCCATGCGGTCGTGCACGGCCACTGCCATCACCAGTCGGTGATCGGGATGGACGCCGAGGTCGCCCTGTTGCAGCGCATGGGCGTCGGTTTCGATCAACTCGACTCGGGGTGTTGCGGCATGGCCGGCTCCTTCGGTTTCGGTGCCGAGCACTACGAGGTGTCGCAACGTGTCGGCGAGCGAGTGCTCCTGCCCGCGGTGCGAGCGGCCGATGGGGACACCGTCATCATCACGGACGGCTTCAGCTGTCGAGAACAGATCGAGCAGGGCACCGACCGACGGCCCGCCCACATCGCTGAGTTGCTGGCTCTCGCCATCGACGACGCGTCGCGCAAGCCACGTTGAGCGACGTCAGTCATCGCCTCCCACCGCGTGTCCGACCCGTGCGAACAGCTGCGCCCCGACGGCTCGGGCAGAGTTGCCAATCACGCGGAACGCATCGGGATCGCCCTTGGCAATGGCTTCGGCGACGCCCTTGGCCTGGTCCCACGTGACGTGGGCCGGCAGCGGTGGCACGTTCTTGTCGGTGCGGACGTCGAGCAGCACCGGTCGACGGGCAGCGAACGCCCGGTCCCACGCGTCACCGAGTTGGCCCGGGTCGTCGACGCTGATCGCCTCGAACCCGAGCAGCGCGGCGTACCCGGCGTAGTCCATGTCCTCGAGTTCCTGGCTGGTGTCGTATCGCGGGTCGCCCGCTTCGCGCATCTCCCACGACACCTGGTTCAGATCGTTGTTGTGCAGCACCATCACGACGAACGTCGGATTGCTCCACTCCTCCCAATGCCGCTTGACCGTCAAGAGCCCGTTCATTCCGAGCATCTGGAACGCGCCGTCGCCGATCGTGCACACCACCGGCCGCTCCGGGAACGCGAACTTCGCCGCAATCGCATACGGCATCGCGCCGAGCATCGTGGCCAGCCGACCCGACAGGTTGCCCATCATGTCGGCGCCGAGCTTGATGTGATGGCCGTACCAATCGGCTGTCGATCCGGCGTCCGCGGTGACGATCGCATCATGGGGGAGACGTTCGTTGAGGAGGTGGAACACGAGGCGCGGGTTGACCGGGTCGGCTTCGACTCGTGCGGCCGCTTCGACCTGGGCATCCCACGAGCGCATGTTGTCTGCCACCGTCTCCTGCCACGAGCGATCGGCCCGGTGTTCGAGGAGCGGGAGCAGCGCGGCGAGCGTGGTCTTGGCGTCGCCGTGCAGGTTGACCTCCATTGGATACCGCAGGCCGAGGTGGCGGGGGAGGAGGTCGATCTGGACGCCGCGCGCCTGGCCGGTCTCGGGGAGGAACTCGGCGTACGGGAAGTTGCTGCCGACCATCAGCAGGGTGTCACAGTCCTGCATCATGTCGTAGCTGGCCTTGCTGCCGAGCAGCCCCAGCTGCTGGGTGTGATGCGCAACGTCACCCGGGACCACTCCCTTTCCGAGCAACGCCGTGGCGATGCCGGCACCGAGACGATCGGCGACAGCAAGCACCTCGTCGGTCGCGCCGAGTGCGCCTTCGCCGACGAGCATCGCAACGCGCTCGCCCGAATTGAGCACCTCGGCGGCGCGAGCCAACTCGTCGGACGGAGCCACAATACGGTTCGAGGAGTGCCCGACACCGGTGCGTGACACCCAGTGGTCGAGTGTCGGCGTCTCCATCGCCATCGTCTGGATGTCGGCGGGCAGGATCACCACGGTCGGCTTCCGGTAGGCGTGGGCGATCCTGATGGCTCGGTCCACGACGAGCTGCGCCTGCATCGGCGTCGTCACGGTCTTGACGTACTCGGCGACGTCACCGAATGCCCGCTCCATGTTCATCTCCTGCTGCGCCTCGCTGCCCATCGAGACCCGTCCCTGTTGGCCGACGATCGCCACGACCGGCTGATTGTCCATCTGGGCGTCGTACAGGCCATTCATCAGATGGATCGCACCCGGCCCGGAGGTGGCGATGCACACACCGACGTCTCCCGTGAACTTGGCATGGGCGCACGCCATCAGCGCAGCCATCTCCTCATGGGTGGGTCGGATGTAGCGAAAATCCTTGCCGTCACGTTCAGCTCGTTCGAGGGCACCGTCGAACCCGCCGATGCCGTCGCCGGGGAAGCCGTAGAACCGGTGCAGGTCCCACTCGATGAGTCGATCGATCACGAAGTCGCTGACGCTGTACATGCGGTGGACGTTCCCAACCGCCGACGACTTCATGCGCCCGGATCGACGTCAATTCGTCGACTTCGACCTCAAGCGGGCGTCCGCGGCGATCAGGCCGAGATGGGTGAACGCCTGTGGAAAGTTGCCGACCATTTCGCCGCGCTCGACGTCGAACTCCTCGGCGAACAACCCGAGGTCGTTGCCCGTCCCGATCGCCCGCTCGAACAGCGTCGTCGCTTCGTCGTGGCGCCCCTGCATCGCCAGCACCTCCACCAGCCAGAACGTGCACAGGAGGAACACACCTTCGTCGTCGTTGGCGCGTCCCGCTCCGGCGTCGTCGTCGACGTTTGCTCCGAAACGCCGGATGAAGCCGTCGGCGCCGCACGACAGGTCACGACAGATCACCTCGACGGTGGCGATCATCCGCGGGTCGTCCGGCTCGACGAAGCCCATCAACGCCAGCTTCAGCAAGCTGGCATCGACGGCGGTCGCCCCGAAGTACTGCACGAAATGGGTGCCGGTCGGGTCCATCCCGTTGGCCTCGATCGCCGTGCGGATCTGGTCTCGGACCGATTTCCACCGAGCGAGGTCGACGTGGTCGACGTCAGAGTTCTCCACGAGTGAGATGCCGCAGTCCAATGCGACCCACACCATCAGTTTCGAGTGCACGTAGTGGCGCGGTTCGCCACGCAGCTCCCAGATGCCTGCGTCGGGTTGCTCCCAGTGGTCGATCGCCCGCTCGACGACCGATGCCAGGAATCGCCATTCGTCGTCGTCGATCCCGTCGTCGCCGTGTCGCTGCCAGAGGTGCGCGGCGTCGAGAAGATGTCCGTACACGTCGATCTGGATCTGGCGGGAGGCGGCGTTGCCGATGCGCACCGGCCGGGACCCGCGCCACCCCTCGAGGTCGAGTTCGAGCTCGGGGAGGCGGCGTTCGCCGAAGATGCTGTACATGATCTGGAGTTCGGCACCGTGGCCAGCGGCCGACCGCATGATGAAGTCGCGAAATCCCTTCGCCATCTCCTCGTGGCCCACGATCGAGAGCGATTGCAGAGCCAGGGTCGCGTCGCGCACCCAGCAGTATCGGTAGTCCCAGTTGGCGTCACCGCCGACGATCTCCGGGAGCGACGTCGTCGGCGCCGCGATGATCGCTCCCGTCATCGCGCAGTCGAGCGACTTGAGCACGAGCGCCGACCTCTCGACGAGTTCGGCGTGCGGGCCCTCGACCGTGGTCGCCTTCGACCAGGTCCGCCACCACTCGATCGTTTCGGCGAGATGCTCGGCGACGAGCGACGCGTCGGCCACGGAGGGGTCGATGCGATAGGCGGGCTGAGCGACGGCGACCACGTGGACGGTGTCACTCTCGCTCATGGTGTGTCGAGCGAGCAGCCGGCTCTCGTCACGGTCAATCGTCCACCCGACGTCGGCGTGGATCACCAGCGCATCATCGCTTCCGATCGCCGTGACCCGACCGTCGTTGCTGACACGCAGCCACGGGGCAACCTCGCCGAAATCGAACTCGGGCTCGATCACGATCTCCACCTCGACGTGTCCGTGACTGCACACGACGCGTCGCATCAACTCACCTCGCGGGTCGCTGGCGCCGCCCTTGCGCATTGCGAATGCGTCCGTGATCACGATCGTGCCGGACTCGGTGGTGAGCGTGGTCTCGAGCACCATGGTCTGGTCGAGGTAGCGGCGAGACCGCTCGACGATCGATGCGGTCGGCCGGATCGAGAAGTAGCCACCGCGGTCGTGGTCGAGGATCCGGGCGAACGTGCTCTCCTGGTCCATGCGGCGAAGGCACGCCCAATCGATCGAGCCGTCGTTGCTGACCAGGGCTGTGGAATGACAGTCGGAGAGGAGCGCGTAGTCGCCGATCGGGCGGTACCTGGTCGCCGGTATCGGCTCGAATGGATCGTTGCTCATCTCGAACGAGCATGCCCGCTGTACGGCCGGTTCAAGCGTGCAGCGCCGTTTGCGGGCCACGATCAACGGGAAGACACCGGTCATGGTTCGACCGATGGGGCTTCGCAGTGCGGCGGATGCACTCGCGACCGATGGTGACCACATGGCGTCTCGCGACGTCGTGGACGAGTTGCATCATCGACAGAATCTCTGGATCCCGTGGACGGTCGCCCTCATCGGCGTCTGGTTGATCACGGCGCCGTTCACATTCGGCTACCTGAACGAGGCGAACTGGGCCGTGCCGAGCGGCGGCCGAGGCGTCTGGTTCTCCGACGACACCCACGACCAGCTCCGCGCGCAGTTGATGACGTGGTCGAACGTACTCAGCGGCGCGGCCCTGCTCGTGCTCGGATGGCGCATGCTGCGACGTGGTCGACCCGTGGCGTGGTGGGCGGCGTGCTTCGTCGGCATCTGGCTCGTCTTCGCGCCGATCCTGTTCTGGTCGCCGACCGCCGCCGGCTTCTACAACGACTCGATCGTCGGACTCCTGCTGATTGCGCTCACCATCTTGATCCCTGGCATGCCGGCGATGGCGACGTACATGCAGATGGGACCCTCGCAGCCGCCGGGCTGGTCCTACAACCCGTCGAGCTGGTCGCAGCGGTCGATCCTGATCGCCCTCGGCTTCGGCGGGCTGATCGTCTCGCGGTACCTCGCCGCCTTCCAGCTCGGCTACATCGATTCGGTCTGGGATCCGTTCTTCGGATTCGCCGGCGGCACCGAACCGGTGCTCAACAGCGAGATGTCGCACATGTGGCCGATCTCCGACGCCGGCCTCGGCGCCGTCGCCTACAGCTTCGAATTCCTGATGGGCTACATGGGCGGACCCTCCCGCTGGCGCACGATGCCGTGGATGGTCACGATCTTCGGCATCCTCGTGATCCCGCTCGGCCTGGCCCACATCACCTTGGTGATGTCGCAGCCCGTCGTCGTGCACGAATGGTGCACCATGTGCCTGCTCGCCGCCGGCCTGATGCTGCCGATGATCCCACTGGAGATCGACGAGGTCGTCGCGATGTTCCAGCACGTGCGCGACGCGAAGCGGCGCGGCGACCGCAACGGTTCGCTCTGGCAGATCTTCTGGAAGGGCGGCCGCGGCGACGACAGCCGGCCCGACGATCGCAGCCCCGACATCGTCGAGCTGCCAGAGCGTCCGTTCGCAGTCGCCCGAGCGAGCGTGTGGGGCTTCAGCGTGCCCCCCACCCTGGCCGTGGCGGCAGTGCTCGGCGTGGCGCTGCTCGCCGCACCCGACTTCTTCGACCAGGCAATCACGTCCGGCGCCGCCGACGTCGCCCACCTGGGCGGGGCGGCGGTGCTCGTCATCGCCGTGATCTCGATGGGTGAGGTCGTCCGGTCGCTGCGCTGGCTCGCGGTGCCGGTGGGCGTGGTGATGGCCGCAGCGGTCTGGGTGGTCGATGCGGCGGGCACCTACGCCGTGTTCGTCACCGTGACGGCCGTGGCGGTTGCCGTGCTCGCCGTGCCACGCGGCCGCGTGGTCGAGCGCTACGCCGACTGGAACCGCTTCATTCGTTGACGCCACCCGCCCCGCAAACGGGTGATGACCGTTTCGGCGTGACCACAGTGGGTACGCGACGAGCATGGATGCTCGAAGCACCGACACGTCGAGGCCCCTCGTCATCGTCACCGGAGGGTCCGGCTTGTTGGGTTCGAGGCTGGTCTGCCGATTGCACGCCGACCACGACGTCGTCGTACTCGACCTCGAGGGCCATCCCACGTCGCCGGCCGACGTCGAGTTCGTGTGCACCGACCTCACCTCCGACGAGTCGGTGAGTCGGGCGCTGCAGCGCGTCCATGACCTGCACGGCCAGCGCATCGCATCGGTCGTCCACCTCGCCGCGTACTACGACTTCGCCGGCGGCGACCCGGAGCTGTACGAGAAGATCACCATCGACGGCACCCGGCGGTTGCTCGAGGCGCTCGCGCCGTTCGATGTCGAGCAGTTCGTGTTCTCCTCGACGATGCTCGTCCACGAGCCGACCGATCCGGGCGACGAGATCGACGAGGGCGACCCGATCACCGAGTCGTGGCCGTACCCGACATCGAAGGTGAGGACGGAGGCGGTCATCGATGAGCACCGTGGCGTGTCGCGGTCGCAGGTGATCGTGCGGATCGCCGGCGCCTACGACGAGGACGGTCATTCGCCTCCGATCACCAACCAGATCAAGCGCATCGACGGCAAGTGGCCGACGAGCCATTTCTACCCTGCGGACCCCGAGCGGGGACAGGCATTCGTACACATCGACGATGCCGTCGATGCGTTGGTGCGCATCGTCGAACGACGCGCCGCGTTGCCCTCGTGGTATCCCGTCCTCGTCGGAGAACCCGAGACGCTCGGCTACGGCGAGCTGCAGGACATCATCGGGTGCGCGCTCCACGGCACCGAGTGGAGGACGTTTCGCATCCCGGCGCCGGTTGCCAAGGTCGGAGCCTGGGCGCGCGAACGGAACCCGTTCGGTGAGGATCCGTTCATCCGCTCGTGGATGATCGAACGGGCGACCGATCACTACGACGTGGACATCACCTCGGCCCGAGAGCATCTCGGCTGGGAGCCCCAGCACCGCCTCGCCGACGTGGTCCCGGAGATGGTCCGACGGCTTCGACAGGATCGCGACGGTTGGTATCGGCGCAACGATCTCACGCCACCGCGGCGCCTGATGCCGTGACGCAGCAGGTGCAGGCCGCTGCCGATGCGCCCGTGGGCGACTCGGACATCCCGCCCGGCTGGTCGGTCAACCCCTCGACGTGGCGTCAGCGCATCCCGATCATCGTGCTCGCCGTCTTCGGCGGCGCGGCTGCGACCTGGCTCGCGCTGTATCAGCAGGGGATCGTCCACACGATCTGGGAACCCTTCTTCGGCAGCGGAACCACCGACGTCGTGCGCGACTCGGGCTTCTCGCAGGCCTTCGAGCGGTTCCCGATCGGTGATGCCGGATTGGGCGCACTGGGCTACCTGGCCGACGCCCTGACCGGTGCCATCGGCGGTACCAAGCGGTGGCGGACCATGCCGTGGATCGTGATCATCTTCGGCGCCTTCGTCGGTCCGTTCGGCGCGATCAGCGTGATGCTCACGATCTTCCAGCCCGTGCTCTACGACAGCTTCTGCACGCTGTGTCTGTTCTCTGGCGTGGTGTCATTGGCGATGATCGGCCCCGGGGTCGACGAACTGCTCGCCAGCCTGCAGCACCTGCGTCGCGAGCATCGCGACGGCAAGTCGCTGTGGCGTGTGTTCTGGGGGCTCGAGTCGTGATCGCCCGGATCGTCGCTGTGGTCGCCGGCGTCTGGCTGATGTTCGCGCCGGCGGTGCTCGGCTACGAGGGCGTCGCCGAGAACAACGACCGGATCTTCGGTCCGATCGGGGCGGCGCTCGCGTTCGTGGCGATCTGGGAGGTCGTTCGGGCTCTGCGCTGGGGCACACTTCCGGTCGGCATCTGGCTTGTGACCGCGCCGTTGGTGCTGCGCTACGACGACACCGGCGCCATCATCTCCAGCGTGGCAGCCGGCGTGTTGATGGCCGGATCCACATTCTTCGGCTCCAGGGTCGACGCGACGTTCGGGGGTGGCTGGCGGTCAATCACGCCGTCGCAGTGGAGATGAGCCTCCGCAGGGAGGTTTGCCGCGTCTGCAGCACCGTCCCGGGCGCGAAATCGGGCCCGGTGAGGTGCGCTCCCGTTGGCGGGGAAAGGCTTGGATCAGTACACGGAGCCGGTTGCCCGGTTCCGTTCCTGGATCCCTGTTGGTCACCTCATCGGACCCGAGATCATGGTCGCGCCGTGGCCCGAAAAAGGCAAGAGGCAATCGTCGGCAGGCGGCTGGTTACAGGACGATGTTGACCATGCGGCCCGGAACGACGATGACCTTCTTGGGGGTGGCGCCGTCGACGATGGCGGCGATCTTGTCGTCGGCGAGGGCCGTGGCCTCGATCACGTCGGGCGTTGCGTCCGCGGCCACGTCGATACGCCCCCGCACCTTGCCGTTGATCTGCACCGGTACCTCGACGGTGTCGTCGACGAGCAGTGCCGGATCGGCTTCGGGGAACGCGACGTAGGTGATCGTGTCGTCGTGGCCGAGCGCCCGCCACAGTTCCTCGGCGATGTGCGGCACGAGCGGCGAGAGCATGATCACCAACGGCTCGGCAACCTCACGTGGCGTTGCGTCCAGCTTCGTCACGGCGTTGTTCAGCTCGATCAGCTTGGCGATCGCCGTGTTGAAGCGCAGTGCGTCCATCTCGGTGCGCACGGTGTCGATCGTGCGGTGCAACAACTTGCGGGTGTCGTCGTCGGCGGGGACGTCGAGCACGGTGCACGCCGCAGTGTCTTCGTCGACCATGTTGCGCCACAGACGCTGCAGGAACCGGTACATGCCAACGACGTCGCGGGTCTCCCACGGGCGTGATGCGTCGAGCGGACCGGTTGCCATCTCGTACAAGCGCAGCGTGTCGGCGCCGTACTGTTCGTACATGTCGTCCGGCGAGACGGCGTTCTTCAGGCTCTTGCCCATCTTGCCCCACTCACGACTGACCGGCTTGCCCTCGTAGGTGAATCCGACCGTCGCGTCGCCAGCGACCTTCGTGGCATCGACGTAGATCTCGCGCTCGTCCTTGTACGCGGCGGCCTGGACGTAGCCCTGGTTGAACAGGCGCGCGTAGGGCTCCTTCGAGCTGACGTGGCCGAGGTCGTAGAGCACCTTGTGCCAGAAGCGTGAGTAGAGCAGGTGCAACACGGCGTGCTCGACGCCGCCGACGTACAGGTCCACGCCACCGGGATGATCGGGACGCGCGTCCGTGCGCGGGCCCATCCAGTACTCCTCGACCTCGCGGTCGACGAAGCGCCGCTCGTTGGTGGGGTCGAGGTAGCGCATCTCGTACCAGCACGACCCTGCCCACTGCGGCATCACGTTGGTGTCGCGGCGATACACCTGCGGTCCGTCGCCGAGATCGAGTTCGACCTCGACCCAGTCACCCAATCGGTCGAGTGGGCTCTCGGGGTTCGAGAACTCGTCGTCGGCGTCGAACGTGCGCGGCGAGAACGATTCGGTCTCGGGCAGGAGCACCGGCAGCATGTCGTCGGGAAGGGCGTGCGGGTGACCGTCGACGTCGTAGACGATGGGGAACGGTTCGCCCCAGTACCGCTGGCGGCTGAACAGCCAGTCGCGCAGCTTGTAGTTGATCGTTGCGGTGCCTGCGTCGTGGGCTTCGAGCCAGGCGTTCATCTTGGCAACGCCGTCCGCCTTGTTGTCAACGCCGTCGAGGTCGAGCTCGTCGTTCGCCGATTGCACATACGGCGCGTCGCCGACGTATGCGATCGGCCACTGCGACGTGTCGAGCGTGGCCTCGACGCCCTGCGCCTCGAACCACGCCGCGGGCGGCTGTTGGATCGCCGGGATCGGGAGCCCGAACTTCTTCGCGAACTCGAAGTCGCGCTGGTCGCCGCACGGCACCGCCATGATCGCGCCAGTGCCGTAGCCCATGAGCACGTAGTCGGCGATCCACACGGGAATCTGTTCGCCGTTGACGGGGTTCGTGGCGTACGAACCGGTGAACACGCCGGTCTTCTCGCGTGACTCGTCCTGGCGCTCGAATTCCTTCTTCTTGGAGGCCTGCTCGCGGTAGGCGGCGATCGCATCGACCCGGTCGGCGACGGTGAGGGTGTCGACGAACGGATGCTCGGGCGAGAGCACCATGAACGACGCACCGAACAGTGTGTCCGGTCGGGTCGTGAACACCGTGATCTCGTTGGAGCCTCCTTCCACGAACGACACGGGAAAGTGCACTTCGGCGCCGTAGCTGCGGCCGATCCAGTTGCGCTGCATCGACTTGATCGCGTCGGTCCAGTCGAGCAGTTCGAGGTCGTCGATCAGGCGGTCGGCGTAGGTGGTGATGCGCATCATCCACTGGCGCATGCTGCGCTTGAACACCGGGAAGTTGCCACGGTCACTGCGGCCGTCCGCGGTGACTTCCTCGTTGGCGACGACGGTTCCCAACCCGGGGCACCAGTTGACCGGCGCTTCGCTGACGTACGCGAGGCGATGGCCGTCGACGACCTCGGCGCGCTCGCCGGCGGTCATTGCTGCCCACGGGCGACCATCCGGCGTCGGACGCGTGCCCGACTCGAATTCGGCGATCAGCTCGGCGATCGGCCGGGCGCGGTCGTGGTCGTGGTCGTACCAGGCGTTGAACACCTGGCTGAAGATCCACTGCGTCCACCGGTAGAACTCGGGATCGGTGGTCGACACGCTGCGACGCGGGTCGTGGGCCAGGCCCAACCGGCGAAGCTGGCGGCGATAGGTGGCGACGTTCTCTGCGGTGGTGATCGCCGGGTGCTGGCCGGTCTCGACGGCGAACTGCTCGGCGGGCAGGCCGAACGCGTCGAAGCCCATTGCATGCAGCACGTTGTGGCCGGTCATCCGCTTGAAGCGAGCGAACACGTCGGTCCCGATGAACCCGAGAGGGTGGCCGACGTGGAGGCCGCTGCCCGACGGATACGGGAACATGTCGAGCACGAACAGCTTCTCGCCCCGAGCGGCGGCGAGGTCGGCGTCGGCGAGCGGGCCGGCGGTGTTCGGCGTCTCGAACGTGTGGTGCTCGTCCCACCAGTCCTGCCAGCGCAGCTCGATGTCCTGCGCCAGCTCGGCGGTGTAGCGGTGCGCAGGTGTCTCGCCGCTGGTGGTCGGGGGATTGGTCACGTCACTCATACCGGCCGATCAGCCTACGGGAGCAGCGACGGCGCGAGCCGCCCGCTTCGACCACGTCGGAACTCGACGCAGCTCGTCGAAGAGCGCCGGATAGCCACCGACGAGCGCTCCGGTCGGCGTGTCGATGCGCTTCGAGCCGATTCCGTACACGACCGGGGCCACCTCGGGTTCGAACGTGCCGAACAGTTTGTCCCACACGACGAACACGGCGCCGAAGTTCTTGTCGATGTACTCCGGGTTCGAGCCGTGGTGCACCCGGTGGGCCGACGGCGTCACGAACACGTGCTCGATGATCGGAATCCTGCGGACCGATTCGGTGTGGTACAGCTGGCCGAGCGTGGCGGCGAACACGTCGAGCGCGATGGCGGCGAGCGGATTGAACCCGATCAGCGGCAGCCACAGGCCGAACCACGGCTTGTACACAGCCTCCATCCATGGCACCCGCAGCGCCGTGGTGAATCCGATGGTCTCGGGGGAGTGGTGCACCATGTGCGACGCCCACAGCACGGAGATGCGGTGCTCGGCGCGATGCATCCAGTAGTACACGACGTCGCGCGCGACCAGCACGGCGATCCAAACGAGCGGGTTGCCGAGGTCGAGTGTGGCCACCCGGTAGTTGTCGAAGAGGTAGATGGCGAGACCGGTGGCCGCCAGCTTGGCGACCACGGACTTGGCGGCGAGGAATGCGATCACCGACGTGAACGTCGTTCGCCTCGAGCCGACCTCGTCGATGCGGCGGCGGGCGATCCGCCTGGTGAACTGCTCGACGGCGACGGCGCCGACGGCGAGGGCCACGAACAGCACGGCGGCGTTGGCGATGTACCAGGTGACGATGTCGGTGAACATGACCCCACTCTCCACCGATGGTGGGTTCGGCACCATCCGGTGAATCCCCCACGACTGCCTGGGGGATCGGTGCCAGATGTACGGTCGCTCGGATGACGCAGATCAACGGCGCGGTGGCAGACGGGTTCGGCGCAGTCGCCGACGCATTCGAGCGGAACTTCACCGAGTTGGGCGAGGTCGGCGCGGCGTTCTCGCTCTACGTCGACGGCGACGAGAAGGTCGACATCTGGGCCGGCACCGCCGACAAAGCGACGGGCCGTGCGTGGAACGAGGACACGCTGCAGCTCGTGTTCTCCACGACCAAGGGCGCCGCAGCAATCTGCGTGGCCCGACTCGTCGAGGCCGGCTCGATCTCGTACGACGACACCGTCGCCACGTACTGGCCGGAGTTCGCTGCGAACGGCAAGGAGCACATCACGATCGGGCAGATGATGAGCCACCAGGCAGGTCTCCCCTACGTCGACGCAGCCCTCTCGTTCGACGATCTGATGGCCGTCGATCCCATCGTCGGAGCGTTGGCCGACCAGACGCCGCTCTGGGAGCCGGGAACCCGGCACGGATATCACGCCTTGACCTATGGCTGGCTCGCCGGGGAGTTGGTGCGCCGCGTCGACGGCCGGCGAATCGGGCAGTACTTCGCCGACGAGATCGCAGCGCCGCTCGGTCTCGACTTCTGGATCGGCCTCCCCGAATCGGAGGAGCCGCGTGTCTCGCGTCTCGAGCAAGCGCCGCCGCCGACCGACCCCGAAGCGTTCGCCTTGATGATGCAGATCGCCGGTCCCGGAACGATGGGCTTCAACGCGCTCTTCATGAGCGGCGTGATGATGGCCGGCCCGGCCGACCCGTTCAACACGCGAGCGGTGCACGCCACCGAAATGCCCGCCGCCAACGGCATCACCACGGCGCGCAGCCTCGCTCGGATGTACGCCGCCACCGTCAGCGAGGTCGACGGGATCCGGCTCATCGGCGACGACAGCGTTGCCGCAGCTCGAACCGAGGCGGTGAACGGGGCCGATGCGTGCCTCGTGCTGCCCACCCGATTCGGGATGGGGTTCATGCTCGACGGCGAGTTCGCGCCGATGTTGTCGGAGGCGTCGTTCGGTCATGCCGGTGCCGGCGGTTCGCTCGGCTACGCGGATCCCGACGCCAAGGTCGGCTACGGGTATGTGATGAATCAGATGGCCGGCGGCATCGCCGGCGATCCCCGCACCGTCGCGCTCAACGACGCCGTGCGCTCCTGCCTCTGAGGCGTCTACGCATGTGCCCCGCTGGGTGGTGACGAAACGGGCCGGAGTGTGATCCGTCAAATCGGGCGCCGGACTTCTTCGACGTGATTCGCCGGCGTCGAGCCGGTCTCGGCGGGCGGCAAACCGTCCGGTCGAGTGCGTCGTGGGCCCAGGGTCGTCCTTGCCGAGAAACACCAGCTCAGAGATGCTGTGTTGGGTGCTGCGATCGCTCGGAACCCTCACTGCTCCAGCAGCGGTGCGGACCGCGCCCGGAGGTGGCCGGGGTGGTGCTGTGGACGGACCGGCCCCGTCCGAGTGAGTTGTCATCGCCGGAGTGATCGCTATGGTCGGGGTCACGCACCAACGAGGTCGTGGGCAGCCGCCCGCGCCCGTCTCCGCGAACGAGGCCTCCCAAGACGGCCGCGAGAGGAACCCATCCGAGCACTGACATCGCAGCACCCATGGAACGAGTCGGCGCCCGCACGCGAGGGGTGCGCCGCACCATGAGCGATGTTCTCGAACGGCTCTCCGCTCCGACCGCTCCGCAGCCGGAGGGGACACGGACGCGTCGCCGCATTCCGGCCCGCGCCATTGCGATTGCGCTGTTCCTGCTACTGCTCGGCTGGTGGCTCTTCATTGCCGACACCGCCGCCAACAACGACGTTCTCGAGGGCTTCGACGTCCTCCTCACTGGGATCGGTCGACTTCCGGCGCTGATCGTCAACCCCGACGCCTACTCCAGTTGGTGGACCTGGATGTCCGACGCCGAAGGCTGGTCGCCGATCTTCGAGCGAGTGGTCGAACACGTGCAGCTCGTTGCCATGTCGATGATGTTCGCCATCGTCATCTCGGTGGTCCTCGGGATTCTCGTCCACCGGGTCCGTGTACTTCGCGGCCTCATCCTCGGGTTCGCCTCGATCATGCTGACGATCCCGTCGCTCGCCCTGTTCGCGATCTTCATCTCGATCCCTTCCATCGGCATCGGTGACCGCGGCCCGATCATCGCGCTCACGATGTATTCGATCCTGCCGATCCTGCGGAACACGATCATCGGTCTCGAGGATGTCGATCGGGCGGTCATCGAGTCGGCCAAGGGAATGGGCCTCAACGCCGGCCAGCGGTTGCTCAGAATCGAACTCCCGCTGGCCTGGCCGATCATTCTCACGGGTATCCGGGTGGCGACGTTGCTCAACATCGGCATCGCTGCCATCGCTCCGCTCGTCGGCGGCACCGGCCTCGGTCGTTACATCAACGACGGACTGCAGCGGTTCCCCGACGTCACGTCCGTCGAGCGAATGTGGACCGGCGTGGTCTTCACCATCGCGCTTGCGCTCGTCGCTGACCTCTTCTTCACCCTCCTACGTCGGTTCACGACGTCGAAAGGACTTCGCTCATGAGCGTCACCGACAACTCCTCGTATTCGCCTCAGGCCACTGCTGCGCTGAACGACGACGCGCCGCCGCCCATGATCCATCTCCAGGGCGTGGGCAAGGTGTACCCGGGATCGGACATTCCGGCGGTTGCCGACCTCGACCTCAGCATCCCCAAGGGCGAGATCCTCGTCCTGGTTGGCCCGTCGGGCTGCGGAAAGAGCACCACGCTGCGGCTGATCAACCGGATGATCGAGCCCACGTCGGGTCGCATCATCTTCGACGGCGAAGACGTGACCACGGTCAACGCCGATCAGCTGCGTCGCCAGATCGGCTACGTCATCCAGCAGATCGGTCTGTTCCCGCACCAGACGATCGCCCAGAACATCGCCACCGTGCCGAAACTGCTCGGCTGGGACAAGGCTCGGATCGCGGCGCGAGTCGACGAACTGCTCGAAATCACCGGGCTCGACCCGAACCAGTATCGCGATCGCTACCCCAAGGAGCTCTCGGGCGGTCAGGCCCAGCGAGTGGGCGTGGCCCGCGCGCTCGGCGGCGACCCCGACGTGCTGCTGATGGACGAACCGTTCGGCGCCATCGACCCGATCACCCGCGATCGTCTGCAGAACGAATTCCTCCGCTTGCAGGGTGAGCTCAAGAAGACGATCGTGTTCGTCACCCACGACATCGACGAAGCGATCAAGATGGGCGACCGCATCGCCATCCTCGGTGAGCAGTCGGTGATCCGACAGTTCGACACCCCCGAGCGCATCCTCGCCTACCCGGTCGACGACTTCGTCAGCGACTTCATCGGATCGGGCTCGACGCTGAAGGGCCTCAACTTCGAACGTGTCAGCGATCTGCAGCTGTCCGACAACTGGCCGATCGTCAGCGTCGACACCGACCGCGCAGACGCGCAGCGTCTCTACGAGGCCTCACCCGAGAAGTGGATGCTGGTGCTCGATGCCGAACAGCGCCCCATCCGCTGGGTCAACGACCACCACCTCGCCGACACCGCGACGCCACTCTCGCAGGCCGGCGCAGTGGTGATGGCAATCGTCGAGCCCAACGCCACGCTCCATGACGCCTTGGAGGAGATGCTGCTGTCGAACGCCGGGCAGGCTGTCGTGGTCGACGGCAAGGGCTGCTGCCAGGGCATTCTCGACATCGAAGTGCTCGCCGATGTGCTCAAGCGCCTGCGCGGCCAGGCCAAGAAACACTATGAGCAGCTCGCAGTGCAGGAAGCTGAACTGAGCCAGGCGAACGGCTCCAACGGATCGGGGGCGGGAAACGGATGACATCGCAGCTCCACGACGTCCCGACCGAGGTCGCAACGGTCGACGAGATCCACGCCTTCGATCCCGATGACGAGTTGAAGGTCAAGTCGGGCTATCAGTTGCCGCCTGGTGTTCGACTGGTCAAGACGAACGCCGGGCTGGTCATCACGCCGATCGTCGTCATCGTCGGCTCCATCCTGCTGTACTCCTACGTCCAGAGCGCCGACAAGATCTTCCAGGACGAACGAGCACTCGACTGGGACGCCAACTTGCGGCCCCAGCTCGAACAGCACCTGTCGCTCACTCTGTGGTCGACGCTGTTCACCATCGTGATGGCGGTACCGCTCGGCATCCTGCTCACCCGGCCCAAATACAAGCGCGCGGGATCGCCGATCCTCGCCGTCGCCACATCGGGTCAGGCGATTCCCGCGTTCGGACTGCTCGTGCTCGCGTTCGCCTGGCTCGGCCGTGGCCCCTGGACCACGATCTGGGCGTTGTCGCTGTTCACGCTCCTGCCGGTGCTCCGCAACACCATGGTCGGCCTCGAACAGGTCGACAAGAACGTCATCGAAGCCGGCCGCGGGATGGGCCTCACCAGACGCCAGGCCCTTCGACACATCGAACTCCCCTTGGCCATCCCAGTGATCCTCGCCGGTGTGCGCACCGCGCTCGTGATCACTGTCGGCATGGCGGCACTCGCCTACCTCATCGGTGGGGGAGGGCTGGGGGCCACCATCAGCGCCGGGTTGAAGCTCAGCCGAGACCTGGTGCTGATCACGGGCGCAGTCATGACTGCGCTCGTTGCGTTGACGGTCGACTGGATCGCCGCGCTGATCGAGAAGACGCTTCGGCCGAAGGGTCTCTGACCCTGCTCCTACACGGCCGTTGCTTCGGCGCGTCCTCGATCGAACACCGAACACCGAACACCGAACACCGAACACCGAACACCGAACACCGAACACCGAACACCTCGTGAACACCAAACAAGGAGAAACACTGATGAGAATCAAGCGACAGACGATGCGGTTCGCCGCAGGCCTTGCCGCCGTAGCCCTGGTGGCTGGAGCATGCGGCAGCGACGACAACAGCAGTAGCAGCGACGGTGACGATGCTGCCGCCACAACCGAAGCGCCCGCTGGCACCGATGCCGGCGGCGGCGACATGGCGAGCGCCGAGTGCGAGACCGCCAACAACGGTGACAACTCGGTTGCATCGCTGACCGAACTCGACTTCGGCGGTCTCGACATCAACGTCGGTTCGAAGGACTTCGTCGAGCAGTTCGTGCTCGGCCAGCTGGCGATCGTGGGCCTCGAAGCCGGTGGCGCCACGGTCACGGACTCGACCAACCTTGGTGGCACGGTCGTCAACCGCGACGCATTGCTTGCCAACGAGATCGACACCTACTTCGAGTACAACGGCACCGGCTGGACCGTGCACCTCGCTCAGGAAGACCCCAGCTTCGACCCGGTCGAACTCACCAACAGCGTCTGCACGATGGACCTCGCGGAGAACGGCATCCGTTGGATCGGCGTGTCGCCGTTCAACAACACCTACGGCTTCGCAACCGCCGGTGACTCCCCGGCTGCCGGCGGCGACCTGCAGGCCATGATGGAGTACGTCAACGAGAACCCTGACGCCACCGTCTGCATGGAGACCGAGTACCCGAACCGCCCCGACGGCCTCGTGCTGCTCGAGGAGGCAACGGGCCTCACGATCCCGGCCGGCCAGGATCAGATCCTCGACACCGGCGTGATCTACGACGAGACCGCCAGCGGCAACTGCACCTTCGGTGAGATCTTCACCACCGATGGACGCATCGCTGCTCTCGGCCTCGAAGTCGTGGAGGATCCGGGCGTCAACATCCTCTACAACGTGTCGTTGACGATGCCGGACAGCGTGTATGAGCAGGCCCCCGAGGCCTTCGAGGCGCTCGCTGACACCATCTTCGCCGGACTCGACAACGAGACGATGGCCGAGCTGAACCGTCAGGTCTCCGCCGATGGCGAAGATCCCCGCGACGTCGCCGAGGCGTACCTCACCGAGCAGGGCCTCCTCTGATCTGAGGGCGTCTGCGATGAGCGAAACCGCCGAATCCGGTCGGTTCGCTCATCGCTGACGTCGGTCCGCAGCCTGCGATGAGCGAGACCGCCGTATCCGGTCGGTTCGCTCATCGCGGGGACTGTGGTTGGGGTTCGGGGCCGCGCCGGTCGGAGCAACTAGCGTGATCGGGATGACCGACAACCGAACGCTGTCGACCATCGAGCGGCTCGAACTCGCGGCCGACTCGGGCACGGGCGTCACCTTCCTGGGTGCGTCGATGGCCACCGAGGCCCGGCCCCAGCAGATCGGCTGGGGTGAGATCCACGACGACGCACGAGCGGTCGGTGCGGCGCTGCAGGCGCGGGGCCTCGTGCCCGGTGACCACGTCGCCATCCTCGGACCGACGAGCCGCGAGTTGATCACGATCATCCGCGGTTGCTGGATGGCCGGCCTTGCATCGATGGTCCTCCCATTGCCGATGCGCATGGGGTCGCTCGACGTCTTCATCGACAGCACCCGTGGGCGGATCCTTCACGGCGACGCGAAACTGCTGTTGATCGACGATCTGCTCGCCGATTTCTACGTTGCCTCCGAGGGCGACCCGCCGATCGTGCCGATGAAGGCGATCATGCCCGGAGCGCCGAACGTGCCGACCGGCGACGCGCTGGAGATCCCGCGCCACGACCCCGAGCGACTCGTGATCCTGCAGTACACGAGCGGTTCGACCAGCGAACCCAAGGGCGTGATGATCCCCGATCGCGTGCTCAGCGCGAACATCGATGCCCTGTCCGACGCGGCCGAGATGGGGCGCGACGAGCTCCTCGTGTCGTGGCTACCGCTCTACCACGACATGGGCCTCGTCGGGTTTCTCGCCATGCCGATGACGAAGGGCGTCAATCTGGTGCAGGCAGCGCCGCAGGACTTCCTCGCGCATCCCGGCAACTGGATGCAGTGGCTGTCCGACTATCGAGCGACGGCGACCGCCGGGCCGAACTTCTCATGGGTGCTCGCCACTCGGGCACTCAAGCGGATGAAGGACCTCGACCTGTCGAATCTCACGGTCGCGCTGTCGGGGGCCGAACCGGTCGACCCGAAGGCCGTCGATGCGTTCGTCGCTGAGGCGGGCCGGTTCGGTTTCACGCCGGGTGGCATGTTTCCTGCGTTCGGCATGGCCGAAGTCGCGATCGCCGGCACGTTCCCGCCTCGCCGACGTGGGCTCGTCACCGACACCGTCGATCGGATCGTGCTCGAGACGCAGCGAGTCGCCAAGCCTGTCGAGATTCACGACGAGGACGAACTCGGCCTGACAGCGCGCCAGCTCCCGCTGCTCGGCAAGCCCGTGCCGGGCCTCGAGATGAAGGTCGTCGACCCGGAGACCTTCGAGGAGTTGCCCGAACGTCATGTCGGCGAACTGCTGCTGCGCGGGACGTCGGTGACACCTGGCTACTACAAGCGGCCCGACGCCACGGCCGCGTTGTTCCACGACGGGTGGCTCTGCACGGGTGACCTCGCCTACACCCTCAATGGCGAACTCGTCCTGTGCGGGCGGATCAAGGACGTGATCATCGTTGGTGGTCGCAACGTGTTCCCCGAGGACATCGAGCGCGCCGTCGGTCCGCTCGACGGTGTGCGTGCCGGCAATGTGATCGCATTCGGCATGGAGGGCTACAAGGGCAAGGAGAGCGTGGTCGTGGTCGCCGAGGTGCGTGTCAGCGACACCTCAGGCGGACTCGATGAGATCCGAGAGCGGATCCATCACCGCACGCTCGAAGTGTGCGGCCTGCCGCCGCGCGACGTGATGCTCGTGACGCCCGGAACTCTCCCGAAGACGTCGAGCGGCAAGCTCCAGCGCGCCAAGTGCCGCGACGAATACCTCAACGACGAACTCGCCCTCATCGAGTGACGATTACATCAGGGGTCAGACCCGCGATGTAATCGTCACCGGATCAGCGGAGCGAGGGTCTGGCCGAGCAGTTCCACACGGCCTTCGACGTGGCCGTTGGCGGGCATGTTGATCGTGAAGCCGTCGACGCCCGGCTGCAGGTGCTTGGCGAACTCCTCGCCGACGGTGTCGGGGTCGCCGTAGATGAAGTTGCCGAGCCAGAGGGCCTGTTCCTCCTCGGGCATCGACGCCAGGTCGAGGCCTCGCCGTTGGAAGTAGGCGACGAGATCGGACATCGCTTCCTTCGTGGTCGGCGCAATGCAGGCGGTCTTCTGCCACGACACAGTGATCTCCGAGCGGTTGCGGCCGAGGCGTTCGCAGTGCTCGGCCAATGCGTCGAGCTTGCGCTGCAGGTCGGCGGGCGGGCAGATGATGTTCGACTCGTCCGCGTACTGGGCGACCATCCGCAGGGTCTTCTTCTCACCGCCACCGCCGATCATCACGGGAATCCGGCCCACGGGAGGCGGCTCGTTGATCGCATCCTTCGCCGTGTAGCGCGCACCGTCGAGTGACGGACGTTCTCCGCGCAGCATCGGAATGATGATCTGCAACGCCTCCTCCAGCTTCTCGAAGCGGTCGGTGAACGTGCCGAACTCGATGCCGAACGCGTCGTGTTCCAGCTCGAACCACCCGGCGCCGATACCGAGCTGCGCCCGGCCCTCCGACACGATGTCGAGCGTCGTCAGCGTCTTCGCGAGCACCGCCGGGTTCCGGTACGTATTGCCCGTCACCAACGCGCTGAGGCGCACGTTCTTGGTCTCACGTGCGAGCGCCGACAGCAGCGAGTAGCACTCGAGCATGAACTGATCGGGCTCGCCGAGCATGGGCAGCTGGTAGAAGTGGTCCATCACCAGCACGGTGTCGAAGCCTGAGGTGTCGGCCTCCTTCGCCTGATAGGCCACGGCGTCGAAGAGATCGGCGGGTCCGACACCCGGATACGTGAAGTTGGGGATCTGATAGCCGAGTCGGGTCATGCGGCGATCTGACCACGCGGACCGGACCGAGTCAAACCCGACCGCCGAGCCCGTACCAGTTCTGCAGACGTCGTAGGCTCGCAGCCACGATGAGTCAGGGGTGGGAGTCGAGGCAGCAGCGCACGCGGGCAGAGATTCTTCACGCGGTCGGCGAGATCATCTCCACCGACGGCCTCGACGGCTTGACGATGCGCAAGTTGGCCGATCGTGCCGGGGTGGCGGTCGCCACGCTGTACAACCAGTTCACCGATCGTGACGGTGTACTCGTGGCGTTCGTGAGCAGCGGCCTCGACCAACTCGAGTTCGAACTCGACGAGCAGCCCGCCGCCGATCCGATCGACGCCACCCGTGTGCTGTTCGCCGCCCTCGACGAGACGATCGACGCCCGCAAGCATGTCTGGCGGCCGGTGTTGGCCACGTTGCGGTCGGTTCCGGATTCGCCGCGGATGGGCGCAGTCGGCGAGCGCATCGTTGCTGCGATCGAGTTCGATCTCGCCAAGGCGCAGGCAGCCGGGCTGCTCGTCGCTCACTGCAATGTCGAGCGCCTTGCCTGGCACATCTTCGTGTCGTGGATGCGTGGCCTCGAGCGGTGGGCGCACGGCACCATCGACTGGGACATCTACCGGTCGAGCTCGCAGACCGCGGTCGAAGTCGCCCTGGCTGCCGTACTGATCGAACCGCATCGCTCCGACGCGCTGCGCCGTGCGGGTGTGCTCTGAGCGATGAGGGTCGTCGCGTCCGATCGCCACCGCGGCCATGCGCCCCTCGCTGAGATCGAGTCGTCCGGGCTGCAACCACCGTTCGAGCATCCGGGCCGAGCTGACGCCATCCACGCCACGCTCGCGGCCGACGACCGATTCGACGTCGTCGAGCCCGACGAATGGGGGAGCGATGCGATCTCCGCAGTCCACGACAGCGGCCTCGTCGAGTTCCTGGCGCGGGCGTGGGCCGATTACCAGGTGCGACACCCGGGCACGCACGACGTGGTGCCGGACGTCTTCGCCATGCCCGGCCTGCTCGACGGCGTCGGTCCATTTCCGCAACGTTCGCTGGTCGACCACGAACTCGGACGGTGGTGCTTCGAGACCACGACGCCGATCACCGAAGGAACCTTCGACGCCGCCCGTTCAGCGGTCGACATCGCACTGACCGCAACTGCGGGCGTCATCGGCGGCGAGTCCACTGTCTATGGGTTGTGCCGGCCACCGGGCCACCACGCTCCGACAGGTCTCTACGGCGGCTACTGCTTCTTCAACAACGCGGCGATCGCAGCCCATCATGTTGCGTCGACGACGGGATCGAAGGTCACGGTGCTCGACGTCGACTACCACCACGGCAACGGCACCCAGCAGATCTTCTACCGGCGCGACGACGTCCAGTACGTGTCGCTGCACGGCGATCCGGCCCGTGCCTATCCCTATGTCTCAGGGTTTGCCGACGAGACCGGCGCCGGGCGTGGGGCCGGAGCGAACCTCAACATCCCGTTGCCGGCCGGCACCGATGACGACGCATATCTGGCAGCGCTCGGCCGAGCGGCCGAAGCGATCGCGTCGTTCGGTTCGAGCCTGCTGATCGTGTCGCTCGGTGTCGACACGTTCCACAACGACCCGATCTCCGACCTGGCGATCACCACCGACGGCTTGCGCGCACAGGGCGAGCTGGTCGCCCAGCTCGCCCTGCCGACCGTGGTGCTGCAGGAGGGTGGCTACGACGTCGCCGCCATCGGCGACAACGTCAGCGCCTTCCTCGTCGGGATTACATCGCGGGTCTGACCCCTGTTGTAATCAGAGCAGGCCCTTGGACTCCAGCCATTCGGTGGCGACCTCGTCGGATTCGCGGAACTCGATGTCGGTCTCGGTGTTCCAGGCGAGCAGGTCGTCGGTGGTGATCATCGAGCTGAGCTCGTTGATGTCGGCCGCGAGCTGATCGCCGTAGGCGTCGAGGAGTTCGGTCAGGATGATCGGCGCGATGTTCTGCGCCGGGAACAGGCCCTGGTCGTCGTCGAGCACCTTGAAGCCCTGCGCGGTGATCTGCGGAGCAGTCGTGTTCCAGATGACCGCGTCGACCTCGTTGTTGGCCAGGGCTTCGCCGAGCAGCGGCCCGAATTCGAGCGTGACGAAGTCGGCGAACGTGATCCCGTAGATCTCCGGATCTTCCAGACCGATCAGGCACTGTGGACGTTCCGGGCACTGCGCCGACGCGCCGAGCACGTAGTCGAGGCCGGCAACGTCCGAGATCGTCGAGGCCTCGGAGTCGCCGCGCACGACGAACGCGTCACCGTCGACAGCTGGGGAGTAATCGAGCAGCGTCGCGCCGATCGCTTCGATCGGCCCGGTGATGTTGGCAACGATCTCGTCGGCGTCCGCGGTGGCGGCGGCGTCGGGTGCGAGCGCTGACTGGGTGCCACCGATGTAGTCGACGATGAGGTTGAAGTCTCCGTTCTGGAGGCCATCGAGGGCCTCGGTGCGGAAGCCCGCCGGCGTCAAGATCTCGACCGGATAGCCCTTCGCCTCGAGGTACTGGCCGTACACCTCGGCGATCGTGATCGCCTCGCTGAAGTCCTGACCGCGAACCTGGATCGTGGGTCCGTCCGTCATCTCGGCCGTCGTGTCGGACGATTCAGCGGTCGTCTCGGGTTCCGTGCTGTCCGAGGATGCGTCGTCGTCACTGCCGCAGGCGGCGGTGACCAGGCCGAGTACGGCAAGCGGCGCCAGGAGGCGTACGACGCGACGTCGGGTCTTGGAGGGGGTGGTCATGGTTGTGTGTCTCCTTGTTGTCGAGCGAGTCGGCGAACGCCGTTCGGCAGCACGAGTCTTTCCAGCGCCACGAATGTCAATCCCGTGAGGGCGGCGAGCCCACCGATGAGAACGATCCCACCGATGACGAGCGTGTTGTTGTTCTGCCCGAACCCGTCACGAACATAGCGTCCCAATCCATCACCGCCGAGGAATGCACGGATCGGCTCGGTCGCGACGACCTGGATCGCAGCCACGCGGATGCCTGCGAGGATCAATGACGACGACAAGGCGAACTCGACCTTCGTGAGGACCGATCGTTCGCTGTAGCCCAGCGCTCGGGCAGCGTCGACGGTGCCCTCAGGCAGCTGGCGGATCGCGGTGTAGGTGTTCAGATAGATCGGTACCACCGCCAGGAGGAACAGCGCGATGAAGATCGGCCACGGCTCGAATCCCCAGCCGCGTTCCAGCGACCACGGCACCAACAGCGCAGCGATCGCAAACGTCGGAATGGCTCGACTGATGCTGACCAGCCAGGTGCTCGACACCTCGGCGCGTCGCAGATGCGCGAGCAGCGCCGCCAGCGGGACCGAGACCGCCACCGCGACGAGCGTGACGGCTGCGCACAGGATCACCGTGTCGAGCAACGAGGCGAGGATCCCGTCGGGGCCGGTCCACGTGTCCGGGTCGAAGAACCACTCGAAGAACCCGATGTCGCGAGGGACGGCAGTCTGCGTCGGCAGCGTCGCCGCGATCATGCCGATCATCGTGTGGAGGGCTTTCGCCGGCGCTGCCAGGGGACGAGCCACAACCCCAGCAGGATGATCAGCGCGTCGAGCACCAGTGCAAGGGCGATCGAGAGTGAGGCTCCGACCGTCATCGGCGTCCAGAACGCACGCCGGAGCCCGCTGAAGATCAACCGACCGAGACCACCCTGGCCGATGATCGCGGCGACCGTCACCAGGCCGACCGTCGAGACGGCGGCGATGCGGATCCCGGTCAGGATGTACGGCACCGCGAGCGGCAGGTCGACGGTCCACACCCGTCGTGGCGGGCTCATCCCCATTCCGTCGGCGGCGTCACGGACCGAGGCCGGCACCGCCTGGAAGCCGGCGACGATGTTCGTCACCAGGATCAGCAGGGTGTATGCGGCGAGTGGCAGGACAGCGGTCCACCGCGACAGGTTGCCGAACACCGGTGCGAGCAGTGCGAACAGCGCAACGCTGGGAAGCGTGTAGATCAAGCTGGTCGTGGCGGTGATCGGCGTCATCGCCCAGCGGTGGCGCAGTGCGATCGCCGCCAGGATCCCCGACACGACGAGCCCGAGCGCCATCGCCATCATCGTCAGGATCATGTGCTCGACGATGGCGTCCCAGACCTGGTCCCACTCTTCGACGACCCACTCCCACCGAATGATCGGGTTGGTCGCCTCGGCGATCAAGGAGGGGGTCGCGTCGGAGGTCACGCCGTGCCGACCGCCGTTTCGATGTCGTCGCTGGCGAGCGCCCGGCGGATGTCTTCGAGCGTGACGACCCCACCGAACTGTCCCGAATCGTTGATCACGGCGACCGACGAGTTCGACGACATGATCAGCTCCATTGCGGCTCGCAGCGTGCTCGTCGGCTCGACCTGGGCGATCGGCGCGAATCGTTCGACGTCTCGCAGCGCCTTGCCGTTGGAACGGGCTGCGCGAACGTCGTCCGCCTTGGCCCAGCCGGCGAACCGTCCGTCGACGGTCACTCCCAGCCAGTCGCTGCCTTCGCGAGCCATCGCTCGCTCGCCATCGTCGAACGTTGCATCGGCCGCGACGACAGGGCCCTGATGGAAGCGGAGTGCCGAGACGGAGTTCAACGCAAGTCGCCGGAGGCCACGATCCTCGCCGACGAAGCTTTTCACGAAGTCGTTCGCGGGAGCTCGCATCAACTCGTCCGGTGAGGCGAGCTGCTCGATGACGCCGCCGACGTTCATCAGCGCGATGCGATCGGCGACGCGCAGTGCCTCGTCGACGTCGTGGGTCACGAGCACGATCGTCTTGCCGACCTTGGTCTGCAGGTCGAGCAGTTCGTCCTGCAAACGGCCACGCACGATTGGATCGACGGCTCCGAACGGTTCGTCCATCAGCAACACCGGCGGATCGGCGGCCAACGCACGCGCGACACCGACTCGTTGCTGCTGGCCGCCTGACAGCTCGTCGGGATACCGGTCGAGCAGTTCATGTTCGAGGCCGACGAGCGTGGTGAGTTCCTCGACCCGCGCGGCCGTGCGCTGCTTCTCCCAGCCCAGCATCGACGGGACGGTGGCGATGTTGCTGGCGATCGTGCGATGTGGGAACAGTCCGACCTGCTGGATCACGTAGCCGATGCCTCGCCGGAGTTCCTGCGCCGACTGGCTCATCACGTCGACGCCGTCGATCTCGATCGTTCCCGACGTCGGCTCGATCAGCCGGTTGATCATCCGCAGGGTGGTGGTCTTGCCGCAGCCGGACGGCCCCAGCAGCGCCATGATCGTGCCGCTCTCGATGTCGAGCGACAGGTTGTCGACCGCCGCGCCGGACGCGCCGTCGAATTCCTTCGTGACGTTCGTCAGTCGGATCGCGACGTCAGCCATCGGCAATCAGCCACTCCGCTCCCTCGGGGGTGTCACGGACTTCGATGCCGGCATCAGCGAGCTGGTCGCGGATCGCGTCCGACACGGCGAACGCCTTCTCCGACCGGGCCACGACGCGGGCGGCCAGCGCGGCCTCGACCACCGGTCCGAGCACCTCGCGTACGTCGCGCACGCCTTCGGTCGCTGCCGAGCCGAGCTGCACGATCATCGACCGCAACGCGGCGCGGGCCCGATCGACGTCGTCTGACTGCAGGGTGTCGCGCGACCACTCGACGATCGCCGCCTCCAGCTGCAGGATCGCAGCGACGGCGCCATCGGCGTCGCGGGCCGCGAGTGCGGTGTCGAACTGGGTCTCGTGGAGCTGTGCGGCGGACGCGAGGGAGGTGATCTGACGTGCTCATTGCGTCGGATTGCTCCTTTTCCTTTGCCGCTTCACTTTGGCCAGGGGTCAGACCGAGGTCTGACCCCGGTGCGCTGGAACCGGAGAGATGCGTCAGACCGAGGTCAGACCCCGGTGCGGCTGCGTCGGAGACATGTGCGGGTGACGGCGTCGCGGCTCCCTGGCGGAGGGTGTCGATGGGGATGGTTTGGCCGGATTCGAGGCGGACGGACTGGCCGTTGCGGCGCAGGGTGACCGCACCCTTGCCGACGATGTCGGCGGTGTCGGCGTCGAGGTCCATCACCACACCGGTGTGCTCATCGATACCCAGGACGAAACATCCGTCCGGCAATTCGGGCTCGAGCATGGCGAGGCGGCGCTCGCCGAGATAGCAGAAGCGCGTGTCGTGGTTGCCGCCTTCGGCGTTGTCGTAGTGCGGGATGACCGCCACGTTCAGGCCGACCTCCGCCAGCACGTCGAGCCCGTCCAACCAGTACGGGTCGAGACCGACCTTGTAGATCTCGTACACGGGCACGGTCGCCTTGCCGAGCGTCAGTGCCGCCGCCGACGAGAACACGACCGCGCCGCCGGAGCGCAGCTTGTCGGCGATGGCGCCGGGGACGGGAGTGTTGCGCCACTGCTCGAGCGCGAACGTCGGACTGCCCGGCCCGGCGAACACCCAGTCGGCCGAACGGACCTTGGCGACGCCCCGCTCGACGGCAACCGTGTCACCAGAGTCGGTACGCGTGAGACCGGCCGCCTCGACCCGACGACCGACAGCGTCGCGGAAGTACTCGATCGCCTTCGACGCCAGGATCGGGGCGTTCTCCTGGAACCCGAACGGCGTGTCGAGCAGCACGGCGTCGACGTCGGTGCCGAGCCGTTCGAAGATCGCTCGGTGAGGAGCGTTCATGGTCGGTGCGGTCTCGCCGGAGCCCATGATGGCGAGGATGCGCGGGACGCTCGGGGTGGTCATCGTGTCTCCGTGAAGAACGTCGGGTCGGTAGCGGCTCGAAGGAGCAGGTCGCCGATCGCATCGGGTTGCTGGGCGTGCACGTCGTGATGGGCAGGGCTGAACCACACCGCTCGGCCGATGGGAAGTGCTGCAATCGCATGGTCGACGGCATCGTGTTTCGATGCGCTCCAGGCGACGTCGCCCGTGTCGGCGCCGATCAGCAGCGTTGGCACCTGCACCTCGGGATACCGGCTCGACGGCTGGTGCTCCCAGAGGCCGCGCAGGACGATGAGGTGCCGGTCGAAGGTGAGCCACGGAGCGATCGTGCCGTCGTCACGTACCTCGAAGTTGGCGAGCGTGCCCTGCCGCCCGGCCTCTGGCCAGTCGGCTGCGGAGGTCTCGAGCCAGCGTGTGATGTCGGCGAGCGGTGTGCCCGCCAGACGTGGTGGAGCAAGCGCTGCCGCCGCATCGTCCCACTCGGGGAATCGGCCGGCGAGATCGATGAAGCCGCCGTCGACGCAAGCGATGATCGACACGGCGTCGGGATGCGACCACGCCAACTCCAGCACGACGTTGCCGCCCCACGACTGGCCGGCGACGGCGGGACGTTCCCACCCGAGAACGTCGATCAGCAGTCGTAGGTCGTCTGCCACCGTCGTCATGTCGTAGCCGTCGTCGGGTTTCGACGAGCGGCCGTGACCGCGCTGATCGACGGCGACCACGCGGTGCCCGTGGTGTGCCAGGTGTCGGGCGACCCCGTCCCACAGGCGGGCGTTCGATGCCAGGCCGTGGACGAGCAGAAACGGGACCCGCTCGGGCGTCCCGCTCGTCGGTGGATCCCAGTGCAGTGCGTGGAGTTCGACGCCCGACGCCAGCGTGTGCCATTCGTGGCGCGGCTCGATGTCGAGCGCTTCGCTCGTCACCGGCTCGCGCTCGCGATCCGCTCGATCAACGTGAGCAGTTCGAGGGTCGAGGTCATGGGTCGTGGCCAGGGTTCGTCGCCTCGGACGGCCCGGGCGAATGCGTCGACCATACCCAGGTACGGATCGGACGCGACCACCGACGTGGTCGACACGCGACCGTCCGCGTCCGCCACCAGGAAGTCTCGAGCCCGCTCACCGCCCGTGTGGGCGTCGCCGTCGATGATCATCGACGCCGCGTCGCCGACCATTTCGATGCGCTGCTCTTCGGCGTCGACGAACGAACAGCGAATGCGCGCCTCGCGTCCGTCGGTCCATGACAGCGTCGCTTCGGTGCGGGCGTCGACGCCGGTGGTGTGCCAGAGCGCAGTCGCGTCGATGCCGTCGGGATCGGCACCCCACAGTTCGATGATCGGCCCGAGGCAGTAGATCCCGACGTCGAGCAGCGCGCCGCCTCCCTGATCGGCCGACCAGCGGTAGTTGTCGCTCGCTTCGGCGCCGATCGTGAACGTGAACGACGAATCGACATCGAGCACGTTGCCCACCAGGCCGCTTCGCACGGCATCGATCGCCGAGCGCCAGCGGGCGTCGAACGGGGTCATCCAGGCCTCGGCCAGCAGCACGCCTGCAGCGTCACATGCGTCAGACATTGCAGCGGCGTCGTCGACGGTCGGGGCGATCGGCTTCTCGCACAGCACGTGCTTGCCCGCTTCGGCGGCCCGCTCGACCCACTCGCGGTGCATCCCGTTGGGCAGCGGGATGTACACCGCCTCGACGTCGGGATGCTCGACGACGTCGTCGTACGTGCCCGCCGCCAGATGGTCCCAGGGTTCCGGGACCGGTCCGCTGAGCGACGAGACGGCGACGAGCTCCGTCAGGTCACACGTGTCGATGGCTGGCATGACGGCCCGCGTGGCGATCATCGACCGTGCCCCGATCACGCCGATGCGGACGGGGGTGCCCTCGTGGGCCATCACCCGATCTCGATCAGCTCGCCGCCGTTGGCGCCCGAGCGGTGGCCGGCCTCGAGCACAGCCACGACGTCGCGCGACTCCTCGGGCCGGACTGCCAACGGCTCGCCCAACAGCAGATGATCGGCGAGGTTGCGGTGGAAGGCCCATCCCGGGCTCGGTGCCGGGGCGACGGTGGCAGTTCGCACGCCCAGGAGGTCGTCGTAGGTGGCCACCGTGAGGTCGACCGGTGCTTCGGCGTGGTGGGAGACGTCGCTGACGTGCCCGCGACCCGGCACGATGCGGTCGGCGACCAGCGGCCGGTAATGGCCTTCGATCGTGCCGCCGGTGCCTTCCACGTGGAACTTCGGGCGGCGGATGGCGCACACGTCGCTCTGGCGGAACGTGGCCTCGCGCCCGTCGTCCCACTGCATCCACAGCGAGAGCTGGTCGGCGTTGGTGGTGTCGTGCCACACGCGAGTGTGCGCGCTGCACAACACCCGGGACGGTGACGATCCGTAGAGCTGCAGGATCCAGTCGACGTGGTGGGAGCCCCAGTCGTAGATCGCGCCGCCCGAGATCGACTCCTCGGAATGCCAGGCCCGGCAGGGATGCTCGAAGCCGCCGACGAACGTCTCGGTGTTGAAGACCTCGCCGATCTCGCCGCTGCCGATCACGTGGCGCAGCGCCAGCCAGTCGCGATCCCACCGGCGGCTCTGGTGCACGGTGACGACCCGGTCGTGCTCGGCAGCGGTGGCAATGATGAGGTCGGCATCGGCGCGGCGCAGACACATCGGCTTCTCGATCACGACGTGTTTGCCGGCGCGCAGCAGCGCGAGTGCGAGTTCGGCGTGCAGGACGGGAGGCGTGGCGATGATCGCAATGTCGACGGCCGGATCGGTGGCCAGCGAGTCGGCGGACTCGTGGGCGATGAGATCAGGGAAGTCGGCGCGCGCAGCCACCAGGCGCTCGGTGACCGAATCGGCGGCGGCCACGAGGGCGAGGCCGTCGGTTTCGGTGGCCGCGAGGCCGTGGAGGTACCCCATGGCGCCGAAGGGCCCGTAGCCGACGACGCCGACCCCGAAGTCGGTCGTGCGTGTGGGGGCCTTGGGTTCGAGGAGTCGGCCGATGAACGGGGCGAGTGTGCGATGCCGGCGGAGCGCGTCGAGGTCGGCAATGCCGGTCGCCACGATGCGGCCGGCACCGAGGCGGCGCACGGTGACGGTGGGATGGTGGACGAACTGCACGCTGGTGGTGGCGGCGACCTCGATGCCTCCGTCGATCGGTGCGAGCGTGCGCAATCGTGTGATGATCGGAACTTCGCCGTCGAGGCGGCTGGCGGCCGCGGCGTCAGCCAGCGTCACGAACCACTCGGTGGCCGGCAGATCCGACGCGACAGCGACGCCGGCGATCGCCGCGGCGGTCTCGTCGCCGGGCTCGATGGCGAGCAGGATGCTGCGGCCGGCCTCGGCGGCGCTCGTCACCTCCGCTGCGCGTTGTTCGTCGAGACGTCCTGTGACGAGCAGGGTGTCGTTCCAGGGGACTTCAGCCATTCGGGCGACCCTACTCAGCGTCTCGGATTTGTGCCTGACAGTGCGCGAAATACCTGGTCAGCGCCGACTTCGAGCACGACTGTATTTGCGAACAGGTCGCAACTAGAGTCCGAGCTGTGTTCCCGACCCGAACGACCCCCCGTCTGATCGGCGCCGCCGCGGTGCTGGCTCTCGTCGCGTCCGCATGCGGGAGTGATTCCGCCACCGACACCGCCGACGCCACCGAGGCGTCTGCCTCGGAGTTCCAAGTGGTCACGACCGTGGCACCGATCACCTCGATCGCCGCGAACGTCATCGGTGACTGCGCCGAGATCATCGGCATCGTGCCGGAGGGGACGAACTCGCACACGTTCGAACCCCCGCCGTCTGCGGCCGAACTGATGACCACCGCCGACGTGGTGTTCATCAACGGGCTGCAGTTGGAGGAGCCGACCAAGGCGCTCGCCGAGACCAACGTGTCCGATGGTGTGCGCATCATCGAACTCGGCGACCAGACGATCAGCCCGGAGCAGTACAAGTACGACTTCTCGTTCCCCGAGGACGGCGGCAAGCCGAATCCGCACCTGTGGACCGACCCGACACTCGTCAAGGTGTACGCCGACATCATCCGCGAGACGATGATCGCCGAGCTGCCCGAATGCACCGATCAGCTCGACGCCAACTACGACCAGTTCGTGATACTGGTCGACGAGTTCGACCAAGCGATCCGTGATGCGTTCGACACGATCCCCGAGGACCAGCGCAAGCTCGTCACGTACCACGACGCCTACGCCTACTTCGCCGACACCTACGGGTGGAACGTGATCGGCGCGGTCCAGCCGGCCGACTTCGGAGATCCGACCCCCGCCGACGTCGTCGACCTGATCGAGCAGATCGAAGCTGAGGAGGTGCCGGCCATTTTCGGCTCCGAGGTCTTCCCGTCGCCGATCCTCGAGCAGATCGCCGACGAGACCGGCGCCGTCTATGTCGACGACCTCCGCGACGACGACCTCCCTGACGAACCTGGCGACCCCGACCACTCGTGGCTCGGGTTGATGAAGTTCAACTTCATCACGATGACCGAAGCGCTCGGCGGCGATGCCACCGCGCTGCGCGAGTTTGCCGTGCGCAACGTCGCCCGCGACAACGCCGAGTACCCCCAGTGATCGGCTCGTGATGCGCCCGTGACCAAGACAGCCGCAGTCGCTGGTGGTCTGATCGTCGTCGACCACCTCACCGTCAACTATGGCGGCGGTGCGCCGGTGCTGATCGACGTCGACCTGACGATCGAGTCCGGCGATCTCATCGGCATCGTGGGGCCGTCGGGCTCGGGCAAGTCGACGTTGCTCAAAGCGATGCTCGGCACCGTTTCGCCCGTTGCAGGCAGCGTGCGACGCATGCCCGGACTCGCTGTCGGCCTCGTGCCGCAGGTGGAGACGATCGACTGGAACTTTCCCGTCACGGTCGCCGAGTGCGTCGGTATGGCCAGGGCTCGCGGGCTGCGCATGCCGTGGATGTCGCGCTCCGAACGCACCGAGATCGCCGAGGTGCTCGATCGCCTGGGGATGCACGGCCTCGGTGGCCGTCACATCCGCGAGTTGTCGGGCGGCCAGCAGCAGCGGGTGTTCCTCGCTCGCGCGCTGTTCACGAACGCGCAGGTGATCTTCCTCGACGAGCCGACGTCCGGCCTCGACGTGCGCACCCGACACGACGTGTTGCACCTGCTCGACGATCTGAACCGCGATGGACTCACGATCGTGCTGACCACCCACGACCTGAACGGCATCGCCGCGCACCTGCCGACGGTGGTGTGCCTCAATCGCTCGGTGATCGGCGCGGGGAGTCCTGAGGAGGTGCTGGTGCCCGATGTGCTCGAACGCACCTACGGCTCGCCGATGGAGGTACTCGAACACGGTGGCATGCGAGTCGTGGTCGATGCACCGATCGAGGGCAACGTGATGCCGCTGCGACGAACTGCCGGCGGGGGAGGGGCGTCGGCATGAGTTGGGACGAACTGATGCGACCGTTCGAATTCGAGTTCTTCCGCAACGGCATCTACGTCGCCACGATCGCCGGTGCATTGTGTGGTCTGGTCGGGTGCTACGTGGTGCTGCGCAACATGAGCTACATCGGCCATGGACTCTCGCACTCGATCTTCGGTGGCTACGCCGTGGCCGGACTCGCCGGCATCAACCTCTTCCTCGGTGCGGGGATCTGGGGTGTCGTGACCGCGCTGGCGGTCGGTGGGATCGTGCGGCGGCGCCCGATCGGGTCCGACGCGGCGATCGGCGTGGTGACGACGGCATCGTTCGCGCTCGGGCTCGCGCTCGTGCAGCTGTACGGATCGCCGGGCCGCAACGCTGACGCGCTCTTGTTCGGCAACGTGTTGGGTGTCACCACGGCCGACGTCTGGTTGATCGTCGGCGTCGCGCTGGCGACTGCCGCGATCGTGTTCTTCTTCTACCGACAGCTGTTGTTCACCACCTTCGACTCCCAGGTGGCGGCGGCGACCGGTGTGCGCACCGCCTGGATCGACGCGTTGCTGATGATCGTCCTGTCGGCCACGGTGTTGGCGACGATGAACGTGATGGGCGTCACGCTGATCGCGGCGACGCTGGTCGTGCCCGCGGTGGTGGCGCGGATGCTCACCGACAGCTTCGGCAAGATGCTGGCGCTCTCCGCCGTGATCGGCGCCGTCAGCGGGTTCGTGGGGATGAACGCCAGCTACCACCTCGACGTGGCGTCAGGCCCGACCATCGTGCTGACCTCGGCGTGCTTCTTCATCGTGGCGTACGTGTTCGGCGGCCGCTTCCGTCGCCGCGCCGGCACCGTCGCCCACGCCCACTGATTACATCAGGGGTCAGACCCGCGATGTAATCAGGCGGCTTGCAGTGCGGCCATCACGGCGGCCCAGCGGTCGGGGTCGCTCGCGTACGGCGCGTAGAAGCTGATGCGCTGGATGACGTCGCCGTAGCGCTGCGACAGCTCGGGTGCGATGTCCTCCGGCGCGCCGACCACGGCGAACGTGTTGAGGATCTCGTCGTCGATCAACGTGCCCATCTTGGCCCACTCGCCCTGCTTGGACAGCGCGTTCAGTTCTTCCTGGAGGCCGCCCCAGCCGTGGATCTCCAACACGTTGCGGTAGGCCGGCGTCGAGCCGTAGAAGGCGATCTGCTGGCGTGTGCCGTTCGCGGCCGCTTCGAGTTCCTCGTCGTTGTTGCCGGTGACGACGAACGACGGCCCCATGATCTCGAAGCCCTCCATCGTCTTGCCGGCCTTGGCGCGGCCCCGTTCGAGTGCCGGGATCGTGACCTCGCGCAGGTACTTCTCGGTCGTGAATCCGTGGCAGAGAAAGCCGTCGCAGACCTCGCCGGCGACCTCGGTCATCAGCTCGCCGACGCCCGCGAGGAACACCTTCGGTGGACCGAAACCGTCGAGGTCGGACGCCGGGGGAGTGAAGAACGGTGTCATCAGCGTGTGGGTGTAGAACTCGCCGCGGAAGTCGAGCTTCTCGCCGGTGAGCCACGTGTTCCAGATCGCCCGCATCGCGAGCACCATCTCACGCATCCGGGCGGCGGGATGGCTCCACTCCATCGAGAACCGCTTGGTGATGTGCGGCTTGATCTGGCTGCCGAGACCGAGGATGAAGCGCCCCTGCGAGTACGCCTGCAGGTCCCAGGCCGTGTTGGCCAGCGTCATCGGGCTGCGTGCGAAGGCAACCGCGATCGACGTGCCGATCTCCAGTCGTTCGGTGTGCTCGGCCGCCAGCAGCAGCGGGAGGAACGGGTCGTGAGACGTCTCGGCCGTCCAGGCACCGGAGTATCCCGCCGCTTCGACCTCCTGTGCATTCTTCGCGACGCTGCGCAGGTCCATTCCGATGTTGCCGTCGACTTTCATGGCGCCGACCGTAGCCCGCTTGGCGTCGCGCGTTCCCGACCGGAACCGCCGGAGCTCTCCTGGTTCCCCGAGCCCGGGCCTCCGGGAACCACGCTGGTTCCCGGAGACCTGGGTCGGGGGAACTTCGGTCGAAACCGTCGGGTCGGGGAGTTCAGTCCTGGTCGCGGAGGAAGGCCTGGATCTCGTCGGCGAGTTCATCGCCGGACCGCAGCTCCATCGCCGGCCCCTGGGTGACCTCGCCGTCGATCGAGGCGTCGTACAGCTCTTCGAGTTGGCGCAGCATGCCGAGATGCTCCGCGTTGCCGTCGATCGATGCGTCGATGCGGTCACGTTGTCGGCCGACCTCGGCGCGTAGGTCGCTGGCGGCCACCTCGATGCCGGTCACCTCGGTCAGTCCGTCGAGCAGGGCGACCGACGCCGCGGGGTACGGCATGGCGACGACATAGTGCGGCACCTGCACCCAGATGCCCAACGTGGGAATCCGCCGTGCGTGGAGCGCATGCTCGAGCGCAGCGGCCATCCCGGCAGGAACGTCGACCGAGCTGCGCGGCGAACGTCACGTTGGCGAGCACTTCGGTCGAGGGCGACGAACACGACAGACGCGGGGTCCGGGTGTGCGGCGCCGCGAAGGGGTACGCACCGAATGCGACCATCTTCGTGACGCCGAGTTCGACGGAGATGTCGCTGACCGCCCGAGCGAACCGGTGCCACGCCATGTCGGGTTCGGGCCCGCTGAGCACGAGGACGTCGCGGCCCGACGACGAGCGTCCGGCGCGCAGCTCGATCGTGGACCAGACCAGATCGGTGTTGATGCCGTCGCGGAGTTCCATCACCGGTCGGCGGGCGCGGAAGTCGATGAACGTGTCGTCGTCGAAGCGAAGGATCGGGCTCGTCTCGCATTCCTTCGACAATGCGGCAGCCGCGGCCGCTGCGGCACCGGCGGCGTCGATCCACCCGGTGAGCATCACGACGAGCAGGGGTTCGTGGAGCATCGGCTCGTCCACGAGCCACTCGTACGCGCCGTCGGGATCGATCACGCGAGCGCGTCCAGGTACTTCTCGGCGGTCGCGGCGGCCTGCTCGACCTGGAGTTTGAACGGGGCGAGTTCCTCGGGCGGACGATCACCGAGTGCGCCGCCGAGGTACCTCGAATAGACGCCCTCGATGATGCAGGCGAGCTTCCAGAACGCGAAGGCGACGTAGAAGTCGAGTTGCGAGATGTCGCGTCCCGACACCTCGGCATAGCGCTCCGCGAGTTGGCGTCGATCCCAGAATCCGGGCGCCGACGTCGACGTGCCACTCCACGCTCCGGCATCGTCGTTCGGGCCGTTCCAGTACACCTGCAGGAGCCCGACGTCGGCAAGGGGGTCGCCCAGCGTGCAGATCTCCCAGTCGAGTACGGCGATGACGTTGCCGTCGCTGTCGACCATCGAGTTGTCGAGGCGGTAGTCGCCGTGCACCAACGTGGCCGGACCCTGCTCGGGAATTCGTGCGAGCAAGCCCTCGTAGACGCGGTCGACCGCAGCCAACTCGCGGGTCTTGCCCTGGTTCCACTGCCCGTACCAGCGCTTGAGCTGGCGCTCGATGTAGCCCTCGTGGCGTCCGAGCTGGTCGAGTCCGACGGCACCGAGGTCGACGGCGTGGATGGCGGCCATCGTGTCGACGATCGACCGGCTGGCATTCGATCGTGCCGCTTCGGACAGCGTGCGCTCGGCGGTCTCTCGGTCGCGCAGCACATGACCATCGACGAACCGCATCACGTAGAACGGAGCGCCGTTGACATCGAGGTCGTCGCAGAACCCCTCGACGGGCGGCACGGGAACCGCAGTCCCCTGCAGTGCCGACAGGATCCGATGCTCGCGACCCATGTCGTGCGCACTCGCGAGCACATGGCCGAGTGGCGGCCGGCGGAGCACGAGCTTGGGTCCGCTCGCACCGGTGACCCCGAATGTCAGATTCGAGTGTCCGCCGGCGATCACATCGAAGCGGAACGGTCCGACCGCGCCCTCGACGTTGGCCTCGAGCCATGTCGTGACGGACCCGACGGCGATGCCCGGGATCTCGTTCATGTGGTCACGCATCCAGTCATGTGCGTTCCGAGGGTAGTCACGCGGCCGCTCCAGGTCGCCATCATGCCCGGCCGGTAGCGTTGTGGCCATGGCAGCCATCGACGTCACCGACGCCACGTTCCAGACCGAAGTCATCGAGAAGTCCCAGGAGGTGGCCGTCGTCGTCGACCTGTGGGCGCCGTGGTGCGGCCCCTGCAAGACGCTCGGCCCGATCATCGAGAAGGTGATCGATGCCACCGACGGCAAGGTCGTGCTGGTGAAGGTCAACGTCGACGAGAACCCCGGCATCGCGCAGGCATTCCAGGCGCAGTCGATTCCCGCGGTGTACGCCCTGAAAGATGGTGGCGTCGTCGATGGGTTCATCGGGGCCTACCCCGAGCACGAAGTGCAGCGGTTCGTCGACTCGTTGCAGCCGTCCGAGGAGCAGGTGGCGGTCAAAGAGTTGATCGAGAGCGGCGACGAGGGCAGCTTGCGGATCGCACTGTCGATGGAGCCGGCCAACGAAGACGCGATCGTCGCTCTCGCCGAGCTGCTGATCGCCGACGGCAACAACGACGAGGCGCTTGCACTGCTGGGGCGCATTCCCGAGTCGGATCGCACTCGTCACGTCGCCGCGCTCGCTCGGGTGGGCGAGGCCCCCGACGACAACTACGACGAGGAGCTCACCGCGTTGCTCGACCAGGTGAAGACCGACGACGACGCTCGCCAGAAGTACGTCGACCTGCTCGAACTGATGGGTCCTGATGACCCGCGCACGGCCGAGTACCGCCGCCAGCTCACCTCGCGCCTGTACTGACCTGCTCGGGCGTGCTGCGCCCGAAGAACGCGGCGAGTTGCGCCTGGAAGTCGCCCACCACCTCGGAGTAGCGCGATCGCACGGCGGTCGCGGCGGCGCCGGGCGTGAGTTCCACAGGAAGCTGCGGTTCCACGCGGAGGAACTGCTGAGCGGCGGCGAGCGCCACGAATGCATCTGCCAGTGATCGGTCGTCGCCGACGTCGAGTCGACGAGCGGCGTGGTCGAGTGCCTGCCGGTGGAGGTCCGATCGGCGCTGGAAATCGCCGAGGTCCCACAGTCTCGCGGCGAGGGCCTGTTCGTCGCCGACGACCAGTGGACCTCTCGTGATCAGCGAGTCGGCGAGGTCGGTCACAATGGTGATGTTGGCCGGGCGCAACCAGAGGTCCGGGCGGAGTTCTCCCAGTCGGGAGCCGACAGCGTGGGCACGGAACTCGCGGCGCTGGGCCATCGTGCGACGGTTCGTCACCACCGCAACCGTCCACCAGGTGCCGTCCCACTCGGACGGCGGGCCGTGGCGTCCGGCGTCCTGCTGCGCCTGTCGTTCGATGAGCCGTCCGGCGAGCCGGTAGAGGCCGTCGTCGTTGACGAGATCGCCGGCCGCGACCATCCGCGACAACGCGGTTCGTACCGTGCCGTCGGGGAGCCCGAACAGCGAGGTGAACTCGAGGATGCGGCCGACCGACATCTGTGGGGGATGTGAGCCGAGCAGCACCGACAGCACGATCGAGCGAGCGTTCAACGGCTCGAGCAGCGACACTGGCGTCCCGTTGTCGATACGACCGTTGTTCGCCACGAACATTGAGTGTAACATTGGTTCATGACGTCGATCGTGGAATCTCGGGAGCGCGACGTGCCGCTCGTGGCGGGGTCGATGGTGCCCGATCCGTCGATACTCCCGGACGTGTTGCCGACCGATCGCCTCAACGAACGGGCCAAGCCCCGGCCGCCGCTGCGCGGTGAACTTCGACACTTCTCCAACACCCGCAACGCGATCACCGTGGGCGGTGCGTTGCTCCAGTCGTTCGGTGTGGTGATCGCGGCGGCCTGGATCAACACGTGGTGGTCGTACCTGCTCGCGCTCGTGCTGATGGCTCGAGGGCACGTGTGTCTGAACATCCTCGCCCACGAGGCGGCGCACCGGCTGCTGTTCACGAATCGCCGGATGAACGATGGCGTCGGCCGGTGGCTGCTTGCGTATCCGACCTACCAGGCGATGCTCGCGTACCGGCGTGTCCATTTCGCCCACCATCGCGACGAGATGGGTCCCGACGAACCGGACCTCTCGCTGTACGCCGGCTACCCGATTTCGCGTGATTCGTGGCGACGCAAGCTGCGCCGCGACGCCACTGGCAACAGCGCCTACAAGAACTTCCGCGGTCTCTGGTTCTCGCTGCGCCACGGTCGGGTCGAGGCCCGCTACATCCTCGCTGTCCACGTCGTGATGCTCGGTGCGTCGATCGCGTTCATGCGACCCCTTGCCTACGTGGTGTGGATCCTGTCGTGGTCGACGTTGTGGAAGGTGTCGAACCGGCTGCGCTCCATCGCCGAACACGGCGGCATGGTTCGCTCGAAGGATCGGCGCCTCACGACGCACGTGATCCGTCAATCGCGACTCGCCCGCTACTGGATGGTGCCGTACAACACCGGCTGGCATCTCGCTCACCACGTCGACATGGGCGTGCCGTGGCGAAACCTGCCACGGCTGCATGCCGAGCTGGTGCGATCCGGCTGGGTCACCGAGGCAATCGAGTACCCGAGCTATCGCTCGTTCTGGCGAGCCGCCTCCTCCGGCACACCCCGCTGACGCGTTCGACCGGACTGCGATGAGCGAGAGCTGGTCTGCGATGAGCGAAAGGACCGGATACGGCGGTTTGGCTCATCGGTGGTCGGTTGAGCTGGTCTGCGATGAGCGAAACGACCGGATACGGCGGTTTGGCTCATCGCGGCGGGATTCTGGACGGGTTGTGGCGGTGCTGGCGGTAGGTTCCGAGCTACCGACTCCCTCCTGAGGTTGCCGCGCAGCTGCGCCGGTACGAGGAGGTCGATCGTTGGAACCACTGTCGAGGCCGGCAGCACCCCGCTCCGTTGCGCAGCGTGCTCGCGCGTGGATCGACTGGTTCGGGATCGGACGCCTGGTTGCAGCGTCGGTGGCGACCGTCATCGTGTGTGCGGGAGCCGTTTGGCTGGTGCGAACCCCGCCGCCCGCGACCGAGGCATCGCTCCCGCGGGCGACGTCGACCAGCGTGGCCGTCGAGGGCACCGATCCGGTCGACGTTCCTGCATCCACGGCGCCGCCGGTCGTGCTCGTCCACGTAGCCGGAGCTGTCGCCACTCCCGGGGTGTACGAACTGGCGGCTGGCGCTCGCGTCCGTGACGCCATCGTCGCCGCGGGCGGCCCGAGCGGCACCGCCGACTGGAATGCACTGAACCTGGCAGCAGCGGTCGGTGACGGTGTCAAGGTCTACGTACCGACCGTCGGCGAGGTCGTGCCGCCCTCGCTCACCGTCCCGGAACTCGCTCCAGCAGGCCAGCCGCTCGCTGGGCCCATCGACGTCAACACTGCAACGGCGGACGAACTCGAGGCGCTGCCAGGGGTCGGGCCGGCGACAGCGGCGTCGATCGTCACCGAACGCGAGCGCAACGGACCGTTCGCCGACGTCGACGACCTCGACCGCGTTCCCGGGATCGGTCCAGCGAAACTCGAAGCGCTGCGCGATCTGGTGACCACGTGAGCGACGTGAGCGACGTGGTCAGAACAGCGAATCGGAAATCGACAATGCGGCGACGACGAGTGCCGCGCTGGCGCCAGCCCACACGCCAGCACACATCCAGGCGTAGTGACGCCAGAAGTCCGACCATGTGGCCATTGGATTTCGAGTCGCGCGGCGGGCAGCGAGGAACCCCACGAGCATCCACAGCACGGCCGAGGCTGCGATGGCCATCGGATACAGGCTGCGATCGCCGAATGGTGCGCCAGCCGCCAGCAGTGCGGGCGCGGCGAAGACCCCGCCGATCAGGCCGACTGCACCGCTCCATGCGGTATCGAACAAGTGCAGCGAGAGGTAGGCGATGGCGCCGACGATCGATGGGACGATCAGCGCAGCAAATGGCCCCCAGGTGCGGATGCGCGACCGGTACCAGCGCGGGCCCTCGACGAGCGGTGGGCTCGTCGGCGGCTGGTACGGCGCTGGACGCGCGCCGGGGGGAATCGGGGTGAACGAGGTCACGAACCAACCAGGTTATGGCACCGGCGCCCGCTCGTGGTGGCGACCCGATCGGTCCGTGACCACGGTCACCGACCTGAGCGTGGTTGCGGCGGCGGTGGTGGTCGTCGTCTCGGTGCGAACGGGTTCGCCAACCGTGGCGCTCGTGCTTGGACTCGCGGTCGGTCTCGGGATCGCCCGATCATCGCGTTCGCCGCCGTTGCTGCTCGTACTGGTTCTGCTGATCGTCCTCGGCGTTGGCGCAGCGATGAGATCGCAGCACGAATGGGCCGGGCTCGCTCCCGACGCGCTGGGACCATACGACGGCTGGGTGCGATTGATCGACGATCCCCAGCCGTACCCATCGAGTACCCGACTGATCGTCGAGGTCGACGGCGAGCGCTTCGAGGTGTGGTCGCGCGGGCGCGCCCAGCAGCAGCGCATCCGATCGTGGCGTGGTGGCGAGTGGGTGATGGTCAGCGGCGAGCGCCATCGGCTCGATGTCGAGCGCGCTCGACGTGTTGCATGGCAGCACGTCGTCGGCGAATTCGAGCTCGCCTGGGCGAGCGACGTCGACCCCGGTGGTCCCGTCGCCCGAGCGTCGAATCGGGTTCGTTCCGCAATCGAGCGGGCCGCTGGCGTGTTCCCCGAACCCGACGGTGCGCTCTATCGGGGCCTCGTGATCGGCGACGATCGCGACCAACCACGCGACATGATCGAGCGTTTCCGTGCGAGTGGGCTGTCGCACCTCACGGCCGTGTCGGGCCAGAACGTTGCGTTCGTCCTGGCGGCGTGCGGACCGCTGCTGGTGCGGATGCGGCCGCTGCCGCGGTGGGCGCTGACGGTCGCCGTGATCGCCTGGTTCGTCGTGCTCACACGCGTCGAGCCGTCGATCCTGCGTGCCGGGGTGATGGCCGGGTTGTCGGCGACCGCATACGCGACCGGACGAGAGCGCAGTCCCGTGCGGATCCTGGCCCTTGCGGTCAGTGCGCTCGTGTTGGCCGATCCGCTGCTCGCGTGGTCGATCGGGTTCTGGCTGTCCGTCGGTGCGACGGCGGGAGTCTGCACGGTCGGGCCCTGGCTTGCGGACCGGCTGTCGGTGTTGGGGCCGCTCGCACTCCCGGTCGGCGTCACGTTGGGGGCGCAGCTCGGTGTGGTGATTCCCAGCGTGTGGGTGTTCGGACGGCTGCCGATGGTCAGCGTCGTCGCCAATCTGCTCGCCGTACCGGTCGCCGGGTTCGTGATGCTGTACGGACTCCCGGCGGGCCTCGTTGCCGGATCGATTCCTGCTCTGGCTCCAGCGCTGATGTTTCCGGCCCGCATCGGCACACGATGGGTCGACACGGTCGCCATCCTTGGTGCCCAGCTCGAACCGGACCCACCGTGGTCGTGGGTCGGTTGGGGGGTGATCGCAATCATCACCTGTTGGATGGTTTGTCGTGGTCCCGTCGGGACGCGATAAGAATCGAGGTCTCCATGGCGACCCACCTCCTCAGCGGTAACGACGAGTCCGTCCTGCGATCCGCGGTGCACGAACTCGTCGACGAACTCGTCGGCGACGGCGACCGGGCGATGATGGTCGACGAGTTCGATGGCGACGACTACGAGCTCCGTCTGGTGGTCGACGCAGCGCAGACCCCGTCGTTCTTGACCGACAAGCGAGTGGTCGTCGCTCGTGGTGTCGATCGATTCACCGCTGACGACCTGGTGCCGCTGCTCGGGTATCTCGCCGATCCACTCGACTCGTCAGATCTCGTGATCGTCATCAACAGCGGCAGCGTGCCGAAGAAACTGGGCGACGCCGTCAAGGCGGTCGGGACGGTCACCAACACGTCGCCGCCGTCGAGGCCGAAGGATCGCCAGGAGTGGGTCTCCGAGCACATCAAGGAGGCCGGGCTGCGGATCAAACCCGACGCAGCGGCCCAACTCGCTGCATGGCTCGGGGAGGACGCCGGACGACTCGACGGCATCCTCGCCACACTCACGAGCACCTTCGGCGCCGACGACGTGCTCACGTTCGCCGAGATCGAGCCGTTCCTCGGCGAGGCCGGGGGAGTGCCGCCATGGGACTTCACCGACGCGATCGACGCCGGCGACACCACCAAGGCGCTCACACTGCTCGGTCGGATGATGCACGCCGGTGGCCGTCATCCCTTGCAGATCATGGCGATCATGCACAGCCACTACTCGAGCATCGCCAAGCTCGACGGCGCCGACGCCCGTTCCGAGCAGGACGCCATGGCCGCGACGGGCATCAAGTCGCCGTATCCGGCCAAGAAGGCGCTGGCGAACTACCGACGTCTCGGGCCGTCGTCGACTCGCCGTGCGATCGAATTGCTCGCGCAGGCCGACCTCGACCTGCGCGGCGCCAAGGACCTCGAGCCCGAACTCGTGATGGAGGTCCTCGTGGCCCGCCTCTCCAAACTCCGCCGCTGATAGCCCTTCGTACCGGGCCGAAAACCGAAAAACGCCTGGACTCTGCGCTCGAGGCGCAGATCCAGGCAGATCTCGGAACCGGGTGAGGTCAGCCGGCGGCGTTGACCTTCTTCATCATGCGGCTCTTCTTGCGGGCCGCAGCGTTCTTGTGGATGATGCCCTTCGAAGCGGCAGAGTCGATGCGCTTCACGGCGGCGCGCACGGCCTCGTCGTTGTCGTCGGTGCCGAGCGTGGTCTCGACTCGCTTGGTGCGTGTCTTGAGTTCAGCCTTCACGGACTTGTTGCGCTCGTGGCGCTTCTCGTTCGTGATGTTGCGCTTCTTCTGGCTCTTGATGTTGGCCATGGCCGTGGAACCCTTGCTCTCTGACGTGTGGTGCAGGTTGACTGCGTCGATTGGTCTGCGCAGCGGGGTCTAGTTCCCGCGCTGAACAGCCATGGGACTCTATCGGGAGGCCCTCCTGAGCGGCAACGTGCCCAGATAGCGTTGGGTCGGACATGGATCTGGCCCGAATCCGCAACTTCTCGATCATCGCGCACATCGATCACGGCAAGTCGACGTTGTCCGATCGCATCCTCGAGATCACCGGTGCGGTCGATGCCCGCGACATGCGATCGCAGTACCTCGACTCGATGGACCTCGAACGCGAGCGGGGCATCACGATCAAGGCCCAGAACGTCCGCGTCGACTGGAAGGGCCACGTCTTCCACCTGATCGACACGCCCGGCCACGTCGACTTCGGCTACGAGGTCAGCCGCAGCCTGGCCGCCTGCGAGGGCGTGGTCCTGGTCGTCGATGCTGCCCAGGGCATCGAAGCCCAGACCCTTGCCAACTGCTACCTCGCACTCGAGAACGACCTCGAGATCGTCGCCGCGCTCAACAAGATCGACCTGCCGGCGGCCGACCCCGATCGCTACGCAGGCGAGATCGAGAAGATCCTCGGCATCCCCGCCGACGAGATCATCCGGATGTCGGCCAAGACCGGCGAAGGCGTCCCTGACCTCCTCGACGCCGTCATCGAACGCATCCCGGCGCCGACCGGCGATGCCGACGCGCCGTTGCAGGGGTTGATCTTCGATTCGCAGTTCGACCAGTACCGCGGTGTCGTGTCGAGCATCCGCATCATGCAGGGCAAGATGAACTCCGGGTCGAAGCTCACCTTCATCCAGGCCGGCGCGAACCACGAGGCGATCGAAATCGGCACTCGCCGTCCGGTCCCCACGCCGGTGCAGGAACTCGGCCCCGGTGAGGTCGGCTACCTGATTGCCGGGATCAAGGACGTCGGCGATGCCCGCTCGGGTGAAACCGTCACGACCGCGTCGGGCGGCTCGACTGACGCACTGCCCGGCTATCGCGACCCCAAGCCGATGGTGTTCTCGGGGTTGTTCCCCATCGACGGCGACGACTTCGAGAACCTGCGCGAATCGCTCGAGAAGCTCAAACTGAACGACGCCTCGATCACCTACACGCCCGAGTCGTCCGGGGCCCTCGGGTTCGGATTCCGCTGTGGCTTCCTCGGGCTGCTGCACATGGAGATCGTCAAGGAGCGTCTCGAGCGCGAGTTCGGCCTGGCACTGATCGCCACGGCGCCGAGCGTCGAGTACCGCCTCACTCGCACCGACGGCACGATCGTGATGGTCGACAACCCCGCCGACATGCCCGAGGCGCAACGCATCGCCACGATCGAGGAGCCGTTCTTCAAGATCTCGATCATCAGCCCGACCGAGTACACCGGCGCGCTGATGGACCTCTGCCAGACCCGGCGCGGTGAGATGAAGAAGATGGACTACCTGTCACCCGAGCGGGTCGAACTCGTCTACGAGGTGCCGCTCGCCGAGGTGGTCATCGACTTCTTCGACCAGATGAAGTCGCGCACCAAGGGCTACGCCAGCCTCGATTACGAGCTGGCCGACTACCGGCCGTCGCAACTCGTCAAGGTCGACCTCCTCCTCAACGGGCTGCCTGCCGATGCGTTCTCCACGATCGTCCACCGTGACTCGGCCTACCAGTACGGGGCGCGGATGTGCGAGAAGCTCAAGGAGCTGATCCCGAGGCAGATGTTCGACGTGCCGATCCAGGCAGCGATCGGCGGCAAGGTCATCGCCCGAGAAACGGTGAAGGCCAGGCGCAAGGACGTGACCGCCAAGTGCTACGGCGGCGACATCACCCGAAAGCGCAAGCTGCTCGAGAAGCAGAAGGAAGGCAAGAAGAAGATGAAGTCGATCGGCCGAGTCGAAGTGCCGGGCGACGTCTTCATCAACGCACTCAAGCTCGACGACTGACGCTTACAGCAGGGTCTGCCGACCCCTGATCCAATCGTCCGCTATCCGGGGGTGAACAGTTCGGCCGTGAAGACTTCTCCGGCAGATCGGGGCAGTTCTCGTTCGACCAGGTGTCGAGTCGGGCGGTCAGTTCCTCGTAATCTGCCAGCTTCTCCGTCAGCTTCGCTTGTGCCTCGTCGGTGGCCTCCTCGCTGAGGGCAGTCATCTCGGTGAAGAGATCGGCGAAGGCGTTCATGTCGTCGGTGACATCGTCGGGGGCTGATGCTGCGAGACCCTGGAGCTCCGCGACGACACCGGCGCCGTCCGACTCGGCCAGGGCGCCGAGCCGCGTACAGAACTCCTCCGTGCTGACCCCGTCGCCGCCGTCGGTCGAGCTGGCCCCGTCGATGCTGCACGCTCCGAGAGCGAGGAGCCCGACGCTCAGCGCGGCGACGACACCGCGGGTCGCGGGGGTGGACGATGTGCTCATGGCGCAACTCCTTCGTTGACGGTCGAGAGGGGTTCTCGACTCGATCATCCGCCCATCGACAACTCATCGGGAGAGTCGATGGTCAGTGCACGAAGGCGCAAGCGCTGCTGGCGCCCCCGCTACTCGGCCATCTCCTCTTCGGATGCTGCTTCGGCGTCGAAGGACTGGAGTTGCTCCAATCCGTCGACCAGTTCGTCCATCGCGTCGGAGATCTCGCTCGGTGCCGAGTCCGCGACCGATTGCAACGCGGCAAGGTCCTCTTCCTCGGTTGTCTCGCCGTTCGACTCGGCGAGCGCCTGGATCTCGTCGCAGAAGGCATCAGTGCTGCCCCCTCCGCCGCTGTCGCTGCCACACGCTGCGAGGGCGAGTGCCGCCGCGGCGGTCAGGCCGACAGCGAGGTGAACTGGTCGTGGTGTACGTCGCCGCATGATGGAATCCCCTTCGGAGTGGTCGGAGATCAGACTGCCACAACGCCGATTGAGGCCTTGATGTTCGGTCGTGGAAATGCCTCGGCGAGCGGCAACGATGGGTGGCTGATGTCGTCGACCTTCCGTTCGCTGAGGTACTACAACGCACGGTTGTTCTTCTCTGGCCTCGCAGTCTCGAACGTCGGTACCTGGTTGCAGATGACGGCGATGTCGTTGCTCGTCTACCGACTCACCGGCGAGGCGACGACCGTCGGAATCACGCTGGCACTGCAGATGCTGCCGGTGCTGTTGCTCGGCGCGTGGGCGGGCGTGATTGCCGATGGACGGGACCGTCGCACGATGGCGATCGTGACGCAGAGCGCGCTCGCGGTGCAGGCCTTGGCTCTCGGCGCGATCGACCTGGCCGGTTGGGCGAACCTCCCGGTCGTGTACGCGCTGTCGCTGGTGCTCGGCGTCGTCAATGCGTTCGACAATCCGGCACGGCGGGGGCTGGTCACCGAACTGGTCCCGACCGTCGACATTCCCAACGCCACCTCGTTGAACACGGCAGTCATGACGGGCTCGCGCATCTTCGGTCCGGCGCTGGCGGGCGTGCTGGTCACCACGATCGGCACCGCCTGGTGTTTCCTGCTCAACGGGGCCACGTTCTTTGCGATCATCTTCTCGCTGGTGGCGATTCGCCGCGAGGAGATGTTCCCGACCGAACGACGCCCGAAGGGCGGCAAGCCGATTCGGGAGGCGTTGTCATTCGTCGCCGGGCATCGGGACCTCCTGATCGTCTACTCGTTGCTGGTGATCGTCTCGATGGTGGCGTTCAACCAGGGAACGGTGTTCCCGAAACTTGCCGACGTGCGGTGGGGCGGAGAGGAGTCCTATGGGTTCATTCTCGCGGTGATGTCGGTCGGGTCGCTGACCGGGTCGTTGCTGACCGCCCGACAACACGTCGTGACCATGCGATGGTTCTTCGGTTCGATCGTCGTGATGTCGCTTGCCGGAATCGGACTCGCATGGGCGCCGAACCTCTGGGCTGCCTACGCGTGGTGTGTGCCGTTCGGCATCGGCGGTGCGGCGTTCATCACCTCCGCCAACGCGATCACCCAGCAGGAGTGCCCACCCGACATGCGTAGTCGTCTGCTGGCGTTGCAGGCGGTCGCGTTTCTCGGCACGACTCCGATCGGAGGGCCGATCACCGGGTTGATCGCCGACAACGTCTCGGCCGAGTGGGCACTTGCGTACAGCAGTGTGATCAGCCTGTTGTGCGTGGGATTGCGGTCAGGTACTGGCGGGCTGGGGTGCCGACGGGAGACCAGGACGCGATGCTGGAGGAATGGGTCGTCGAGCGAGGATCCTGATCACGGCAGCTGTCGTCGGCGCGCTCGTTGCCCCGGTGGCGCTGAACGACGATGGCTTTCCACTGTCGACATATCCGATGTACTCGCGCTCGCGTGGCGACGCGGTCACGTTCGCCACTGCGCAAGCGGTCGACGACAACGGGGCAACCACGACGCTCACGTTGGAGGTGATCGGTGCGAGCGACGACCCGCTGATCGTGGCCGGCGAACTCCGCGATGCCATTCGCGACGGTCGTGCTCAGCAACGATGCGCAGAGATTGCGGAGCGAGCGGCTGGCTGGCGCGATCTGCCACCGGAGATCTTGGCGATCGAGGTGGTCACCGAGCGTCATGACGTGGTGGCCAAGGCCGAGGACAAGGCGAGCGTTCTCGCTCGAACGGTGCACGCCTCATGCGAGGTGCTGCGATGACGCTCGATGTCGAACCGATCCGGCGCTGGCCGATCGTCGATGCGGTGGCCCCGCCTGAACGATTGGCGATGCTGCGAATCCTCGCTGGCGCCTTCGCGCTGGTCTACCTGCTCGTGCGTCTCCCGGTGTTCCTGCAACTCGCCGACCGTCGCTCCGGCTTCGACGGCGTCGGCATCGCGGTGCTGCTCGACCGGCCTGCACCGAACAACGTTGTCGACGCTGTCGTCGCCGTGGCGGTGCTCGCCGGGGTGAGCTTCGTGCTGGGATGGCACTTTCGGTTCACCGGTCCGCTGTTCGCGTTGGGGATGCTTGCACTCGGTTCGTATCGAGGCTCCTGGGGCCAGCTCCTGCACTTCGAGAACCTGATGGTGCTGTATCTCCTGATCGTCTCGCTGTCGCCGGCGGCCGATGCGTGGTCGATCGATGCTCGTCGGCGGGGCGAACACAACGACACCGGACCGGAGTCGGCGGAGTACGGGTTTCCGATCGCGTTGGCGTCGCTCGTGCTCGTGATCACCTATGTGATCGCCGGTGTGGCGAAACTGCGTTATGGCGGACTCGAGTGGGTGCTCGGTGACACGCTGCGCAACCACGTTGCTTATGCAGCGGCGCGACTCGAACTCCTCGGTGGAACGCCCTCGCCACTGGCAGGGTTGGCCGTTCGGTTCGACGGAATCTGGCCCGTCGTTGCGGCCGTCACGATCCTCATCGAACTTGCCGCTCCCGTCGCATTGCTGGGTGGACGTCTCCGCACGGCCTGGGTGCTCGCCGCATGGCTGATGCACCTCGGGGTGCTCGCGTTCATGCTGATCGGTTTCCCGTTCCCGCTGTTCTTGGTGGCGTTCGCCCCGCTGTACCGGATCGAGCGGCTGTGGCTCGAACGTCCCAGCGTGGGCGCGTCGGACCTCGGATCAGGTCGTCGAGCGGGCCGCCTCTGCGACTCGGTGACCCCAGGCGGTCGCTCGGTCGATCTCGCCCGCCTCGAGATGGTTCGATCTGTCGACGAAGAAGCTTTCGGCGTCGACGACGAGTTCGAAACCGTGCTCCGACAGGCGCTTCGCGATTCCCTTCGAGGCCTGGCCGGTGAGCAGCGTCGAACCATGGACACGTGTGTCGAACGCCGCCGCGGGGCGATCGGCGCCAAGCGTGGCGGCCAGGCCGTCGAGCCAGTCGCGCAGTCCTTCGCCGTGGGCGTCGGGGTCCAGTTCGAGATCGTCGTCCTTCGCTGCCATGTCCTGTGCACCGGCTCGGCTGCGCTTGCTCGACATGCCATGGACGTGCGTCGGGCCGCCGACGATGATCACATCAGCTGCGGCGAGTTGCTCCGGTGTTGCATCGTGGACGGCGACCACCGAGGCCTCGAAGACGGTTTCGATCCCTTCCGCTATGTGTTGAGCGACCGCATGGGTGTTCCCGAACATCGACTCGTACACGACCAGCGCTTTCACGGCCACCTCCTCTCGCCCGGCGCACCCGGGTCCTGACTCGATCATGTCCACGTTGCGTGTCGTCGTGCACGGGCCATTCGTCACTCCGGTTGCGATGAGCGAGACCGCCGTATCCGGTTGGTTCGCTCATCGACGGCCGGGTTGGGCGGGTTGTGATGAGCGAGACCGCCGTATCCGGTTGGTTCGCTCATCGGTGGGCGGGTGTGCGGCGATACTGGGGCGATGTTCGCCACGACGAAGCAGCTCGACGCACGGATCGGTCATGTCGCTGAGGCGCCGTCCGACGTCGGGACGATCGAACTGGTGGTCGCCCGCCCGGCGAAGGGCGAGCGGACGGTGCTCGACTCGGCCGAGCTGCGGCCCGGGATGGGGCTCGTTGGCGACAACTACCTCGAGCGCGGGAGTTCGAAGCCGGGCGGAGGTCCCGCCGACCCACTCGGCGAGCTCAACCTGATGTCCGCACGCGCGCTCGAGGCGGTCGCTGGCGCTGAACGGGACCGGTGGCCGCTCGCCGGCGACCAGTTGATCGTCGACTTCGACCTGTCCGAAGCGAACTGCCCGGCGGGCACGCGTCTCGCTGTCGGCACCGCGACCATCGAGGTGACCACGAAGCCACACAACGGATGCGCCAAGTTCGCCGACCGCTATGGCATCGACGCCGCCCGCTGGATCAACTCGCGCAAGGATCTCCGACTACGCGGCATCTGTGCGGTCGTGGTCGAGGCCGGTACGGTGGCGCCGGGCGACACGATTCACTCGTGCTGACATTCGGGTCGTGCTGTGTGATCAGATGACCGGCGGTGACTGGATCCGACGACGCTGACGGGGCATGGGCCGGCAACGACATCCCGGTGCCGGAGCCGCCATCGGACATCGTCGCCGTGCCCTCGCGGTCGCAGACCGGACCGCCGACCGTCGACCCGTCCGATCCAGTGGGCGCACCGCGTCTCGGCCCGATCGCCACGTCGCAGCCGAACGAACAACAGCCGTCGGCGACGTCGGGGCGCACGCGCAACGTGGTCGTCGGAGTGCTGGTGGCCGGGTTCGCGCTCGTTGCGGCGGTCCTGCTCGTCGGGGGCGACGACGACCCCGTGGCCACCGACGACTCGACCACGACAGAGGCCGCGCCCGACACGATCGAGCGGAACTCGACGACGAGCGTTCTCTCGACCCCCACCACGGCACCGGCGGTACGGTCCCAGCGCCTCGATCTGCCCCCGGAGGTCGCGGCGATCAACGAGCCCACCGAGGTCCTGATGCTGGCGTCCGACGGCATGCTCCACACGCTCTCGCTCCCGTCGGGAACGGTTCGTTCGGTGCCCGTGGTCACCGACGGTTCCGAGGTGTACCTGGGGCAGAGTCTGGTCGTCGCGCCGGACGCCGCAGCGCTGTCGACTGGCCGTGGGGTCATGATCGTGTTGCGCGACGCGCCGACGACGATCGAGATCGATGCCGAGCGTTTCGACGGCGAGGGGGTCGACGTGGCGGGGTGGCGTCCGGCGCCCGACGGAACCACCCGTTTCCTCGTCTTCAGTTACGGCCCCCAGAATCAGAACGCGTCGTATGAAGTCGGTCTCGACGGAGAGGTGACGGTCATCGGCGAGGGCAGCAGTGACATCTCCCGCGAGTATTCGACGACCCGAACCGATGATGGCCGGACCTATGTCAACGACGCTGGCGGCGTGTACGAGATCGGCGTCGATGGCTCGGCTGCCCGAGTCGACGACGGCGTGCTCCGCGGGGCGAGTTCGAACGCGCTCCTGATCCGGCAGTGCACATCCGACTTGGTCTGTGGTGATGTGCTCGTCGACCGCACGACGGGTGAGCGTCGGCCGATCGGCGATGGCGTAGTGCCCGACGACATGCAGTTCTCGGGGTTCGGGCTCGATCTCGCTCCTGACGGGTCGGCGATCAGCGGGATCGTCGACTCGATGAACAGCCAGGAACTCGCCGTGGTCGATCTGGTGTCGGGCGATCGCCTCGCCACCGACGTTCAGGGCTGGGGCAGAGGAAGTCGGTGGGCCGCCGACAGCAGCGGCGTGTTCGAGTCGTCCGCCACGGGAACCGGCGTCGAGTTCCTGAGCCTGGTTGCGGGTCAACGCGTCCACTTCGCCGACGAACTCGAGCAGGTCGCTGCGTTGGGAGTTCGTCGTCCGGCCAGCGAACTCGCGTCGGAACCGGCGCTGACCACGGTGCCGATCACGTTCGCCGCCGGCTCCGGACCGTCGGCGACCGGACTCGATGTGGTCGTGCTCACCCGGAGCGGCAATCTCGCGGAGGTCGACATCGATACGCGGACAGCGAACATCTGGTCGGCGCCTGAAGCGATCGCCGTGCGAGACCCAGCGGTGTTCCGCCTTGACGGTCAGGTCGCCGTGTCGACCAACGACAGCCCCGACGGAGAGACCTCCGGCTATCTCGCCACCCCTGGTGACCAGCAGGCGCTACCGCCTGGACTGTTCGGCGACGGTCCGATCCTGGCGGGGCCAGCACCCGCAACGGTGTGGACCTCGGCGACCACCCTTGCGGACTCCGCAGTCGTCGGTGTCCAGCAGGTGCTTGTCGACCTCGCGACCGCTCGGCCCGCTGAGCCGCCGCAGTCGATCGGTGTGCCCGGCGGTGTCCTGCTCGGCGGTGATGGCCGTGGCAACCTCGTGGTCGAGCGCGGCGGTGACGTCTACATCGCCTCGAGCGCCGGCGACGCCACCGACCTGCGGCGTCTCACCTCGGGGGAGTTGCTCGCGATCGGCGTCGACACGGCGTATGTACGCGAATGTGATGACGCGTCTGTCTGCTCGGTGGTCAGGGTGGACAGAGTCGGCGGTGCCCGCATCACCGTGCCCGAGTTGCTGGGGTTGCTCCCGGCGTCGGCGATCGATGCGACCGACCCGCCGTTCGGTCTCGTCGGCACGGGTGTTGCCCCCGGCGGTGGCGTGTTCGTCGCGTCGACTGTCGACGGTTGGGTGCTCGTCGACGCGGCCACGGGCGGGCTCACGCCGCTGGGCAGTCTGGACGGAAGCGCTTCGTTCGTGTGGAGTGCCGACGGCCGCCATGCGGTGACGCTGAGTGGCGCCGACCTGGTCGTCGTCGGGGTGGATGGCATCGCCGCTGTCGAAGGACTTGGTTCGCTGCGGGCTTTGGCCGGCGCGCCCGTTGTCGTACTGAGTGACGCCGGCGCCTGCCTGACCGCATCAGGGCTCGATCGGGCCAATGGCAAGTTCACGCGGTACAACGCAAGGGTGAGCAACACCCCTCGATCGATCATGTGGTTCCGGCGCGATCTGCGCCTGGCCGACAATCCGGCGTTGCTCGCAGCGGGCGCCGACGGCGCCGAGGTCGTGCCGGTCTTCGTCGTCGACCCGGCGTTCGCCTCCTCCGGTGCCGCACGCTTGGCCTACCTCCATGATGCGATCGCGTCGCTCGATTCGTCGATCCGCGAGCGTGGCGGCTCCGGGTTGTTGATCCGCCACGGCGACCCTGTCGACGTGGTGCCGGCTCTGGCGGCTGAACTCCGGGCCGACACCGTGTTCGTCGCCCGTGACTACGCGCCGTACGGTCGTCGACGCGACGCTGGGGTGAAGGCGAGGCTCGATGCCGACGGTCGACACCTCGAGGGCATCGGTTCGCCCTACGCGGTCGCTCCTGGCAGCGTCACCAAGGACGATGGGACGCCGTACGCGGTGTTCACACCCTTCTCGAAGGTGTGGCGTCGTCTGGGGTGGGATCTCCCGGTCGACGGTCCCGACGGCGATGTCCGTTGGGCCGGCCTCGCGGGCCTCGACCGGCACGAGTTCGGCGTTCGACCCGATCCCGGCTTCGGACTGCCCGATGCCACCGAGGCAGCGGCGCACGACCGGTGGGAAGCGTTCCTGCCCGATGGCGTGGACGAGTACCCCGACCAACGAAACCTGCCGGGTGTGGCCGGCACGAGCAAGTTGTCACCGGCGCTCAAGTGGGGCACCGTTCATCCCCGCCAGTTGCTCGCCGATCTCGACGCTTCGGGCGCCGGATCGAAGGGGCACACCGTGTTCTCCAGCGAGTTGGCGTGGCGGGAGTTCTACGCCGACGTGCTGTTCCAGCAGCCCCGCACCGCGTGGGAGAACCTGAACCCGAAGATGGACGCCATGCCCGTCGACACCGATGCGGCGGCGCGGCGACGATTCGACCGTTGGGCGGCGGGGGAGACCGGGTTCGGGATCGTCGACGCCGGAATGCGGGAGCTCGCGGCAACCGGATGGATGCACAACCGGGTCCGGATGATCGTGGCCAGCTTCCTGGTGAAGGACCTGCACCTGCCGTGGCAGTGGGGTGCACGATGGTTCATGCAGCACTTGATCGACGGCGACCTGGCATCGAACAATCACGGTTGGCAGTGGGCCGCGGGCACCGGCACTGACGCTGCGCCGTACTTCCGGGTGTTCAATCCCCACCTGCAACAGGAGCGCTACGACCCCGACGGCTCCTATGTCGCTCAGTGGGTGCCCGACCCGGTCGACCCGATGCTGGACCACCACGCCGAACGGGACGAAGCCCTCCGCCGGCTGAAGTCCCTCGGCTGATCGTGGTTCCCCGAGCCCGGGCCCGCGGGAACCACCGTGGTTCCCGGAGACCTGGGCTGCGGGAACCAGGGCTGCGGGAACCATGGGCTGGCAGTCGGTAGGCTGGAGTGCCAGATGTTGGACGACCGCAAGACCGCCATCTTGAGCGCCGTGGTGCAGGAGTACATCGCCACGGCTCAGCCCGTCGGTTCCGGCCACATCGCCGAGGCGCCGACGGTCAAGGTGTCCTCCGCGACGGTCCGCAACGAGATGGCGTACCTCGAACACGAGGGCTACTTGGTGCAGCCGCACACATCGGCGGGACGGATCCCGACCGACAAGGGCTACCGCTACTTCGTCGACCATCTCACGCAACCCGGTCGCCTCGACAAGGCGACGACCCGCCAGGTCGGCGAGTTCTTCTCGGCGGCACACGGACGCCTCGAGGAGATGCTCCATCAGACCTCGAACCTGTTGGCCTCGCTCACCAACAACGCCGGTGTCGTCGTCGGCCCTCGCGCCGAGGCCGTGCCGGTTCGCCGAGTCCAATACGTGTCGCTGTCGTCGACCGCCGCGACCGTGATCGTGGTCTTCGCCAACGGGACGGTCGAGAATGCGTCGATCGAACTCGTCGACGGTGACGACGACCTGAAGCTCTCCGCCGCCGGCGCGCACCTGTCGGCGGCGCTCGAAGGCCGCGTGCTCGGAGCGGTCACCGAGCTGACCGCCACCGGCGACGCCGTGGTGGACCGGCTCTGTCGTGATGCCTTCGAGGCGCTGCACGCCACGGCGAGTCCCGACTTGGTGTTCACCGGGGGAGCAGCCGCCGTCGCCAATGCGTTCGACGCGGTCGAGGTCGTCCGGTCGGTGCTCGCGACGCTCGAGCAGCAGTTCGTGGTCGTCACCCTCGTCAGCGACATCGTCAATCGGGGTATGTCGGTGGCGATCGGCATCGAACACGGCGTCGAGCCGCTGTCGGCGTGCTCGGTCGTCGTCGCCCCCGTGGTGGTCGACGGCGAGCATCTCGGCTCCGTCGGCGTGCTCGGGCCGACCCGGATGAACTACCCGCAGGCGCTCGCCACGGTCGAGATCGTGAGCGAACAACTCGGCCACCGCATCGAAGAAGGCTGAGTCCGGGTGGCCAACTCACGGCATGATGGGGCCTCCCATGGCTGACTACTACGAACTTCTCGGTGTTGCGCGCACTGCGTCGGCCGACGAGATCAAGAAGGCCTACCGCCAGCGCGCTCGCGAGTTCCACCCTGACGCAAACCCGGACAACGCTGCCGCAGCCGAGCAATTCAAGAAGATTGCTCAGGCCTACCAGGTGCTCTCCGACGATCAGCAGCGCGCCCGCTACGACCGCTACGGCGAGGCGGGCGTAGGCGGAGCCGGCGGTGGTCCGTCCGCGGACGACCTGTTCGGCGGGGGCCTCGGCGACATCTTCGAGACGTTCTTCGGTGGAGGCGGCGGGAGCCCCTTCGGCGGCGGACGCTCCCGCGGACCCTCCGGACCTCCCCGAGGCCAGGACATCGAAGTGATCGCCGACATCACGTTCGAACAGGCGGTGTTCGGCGACGAGATCGACGTCGCCCTGAAGCTTCCCACCCGATGTGGCGACTGCGATGGTTCGGGCGCCGGCGAAGGCACGCAACCCGTCACCTGCAGCGACTGCGGCGGCAGTGGCCAGATCCAGCGGGTCCGCCAGAGCCTGCTCGGCCAGATGGTCACCGCCAGTCCGTGCGGGCGATGTGGCGGGCTCGGCCAGATCATCACCACGCCGTGCGCCACGTGCCGCGGCGAGGGGCGGGTCACTTCCGACAAGAACTATCAGGTCGATGTTCCAGCGGGTGTCGACTCCGGCTCGACATTGCGCCTCTCGGGTCGCGGCGCGGTCGGCCCGCGCGGTGGTGGCGCCGGCGACCTCTACGTGCACCTCCGTGTCGCCCCGCACGAGCGGTTCGTGCGCGACGAGCACGATCTCGTCACCGAAGTCCCGATCTCGATTGCGCAAGCGGCGCTCGGCACCCAGATCGACCTCGAGACGCTCGACGGCACCGAGCACCTGATCGTTCCGCCCGGCACGCAGCCGGGACGCGAGTTCGTCCTTCGCCAGCGCGGTGTGCCCCACCTGCGCGGTCGCGGTCGAGGCGATCTGCGTGCCAGGGTCCGTGTCGACATCCCGACGAGGTTGACCGATGGCGAGGTCGACCTGTTGACCCGGTACGCCGAAGGGCGCGGCGAAATCGTCGGCAACGGCAAGGAAGGCCTGTTTTCGCGGATCAAGTCGGCGTTCTCCTGAGGCACGGCCGTTGATGGAGGGCCTGGATCGATCGGTGTTGCGATCCACGAGCACCCACGTGCTGGTCGACGCCGAGGTGCTGGGGGCGACGGGTTCGATCTCGATCGACGATGACACGGAACACCACCTCCGCCGCGTACTGCGTCTTCGTGACGGTGAGTCCGTCAGCGTGACCGACGGCGCGGGCCGCTGGTGTCTGGCGGCCGTGATGCTCGACGGGAACGCACTCCGCCTCGATGCGACCTCACCGCTCGTCGCCGAGTCGACGCCGACCAGGACGATCACGGTGGCGGCAGCGATGCCCAAGGGTGACCGCTTGGAATGGATGGTGCAGAAGGTCACCGAACTCGGTGTCGATCGCCTGGTGCTGCTCCATGCCGAGCACTCGGTCGTGCGCTGGAAGGCGGACCGAGTCGAACATCAGCTCGCACGGCTGCAACGCATTGCCGACGAAGCGCTCCGCCAGAGCCGGCGGGTCTTCCGCCTGGCGATCGACGCACCTGTCGCTGCGGTGGAGGTGCTCGGCGGCTATGTGGTCGCCGAGCCCGGCGGTCGAGCACTGACGGGGACTGACGTCGCCGTCGCAGTCGGGCCGGAAGGCGGCTGGAGCGACATCGAACTCGCGCGGGCCGGTGACCGGATCGATCTCGGCCCGACGATCTTGCGCACGGAGACTGCGGCAGTGGCTGTTTCCACACTCTGCGTGGCATACGAACGCTGACCGTCTATGCTCGCGGGAGTTACCCTCGGGTAACGGCGGGATCGGCTGGCGGGCGCCACCGACGAAACGAACAAGCAAGGCGGGAAATCAGATGACCATGATCGACGACGATGCTCCTTCGGCATACAGCCAGCAGGTGGGAGAACGACTGCGCGTGATCCGCAAACAGAAGCGGTTGTCGTTGCAGGAGGTCGAGGCGCAGTCGAACCAGGAGTTCAAGGCCTCGGTGCTCGGCGCCTACGAGCGCGGTGAGCGTGCGCTGTCGGTGCCACGGCTCGACCGGCTCTCGCAGTTCTATTCCGTCCCGGTCGAGCAGTTGCTTCCCCGTGAGGTGACCGGGAGCGAGGCGGCAGCGGCAATGGCGTCGGCGGTCAACAAGAAGTTGGCCATCGACGTCGCCAAGCTCGTGCAGCTCAAGGGGTCGCCATTCGAGATGCTCGCGCGCTACCTGAAGCTGATCCAGGTGCAACGTCAGGACTTCAACGGTCGTGTCATCACCGTCCGCGGCGACGACACCCGCTCGATTGCGGCCATGCTCGACGTTCCGGTCGACCAGGTCGCCGACCGCCTCGCCGCGCTCGATCTGTTGTTCGTCCCGGCAGCGTCTGAACCCGAATTCGCCGCGCCGGCGGTTGACTGGCGCAATGTCTCGATTCGGGGTGTACGTCCACATCCCGTTCTGCGCGTCGAAGTGCGACTACTGCGCATTCGCGACCTGGACCGATCGTAGCCATCTGTGAACAGCTACGTCTCGGCCCTGGGCACCGAGATCGCCCGTGCGGTCGCCGATGCGATGCCGGTCGCCGACACCGTCTTCGTCGGCGGCGGAACTCCGACGCTGATACCTGGCTCCGACCTGGCGACGGTGATCAGCCGCCATCCCGGTCACCGACGACGCCGAAATCACCGTCGAATGCAACCCCGATGACGTCACCGTCGAACTCCTGCGCACCTATCGATCGGCCGGCGTCAACCGGGTGAGCCTGGGCGTGCAGTCGATGTCGGCCTCATGTGCTGTCGGCGCTGGGACGTACGCACGATGCACGCAATGTCGACCTCGCCGTGTCCGCGATCCGGCGTAGCGGGATCCCATCCGTTCAACCTCGACCTGATCTATGGGGCTGCCGGGGAGTCGGTCGACGACTGGCGCTCGACCGGTCGCCTCAGTCGCTTGCGCTCGAGCCCCCACACATCTCGGCCTATGGACTGACGGTCGAGGCGGGCACACCACTCGCTGTCGCAGCCCGATCGGCATCCCGACGACGATGACCAGGCGGACAAGTACGAACTCGTCGATGATCTGCTCAGCGCTGCCGGCCTCGACGAACTACGAGGTGTCGAACTGGGCCCGACCGGGCCACGAGTCGCGCCACAACCGTCTGTACTGGAACCAGGACGACTACCGAGGGTTCGGCTGCGCCGCCCACTCGCACCGGGCGGGGCGACGGTGGTGGAACGTGCGCACTCCGGAGCGCTACGTGAAGCGTCGCCCGTGGTGACACCGCCGAGGCGTCGTTCGAGACACTCGACGCCGACACTCGCCGCTTCGAGCGTCTCGAACTCGCGTTGCGCACCCGCGACGGGGTGCCCGTCGATGCCTTCGACGCCGACACGCTCGAATTGCTCGACGGCATGGTGATCCCACATCCGCACAGCCTGGTCGGGTGGTGCTCGACGCGGTCAGGCCGGCTGGTGGCCAACGACATCGCCGCTCGTCTTCGCTGACCGCCGTGTCGGACATCAACCTTCCAGCTCATGGACTTCGGCCCGGAGCTGTGGACATTCTTCCTGGCCATGGCACACTGAGTGTCCGGATCGAACGAGTTCCTCATGAACGACTCAACGTCGTGCCGAAGACTGTCGAGCGACCGTCGAGAAAGTGACCGATTACCATGTCCTGCCGCACAGGCGATCCAACGTACCCCCTCGTCGTCTCTGCCGGCCAGCTGGCGCCGGCCCGGTGAACCACGTTCTACCGTCGATGGTGATCGCGAGTCGCTGCTTCACAACTACCTCGTGCTGATCCGCCGCTCCGGGGACAGCAGCGACAGTCCACTCATCACCCTTCGGGATCGAGACATCTCTGCGCTTGCCGAACATCTGGGAGCGAGCGAGGAGCGGGTCCTCGGCGATCTCCTCGACCGAATGGGTGCCACCCGGGCCCAGCGCAAGGCACTGATGGCCATGTTCGCTGCCGGGGTGCTCACCATTGTCGCAACCGGATCGGTCGCGCTCGACCTGGCACCGGCGGGAGGCTCGTACAGGAGCGCAGCGTCCGAGGGCGTCGCCGGCGTCGTCGACGTACCCGTCACTGTGACGGCGGCTGCGCTCGAACAGCCGCTGCATCCGCGGAGCCGTCCACCGCTCCGACCGTCGTGGCGAGCGAGCCCGTCCTGGCGATCGCACGAGGCGGCGCCGGCTGGGAGTACGCCCTGTCGCTGAACCAGCTCTGCCTTCGCCCTCGCCGAGCAACCGCTGACCGACGCCGAGGCCTTCCGGCGCCTCCCGGAGGGTGTTGGCGTGGCTGATGATGGTTCGGTCGTTGGGGTCGGTCAGCCGCCGGTCGCCTTGGAGGGTGTCGGCGTGGCTGATGATGGTTCGGTGTGGGGTCGGTCTAGGCCCCGTTGCCGTCTGCCCGAGGGTGTTGGCATCGCTGATGATGGTTCGGTTGTGGGGGTCGGTCAGCCGCCACTGCCTCCCGGCCCCTGACCTTGCACCGTGCTCACGGCTGCGGGCGTGTGACTTCGAACGAGCTCGGGGAACACCTTGGCGACCTTCGCCGTCAAGTAGTCGCCGTAGGTCCCCTCCCATGCGAGACATCGCTCCGTCCCAACGCTCAGTGCTCCGGCAGCGGCGTGTGGTCGGAATCGGCAGGGTCGGCACGGTGGCATCCCATGATGGGTCGAAGAAGTACGGGAACGACAGGCGGCCGGACCCGAGGTGTTGCGCACCCGATGTGGAGTCGAACGATATCGGCCGCCCCTGAGGCGTTCGAGCATGTCGCCGATGTTGCAGACGATCACCCCTGGAGTCGGAGCGAGGTCGATCCACGTCCCGTCGACCGCTCGCACCTCGAGCCCGCCGAGCTGATCTTGGGCGAGCAGGGTGAGCAGTCCATAATCGGTGTGCTCGCCGACGCCCCATGCGTCGGTGTCGCCGCCTGTGCGGCTCCGGCGGGTAGTGGAAGATCCGGAACAGGATTGTCGGATCGCCGGTGAGATGCTGCTCGAACCATTCGGCGGGCAGTCCCAGACCGAGTGCGATGCCGCGCATCACGGCGTCGGCGACCGGACGCAGCGCGTCGAGCCATTCGAGCACGGCCTTGCGGAGATCGTCATTGTCGGCGGGGAACTGGTTCTGGCCATGCAACGCCACCGATGCGAGCACGCGCGGATGATCGAGCGGATACTCGCTGCCGAAGTAGATGCCCTCCTTGCGGTCGGGCACCCCGGACGTCAGCTCGCCTCCGACGGGGAACCAGCCTCGCCAAGCCGATCCAGCGTTCTCCATCGCAATGAGCTGCTTCTCCTCCTCTGGCCGGGCGAAGAAGTCGTGCGACGCCGCTTCCAGCCGCGCCTGCAGCGCGGTGGGAACTCCGTGGCCGACGATCGAGAAGAAGCCCACCGAACGACATGCATCGTCGATCTCGGTCGCGACTTCGGCGAGGTCGGTGGCCTGGAGTGGGGGTCGAAGAGCGCTGAGACGTCGATCAGCGGCAACGAGTCGCTGGGCGATGACGTGGCGCTCACGATGGAAACGTACCGCTGTGACCGTTGTCGGCACCATGCCGTAGCGTCACCCGCCATGTACCGCAGGCTGCTCGCGTTTGGCGTCGTGGTGGTCGCTGTCGTGCTCGTGGTGGCGCTCGGAGGGTGGGCGTGGCTCACCGAGGACGGCAATGTCGAGGAACTGCTCACCGAGACCGGAATCGTCGGACCGCTCATCTTCGTGCTCGTGATGTGGCTGACCCAGCCGTTCGGCGTTCCTGGCTTCGTGTACATGGTGCCGGCCGGCATCGTGTGGCCGGCACCGCTGGCGATTGCCCTGTCGTGGATCGGCAACATGGGTGCGAGCTACCTCGCCTTCGTGTTTGCTCGGTGGTTCGCGAGGGATTGGGTGCAGGCTCGGATCCCGGCGAGCATGCATCGCTACGACCGGCAGTTGTCGGAGGGCGGCGTCTGGCCGGTGATCCTTCTGCGGCTGGTGTTCGGCCAGCTTCCGCCGGCCGACTGGCTGCTCGGCGTCAGCAAGGTGAGTACCAGGAACTTTCTCATCGGCACGGGAATCGGCATCATTCCGGGCGTCGTGCTGTTCGTCGTTGCGGGCGGCGGGATGTTCGACTACCTCGCCGACATGTCGACAGGGACTCGCCGGGTGTTGATCGGCGTGGTTGTCGTGCTCGTGATCGTCCGCCGGGTCCATCTCCGTCGCCGGCGTGCCGCGACGGTGACGCAGTAGCGGATCGGGTGGTGTTCGTTCTCCGCGCCGGCGCGATATGATTCGGCTTCCCATCGCCCCAGTTCGGGGTCGAGGGCGCGTAGCTCAGTTGGTTAGAGCGCTACCATGACACGGTAGAGGTCCCGGGTTCGAGTCCCGTCGTGCCCACCAATGTGTACATCCAGCAGGAGTTTCCTGGCCGTTTAGCACTCCATGCGGTGGGCCTCGCACAGAGATGGTCATTGCATGTGGAGGTGCGCATGTGCATTTCTGATAGTGACCGTCAGTTCGTTCGCTACCGAGTTCCTGTTGGCCGGTATCGTTCCGAGTACGGCAGACGACTTTGTCGACGAGCTCAAGTAGCTCCGGGACCACATCGAGGGGGCCACTGCCGCGCTGTCAAGGACGTCCAGTCCCATGTGCAGCGGCGCTCACCCTGGGCGGCCCACATGGCCTCAAGCACCATCGAGGCCTTCGTGAAGGTACACGAAGGACCCGAGTAATTCGAGCCTTCACGACGGCTCGGCGTTCGTCGTCCAGTTCGGGTCCGGGCTGTGTGAGTCGATCGAAGAAGACCAGTTCTTCCTCCGGTCGTACCCTCGGTGGCCGCGCACTGTTCCTCGATCGAGTGATCACCGGTGAGCGCAATCAGCTGACGGCGGTCCTCCCCGACCGACGTGTCGACCGGCCGTGCCCACGAAGGGCACGGCCGGTCGATCGACCGTCTCTGGGAGGATGCCTACTTCTTCTTGCCGGCTGCGGGTGCGTTGACGTGCACCTGCATGAAGTTGCCCTGTGCCGACACGCTTGATTCGACGCGGATCGTCGTTCCGGTGTTCGGGCACCTGGACGCTCGACCAACCCGTGGTTGCCGATCGAGGCGTCGGGAGCCACCCAGTAGCTCTTCGAGTCGTCGAAGACGCGTGTTGGCCGGGCAGGCCGCCGTAGCAGCTCCTCCACTGCTGAGTGGTGTGGAGGCAGATCACGGTCCGTCCGTCTGCAGCCCGAAGGTCGAGTCGTAGGACTGGATCCGCGGCCGCCACACCTGGCCGTTGTCGGGACGGAGCAGCAGGTCGGGATGCGCGTCGACGGGGAGGTACAGCCCGCCGCAGCGACCGGCGAGGCAGTTGTCGCCGATGTTGTTGTCGGGGAACGACGTGTCGTAGTACCAGACGAGCATGCCGTCCTGGTACGGGAAGTGCTCGACCCAGTTGGCCAGCGCTGGGTTGTCTCCGGAACCCGAAGTTGTACGGCCCGGTCCTGAGGCCGGCGTCGTAGCCGCGGTAGTTCCGGTTCTCGACGAAGTAGGCGTTGAAGAACGACTGCGTCGATCACGGTGCCGGTCGTGCTGGAGAACCCGGCGTAGGTCCAGCCCGGCGTCGGTCTCGGCGCCGTCGAGTGGCTGCCCGGTGATGGCGATGTCGTCGACGAAGAACCCGGGATTGGGCGACGGCGCCGTCGGTCCAGTACCGGAACCCGAGGGTCACGGTCTGACCGGCGTACGCCGACAGGTCGGCGGTGAGGTCGACCCAGGCGCCGCCGCTGTCGCCGGTGATCCCGTTGCCGAAGTTCTGGCCGTTCGGGTTGGTGGCCGTCGACAGGTTCGTCGCGACCGGGTCGCCGTTGACGGTGAGGTAGGCGTAGTCCCAGTCCAGTCTCGATGTCGTACTTCACCTTCGCGGTCAGGTCGAGACCGTCCCGGCCGGGAGGGTGACCGTCGCGGGTCATCGTGTTGTCGAGGTCGTTGCCGGAGCCGGAGAAGTAGAAGTAGTCGACCCGGCGTACGGGTCGCCGACCGCGAAATCTGACCTCCTTGTCGGGGAGGTAGACGCGACCAGCTGTCTGCGCCTGCTTGGTCGTTGGCGCTGGCCGGGCCGAGCTTGACCGAGGCCTTCTCGCCGTGACCGACGACCTGCGTAGTTCGGACCAGCCGAGGAAGATCTTCTCGTAGGCGCGTCATCGGGATCGGCTTGGTGCCGATGCCGTCGGCCGGGCGATTCCGGTGCTGCCGTACGAGCCGCAGGAGTAGAGCGTCCAGAACGCCGGTCGAGTTCTCGGCGCCGCCGGTGTTGCCGGTGGTGTCGTAGAGGTCGGGCAGGCCGAGGTCGTGGCCGAACTCGTGGCGAAGACGCCGACGCCGCCGTTCTCGGGCTCGACGGTGTAGTCACCGATCCAGAAGCCGGTGTCGCCGATCTGGACGCCGCCGAAGCCACTGGGGGCCGATCGCCGTCGGGACCGTTGGCCGAGTAGTAGGCGTACCAGCGGTGGCTCCAGATGGCATCGGTGCCCTGGGCGCCGCCGCCGGTCTCCTCGCCCTCGCCGGCGTGGACCGCCTGGAAGTGGTCGATGTAGCCGTCGGGCTCGTTGAAGTTGCCGTCGCCGTCGTATGTCGTAGCGGTCCCAGACGTCGAACTGGGCGAGGTCGGCCGCGATGTCCGTCGTCGGTCTTCCCGGCGGCGATCTGTGCGTCGTACCAGGCGTCGATCGAGTCGTCGACGAAGCGCCAGGTCTGAGCGCACACGATGCTCGCCGCAGTAGTTCGCGGCCGTAGTGGGCGGCGTTGTACGGCACGCTCACCCAGTCGGTCACGTCTCCGTTGACCGTGTACCGGTTCGAGCGACTGTTCGATGTAGAAGTTGCGCATCGAGACGTCGCCGAGGGTGCCTCGGAGAACAGCATGTCCTCGTAGTACGTCGGGGCGTGAAGTCGGGAGCCCAGATCGTCGTGTTGTCGACCGTCCGGTCGGGCTCGGGGATCTGGTTGCGCACGGGCCCGGGCACTCCGCTCTGGAGGATCCCGAAGGGCGAGTCCGTGTGCGCCGAACTGGCCGATGACGGTCCAGATGCTGTCTTCGCCCTCGCGCTCGAGTTCGACGTACTGACCCTTCGCGACTTCGGCGACGGGCCCGTCGGTCTTGCCGTTGACCTTCTGCGCAAAGCCTTGCTCGCGCAGCGCGTCCTGCTTGTCTCCGAGCGGATGGCTCGGAGCGTCGGTGTCGGCGCCGATCATCAACGGCGACTCCTCCGTGGGGGAGGCCGATACAGCCCCCGTGTCCCCGATTGTCGTTGCGACCACGGACGCCATGAGCGTCGCGGACGCAACCAGTACCGCACTTCTCTTCATCTTCTTCCCCTTGTCTCGAATGTCGTGAACGACTACCTACCGTCAGTGCAGAGCACCGGCGAGACGGTCGGCTGAGACTCGGAGACTCCGGAAAGAACCCCCCCCGCAGTCGATCGGCTGGACGAAACTTACACGAAACAAACTGGCCGACGTCACGAAGTGGAGCCCGGCTGGATCGGCACCATCCCGGCATGTCGACTCAGCCCTCCCGGCAACGCACGGCGCACGACACCAGGGCATCGACGCAGCCGTGGCCACCGACTGGACCCAACCGAGTCGCAACAAGGATGTCGCACGAGCCGCACGAGTGACCCGGCTCCGTCAGTTGCCAGGCGACCCATGACTGTACGTTTGGTACCGGAGTAGCCGAGCCATGACACGGTAGAGGTCCCGGGTTCGAGTCCCGCCGTACCCACCACTGAAGCCCTGGTCAGGAGCAATCCGCCGGGGCTTCGTCGCGTCTGGGCCGGGACTGTCGGCGGCCCGTTACGGCGCCCTGGGCACGTTGATGTGGCTACCGTGGCGGCGTGAGGTCGGACGAGGCGGACTACCTGAGCGAGCGGGCGAGCGTCATCGAGGTGCTGCGGTCGCTGGTCGACTCGCCTGCGGATCTGGCTTCGACCCTTCGCGCCGTCTTGGGCAATGCGGTCCGGCTCGCGAACACCGACAGCGGGTTCATCTATCTCAAGGATGGCGACGTCTACCGTCACGTGTCCGACGTCGGTGCGACTGTCGAGGTGGTGGAATTCAACAAAGCCAATCCGATCCGCCCAGGTCGAGGAACGTCAACCGGCCGAGCGGCGTTGGGGGATGCAAGCCGGGTTCGTCCCGCTGGCCGAGAACTGGCGAACACGAGGGTTTCGGTTGGGGCTGGGAGTTGGCATCGCCACCGGCTACGCCACGCTCGGAAGGATCGGCTACGTGGGCCGGTACGACTACACGCCCATCGGGACCACCGTGAACCTCGCGGCGCGCCTGTGCGACAAGGCGGGACCGGGAACGATTCTGGCAAGCCAGAAGACGATCGCCGCCGCCGAAGTTGACGCCACGCTCCTGGCCGACCCGCTCGAGTTGAAGGGCATCCCGCAGCCCGTACCCGTCTACGAGGTCTAGCCAGGTCCGGCTGATCACGTCGGGGCTTCGTCGCGTCTCCGCGCCGTGATGCTGGTCCGTCGTGATCAGAAGTCGTAGAGCGCTGCGGGGTTGTCGACCAGCACTCGTCGACGAAGCTCATCGGTCGGCAACCAACGATCGCGCAGCGCGACCAATTCGGTCGCACTCGGTGGGCTCGCCTGTCCGGGGTGCGGCCAGTTGCTTGCCCACACCAAGCGGTCGGGAGCTCGGGCGGTGAGCACATCGACGAGTCGGGTGACGTCGTCGAAGCCTGGGGGACCGGTCTCGGACGATTCGTAGGGGGCGGACAGCTTCACGATCGCCCCATGGTCGATCATGGTCAGCAGCGCGCCGAATGCGGGAGCGTCCGGCTCGACCGCCGGCATGAATCGGCCAACGTGGTCCACCACGACGCCGACGGGAAGGCGCAGCAGTCGATCGAGCCGGCCAGGGAGCTCTCGGCCATCCAGCTGGAGTTGGATGTGCCATCCGAACGGCGCGATGTTGGCAGCCACCGTCTCGAGCCCGTCCCACGGCACTGCTCCGCCGGGGAGCATGTGAAATCGCGCGCCGCGCACGCCCAGCGTCGTGAACCGCGCAAGATCCTCCGGCTGTGCATTCGGGTCGATCACCACCACACCGCGCGCCGCGTCGCCGAACGACGCCATGGCGTCGAGCTGGCAGCTGTTGTCGAGGCCGTAGGTGGTGGGCTGGACGACGACGATGCGCTCGGTGCCCAGCGCGGTCTGCGCGGTTCGGTAGTCGGCGGGTGTCGCATCCGACGGACGGAGCGTCGACGCCGGTGCCACGGGGTATCGGTGGTCGTAGAAGTGAATGTGCGTGTCGCACGCGGACGGCATCACCGGCGGGTTCGGTCCCACAGGGCGTGCAGTCGTGTGGCGTGTTCGGCGTTCAACGATCGCGGCGGGATGTTGCCGGCGACGATTGCGTCGACCTGCTCGACGCTGCTGGCGGCTTGGGCATCGGCGTTCTCCGGGGTGAGGCCACCGAGGTGTGGGGTTGCGACGACACCTGGAAGCGCAGCCAACTCGGGGGAGGGTCGTTGATCGGCGGCGCGGCCGACGTCGAGTCCGAGCCCGCCCAGTTGGCCGGAGCGGATCGCGTCGGCGACGGCGGACTCGTCGAGCAGCTCGCCCCGACTCACGTTGATCAGCAAGGTTCCGCGTCGCATTGCCGCGAGCTCCGGCGCCCCGATGAGGTTCTCCGTCTCCGCTGATCCCGGTGCGAGAGGAAACACGGCGTCGGCGACGCGCAGCAGTTCATCGAGCCCGACGAAGCTGACACCCTCGACGCGCGGGTCGGCCACGAACGGGTCGTGAACGAGCACCTCCATGCCGACGGCGACGAGCAGCGTGGCGAGGTGGGAGCCGATCGATCCGAAGCCGATGATGCCGGCCGTCCGGCCCTGCAGCTGTCGACCGGGACGCTGTGGCGGTGTTCGGCCGGCGGCGAATTCCGCCGACGAAACGGTGATGTTGCGTGCCACATCGAGCAGCAGGCCCAGCGCCAACTCCGCTGTCGAGGCGACGAACGTCTTGTCGGCCCGTGCGACCAGGACACCGTTCGCCGAGGCCGCGTCGACGTCGATCGTGGATGTGTCGACGGCGCATCGCAAGAAGGCGACCAGACTCGGCACCCGCTCGAACAGGGCCGATTCGCCCGGCGTCGATCGGTGCGCGACGATCACCTCGCAATCCCTGTGCGGCGTCGATCAGTGCAGCTGTCGACAGGTCGTGATCGAACGGATTCTGGACGACGTCAGCGATCCGGGTGAGCAGCGGGAGCGCACGTCCGTAGTACGCGTCGCGGTCCTCCGAATTGTGGGTGAGGAACACTCGCACGCAATCGACGCTACTGCGCGGTCGCATCGCCGGGAGCCGAACTCGGTCACGAGCGCTGTTGGCGCACGGGCCCGAGACTCACCCGAATTGGATGATGTCGAACCGACGACTTCTGAGCGACCATGATGGTCGGACCGCACCGTTTGGCGCGCGTCGAACGAAGGGACCCCAGATGAACACCGAGATCGCAGAGGAAGACGGCGTCGCTGACAGCGCCACGGACATGGCCGCCGAATCGGACAAGCCGCATTCCGTGGCAGTCCATCTCCTGATCGCGCTGGCGGCGCTGATCATGTTGGTCACGGCCGCGAACGTGTGGGTCGACCGCGCCGCGCTCAACACCGACAACTGGGTCGATGCGTCCGACGAACTGCTGGCCGAACCCGCAATTCGCGAGGCGATCGCCGTGTACGTGGTCGATCAGCTCTATACCAACATCGACGTCGCCGCCCAGCTCGGCGACTTGCTGCCGGGAGACCTCAGCGGACTCTCGGGGGCGCTCGCCTCGGCGTTGCGAAACCCGGCCACCGACGCGGTCGATCGACTCCTCGCCACCGACCAGGTCGCCGCCATCTGGTCGAACGCCAACCGCATCACACACCAGACGATCGTGAACATCCTCGAGGACGACACGCGAGTCGAAGCGCTCTCGACCGCCAACGGGAACATCACACTCGACGTCCGTGAAGTGGTCGTGCAGTTGGCCGCCGACCTCGGGCTGCCCGGCGCCGTCGTCGACCGGATCCCGGCCGACGCCGGCCAGATCACCATCATCGAGTCGTCGGAACTCGAGAATCTCCAGACCGCGGTCACCATCGTCCAGTGGGGATCGTGGCTGCTGTTCTTCCTCGTGATCGCCATCTACGCCGGGGCCATCTTCCTTGCCGACGGATGGCGCCGGGTCGCCACGCGAGCGGCCGGGTTGTCGATTCTGATCGTCGGACTGCTCATCCTCGCCGGCCTCCGATTCGGCGGCGGCCGCCTGCTCGACAGCGCAGTGCAGAACGAGAGCAATCGCCCCGCCGCTGAGGCGGTGTGGAAGATCGGATCGCAGCTCCTCCGCGACATCGGCTGGAACATCACGTGGATCGGCCTGATCATCATCGTCGGGGCCGCCATCGCCGGCCCGACAGCAATCGCTCGGTCAATCCGCCGCTTCATCGCACCGGCGTTCGTCGGCGGCCCTGGCGTACGTTGGGGAGTCGGCGCTGCGATCTTCCTGGTCGTGGTGTTCTGGGCGCCGCTGCCTGCCTTGACGAACTGGTTCGGCATCCTCGTCTTCGCGGCGATCCTTGCGGCATGCATCGAGGGTCTGAGGGGCCTGTGCCTCGCCGATCAGTCCCGTGTCGAGGAGCCCGCCCCGGCCGCCGTCGAAGCGGTGGAAGCCTCGACCTGATCGGTCGAGAAGTCGACGGCGCCTACGGAGCGGCGAGAATTCGATCGAGGGTTCGGGCCATCACGTCCCCCAAGGGGTGGCGTCTGGGCGCGTAGTACAGGACGCCACCAACCGCGTGCTCGAGTTCGAACGTCCGTCCACGAATCCATGCGGCGTCGTCGGCGCCGACGGCCTCTTTGAATGCAGCTCGTGCTGACGCGTTGAGTACCGCCCACGCGGGAGCGAGGTCTTGTGCGGTGTCACCTCGGCCGGCTCCTCCCCAGTCGATGATCGCGGTGAGACGGCCTCGGTCGACCAGCAGGTTGCCCGAGATGAGGTCACCGTGAACGAAACCATCGTCGACGGGTTCGTCGACGACCTCGAGTGCCTCGGACGCGAGACGCCGGATCGCGCGCACGTCGACGAGCGCTGCTGCATTCCATTGCGGGGAGCCCAGCCATTCGTCGAGCCGTTCGAGCAGCGGGCGCAAGGGGCCGCCACGGCTGCCTGATGATCGAGGCTGGGCGTCATGCACGTCGATTGACCCGATTGTGGTGATTGCGCGGGCGAGGTCGTCGGCGAGCGGACCGAGAGCGCGGCCATCGAGGTCGTCGCGCAATGTCCACGCATCGCTCCCCTCGATCCATTCGAGGATCGACCAATGGTGCGCGAACACCTCGTGGGGTTGGCCGACGTGGCACACCTTGGGTGTTTTCACGGCGGTCCCGATCGAGGCATGTTCGATCTGCTGCAGCACCGCCATTTCGTGCAGCACGCCTGCCGCTGCCCCAGGTCGCCGGGGCAGGCGAACCACCACGTCGGGCTCGGCGTCGAGGTGGATCCGCCACATGGCGTTGTCGGTTCCGGAGGAGTCGAGGTACTCGATCGGTGAGTGCACCCACTGCGGGCACTCGGCATCCAACAGCACCCGAACGATGGTCTCGCTCGTGTCGGGTTCGTCGTCGTGGATCCGCTCGCTCATCTGGCTCACTCCCGTTGCGAGCGTCGACTTGCCGGTGCCGCTTCTGCCATCGCTGTCAGGGGCAGCCCATGACCCAGCGATAGGTGACGTCGACATCGACATCGCCCTCGTTGCCGGTGACGCTGCCGAGCAGGGTGACGGTCATCCGTCGGGCGTTCAGGTCGGCGTCGACGCCGCCGGTGTCGTGCTCGGAGATGATCATCCTCACCGGGCCCTCATAGCGCTCGGACGAGGACATGTCGCCGACGGCGAACACGGTCACCTCCAGGTCGATGTCGTCGAACTCGCCGGTCGCCCCACCGGAGAGATCGACCTGGCCTTGTGCGCCGAACGTGGCGAATGTGGCGGTGCCGGCGGTGTCCTCGACGTTCGTGCCGAACCCGAATGCACCATCCTGGCACCCACCGCTCATGCGGAAATTGAGTTCCTCGTCGGTCGAGTAGTACTGCTCCTCCTCAGCTCCGGACAGCAGGAAGGTGCCCTCGATCAGTTCGCCGAACCCGGGAGCCGCGTCGTCATCCGAGTTCTCGGGTGTCGCCTCGGACGGTGCATCGTCATCGGACGTTTCCTGCTCGACGGACTCGGTGCTCTGCGCACTGTCGGCTGCGTCGTCGCCGCCACCACACCCCGCTGCGGTCATCAACATGGTCAGGACAACGGCACAGCTCGTGGCAGATTTGATCATCGTCCGACCGACGGTAGCCGTCCGGGTCGGATTGGGGCCGGGTACGCCGTGTAGCGGCTCCCTCCACCGGGACGCCGAGCGAGTTACGCCGGCCAACTAGCGTGGATGTCGTGTCGTCGTCGTCCGTCACGAGCTCCGAGGTGCCCGGCCCCGAGCCGACCATCACCGAGGCAGCCGCTCGGTGGGCCGAGCAGCTCGAGCGGTGGGCGATTCCCGCCGAAATCCTCGCGAACGCACCCGTGTCGCCATGGCGGCACGACACGGCCATGTTCGTTGTGGACGACACCCTCGATCGGAACGCACGCGCCGCCGAGATCGCGCGTTCGGTGCTCCCTGTCGACGGTGGTTCGGTACTCGACGTGGGGTGCGGTGGCGGACGTGCCGCGATGTCGCTCGTTCCGCCCGCTGAGCTGGTGATCGGCGTCGACCAGAGCGCGGCGATGCTCGCCGAGTTCACGCGCTCTGCCTCGCTGGGTGGCGTCCGGTCGATGACCATTGAAGGCCGTTGGCCCGATGTCGCGATCGCCACCCCTGTCGCCGATGTCGTCGTGTGTCACCACGTCGCCTACAACGTCGCGAACATCGAGCCGTTCCTGCTCGCGTTGACCTCACATGCACGACTCGCCGTCGTGCTCGTGCTACCGCCCCGTCACCCGCTGACCGCTTGGAATGACGCGTGGCGCCACTTCTGGGGGCTCGTCCGCCCGACCGAGCCGACCGCCGACGACCTCGCAGAGGTGCTTGCCGGACTCGGCCTCGGCGCCGAACGATGGGACGTGCCGCGTCCGGCGCTCGCGAGCGCCACCGCTGACCCTGCAACGCGCATCGCCTCCAGCGCGCCGCCGACTGTGCCTGACCGAGGATCGCGACGCCGAGATCGGTGAGTACCTCGACGCGAACGAGCCCACATGGTCGGACACCAACGTGGTGTTTCGTTGGCCCGGCAAGGCCGGAGACGACTGACTCGCACGACGACGCCGGAACTCGACACGGGCGGATCTTTCGACCGGACGGACCAGTTCGATGCTTGAGGGCCGGGGAAGGAGTCGAACCCTCCGTCGTCGACCAACCCGGTCGGCCCTCAACCACCAACCGATTCGTCTCTGATCTCATCGTGCTGCCCACCAGATGACGGTGACAACGGTCGAATGTCACCGCTCCGCCGGGTCCGCCGGGTCCGTGGCACCGTTGTATGGCCGCTCGGTTCGATCAGTACCGACCGCCGTCGACGAGAAAGTGCTGTGCGGTGCATGCAGCGCCGTCGTCGGCAGCGAGGAAGAGCACCATCTGGGCGAACTCGGGCGCGGTGATGCGTCGCTTGATCGCCTGATCGCGCATGGTGCCGGCTTCTCCTTCGGGCGTCCACCACTTGGTGAGCTGCCGCTCGGTCGCAACCCAGCCGGGCATCACGGTGTTGACCCGCACCCCGTCGACGCCGAACGTGCGCGCCATCGTCCGGGTGATGCCTTCGACAGCCGACTTCGCAATGGCATACCCCGGAAACATGTCTTCCTGCATGAGGTAGCTGCTCGAGCCGATGTTGATGATCGAGCCACTCCTGGCCTCGATCATCTGCGGCGCGAGTGCCTGGATCGCGAAGAAGTAGTGACGCAGGTTCGTGTTGATCCGGTTGTCGAAGTACTCCGGGGTGACGTCGCGCCAGTCGTGGCGATCGTCGCTGGCCGCATTGTTGACGAGCACGTGGACCCCGCCGAGTGCCTCGACCGCCGACGTACAGGCACGCTGCAGCGCCGCGATGTCGAGCAGGTCGACCTCCGCGAAGCGCGGTGCATGAATGACACCTCGCTCGACGCATCGAGCGACGGTCTCCTCGGCGGCGTCGACGTCCTTGTCGACGAAGAAGACCTTCGAGCCCTGCAGCGCAAATTCCTCGACCATGGCGCTGCCGATCCCGGCCGCACCGCCGGTGATGAACACGCCCCGGTCGACGAGAGACGGGTAGGTGGCGTAGTTGGTCACGTGCGTTGACTCTATTCAGCCCAAGCGCCTGAGTTCGGTGTTGCGCACGTAGGTCGTGGCGACGACCGCGAAGCCGATTGCGGCCGCAAGGCTGATCGCGTTGCCGGTACCGATCTTCGACGCGAGCAGCCCGAGGGCCAGCGCCCCGAAGGGCATCAACCCGACGTTGACGAGCGTGTAGAGCCCCATCACTCGGCCCATCAGGGCTTGGGGCGTGTTGGCCTGGACCAGCCCCTGGTTCATGTTGATGAAGAACCCTCCGGCAAGGCCCATCAGGAACGCCAGCACCAGCACCTGCCAGAACTCGGTGGTGCGACCGGTGAGGAACGTGATCGCTGCACCGCACATCATTGCCCGCTGGAAGACCGCTCCCTTGTTCTTCATGTCGCCCTTGCGGAGGACCACGAACGACGTGATGGCGATGCCGACGCCCATCAACGCCAGCGGGAGCGCGGCCTGGCCGGCGTCCATGCCCAGTTCGTCCTTCACGTGGGCCTGGATCGTGACCATGATGGCCGGGTTGATCGTCACGCTCGCCGTCAACAGCAGTCCGAAGAGCGTCTTGAGGTGATGGTCGTCGAGCACGTGACGCAGCGCCGTTCGTGTCTCGTCGAGGACGGAGCGGCGCTCGCGGACCTCCTCGTGCGCTGGTATCTCCAGACGCAGGAGGAACAGCACGCCGACGAACATCAGGATCGCCTGGAACCAGAACGCGCCTTCAAAGCCGAACTGGTCGCCGACCACCTTGGCGAGCACGGGCCCGAGGATCATCGACAGCGTGATGGCGATCGCGTTCAGGGCGATTGCGCCGAAGAGCTGTTCCCTGGGAACCAGCATCGGGATGAGCGCCGATCGCACGGGCGAGCCGACGGCAGCGGCAGACCCAGCCAGCAACGTCGACAGGATCACCCAGCCGAGGTTGACCGCTCCCGTCCCCACGACGATGGCCGTGGCAGCCATGACGATGCCGCCCGCGACCTGGGTGATCAGCAGCATCTTGCGACGGTCCCAGCGGTCGGCCCACGCACCTGCCTGCAACACGAGCAGCGCCGCAGGAAGACCGAGCGTGAACACGACCAGTCCTTGGATGCTCTCGCTGCGCAACAGACCGTCGAGCACCAGCCACCCGAACACGAACCGCTGCGCGTTCGCGACGAGGAAGAAGGCGACGTTGTTGAACCACAGGTATCGGTAGGCGCGAACCGACAGTGGATTCGCTGGGCGTGCCGTCACGGCGGTCGCCTGATCGGCCGTGGTCATCGAGTGAGCATGACACTGCGCGGCCATCCGGGTCGGACCAGAGCGCTGCCGACTGCGGTCCGTCAGTGCGGCGTCGTGATGTCGACGACGACCGCAGCATGGTCGCTCGGCCAGACGGGAGTGCCGTCGACGTCGACCGGGCCGGTACCGACGAGTTCCGCGGTGATCGGATTGCCCGTCGGTTTCGGGCGCGGCCACGACACCAACACGTAGTCGATGCGGCGGTTCGGCCAGGCGCTGTCGGCGGCGTACGGATTGGTCGTGCACCAGGTTTCGCCAGGTCCGTCGCCCACCTGCTCCCACGCGTCGGAGAAGACGATTCCTGGTGCTCCCGGCTCCCGCCCGGTCAGCATGCGCACCTCGGCGCTGTCCGAAACGGCGTTGAGGTCGGCGCCGACGATCACGGGAAGATCGGACGTCGGGTCGCCTCGCCACTGCGAGGCCAGCTCGAGCAGCCGACGGCACTGGAGCTGGCGGGCGGCCGAATCGTCGAAGCGGTGATCGAGGTGGGTCGAAGCGATCGGCCAGGCACCCCATGGCGTCGACACCGCAGCGGCGACCACCCGGCGATGTCCGGGCGACCCGTCGGCACGGGGGAGTGCCTCGTCGGTGAGCAGCCGTGCCGGCCAGCGCGAGAGCACTGCGTTGGTGAACCCGACGTCGGGGCGTCCGATCGGGGTGCTGCTGACGGCGTGGTACCCGAGCTCGTCGCAGAGCATCGCGGCCATGCCGGCACCGCTGGCGTCGGCCCACGCCTCCTGCAGACACAACACGTCGGGGACAGTGGAGCGGATCGTGTCGACGATGGCGCGTTGGCGTGTCTCCCACGGCCCGAACCGCCACCACAGGTTCCATGTCATCACGCGCAGCGTCATCGTGACATCTTGTCGGCCCTGCCCGCGTCGACGCTGTACCGGCCGTGCGGCGTCAGCCGTAGAGCGGCGGGAGGCGGTCAGCCCACGGCGCTGCCGATTCGATCTGCGCCGCGAGGCGGATCAGCAACGCTTCGTCGTCGATCGGTCCGACGAACTGCACGCCGACCGGAAGGCCGTCGTGACTCCAGTGCAACGGGAGCGACATCGCCGGCTGCCCGCTGACGTTGAACTGGGCGGTGAACTGCAGGATGCTCGTGAGCCGTTCCGTGCCGAGATCGGGGTCGCTCAGCCAGCCGATCGGCGGGGGCGGGACGGCGATCACCGGGCTGACCAGCACGTCGAAATCGTCCCACCACGCATGCATGCGACGTGACCAGGCGTGCACCCAGTTGACCGACGCGATGTAGTCGGCTGCGGTGATCGCCCGACCGATCGATCCCATCAGCCAGTTGCTCGCCTCGACGTCGTCCTCGACGATCGGGCGACCGATCGACTCGCCCATGTTCACGAAGTCGACGGCGGTCGCCACGGCCACGATGGTCACGAAGTGTCGGGAGAACTCGTCGTCGAAGAACGCACTGGGCTGCGCCACTTCGACGTCGTGGCCGAGCGATTCGAGCAGCGACCCGGCCGCTTCGACCGCAGCGACGCACTCGGCGTGGGTGTCGACTCCGCGATGGGTCGGGGCAAGCCCGATGCGAAGCCGGCCGGGATCGGCGCCGGCCTCGTCGGCGAATGGCCGCGTCGGCGGCGCTGCGGTGTACGGATCTCCGACACGGCGCCCCGACATGATGTCGAGAAGTGCTGCGGTGTCGCGCACCGACCTCGACACCACCCCATCGGTGGTTGCGCCGGCCCACCCCTCGCCGATCTTCGGCCCCTGGGAGATCCGGCCGCGACTCGGCTTGAGCCCGACGAGACCGCACTCGCTCGCGGGGACCCGGATCGAACCGCCGCCATCGCTCGCGTGCGCGACTGGCACCATCCCCGCCGCAACCGCCGCGGCGGATCCGCCTGACGAGCCTCCGGTCGAGTGATCGATGTTCCACGGATTGCGGGTGGGACCGAACGCCTCGGGTTCGGTCGTGATCGTTCCGCCGAGTTCGGGCGTGTTCGTGCGCCCGAGCGTGACGAACCCGGCTCCCTGGATCGCCTGGTACAGGTATGAGTCGTGCGTGGCGCGGACGTCGGCATCACGCAGCGCACGGTTTCCAAGGGTGTGGGGCTCACCCGCCATCTCGCAGCCGAGGTCCTTCACGAGGAACGGGACACCCCGGAACGGTCCGTCGGGGAGATCGCTGCGTGCCTCGGCCCGCGCCGCCTCGAATCGCTCGTGGATCACCGCATTGATCGTCGGGTCGAGACGCTCGACGCGGGCGATCGCCTCGTCGACGAGTTCGGCCGGTGATGCCTTGCCCGAACGGACGAGTGCTGCGAGTTCGGTGGCGTCGGGGAGTGTCGTGGCCATGGAGAACCTCAGTCGGTGTGGACGATCAGGACGGAACGGTCGGCGTGATGGGCGCAACGACTCGACACACTGCCGAGCAGGAAGCGTCGAGCGCCCTGCATGCCACGGCTGCCGACCACGAGCAGGTCGGCGTCGATGTCCTCACACAGTGCGAGCAACGCGTCCGCGGGATCGCCGGACAGCTGATGGGTGCTCACCTCGGCTCCCATGGCGGCAGCGGTGGCGGCGGCCACCTCGAGGGCGGTCTGGGTCGCCTGCTTGGTGGCGTCGGTCCACTCTGCCGATGCGATCAACATGTCGGGTGCCACGACCATCGGGATCGACGGTGTGACCATGGCGACGTGCAGTTGGGCGCCTGTTGCCGCTGCGAGCGACGCAGCGTGCTCGACGGCCTTCGAGGCAGTCGCCGAACCATCGGTGCCCACCACGATCTTGTCGTACATCTCGCCCCCGTTCCGTCGGCGATGTTCTTCGTCGACTCCCTCGTCGCACCGTAGCAAGTCGACCGAGCGTCACACGGTGCCGGGCCCGACGCGCCGCTCAGCGCTCGTGGTCGCCGAACCGGTACTCGTGGGTGAGTTCGTCGAGACGGCGTTTCACGTCGTCGTCGAGGGGTGCATCGAGCGCGGCGACCGAGGCCGCGAGCTGGTCGGGGCGCGAGGCCCCGAGGATCGGCGCGGTGATCACCGGATTCGCGAGGACCCATCTGATCGCGAGCGTTGTCATCGGGACACCGGCGTCCTCGGCGACCTGCTGGAACTCGGCGACCGTTGCGAACATCGCATCGTGCCAGTAGCGCTCCTGGTACCGCATGCCTGCGTGACCGAGCGTGAAACGTGTTCCTTCCGTCGGCGCTCCCGGTCGGTGCTTTCCGGTGAGCAGTCCGCCGGCGAGCGGGTTGTACGGGATCACCGCGATGCGCTCGTCGGCGCAGAGCGGGAACAGCTCGCGTTCGTTCTCGCGGAACAACAGGTTGTAGCGAGGCTGCACACTCTCGAACCGGGTGATGCCCAACACCTCGCTGCGCCCGACCGAGCGGGCGAGTTGGTAGGCGAGCGTGTTGGAACAGCCGACGTAGCGCACCTTGCCCGAACGCACGAGATCGTCCATCGCCTGGAGTGTCTCGTCGATCGGCGTCACCGGATCCCACGAATGCACCTGGTAGAGATCGATGTGGTCGGTGCGCAGTCGGCGGAGCGAGTCCTCGACAGAACGCATGATGTTCTGGCGGCTGTTGCCGGCATCCCACGGCATCGGCCCGGTGCGGAAGAAGCACTTGGTGGCCACGACGAACCGCTCGCGCTTGCCCTGCATCCACGACCCGATCAGCTCCTCGGTTCGCCCGAACAGCTCGGGCGGGGCGCCGTTCGGGTACACGTCGGCGGTGTCGAAGAACGTGATGCCCGACTCGGCGGCCGCATCCATGACGGCGAACGACGTGTCGTCGTCGCTCTGATACCCGAAGGTCATCGTGCCGAGGCACAGCCGAGACACCTTCAAGCCGGTTCTGCCGAACTGGACGTGTTCCATGTCCGAAACGTAGATGACCGCCAGTCGGCGGTCGTCAGTCGATGCGGATGTCGCGCACTGTCTGCGCCACGAGCGACGCTCCAGCGGCACTGTTGAGCACGGTGTAGTGGTTGCATCCCGCGGCGTCGATCCAGTGGTGTTGCGGGTATCGGGCGCGGACGTCGTCGGTGATGAATGGGGGAGGGGCACCGAGCATGCCGAACTCGGCGCGCACGATCGTGGTGGGCTGCTGACGGCGATCGAGGAGATGGCGGACCTCGTCGTTGGTGAGCATGTCGCGGCCGTCGGTGCGTACCGCGGACTCGCTGACCGCCGTGCGGAAGCCGCCCTCGACCTCGATCAGGTCGGCGAGCAGGTTGCGTTCGAGGTCGGGGCTGATGCCCGCCCCGAACGCCGGGTGCGAGGCCCACATCGCGTGGTAGGAGACCCGATCGGGCCAGACGGTGCGGATCCGTTCGATGCCGGGGCCGAGCATCCGATCGAGCGCTGCGTCGACGTCGCCGTCCGGTGGAGCGGCCAGTGGCGTGCCGCCGTCGACGAGGACGAGATCTCGGACGAGCTCGGGCCGCCGTTCGGCGACCATCTCGACCACGAAGGCACCCATCGAGTGGCCCATCAACACGACGGGTCCGCCGAGTTGTTCGACGATCGATGCGACGTCGTCGGCGTGGCGTTCGATGCCGTACGGCTCCGGCGCGTCGTAGCTCCGCCCGCGTCCTCGCAGGTCGACGGCAACGAGATCGGCGGCGCCGGCGAGGTGATGGGCCAGCGGGTCCCAGACCCATGCGTTCGACGTGATGCCGTGTACGGCCACGACGCAGGGAGCGCCGAGGATTCCGGTCCACGAGAGCGCTCCCAGCTGGGTGCCGTCGACGTCGAAATTCAGGAACTCAGCTCGAGTGGCCAATGCCTGTCCGATCGACACTCACCGTGGTTCGCGTGCTGCAGGCCCAGCACTCGCTCGCCGAGGATGTTGCGCATGATGTTCGAGGTGCCACCCATGATCGTGTAGCCGGGCGCATACACGAGTCCCCGGGTGACGTCGTCCCACAGCATTGCGTCGGCGCCGAACGTCGCGGCCACGAACTCGGCGACGCGGATCTCGTGCTCGGTGCAGAAGCACTTGGTCGCCGCCGAGAATCCGGCGGGTGCCTGACGCAGCACCTCGCGCGTCACCAAGATCCGCCCGATGCGGTAGCCGGACTCGATCGAGGCGATCTCCTGGCGCACGCGGGGATCGCTGCGATCGGCGCGGTCGAGCGCGAGCACGTAGAGCGCCTGGTTCGACACGAGGCGGTCGATGCCGCCGCGCTCGTGTTCGAGCTGCGCCATGGTCTGCTTGAACGCGTTGCCTTCGACGCCCACGAGATTCGCAACCGGGACCCGCACGTCGGAGAACCACACCTCGCAGAAGTGGCGATTGGTGGTCATGTCGGTGATCGGGCGCACCTCGATGCCCGGGGTGTCCATGGGGACGATCACTTCGCTGATGCCTTTGTGGGGCGGGCCGTCGGCATCGGTACGGCAGATCAGATAGCAGTAGTCGGCGAGTTCGCCGAAGCTCGTCCAGATCTTCTGGCCGTTGATCACGAAGTCGTCGCCGTCGCGAACCGCGCTGGTCGTGAGCGATGCGAGGTCGGAGCCCGAGTCGGGTTCGGACATGCCGATGCACCAGGTGGTCTCGCCGGACAGGATTCCGGGGAGGAACTCGGCCTGCTGGTCAGCGGTGCCGTAGTGGATCAGGGTGGGACCCATCTGACGGTCGGCGAACCACATGGCGGCGATGGGGGCGCCGGCGGCGATCAGTTCCTCGCCAACGATCAGTCGGTTGATGGCGGGCTGGCCGCCGCCACCGAACTCGGCGGGCCAGGTCATGCCGATCCAGCCGTGGGCCGCCATCTCCCTGGCGAAGTCCTTCGAGAACCCGTTGATCCACGAGTCGTTGTGGCGTCCGTAGCGCTCGACGGCCTCGGTGGCGACCTTGCGGGCGTGGTCTCGGAGGGCGATCTGCTCGGGGGTCCAGTCGAAGTCCATCGCCATCGACATTAGAGGCTGCACGCCCGGACGCTTCGGTGGAGCCCGCTCCTGTGCAGCATCCGGGCAGCGTTGCTACAGTGTAGACAAGTTGTAGACAAGTCGACCCCCAACGAGCAGGTACCACCATGAGCGAGAATCACGTCCACCATCATCTACACCTTCACCGACGAGGCCCCGGCGCTCGCGACGTACTCGTTCCTGCCCGATCATCCAGGCCTTCGCCGGCGTGGCCGGCATCGACGTGGAGACCCGCGACATCTCGCTCGCCGGACGGATCATCGCCACGTTCCCCGAACGGCTCACCGACGAGCAACGCATCGGCGACGCACTGGCTGAGTTGGGCGAACTGGCGCTGACGCCCGAAGCGAACATCATCAAGCTCCCGAACATCTCGGCCTCGGTGCCGCAGATGAAGGCGGCCATCGCCGAACTGCAGGCCAAGGGATACGACATCCCGAACTACCCCGACGAGCCCTCGACCCCCGACGAGGTCGAGGTACGCACCCGGTACGGCAGCGTGATGGGATCAGCCGTCAACCCGGTGTTGCGGCAGGGCAACTCCGATCGTCGGGCTCCCAAGGCGGTCAAGGACTACGCGAAGTCGCATCCGCACTCGATGGGTGCCTGGTCGCCCGACTCGAAGACCCACGTCGCCACGATGGGCGACCGCGACTTCCGCGCCAACGAGCAGTCGCTCACGGTCGATGCGGACGGTGCCGTGCGCATCGAACACGTGAGCGCCGACGGCACCGTCACGGTGCTCAAGGAATCGGTGCCCGTGCTCGCCGGTGAAGTGATCGACTCGACGGCGATGGACGTCGCCGCGCTGCGCTCCTTCCTCGCCGCCCAGATCAGCGACGCCAAGCAGCAAGGTGTGCTGTTCTCGCTGCACCTCAAGGCCACGATGATGAAGGTGTCCGACCCGATCATGTTCGGCCACGCAGTCGAGGTGTTCTTCGCCGACGTCTTCGCGAACCACGGCGATGCGATCGCTGCCGCCGGCGGCGATCCTCGCAACGGATGGGCGAGTGTGCTCAGCGCCGTCGAATCGCTCCCCGCCGACCAGCGTGCAGCGGTCGAGGCCGACATCGCTGCCGCCTACGAGCAGGGTCCGGCGATCGCCATGGTCGATTCCGACAAGGGCATCACCAACCTGCACGTACCGAGCGACGTGATCGTCGACGCCTCGATGCCGGCGATGATCCGCACGTCGGGCCAGATGTGGAACGCGGCCGGTGAGCAGCAGGACGCGAAGGCCGTCATCCCCGACAGCAGCTACGCCGGTGTGTACCAGACCGTGATCGAGGACTGCATTGCGAACGGCGCCTACGACCCGTCGACGATGGGCAGCGTCCCGAACGTCGGGCTGATGGCTCAGAAGGCCGAGGAGTACGGCAGCCACGACAAGACGTTCGAGGCGCCGTCGGCAGGATCGATCCGCATCGTCGACGCATCGTCCGGCGACACGCTGATGGAGCAGGCCGTTTCGCCGGGCGACATCTTCCGGATGTGCCAGGTGAAGGACGAGCCGATCCGCGACTGGGTTCGCCTCGCCGTCGATCGCGCTCGCGCCAGCGGTGCGCCGGCGGTGTTCTGGCTGGATTCGACCCGGGCCCACGATGCGCAGCTGATCGCCAAGGTCAACCAGTACCTCGGCGACCACGACCTCTCCGGCGTCGAGATCGAGATTCTGGCCCCGGCGGTTGCCACCCAGTTCTCGATCGACCGGGCCCGCGAGGGTCTCGACACGATCTCGGTCACCGGCAACGTGCTGCGCGACTACTTGACCGACCTGTTCCCGATCCTCGAGTTGGGCACCAGCGCCAAGATGCTGTCCGTCGTGCCGTTGCTCAACGGTGGGGGACTGTTCGAAACCGGTGCGGGTGGTTCAGCGCCCAAGCACGTCCAGCAGCTCGTCAAGGAGAACTACCTGCGGTGGGACTCGCTCGGGGAATTCCTCGCCCTCGCTGTCTCGTTCGAACACCTCGCCACCGTGACCGGCAACGCTCGGGCGCAGATCCTCGCTGACACACTCGATGCTGCCACCGGCCAGCTGTTGGAGAACGGCAAGTCTCCGGCACGGCGTCTCGGTCAAATCGACAATCGCGGCAGCCACTTCTACATTGCGCTCTACTGGTCGCAGGCGCTGGCTGCGCAGACCGCTGACGCCGAGCTGGCGGCACGGTTCGCGCCGATCGCGGCCGAGCTCTCGGCCAACGAGCAGACCATCGTCGACGAGTTGCTCGGCGTGCAGGGCCAGCCGGCCGACATCGGTGGCTACTTCGCCCCCGACGCTGCCAAGGCAACCGCCGTGATGCGCCCGAGCGCCACCTTCAACGCCGCCATCGACGCCATCTGATTACATCAGGGGTCAGACCCGCGATGTAACCGTGCATCAGTGTTGTGGCGGTCACCGATTCGTCCGTTGTTACATCCTGGGTCTGACCCCTGATGTAATCAGCGGTTGACGACGGGGACGTAGTCGCGTTCGTCCGGGCCCGAGTACCACTGACGCGGCCGCGAGATCTTCTGTTCCGGGTCGCTGAGGAGTTCCTGCCAGTGGGCAAGCCAACCCGACATGCGGGGGATCGCGAACAGCACGGTGAACATCTCGACCGGGAAACCCATCGCCTGGTAGATCAGGCCCGAATAGAAGTCGACGTTCGGGTACAGCTTGCGATCGATGAAGTAGGAATCCGACAGCGCAGCATCCTCGAGTTTCAGCGCGATGTCGAGCAGCGGGTTCTTGCCGGTCACCTCGAACACGTCGTAGGCGGCCTTCTTGATGATGGTCGCCCGCGGGTCGTAGTTCTTGTAGACGCGATGGCCGAAGCCCATCAGTCGTCCCTCGCCGGCCTTGACCGACTCGATGAACGCCGGAACGTTGTCGACAGAACCGATTTCGGTCAGCATCCGCACCACGGCCTCGTTCGCGCCGCCATGCAGCGGGCCGTACAGTGCGGCCGCAGCGCCGGCGGCCGATGAGTACGGGTCGGCGTGGCTGGAGCCGATCACGCGCATGGCGGTCGTCCCGCAGTTCTGCTCGTGGTCGGCGTGGAGGATGAACAGCACCTCCATCGCACGTTCGAGCACGGGGTCGACCTGGTAATCGCCGATCTTCCACATCATGTTGAGGAAGTTCGCCGGGTACGACAGATCGTTGCTGGGGGCGTTGAAGGGCAGGCCGACCGAGAAGCGGTAACACATCGCTGCGATCGTGGGCGCCTTCGCAATGAGGCGCAGGATCTGGCGATCGCGCTGCGTCGGATCGTCGATGTCCTTCGCACCTTCGTAGAAGGTGCCGAGCGCGGCCACTGCCGAGGTGAACATCCCCATCGGGTGTGCGTTGTAGTGGAAACCGTCGACGAAGCGCTTGCGCATGTTCTCGTGGATGAACGTGTGATGCGTGACGTCGTTCACCCACACGTCGAGTTGTTCCTTGTTCGGCAGTTCACCGTTCAGTAGGAGGTAGGCGACTTCGAGGTAGCTCGAGTTCTCGGCCAGCTGTTCGATCGGGTAGCCCCCGTATCGCAGGATGCCCGCGTCGCCGTCGAGGTAGGTGATCGCCGACTTGCACGATGCCGTCGACAGGTAGGCCGGGTCGTAGCAGTAGAGCGAGGGGTCGAGTTCGCGCAGCGCCGACGAGGGAAAGACCCCACCTTCGATGGGAACGGTGACTGTCTTTCCGGTGCGGTCGTCGGTGATCGTGATCGTGTCGGGCACGTGGCTTCCTCTCGTGGCGCGAACTCTGGGGTGATTCGGTCGGAGGTTCCTCCCCGTCCGAGACGCCACGTTAGTGCCGAATGGGTGCTCGCCCCGCAACCGCGACGCCCTCAGAGCGGACTGTTCCCGTGCTTTCGTCCGCCGAGCGCTTCGCGCTTGTCCTGCAGCACCTCGAGCGCGGCGACGATCTCGATGCGGGTGTCGGCGGGATCGATGACGGCATCGACCAATCCGCGTTCGGCGGCGACATACGGGTTGAGGAGGCGTTCGGCGTAGTCGGCTTCGAAGGCCGCTCGTTCCTCCGGGGTGGCTCGACGCTGGAGAATCGCCGCGGCTTGTCCGGCGCCCATCACAGCGAGCTCCGCCCACGGCCACGCCAGACACAGGTCGTTGCCCATCGTCTTGGAGTCCATCACGATGTAGGCACCGCCGTAGCTCTTGCGCAGGATCACGCAGATCCGCGGCACGGTGGCGCGGGCGTAGGCGTAGACGAGTTGCGCTCCATGGCGGATCATGCCGCGCCACTCGAGATCCTTGCCTGGGTAGAAGCCAGGCGTGTCGACGAGCGTGATGATCGGCAGATTGAACGCGTCGCACAGGGCAACGAATCGGGCCGCCTTCTGCGACGCGGGGATGTCGAGGGTTCCCGCGAGGATCATCGGCTGGTTGGCGACGATGCCCACCGGACGACCGTCGATCGTTGCGAACGCCGTCACGACGTTGGCCGCCCATCTGTCGCGCAACTCGAGCATCGAACCGTCGTCGACGATTGCGGCCGCCACCTGGCGGACGTCGTAGCTTCCCGTGGACGACGACGGGATCAGCTCGCCGGCCTCGGGGCAGCGGCGGTCGGCCACGTCGTCGATGTCGTGCCGTGGAGGCTCGGCGTCGACGTGGTCGGGGAGGTACGACAGCAGGTCGGCGACCATCTCGACGGCCGCAGCGCGGTCAGCAACGACGGCGGTGGCGACGCCGGTGTATCGGGCGTGATGTGCGGCGCCTCCCAGTTCATCGATGCTGATCGCGACCCCGGTGAACTCTTCGACCATCGTCGGGCCGTTCACGAACGCGTAGCTGCTCTGCGTCATCACCGTCAGGTCGGCAATGCCGAGCAGCAGTGCAGGCCCGGACACAGCGGGGCCCGAGACGATCACGGCGGTCGGCACGACGCCAGAGCACGCGGTCAATGCGGCTGCCACTCGGCCCCACGCATGCAGCGCCGAGACACCCTCGTTGATGTCGGCGCCCGACGTCGCCAGCACCAGCACCAGCGGGAGGCGCCGAGCGCGTGCCGCCGTCGCGGCCGCCACGAACTGCTCGGAGGTCGTGCTGGTCAGGCGGGTCGGTTCGTCGTCGGCATCGAACTCGGCCCACACGACTTGGCGGCCGTCGAGGTCGCGAATCGTGACGCGGACATCGCTCGGCGTGAGCCGGGTCAGTGCGAGCGGAGTCGAGGCGACGCTGGTCATCGAGTCGGACAGTACCGCGATCGGTCGTTCTGCGACGCCCGCACCATCAGCGGCTGAGCGGGATGGCGGCGGCATCGGTGTGAATGCCGTGCTGAGCAGCGCCATGAGCGCTGGTGACCGATCGCAGCACCTCGAGTACCGCCATCGTCGGCGCACTCGCAGCTGGGCGCCGCCGGCGGGCGAACGCGACCACGCGGCGGGGGAGCTCGGGCACGGCGATGCGGTGGAACGTGCCCTCCAACCAGTCGGGTACCGCGGTCGCCGGCACGATCGCCGCGCCGAAGCCGGCGAATGCCAGCGACGCGAGGAGGCGGACACCGTCGACTTCGGCCTGAGCGCGCAGGGTGATGTCGGCGTTCGCGGCTGCCCGTTCGAGCACGCGGCGCAACGCTGCGCCCGGGGGTGGCAGCAGCAAGGGGACCTCGTCGAGGTCGGCGAGGGGGATGACGTCGCGATCGGCGAGCGGGTGGCCGTCGGGAGCCAACAGCAGCAAGTCTTCGGCGAACAGAGGCTCGATGACGAGTTCGGGCTCGTCGACCGGCAGGTGCACGATCGCTCCGCTGAGCTGGCCGGTCAGGACGTTGGGCACGAGTGACGACGTGGCACCTTCCTGAACGATCGCTCGAACATTCGGATGCCGCTCGCTGAGGTCGCCGAGGAACTGCGGGATCAGCCACCGCGCGGTGGTGCCGATGACGCCGATCCTCGTCTGCCCGATCACCTCGGCGTGGCGGCTCGACATGTCGGCGGCGATGTCGTCGAGTTCGTTGAGGATCCGGCGCGCTCGTTCGACGACGCGCGCCCCGTCCTCGGTGAGGCCACCCTGCGCTCGGTCGACGAGCGTGACGCCGAGTTCCTTCTCGAGCCGAGCGATGTGGCTGGAGACGTTCGACTGCACGGTGTAGAGCGCTCGGGCCGCGGCCGAGAAGGTGCCGTGATCGGCGATCGCCACCAACGTCGAGAGTTGCCGAACATCCATCTCTGTGGACGATACCCAGTATCTCTTTGTTCTACTTGCACGATCGCTTGTTCACGTGCATACTTTCACAAGCAAGTCGCAGTGCGAACACCCCCCATGTTCCACTCGATAGAGAAGTCCACAAACCGGTTCCCCCAACCGGAGGACTTCGCTTGGTTGAGAGACCCGGATCCCCCATCCGGGTCTTTCCCATTTTTCGGCCCGTGTCCGCGAGATCGGGCGTGGCCTAGTCTCGGATCGTGACTTCCTCCGGCGCCGCCTTCTTCGATCTCGATCGCACGCTGCTGTCGGGAGCCTCCGGAGAGGTGTTCGCCGGCGCCATGCGTCTCGCTGGACTCACGGGACCCAATCGGATGCCAGGCGAGCGGCTGCTGTTCGGGCTGTTCAACGCCATCGGCGAGACCCTCCCGTCGATGGTCCTGGCCCGCCAGGCGGTCACCTTGGCGGCGGGCCGCTCTCGTGCCGCCGTCGCCGAAGCTGCGGAAACCGTCGCCGACGACCTGTGCGCCATGGTGCAGCCGTTCGCTGCGACCGCCTTTGCCTCGCACCGCGAGGCGGGCCGTCCGATCGTGTTGGCGACCACGACGCCGTACGACCTCGTCAAACCGTTCGCCGACCGCCTCGGCCTCGACGACGTGGTGGCCACGCGTTACGGCGTGAGCGCCGACGGCACCTACGACGGGACGCTCGACGGTCCATTCGTGTGGTCGGCGGGCAAACTCGCAGCGATCAGCGAGTGGGCCGAACGCCACGGCGTCGACCTCGCCGAGAGCTACGCCTACTCCGACAGCGTGTACGACACCCCCATGCTCGCCGCGGTCGGCCACCCGATCGTGGTCAACCCTGACCCTCGGATGGTGCTCGTTGCGGCTGCGCGTCGATGGCCGACGCTCAACCTCGACGTTTCGCCCGGGGTGCTGAAGATCCCGGTCATCGGTCTGGAACTGCAGCAGGTCGCCCTTCGGTTCGCTCGCCCGTCCGCCTATCCGTACGCGCGATTCGACATCGAGGGGGTCGAGCACATTCCATCGAGTGGGGCTGCGATTCTCGTCGGCAATCACCGCAGCTACTTCGACGTCGCCGCCATCTCGCTCACGATCGCCGAGTCCGGTCGTCCGGCTCGCTTCCTCGGCAAGAAGGAAGTGTTCGACGCACCGATCGTGGGTCCGATCGCCGCGGCGATGGGCGGAATCCGTGTCGACCGGGGGACCGGTTCCGACGAGCCGCTGGCCGCCGCAGCGGCGGCGCTCGAGGGCGGCGAGATGGTGACGATGATGCCGGAGGGCACCATTCCGCGCGGACCAGCGTTCTTCCGCAAGCCGACGGGGCGATGGGGCGCAGCCCGCTTGGCGCAGATGACCGGTGCGCCGGTGATCCCGGTCGGCATGTGGGGCACCGAGCGGGTGTGGCCGCGTTCGAGTCGCCTCCCCAACGTGCTCAACCTGACCGATCCGCCGACGATCCGGATTCGTGTCGGTGCTCCCGTTCGACTGGTCGGCCGTTCGCTCGAGGCCGACACCAAGCGGATCATGGCAGCACTCGTCGATCTGTTGCCCGCTGACGCATACCGCAAACGCACGCCGACTGCGGAGGAACTCGCTGCGACGTACCCGCCGGGCTACTCCAGCGACCCCGACCGCGAGGCGACTCGTCGCCCCGGCACCGACTGAATGGAAAACTTTTCGTACTCAATTGTCATCCGGATCTGAGACGGCGCCGTAGACCTGTCACTCCGCACGAAGCGGCGTGAACAGAACACCTCCACTCAGACCCACGAAAAGGATCCACTCACATGCGCAAGTCCTCCACCCGCCTCGCCGGTGTCGCCGCAATCGCCGGCCTCGTCGTGCTGTCCGCCTGCGGCAGCGACTCGAACGACTCGACCTCGGAAACCACCACCGCCGTCGAGGAAGCCGAGACCGTCGTCACCGACGCAATGGAAGAAGAAGACACGGTGACCTCCGAAGTCGCCGAAGCGGCTGGTGACATCGTCGAGACGGCGATCAACGCCGGATCGTTCGGCACACTCGTTGCCGCCGTCGACGCTGCCGGTCTCGTCGAGACGCTGCAGAGCCCTGGCCCCTTCACGGTGCTCGCGCCGACCGACGATGCCTTTGCCGCGCTGCCCGAAGGTCTCGTCGACTGCCTCCTCCTCGAGGAGAACGTCGATGCGCTGACCGCCATCCTCACCTACCACGTGATCTCCGGTGCCGTGATGTCGGGTGACCTCGCCGACGGCGATGTCCCGACCGTCCAGGGCGAGAACGTCACGGTCGACCTGACCGACGGCGTTGCATTCAACAACGCCACGGTTGTCCAGGCCGACGTGACCACCAGCAATGGTGTCATCCACGCCATCGACGCCGTCCTGGTCCCGCCGAGCATCGACGTCGCAGCGTTCCTCGAGACCTGCCCCGCCTGATCACCCACTGAACAACTGACCGGAACATTCCGGTCACGCATTCTCCCCTTCGGATGAGGGGCCGGTCCTCCTGGCCGGCCCCTCATTCGCGTACGGTGCCAGACGTGAACGTCGACACCGGCTGCGAGCTCTGTGAGGCGACTCCGTTCACCGAGTGGTTTCACAGCGACGAGCTCTGCTGGATCGCCGAGTGCGACTCGTGCAGCGTGCCGATGGTGGTGTGGCGCGAGCACGACGCGACGCCGTCAGCGGAAGTTCGAGCCGAGCTGCATGCGAAGCTCACCATCGTGATGGAGTCGCTCGACAGTGGTCCGTTCTGGATCGACGACTCCTTGCGTTCGATCCCCGACCACTACCACGCACACGCCCGACGACGACTCGACTGGAGCCGCTGATGCCGACATCCGAACCCAACGCCCTGCCACGCCCCGAGGAGCTGTTGCCGCATCGGCCACCGTTCCTGCTCGTCGACGAACTGATCTCGATCGTGCCCGGGGTGTCGGCGTCGGGGCGATGGACGCTCACTGGCGACGAGTACTTCTTCGCCGGGCACTTCCCGGGCCGCCCGACGCTTCCGGGGGTGCTGATGTGCGAGGCGATCGCTCAAGTGGGTGCAGCCGCTGTGCTCGCCGATCCGAAGTACGCCGGCAAGCTGCCGCTCTTCGGTGGCCTCGACGGCGCTCGATTCCGTCGCCAGGTGGTCCCCGGTGACGAGCTGATTCTCGAAGTCGAGTTGGGCCGCATGTCAGCTCGCGCCGGCAAGGGATCGGGTCGCGCCCTGGTCCGCGGCGAGGTGGCCTGCCAATGCGACCTGCTCTTCGTGCTCGCCGACGCGTGACGATTACATCAGGGGTCAGACCCGCGATGTAATCGTCAGGTTGGTGGGGCGACGACGACGGAACCGTTGTGGCCGCCGAAGCCGAAGTTGTTCGAGATCACCGGCCCCGGTTCCCAAGGACGGGGTTCGCCGATGACGAGATCGATGTCCATGTCGGCGCTGATCGTCGTGGTGTTCGCCGTCGGCGGGATCAGCCGGTGCTCGATCGACAGCAGCGCGGCTGCTGCCTCGAGTGCGCCGGCAGCACCGAGCGCATGACCGGTCACACCCTTCGTCGACACGACCGGAACGCTGCGAGCACCGAACACCTCGGTGATCGCCGCCGCTTCGGCAGCGTCGTTGAGCGGTGTCGAGGTCCCGTGTGCGTTCACCTGCTTGATGTCGCCGGGTTCGAGCCCCGACTCGGCGAGGGCGAGACGCATGCAGGCGATGGCTCCGACACCGCCTGGTGACGGAGCGGTGATGTGGTGGGCGTCGGCGGTGCTCGCCCCGCCGAGGATCTCTCCGAGGATCGTCGCACCGCGATCGACAGCGCTCGACCACTCCTCGAGAATCAGCACGGCAGCACCTTCGCCGAGCACGAAACCATCTCGCTCGGCGTCGAACGGTCGGCTGATCCCGGCATTGGTGAGCGCGGTCATGTTGCCGAAGCCGGCCAACGCGGTCAGCGTCGCTGCTGCCTCACTGCCGCCCGTGGCGACCGCATCGACGACGCCCCAGCGAATGAGACGCGCTGCATACGCGATCGCGTGCGAGCCGGCTGCACAGGCGGTGCAGATCGTCTCCGCCGGACCCTGCAGTCCGTAGCGCATCGAGATCGACGCGCCGGATGCGTTGGCCATCATCATCGGCACGAGAAACGGCGAGACCCGGCGTTCACCCTTCTCGAGGCGGACCTGGACCTGCTCCTCGATCGTGTGCAGTCCACCGACACCGGTGGCGAAGATCGTGCCGAACCGGGCGGGATCGACGCCGATCGTGTCGACTCCGCCCGCCTGTTCGAACGCCTCAGCGGCAGCAGCGACGGCGAACTGCTCGACGCGGTCGGTCCGGCGTGCCTGCTTGGGGTTGTCGAAGTAGGGGGCGGGATCCCAGTCGTCGATCGTGAGCGACTGTCCGCTCGTGACACCGGGACCGAGCAGTCCGTTCCAGAACGCCGTGCGCCCGATGCCGGTGGGGGCGACGACACCGAGACCCGTGACCGCGACCCGACGGCCGCCTCCGGTCACAGCTTCGCGACGACGATGTCGTAGGCCTGCTGAACGGTCTCGACGCCTTCGAGTTCTTCCTCGGGCACCGACACGTCGAATTCCTCTTCGAGGGCCATCACCAGCTCGACGAGGTCGAGGCTGTCGGCATCGAGGTCGTCACCGAAGTTGGCCTCGGGCACGACGGCGCTCTCCTCGACGGACAGCACCTCGACGGCGCACTTGCGGAAACGGGCAAACAGTTCTGGGTCCACGGGGTTCTCCTTGTCGATGGATCTTGCAGTGTGGCACACCCGATCGGGTGAGCTGATGATGTGGATTGGTTGTCAGTGTCCCATGCCGAGACCGCCGTCGACGGGAATCACGGCACCGGTGATGTAGGCGGCATCGTCCGAGGCGAGGAACGAAACCACGCCGGCGATTTCGGCGGGTTCCGCGACACGTTGGAGTGGCACCATCGCAGTCAACGCTGCCATCCGGTCGTCGCCGAGTGCGGCCGTCATGTCCGTGGCCACTGGGCCGGGAGCGACCACGTTGACCGTGATCGAACGCGAGCCGAGCTCACGGGCGATCGACCGGGCGAAGCCGACCAGGCCGGCCTTCGAGGCGGCGTAGTTCGCCTGGCCTGCAGAACCGAGGAGTCCGACGACTGACGACACCAGCACGATGCGACCTCGGCGCGCCTTGAGCATCGAGCGGCTGGCGCGCTTGACGACGCGGTATGCAGCGGTCAGGTTGGCATCGATCACCGAGGTGAAGTCGTCCTCCGACATGCGCAGCAGCAAGCCGTCGCGTGTGATGCCGGCGTTCGAGACGAGCACCTCGACCGGGTCGCCGAAATGCTCTTCGACTGCAGTGAATGCGGCGTCGACGTCGTCGGTCGAGGTCACGTCGCACCGGACGCCGAAAAAGCCGTCAGGAGGCGGTGAGGAGTTGTAGGTCACGGCAACACGATCGCCCTGCGCGGCGAAGCGTTCGGCACACGCGAGTCCGATGCCGCGGGCGCCGCCGGTGATCAGGACGACGCGGCTCACGACAGCGCCCCACCAGCGGGTGACGGCACCGCGGCACTCCAACGGACCACGGCGCTGGCAGCGGTCATCCCTGCTCCGAACCCGACGAACAACACGAGATCACCTTGGCATATCCGGCCGCGATCCAAGGCGTCCGCGAGCGCGAGTGGGATCGACGCGGCGGATGTGTTGCCGGTGCGGTCGAGCACGATCGAGGCGCGTTCGATGCCGATACCGAGCCGATCGAGCGATGCCGAGATGATGCGGATGTTGGCCTGGTGGGGGATGACGAGAGCAACGTCGTCGGCGGTGACCCCGGCGGCCTCCATCGAGGCGGTGGCCGAGTCGGCCATCAGCCGTACCGCACGCCGGAACACCTCGCGGCCCTCCATCTGGAGCTTGCCGCCGACCTCTGCATACAGCGCACCTTCGGCACTTCCGTCGGCAGCCAGGTGCCAGCCAAGCAGCTGACCGTCGCCATCGACCGCTTCGAGCACGGCGGCGCCGGAGCCGTCGGCGAAGAGGATGGCGGTGTTGCGATCGTCCCAATCGGTGATCCGCGCCAAGGTGTCGGTGCCGATCACCAACACCTTCTCGGCGCCGAGCGCAATGAGGCCATGGGCGTTGATCAGGCCATAGACCCAGCCCGAACACGCAGCGTTGAGGTCGTAGGCGCCGCAGGTGAGTCCGAGGAGGTGTTGCACCGTCGACGACGTCCCGGGCACGGCTCGGTCGGGCGTGGTGGTGGCCAGCACGAGGGCGTCGATGTCGCTTGGTTGCAGCCCGGCACGGTCGATCGCCTGGCGGCCGGCTTCGACCGAGAGGCCGGCGGTGGTGCCGCCGACTCGTCGCTCGTGGATGCCAGTTCGCTCGACGATCCAGTCGTGGTTGGTGTCGATCGTGCGTTCGAGATCGTGGTTGGTGACGACCTGGTCGGGGAGCGCAGTGCCCCACCCCGTGATCGCAGCGCCTCGAACTCCAGCGGGAACCTTTGGCATGTTCAGCTCCGTTCCATCACAATTCGGTGCGCAGCCAGACGATCGGTTGGCGACTGGTGACCCGCTCGGTGTCGAGCGCGATGAAGCTCTGGAGCACGCCGGCGAACGGCGAGCGGACCTCGACGTCGCCGACGTGGCCGACGACAGAACCCACGTCGATTCTCGAGCCTTCGCTCAGGCCCTCGATCGGGGTGAAGATCCCCGCCGCCGGGCTCACGACCAGCCGTTCGACGGCGAAGAGGTGTTCGCCTTCCTGTTGGCGAGGCCCCGACGGCGTGCCGGCGCCGACCCACTCGAGCAACTTGTCGAGGTCTTCGGGCGTCGCCACCGAGATCGTTCGGCTTGCCTGAACGGTCCGTTTCGCCATCCCGGTCAACACCGCTCCGGGTCCGAGTTCGGCGAAGTCGGTCACGCCGGCACCGGCGAGCGTGAGGAGCGAATGTTTCCACCGCACAGGACTGGACAGCTGTGCCGACAGCAAGCTCGCCCAGTCGGCGGCTTGATCGTGGAGCAGCGCGTCGACGTTCGAAACGACGGGCACGTCGCTGTCGCGAGGGTCGGCCTCGGCGAGCGCTGCTCGCAACCGGTCGCGTGCTGCGGTCATGAACGGCGTGTGGAATGCGCCGGCGACCTGGAGCGGCATCACCTTCTTCGCGCCGAGGTCCTTGGCGTGGACGGTCGCCGCATCGACGCCATCGGGTGAACCGGCGATGACCACTTGGCCGGGCGCGTTGTAGTTGGCGACCCAGACGTCGGCGTCGGCGCGCCGGCAGGCGACGTCGACCTGGTCGTCGTCGAGGCCGAGAACGGCCGCCATCGTGCCGGGCTGGGCCAGACCGGCGTCGTGCATGGCGGCGCTGCGCTCGCACACGAGGCGGATCCCGTCGTCGAAGCCGAGCGCACCGGTCGCTGTGAGCGCGGTGTACTCGCCCAGGCTGTGGCCGGCGCAGTAGCTCGGGGCGATGCCGAGGCGCTCGACCGCGTCGAGCACCATCAGACTCGACACGAACGTGGTCAGCTGAGCGTTGCGGGTGTCCTTGAGTTCGTCGGCGTCGGCATCGCAGAGCAGAGCGCCGATGTCGCGGCCGGCGATGTCGCTGGCCTCGTCGATCAGTTCCCAACTCTCGTGATCGCGCCATGGCAGTCCCATGCCGGGTCGTTGCGACCCCTGGCCGGGGAAGGTGAAAGCGAGCATTGTCGGCAGGCTAGACCGCTCGCCGCGCGCCGGAGAGCTACCGGCGGGTAAGCCCGCTAGTCTCGCCGTCGCACACCGCCCCGGTAGCCCAATTGGCAGAGGCAACGGTCTCAAACACCGTCAAGTGTCGGTTCGAGTCCGACCCGGGGCACCGTTGCGACTCAGCGCGCCGAGTGCATGACCACCATGTACTGACCACCGCCGGGCTCGACGTCAGCGCTCACCACGAGGCCAGGTTCGAGTCGAGAGATCCGGTCGACGAGCCAGTCAGCAGCGGCGACGGCATCGCTGCGGTCCGAACAGTGACCCATGATCTCTCGCCCGCCCTTGCGTTGAGCTCGGTCGACGGCGGTGAGAATCACCGCGGCGTCGGCGATCAGGAGGTCGTCGGGCCACGCGACGACTGGCTTCGTGCTTCCCTTGCCGGTGTTGCACGAACGGTGAGCAAGTCGTTCCTGACCCGTCCCGGTCCCCTTGCCCTTCCCGGTGCCCTTCGCCTTTGCCCTGCGCTCGGTGGTCCGGCTGTCGATGCTCGGACCGCGAGGGTCGTTGACCGACATGTCAGGGTCGACCGGCTGGTCGCAGAGCCAGCACCGCCAGCCGTCCTGGTCACCGATTTCGCTCAAGCGCGCCATGGTCAGATCCTGACCGATCCGCCAACCGCCTCACAATCGAACGAGCGGTACGGTCCACGAATCGCTCGAACCGACAGCGGTAGCGTTGAAGGTCGCATGGGCAACTGGTTGATCGAGCGGCGGCTGTCGCAGGTGGCGACACGGATCAAGTCGCTTCGTGCCGAGCTGGCGGTGATCGACGAGCAGATGATCTACCTCGGCGACGACGCCGACGACCAAGAGATCCGGGCACTCGTGTCCGAGACCGCCGGCGCGTCGTTCGAGGCGCGTGATGCTCGTCGGCACGTTGATGCCCACGCAAAGCACCGAGCCAAGGTGGTCGAGGAGATCGCTGCGCTCGAGGTGCGCCAGGATGAACTGCTCGACCGGCTCTGATCCGGTCGCAGTGCGTCGGATCGGCTCTGCGAAGCTCGTTCGATGGACCCACTGATCGCGCGAAAGACCTGGCGCACACTCGAGCCGATCCACGGCGCCATCTACTTCGTCGGCGAAGCTCGTGAGGAGTACGCAGCAGTCGGCCTCGACGATCGCATGCGGGGCTACTTCGCGTCCCGATCGGCGCCGATGGGTGCCGTGACCGCCGAGGTCGTGATCGCCACGTTCTTCAACTTCGACCCGGACCTCGTACGGCGAAGCATGGAGGGCGTGTGGCAGGCAGCGACGCCCGACGCGATCCTCGATGCCCGACGGAGCGCGGCTGATCGCATGCTGCGGCGGCTCGCCCCTGAGGCCATCGACTCACCGGAGATGATCGAGGCGGCCGAGCTGGCTCGAGCTGCTGCCCTGGCGGCGTGCGAGCGACCCCAGGGACGACCATTGTTCGCGGGCCACTCGTCGCTGCCGTGGCCGGATGCGCCGCACCTCGTGCTGTGGCACGCGCAGTCGCTGTTGCGTGAGTTCCGCGGCGATGGCCACATCGTGGCGCTGACGGTCGAAGGGCTCGACGGGTGCGAGGCGTTGGTCACCCACGCGGCCGCCGGCGACGTGTCGGCCGACATCTTGCGGGCAACCCGCCAGCGCACCGGCGACGACTGGTTGGCTGCCGAAGAGCGGCTCCGCGAGCGGGGTTGGCTCGATCCCGATCTGGGGTTCACCGACCTGGGCCGTGAGCGCCGGGACTGGATCGAGGCGCGAACGGACGAACTCGCGGCCGCGCCATACGACGCCATCGGTGTCGATGGGTGCGCCCGACTCCGCGAACTGTGCCGCCCGATCAGCAAGGCGATGATGGCGGCGTTCGGATGACCGAGTTCACGGTGCGCCCGATCGGGCACGTCTCCTCGTCCCGCGCTGGGCGACTCGACGACGACTGGGGTGACGTCGAGAGCGTGATCCGTCTCGACGCCGACCGGTTCACGCCGGCTTCCGTCGCTGGGCTCGACCAGTTCTCGCACATCGAGGTGATCTTCCTGTTCGACCAGTTCGACGAGGCGAAGGTCGCAATCGGGGCCCGACACCCTCGTGGCAACGAGGCGTGGCCAAAGGTGGGCATCTTCGCTCAGCGTGCGAGCTCACGTCCGAATCGGCTCGGCCTCACGACGTGCGAGGTCCTCGACGTCGATGGCCTGGCGGTGCGGGTGCGCGGCCTCGACGCCATCGATGGCACGCCGGTGCTCGACATCAAGCCCCACATGAGCGAATTCGATCCCAGGGGTACGGTGACCCAGCCGACCTGGTCGTCCGAGCTGATGGCCGGCTACTGGTGACGGAGCCGAATCCGGGCGACACCTGCTAGATAAGGGGCATGCCATTGCGTGTCGTGATCGCCGAGGACGAGGCCATCATTCGCATGGACCTGCGCGAGACCCTGGAAGAAGAGGGCTATGAGGTCATCGGTGAGACCGGCCGAGGTGATCAGGCGGTCGAGCTCGTCCGAGGTCTGCAGCCGGACCTGGCGATCCTCGACATCAAGATGCCCGGTATGGACGGACTCGAGGCGGCCCGCATCATCAACGGCGAGAAGATTTGTGGCGTGCTGATGCTCACGGCGTTCAGCCAACGCGAGGTGGTCGAGCAGGCCCGCGACGCCGGCGCACTGGCATTCCTCGTCAAACCGTTCCAGAAGAGCGACCTCATCCCGGCGATCGAGGTTGCCATGGGCCGCTTCCGTGAACTGCGTTCGCTGACCGGTGAGATCGACGCGCTCGGCGAACAGTTGGAGTCCCGCAAGGTCATCGATCGGGCGAAGGGCCTCCTGATGGACGAGCTGGGCCTGAGTGAGACCGACGCCTTCGGCTTCATCCAACGAACGGCGATGAGCGAACGCACCCGGATGCGCGACGTCGCCGACCGCATCCTCGACGGTTCGCTCCGACCCGGCGCCGGCTGAGGGGCGCGATGGGCACCTATCTCGTCGTCGACGGCAACTCGTTGACCTATCGCGCGTTCTTCGCGCTCCCGACCGACATGGCCACCGCCAGCGGGCAGGTCACCAACGCCGTGTTCGGGTTCACGTCGATGCTGATCAACGTGCTCAAGGACCACACGCCTGATGGCGTGCTCGTTGCGTTCGACCGTCCGGAGCCGACGTTCCGGCACGAGGCCGAACCGCTGTACAAGGCGCAGCGCGAAGCTGCGCCGGACATTCTTCGCCAGCAGATGGGCCTCGTGCGCGAGGTGCTCGACGCGGTCGGGATCACGGCGATCGACCTGTCGGGCTGGGAGGCCGACGACATCATCGCCACCGTCGCCGACCGACTCGTCGACGCCGGCCACCAGGTGATCATCGTCACCGGCGACCGCGACAGCTATCAGCTCGTCCGCGACCCCGACGTCAAGGTGCTCTACAACAAGCGTGGCGTCAGCGACTACGCGTTCTACGACGAAGCGGGCATCGAGGAACGCACCGGTGTCGCTCCGTCGTTGTACGTGCAGTACGCCGCGTTGCGCGGCGACAACAGCGACAACCTGCCCGGGGTTCCCGGCGTCGGGGAGAAGACGGCCGCCAAGCTGATCAACACCTACGGCGGGCTCGACGGCATCTTCGAACACGTCGACGAGCAGACGCCGAAGCTGCGATCGAACCTCGCCGAGCACGAAGAGCGCGCCCGCAAGAACCTCGACCTGATGCAGCTGCGCCACGATGCACCGATCGGTGATCTCGTCATCGACGACCTGGGTGTCACGCCGAACGCCGACGAACTCAAGCGGCTGTTCGACTTCCTCGAGTTCCGCACGTTGGCCAGCCGCCTCGACGAGGCGCTCTCGGCGATGGGCACGTCGGTCGATCTCGGCCCAGTCGACGACCGAGCCGAGATCGTCGCCGAGGTGGCTACGGCGGCGTCGCCCGCCGAAGCGGCCGCGGTGATCGCCTCAGCAGATGCGCTCGACGTGGCGGCCACGTGGGTCGGCGAGCCGGGCCGCAGCCCGCTCGCTGGGATCGCTGTCGTCGTCGATGCGTCGGTGGCCGAGGTGCTGTGGATTCCGTCTGACGTCCTCGCCGACGATGCGGTGCGCTCGGCGCTCGGCGCCCACACGAACCTGCGTGGGCACAACGTCAAGCCGCTGATGCGCTCGCTGCTCGAATTCGACGTCGAGGTGAGAGGGCTCACGCTCGACACTGCGATCGCCGCGTACCTGATCGATCCGGCCGAAGCGCGTTACACGCTTCCGGACCTGATCGAGAAGTACACGAAGTTCGCTCGTCCGTCCGACGATGCGGCCGGCAGTGGGCAGCTCGACCTCGACGGCACCTCGCTCGGCGACGCCGAACTCGCTGCTCGCGATGCGCTGGCGGTCAACGCGCTTGCCGAGCCGATCGTGGCCAGCATGGAGGCCCAGGGGATGGCCGGGCTCTATCGCACGATCGAGAATCCGCTCGTGCTGGTGCTCGCCAAGATGGAGCACGTCGGTGTCGGTGTCGATGTCGACGAACTGCGGGCGCTCGGCAAGCGCTTGTCCGACGAGGTGCAGACCTTGCAGGCGCAACTCCGCGAGGTGGCCGGTCGGGACGACCTGAACCTCAACTCACCCAAGCAGCTGCGCGAGATCCTGTACGACGAACGTGGCCTGTCGCCGGGGAAGAAGACCAAGACCGGTTACTCGACCGACGCCGCGACGCTCGAGAAGATCAAGGATCAGTGGCCCGAGTTCCTCGAACCGTTGATGCGGTATCGCGAGGTGGAGAAGCTGCGGTCGACCTATGGCGAGGGCCTGCTGGCGGAGGTGGCCGACGACGGCCGCATCCACGCGACGTTCAACCAGACCGTGGCCCGCACCGGTCGGTTGTCGTCGGACCAGCCGAACCTGCACAACATCCCGGTGCGCACCGAGGAGGGCCGGCAGTTCCGCAAGGCCTTCGTCCCCGCGCCGGGCACGACGCTGCTCGTCGCCGACTACAACCAGATCGAGCTTCGCTGCATTGCCCACCTGGCCAAGGACCCCGGGCTGATCGAGGCGTTCACGAGCGGGCAGGACATCCACAACGCCACCGCGGCTCGTGTGTTCGCCGTCGATCCGGCATCGGTGACCGTCGAGCAGCGGTCCAAGGCGAAGATGGTGTCGTATGGGCTCGCGTATGGCATGGAGGCCTACGGGCTCGGCCAGCGGTTGAACATCCCGACCGAGGAGGCCGCGGTCATCCTCGACGCATACTTCGTGGCGTTCCCGAACGTGAAGAACTACATGGATCGCACCGTGATCGAGGCGCGTGAACGGGGCTACACCGAGACGCTGTTCGGGCGGCGCCGTCCGATCCCGGAGCTCATGAACTCGAATTTCCGTGTGCGCCAGGCCGGGGAGCGGCAGGCGATGAACGCGGGCATTCAGGGGTTGGCTGCCGACATCTTCAAGGTGGCGTTGGTGCACATCGACGAGGCGCTCGTGGCGGGGGCGTACGACAGCCGGGTCGTGTTGCAGGTGCACGACGAAGTGATCGTCGAGGTGCCCGACGCCGAACACGACGTCGTCGGTGACCTCGTCGTCGGATTGATGCACGATGCCGCCGACCTCGACGTACCGCTCGAAGTGAACGTGTCGTGGGGTTCGACGTGGGCGTCGGCGAAGGGCTAGTGCGCCATGAGTGAGCCACAGGATCCAATGAGCTTCGACGCCGACTCGGCGGTCACCTCAGCCGAGCAACTCGCAGAGTTGTATCGCGCGCCGAGCCGCCTCGTCGCGGCCAAGAAAGCCGGTGTGCTCGACGACGCGAGCGTCGGAATCATCGAACGTTCCCCATTCGTGCTGATCGCCACGGCGGGCGATGACGGCAGCCTCGACGTGTCACCGAGGGGTGGGCCGCCCGGCTTCGTGCGGGTCCTCGACGACCACCACGTCGCCATTCCCGACCTGAACGGCAACAACCTGATCGACAGCCTCCGCGGGGTGGTCGGCACCGGGCGGGCGGGTCTGCTCGTGCTCGTCCCCGGCAAGGACGAGACGTTGCGCCTGAACGGCGCGGCCTGGGTTGTCACCGACGCGAACGTGCTCGACCGGTGGGACGACGAACTCCGGCGGCCGATCACGGCGATCGTCATCCGTACCGACGAGGTGTTCATGCACTGCGCAAAGGCGTTCCGTCGAGGCCACGTGTGGGAACCGGCGAGCTGGGACGACCTCGCCGACGCCCCCGACGGACTCGACGTGCTCAGCGCGCAGGGGCTGGTCGACTCGAACAACGAAGAGACGCGGGCCTTCCTCGAGCGCGCCTACCAGTCCGACCTGGCCGCCGATCAGCCCGACTGATGGCGGACCGCGATCACTGGTTCGAGGACCTCGCCGACCACATGGGTGGCGCGTACGACCGGTACGCGCACACCAAGGGCACGGTGCAAGAGGTCGATCACGTCATCGCCGCGCTCGGCCTGCAGCCGGGCGAGCGGGTGCTCGACGTCGGGTGCGGCACCGGCCGTCACGCGATCGAGCTCGCCCGACGTGGCATTGCGGTGCACGGCGTCGACATCAGCCAACGCTTCATCGACCTTGCCCGTGCCGCAGCCACCGCCGGCGATGAGCGAAACCCGCAGATACGGGGTGGTCGCTCATCTCTTGCCACGTTCGAGCGGGCGGATGCGCGGGCCATCGCGTTCGACGGCGAATTCGATGCGGTGATCTGCCTGTGTCAGGGCGCGTTCGGGATGATGACAGCCGACGGCGAGGACGACGCAGTCGTCGCTGGGATGGCGCAGGCACTGCGGCCCGGTGGACGGCTCGCGTTGAGCGCCTTCAACGCCTACTTCGCCGTGAAGTACCACGACGACGCCGAGTTCGACGCGGCGACCGGCGTGTCGCACGAGGTCACCGAGATCCGATCCGAGGCCGGCGACGCCCGATCGGTCGACCTGTGGACCGGTTGCTACACCCCACGCGAACTCCGCCTGCTGCTCGCAGCACACGGATTCGCCGTCGAGTCGATCTCCAGTGTCGAGCCCGGCGCCTACGGATTCGACCCGGCCACCACCGAATCGCCCGAGTTCCTGGCCATCGCACGGTTGGCAGGGCGCATTTCGGATCGGAGTTGACACTGGTACCATGGTCGGCTGCGTCGCATCCCGCGGCGCGCCTGTCCATCTACTCACGTCCGTTTCGAAAGCAGTTCGTCCCTTGTCCGACACCGCAACCACCTCCGAGTCACCCGTCAACCAGATGGGAACCTTCGACGACGAGGGCACGTACACCCCCCGCGAGATCGTCTCCGACGACCTCGGCATGTCGTTCGCCGATGCGATCGACGGCACCATGGTCACCGTCGAGGACGGCCAGCTCGTCCACGGCACCGTGGTCAAGATCGACAAGGACGAAGTGCTGCTCGACATCGGCTACAAGTCCGAAGGCGTCATCCTCGCTCGTGAGCTGAGCATCCGCAACGACGTCGACCCGTCCGAGGTCGTCTCGCTCGGCGAGGCCGTCGAGGCCCTCGTCCTCACCAAGGAGGACAAGGAAGGCCGCCTGCTCCTGTCGAAGAAGCGTGCGCAGTACGAGCGTGCCTGGGGCGACATCGAAGCAAAGAAGGAAGCCGACGCCGTCGTGTCCGGCCCGGTCATCGAAGTCGTCAAGGGCGGCCTCATCGTCGACATCGGCCTGCGCGGCTTCCTGCCCGCATCGCTCGTCGAGCTGCGCCGTGTCCGCGACCTCGCCCCGTACATCGGCGAGACGGTGCACTGCAAGATCATCGAACTCGACAAGAACCGCAACAACGTGGTCCTGTCACGTCGCGCCTACCTGGAAGAGAACCAGAAGGAGACCCGCGACCAGTTCCTCAACAACCTCAAGGTGGGCGAAGTCCGCGAAGGCACGATCTCTTCGGTCGTCAGCTTCGGTGCGTTCGTCGACCTCGGCGGCATGGACGGCCTCATCCACGTCAGCGAGCTGTCGTGGAAGCACGTCGACCACCCGGGCTCCGTGGTCACTGTCGGCGATCCCGTCAAGGTGCAGGTGCTCGATGTCGACTACAGCCGCGAGCGCATCAGCCTGTCGCTGAAGGCCACGCAGCAGGATCCGTGGCAGGAGTTCGCCGAAGGTCACCAGGTCGAGCAGCTCGTCTACGGCCGGGTCACCAAGCTCGTCCAGTTCGGCGCGTTCGTCCAGGTCGGCGAAGGCATCGAAGGCCTCGTCCACATCTCGGAGATGTCGGCGCACCACGTCGACAGCCCCGAGCAGGTCGTCACGCCCGGCGAAGAGCTGTGGGTGAAGATCATCGATCTCGACCTCGCCCGTCGCCGCATCAGCCTGTCGATCAAGCAGGCCGCTGAAGGTGGCGAACTCGCTGCCGAGTACCGCGAGCACTTCGAGGTCGACTCTGCCGGCAACTGGGTGCAGGGCGAAGCGTCGGCCGAGGCCGAGGCGGCATGGTCCGAGTACTACGGCGAAGGCGGCGAAGGCGCCGACGAGGCTGCCGCTGCAGACGCGCCAGTCGCGGACGCAGCTGAGGCCACCGACGTCGCCGAGACCGCCGAGGCCAGTGATGTCGTCGCCGAGGACGTCGTCGCCGAGGATGTCGTCGCCGAGGAAGTCGTCGCGGAGGAAGCTCCCGCCGAGTGATCCTGGTCGGTCTGACCGGAGGCATCGGCGCCGGCAAGTCGACCGTGTCGGCGATGCTCGCCGAACGCGGCGCCGTGATCGTCGATGCCGATCAGATCGCCCGCGACCTCCAGTCGCCGGGCAGCCCGGTACTGGCGGCGATGGCCGAGCGCTTCGGTGAGCACATCCTGCTCGCCGACGGCGCCCTCGACCGTGCCGCCGTCGCCAAGATCGTCTTCAATGACGAGGCAGCGCTGAAGGATCTCAACGGCATCGTCCACCCGGCAATGCAATCGGAGATCCAACGCCAGATCGATGACCAGCGCGCGACCGATCGTGTCGTGGTGCTCGACTTCCCGTTGCTCGGCGAGAACCCCCGCAAGGGGCTGGTCGCGACCATCGTCGTCGACATCCCCGTCGAGGTGGCGGTACAGCGCCTCGTCGAGCAACGCAGCATGGACGAAGACGATGCCCGGGCGCGGATCAACAGCCAGTTGAGCCGTGAGGAGCGTCTGGCGAAGGCGACGCACGTCGTCGACAACGGCGGCGACCGCGACTCGTTGAGCACCCAGGTCGACGACCTGTGGGAACAACTCCTCCAGCTCCCACCCGCCGACGCCGACTGACCGAACGACCGGTTCTGCGAGGTTCCCGGAGCCCGGGCCCCGGGGAACCACCGAGGTTCCCGGAGACCTGGGCGCGGGGGACTACGGGCTCTCGAGCATCGAGAGCGTCATGTCGACGACTGGGACGTCGGGCGCGGGCGTTGCTGCGTAGCGGTCGAGGTGGTCGCCGCCGAGGTTCCCGAACGCCGCTGAGACGAGTTCCCAGTACGACTGGCGGATTCCCGCCTGGCGACGATCGCGGGCCGCTTCGTAGCGCTCGACGGCGCTTGGCCGCGGCACGTACGTCATCACCCGCTCGGGTCGAACGCCGTCGTCGCGGCGGATCGTGTCGGTCACGTCGGTGCGCTCGTAGTCGCGCTCGCGCCAGTCGAGCATCGCCAATTCGTCGGCGGTGACCCGCACGATCACGCCGTTGCAACTCTCGTGGTCGGACTCGACCAGGCCCAACGACACCACAAGGCCCTGTGTCACGACGGCACCATCGTGCTGCCAGTCGCCGCGCAAGTGCAGCGAGCCGTAGTTCCACCGGCGGCCGTACCCATCGAGGTGGGCGACAGCGACATCTGTGTTGGCCACTGTCCGTCCGATGGTGGTGGCCATCGAGGTCGGTGACACCAGCGATCCGTACCCGAAGATCCAGGTGCTCGGCGCTCACGGTCGTTCGGTGAAGAACTGCTCGACGGTTGCAGCGAGGAGCTGCACGCCGATGGCGATCGCCCGTTCGTCGACGTCGAAGTGTCCTGCATGCAGGTCGAGCGTGGGACCGTCGGGATCGCGCACCCCGAGCCGCACGTACGTGCCGGGAACCTCGCGTGTGAACCAGGCGAAATCGTCGCCGCCCCAGCTCTGTTCGACCTCGTCGACGCACCCGTCACCGAACGCTGTGCGAGCCGCTGCACCGACCGTCTCGGTGACCTCGGCATCGTTGACGACCGGAGGGACCCCGTGGGTGTACTCGACATCGACTCCGGACCCGGCGCCGGCGACGATCGAGCGCAGCTCGTGCTCGAACACCTCGGGCAGCTGATCCCAGACCTCCAACGACGGCGTGCGGATCGACACCTTGAGCACGCAGTGGGTGGGGATGACGTTGGCAGCGTCGCCGGCGTGAACCGAACCGAAAACCACCTTCACCAGGGTCGCGTGGTCGCTGTCGAGATGAGCGACCTTGGCGGCTACCCGGCCCGGCAGGTCGGCGACGACTCGGGCTGCGAGGCTCACCAGATCGACGGTCAGCTCGGGACGTGCGGTGTGTCCACCCGGTCCCGTCAGGGTGATCACGGCCATGTCGGCCGCCGACGAGATGGCACCGGACTTCAGCCCGATGGTGCCGACGTCGATCTTCGGCTCGCAGTGCAGGCCGACGATGGCACTGACACCCTCGAGGCCGCCATCGGTGACGACGTCGAGCGCACCGCCGGGCACGCGCTCCTCGGCGGGCTGGAAGATGAACCGCACCGGTCCGGGCAGTTCCTCACGATGATGGGCGAAGTACAGCGCAGTCCCGAGCACGATGGCGGTGTGCACGTCGTGGCCGCAGGCGTGTGAGACGCCGCTCACCTGGCTGCGATACGCAACGTCCTTCTCGTCGGCCATCGCCAGCGCGTCGAGGTCGGCACGAAGGGCAAGCCCGGCGCTGAAACCATCGGCGGCGACCGTGCCATCGGGAACGATGTCGCACACGAGACCTGTGCCGACCGCGAGGCGCCGCGGTTCGAGTCCTGCGAGTTCGAGACGTTCGGAGACCAGGTCGGTCGTGGCCCGTTCCTGTCCGCTCAACTCCGGGTGTGCGTGGAGGTTGCGGCGCAGTGCGATGAGCCCTTCGCCATGCTCGCCGAGCCATTCGACGATCGGGCTCGATCCGGTCGGGCGTGCGACGGCTGGCCCCGCTGGAGAGGTCACGAGCCAGCCGGTGCGCCGGTGATCGCGTCGGCGGAGAGTTCGGCGGCGAGGTGCTGGACCACGTCGACGAGCGTACCGCCGGCCTCGACCACACGACGTTGACGCTGAGCGCCCGAACCGACGGTGAGCAGCAGCTCGAGATCGGCGAGCTGCTCGAGCGTTCCGAGCTCGTTCGCCACCGGGCGCACCTCGTCGAGCAGTTCGGGCACGAGCTCACGCACCGGGCGTCGCTCCGCATGGCCGCGTTCGGGGTGTTCGACGATCAGCTCGGCATCGAGACCGAACCGCGTCGCCAGCCAACGGTTCTCACGGATCGTCCATTCGCGGGGTGGTTGCGGCAGTGTGCCGTCGTCGATCCGTCGCAGCGTCCATGTCACCAGTGTCTGGGCCAGTGCGGCGAGTGCGACCGTCTCTCGTACCGTCGGCATCGCATCGCACATCCGGAACTCGACCGTGCCGAAGTCGGGGTGGGGTCGGATGTCCCACCACACCTCGCGGATCGAGCTGATGCAACCGGACTCGATCAACGTCGCCATGAACGACTCGAAGTCGGACCAGTCGGCCAACGGCGGGGGAAGCCCTGCGGTCGGGAGGCCCTCGAAGACCTTCGTTCGCGCCGACGCCAACCCGGAGTCCTCGCACTCGAAGTACGGGCTCGACGACGACAATGCGAGGAACAGCGGGTGATGTCGCATCAGCTCGCCGATGACGCGGATCGCTCGTCCGCCGTCGGGAACGCCGACGTGAACGTGCATCCCGCAGATCAACATCCGTCGCGCCGGCCATTGCAGCGCCTCGACGAGGTCGAGATAGCGCTGATGCGGGCTGACGAGTTGTTCCCGAGCGAGGCCGAACGGGTGCGTCCCGGCGCTGATGAGTGTGAGGCCTCGTCGTGCCGCCGCGATGCGCAGCTCGGCGAGCGTTGCGCGCAGGTCGTCGCCCGCCTGAGACGGGTTCTCGCACACGCCGGTGATGATCTCGACGGTGCTCTGGAACAGCTCGTGTTTCGCCTTGGGATGCTCCCCGCCCGGGTAGCCGGCGCCCATCTCGGCGAGGATCTCGTTGGAGGCCGAGACGAGCTTGCCCGTGACCGCGTCGACGAGGTGGAGTTCCATCTCGACGCCGACCGTCGTTCGGGCGTTCGGCGTGAAGTTGATCGTCACGCCGCCACCCGATCAGCGGTACGTCTGGATGACCTCGGCGACCTGCTCGGGCGTCGTGATGGGCGAGAACCGCTCGACCACGTTGCCGCTCGCGTCGACGAGGAACTTCTCGAAGTTCCAGGTGATCTCGGCGCTGTCGCCGTCGCCAGGCTGTTCGCTCTTGAGCCACTTGTACAGCGGGGCTGCGCCGTCGCCGTTGACCTCGAGCTTGCTGAACATCGGGAACGTGACGTCGTACTTGGACGTTGCGAACTCGAGGATTTCCGCATCGGAGCCGGGTTCCTGGGCGCCGAATTGGTTGCACGGGAACCCGAGCACGGTGACGTCGTCGTTGTCTTCATGAAGCGCACGCAGACCTGCGTACTGAGGCGTGAGGCCTCAAGCGCTGGCGACGTTGACGATGAGACAGATCTGGCCCTCGAACTGGTCGAACGACACCTGGTCGCCCGTGATCGAGGTCATCTCGAACTCGTGGAAAGTTGACATCTGCGTGACCCTAGTCGACCGGGTCGACCGGGTGCCCGAAGCCACCGGCCACCTCGAGCGCCAGGTTTCGGCTCGTCGTGGTGCGACCGATCGCATCGAGGAAATCGTCACGCTCGATCACCATCACGCAACTCGGCTCGGTGGTCGTCACGGTGGCGGTGCGCACGCAGGCGTGCAGCAGTGCGATCTCGCCGAACGAGCCCGGAGCGCGGACGATGTCGACGATCTCGTGATTCACGGTGATCTCGACGGAACCCGAGACGAGGACGAAGAACTCTGCTCCGTCGTCGCCTTCCCGGATCAACTCGCACCCGGTCCCGACCGAACGCACGTCGAGCCGTTCGGCGAGTTCCTCGAGCGTCGGCAGGGGGAGGAGATCGAGGAACTCCACGGTGCGCAGCGACGACAAGGTGGCCGCGTCGACCGTCACGGACTGGGTCGCGACTCGTCGGAGGCCCAGCGAACCGACGACCAGAACGATCGCGGAGGCGACGCCGATCCAGATCGTCAGCGTGGACAGATCGTGGCGAGTCACCAGGACGCCCGCCAGCGCTGCTCCCGCTGCCACCGCCAGGAAGAACCAGGAGCGCAGTATCCCGAAGACGCGGCTCGTCATGGATTCAGCGCTGGCGCGCTGGAGCAGTGTGTGGCCGCAGATCTCGACCAGCGAGTTGCCAGCCCCCAGGGCGGCGACGAGGCCGAGCGCCACGATGAGGTGCCCGACGTAGCCCAGGGCGACGAGCGGCAGGGACAGCAGGAGTGCACCACACGTCGTCAGTGCGAACAGGTTCCGCGACGAGTGCCGGCGCAGGATGGCAGATGCGATGAGGCCGCCGGCCGCGAAGCCCGCCGACAGCATCGCCGCGGCGCTGCCACCGCGACCCAGTTCGTCGAATGCGACGGCGACGAAAACGACGTCGAACGAGCCGATCAGCAAACCGGTCAATGCGATGAACCCGATCACACGTCGTGGGCCCGAGGTGGTCGCGGCATAGGCGATGCCGTCGACGGAGGATTTCAGGACGGTGCGCAAGCCAACCACCGACGGTGTGCGATCGTCGACGGGAAGGCGCAGCGCAACCCCTGCTGCAGTCAGGCCACACATCACCGCCAGTGCCGAGAATGCCCACGCCGGCCCGGCGACAACCAGTACCGCTGAGGTGAACAGTGGCCCGATCAGACTCCCTGCGGCCCGAACGAACGATTGCGCGACATTCCAGTGCATCAGCTGCAACGGCGTCCTCGCGTGGCGCACGAGCAGGCTCGCGACCGTTGCGGGCGTCGCCTCCAAGGCAATCGTGTAGACCGCAGCGAGCGAGAAGATGACCCAGAGATCGGCACCGGCAGCCAGCGACGCCGCGACGCCGGCAGCCGACAACGCGAGGACGCTGAAGCCGGCGGACAGCACGAGGTGGCGAGGGAAGCGATCCCCCGCGGCGGCGACCACCGGGGCGAGCAACGCTGTCGGGACGAGCTGCACGACCACGGCGAGGCCGGTTGCGCCCGGTCCACCGCGATCGAAGGCGACGACCAGGATCGTGATCCATGCGGTCACCTCAGCGACGGAGAACACGAATCCCACGGTCAGCAGCCGGCGCACGGCGGACGGCGTCGCAGAGGCGGTCTCACTCGATGTGATCATGGGTCTGGGTGCCAGCAGAGGCTTTGTCGGGCGTCGGCGAGCGTAGACGAGGGCGGCCGACCGGGCCCGTCCGAGCGATACGTCACACTGGTGGCGGGTGGCGGTCGATAACATCTGACCACCCATGCCCGCCGACCGAAAACGAAGTTGACGCCGTGCTGACTGCTCTCGGGCTGTTCGGCGTCGTTGCGCTCATTGCGGCCAACGGGTACTTCGTTGCCGTCGAGTTCGCATTCGTCGCTGCTCGCCGTAGCCGGTTCCTGGAGCAGGCCGAGGAAGGCGATCGTCGTTCGAAACGGGCGATCGAGGTCCACAAACGACTGAGCTTCATGCTTTCGGGCGCGCAGCTCGGGATCACCGTCACCACGCTGTTGGTCGGCTTCATCGCCGAACCGGCGATCGCTTCGGTGATCGAACCGGCGCTGATCGCCGTGGGTGTACCCGAATCGGTGACGTTCGGGATCTCACTGACGCTGGCGTTGATCCTGGCCACGATGGCCCAGATGGTCTTCGGCGAACTCGCACCGAAGAACCTGGCGATCGCAAAGCCGGAACCCGTCGCGCGATCGCTGGCGTCGTCGATGTGGCTGTTCATGCGTCTCGCCGGCCCCATCATCCGGCTCTTCGACGGCTCCGCGAACCGGCTGCTTCGCATGATCGGTGTCGAGCCGGTCGAGGAGTTGCGGGGCGCCGTCTCGACCGAGGAACTCGACCTGATCGTCGACTCGTCCGCCGAGAGCGGACATCTCACCCAGAGCCAAGCGGCGCTGCTGGAGCGGGCGATCGACTTCGGTGAACTCGAAGCCTCCGATGCGATGGTTCCGTGGAATCGGGTCGTCACGATCGACGTCGATGCGACCGCCGCCGATCTGCGCGACCTGATGGCCTCGACGCATTCACGATTCCCGGTGGTCGACGCCGACGGGCAGGTCCAGGGCATCGTGCACGCGAAGGACCTTCTGGGCGTCGGTCGATCCGACTACGAGACGACCATCGTGTCCGAGCTGCTCCACGAGATCCTGGCCGTTCCGGAAGCGGCCGGCCTGAACGTGGTGTTGGCCGAGTTGCGATCACGGGCGACCGAGATGGCGATCGTGATCGACGAGTACGGCGGCCCCGCCGGCGTCGTGACGCTCGAAGACGTGGTCGAGGAACTCGTCGGCGACATCGAAGACGAGTACGACCCCAGCGCACCGGGCGACCATGTCGAATCCGAACCCGGCGTCTGGTCGGTCGCCGCATCCTCACGACCCGACGAGATCGAGCGGATCACCGGCTTCGACCTGCCCGATGGCGAGTACGACACCGTTGCGGGCCTCGTCCTCGATCGTCTCGAGCGGATTCCCGAGGTCGGCGACTCGTTCACGGTCGATGGCATCCGTGTCGAAGTGCTCGCGGTCGACGGGTTCGCCATCGAACGCATCGAGCTACGCGTCGATCCCGAGGCACTCGCCGACACCGACGACGACGACCGTTCGTCACGTGCGGACGACGCCGGCGAGCAGCGAGGTGAGCGATGATTCTCGCCGCCACCGATGGGATCCAGGTCAACTGGACGGGCATCGCGGTCGCGTTCGTGTTGCTCGCGTTGAACGGGTTCTTCGTCGCTGCGGAGTTCGCGCTGCTGGCCTCTCGCCGATCGCGCATCGAGCAACTCGCTGCCGAAGGCGATCGTCGCGCACGTAGCGCGCTCGCCGGGCTTCGTGAGATCACCCTGATGCTGGCGGGAGCGCAGTTGGGCATCACGATGTGCTCGCTCGGTCTCGGTGCCGTCGCCGAGCCGGCCGTCGCCGGAATCATCGAGGGCATGCTCGGCGAATGGTTCACGCTGTCCGACACGACGCGGCACATCATCGCGTTCTCGATCGGACTGTCGATCGTGGTGTTCCTCCACATGGTCGTCGCCGAGATGGCCCCGAAGTCGTGGGCGATTGCCCACCCCGAGAAGTCGGCGCTGCTGCTGGCTCGTCCGTTCCGGCTCTTCGTCAGCCTGTTGCGGCCGCTGATCCGCTTCCTCAACGGCATGGCGAACATCACGGTGAAGGCCGTCGGGGTCGAACCGCAGGACGAGCGGGCGATGGCGCACTCGCCGAGCGACCTGCTGCTGTTGATCGAGGAGTCGGTGGGCCACGGTGGTATCGCCGCCGAGGAGCACGAGTTGCTCGCACGCTCGTTGGAGCTGTCCGGCTTGACCGCCGCCGATGCGATGACCGTGCGGCGAGACATCGTCGCCGTCGGCGCCGAGGTGACCGCCGATGTCGTCGCAGCCGAGGCGTATCGGACCGGCCGCACCCGCGTGGTCGTGCACGAGGGCGATCTCGATCATGTGCGCGGGTTCGTCCATGCGAAGGACGTCCTCCGACTGGCGAACGGAACATGGACCACCACGATGGCCGGCACGATCAGCCGACCGATCATGGTCACGCCGGAGCACCACGGACTCGAGGACCTCCTGCTCGAGATGCGAACGAGGCGCCAGCACATCGCGCTCGTCGTCGATGAACACGGCATGGTGCTGGGGCTGGTCACACTCGAAGACGTGATCGAGGAGTTGATCGGCGATTTCGACGACGAGTCGGACCGCCGACTCGGCGACGCCCAGCCATTGGCAGATGGCGGATGGAAGATCCCCGGCACGATGCGCGTCGACCTCTTCGAGGAGTGCACCGGCGTCGCGCTGCCAGACGGTGACTGGTACACGGTTGCGGGCTACGTGATCGACGTGCTCGACGAGATCCCGGCCGAAGGCGAGTTCGTGCAGACCGATGTCGGTGAGTTCGAGGTGGTCGAGATGGACGGCTACGCCATCGAGACACTGCACGTTCGCCTCGTCGGGGCGCAAGTCGCTGACGAACGCCTGGAGGCCTCGGACTGACCCATGGCGTACCCGAGCCGGCTGTTGAACGACAACGAAACCGTCAGCGTCGACCTGCACCCGCACTGGTGGTTTCTGGCAGGCCCGACGTTCGCCATCGTCGTGGCGATGACTGCCGGTGTCATCACGCTGTTGGCAACCGAGGCCGATACGACCGTACGCATGGCGGCGGGCTGGGCGACGATGGTGGCCATTGCGGCGAGTGCCGTGTGGCTCGTCACCCGGTACGGCCGTTGGCTCACCACGCACTTCGTGATCACGAATCGGCGCGTGATCTTCCGGACCGGGCTGCTGACCAAGCGCGGCATCGAGATCCCGATCGATCGGGTGAACACCGTCTACTTCCACCAGGGCATCTTCGAGCGGATGGTGGGCGCGGGCGACCTCCTGATCGAGTCTGGTGGCGAGAGTGGCCAGCAGCGGTTCACCGACATCCGTCAACCCGACCGGGTGCAGCGGGTGCTGCATGCCGAGATGGAGGCCCGTGAGCTGCGAGGTCGTGGTGCCGACGGAGTGGTCGACATCGCCGACCAGCTCGAGAAGCTCGAGTCGATGCTGATGCGTGGCACGCTCACCGATGACGAGTTCGAGCGGCAGAAGCGTCGGCTGCTCGGGTCGTGAGGTGAGCCGACGAATCGTGAGTCTCGTGCCGTCGAGCACCGAGACGCTGCTGGCGCTCGGGGTGGACGTGGTTGCATGCACCCGGTTCTGTGAACAGCCGGATCTTCGTCACGTCGGGGGAACGAAGAACCCGGACGTCGACGCGATCGTCGAACTTCGTCCGGACCTCGTGGTCATGGACCGTGAGGAGAACCGCATCGAGGATCACGATGCGCTCGTCGCAGCGGGTCTCGACGTGTTCGTCAGCGACGTCCGTTCCGTCGACGATGCGATCGCCCTCGTCGGTGAACTGACCGCGCTGACCGGCGCCTCGGACGACACGTACATCTGGTGTCGGACACCAGATGTAGGTCGACGGGCGGGAGCGGTCGCACGTCGGACGGCGTTCGTGCCGATCTGGCGCCGACCATGGATGTCGATCGCCGCGGGCACGTACGGCGCGTCGCTGCTCGACCTGCTCGGCATCGACCTGGTGACCGCAGACGCCGCCGATCCGTACCCGAGCGTCCAGTTGAGTGAGATCGCTGCGACGTGTCCGGATCTGGTGCTCGTTCCGAGCGAGCCCTACGTTTTCACCGACGACCACCTGGCCGAACTCGCCGAGGCGATCCCCGAAGCTGCGCTCGTCAGGATCGACGGACAGGATCTGTTCTGGTGGGGAGCGCGGACACCGCACGCCATCGAGCGGCTGTCCGCCGTGCTGGGAGATCGGAGTGGCGCTCGGTCAGAGGAATCTGGCGCCGTCGCTTGCTTCGACGACCCACCCCTCGGAGAGGGCGCCGGGCTCGCAGAGCGCCACGACGCAGCCACCGAATCCACCACCGGTCATCCGGGCACCGAACACGCCGGGTGAGTCGATGAGTTCCTCGACGGCTCGATCCATCGTCGGTGTCGACGTCTCGAAGTCGGACGCCAGGCTGCGGTGGCTCTCGATCATGAGCGAACCGGCGGTTCGATAGTCCGCACGCGGCGAGCGCGGACTGCGAAGTCGACGACACGCTGGTTCTCGGTCACCACGTGACGAGCTCGCCGACGCACGACATCATCGAGATCTGCGGCCGCAACTGTCGCAGGGCTCGTCGATCGCAGCGGGCCGAGCACGTCCTCTGCCGCCCGACACTCGGCCACGCGGTCCGCATACGCGGAGCCGACGAGCGTGCGGTGGGCAACGAACCGCACCACGACGTCGAGGTCGTCGGGCACGGCGATGTGGGTCACCTCCCGCGTGTGGCAGTCGATCATCGTGGCGTGGCCACGCCGGGCGGCGGCGATGCAGAGTTGGTCCATGATCCCGGTCGGCACGCCGGTGGCGGCGTGCTCGGCGCGCTGGGCTGCGAGGGCGAGATCGTCGGGGGAGCCGTCGAATCCGAGCGCGAGTCCGACGGCGCACTCGAGCGCAGCGCTCGATGACAACCCGGCGCCAGCGGGGATCGTCGAGGTGACTTGTCCGATGATCCCGGTGATCGCGCCGAGCTCGTGGGCCATCGCCGCCACGTACGTCCCCCAGCGAGGCGTCACGGCTGCAGGATCACCGTCGATCGGGAGGCTGATGTGAATCGGTTCGCCCTCGGCGTCGGAACGGAGCTCGATCGTCGAACCGCCCCGCTCGAACTCGATCGTGGTGCCGCGATCGATCGCCATGGGAAACACGAGCCCGCCGGTGTAGTCGGTGTGGTCGCCGATCAGGTTCACCCGTCCCGGCGCGTGGACGCGGTGTGTGGAGGTCACGGCGTCAACGTAGCGAGATGCTCCGTTTGTCGTTGCGTCGAATCGCTCTGCAACACTCGGTCGATGCCACGCGCTGCACTCCCGTCGGGGATCGAACTCGAATACGTCACGACCGGCGATCCGACGAATCCTCCGCTTCTCGTCGTCAACGGCTACACGACGCAGCTGATCTCGTGGCAGCGCGGTTACATCGAACAGCTCGTCGCGCAGGGGTTGTTCGTCATCCAGTTCGACAACCGTGATGTGGGCCTGTCGACGAAACTCGACGGCCAACTGGTCTCGCCCGGGGCCGTGCTCACCGCGGCACTGCAGGGTCAACCGCTCCCGCCCGTGCCGTACACGCTGTCGGACATGGCAGCTGACGGCATCGGGTTGCTCGACCACCTCGGCATCGATCGGGCACACATCGTCGGCAACTCGATGGGCGGGATGATCGTGCAGACGATGGCGATCGAGCATCCCGACCGCATTGCGAGCGTCACGTCGGTGATGAGCAGCCCCGGCGACCCTCGGGTCGGCAGCCCGACGCCCGAGGCCCGTGAGGCGCTGCTCGCGCCGCAGCCGCCCGAACGAGAGGCGTACATCGCCGCCTCGCTGACCTCGCAGATCTGGGCGTCGAAGAAGCACTACGACCCCAACTGGTTGCTCGAGCTCGCGGCCGCCCAGTACGACCGGTGTTTCTACCCGGAGGGCGCCACCCGCCAGCTCGCCGCCATCTATGCCTCGGGTGACCGCAGCGAGGGCCTGTCGACGCTCGAGGTCCCGATGCTCGTGATCCACGGACGCGACGACACCCTGATCACGCCCGAAGGCGGCGAACGCACCGCCGAACTCGTCCCCGGATCGAAGTATCTGTTGCTGGCCGACATGGGCCACGACCATCCCGCCCCGCTCTGGCCGGTGCTCGCCGAAGCCATCGGCGGCCACGTTCGAGCGACCATGATCACCCACTCATCCACCCACTCATCTGCGAATCGGAGCTGAACACCCATGACTGGACCCCTCAGCGGTTACAAGATCATCGAGATCGCGGGCATCGGCCCGGGTCCGTTCGCAGCGATGTTGCTCGCCGACATGGGCGCCGAGGTGGTCCGCGTCGATCGCGCCGGCGCCGTCCGTGGTCCGCTGCCTGAGGGCCCTCACTTCGACGTGCTCCTGCGTGGCCGCAAGAACGTTGCGATCGATCTGAAGCACCCCGATGGCGTCGAGGCGCTGATGGCCCTCATCGAATCGGCCGACGCTCTGATCGAGGGATTCCGTCCCGGCGTGATGGAACGCCTTGGAGTCGGTCCGGACGAGTGTCTCGCCCGCAATCCGAAGCTGGTCTTCGGTCGCATGACCGGCTGGGGCCAGGAGGGCCCCTACGCGCAGGCCGCTGGCCACGACATCAACTACATCGCGCTCGCCGGGGCGCTCTCGCACTTCGGTCGGGCCGGCGGGGCTCCGGTGCCGCCGCTCAACATGGTTGGCGACTTCGGTGGCGGCGGCATGTTCCTGGCGTACGGGGTCGTGTGCGCGCTGCTCGAAGCCCAACGCAGCGGGCAGGGCCAGGTCGTCGACACGGCGATGGTCGACGGCGCGGCAGTGCTGATGTCGATGTTCTGGGCGTTCAAGTCGATCGGCATGCATGACGAGAACGCTCGTGGCACGAACCTGCTCGACACCGGCGCCCACTTCTACGACGTGTACCGGTGCAGCGACGGTGAGTACATCTCGCTCGGCTCGATCGAGCCGCAGTTCTATGCGGAGCTGATGCGCCTCACGGGGCTGGCCGGCGACGAACAGTTCGCGAAGCAGATGGACAGGGCCGAGTGGCCGTCGCTCAAGAGTCGCTTGACCGAGGTGTTCGCGCAGAAGACCCAGGCCGAGTGGTGCGAGCTGATGGAGGCCACCGACGTGTGCTTTGCCCCGGTGTTGACGATGAGCCAGGCTGCGCAGCATCCGCACAACGTCGAACGCCAGACGTTCATCGACGTCGCCGGCACGATGCAGCCGGCACCCGCACCACGGTTCAGCCGCACGCACGCCGAAGTCGCGAGCCCGCCTGCCCACGCCGGTGCGCACACGCGAGAGGTGTTCGAGGCGTGGGGCGTCGACACCGCCACCGTCAACGCATGGGTCGACGCCGGTGCAATTCGCCAGGCTGGCTGATCGAATCGTCGACATGTCGACACTCGTCTGCTTCCATGCTCACCCTGACGACGAGGTGATCAGCACGGGAGGCACGATTGCCCGTGCGGCTGCCGAGGGCCACCGGGTGGTGCTCGTGGTCGCCACCAACGGTGACCACGGTGAGACCCCCGACGATCTGGGGCCCGGCGAGACGCTCGTCGATCGGCGACGGGCCGAAACCGAAGCCTCCGCGCGGGTGCTCGGCATCGACCACGTCGTCTGGCTGGGCTACACCGATTCGGGCATGACCGGTTGGGAGCAGAACGGCGATCCGGACAGCTTCCACCTCGCCGATCCCGCCGAGGCCGGCGCCCGGTTGGCCGAGGTGCTGCGGGCCGAGTCAGGCCGACGTGCTCACGATCTACGACTGGCACGGCAACTACGGGCACCCCGACCACATCGCGGTGCATCGCGTCGGCGTCGCCGCCGCTCGCCTGGTCCCTGAGGTACGGGTGCTGGAAGCGACGATGAACCGAGATGCGTTCGTCCGCATGATCGAGGCCGCACGCGCAGCGGGTCTTTCGATGGGCGATCCGGACGCCGAGCAGGACGAGTTCGATCCCACCGGGCCCGCCGATGACGGCAACCCCATGGGAACGCCCGAAGCCGAACTGACCCTGGCGATCGACGTGTCTGCGCACCTCGATGCAAAACGCGACGCTATGCGCTGTCATCGCAGCCAGATCGAGGACACCTCGTTCTTCTTGCAGATGCCCGATGAGGCGTTCGCCCAGTCGTTCGGCACCGAGTGGTTCATCGAACACGACGCACAACCACCGTTCCGCACCGGCTGGATCTTCCCCGCCCCCTGATCCTCCGACCGCTCGACCCCGGTCTGCGATGAGCGAAGCGACCGTATACGGCGGTTTGGCTCATCGGTGGGGGATCGGGGCCGGTTTGCGATGAGCGAAGCGACCGTATACGGCGGTTTGGCTCATCCTTTGGGACGGGGTGACAGCGGGATCCGCCGATCGTCGGGCAGACTCGGACATGATGTCGGTCATGATTCGGCGCCGTGTTGCCCTGTTCGTCGTTGGAGGCCTTGCGTTGGCGGCATGCGGCGGCTCTGACGGCGACACTGCCTCGACCACCGAGTTCACGCTGCTCCCACCGGCGTCGTCGACCACCAGCACCACCTCCACGACGACGTCGACCACGAGCACCACCTCGACCACGAGCACCACCTCGACCACGGTGGCGCCCAGCACCACGGTGGCCGACCCGGCGATCGCCGAGTTGTTGCTCAGCGGCGACGGCATTGGCACCGCCGGCTTCGGCGCCGACCCGGACGGCGTGATCGAGTACATGAACTCCTACCTGGGACCGCCGAGCAACGACACAGGATGGATCGACCCGCTCACGATCGGTCTGTGCTCGGGCGACGAACTCCGTCAGGTGTCGTGGGGTGTGCTCACACTGCTGTTCGGCGACGTGTCCGAAGTGGTCCAGGGGCGGCGCCACTTCTTCGGCTACACCTACGGCGATCAGGGCGAGATCGGCGCTGCTCCGGTCGGTCTGCAGACCACCCGTGGGGTGATGATCGGGTCGCGAGTGGTCGACGTTCGCGCTGCGTATCCCGCAGCCACGATCAATCCCGAAGACGACTTCACGCCGCCGTTCTTCTTCGTCAACGACAGCCTGCGCGGCTTCCTCACGGGCGTCACCGATGACGCGACGGTCACCGCCATCCTCGGCGGCGGCGACTGCGGCATCTGACGGTCAGCCGGCCGTGGAGCTCTACGACTTCCATCGCTGGCTGGCCTGGTTCCTGATCCTGTCGAACGCGGCGGTGGGCGTGTGGGCGCTGGCCGCTCATGTCGTGCCGGCGCTGCGGGTGCGGCCACTTTGGTGGGCGACCATCGTGGCGCAGCTGTCGGCGTTCGCGATCGCCATCGTCGGCGTGGTGATGCTCGACCGGTACGGTCTCGAACTCGACCAGTTCCACGCGCTGTACGGGTTCAGCTGCATCGTGGCGGTCGGGATCCTCTACAGCTACCGCGGCAGCCCGTTCGTCAAGGACAAGGTGTACCTGCTGTACGGCTTTGGCAGCTTGTTCATCATGGGACTCGGCCTCCGCGCGATGTACATCGGCACGCACTCGCCGTTCGCACGCTGATTCACCCCGGGCGATGTGTGAACACACCTTGGGTTCACGACGGCATCACATCGTTCAGACGCCCGACACGCCGATACCCCGCGGCAGCTTCGCGGGGTCCCACGAGAGTTGGGCGAGGCCCTGCTGGCAGGCATAACGATCGGTCATGCCCGCCACATACGCAACCGACGCGCGCAGGGCTTCGGGACCACCAGCGTCGACGTAGTCGGCGCGTTCGCCCAGTGCTGCGGTGACGGTCTGGTGAGGGATGGCATGAGGTCGGTCGGCGTAGTGCTCGACGAGCGCACGAAGCAGCGAGACGACGGCGGTCGCCTGGTGTTGGCTCGCTGGCCGCAGGTACACGTACTCGTAGTTGAACCGCCGGAACTCGGCGAGGGCCTCGGCGATGTCGGGCGACCATGCCGATGCGGCCGGTCGCCGTCGTGGCCGTCACCATCGCTCGCACGAAGGTGCCGAGTTGGCTCGAGCGGTCGCGTCCGCACCGCTCCGCGACGATTGTCAGGCAGCATGTCGGCGGTGACGATGCCGGCAGCGACCGCGTCCTCGAAGTCGTGGCACACGTAGGCGATCCGGTCGGCCCATGACACGACCTCGCCTTCCGGTGTTTGCGGTGCGGGCAGGCTCCACGAGTGGTTACGGATGCCGTCGAGCGTCTCGGCGCACAGGTTCAACGGCTGCAGGGTGACATCGGCGCCCCAGGGAGCGTGGTCGAAACCGCCATCGAGGTACGGCGACAGGGCGTCCTCGCTCGCATGGCCACCCGGGCCGTGACCGCAGTCGTGGCCGATCGCCATCGCTTCCACGAGCGGCACGTTGAGGCTCAGCGACTCGGCGATCGACCGGGCGACCTGGGCGACTTCGAGGGCGTGGGTCATCCGCGTGCGTTGGTGATCGTCGGGGAACACGAACACCTGGGTCTTGCCCGCGAGGCGCCGGAAAGCCGAATCGTGCAGGATCCGGTCGCGGTCGCGTTCGAAGCAGGTCCGGAACGGGTCGGGCTCCTCGTCGATGGCCCGGTTGCCGGCGCCGAGTGCCAGAGTCGCGTTGCTGGCCAGCGTTGCGGCCTCATGTTCCTCGCGGGCTTCTCGTGTCCGCACCACGGCGTCGCCGACGGTTGCGGTCGAGTCGGCATGGGCAACGACGACGTCGTCGGTGCCGTGGCCGGTCATCGTGGCAGCCCACCGTTCGGCGCGATCCTCGGCCGAGTCCGGGAACGGGAGATCGACCATGGGAAAACGATAGGAGATGGCGTCGCGTCGGGGGCGTTAGCCTCGAAGAAATGTCGCAGTTCGTCGACGAGTGCCAACTGAACGTCCGCGGTGGTGATGGCGGCGCGGGCTGCATCAGCTTCCGCCGTGAAGGTCCCGAGTCGATGGGCGGACCGAACGGCGGTGATGGCGGCAACGGCGGCGACGTCTGGCTGGTCGCCGATCACAACGTGTCGTCGCTCCTCGCATTCCGCGACCACCCGCACCGTCGGGCGGACGATGGGGTGCACGGCAAGGGCAAGGACATGCACGGTCGCCGGGGCGAGTCGCTCGAGATCACCGTGCCGATGGGCACCGTCGTGTTCGACATGTACTCCGGCGACATGCTTGCCGAACTCGTCAACCACGGCGACCGCTGGCTCGCTGCGGCGGGCGGGCGAGGCGGGCGCGGCAACGCCAAGTTCCTGTCGAACAAGCGGCGGGCGCCGAGCTTCGCCGAACAGGGCGAGCACGGCGAGCAGCGCTGGCTGAAGCTCGAGCTCCGGTTGATGGCCGACGTCGCCCTGGTGGGTTTCCCCAACGCCGGCAAGTCGACGTTCATCAGCGTGATCTCCGCAGCGAAGCCGAAGATCGCCGACTATCCGTTCACCACGCTGGAACCGAACCTCGGCGTGGTCCGGGTCGACGACGCCACCGAGTTCGTGGTCGCTGACATCCCGGGTCTCATCGAAGGTGCCAGCGAGGGCAAGGGCCTCGGGCACCGGTTCCTGCGCCACATCGAGCGGGCGAGAGTGTTGTGTCTGCTGCTCGATCTGGCCTCGATGGACGGCGTCAGCCCGCAGGAGCAGGAGCGCATCCTGCTGCACGAGTTGGGCGCGTATCGCCCCGACCTGCTGGAACGCCCTCGGGTGGTCGTCGGCACGAAGGCCGACGTCGTGCAGGTCGACGAACTCGCCGCGCTGGGATGGGACGGCTCGATCATGTCGGCGGTCACCGGCCAGGGCGTGTCCGATGTGGTCGGCCAACTCGCCCGCGAGGTGCACGACGTCCGCCAGGGCATCGAGTGGGAAGAAGGCGTCGTTGTGCTGCGACCCGAGGCCAGCGGTGCCGCCGTTGAGCGCGTCGCCGACGGCGAGTTCCGTCTGATCGGACGCGACGTCGAACGCGTCGTGGCCCTCAACGACGTCACCACGCCCGAGGCGCTGTCGTACATCGACTACCGACTCGAGCGTCTCGGTGTGCCCAAGATGCTGTCGAAGGCCGGCGCTCGCGAGGGCGACATCATCTGGATCGGCGAGTTCAGCTTCGAGTACTCGCCGGACCTCTGAGGCCTCGATGCGTGTCGTAGCGAAGATCGGAACCGCGTCGATCACCGACGATCAGGGGGCCATCGACGTCGCTGCGGTCGCCAAGCTCTCGGACGAGGTCGCCGCACTGCGAGGCGATGGCCACGAGGTGGTCGTGGTGTCATCCGGAGCCGTGGCGGCCGGGGTCGCAGCGCTCGGGCTGGCGGCTCGACCGACCGACATGCAGACGCTGCAGGCGATCTCGGCGGCCGGACAGAGTCGGCTCGTCGAGGCCTACAACCGTGAGCTCGCACGCCACGATCTGGTCGGCGCGCAGGTGCTGCTCGACCCGCACGACTTCGTCGACCGCACGCAGTACCTCCACGCCCGCAGCACCATCGAGCGGCTGCTGGAGCTGGGCTGCATCCCGGTGGTCAACGAGAACGATGCGATCGCGAACGACGAGTTGCGCTACGGCGACAACGACCGGCTGGCTGCGCTCCTCGCGAACAGCATCCACGCCGACGTGCTCGTGCTGCTCACCGACATGGACGGCGTGTACACCGCCGACCCACGGCGTGATCCGACGGCGACGCTGATCCCGCTGGTGCAGGTCGGCGACCCGCTGTTGGCGGTGCGGGCCGAGGGCGGCGGCAGCGGTCGGGGGAGTGGTGGCATGGCGTCGAAGCTCACCGCTGCTCGGATGGCGTCGTGGTCCGGGCTGCGCAGCGTGATCGCTCGCGCCGCACGTCCTGATGTGCTCGCGGGTGCGGTGTCGGCCGAGTTGGTGGGCACCACGTTCGAGGCGCATGATCGCACCCTGTCGGCGCGCAAGCTCTGGATCGCATTCGCCGCCGAGGTGATGGGCAGCGTCGAGGTCGACGCCGGCGCCGAGCGCGCACTGACCGATCGACCCAACAGCCTGCTGCCCGCAGGTGTGGTAGCGGTGCGTGGTTCGTTCGCCGAGGGGGACACGGTCGACATCGTCGGACCGGACGGCCGTGCGTTCGCCCGCGGGCTGGCAGCGGTGGACGCCGACACGGCGCGGCGGGTGGTGGGTTTGCACACGGGGATCTCCCAGCGGGCGTGAATCACGAAGTCGTCCACCGCGACGACCTCGTCGTCCTCCCCGCCTGAAGCCCCGCCACCCACCCCCGGTTCGTGTTGCAGATTCGGATGACCCGGCCCATCCGGAATGCAACGCAAACGGGGTGGGTGACCGGCGTGTTCAGCTCGGGCGGAGGCGGCTGCGGACGGCGTCGAGTTCGGGGACCTGCAACAGCATCAGCACACCGAGGTACACCACAGCACCGACGACGCCGCCGACGATCAGGCGGACCACGGCGTCGGCGCCCGTGTTGCCGCCCACCTGCTGTGTGACGAGCCAGACCGCCTCGGCCATCAGTGCGGCGGCGAGGACCATCGGGGCGAGGCTGCGCAGCGTCGAGCCCACCGAGAAACCGGGCACCTTGTAGCTGAGGATCTGCATCGCCCACAGCGACGAGATGACGTAGGCGAGGGCGAACGCAAGCCCCAGACCCAACACGCCGTACCGGTCGACGAGAACGAACGCCAGCACGATGTTGATCAGGTTCTCGACGACGTTGATCTTGAACGGTGTCTTGGTGTCCTTGTGCGCGTAGAAGCCCCGCAGGAGAAACATGTAGATCGAGAACGCCCCGAGTCCCAGTGCGAGTCCCGCGAGGGCTCGTTGAGCGGCGTCGGCGTCGGCGGCGTCGAATTCGCCTCGCTGCAGGAGCGCCCCGATGATCGGTTGGCGCAGCACGAAGATCCCGACGCCAGCGGGAATGGTGAGCAGTGCGGTCATGCGGAGTCCGAGCGAGGCCTGGTCGACGAAGCCGGTGCGGTCGCGCCGGGCGACCGATCGTGACATCTCGGGCTGGAAGGTCGTGGCGATCGACACCGCGAGGAGTCCGTGGGGGAGGACGAAGAACGTGAAGGCCGTGATGTAGGCGCTCGCATCGCTCGATCCGGGCGCAGCGAGATTTCGTACGATCAGCAGCGCGATCTGGTTGGCGACCACGAAGCCGATCGTCCAGAACGACAGCGACAGCAGTGTTCGGACGGCCGGGTGCTTGAGGTCGAAGTTCGGTCGGAACCGGAATCCTGTGGCGAACATCGCCGGGACGAGCACAGCCGCCATCGAGGCGATGCCGATCGTCGCACCGAGGCCGAGGGTCCAGCGCAGCCGGTCGTCGGTGAGGACCTGCTCGAGCTGCCAGTCGGCCGAGCCGGGGTTCGGCAACGACAGCAGGAAGGCGATGATGATCACGTTCGGCAGGATCGGTGCCCACGCAGCGGCGAAGAAGCGTCGGCGGCTGTTCAAGAACGCGTTGGCGAGCCCGACCAAGCCGTAGAAGAGGATCTGGATCAGGAAGATGCGCGCCAGCGTCGTGCCGACCTCGCGGTACACGTCGGGGTCGACGCCGTCGGCGATGTTGACCGAGTAGAGCCCGAAGATCAGCGGTGCGGCCGCGACAGCGACGACGGTGAGCAGTCCCATCAGCGCCACCGACACGGTGAGTACAACGTTGGTGGCCTCGTCATCGTCGGTCTCGATGAACGTCGAGAACAGCGGGACGAGCGTGGCCGACAGCAGCCCGCCGAGCAGGAGGTCGTAGACGATGTTCGGGGTCTCGTTGGCGATCAGGTAGGCGTCGGACAGCGCGCTCTGGCCGATCACGTACAGCAGCACCGTCAGCCGCAAGAACCCGGTGACGCGCGAGAGCGCCGTGCCGCTGGCAACGACGACGTTGCTCCGCAGCAGTCCACTCATCCGAGCGAACGCTACTTTCCGGCGTCCCCTACTGAGTGCCATCCGAAATTCGGAGCCGACATCGCGCTCACCGCGAGATCCGCTCCGAATTCTTGGATGGATTACATCAGGGGTCAGACCCGCGATGTAATCCGACCGCGATTACATCGCGGGTCTGACCCCTGATGTAATCGACCACACGAGGAGGGGGTGGCGATTGCGGCGCAAGCGGGGGAGATGCGGGTCGGGGAGGGCGCGCAGCTGCTCCAGTACGGGTTCGACGACTCGGGTCCAGGTGGCATCGTCGAGGTCGAACATCGAGGAGTAGATCCGGTTCTCGATGCCCTGGATCTGATCGGTGACGGTGCTCGGGAACTCGTCCCACTCGGTGAAGCCCTGGTGCTCGAGTGTCAACCCCGGCAGGTCGGCTCCGACGATCTCGTTGCGGCCGAGCCGTTCGGTGCGCAGCGCGGCGAGCCCGTCGAAGATCGGGGCGATCTCGTCGTCGGGTGCATACTCGCCGTTCGACAGGATCGCGATCACGCGGCCGCCCGGCCGGACCACCCGAGCCGCCTCGGTCAACGTGGCGATGGGGTCGGGGACCAGCTGCAGCACCCAGACGAAGAACGCTGTGTCGACGCTGTTGTCGGCGAGCGGCAGGCGGTCGACGTCAGCAGCCGCCAGCCTGCATCCGAGCCGTCCGAGGGCGAGACGCATCATCGCCTCGCTCAGGTCGAAACCGACGACGTCGATGCCGTGGCGTCGCAGGCCGGACGCGATCACGCCGGTGCCGACACCCAACTCGACCACCGTCGAGCCGACGATCCACCGTGCCAGGTCGTCGGCGAAGTTGTTGCCCCGTCGTTCTCCGCCCCGGGTCTCGTCGTAGATCGCGGCCACTCGGTCGAATGAGGTTCCGGGCATGGGCGCACCGTAGAGCATCCCAATTGACCCACGGGTCAAGGCGACGGGTAGCGTCGGGGAAATGACCACCACGGATGCCGGAGCGCCCGGTAGCACCACCCCCCGTTTCGAGAGTGTGCAGTCGGTACGCGACGCGCTGCGCGACGTGAACTACCTGGCAGACGAGGGCATCGCCGGTGTTGCCTACCTCGCCGACCGACTGCAGAAGCCGATCCTCGTCGAGGGTCCGGCGGGAACCGGCAAGACGCAGCTGGCCAAGTCGATCGCCGAGATCACCGACGCGCGCCTGATCCGTCTGCAGTGCTACGAGGGCCTCGACGAGAGCAAAGCCCTCTACGAGTGGAACTACAAGAAGCAGCTCCTGCGCATCCAGACCGAACGCGGCGAGCAGGGCGAGGACTGGACCGAGATCAAGGACGACATCTTCTCCGACGAGTTCCTGCTGACCCGACCGCTGCTCGAAGCGATCACCGCCACCGACCCGGTGGTGCTCTTGATCGACGAGGTCGACCGCGTCGAAGTCGAGACCGAGGCATTGCTGCTCGAGATCCTCTCCGACTACCAGGTGTCGATCCCCGAGTTGGGCACGATCACTGCGACGCAGATCCCGCTGGTCTTTCTCACGTCGAACAACACTCGTGAGCTGTCCGAGGCGCTCAAGCGTCGTTGCCTCTACCTGCACGTCGACTACCCGCAGCTCGAGCGTGAGAAGCAGATCGTCCTCGCCAAGGTGCCCGACATCACCGAGCACCTCGCCGACCAGGTCGCCCGCATCGTCCGCTCGATCCGCCAGCTCGACCTCAAGAAGGCGCCGAGCGTGTCCGAGACGCTCGACTGGGCACGCACGCTGATGCTGCTCAACATCGACACCATCGACGAGCAGACTGCGAAGGACACGCTCAACGTGCTGCTCAAGTACCAGACCGACATCGCCAAGGCGGCGAAGGAACTCTCCGTCGACGAGTGATCGTCTGATGCTCGACCTCCTCAACGGCTTCGTCGTCGAACTCCGCAATGCCGGGCTGCCCGTCAGCCTCACGGAGAACCTCGATGCGATGGAAGCTGTCCAGCACATCCCGATCGAAGACCGCGAAGCGTTCAAGTACGCCCTCGGTGCGACGCTGATCAAGAACCACGCCCACTGGCGCAGCTTCGAAACGGTGTTCGAGGTGTACTTCAGCCTGCGCGGGCCCGAGTACAAGCTCGTCCAGGGCGACGACGACACCGACATCGACGAGCTGTGGCGTGAGCTGCAGGAGCAGCAGAAGCAGGAAGGCCAGGGCGGCGCCGGTGGGATGGACAATCTCACGCCCGAAGAGATCGCTCAGATGCTGATGTCGGCGCTGATGAACGGCGACCAGGGGATGATGCGGGCCATGGCCAAGCAAGCCGTGCAGCGTTTCGCCGGCATGGAGCCGGGGCGCCCGGTCGGTGGCACGTACTACCTGTACCGCACGCTGCGGAATCTCGACCTCGACGGCATGCTCGAGAAGATGATGGACCAGGCCCGTCAGGACGCCGACGGCGACCTGACGTCGCTGGAGGAGCGCCTCGAGAAAGAGGAGTTCGAGGACCGCATCGAGAAGTTCAAGGGCGAGATCGAAGCCGAGATCCGCCGCCGCCTGGTCGCCGACCGCGGCGCCGAGGCGATGGCCAAGACGCTGCGCAAGCCGCTGCCCGAGGACGTCGAGTTCATGCACGCGTCACGCGACGAGATGCAAGCGCTGAAGAAGTCGCTGTATCCGCTGACCCGCAAGCTCGCCGCTCGTCTCGCTCGCAAGCGCCGTCACGGTCGCAAGGGCCCGCTCGACTTCCGCAACACGGTGCGCCACTCGCTCAGCTACGGCGGCGTGCCGGCCGAGCCGAAGTTCAAGTACCCGCGCCCGGCGAAGCCGGAGCTGATCGTGGTCGCCGACATCTCCGGTTCGGTGGCGGCGTTCGCAAGGTTCACGCTGATGCTGGTGTACGCGATCCAGAACCAGTTCTCGAAGGTTCGATCGTTCGTGTTCATCGACGGCATCGACGAGGTCACCGACTACTTCAAGGCCACCGAGGACATCACCGAGGCGATCCACCGGGTCAACACCGAGGCCGACGTGGTGTGGGTCGACGGCCACTCCGACTACGGCCACGCGTTCGAGGTGTTCTGGGAGCGTTACGGCAAGGACATCGGCCCGAAGTCGACCGTCCTCCTGCTCGGCGATGCGCGCAACAACTACCACGCGAGCCAGGCGTGGGTGGTCAAGGAGATCGCCCAGAAGGCACGCCACGTCTACTGGCTGAACCCCGAGCCACGCAGCTACTGGAACACGGGCGACTCGATCGTCGGCGAGTACGGCACGCACACCGATGGTGTGTACGAGTGTCGCAACCTGCGCCAACTCGAAGCCTTCGTCGAAAAGCTTGCCTGACGCAGGTCGTCGCACGCGGCAGTCCGGGGTGGTGAGCGAGCACACCAGATCTGCGGGGTTCGCTCATCGCTCGTAGGCTCGCCGGGTGACTCCACTCGAGGTGTTGCTCGATCAACTCGCTGAGCACCGTCACGCACTGGCGCTCGGAGGCGGTCATTCGGTCGTCACGGCGGCGCTGCGGGATCGAGGAGTGCGCATAGACGCCGTGCAGGGTGACTGGCCGAGCGTGCAACTGCCGGTGCGCTACACGCTCGTGATCGTCGAGCCCTCCGACGCCTTGCGCGACATCGCGCCGATCGTTCATTGCGCCGCCCAGCACGTCGGCCCGCACGGTGATGTCGTGGTGATCGGCGAGGGGCACGAGGACGCAGCCGACCGCTTCGATCTCACCGAACAGCGTCGCATCGAAGTCGAAGGAGTGCAGATCACGGTCCTGCGTCGTACCGAGCGCGTGACGATCCACGACAAGGTGTTCGAAGCTCGGTCTCGCATCGCTCGAATCACGCCGCTCGAACTCGCTGACCGCCTGGCCACCGAGAGCGCCCCGACCATCGTCGACACTCGCACGGCAACCGATCGGGCTCGTTTCGGTGTGATCGCCGGGTCGGTCCACGTTCCGAGGACGGTCGTCGAATGGCATCTGGACCCTGCCAACGGGTATCGGCACCCAGACGTCACCTCGTTCGACCAGTCGCTCGTTCTGGTGTGCAACGGCGGATACAGTTCGTCGCTCGCGGCGGCGAACCTGCTCGACCTCGGCTTCACCGACGTCGGCGATCTGGTCGGCGGGGTCAGAGCATGGATCAACGCAGGTCTCGACGTGGTCGAGCCCGATCACTCGCACCTCGACCTCTGAGACGACCCGGCTGCGGGTCACCGACGAGCGCGACGAGACATCCGGCCGCGGGTCATGGCGGCCCAGTCACGTGGAAGGTTCGACAGTGTCGAGAGGGCGAACTCGTCGGCGGCCTGGCGGATGATCTCGGCGTGTGAGGGGTACGGGTGCACGGTCCCGAACATTCTCCTCAGGCTGATTCCGTTGTCGATGGCCATGGTGAACATTCCGATCAGGTCGGTGGCACCCGGCCCCACGATCGCCGCACGAAGGATCCGTCCGGTGAACCGCTCGACGTCGACGACCAAGCGACCATCGGAGATGTCGTCGGTGTAGCCGCGGTCGACGTCGGCGTGGTCGACCACGATGCGCCGGCGGGACGTTGCCGGAAACGCATCGAGCGTGTCGAGTGACATGCCGACCGATGCGACTTCGGGTTCGCCGTACACCGCAGTGGGGATCGCGCCGACACGACCGAACTTCGGCACCTTTGGCAGGGCGATCGCTCGGACCGCTCGGCGTCCGATCGCGCCCGCACCGTGTGTCGTCAGCGTTGCGCCCGTGACGTCGCCGACCGCCCAGATCCCATCGATCGATGTGCGACCCCAGTCGTCGACGATGATCCCGGACGCCGTTGCGTCGACGCCGGCGCGTTCGAGGCCGAGTCCGTCGAGCCGTGGACGCCGCCCGATGGCCATCAGGACACGATCCACGCCGGCGATCACCGAGCCATCCACGAGCAGTGCGGTGGGACCGTCGAAGCGGTCCAACGAGGAGCTGAGGTGCAGCTGTATGCCACGCGCCTCGAGGGATCGCTCGATCACCTCGGTGATCAGTTGGTCTTCCGATGCGAGCAGCCGATCCGCTGATTCGACGATGTGAACTGTCGTGCCGAGAGCGTTGAACGCCGTCGCCATCTCGATCGCGACTGCACCACCGCCGACGATGAGCAGGGTGTTCGGTGCCGCTTCGAGTTCGAACAGTTCTTCGTTCGTGACGATCCGCTCGCCGGCGAGCCCGTCGATCTCGATCGTGACCGGGCGCGATCCGCCGGCGATCACGATGTGATCGGCGCGTACGAAGCTGGTTGCCGCTCCGCTGTCGACCTGCACGACGTGTGGTCTGCTCGGGGCGGTGAGCGATGCCCAGCCGCGAACGAGGTGAATCCGCTCGTCATGAATCATCTCGTCGTCCTCGCGGCGTGCGAGGACGTCACGCTTTGCCCGTGTCCACGCGAGCGGGTCGCCGGTCCCGCAGCGAGCGGCGTGGAGCAGAGCTTTCGATGGTATGCATCCGAGGTTGGTGCAGTCTCCACCGACCTGGCCGCCCTCGATCAGCACGACGTCATGGCCGAATCCCGCCAGTCCGATCGCCAGCGTGAGGCCGCCCGAGCCGGCACCGATCACCGCGGCCCGGTAGGTTCGGTTGGGATCGTGGCCGATCATGTGAGGACCTCCTCGTCGGTGGAAACATTCGTCATCAGCGGTGACCAACCGCGACGTTGTCCTTCAAGCTTCCCACTCAGCGTTGAGTTTCGTGTTTGGTCACTGCTCGACGACTCGTACGCGCCAGAGCGGGGTTGCTCGCGCCGGGATTGCCCGCTGTGGTCACGTCTCGAGCGGCCGGCCACGGAGTGCGGCGCGAGTGCGCTCGACCGTGGTGGCAACGGGGAGATCCGCGCCGGCGGCCCGGCACGAGGCGGACCGTTCGGAACCGAGCTGCGTCTCGATCGATGCCCTCGTGTCGAGCACCAGGTCGCGCAGCGTCACCATCAGCGGCGGTGCCCCGATCGCGCTGTGCGCCTCGATCGAGCCGAGCACCTCAGCGGCCACCGCAGGCTGGCCGATCCGATCGAGTGCGATCACGCAGCGCATCAGGGTGTGCCACTGCTGTGCCCATTCGCCGGTGCGATACCAGACGTCGACTTGCTCGGCGAGCTCCTCGCAACCGGACTCGAGGTCGCCATGCGAAACCCGGAGCGCACCGATCTCGGTTCGAGCGAACGCACTCATCCATCGATTGCCGACCGAACGTGCGAGACGGTCGCCGTGCGCGAACGCACTCAGCGCATGCGCATCGTCGCCATGGATCGAGAACCCCTCGGCCACCCACGAGCACGCCAGGTCTGTGATGCCGCCGGTGCGTTCGGCTGCCCGGCGAGCCGACTGGCTGAGCCGATGCCCTTCGTCGTAGTCGCCGCACGAACTGGCCGCGACCGACGCCATGTAGAAGGCGTGCGCTCGCCGCGAATCGTTCCCGGAGGCGTCGGCCAGTTCGATCAGATGGGCGTTCTCCGCAACCCCGCGATCCAGCTCGTCGATCGCGTAGTACACGTTCGCCCGCACCCGCTCGGCCAGCCCGACTGGCTCCACACCGAGCGTCTGCTCGGCCGCCTTGGCGGCGCCCGCCAACTCCAACGACCGATCGAACTCGCCCCGGCAGAAGGCTCCGTACGCACGCACGCCCAGCACCACCGGATACGCCGTGTGCTCGGACCCGCCCGGCATCTCCGACATGGCATCGGACCAGGTGAACACCTCGTAGTGCAGCGTGCGCATCCCGTACTCGCGCATCGCACATGCCAGGCCGAATGCTGTGTCGACGTCGCCGATCTCCATCGAGAACCGCTGCGCAGCGCGAAGGTCGGCGAACGACGCATCGGCACGAGCCACCGCCACGCCTTCGTCGGCGGAGTTCAGTCCCGCCTCGATCGCCGCGGCAGCACCGGCGAACTGACGGGCGTGCGTGGAATAGAGGGTCACGCTGCGCTCGTCGTCGAGACGGCTCCGTCCGTATTCGCGCAGCGTCTCGAGCATCTCGTAGCGCGTCCCGCCTCCGGGTGAACGCCTCACTGCCAGCATCGAACGCTCGGCGAGCCGCGTGAGGACGTCGAGCACGTCGTCGTCACCATCGGAGATCGACTCCGCGGCCGTCAGATCGAACTGCCCGGCGAACACCGCGAGCGATGCGAAGACCCGCTTCTCGTCGTCGTCGAGCAGCTCGTACGACCATCCGATCGCGTCCTGCAACGTGCGATGGCGGGGATCGGCACCCCGCCGGATCCCCTTGAGGAGGCGGAAGCGCTCGTCGAGCCGACTCGCGATCTCGGTGACGTCGATCGTCCTCGCCCGCGATGCCGCCAGTTCCAATGCGAGCGGGATGCCGTCGAGCCGCCGGCAGATCTCCACCACCGCTGGCGCGTTCTGCTCGGTCAGCTCGAAATCCGGGTCGGCGGCTTGCGCCCTCTCGAGGAACAGCGCCACCGCCGGGACGTTCGCCAGGTCGACGAACGGCGTCGCAGCGAGACCGTCGACGGACAGCGGCGCCACCGGGCGCACGTGTTCGCCCATCACCGCCAACGTCTCGCGACTGGTGGCCACGATCGAGACATGAGGCGCTGCACGAAGAATCCGGTCCACCAGCTCGGCAATCGGCTCCACGAGGTGCTCGCAGTTGTCGAGCAGCAACAGGGTGTTGCGGGCGCGGAGCACGTCGACGATCGCATCCTCGATCGACAGGCCGAGTCCGGTGTTGACTCCGAGCACTCCGGCGACCGATGCGAAGGCAGCGTCGCGGTCGTCGACCGTGACCAGCTCGACGACGAACACGCCATCGGCGTAGTGCGAAGCGGCCGCTCGGGCCAGTTCCAGTCCGAGCGATGTCTTGCCGACACCGGCGCTCCCCACGAGCGTGATGAGCCGGCTCTCGGCGAGCTCTTCGATCAACGCCGCCAGGATCTCGTCACGGCCGATCAGCCGTTGCAGGGCGATCGGTAGTTCCCGAGTCGGCTCGTCGACGGCGTCGTGGGCATCGGATCGACCCTCGACGACCCGGACCTCGGCGACGAACTCGTAGCCCTTGCCGTGCACCGTGCGGATCACCGCCTGGCGGGTGCCGTCGTCGCCGACCGCTCGACGCGCCGACTTCAGTCGCGACGTGAGCGCCGACTCGCTGACGAAACGATCGCCCCAGATCTCGTCGAGGAGCTCCTCCTTGCGCACCACCTCGCCGTGGTCGCTCGGCGAGGAATCGCCAGGACGTCGAACACCTGCGGCTCGACCGGCACCTCGTCGCCGCCACGACGCAACACGACCCGATCGAGGTCGAGTTCGCAGTCGCCGAATTCGATGATCATCCGTACGCCCCCCGTCGGTGAACGGTGCGCGCTCGCCGACCTGTCGCATGAGCTTGCCACGTTCGAGCGATCCGACGCGTCGCCGTCGGGTCAGACCCGGCTGGCGGTGGTCGCGAGATGACCGACGAGGTGGGTCGCGAGTTCGTCGGCGTCGGGGCCGACCCCGTCGAGGAAGCTCGACTTGCGCCGTCGCAGGAACGGCAACCCCAGCACGTACATGCCCGGCGCGGGAAGGACACCGCCGTCGTGCACGAGTCGCCCCTTCCGGTCGAGCAGCCGGGGGTCGAGCCATGTGTACCTCGGCCGGAACCCGGTGGCCCACACGATCGTGCCGATCGGTCGGAGATCGGCCTCCAGTACGGGCGGTCCCACGGTCGTGGGCGTGGGTCGCGACGGCTCGCCGAGCTCGCCGTCGAGACCGTGGGCGGTCGCGTGTTCGTCGCAGAGGTCGAGCAGCCGGGCCTGTTTGAGATCGGCGGATGCGCACATGTTGGCGAACGAACCCGAGAACTGCGCCCGATGTCCGTTGCACCCGACGAGCCGGCCGACGAGCCGAGCACCGTTGGCGGCCACGGCGTTCAGGTCGAGGTCGCGGCGCTCGGGTGTGCCGACGAGCTGCAGCGACGGCAGCCGGCGGGCGCGGCCGATGTCGGGCACCTCGTCGTACCGTTCGTCGAGCTGACCGACGGCGTCCATCCACCAGTGGATGTCCATGCCACGGTAGGTGCGGGGCAGGCGGACGTGATCGCCGACGGCCAGGGTCACCTCGCGACCCGCACGGCTGAGTTCGTCGGCGATCTGCAACCCGGATGCCGACGCCCCGACGACCAGGACGCCACCGTCGGCGAGCTGATCGGGGTTGCGGTAGTGGATCGGCGACACGTGGTCGAGATGATCCGGCATGTCGTTCGCGATCGGTGGGATGTGCGGATCGCTGCACGCACCTGTGGCGATCACCACCGCCCGTGCCCGCCACTCGCCGGCGTCGGTGGCGACCACGTGAGCGGCGTCGGACGACTCGATGTTCGACACGCTGGTGCCGTTGCGGACCGGGGCATCGAACGAACGCCGGTAGCCGTCGAGATGGGCGGCGACCTCGTGGGCGGTCATGTACCCGTCGGGGTCATCGCCCCGGTAGGCCCATCCCGGAAGCCGGCTCAGCCAGTTGGGTGTGAGCAATCGGAGTGAGTCCCAACGCTGCGTCCTCCACGAGTTCGCGGTGTCGCCGCGTTCGAGCACGACGTGATCGACGGATCGGCGGGTCAGGCAGTGGCTCATCGCCAAGCCCGCCTGCCCGCCGCCGATCACGACGACATCGGTGGTTCGGGTTGCAGTCATCGGACTCACTCCGGTGCTCGCGGCCGTTCGGTCGACGATCAATTGACGGATCAGTTGACGGATCAGTTGACCGACACGACGATCGACGTCGGGTTCGCGATGACATCGAATGACGCCGACCGCTTCTGCGACTGGGCGACGATGCCCTCGAGTTCGGCCTTGGTGGCGTCGGCGTCGATGTCGTAGTGCACCCGGATTCCGGAGAACCCGTTGCGGACATCGCTGTCGATGCCGAGGATCCCAGCGAGGTCCATCTCGGCCTCCACGGTTGCCTTGACGGACCGCAGCTGGACGCCGCGGTGGGTGGCCACCGACGCAACGCCGGCGGTCAGACATCCGGCCAGGCCGATCAGCAGCATCTCCGGCGGGGTCGGGCCGTTGTCGGCGGAAGCGAAGAGCTCCGGGTGGTCGGTGTCGGCCGAGTACGGCTGGCGGTGGGTCTGATCGCCGCCGGCGCCGCGGAACTTCTCGACGGTGGTGCGGCTGTGGGTTCCGTTGACCCACTCGCAGTCTGCACGCCACTGGAACTGCGCCAGCTCGGGCATCTCGGTCATGTGCTCGCGGGCTCCGAGCAGGGCCTCGACGTTGACGCCATTGTCGACGGCGGGGGTTTCGGTGCTGGTTTCGGTGATGGTCATGGTGGTTGCTCCTTGATGTCCGGACGGGATCGGTGTCCCGTGCCGGGTCGGTGGTTGTCGATCACCACGGTGACGGACCGCCCGAGCCGATGCTTGGAGATGAGGTGGAGATGAGCATCTCCATGCCATCTCCAAGACCTGATCGGCCAAGCATCGTCACCATGAAGCCCATGACCGTGAACGACACGACCCACGCACTGTCCGACGAGCAGCATCCGGCCGACACACCGGAGGGCCACGACTGGGAGGCGGCCGGCACCGCCTGGGGGCGGCGATCACGCGACTGGGCATGCCTGTTCGAGCACTATGCGGTCGACGTGATCCAGGCGATTTTCCGGCGCGTCGGCGTCGACGAGGGGACCTCGATGCTCGACATCGCCTGCGGGTCGGGGCTCGCTGTTCGCTACGCCGACGAGATGGGCGCGGCAGCGGCCGGGATCGACGCGGCGGCACCCCTCGTCGAGATCGCCCGCGACCGCGCCCCCGATGCCGACCTGCGCATCGGCAACATGTTCGAGCTGCCGTGGGCGGACGAGTCCTTCGACGCGGTCACGTCGATCAACGGGGTGTGGGGCGGATGCGAGGGAGCCCTCGTCGAGGCGCATCGAGTACTGAAGCCCGGTGGACGGATCGGGATCAGCTTCTGGGGCAACGGGCACCTCGACCTGCGCCCGTGCTTCATCACGTTTGCGCTGAACTCGCCGGAGACGCACATGAACGGCATGAAGCGCACCAACGACATCGCCCGCCCCGGCGTCGCCGAGGCGATGCTCGAGTCGACAGGTTTCGAGGTGATCGAGCGAGGCGGTCGGACCTCGACCGTCGAGTGGCCGGACGCCGACACTGCGTGGCGGGCGATCTCGAGCGTCGGTCCGGCCGTTCCCGCCCTCGAGAAGGTCGGCGCCGACGCCTTGCGGCCGCGGGTGATGGAGTCGGTCGAGGCGCTGAAGGACCGTCACGGCATCTACCGGTTCCGCAACGACCACCAGTTCGTGATCGCCCGCAAACCGGCCTGACAGGACCGGTCGAACGGACCGGTCGAACGCGTCAGGAACGTTGGTAGTTCGGCGCTTCCTTGGTGATCGTCACGTCGTGCGGGTGGCTCTCCTCGCGCCCTGCGGTGGTGACCCGCATGAGGCGAGCGCCGCGGAGCGCATCGAGTGTGGCCGCTCCCGCATAGCCCATTCCCGAGCGCAACCCGCCGACGAGCTGATAGGCGACGTCGCCGAGCGGCCCGGCATACGGCACGCGGCCTTCGATGCCTTCTGGCACGAGCTTGTTCGATCCGGCGCCGACTGCGGTCGTACCACCGGAGGACTGGCCGGTGGCGTAGCGGTCCTGGCTGTCGCCGGTCATGGCTCCCATCGACCCCATCCCGCGGTAGCTCTTGTAGCGACGGCCTTCGAACAACTCCATCTCACCGGGGCTCTCCTCGGTGCCGGCGAGCAGTGAGCCGAGCATCACCGTCGACGCGCCGGCCACCATCGCCTTGACGATGTCGCCGGAGTAGGTGATGCCCCCGTCGGCGATGATCGGAATGCCGAGCTCGCGTCCTCGCTTGGCGGCGAACCAGATCGCTGACAACTGCGGCATGCCGGCACCCGACACGACGCGGGTAGTGCAGATCGAACCGGCGCCGACGCCGACCTTGACCGCGTCGGCTCCCGCCTCCGCAAGCGACTCGACGCCCTCTTCGGTGACGACGTTGCCGGCGGTGACCGCGAGTTCGGGCCACGACCCCTTGATGCGCTGGATCGCCTTGACGACGTTGGCCGAGTGGCCGTGTGCAGTGTCGATGGAGACGGCATCGACGCCCATCTCGACGAGCGCTTCGACCCGTTCCTCGAGGTCAGCGCCGACTCCGACGGCAGCAGCAGCAGCGGAGTCGGCCGCGACCGTCGCGTGACGCGTTCGGGAAGTCGAGCCGCTTCTGGATGTCCTTGACGGTGATCAGACCGGCGAGGCGACCGTCGCCGTCGACGAGGGGCAGCTTCTCGATGCGGTGCTGCTGGAGGATGGCCTTGGCCTGATCGAGCGACGTGCCGACCTCGGCGGTGACGAGGCCTGCAGCGGTCATGAATTCGGTGACGGGCCGTTCGAAGTCGGCACCTTCGCAGAACCGGATGTCGCGGTTGGTGAGGATGCCCACGAGGCGGCCATCGGGGTCGGTGATGGGGACTCCCGAGAACTTGAACTTCGCCATCAGGTCCTCGGCGTCTTGCAGCAGCGCCGTGGGTGGCAGGGTGACCGGGTCGGTGATCATTCCCGACTGAGAACGCTTGACCTTCTGCACCTCGGCTGCCTGATCGGCGATCGACATGTTGCGGTGGATCACGCCGATACCGCCATGGCGGGCCATGGCGACTGCCATGCGACCCTCGGTGACCTTGTCCATGGCGGCTGACACGAGCGGCACGGCCAGTTCGATGTCGCGGGCGAACGTGGCGCTGGTGTCGACGGCATCGGGCAGCGTCTCGGACCAGCCGGGGACGACGACCACATCGTCGAACGTGAGCGCCTCGAAGCGATCGAAGAAGGCGTCGTTGGGATTCGTGCGGGTCATGCGGAGACCTCCGTCAGATCGGGCGTGCGGTGGGGTGCGGCTGAGCACATGTCGGTGAGGGTGTCGACGAGCAGCTGATGTTCGATGTCGTGGACGTGCGTGGCGAAGGCGTCGAAGCCCGCTGCGACATCGATCTCGACGGTCGCCGTGCCGAGCACGGGTCCGTCGTCGACGCCTTCGTCGGGCACGAGGTGGACCATCACGCCGGTGTGGGTTCGTGTGCCGTCGAGGGCTTCCTGCCATGCCCGCTCGATGGCTCCGGTGCCGGGCAAGTCGCCGGGGAGCGCCGGGTGGAGGTTGACGACGCGCTGAGGGAACCACCCGAGGAAGCTCATGGTGAGGATGCGCATCCAGCCGGCAAGTACCACCAGGTCAGGATCGAATCCGGCGACGACGTCGGCGAGGCGGGCGTCGTAGTCCGAGCGTTCCTCGCCGGGATGGACTCCGACGTGAACGGCGGGCACGCCGGCAGCGTCGGCTCGCTGGAGCGCGAACACGTCCGGCTTGTTCGACACCACCGCTACCACCTCGGCGGGCAGTCGATCGTCGGCGCAGGCGTCGATGATCGCCTGCAGATTCGAGCCCGAGCCGGAGACCAGCACCACCAGTCGCTTGGAGCGGGCAGCGGAGGTTCCCATGTGTCGAACTTACCGATCTCGCCGACTGGTGGGCTGCCCTCTGAACGAAAAGTCACGCCGGATTACATCGCGGGTCTGACCCCTGATGTAATCCTCAGGTCAGCTGGACGGTGCCGGCGCCGGGGACGAGGTTGCCGATGATCCAGGTGGGCTCGTCGATCGTCGCCTGCAGCGTCGCCACCTCGTCGGGGGCGCACACGATGACCATGCCGATGCCCATGTTCAGCGTCCGGTAGAGCTCGTCGGTCGACATCTGCGGCGTCAGCTCGCGGGCGAGGCGGAACAACGGCGACACCGGCCACGACCCGAGTTGGATCACCGCATCGACGTCGGCGGGCAGCACTCGGGGCAGGTTCTCCGGCAAGCCGCCGCCCGTGATGTGCGCGAGCGCCTTCACGGTCCCGGAGTCGAGAGCGCCGCGCAGCACATCGAGATACGAGCGGTGCGGTTCGAGCAGTGTTTCGCCGAGCGGCCGTTCGAAGCCGTCGGGCACGACGTCCATCGGGATCCAGTCGAACACCTTGCGCAGGAGCGAGTAGCCGTTGGTGTGGGGTCCGCTCGACACCACGCCGACGAGCACGTCACCGGCGGCGACGTCGGGGCGGGGGAGCAGCTCGGAGCGTTCGGCGACGCCGACCAGCGTGCCGGCGATGTCGAAGGCGCCGGGTTGGTACACACCGGGCATCTCGGCGGTCTCGCCACCGAGCAGCGCGCATCCGGCGGCCCGGCAGGCATCAGCCATGCCGCGCACGACCTCGGCGACCATGTCGGCGTCGAGGACCGACGCGGCGATGTAGTCGAGGAAGAACAGTGGTCTCGCCGACTGCACGAGCACGTCGTCGATGCAGTGGTTGACGATGTCCATCCCCACGCCGCGAACCATCCCGAGCCGGGCGGCGAGCTCGACCTTGGTGCCGACCCCGTCGGTCGATGCAACGAGCACGGGGTCGTCGAGTTCGAGGATCGCCTTCGCAGAGAACACGCCGCCGAACGATCCGACGCCCTTGAGCACGCCGTTGTCGTGGGTTGCCTCGACGGCGGCCTTCATCTCGCTGACCGCACGCGTTCCTTCGTCGATGTCGACACCGGCAGCCGCATACGACGTCAGTTCGGCTCCGAGGGCTCGCCAGCCGATGTCGCGGCGTACCTGCATGCCGTCGAAGTGGATTCGAGCCATGTGGTCGTACGCAGCCGCTCGAGCTTCGGCGAGATCGAACCCGATCCCGGTGACCGCGAGGACGCGGCCGCCGGCGACACATCCGTCCGCATCGACGCCGGCATCGAAACGCAGCGTCGTGGTGCCATCTGGGCCGATCGCTCCACTGACCATCTCGTCGACGATGGCGGCGCCGGCGACCGGTGCCGCGGGGTAGCCAGCGGCCGCTGCGACCACCGTGAGTGCGGCTTGCGAGCGAACGATCACGGGCAGTTGATCGAGCTGGCCCTGGGTGGCGAGCAGGGCGAGTTCGGCGATGTCGGTCTCGACGAGGGGGAGCACGGTCTGAGCCTCGGGATCGCCGAGGCGGACGTTGTACTCGATCAGACGTGGGCCGTCGGGGGTCAGCATCAGGCCGGCGAAGATCACCCCGACATAGGGCGTTCCGGCGGCGGCGAAGTGGTCGAGCACCGGTTGGACGAACTCGGCGACGAGATCGTCGGCGGCGTAGGGGACCGGAGCGGGCGCATAGGCGCCCATGCCGCCGGTGTTCGGGCCGGTATCACCCTCGCCGAGCCGCTTGTGGTCCTGTGCCAGCGGCAGGGCGACCGCCCGGACGCCGTCGCACAGCGCCAGCAGCGAACACTCGGGGCCCACGAGGCGTTCTTCGAGCAGGAACTGACCGCTGGTGGAGCGGATCGCCTCGATGGTTGCGGCGTCGCCCTCGGGAACGCTGACGCCCTTGCCGGCTGCGAGGCCGTCGAGCTTGACGACCACCGGTCGATCGAGTTCGTGCCACCAGGCGATCGCAGCGTCGTGGTCGTCGAAGGACGCGGAACCGGGGTCCGGCGATCCCGAGCGATGTCGCCAACTCACGTGCGAACGTCTTGGACGACTCCAGGCGGGCGAGGTCCGCCGTCGGCCCGAAGCACGGAACGCCGCGGCGGGCGCACTCGTCGGCGACACCGGCAGCAAGCGCTGCTTCGGGGCCGGGAAACACGAGGTCGGTGTCGTCGGGCGACGCGTCACCGAGGTCCGGTGCGAGCCGCACGTCGTGGCTGTGATGACGGCACGCCCACGCGATCGCCTGCTCGCGGCCGCCCCCACCGATCACCAGCACCCGCATCAGTCGGAGCTCCCTGCTCGGCATTGTTCTCGTGAACAATTCCACCTCTGAGTCGTGGAATTGTTCACGAGAAGCGTGGGGTGGGTCACGCGAGGACGCCTTCGAAGGCGAGCTTGGCTTGGGCGTCGCCGACGTGGATCGGGTAGTTGCCGGTGAAGCAGCCGTTGCAGTAGCCGTCGTCGTCGCCGCTCTCGCGCTCGGCGACGGCCAGCATCATCCCGTCGAGGGAGAGAAAGGCGAGGCTGTCTGCGCCGATGTGCTCGCGCATCTCCTCGATCGTCATGCGGCCTGCGATGAGGTCGCCGTCGTGGCCCATGTCGACGCCGAAGTGGCAGGCGTGGGTGATCGGCGGACACGTGATGCGCACATGCACCTCGGTCGCCCCTGCGTCTCGCACCAGTTTCACGAGCGGGCCGGCGGTCGTGCCGCGCACCAGCGAGTCGTCGATCATCACCACACGCTTGCCGTCGAGGTTCTCGCGCAGCGCGTTGAACTTCAGTGCGACGCCTCGCTCACGGATGTCCTGGGTCGGCTCGATGAACGTACGCCCGATGTAGCGGTTCTTGATCAGCCCGTCGTTGAACGGGATGCCGCTCTCGTTGGAGTACCCGATCGCTGCGGGGATCGACGAGTCGGGCACGGGGATCACCACGTCGGCGTCGGCCGGCGCCTCCTGTGCGAGTCGCAGGCCGAGCCGTTGGCGGACGTGGTGCACGTTGTGGCCGTCCCACACCGAATCGGGCCGCGAGAAGTACACGAACTCGAACGTGCACCGTGCGCCGCGGGGCTGCGGTGCGAGGACTTGCGAGCGATGCAGCTCGGCCCCTTGGAGCGTGACCATCTCGCCCGGCTTCACCTCGTCGATGTCGACACAGCCGAGCGTCGACAGCGCGCAGGTCTCGGATGCCACGGCGTGTCCTCCGTGCGGGAGTCGCCCGACCGACAACGGCCGGAATCCCCACGGGTCGCGCACGGCGATCACGTGGTCGGCGGCGAGCAACACGAGCGAGAATGCGCCCTTCCACGCAGGCAATGTCCGCTCGATTCGCTCTTTCCAAGTCTGGCCGCCGGCCGCGGCCAGCATCAGCGTCATCACCTCGGAGTCGCTCGTGGCGGTGAGTCCGAATCCCCGGTTCAACAGCTCGTCGCGCAGTGCCGGCGCGTTGACGAGGTTGCCGTTGTGGGCCAGTGCGAGCGGGCCGTGCATCGTCTCGACGAGGAACGGCTGAATGTTGCGCTCGGCGTTCGAACCGGTCGTGGAGTACCGAGTGTGGCCGATGGCGTGATAGCCCGTCAGTGGAGCCAGCGCTTCGGGGGTGAACACGTTGGCGACCAGGCCGGCTTCCTTGTGGACCCGTGCGCGCTTGCCGTCGCTGACCGCGATGCCCGCCGCCTCCTGGCCCCGGTGTTGGAGGGCGAACAGGCCGAAGAACGCCAGCTGGGCGACGCCATCGCCGTGCGGCGTGGAGATCGCCAGGACGCCGCATTCGTCCTTGGGCGTGTCGTCGACGTGGTGGAACGACGAGTCGTCGGGGATCGGTGTGCAAGCGATGGGAGTGCCCATGTCAGTCGATGTCCAGTCCTGCCAGTGCGGCGTTGATCCGTGGTCCCAGAGGGTAGGCGCCCGGCAGGAAGCCGAGGCCGGTCAGTCGTTCGAAGGCGTCGATGTACCGTCGTGCCGTGGCACTCCACACATCGGCAGGCAGCTCGGGAATCGGTCCGTCGCCCGTGTAGCCGGCGGCTGCGAGCGCTCTGCGGACCACTTCCTTGTCGAGGCTTTCGGGTTCTTCGCCAGCGGTGAGGCGTTCGTCGTAGCTCTCAGCAATCCACCAGCGCGACGAGTCGGGTGTGAGCGCTTCGTCGATCAACAGCAGGTTGGCGTCGCCATCGACTCCGAACTCGAACTTGGTGTCGGCCAGGATCAGCCCGGCATGCAGCCCGCGCTCGCTGCCGCGCTGGAACAGGGCGAGTGCCGCAGCTTCGACACGGTCCCACAGCTCGGCTGGAACGTGGCCGTCGGCAACCACTGCGGCCGACGACAGCGGTTCGTCGTGTGCGCCGTCGGCACCCTTCGTCGTTGGTGTCACGATCGGTTCGGCGAGCGGCGTGTTCTTGCGCAGCCCGTCGGCGAAGCGATGCCCGTAGATCGTCCGTTCGCCGGCCGCGTACCGGGTCCACAGGGCGGTGTCGGTGACCCCGGTGATGTATCCCCGCACGATCACTTCGACCGTCAGCGGCGTCGCTTCGGTGGCGATCAGGACGTTCGGGTCGGGGGTCGACAGCGCATGGTTGGCGACGATGTCGCGAGTGTGCTCGAACCACCACCACGACAGCTGGTTCAACACCTGGCCCTTGTACGGGACGCCGGCGATGATGCGATCGAATGCCGACAGTCGGTCCGTGGTGACGAACAGCCGCCGGCGGTCGGGCAGCCCGTATGACACCCGCACCTTGCCGACGCGAGAGTCTGCCAGCGGGAGTGCGACGTCGAGGAGTGGCTCGGGGAGCGGATCCGGAAGCGAGACGGTCACTGTGATCACAGACCTTTCGCGTGGCGGATGCCGTTGTCGAACAGACGAAGGCCCAGGTGGGCGTCGCCGCCGCCCCCTCGTGTGTGTCGAGGATGCTGGCGGCGCACGATGTGGTTCTCGGGGTGCGGCATCAGCCCGAGTACGACGCCCGACGGATCGCAGACCCCGGCGATGTCGGCAACGGAGCCGTTGGGGTTGGTGCTGCGATAGCGGAGGGCGACCTGACCCGCGGCGGCAAGCGCGTCAGGGTCGGGGTGCACGTATCGACCCTCGCCATGAGCGATCGGACAGTGGATCGGATCGGCGATGCCCGTCGTCCACACCGACACACTCGTCGGCACCGGGTCGAGCACGACCCAGCGGCAGTCGAAGCGGCCCTGTGCGTTGTGGCCCAGCGCTCCCGGGAGCAGGCCCGCTGCGGTGAGGACCTGGAACCCGTTGCAGATTCCGATCAACGGTCGTCCGTCGGCGACGAAGCTGCGCAGCGCGTCACCGACGCCGAGCGCGAGGTCGAGCGCCAGCATCCGTCCCGCGCCGAGCGAGTCGGCGTAGCTGAACCCACCGGCGACCACGGCGAGGCCGGCATCGTCGAGAAGGCTGGGCTGGGCGACGAGTTCGGTGGCGAGCACGATTCGGGCGTCGGCGCCAGCGCGTTCGAGGGCGTCCTCGACGTCGCGGTCGCGGTTGGTGCCAGGCCCAGCGATCACGAGGGCACGAACCTTGCTCATCGGGCACCACCATCGTTGAACGCATCGGCCAAGTGGTCGACGGGGATCGGCTCGACGCCGACGATTGTCAGCATCGAGTCGTCGGTCACCTCGCCGATTCGACCAGCGGCTCTCCCCATGATCTTCATGAACGCATCGACGCTGCGTGGGCGAACCTCGACGACGAGGCGTCCGGACGACTCGCTGAACAGCGCCGTCGCGAGGTTCTCGTGCGGGAGCGTGTCGACGTGCGCTCCCAGGCGTCCGGCGATGCACATCTCCGCAAGTGCGACGGCGAGGCCGCCTTCGCTGACGTCGTGACATGCCACGACCAGTCCGGCGCGCATCGCTGCGTGGAGGTGGCGATACGTCTCAGGAGCATCGGGGTCGGGGGCTGGGGCGACCCCGGCACTGGGAGGCACCGCCTGGACGAGGTCGAGGTGCGATCCCGCGAACTCGGCTTCGGTCTGGCCGATCAAGATCAGCGCGTTGCCGGGCTCGGCCAGGTCGGGGGTCACGCAGTGATCGGCGTCGGGGACGTGGGCCACGGCGGTGATCACGAGCGTCGGTGGCACGGCGTGGCGTTGGCCGTCGGCGCCCACGTACTCGTTGTTCAGCGAGTCCTTGCCGGACACGAACGGCGCGTTGTACATACGGGCGCCCGCACAGCAGCCGTCGACGGCAGCGACCAGTTCACCCAGTGTGGAGGGACGTCTCGGGTCGCCCCACGAGAAGTTGTCGAGCAGGGCCACGCGGTCGGGGTCGGCGCCGACCGCGACCACGTTGCGGATCGCCTCGTCGATGACCGCGAACGCCATGGCCTCGGGATCGTGGAGGCCGTACCACGGGTTCACGCCGATCCCGATGGCGATGCCCTCCTGCGAGCCGGGATTGGCCAGGACCACCCCGTCGGCGGGCCCGTCGGCCGCGGCACCGACGAGCGGACGAACGACCGTTGCGCCGAGAATCTCGTGGTCGTAACGGTGGATCGTGTCGGCCTTGGAAGCGATGTTCGGATGGGCGAGCAGTGCGAGGATCGTGGCGGCGGGGTCGGCCACGGTTCGTCCGGTGCGGTCGTATCGGTTCGGTGTCGGGAGTTCCGCCGTCATGCGACGCTGAGGACGTCCGTCGTGGAGGAACTCGGTGTCGAGATCGACGACGACGTGGCCCTGATGGCGCACCACCAGGTGCCCGTCACCCGTGAACACTCCCACATCGGCCAGGCAGACGCCGACGCGATCGCACCGCTGTTGCACCGCCGCGAGGTGCTCGGGCGGCACCGCGATCACCATGCGTTCCTGAGCCTCCGACAGCCAGACCTCCCACGGGTCGAGACCCGGGTACTTGCGCGGGACGACGTCGAGGTCGATGTCGGCGCCGACGCCTTCGGCCATCTCGCCGATCGCCGACGAGAGCCCGCCGGCACCGCAGTCGGTGATCGCCGAGTAGAGATCCTCGGCGCCGATCAGCGCATCGATCAGCAGCTTCTCGACGATCGGGTCACCGATCTGCACGCTCGCGCCGGCGACCTCACCGGTCGTCGCGTCCATCGTGGCCGACGAGAACGTGGCCCCGCGGATGCCATCACGCCCGGTTGCGCCGCCGAGCACGACGACGCGGTCGCCAGGGAACGGTCCGTCGTGGATCGGGCGGCTCGGCGCAGTGCCGATGCACCCCGCGAATACGAGCGGGTTGGTGGTGTAGGCGGGGTCGTAGAGCACGGCACCGGCGACGGTCGGCAGGCCGATCTTGTTGCCGTAGTCCGCGACTCCGTCGATCACGCCGTCGCGGATCCGACGCGGATGCAGCGCCCCATCGGGCAGGTCGGCGAGCGGGAGGTCGGCGGGTCCGAAACACAGGATGTCCGTGACGGCGATCGGGCGGTGGGCGATGCCCAGCACATCGCGAATGACGCCGCCGACGCCGGTGTTGGCGCCGCCGAACGGTTCGACGGCCGACGGATGGTTGTGGGTCTCGGCCTTGAGGGCGATCGTGGTGCCCTCGGTGAACTCGATGACGCCGGCATTGCCGACGAACGCCGACCGCACGAACGGTGCATCGATCGATTCGGTGCACCCGCGGAGTTGAGCCATCAGCGGGGTGACCTCGGCCGGCCCGTCGGGCCCGCCGGTGGTGTCGATGATCGCACGGAACGTCTTGTGGGCGCAGTGCTCGCTCCATGTCTGGGCGAGTGTCTCGATCTCGACGTCGGTGATGTCGCGGCCCAGGCGTTCGTACTCGTCGCGGATCACGCGGAGTTCCTCGAGGTCGAGGTACAGCGAACGCTCTGCGTTCAGTGCCAGGAGGCCCCCGTCGTCCAGGCCGCGGATCGTGATCAGTTCGGCGTCGGCGTGTCCCGGCGCATCGTCGAGGTGCGGTGGCTCGACGAGCCCGTGTCCCCAACGCTCGATGACCGCGTTCGCGACGACGCGGCGGACAACTTCGTCCGCGAGATCGGCGTCGACGCTGCCGCCGAACTCGATACGGCGAGCCGTGGCGGCTGTCGTCAACTCGATGCCGAGCTGGAGGGCCGCGTGCAACACCGCGTCGGCCGACGTGTCGGTGACGCCGGGGAGGAACGTGACCTCGATGCCGTCCGCCTGTGGGGGGTCCCAGCTGGCGTGCTGCAGGAGCGGGTCGGCGACCGCTGCGGCGAGTCGTGTTCGTTGATCGTCATCGAGAGCGCCCGAGACATGGATCACGTCGGCCACCTCGACGGGGTCCGGCAGTGAGAGTCCGAGATGGGCGGCCGCGGAGCGGATCGAGGCGCCGCGCGGGTCGGGATCGATGGAACGGATGGTCAGGCGATGCCGGTCGGCCACTGGCCCGACCCTACGGATCGCGTCGGCAGTGCTCTCGGCGATTGTACAAAATGTTTCGTCGCTGCTCGGCGGCAGCCTGGCTTGGCGCGCGTTCATCGCAGAGTGGTCTCTTCGATGCCGTCGGACACCTGCCTACGCTCGGGGCGTGAACTCCGTCGACGAATCTCCCGGCGTGGACGATCATCGACTGGAGCTGCGCAAGGAAGCGTGGGTCATGGCGATGTACGTCGCTGTGTGCTTGCTTGCAGCGTTGACCGCAGTCGCTGAGCAGGTGTCTGATGGCCACGTGCGCGCTCTCGGGATCATCTGGGGAACGACCGTTGGCCTGACGCTCGCTCACATCTTTGCGTTTCGCGTGTCGGCCCGAGTGGTGGCGCAAGGGCGAATTCGTCGGAGCGACGCCGACGCGATCGTCGCTCAGCTGGTCGGCGCGGTCGGAGTCGCAGTGCTCGCCACCATCCCGGTGCTCCTGTGGCCGTCGACGGCGGAGCTCGATGTTGTGCGTGAGCTCCTTGCGTTGTTCATCGCACTCGTCGGCTTTCAGGTGGCTCGATCGAGCGGAGCGGGACGGGTTCGTTCCCTCGTCTACGGTGCTTCGCTGCTCGCCGTTGCCGTCACGGTCGCCGTGCTCAAGAACGTGCTCAGCGGCCATTGAGTCGCTGCCGGTCCGGCGATTCCGGGTCGTCGGATCGTTTCGTCGATCCGCGCCTCAGAGGCCGAGGCGGAACAGCACTTCGGCGGTGAGCGGCGAGACCGCGTCTGGAGTCGGGAAGACCGGCTGGAACGGTTCGCCCGACACCGAGGTGACGGTGATCGTCTCACCACCGAGTTGTGGAGACATGATCGACTTGCGCACGATGCCGGTGTCGTCCACCCAGATCTCCATCGTCGGATCCTCGGCGCCGTCGAGTCCGACCTGCACCGTGATCCCTGGGGCAAGCGGCGCCGCCGGCGGGGGTGAACCGTCGGCGGTCGGGGTCGTCGCCCCGTTCTGGGCCTGCAGGAGCAGGGCGGAGTTGGCCGACACCACGAGCCGACGGGACGGCTCGGTGCCCACGAACGACTCGGTTGCCTCGTCGATCGTCACGATCTGGCGGGTTGCCGGCGGCAGGAGTTCGTCGAGCGTGCGGACCCATCGGGCGCGCCCCAGCGAGAAGTCGAGGGGCAAGTCGCCGCGAGGCAGCGTGTACCAGGTCGGTTCGTCGATCCTCCGGATGAACGACTGATCCCAGAGGGTCAGGATCTCGAGGTCCGGCCTGTCCGTACGCGGAATGACAATTTGGGTGATGCCGGATTCGAAGTCCGCCGTCACCTCGTAGTTCTGTGTGCTGCCGAACGCGTCGGGCTCGTCGACGGTGAACGTTGCGCTCTGAACGGTGACCGGCGGCGCGATCGGTGTCGGGAACACGAGCGGCGCGGCCGGTCCGTTGTTCTCGTCGGCGCCGGTGAACTTCTCGATCAACTCGGGACCGTAGGTGAATCCCGCGTATGCCAGCCCGCCGATGATCGCGAGGACGAGGAGCCAGGTCACCGATCGTCGAAATCCGCTCCGTCGCTTCGGAGACTGTGCATGAGCGGTGGGAACCGGTTCGAACATGGCGTTGACGAACGGGCTCGTGCTGGTTGTTGCGGGGCGCGGGACCTGTGCAGCGACTGTCGGCAGCATGGGAGCCGCCTGACTGATCTGACCCGGCCACCCTGCAGGCGGTGCCGGCGGTGGCGACGCAGCAGGGCGTGGCGGAGGAAAGACGGGCCTCGTCAAGGTGTCGGTCGTGTCGTCCATACCGACTCTGGTATCGGTGATTGTGGACAGCTTCTTGAGTGATCTGTCGTACTCTCTGACCGTGACGTCATCCGATCGGGGCGGTGGGAGGAGCTGGGTCGTCGTCGGAGCGGGCTCTTCCGGATGCGTGCTGGCGAACCGGTTGTCGAGCGATCCCGGTCGCTCGGTCACGCTGCTCGAAGCAGGCCCAGACCTCGGCGCGGGCGATCTCCTCGGGCCGCTCGGAGGCCCCGACTTCCTCGCTGCGCTCGACGTCGCCGACCGCACGTACGAATCGTTGGCGGCGACGCGGGCGACCGGCGGACCGTCGAGCGTGTATCGGCGCGGGCGTGGAGTCGGTGGTTCGTCGACCGTGAATGCGATGGTCGCGCTGCGTGGCGATCCGGAGCTGTACCGGTCGTGGGGATGGACCGACACCGACGATGCATGGGCGGCCGTCGATCTCCCACAGGAGGAGGCCGACGACGCAGGAGCTCGGCGCCGTCGACCGGGCGCTGCTCGCGTCGGCACCGGACGCAGAACGAGCGGAGCTGACGCGTCGTGATGGTCGGCGGATCACCTCGGCGGAGGCGTCGCTGTGGCCCGTGCTCGGACGTGACAATCTCACGCTGCGTGTCGAGTCACTGGTCGACCGGGTGGTGTTCGACGGCCGGCGAGCGATCGGGGTGCGGTCTGGCCGACGGCGACACGATCCCTGCCGATCATGTGGTGCTGGCGGCCGGAGCGATCCACTCGCCTGCCATCCTGTTGCGGTCGCAGGTCGACACACCCGGCGTCGGAATGGGGCTGCAGGACCATCCGTCGGCGCCCTTGACGTTGCTGATGCGCGACGGGGCCGCTGCGTCGCCGGGCGACCTTGCGATCGGAACGCTGCTCCAGCGCGACCCGTGGCAGTTCCTCCCGATGAATCACCTCGGCGTCGCAGCGCCGGGACTCGGCGTGTTGATGGCAGCACTGATGCGCCCGCACGGCAGGGCCGGCACGGTTCGCCTGGCGTCCGACGACCCCACCATCGATCCGCAGGTCGACTTCGCGTTGCTCGACGACCCGCGGGACGTGGCATCACTGGCAGCCGCGGTGCGCGTGGCGCTCGACCTGCTCGCCACGCCGGCGTTCCGCGAGGTCGTCGAGGAGGTGTACATCGATGCGCTCGGCACGACCAGCGCAGCGCTGAGCGACGACGCGTCGATCGAACGGTGGGTGCGCGGTGCGGTGGGCGACTACGTGCACGCCTCGAGCACGTGTGCGATGGGCACGGTGGTCGACGACGACGGTCGTCTCGTCGGCTACGAGGGCATCTTCGTGTGCGACGCCTCGGTGTTCCCGTCGATCCCCGACGTCAACACACACCTGCCGACCACGATGCTCGCCGAACGCCTCAGCGCCCGCTGGCTCCGACGCCCCACGCGCTGATCACGCCCTGCGATGAGCGAGGTGACCGTATGCGGCGGTTTGGCTCATCGTGGGGTGGGTTTCGCCGGTTGCGATGAGCGAGGTGACCGTATGCGGCGGTTTGGCTCATCGCAGGGGACGTGCTGGGGCTGGCTGCCCGTGTCAAGATGAACCGATGGCGACGTCGTCCGGCTACACCCACGGGCTCCACGAACTCGACGACGGGTGTTACGCGTATCTGCAACCCGACGGCGGCTGGGGATGGAGCAACGCAGGACTGATCGTCGGCGATGGGCAGTCGCTGCTCGTCGACACGCTGTTCGATCTCGAACTGACCGCGTCGATGCTCGACTCGATGGCTGCAGCCACGACCGCAGCGCCGGTCGACACCGTGGTCAACACACATGCGAACGGCGATCACTGCTACGGCAACGCCGAGGTCACGCGTCGGCGCCCCGACGTCGACATCGTGGCATCGGCCGCCACCGCCCATGAGATGGCCGACGTTCCTCCCTCGATGCTCGCCGCGCTCAACCAGGCGCCCGGTGAGGTCGGTGAGCTGTTCCGATCGTTCTTCGGCGAGTTCCACTTCGACGGCATCGAGCTGGTGCCGCCCACCCGCACGTTCGACGGCCGCCTCGACCTCGACGTCGGTGGTCGACGCATCGAGTTGTACGAGGTGGGTCCAGCCCACACCGCCGGCGACACGATCGTCCACGTGCCCGATGCTCGAACGATCTACACCGGCGACATTCTGTTCATCGGTGGCACACCGATCGTGTGGGCCGGTCCGCTGTCGAACTGGATCGCTGCCTGCGACCTGATGCTCGGCCTCGACGCGGACACCGTCGTGCCGGGCCACGGCCCACTGACCGACGCCGCCGGCATCGTGGCGGTGCGTGACTACCTGTCGTTCGTCGACACCGCCGCAACAGCGCGCCACTCGGCCGGCATGGATGCGTTCGACGCTGCACGCGACATCGGCCGCGAGCTCGGCCTCGACGAACGCTTCGGCGAATGGGGTGAGTTCGGACGGATCGCTGTCAACGTCGAGACGGTGTACCGAACGCTCGACCCCGCGCATTCGACCCCGGACGTCATCGAACAGTTCCGTCGCATGGCCGAACTCGAACGTCAGTGACTGCGCCGACGCCGACGAAACCAGCGGCAGAGCCCATCGACGTTGTCGTGATCGGCGACGGCCCAGCAGGGAGTGCGCTGGCGCGAGCGTGTCATGAGCTCGGGATCGAGGTCACGCTGGTCGGCGATGACGCCGAGTGGAGTGCCACCTACAGCACGTGGACCGACGACCTCGTCAACGCCGCCGGGGAGGAACTGCTCGACGTCGACGCAGTGCTCGCGACCGCAAGCGCCGAAGTGTGGTCGTACGGGGCCAAGCCCCATCGGCTCCCTCGGGCCTACGCCACGTTCGACAACGCTCGCCTGCGATCCGAGCTGCGCGCCGGGGTCAGCCATCACATCGCCCGAGTGAGCGACGTGACGGTCGGGCTGATCGCCAGCAGTGTCGGACATCGACTCGATCTCGACGACGGCAGCGCAATCGCTGCCCGCGTCGTCATCGATGCCACGGGCTGGCCCGCCCGCTTTGCCCGCGGCGGAGAGCAGGCTCCCGCATGGCAGACCGCGCTGGGTGTCGTGTTGCCCGAGCCTCCGATCGGCGATCTGGGCCAACCGACGTTCATGGACTTTCGTCGCGTGCTCGGCCCGGACGGCGCGCCGTCGACCGTCGGGCCGAGCGGCGTCACCACGTTCTGCTACTCGCTGCCGATGGCCGACGGTTGGCTCGTCGAGGAGACGGTGTTGGCCGCCCGCCCGGCGATCGAACCGATCGCCCTCTTGCCGCGGCTGGCAGCGCGCCTCGGCCGACACCCCGACGGCGTGCTCGCCGACGCCGTACGCACCGAGTACGTACGCATCCCGCTCGGTGGCTCGCGGCCCGGCCCCGAGCAGCCGATCATCGCCTTCGGCGCCGCCGCCGGCTACGTGCATGCGGCGACCGGGTTCTCCGTTGCCGCGTCGATACGCGCCGCACCGCGTGTCGCGGCGGCCATCGGTCGAGCGTTGGAGGCATCGTCGGGGGTCGCTGATCCCGCTCCGATCGCCGAGGCCGTGTGGCCGAGTCCGATGCGCCGCACTCGTGTGTTGCACGACTACGGCCTCGAGGTGCTTCTCGATCTCGACGACGACGAGGTGCGTGCCTTCTTCGACGCCTTCTTCGACCTGCCGGTCGATGACTGGACGGCATATCTCCGAGTGGACACCCCACCGGGCGAGGTCAGCGCCGTGATGGCTCGTCTGTTCCGATCGTCGAGCTGGCAGCTCCGGCGGCGACTGGCGGGTCGGAATCCGGCGTCATTGGCTCGTCTGCTGCGCCCATGAGTGCGTCACGGCGTCGTGAACGGACCGAACGGCGAATGGCGAGCACCCAGCCGATGAGCACACAGGTTGCGAAGATGAACCACTGTGCTGCATACGACAGGTGCGGGCCCTCGTCGAGTGTGGGCGCAGGAACGGGCACCGGATCGTTCGGGCCGGGGGCCGGGATCGCGTCGACCAGATCGAGGTAGACCGGCGCCATGTCGCCGGGGAGCTGCGCGGCCAGTTGGTCGAGGTCGATGCGTCGCACCTCGACGACCGGCTCAGTGGCGTCGTTGGCGTCGGTCAATTCGCCGAGTTGACGCGATTGCGGGACGCGCACACGCGCCAGGACCTCGGTCTCGACCGTCGGAGCTGGGGGAGTGTCGAAGCCCAGCGGGATGAAGCCCCGGTTGACGATCACCGTCGTGCCGTCGGCCTCGGTCAGCGCGCTGAGCACGTTGTCGCCGGCGACGCCGTCCTGCGAGCGGTTGAACCAGATCACCTGGTCGGCGAGGTAGGTGCCCGACACGATCACCTGGCGCCACTCGATCGATTCGGGATCGTCGCCGGCGTCAGCAAGCACCTCGTCGAACGGTGCCGGCGGCTCGGCGATCTGTTCCGAGACGAGATCGTTGAATGCCCGGCGCTGGTCGAGGCGATCGAGCTGCCACAGGGCGAGCCAGATCATCAGCGCGATCGATCCGAACACGAGCACGTGGAACGCGATCCACTTCGGACGCAGGAGGAACCCGTACATCTCGGGCACGACGGTAGCGGTCGGCGAGCACTACCGTGCCGCGCCATGCTCGCAGAAGACGTCACCTCCGATTGGCTCTCGTCGACGCTCGGCGGTGACGTCGGCCCGATCAGCCAGCAGCGCATCGGCGACGGCCACATCGGCGTGAACGTGCGGGTTGCCATGCCCGACGCCGAGGCGTCGCTGCCGCGGTCGGTCGTGGTCAAGCTGCCGGCCACCGACGAGACGAGCCTCACGACGGCGGCGATGCTGCGGCACTACGAGCGTGAGACCCGCTTCTACACCGAGCTCGCATCCAGCGTCGACATGCGCGTGCCGGCCTGCCTCCACGGCGACTGGACCGCAGCGACCAACGCGTTCGTGCTGGTGCTCGAAGACATGGCGCCTGCGACGCAGGGCGACCAGCTGACGGGTTGCACCCTCGACCAGGCACGCGACGCCGTCCGCGAGCTCGCCAAGTTGCACGGGCCTCGCTGGGACGATCCGTCGCTGTACGACATCGATTGGATCGAGCACGACAAGGGCGACGCCGGCGACGAGGCGGGAGCCGGGCTGGCGATGATGTGGCAGATGTTCTTCCCGGGCTTCGCGGGGACCTACCGCTCGCACCTGAGTGCCGACGAGTTCGAGTTGGCCGAGCGGTTCGGCGGTGCCATCTCGACGTGGCGAGGCGGACGGAGCGGGCCGAAGACGATCACGCACGGCGACTACCGGCTCGACAACATGTTGTTCGCGACGCCGCAGGGTGGACCACCGGTCACGGTCGTCGACTGGCAGACCCCTGCTCATGGCAGCCCGATCACCGATCTGTCGTACTTCATCGGCGCTGGGCTGCTGCCCGACGATCGCCGAGCGCACGAACGCGATCTCGTCGCGGTGTATCTGGAAGCGCTCGGGGCCTACGGGATCACTCTCGACGAAGGGTGGGTGTGGGAGCAGTACCGGCGGGACGCCTTCGCCGGGTTGGCCGTGGCGGCGATGGCGTCACAGATCGTCACGCTCAACGACCGCAGTGAAGCAATGTTCGGTGCCATGGCCCAACGTCATCTCCGCCAAGCCCTCGATCTGGATTCCTTCAGCCTGATCTAGCCTGCGCGGATGGCAACGCTCCCCGCTGGAACCTGGCCGTCACCGATCACCGCCCGGTCGTTGGTGGCGGGATCGGTTGGAATCAGCGAGGTGGTCCCCGACGGCGATGACGTCTGGTGGGCCGAGTCACGCCCGGACAACGGCGGACGAACCACGCTCGTGCGCTGGCGCGCCGGGTCGGCGCAGGATGTGACGCCACCCGAGGTCAACGTTCGCACGAGCGTGCACGAGTACGGCGGGGGAGCATGGTGGGCCGCCGACGGCGTGGCCTACTACAGCGAGTTCGGCGACCAGCGCCTGCGCCGGATCGAGCCGGGAAGTGAGCCGGTGCTGCTGACCGCGGAACCGGCGGTGCCGCGAGGACTGCGATACGCCGACGGCCGACCGACCCCCGACAGCCAATGGTATGTGTGCGTCCACGAGCGTCACGGTGACGGCGAGCCGGTCAACGAGATCGTCGCGGTGGCCACCGACGGTTCGATGCGTACCGAGGTGATCGCGTCCGGTGCCGACTTCTACGCAGCGCCCCGGGTGTCGCCGGACGGGCGCTCGCTCGTGTGGATCCAATGGATGCACCCGAACATGCCGTGGGACTCGACCGAACTGTGGGTCGCGGACCTCGACGGTGCGTCGGTGAGTAACGCTCGCAGGCTCGTCGGCAACGGTGACGAGGCACTCCAGGAGCCGCTCTGGTGGAGGGATGGGACCCTCGTCGTCGTCACCGATCGCGACGAGTGGTGGAACCTCTACCGCGTCGACATCGAGACCGGAGACCTGACGCCGCAGGCCGTCGGACCGTTCGAGATCGTCGAGCCGCATTGGGTGTTCGGTGGTGCTCGCCATGCCGAGGGCGCCCATGTGCTCGGCGACCAAACCGGCGATCGGCTCGTCATCGAACCCGGACGGGACGTCGAAGTGCCGTTCACGGCGATCGGCTCGTTGCGGCGAGCGGGCGATGCGTTCACGTTCGTGGGCAGCTCGTACACGATCAGCAACGAAGTGGTGCGCGTCCGCGGCGACCGGATCGAGATCCTGCGGCCAGGCCACGATCCCGGTTTCGATCATGGGTTTCTCCCGGAGCCGGAGCTGATCACATTCCCGACCAGCGGCGACGACGTCGCCCATGGCGTGTACTACGCGCCGGCGCATCCTGACGTCGAGCTTCCGAGCGGCGAGCGTCCACCCTTGATGGTCTTCGTCCATGGTGGGCCGACCGGATCCGCGCAGCGGCGACTCGTGCCTGGTCGCGGTCATCGGTTCTGGACGAGCCGAGGTGTTGCGGTCGTCGACGTCGACTACCGGGGGAGCACCCGATACGGGCGCGCCTATCGCCGCAAGTTGCTCGGGAACTGGTGCGTGCTCGACGTCGACGATGCCGTTGCCGCAGCACGATTCCTCGCCGATCGCGGCGACGTCGACAGCGAGCGCCTCGTGATCGAAGGAGGAAGCTCGGGCGGCACGCTCGTGCTGTTGGCGATCGCCAACCATCGCGTGTTCGCCGCCGGCACCAACCTGTTCGGCGTGACCGACATGTCGGCACTGATCACCGACGACCACAAGTTCGAGTCGCAGTACACGTTCGGCCTCATCGGGCCGTGGCCTGAAGCGGCCGACGAATACGCCCGTCGCTCGCCGATCAACTTCCCGGAGCGGCTGTCAGCGCCCCTGTTGGTGCTGCAGGGCAGCGACGACACGGTGGTCCCGCCGGCGCACTCCGAGCGGATCGTCGAGGCGTTGCGCTCCAACGGGTTGCCGGTCGCCTACCAGACCTTCGACGGCGAAGGCCACGGCTTCCGGGCCGCAGACTCCATCGTGCGATGGTTCGAGTCCGATCTGTACTTCTACGGTCGCGTCCTCGGCTTCGATCCCGCCGACGACGTGCCTCCGTTCGAGATCGAGAACCTCCGCTGACGCACGGTGAGCGATCGCTAAGTTCGACGCCATGGTGAAACGATCGCAGCGACGGCACCTCGGAGGACGAACGACGCCGAAAGGAACACGTCCGGCCGGCTTCCGCGATCGTCCCCCGATCGACGACACCGAGCCGGTGCCGGACCTCGTCGCTCGTCTACGTCCTCTGCTCGGCGCGTCAACGCCGTTCGATCTCATGGTGCAGGCCTCGGGCTTCATCGAGATCCTCACGGAACGCCCGAACAAGCCGCTCGGGCGTGAACGCACGCAACGTACCGAGGCGCCGGAGTTCCTGAACTCGCTCGTCGACTCCGGCTGGCCCGAGCTGCTCGTGCTCGCCAAGGCAATGGCGGTCCTGCTCCCGGATCGCCCGTTCGTGCAGCGCCTCAGGACGCGAGCGTTGCCGTCGGGTGCTCCCGCCTGGGCGGCCACGATGGGCACCATCGAGATCACCGGCACGTTCGTGCAGGAGGACCCACTCGGCGACGGCGACAACCACTGGGTGGGTGTGCGATGGCCGAACGGGTCTGCGGCCACCGCGATCATGTTCGTCGACCACAACATGGGCTCGATGCTGAAAGATGCGTTCCTGATCCCGACCTCCGCCGAACAGGTGCTGGAGATGATGCACGAGGCATCCGACGAGGTCGCCGAACTGGCGCCGATCGACGCCGCTGAGTTGCGGGCCAGAGTGGAGTGGTCGGCCGGGCGTTGGGATGAACTGGAGTCGGCCGCCGAGACCGAGACCTGGCCAGGTTGTCGTCCGCTCGTCGAATGGATCCTCGGTCAGCTGCCCGAAGGTGGCCGGGGATGGGAGTTCCCGGAGTGGAATCCGATCGAGCGGTTGGCGCTGCTCGACGACTTCATGTCATCACCCTTCGCGGCGGTGTGCCCGATCCCCACAGCGTCGGTCAAGTCCATCGTCATGCTCCTCGTGAGGCACGGTTGTGACGCCGGCTCCGGTGACCCGTTGCGCTGGAGCCCTGTCGTCGTCGAAGTCGTGCTGAGCCATTGGCTTGCGCAGCACGTCGGGAGTTTGAGCGACGTCGAGATCCAAGCGGTCCCAACCGTCCTCGAACAGTTCGTGAGGTATGCGCACCGACGACGCGGGGTCGATGAGCAGGCAACGTCCGACACGTTGTCGGCGATCGTGGTATGGGAGGACGACTTCTTCGCTGCAACCAACAACGAGGAGAATCCGCTGCTCCGCGCCCTGTTGGGTGCTCAGGACAGCGACGACTATCTCGCACGTCTCACCGACGAACTCGAACAGCGGGTGATCGACCTGGTGGGCGGTCGCGACGCCTACGACGCGCTCGACGATGCGCCGCTCGGCGATGTCGCGTTCGACTGGACTGTCGTGCCCGCCGGCATGGCGGAACTGACCGCGGAGACGCTGACGCTGATCGACCAGTGGTCGATCGAGCACCTCGACGCCGAGGTCCGTTCGATCGCACGCGTCACCCTCGCAGCGGTCGTGGCAAACGATCGGTCCGTGTTCAAACGATCGAACCGAACCGATGTGCTCGCCGCAGCGATCCTCGGCTATCTGATCCGTCGACTCACCGAACGGTTCAACCGCGCCGAACGCGAGGCACTTCGGCTGGACGGCCACCTCGGTGTCACCATTCGCAGAGGTGGTCGGCGTGACTCCGGCAACCGTCGCGGCACGTGTCAAGACGATCACGAAGGTGCTCGATGGTGCCGCCGTCGACTGGCCGAAGTATCTCCACTCGAGTCAACGGCGTACCGCACTGGAGTCGAAGCGGAGGATTGCCGACTACCGGGCATCGATTGATGACCGCACCTGACCCGAACCTGCGGCGGCCGCTACCGTCGTGAGAGTGAAGGATCATCCCGACGACCATCTGGCCGAACGTTTCGACGCGATGAGCGATCGGGACAAGATCGACTTCATGATCGAGACGAACGGTTGGGCGCTCGAAGCGGTCCAGCCCGACGCGGACAGCACGCCGCCCACGCCCAGTTACGCGTACACCATCGGCCTGACGGCCGACGTCGGCTTCCCGGAGGTCGTCGTGTTCGGCCTCACGCCGGCGGCATCGAAGGGGCTGCTCACGTTGGTCGCGGACGCCTGCCGTGGCGGCACCGAGATCCCGATCGGCGTCGAGGTGGTCGGCTTGCTCGACAACGAACTCCGGTGCCTGTTCGCGCCGGTCGATCTCGGCCCGTGGGAGCCGTACTTCACGACCGCCACCAGCTGGTACGCCGGCCAGCCATTCGACGTGGTGCAACTGATGTATCCCGACCGCAATGGCTTCATGCCCTACGAGACCGGCTACGAGCAGCGCATGGTCGCTCGCCCAACCCGTCGTCGGATCGATCGCCTGACCCCACACGGTCGGCCCGCGATGAGCCAAACCGCCGTATCCGGTCGGTTCGCTCATCGCAGTGGGTGGTCGGGGCCCTTCGATGAGCGAAACCGCCGTATCCGGTCGGTTCGCTCATTGTTGTCGGTGAGTTGGGGTGGTCGGGGCTGGCCGGGGTGGATACCTCCCGGCCGGGCATCGGGCGGCGTTGCTACCATGCGCCGCACGGGAACGGCGTGACCGCGCCGACCCGCCCGACCCGATGACGACACCTCCGCCCCTTCCGGTGACCGGCGCCTGGTCGGTCGGCGACGAACCCGGACATCGACAGTTCTTCACGTTCGCCCAGGATCGGCGGTTCGCCCTCGATTGCGGCGTGGCGCTGTCGGACGTAGTCGTCGCCTACGAGACGTGGGGCCGACTCGACGCCGACGGTTCCAACGCCATCCTGCTGTGCCACGCCTGGACCGGCGACAGCCATGCTGCGGGCCCGTCAGGACGGGGCCATCCGACGCCGGGATGGTGGGACGATTCCGTCGGGCCAGGCAAGCCGATCGACACCGAGAAGTACTTCGTCGTGTGCGCCAACGTGCTCGGAGGTTGCCAGGGATCGACCGGGCCGGCGTCGCCGCACCCACTCGACGGCAAGCCGTACGGCTCGCGCTTCCCCGTGGTCACGATCCGCGACATGGTCCGCGCCCAAGCGCAGCTCGGCCAGTACCTCGGCGTGGCGAAGTGGTTGTCGGTGATCGGTGGCTCGATGGGCGGCATGCAGGCGTTGGAGTGGGCCGTGATGTACCCGCGTCGCGTCGGATCACTGGTCGCGGTCGCCACGTGCATGCAGGCGACCGCGCAGCAGATCGCGTGGGGTGCGATCGGCCGACGGGCGATCCGCCTCGACCCGAAGTGGCGAGGCGGCGACTACTACGACGCCGAACCGGGTGACGGCCCCACCGAAGGTCTCGAGATCGCCCGGATGGTCGCGCAGGTGACCTTCCGGAGCGACAATGTGTTCACCGATCGGTTCGGGCGCGAACTCGCCGACAAGGCCGCCGTGGGCGACACCCTCGGGATGTGGCAGCGCTTCGAGGTCGAGCGGTACCTCGAGTACCACGGGGTGAAGCTGGCGCGCCGGTTCGACACCAACAGCTACCTTGCGATCGGCAAGGCGATGGACCTGCACGACGTCGCACGTGGTCGCGGGTCGCTCGAACGGGCGATGCTGCGGGTGGCGGCGCCCACGATGGCGGTCGGAATCTGGAGCGACATGCTCTACCCCGCGTATCAGCAGCAGCAGATCCACGACGCCGTAGCGGGCAACGGTGTGCCGAGCGAGTACGTCGAGATCGACTCGCCTCATGGGCACGACGCGTTCCTGATCAACAGCGACCAACTGGCCGAACCGCTGGAGCGATTCCTCGGCACGGCGTCGAAGTCGCTGTCGTCGACGGCCTGACCGTGCCGGAGGGCCTGGAAGCCGAGATCTGGCGTCGTGCGTGCGAACCACTCGTGGGCCGCACGATCGTCGCAATCGAGCTCGACGACCGTGCGGTCGCTGAAGGATTCGCCGATGCGGTCGCCGGTGCCACGTTCACCGGAACCCGCCGACGGGGCAAGGTGGTGCTCCTCGACACCGATGGCGCAACCATCGGGCTGCACTTCGGGATGACCGGCCGGCTCGTCATCGACGGCGACGCGTCGATCGAGAAGCTGGCGTATGCCTCCGGTCGTGACGATCCGGCATGGGACCGGCTGGTGCTGTTCGCCACCCCGGGCGGCCGCTCGGCCCCACCGGCGCTGAGATTCAACGATCCCCGCCGCCTGGGCCACGTGTCGCTCGACCCTGACCTCGATCACCTCGGCGTCGACTTCTCGGAGGTGACGCCCAGGCGCCTGGCGATGGCGTTCGCCGGTAGACGCGGGGTGCTCAAGTCGGCACTGCTCGATCAACAGGTGGTGGCTGGACTGGGCAATCTCTGCGCCGACGAGGTCCTCTGGTGGGCCGACCTCGATCCGCGACGCACGATCGATTCGCTGACGCCCGATGAAGTGGCACGACTCGCGACGATGATCCGCCGTCGACTCCCCATCATGCTGGCCCGGGGTGGCAGCACGACGGGCGTATTGAGTCCATCGGTTCGTGCAACGTGTCCGCCGTGCGAGCGCGACGGCGCACCGCTCGCACGAGTTCCGATCGGTGGTCGCACGACGATCTGGTGTCCTCGACACCAGCGGTGATCCGTGTCGAAGCGAGCCTGAGCTGACACAATCGGGGGCCCGTGCCCGTCGTCGCTCTTCTCGCTCCCGCACCGCCGGCCGTCGCGCTCGTCGGAGCGGGCGACCCTGAGGCGACCCGCCTCGTCTATGCGATGGTGATCGGACTCGTGGTCATCGGTGTGGTGCTGATCTTCCTCGGCTTCTGGATCCTCCGTCAGACCAAGCCCGACCTCGAGGTCCTGGCCCCGCTCGAACGAATGGGTGACGGCGACTGGAAGAAGAAGGACACCTCGACGCAGCGACGGATGCTCGACGAGCTGCGTCCCGATGGAGCGAACCCGTTGACGCCCGCAACGAGGCCCCCGTCGATCGATCGGGACTTCGAACAGGCGGACCACCCGGTGACCTCGTTCAGCGACCTGGGACCCGGTCTCGGCGCCGAACAACGAGATCCGACGCCCACCGGAGCTGAGATCGAGGTCGATCTCGAGCCCATCGCCGAGCCCGATGAGCCCGTCGCCGAGGTCGATGAGCCCGTCGCCGAGTCCGATGAGCCCGTCGCCGAGTCCGATGAGCCTGTCGCCGAGTCCGATGAGCCTGTCGCCGAGTCCGATGAGCCTGTCGCCGAGTCCGATGAGCCCGTCGCCGAGTCCGACGAGTCCGACGATGCGGTGTCGGATTCGCACGGCTGACGACGTTCAGCCGACGTTGCGGTCGTGGCCTTCCCAGTACGGAGCGCGCAGTTCTCGCTTGAGGACCTTCATCGCGCCGGACAGCGGCAGCGGATCGGAGCGGAACGTGACGGACTTCGGCACCTTGTAGCCGGCGATGTATTCGCGAGCGTGGTCGATGATCTCGACGTCGGAGGCTTCCGCGCCATCGCGCAGCACGACGATGGCGTGCACGGCCTCACCCCACTCGTCGCTCGGTACGCCGATCACGGCCACCTGGAGGACTGCGGGGTGGCTGGCGATCGCGTTCTCGACCTCGGCGGAGTACACGTTCTCGCCGCCTGTGACGATCATGTCCTTCACCCGGTCGACGAGATACAGGTAGCCGTCGTCGTCGAGGTATCCGGCGTCGCCGGAGTGATACCAGCCATCGGCGAAGGCTTCCGCCGTCGCCTCCGGCTTGTTCCAGTATCCGATCATGAAGTTGCCGCCGCGGGCGCACACCTCGCCGGGCACCCCAGAGAGGAGCTCGGTGCCGTCGACGTCCCGGATCGACAATTCGACCCCGGTGAGCGGCGATCCGGCCGAGCGGAGCAGCTTCCCGCCCGAGCGGTGGTCCTCGGGTCGCAGGACTGTCAGCACCGGAGACGCTTCGGTCATCCCGTACACCTGCCAGAGGTTCAGGGCCGGGTAGAGCTGGGCGAGCTTCTCGAGCAGGACCTGCGGCATCGGCGAGGCCCCGTACCCGATGTCGGTCAGCGGCGCGAGCGCGTCGGGGGTGAAGTCGGGATGCGACAAGGTCATCCCGATCATGGTCGGCACCATGACGGTGAAGGTCGGCTGGTGCTCGCGGATTGCGCGCATCACGCCGACCGGTTCGAACATCGGCACGGTCACGATGTGTCCGCCGACGGCTGGCAACGAGGTCATCGTGAGCGTCGAGGCGGCGTGGAACATCGGAGTCTGGAGCAGGAACGACGAGTCCGAGCGGTACGGCAGCGCCATCATGCAGTGGTACGCGTTCATGATCTGGCCACGTTGGTCCGACAGCACGCCCTTGGGCAGACCGGTGGTGCCACCGGTGTACATCAGCACCACGGGATCGGATTCGTCACCTTCGTCGGGGATCACGGGCGACGCTGCGGCGAGCATGTCGGCGTAGCGCATCGTGTGTGGCACATCACCGTTGCCGACGAGGATCACGTGCTCGAGTCCGGCCTCGGCCTTGACCTGGTCGATGATCGGTGCGAAGTGCTCGTCGACGAAACAGACCGTGCTGCCGGAGTCCTGGAGGACGTAGGCGAGTTCCTTCGGAGCGAAGCGGAGGTTGAGCGGGTTCACCACGCCGCCGCCGAGCAGGGCCGCGTGGAAGAGCACGAGATACTCGGGGGAGTTCGCCATCATCACCGCAAAGCGATCGCTGCGACCGACGCCCAGATGTTGGAGCCCGCCGATCGCCCGGGCCACCTCGTCGAAGTGCTCGCGATAGGTGTGGGTCACACCGGTCGACGCGTCGGTCGTGCAGGGCCGATCTGCGTTGCGTTTCGCCGTCGGGAGCAGGAGTCGATGGAAGATCAGTTCCTTCGTGACGCTCGCCGCGTCGGCTCGGCGCCGGTCGGCGGGATCGTTCGTTGACATCGCTGCGGGATTCTCGGCCATGTCGGCTCCATCTGTTGAGGAATCCGCATGATGCCACATGGTTCGCCGAGGTTGTTCGTTCTTGCCTCGGGGCCGCTATCATGCTGCTTCGCATACACCGCTCACAGCGGTCTCGCGGACGTGGCTCAGTTGGTAGAGCGCAACCTTGCCAAGGTTGAGGTCGCCGGTTCGATCCCGGTCGTCCGCTCCAGGAACCCCTGCTTCGGCGGGGGTTTCTTCGCGTCTGCGATGAGTGAAACCGCCGTATGCGGTCGCTTCGCTCATCGGTGGGGGGGGTGCGTGGGTTGCGATGAGTGAAACCGCCGTATGCGGTCGCTTCGCTCATCGGTGGGTGGCTCAGGCGGTCGCGGCTCCGCCTCGACGACGGGGTCGCCCTTTCCGTACGATCAGCCGATGGCTGCACCTCGTCCTGAACCGTCATCGCAAGCGTGGCTCGACTCGGTGGTCGAGGACGTCGTCGATCCGGATGCGCCGATCATCGACCCGCACCATCATCTCTGGCCGGTCGGAGGATCGATGCCCTACGGGCTCGCCGACCTCGAGGGCGACCTGAGCAGCGGGCACAACATCGTCGACACCGTCTTCGTCGAGTGCGGGGCCGCATACGCCCGCAACGGCGACGACGCGTTCGCTCCGGTGGGTGAGACCACGTTCGTGACGGCGCAAGCCGAACGGTCCGAACGCCAGGTGATGGGCGCCATCGTCGCTCACGCCGACTTGCGTGACGCAGTCGACGCTCGACGCCGTGCTCGATGCCCACGACGCGGCAGGTAACGGTCGGTTCCGGGGAATTCGCCACGCCGGTTCGCATGCGCTGCACCCCGAGGTGTTGACCATTCCCGGCCGGGCGCCCCATCGGGCTCTACGCCGACCCAGCGTTTCGGACCGGGGTCGCCCGGCTCGGCGAACGCGGCCTCACCTACGACACGTGGCACTACCACTACCAGAACCGCGACTTCCTCGATCTCGCCCGTTCGGTGCCGTCGACGACGATGGTGCTCGACCACTTCGGCACACCGCTCGGTGTCGGGCCGTACGAGTCGCAGCGTGAGCAGATCTTCGAGCAGTGGAAAGCCGACATCGCTGACATCGCTCGCTGCGAGAACGTCGTCGCCAAGATCGGGGGACTCGCCATGCCGGACAACGGTTTCGGTTGGGACGGCGCCGAGCGCCCGCCGACGTCCGACGAGTTCATCGAAGCGCAAGGCCGCTACTACCTCCACACGATCGAGCAGTTCGGACCCGAACGATGCATGTTCGAGTCGAACTTCCCTGTCGACCGATTCTCGTTGTCGTACCGCACGGTGTGGAACGCGTTCAAGAAACTCGTCGCCGACTTCACGGCAGATGAACGCGATGCGATGCTCCGCGGCACCGCAGCGCGGACCTACCGGCTCGTGATCAGCCTCGGCGCGGTTCGGCGCATCATGGCTGCCATCACGTCGGCCATCATCTGCGACCGCGGCGGCAGGCCTGGGAACTCCTCCGGCCGCACCGGGTTGATCCGCTCGCCGATGCCGTGGAAGCGCTCCATGGCGATCTCGAGCCAGTCGGGATGCGGAAAGACCCAGAAGCGCTCGGAGCGCACTGCGGCGACGACGAGGTCGGCGACGGCCCCGGCGGCATTCCCTCCGTCGACGGCCCGTTCGCAGATAGTTCGAGACCGACCTCCCGGCGAGCGGTCGCGTTCGGGAGCAGCGCCCAGCTCGTCAGGCCAGTTGCGCTCCGATTCCATGATCCCGGTCTTGACCCACCCTGGGCACAGGCAACTCACCCCGATCGGCATCTGGGCGTCCTGCATCGTCGAATACAGATCTTCCGTCATCGCGACCACGGCATGCTTGCTGGCGTCGTACGGCGCAGCGGTCAGCGGGTACAGCCCCGCCATCGACGCGGTGTTGACGATGTGGCCACCACCCGACATCACGAGGTGGGGAAGGAACGCTCGTACGCCGTGCACCACGCCCCAGAAGTTGACGCCCATCACCCACTCCCAGGTCTCGATCGGACCGAGCCACGGGTCGCCGACGCCGCCGACGCCCGCGTTGTTGCAGACCACGTGGACCGCGCCGAAACGTTCCATCGTCGCCGCCGCCAACGCGTCGACCTGCTCGGCCTTGCTGACGTCGGTGACGACAGTCAGCGTTTCAACCCCGTGTGCACCCACTTCCGCGGCGGCGGCGTCGAGCGCGCTCTGGTCGATGTCGGCGAGCACGACCGAACAGCCAGCGGCCCCGAATGCGTTCGCCAGCCCGAGTCCGATACCGCTTGCTGCGCCGGTGATCACGGCAACCTTGCCGGGTCCGAGTTCCATCAGTTCCCCCTTGTGTCGATTCGATTGACAACCGTGGGCGACCGTACCCGTTCGTCGTGTCGGGCGATCGACCGAACGGCTACCCGTGTCATGGCGTAGGCTGCGGCGCACCCATGGAAAGGACCGCCGATGACCGAGAACTCCGTATTGACTCACCGCAACGTCGGGGTCCTGGCGGTCGAAGCGGTCGATGCCCCCGAGGTCGTCACCTCGGCGTGGATCGACGAGCAGCTCGCTGAAACCTACGAACGCACGGGCCTCAAGCCGGGAACCCTGTCGGATCTCGCCGGCATCGAGGAGCGGCGCTGGTGGCCTGAAGGTGTCACGTTCGATCAGGCCGCTGCGATGGCCGGTCGAGCAGCGCTCGACGCGTCCGGAATCGATCCGCAGCGCGTCGGCATGTTGATCTCGACGTCGGTCTGCAAGCACCACCTCGAGCCGTCGGTTGCCTGTGCGGTCCACCACCAGCTGCAACTCGCTCCGAGCTGTCTCAACTTCGACGTCGGCAATGCCTGTCTCGGATTCATCAACGGCATGCAGATCGCGGCGGCCGCCATCGACGCCGGGTCGATCGACTATGCCCTCATCGTCGATGGCGAGGGCAGCCGCTACACCCAGCAGACCACCATCGCCCGGCTGCAACAGCCAACCACCGAGGCTGCGGACGTGTTCGCCGAGTTCGCCTCGCTCACGCTCGGCTCCGGTGCGGCGGCAGCGGTGCTCTGCCGGCTCGACGAGCATCCCGAAGCCCACAAGCTCGTCGGCGGCGTCGCCCGATCGGGGACGCAGCACCATGAACTCTGCGTCGGCGACCTCGACCGGATGACGACTGACACCCACGGATTGCTCGTCGCTGGGCTCGATCTCGCCGAAGCGGCGTGGAAGCACTCGGGTGCTGCGTTCGATTGGGAAGTCGGCATGGACTGGTACATCGTGCACCAGGTCAGTCAGGTGCACACCCGGTTGATCACCGAGCGGCTCGGGATCGATCCCGACAAGGCGCCCCTGACGTTCCCGAAGTACGGCAACGTCGGACCGGCCGCAATTCCATTGACCCTGGCAAAGTCGGCCGACCGGATCGAGGTCGGCGACCGGGTGCTGTGCATGGGCATCGGTTCGGGGCTCAACACGAGCTTCACCGAAATCGTCTGGTGACCGCGTCGAATTCTCCGACCGGCGATCGGACGGTCGCTGACGACACTCCAGCTGTGCCCGACGCCGACACCTGGCGTCGATGGGGGCTCGACCCGTCGTGGTCTCGACTCATCGATGTGGCGAGCCACGAGGGTGGCACTCATCGGTGGCACGTGCTCGACACCGGGTCGCCAGACGGTCGGGTGGATGCGCCCACGCTCGTGTGCGTGCACGGCAACCCGACCTGGGGCTACGCCTGGGCGAGCTTTCTGCGCCGACTGCACCCCAACTACCGCGTGATCGCCGTCGACCAGCTCGGCATGGGCTACAGCGAACGCACGACGTCGCGGCGGTACGTCGACCGGGTCCGTGACCTCGACGACGTGATCGTGGCCCTCGACCTCGCATCGAAGCTCGCCACTCGTGGTTGCGGCGCACGATTGGGGCGGGGCGATCGCCATGGGATGGGCGGTCCAGGATCCCAAGCAGATCGCCGGGCTCATCTTGTGCAACACCGGCATCGCCGTTCCCGAGGGCCGGTCGGCGCCGGGGATCATCCGTCTCGCGGCGTCGCCGTGGCTGCTCGATGCGGTGTGTCGCGGTACCCCGACGTTCGTCGAGGGAACGGTGCGGCTGTCGGGGCGGCGCATCACCAAGATCGACCGTGAAGCCTTCCGGGCCCCGTACCGGAGCGCACCGGCTCGGGCGGCGATCGCCGACTTCGTCGGCGACATCCCGTTGCATGCCGGGCATCCGTCGGAGGCAGCGATCGCCGAGGTCGCCGATCGGCTGGCGTCAGTCGGAGCGCCGGTGCTGTTGGCGTGGGGAGACCGCGACCCGGTCTTCAACGACGACTTCGCGGCAGATCTTGCAGGCCGGTTCCCGCATTCGACGACGCACCGCTTCGCCGGCGCCAATCATCTGGTGATGGCCGAGGCCGACGTGGCCACCGTGGTCGAGACCTGGCTGGCTGAACTGTTCGACGGTCGACTTCCGGCTGCCTCGACAGCCACGCCGGCCCCGTCGCCGGACGGTGCGGAGCGGGCGTTGTGGAGTGCCCTCGATGAGCGTCGCCACGACGGCACCGAGGCCTTTGTCGACCTCGCCACCGACGGCTCCGTGAGTTTCGCCGAACTTGCCAGGCGCATCGACGCGGTCGCCAGCGAGCTGCATCGCCGAGGCCTGGAGCCTGGTGATCACGTGGCGATGCTGACGCCACCCGGTGTCGACCTGGTCGCGGCGGTCTACGGGGTCTGGCGCGCCGGCGGCGTGACCGTGATCGCCGACCGTGGATTGGGACTGGGAGGGCTCGGGCGGGCCGTGCGGTCGACCCGACCGAAGTTCGTGATCGGCCCTCGGCAAGCTCGACTTGCGTCCGCAACGCTGCGGTGGGCTCCACGCGCAACTCGACTCGACGTCGCCGAACTGGTGGCATCGCCGGTCGGACCGCTCGCTGCGCCTCCGAGCGCCGGCGACCAAGCGGCGGTGCTCTTCACATCGGGCGCCACCGGCCCCGCCAAGGGGGTGCGCTACACGCACGGACAGCTGGCCGCGCAACGCGATGCGCTCGCTGCGACGTACGAGATCACCTCCGACGATCGCCTCGTCGCGGCCTTCGCTCCCTTTGCGCTGTACGGGCCGGCGCTCGGCATCCCGACGGCGTTGCCGGATGTGGACGTCACCAAGCCGGGCGAGCTCACGGCCGACGCTCTCGACGCATCCTGCAGACGAATCGAGGCAACGCTTGCGTTTGCGTCGCCGGCGGCGCTTGCGAACGTTGTGGCGACTGCGCAACCGGGGGTTCCACACGGTGGGCTCGCGGGCCTGAGGGTGGTGTTCTCCGCCGGCGCACCGGTTCCCAGCGAGACGTTGCGTGCTGTCGCTGTGTTGGCTCCCGCCGCGTCGCTGCACACGCCGTACGGCATGACCGAGGTGCTGCCGGTCGCCGACATCGACCTCGACGCGATCGAACTCGCCGAAGCTGACGACCCTCGTGGCGGCGTCTGCGTCGGTCGGCCGGTGGGCGGCGCCGAGGTCCGGATTGCTGCACTCGGCTTCGACGCCGAGGAACTGCCCGCCCCACTCGACGTCGGAGCGACCGGCGAGATCCTGGTGCGGGCACCCTGGGTGTCCGAGGGGTACCTCGGGCTCTGGGCAACGCAGCGCGAAGCCCGGCCCGGCGCCGTCGGCGACTGGCACCGCTCCGGTGACGTTGGCCACCTGGACGCGCTCGGCCGACTGTGGGTCGAGGGCCGAGCTGTGCACGTGATCCACGCCGCCGATGGTCCGATCACCTCGGTGCCCGTCGAACGTCTGGTCGAACGTTCGCTGGGCGTGGGCCGCGTTGCCGCTGTCGGAGTCGGCCCGATCGGGAGCCAACAGTTGGTGGTCGTGGTCGAGGATCCGTCGGCGCAGGAGGGGCCCGCCGCGCGGGAAGTGGCCACCGCCGTGCGAGAGGCCGTGGCCGAGCCGGTGGCATCGGTGATCACCGTGCCGAAACTTCCGGTCGACATCCGCCACAACGCGAAGATCGACCGCGCCCTCGTGGCGTCGTGGGCCGCCGACGTGCTGGCGGGTCGCCGTACCCGACGCCTCTCACGACAGCGGTGACGACGTGAAGCGGTCGTCATGAGAGTGCTCGTCACGGGCGGATCGAGCCTGATCGGCGCCGGCGTGGCGGCCGCCTTGGTCGCCCGTGGTGATGACGTGACCGTTCAGCAGCGCCGTCGCTCCGACTCGCTTGCGGAGCTCGACGTGCGACAGGTACTCGGTGACGTCCGTGAACCCGATGTGGTACAGGCGGCAGCGGACGGTTGTGAGGCGATCGTGCATCTCGCCGCAAAGGTCGGGGTGGTCGGGGAGTGGGAGGAGTACCGATCGATCAACGTCGACGGCACCCGCAACGTGATTGCGGCGCGCAACGCCGTGGCATCGGGCGGGTCGTGCACGTGTCGTCGCCATCCGTTGCGCATGGCGGCGAACCGATCATCGGCGGCGGTGCCGACGAGCCGGTGCTGGGCCGTCGCCACGCCTGGTACGCCGAGTCGAAGGCGATGGCCGAGATCGAGGCAATCCGGGCGGCGAGTGACGAACTCGGCGTGGTGGCGATCCGGCCTCATCTCGTCTGGGGACCTGGCGACACACAGCTCGTCGGACGGATCGTCGAACGGGCGGCTGCTGGTCGTCTCGCACTGGTCGGTGGGGGTCGAGCGCTCGTCGACACGACCTACATCGACAACGCGGTCGATGCGCTCCTCGCGGCGCTCGATTCCGTCGTGCCGGGAGCGCCGTGTTCCGGGCGGGCCTACGTGGTGTCGAACGGTGAGCCGCGAACGATTCGCGAGCTGGTCGAGGGGATCTGCCGTGCCGCTGGTGTGCCGTTCGAGCCGAGGTCGGTGTCGTTGCGGGTCGGGCGATCGGTCGGTGCGGCGATCGAGCGGATCTGGCCGCTGCTGCGACGCGACGACGAACCGCCCCTCACCCAGTTTCTCGCCGAACAGCTCGGCACTGCCCACTGGTTCGATCCTCGACCTGCCCGTGACGATCTGGGATGGACGCCGTCGGTGTCGATCGACGACGGGCTCGCCCGGCTGGCCGCCTGGTACGCCGCCGATCGCGACGTCACTGCACCGTGAGCGCGAGGGGCCGCTATCCTCGGCCCCTCAACTGGCGACGTGGCCGAGTGGTTTAGGCAACGGCCTGCAAAGCCGTGTACATGAGTTCGATTCTCATCGTCGCCTCCAACCCCTGAGCGGGATCTCCCGCTCGGGGGTTCTTCGCGTCCGGGCCGGGAGATCTCCGGTTGCGATGAGCGAGACCGCCGTATGCGGTTGGTTCGCTCATCGGTGGGTCGGTCAGCGGCGGCGGCGGGCGACCACGATGACGCCCGCGATTGCGGCCGAGCGCTGCGAGGCCGACGAGCACAGCGATGACGGTGCCGTTGTCGTTCTCACCGCCATCCGTCGTCTCGGGAGCCACAGTCGTCTCGACGCTCGGCTCGATCGTCTGCTCGACGCTCGACTCGGTCGGAGCCGGCGGTCCGCGCTCGATGAGTACCTGGGCCAGTGCGTCGAAGGCCGGCTTCGGCGCGTCGTTGGCATCGAACCAGAGCGCACCATCGAAGGCTCCGCCAGTTTCCGCCGGGATCGATGAGAATCGATCGGTGATCCCCCACGTCACGAACGTGTCGCAGTTTGCTGCGTCGGCGCATGCTGCGAGCGCCTCGGCGTAGACCTGCGCCTGGAACTCGAGGCTCTGCGGATTGCTGATCTCGGTGACGGGCAGCGGTACGTCGAACTCCGTCACCGCCCAACTCAGCCCGAGTTCACCCACCCAACTCGTGAACTGTGTCGAATCGGCGGGGTCCGGCGAGAAGAGGTGGGATTGGAAGCCGACCCCGTCGATCGGTGCACCCTCGACGACCAAGGCAGCGACGCGGTCGCGGACACCGACGCACTTGGGTACCGCATCACACGTCGTGCGTTCGGCGTTGGCGCCCGGGACGATCGCGGCGCCGGTCGCCACTGCATCCTGCGTCACTGCGACGTCGTCGAAGAAGTCGTCGTAGAACAGCAGGGCGTCGGGATCGGCGTCACGGGCAGCCTCGAACGCGATGCGGATGTAGTCGTCACCGATCACCTGCTGCCAGATGGTCGGCCGAAGCGTGCCGTCGGCCAGGAACGCATCGCCGACCACGTCCCACTGGATGACGACGCCCGGGTTGCGTTCGCGGTAGTGCTCGACGACGGCGGTCACGTGGTCGCGCAGGACCTGGCTGAGGCTCTCGGCGGTCCAGCTTCCGGCAGTCACCCATCCGGGTACGACGCCGCTGATCAATTCGTGACCTCGCGCGACCATGTCGTTCTCGACGGCGAAATCGACGACGGCGTCGGCGCGGCTGAAGTCGAAGACCCCCTGTTCGGGCTGCACGACGGCCATCGAGAGATCGCCTCGCGTCGACACGAGGTTCACGTGATCGACGAGCAGTTGGCGGTATGCGTCGTCGCCGAGCGCCGCGGTGTCGACCGCCGCGCCGAAGGAGATTCCTGCGGCATCTGCCAGCTCGCGCATTTCCGTCGACTGGGCGCGACCGGTGGCCGGCGACCCGAGCGTCGCGAACACGAGCAGCACGAACGCTGCCATGGGAGTTCTCGGCAAGCGAGGGGGTCGAAGTCGGGGGAGCATCATGGAACGACACGACGGTAGTTCGCACGTTCCGCGGCGCCAGGGCACCACGTTCTGGCCAACCCGTGCCATCCGACACGTTGCGAGCGGTAGTCTCGCGGTCAGGACCCACGCACCGTATGGCAACGAGCACTTCATCGACGACCGTCGTCGTTCCCGGCACCCATGTGATGACTGCCCTCGTCGGGCCGCGTGACCAGAACCTGCGTCAGATCGAGCAACGGTTCCCGACGGCCCGGATCAGCGTCCGCGGCAACGAGGTGCGGATCTCCGCCGACGAGCCCGCCGACGTGGTCGTCGTGTCGAACCTGTTCGAGGAACTGTCGATGTTGCTCCAGGCGGGACAGCCGCTCGACGATGTCACGCTCGATCGGGTGATGACGATGGTCGGTGCGAGCGAACGCCCGAGCGAAATCCTCGGTCACCAGGTGCTGCGCGGCGCCAAGGGACGTCAGGTCAAGCCGAAGACTGCCGGCCAGAAGCGCTACATCGACACGATCGCCGAGAACGTGATCACGTTCGGGCTCGGTCCCGCCGGCACCGGCAAGTCCTGGTTGGCCGTTGCGATGGCGGTGCGGGCTCTGCAGGCCAAGGAGGTCCAACGGATCATCCTCACCCGTCCGGCGGTCGAGGCCGGTGAACGACTCGGCTTCCTGCCGGGCGACCTCATGGCGAAGATCGACCCGTACCTGCGCCCGCTCTACGACGCGTTGTACGACATGCTCGATGCCGACGCTGTGCAGCGACTGCTCGAACGCCAGGTGGTCGAGGTCGCACCGCTCGCCTTCATGCGCGGACGCACGTTGAACAACAGCTTCATCATCCTCGACGAGGCGCAGAACGCCACGCCCGAGCAGATGAAGATGTTCCTCACCCGCATCGGTTTCGGGTCGCGTGTGGTCGTCACGGGCGACACCACGCAGGTCGACGTTCCCACCGGCAAGAGCGGGCTGGCGGGCCTGGAGAAGACGTTGACCGGCATCGAAGGGCTTGCCTTCGTGCGGCTGTCGGGCTCCGACGTCGTACGTCACCGGATCGTCGCTGACATCGTTGCTGCGTACGAGCAACAGGACGCCCGACCGGCCGACGGGTGACACCCGGATCGATGGTGTCTGGGCGATGACGGTTGCGACGGTCGTTGTCGCCGACGAACGTCGTAGCGACGACTCGCCTGATGTGGTGGTCGACACCGACCGATGGCACCGGCTGGCTCTGGACGTGCTCGTCGACAGGGGTCTGACCGGCGAACTGACGCTGACGTTCGTCGACCGAGACGACATCGCCGAGCTCAATGTCGAACACATGGGCAAGGAGGGTCCCACCGACGTGTTGTCGTTTCCGATGGACGACGAGCCGATCCCAGGCGTGCCGACGCTGCTCGGCGACGTCGTGATCAGCCCAGCGGTCGCCGCTGCGCAGTTCGCCGATCACGCCGGAACGCTCGACGACGAGTTGGGCCTGCTCGTCGTGCACGGGATCCTGCATGTGCTCGGGCACGATCATGCGGAGCCGGACGAGACGGCGCTCATGCGGGCATGCGAACTCGACCTGCTCGAACGGTTCCACTGGCACGGTGCAGCGCCGGCCGGCTTCCGCCAGACCCATGACTGACGGTCCCTGGCCGACCGGCCCGCCCCCGATGCCGCCGTCCGGATGGTACGACGATCCCGATCAGGCCTGGACGTGGCGATATTGGGATGGAGCCAGATGGACCGACCACCGGGCGCCGATGTGGGTACCACCGGCACGCGACGCAAGATCGATCTCGCTCTGGTTCGAACGCGGGGTCGCCGACGTCAAAACCGCCGTGCGCCAGGTCGGGCTGCTGCTCGCTGTGGTCTGGCTGCTGCTCGGCGGGGCCGGCTGGTTGCTGGTCGTGGCCACGTTCAACAGCGGACGTGGTCGTGAGTTACGTCGGCTGCTCGACATCGACGGCGCCTTCGGGCCGAACACCGAGCTGACGACAGCGGAGGCCGATCGTGCGTGGGATCTGATGCAGGACCTCTTCTGGTCGGCATTGCCGTGGATGATCCTGCTCGCGTTGATGGCCGTGGTCCTGTCTGCCTGGTCGGTTGCCGTGGTGGCTCTGGCCGTGCGTCCCGAGGCCCGCGCCGACGATGCGTCCGAACTCGAAGCTGTCCGCCCGCCGCTCGACGGGGTGGTCGACGTCGCCGGCGCTGCCGTACGCCGCACCCCAGCCGTGCTCGGATCGGGAATCGTGGTGCTGGCGGTGTTCACGTTGGCGTTCGCCGCGACGTGGCTTCCGGTTCTGTTGGTCGCGGTCGTCGGGGGTGGGGGCGCGGCGATCGTTCTCACCGTGGTCTTCGTCGTGTTGCTCGCGCTGGTGCTGATGGTGTGGCTGTGGGGTCGATTGTCGCTGGCGTCGGTGATCGCTGCGACCGGAGGACATCGGCTCGGCCTGCGCCGCAGTTGGTCGCTCACTGTCGGCCAGTTCTGGTTCGTGGTCGGGCGACTTCTCCTCACCGGATTGATCGCCGGAGTGGCGAGCACGGCGCTCAACTCGTTCACCACCGTGCTGCAGTTCGTCGGGTTCTCCGTGTTCGTCGCTGTGTGGCTGTTGCTGCAGGCCGTGGGATTCGCCGTGTCGGTGGTCATCACGGTCTGCGGGCATCTGGTCACGATCGACCAGGCGGAGCACCGCTGAGGTCCACGATCACGGGTACGGTCGCAGGGTGATGACATCGAAGGGCTTTCGTCTGGGTCGGCTCGATCACGTGCACCTGCGGGTACCGGATCGCATCGCTGCAGCCGAGTGGTACTCGAACCATCTCGGGTTCGTGGCCGTCGAGGAGTACCGCTTCTGGGCCGACGGGATCGATGGCGGTCCGCTGCAGATCTCCGCTGACGGTGGAGCCACCTCGCTGGCGCTCTTCGAAGCGAGCGAACGTCAGCCGATCGTCGCGCAGCACGTCGCGTTCAGCGTTGACGCGCCGAGCTTCGTCGCCTTCGCTCGGTCGTTGCCGGGCGAACTGTGCGGTCCCGACGGCTCACCGCTGCAGCCTGGCGACGTGCGCGACTTCGACCTCTGTTGGGCATTCGACATCGCCGACCCCTTCGGGCACCTGTTCGAGCTCAACTGCTACGACTACGAAGCCGTCCGGGCCGAACTGATCGATGTCGACGGGATCTCGCCGGTGCGGTACTGGGCGGCCGAGCTGCATCGAGACTTCCGCGATCGCGCCTGATCGGCGCCCGAGTGGCACCGGTTCGTCCGACGCCGACGGGCCCGCCTAGCTTCGGCGGCCATGGACATCTCTCTGGACGGCAAGGTTGCGCTGGTCACCGGCGCCTCGAAGGGCATCGGCAAGGCGATTGCGGCCTCACTTGCGGCCTCGGGAGCGAAGGTGATGATCAACAGCCGCAAGCAGGATCAGCTCGAGGCCGCTCGATCCGAGATGGTCGGCGATGTCGAGATCTTCGCCGCCAACGCCGGCGACGCCGACGCCGGGGAACGTGCCGTGAGCGCCACGATCGAACGCTTCGGTGGGCTCGACATCCTGGTCAACAACGCGGCGACCAATCCGTACTACGGCCGCACCCTCGACGTCGACAAGGGGCGCTACGACAAGACGTTCCAGGTCAACCTCGAAGCGCCGCTCCTGTGGTGCAAGGCCGCCTGGGAGCAGTCGTTCAAGGAGCGGCCCGGCACGATCATCAACATCGCATCCGTCGGCGGGCTGCGTACCGACGGTGGCGGTCTCGGGATCTACAACCTGACCAAGGCGGCACTGATCCACATGACCCGCCAGCTGGCGTCCGAACTGGGCCCGACGCGGGTCGTCGGCATTGCTCCCGGCCTGGTCGTCACCGATTTCGCCCAGGTACTCGTCGACAACTTCGGCGATCAGCTCGCCGCTCGGATGCCGCTCAAGCGCCTCGGTGACCCGCAGGACATCGCCAATCTCGCGACATTCCTCGCCAGCGATCTCGCGAGCTGGATCACCGGCGAGACCTACGTCATCGACGGCGGCGCCGGCGTCTCCGCAGCGGGCTGACGTTCGCCACCGAAATGTGCACAGATCCGACCGCTGGTGGCGTTCTGGTGTGCGTTTTTCGGGTTCAGGGATGATGGCGGCGAAGTTTGCCGAGCGATGTGCGGGGGAGTGAGTCCACGAGGGACAGTCGTTTCGGTGCCATGAAGGCGGGGTGGTGCTGCTTCACGTGGTCCCGGATCGATTCGAGTGTCGGTGGGTCGCCGATGGGCACGACGACTGCCTCGACGAGTTGGCCCCACTCGGGATCGTCGATTCCTCGCACCATCACGTCGGCGACGGCCGGGTGGTCCGAGAGTGCTGCCTCCACCGCCTCGGGCCACACGTTCTCGCCGCCCGTGATGATCAGGTCACCGCGCCGTCCGGCGATGTGCAAGCGACCGTCGGGCAGGAACACACCGAGGTCGCCGGTCGCGAACCAGCCATCGGCATCGACGGGGGACGAGCCGTCGCGATAGCAGCGCAGGAGCATGGGCGCACGGAGTCGGACCTCGCCATCCTCGGTGATGTCGACGTCGACCCCGTCGAGGGGGATGCCGTCGTAGACGACGCCGCTGCCGGTCTCGGTCATCCCGTAGGTCGTCACACAGTTGGCGGGACGATCGTCGGGCGGGCGGCTCCCGCCGAGCACGATCGTACGAAACAGCGACGCGTCGATGCGCGTGAGCGCCGTGGCCACGAGTGACACGAGGGTTGCGCCCGCTGCTTCGACTGCCGCCGCGTCGAAGCCCGGCAGCACCGTGAGCTCGGTGCCCGTGTGGAGCGCACGTGTGACCACGGAGAGCCCACCGACGTGCGACAACGGAAGGCACGCCAGCCAGTGATCGTCTGCATGTACACCGAGCCGTTCGCTCGTGGCCGTCGCCGACGCTGCCACGGCGTCGTGCGTGAGGACGACACCCTTCGGCTTGCCCGTCGATCCGCTGGTCGCCACCACGAGCGCGTCGCCGGGCTCGACGTCGTCGCCGACTCGCATCGCATCGCACAGCTCGTGCTTGGCAGGCTCAGGAAGGCGTTGGTCGACCGGAAACGCAGCATCACCGGCGTCCCACACGCGCCGCAACTCCTCGACGAACCCGGGGCCGCCGGGCAGATCGATCGCGACAAGCCGGCTCACGCAGTGATCGGGTCGATCGGGGTGATCGTGCCGACGAGCGACTCGATCTCCGCGGCGATCGTCAGGCACCGCAGGTCGGTGAATCGGTCGCCCATGACTTGGACGCCGACGGGCAGGCCGTCGACGACACCGGCCGGTGTGACGACCGCCGGCGTGCCGAGCAGGTTCGACGGGACGACGGGTCGGATGGTGTCGGTCATCATCTCGACGGCGGTGTCCGGGTCGAGGTCGGCACCGGGAGCGAATGCCCGTCGGGCCCACGTCGGCGACAGCAGAATTGGATACTCCTGGTGGAACGCCGACCACTGGCGCATCAGGTTGTAGCGCTCGGCGTGCATCAGGTGAGTGTCGGGCAGACGTGTCGGCTCGGATGACTCGTCGAACATCGTCAGCAGGGCCATCGCATCGGCTCCGAGCACCAATGGCAACAGCTCCTTCTGGGCGCGGATGTCGTCGATCATCAGCATGCGCCAGAGGTCGGCGGTGCGCTCGTAGCCGGGCGGGGTCGCTTCGACGACGTCGTGTCCCGCGTCGGCGAGCCGGTCGGCGACCGAACGAACCGCACCGGCGATGCCGGGATCGGTGGTGCCACCCGGCGGATCGGCCATCACCGCAATCCGCAGGCGTTCGCCAACGGCGGCGTCGGTGAGCACGGCGGTGACGCTGCGAGGATCGCGCCAGTGCTGGCCGGCGAGTATCTCGAGCGCTGCTCGCACGTCGGCGACCTGACGAGCCATCGGCCCTTCCACCACCATGAGCTGTGACGACAGCGTCATGTCCTCTGGTGGGACGACCGTGGCCATCGGAACCACGCCGACCGTCGGCTTGATCGAGACGATGCCGCAGCAGTGCGCCGGGTTTCGCAGCGACCCTCCGATGTCGTTGCCGAGCCCGATGGGACTCATGCCCGATGCGATGGCCGCACCCTCGCCACCGCTGGAGCCGCCGGCGGTGACGTTCGGGTTCCACGGGTTCCGGGTGGGCCCGTGCAGCTCGGAGTCGGTGTGGACGCGCAGGCCGAAGTCGGGCAGGTTCGTGCGCGCGAACGGGATGGCGCCGGCGGCGCGCATCCGTTCGACCGTCGGTGCGTCGATCGTTGCCACGGCATCGGCCAAGGCTCTGACGCCCTGCGTCGTTGGCGTTCCGGCCAGGTCGATGTTCTCCTTCACCGTGCACGGGACACCGTGTAGGCGACCGACCGGGTCACCTGCGGCGATGGCCGCATCGGCGGCGTCCGCGCCTGCCCGGGCCTCGTCGGCGAGCACTCGGACCACGGCGTTGAGTGATCCGTTGCACTCGTCGACGCGAGTCAAATGCGCCTCGAGGACCTCGCGGCTCGACACCTCTTTGCGTCGGATGCGATCGGCCAGTTCGAGTGCACCGAGTTGCCAGAGCTGCGTCATGGCCCCATCATGGCGCACACATGAATCGTTGGATCACCGGAGCGCGGCCCCGGACGTTGCCCGCAGCCGTCGTTCCGGTTGCCGTCGGTGCCGCGGCAGCGCTTGGCGAACCGACGGACGTGGTGTGGTGGCGAGTCGGCGCAGCACTCGTCGTGAGCCTGGCACTCCAGGTCGGCGTCAACTACGCCAACGACTACAGCGACGGCGTTCGAGGCACCGACGACGTCAGGGTCGGACCGACCCGCCTCGTCGCAAGCGGCCTGGCCGGCGCGTCCGCCGTGAAACGAGCGGCGTTGTTGTCGTTCGCCGTCGCAGCGGTAGCCGGGCTGGCTGTCGCTCTGTCGACGTCGCCGTGGCTGCTCCTTGTTGGCGCAGCTGCCATCGCGGCTGGATGGTTCTACACCGGCGGACCCAAGCCCTACGGCTATCTCGGCCTCGGCGAGGTGTTCGTGTTCGTGTTCTTCGGGCTCGTTGCGACGGCCGGAACGACGTTCGCGGCGATCGAGACGGTCACCGCGCTGTCGCTCGTGATGGGTTGTGCCGTCGGGTCGCTGGCCTGCGCGTTGCTCGTGATCAACAACCTCCGCGACATTCCAACCGATCGTGAAGTCGGCAAGAAGACGCTGGCGGTTCGCCTGGGCGATCGACGGACGCGGTGGTTCTACGTGGCCCTGATCGTCGCAGCGTTTGCGTTGTCGGCGGTGGGCGCAGCGTGGCGGGTTCCGGTCCTGCTCGGCTTCGTGGCGATCCCGCTCGCCATCGGTCCGATCCGATCGGTGGTCGGCGGGGCGTCCGGCGCGGCGCTGATCCCGGTGCTCGGTGCGACCGGCAAGCTCCAGCTCGCCTGGGGCCTTCTCGTCACCATTGGCCTGGCCCTCTGACCGCTCCCTCCGCGATGAGCGAACTGACCGTATACGGCGGTTTGGCTCATGGGAACCGGGCGGGGGCGTGCTGCGATGAGCGAACCGACCGTATACGGCGGTTTGGCTCATGGGAACCGGGCGGGGGCGTGCTGCGATGGGCGAGGTGACCGTATGCGGCGGTTTGGCTCATCGATGCGGGGTTCGGGCGAGCCAGCTGGCGAGTGACGCGGCGGTCGCCTCCGGTTGCTCGAGGTGGACGCTGTGGCCGGCGTCGGGGATCACGACGAGTTCGGCGGCTGGGAGGCCGTCGACCAATCGTCGACCGAGCTCGGTGAACTTCGCGTCGTGCTCGCCGACGAGCACCAACACCGGGCATGCGATGTCGCCGAGACGGTCCCAGAGTGGCGTCTGGGTACCGGTTCCGGTTGACCGGAGGCTGGCAGCCAGACCGACAGCGCTGTTGCGGAGCCGGTCGGATCGGAGCGCAGTGTCGTCGGTCAGCCCGGCGAACAGCGCGTTGCCCAGCCACTCGTCGATGAACGTCGGCACCCCGACCGCCTCGATGTGGTCCGCCAGTCGCTCGTCGGCAACGCGCCGGGCGGTGCGTTCGTCGTCGTCATCGATGCCGGCGGTCGCGCCGATCAACACCAGCCGTCGCACGGCGTCGGGCGCCGTGAGCGCAGCGTGGAGCGCCACACGTCCGCCCATCGAGTAGCCGACATACGTGCCGACGCCTGCCTCGGCAACCAGCCGATCGGCGCTCGCCCACAGATCGAGGTCGGCCGGGGGAGCGGCATCACCATGGCCCGGAAGGTCGATCGCCAGCGTCTCCACACCGGGGAGACGATCGGCGAGCACGCCCTCGAACGTCGCCCACGACCGAGCGGTCTGCGTGAAGCCGTGAGCGAGAATCAACCGGGACCCGCCGGCATCGACGTCGGGCATCACGACTGTTCGGCGACCGCCTGATCGGCCATCTTGCGCAGCACCTGCGCGAATGTCTCGGGCTCCTGGGCGCCCGGGATCGCCCATTGTCCATTGACCACATAGGTCGGTACCGCAGTGATGCCGTTGTCGCTCGCCACGTCGAGTTCGGCGCGCACCTCGTCGGTGCCCCGTCCGGATGCCAGGAATTCTTCGACGTCGTCGCGATCGAACCCGACCTCGGTCGCACAGTCGGCGAGCACGCCAGGGTCGCCGATGTTCAGTCCGTCGTGGAAGTACGCCCTGAGCAGCCGTTCCTTGATCGCATCCTGGGCGACCGGCGAGTCGGGCTGGCCGGCCAACCAGATGATCCGATGAGCGAGCAACGTGTTGGCCCGAAGCGCTCGGTCCATCCGGAACTCGAGGCCGACCTCGGCAGCTCGCTCGGACACGTTGGCGATGATCGCCGCGGCGCGCTCGGGTCCGCCGAACTTCTTCGCGTAGGCCTCGACGACCGGGGCAGCGCTGCCCGGCGACGCCGTCGGATCGAGCTGGTAGGGGTGATACGACACGTCGAAGGCAACGTCAACGCCCTGTTGGGCCAACTCGGCTTCGACCTGGGCGAGTCCCGAGGCGAACTTCCGCTTGCCGATGTAGCACCACGGGCACACCACGTCGGACCACACCTCGACGGTCACTGTCGGTCGGGCCGCGTCCTGGTCGGAGATCACCGTCATGTTCGACACGGTATGCGCCTATCGTCTGTGAACAATGGTCGGCGCCGCAGATCCCCGCCCCGAGGACGTGCAGGCCACGTTCTGCGCGACGCTCGTCGATGAGTGGCTCGCTCTCGGAGTCCGCCACGCCGTCGTCGCCCCCGGTTCGCGGTCGACGCCGATGGCGCTCGCCCTCGCCGATCGCGACGAGATGCGGGTCCACGTGGTGCACGACGAACGCTCTGCGGCGTTCGTTGCGCTCGGTCTGGCACTCGATGGCGATCCTGCGCTGCTGTTGTGCACGAGTGGCACCGCGGCGGCGAACTTCTTCCCGGCGGTGGTCGAGGCGGGACTGTCGGAGGTCCCGATGATCGTGCTCACGGCTGATCGACCCGAGGAGCTTCGAGGCGTCGGTGCTCCGCAGACGATCGATCAGGTCGACCTGTACGGAAATCACGTGATGTGGTCACGCGACCCGGGCGTTCCCGTCGACGTCGAGCGATCGCTGTGGCGCGAGTTGGCGCTGGACGCCTGGTCGCACGCGGCCAGTGGTCCGGTGCAGTTGAACCTTGCATTCCGCGAGCCGTTGCTCGGAACCGTCGGCGAGCTCCCGGACCGAGGGGCCGCCGAGCGGAGGCCGGCGGCACCGAATCGCGTCCGACGCGCTGACCCGATCCCGGCGATCGACCGCGCTCGCGGGCTGATCATCGTCGGCGGGCGAAGCGGTGTCGGGGCCGATCAGGTGGCGATGCTTTCGAACACGACCGGTTGGCCGATCGTCGCCGATCCGGTGTCACAGATGCGTCGGCTTCCCGGGGCCGTCTCGACCGCAGATGCCCTCCTGCGCAACGAACGCTTCGCTGACGAACATCTCCCGGACGTCATCGTGCGCATCGGTCGACCCGCGGCATCGAAGGTGCTTTCGCAGTGGACCGCGCGTGGCCGCTGCGGCTGGTGCCGTGCTGTTGCAGGTTGGCGGTCCCGGCGTCATCGATCCCGACCACAACGTCGCTGCCGTGGTGTCCATCGACGACTTGCTCACCTTCCAGCCGGCAGCCTCGGAGCCGAACGATGGGTGGTCCATGTCGTGGGCAGCAGCCGACCGGCTCGCAGGGCAGGCCATCGTCGACGTGCTCGCCGGGTTCGACGAACTGACCGAGCCGGCCGTGGCGCGGACGGTCGCCGACGCGATTCCCGACGACGCCGACCTCGTCGTCGCATCGTCGATGCCGGTGCGTGATCTCGAATGGTTCGGGGGGAGTCGAGCGCGAGCGCACGCCAACCGCGGCGCCAACGGCATCGACGGGGTGCTCGGCACGGCACTGGGCCGGGCGCTCACGGGGTCGACGACCTTCGTGCTGCTCGGCGACCTGGCCTTCGTTCACGACAGCAACGCTCTGACGGCATTGGCGCAACGCAAGGTCGACCTGCGCATCGTGGTCGTCGACAACGATGGCGGCGGCATCTTCTCGTTCCTCCCCCAGGCCGCCGCGCTGTCCGAGGATCGCTTCGAGCAACTGTTCGGCACACCGCTGGGCGTCGACATCGTGGCACTCGCAACGTCGTACGGGCTGGAGGCACGCACGGTGCAAGCCGTCGACGAACTCGTCGAACAACTCGCCCAGCCTGGCCCGTGGGTGTGTTGTATCCCGACCGATCGGCGCCACAACGTCGAGGTCCACGCCGCACTCCACGCTGCCGTCGTCTCCGCCCTCGACGCCAGCTGAGTGCAGGATCTGCGCCCCTGACATTCCACGACTGTGCGAATCTGCGCCCCTGGCGTCCCGGTTCCTGGGACTGTCGGGGCGCAGATCCTGTCGGCCCCGCCGGGATCTGGCCTCGCGATGAGCCAAACCGCCGTATGTGGTCGGTTCGCTCATCGGTGGGGTGGGATTCCGATGTGCGATGAGCCAAACCGCCGTATGTGGTCGGTTCGCTCATCGGTGGGGTGGGATTCCGATGTGCGATGAGCCAAACCGCCGTATGCGGTCGGTTCGCTCATCGCAGGAGCGTTCAGGTGGGGTCAGGGGCGGACGATGGCGCTGAGCATCGCTTGGAACTTGGCCTGCGTCTCGGCCAGTTCGGCGTGAGGATCGCTGTCGGCGACGATGCCGCCACCGGCCACGAGTCGTGCGGAGCGGCGGTCGTCGGAGAGCTCGGCGCACCGGATGGCCACCGCCCAGGTGCCATTGCCCGCCGCGTCGACCCAGCCGACTGCGCCGCCGTAGCGGCCACGTTCGAATCCCTCGACGCGCTGGATCAGTTCGATCGCCGCGTCACGCGGATGGCCTCCCAGCGCGGGCGTCGGCGACAGTGCCCGTACGAGTTCGATCACCGACGGACCGGGCTGCGACAGCATGCCTTCCATCCGGGTGCCGAGGTGCTGCACGTTGGCCACCGTGACGATCGACGGCTCGGGCTCCCAGTCGAGGTAGCTCGCCCAGGGCAGCAACGTGTCATGCACAACGTCGATGACCACGCGGTGTTCGATCTGGTTCTTCGTGCTCGCGATGAGATCCGCGGCGATCCGGGCGTCGTTGTCGACGTCGCCCGTGCGCGGTGCCGTGCCGGCGAGCGGGTGGGAGCGCACGATCGGCCCGTCGACCTCGACGAGCAGCTCGGGTGACGCCCCGATGAACCCGTCGATCGAATAGCGGTAGCTCGAGCCGAACGACGCCCGCAGCCGACGGAGCACCGCATGGACGTCGATCTCCTCGCTCGATTGCACGATGATCGGTCGGGCGATCACCGCCTTGGTCAGGTCGCCGGCGCGCACCGCATCGCGTGCCGAAGCAACGGCAGCGAGGTAGGCGTCGACGGCGACGCCGGGTTCGATCGACCAGCTTGCGGCGGCGGCCGGCGCGGGGTCACGAGCAATGAGCGCTTCGGCAACGATGTCGCCCGCATCGTCGACGTCACCGACGACGGTGACCGAGGTGGCCCCCGAGGCGTCCTTGCGGAACTGGACCCGGGGCACCACGAGATCGGCGGCGCTACCCGGTGCAAACGGCACACTGCCGAGCGCTACAGGACCCATTCCCGGCACGGTCGAGTCGTGGTCGAGGCCGGCGAGGAAGTCGGCCGCGTCATCGACCGGCACCGTCGCTGCGACACCGCGCCCGGCGACTCCCACGGCGTTGCGCACGAACAGCACGCCGTCGCCACCGGCGATGTCGTTGAGGTCGACCGCAGCGTCGACGTAGGCCGACAGTGGTCGGGTGATCGCCTTCATCGATCGCGGGTGGCGACCATCAGCTGGGTCAGCCCGCCGGAGAGCTGTACGTGTGTCGCATCGGCGAATCCAGCCGACCGCAGCGACGCCAGCATCTCCTCGGGCGTCGGCAGGTACGCCACACTCTTGGGGAGGTACCGGTACGCGGCGCCGTCGGACAGCAGCGCGCCGATCCGGGGGACGACCTTGCCGAAGTAGATGTCGTTGCCCCAACGAACCATCCGGTTGCTCGGCACGCTGACGTCGAGCAGCGCGATGCGCCCGCCTGGACGCACGACCCTCCCCAGTTCGTCGAAGAACGTCGGAAGGTCGAGCAGATTCCTCAGAGCGAAGCCGCAGGTGACGCCGTCGACGGAGGCATCGGGTACCGGGAGCCGCAGGATGTCGGTCTGAACGCGTGGCACGCCGGATCGGTCGGCAGACAGCATCCCGAAGCTGAGGTCCATCGAGATCGGACGCACACCGCCGGCAGCGAGATCGATGCAGAGGTCGCCCGTGCCGCTCGCGAGGTCGAGCACCACGCTGCCGGCGGGCAACGCGAGATCGCGAACGGCCCGCTTGCGCCAGCGCACGTCGAGGCGGAACGAGATGATGCGGTTCAGGCGGTCGTACTTCGGTGCGATCGCGTCGAACATCCCCTGGACTGCTGCGACCTTCTCCTCGCCTTGCGGAAGGGCGTCGGTGTCCCACGATGGGCGTGTCGCTGGGGGCTCGGTCACCCGGTTCAGGCTAGGGGTTCGGCGGCGACCTGCTTGGCCCAGCGGTAGTCGGCCTTGCCGCTCGGCGATCGCACGATCTCGTCGACGTATCGGATCTCCTTGGGCAGCTTGTATCGAGCGATGTGTTCCGCCGCTGCGGCGCGCAACGCGTCGTCATCGACATCGAAGCCGTCGCGGATGCGCACGATGGCAACGACCTCGTTGCCCCAGCGTTCGCTCGGCCGGCCGGCCACGATGCAGTCGTAGACACCCGGATGCGACTTGATCGCGGCCTCGACCTCCTCAGCGAAGATCTTCTCGCCGCCGGAGTTGATGGTGACCGAGTCGCGTCCGTGCAGCTCGACGATGTCGCCGTCGAGCAGACGAGCACGATCGCCGGGAATCGCATAGCGGACGCCGTCGACCACCGGATACGTGCGCGCCGTCTTCTCGGGATCGCCGAGATAGCCGAGCGCCAGGCGACCGGACTTCGCCAGCCAGCCGATCTCCGGGTCGCCCGCATCGAGCACCCGGTCGAGGTCGGCCGACAGCACCACATTGCCCGGCGTGATCTCGAATGTTCCCGTGGTGGCGCCGCCGCCAGTGGACACCTGCGACACCTGGCCGCCCGCCTCGGACGACCCGAGGCCGTCGACGATCATCAACGTCGGCAGGTGGGTCAGGAACTCGTCCTTGAGCGGCGCTGAGAGGGGTGCGCCACCCGACAGCACGACGGTGAGCGACGACAGGTCGTAACCCTGCCCGTTGGTGGGATGGTCGAGTTCGTCGAGCAGCGGTCGAGCAAATGCGTCGCCGACGATCAGCAGGAAGTTGATCTGCTCTCGCTCGATCATCGACCAGATGTCGACTGGGTCGAGTCGTTCAGGAACCGACTGAACGAACACCGTGCCACCGCCGAGCCAGGTGCGAAAGCTCATCCAGTGGCCGGCGCCGTGCATGAACGGGGGAGCGAGCAGCGCCTGCAATCCGGTGTTGGCCTCGGCGACGAACTCCTCGATCGAGGTCGCCGTCTTCGAGCCGCCGAAGCACTCGACCATCGCGTCGCCGTTGCGCCACATCACACCCTTCGGCATCCCGGTGGTGCCGCCGGTGTAGAGCATGTACAGGTCGTCGGGACTCCACTCGACGTCGGGTCGCTCCGGCGATGCGGCAGCGAGCGCGTCCTCGTACCAGACCGCGCCGGGCAGCAACGGATGTCCCGACTCGTCGGGGACCTGCAAGATCACCCGGAGGTTCGGCAGACGATCGAGCACCTCGGCAAGCGTCGGCGTGAACGCCGAGTGGACGACCACCGCGCTGGCCTGCGAGTCGTTGAGCAGATACAGCAGTTCCTCGGCGACGTAGCGGTAGTTGACGTTCAGTGAGGCGACGCGTGCCTTGAGCGCGCCGAGCATCGACTCGAGGTATTCGTTGCCGTTGTGGAGATAGATCGCCAGGTGGTCCTGACCGCTCTCGTGTCCTGCGAGGTCGGCTCGCTCCGTGTGCACGCCGAGCCCGGCGCCGATCAGGTGATTGGCGAGGCGCCGGGTCCGCTCGGTGATCTCGGCCCACGAGAAGCGGTGGTCGCGGAACACGAGGCAGTCGGCGTCCGGCCGGGAGGCGGCAATGGCCTCGTGGACCTCGGCCAGGCTGAATTCAGGCGACGTGGGCATCGACGATCAGGCGGGCAACGCGTCGATGGTGACCGTGCCGGCGTTGCCGTCGACGGTCACGATGGCGCCATCCGGAATGATGTCGGTGGCGTCGGCGACCGATGCGACACAGGGCACGCCGAGCTCGCGCGACACGATCATTGCGTGGCTGCCCATCGCTCCGACGTTGACCACCACACCGGCAGCCGGCACGAACAGCGGCACCCACGACGGGTCGGTCTGCGGAGCGATGAGGATGTCGCCCGGCTCGAGGCCGGCGGGATCGGCGGCGTCGAGGATCACCCTCGCTCGACCCGTGGCGGTCCCACCCGAGCCTGCAGCGCCGGTGAGCACCAACCCGACGGTCGCGGCCGTAAAACTCTTGCCGCCGCGGCGGGTCATCTCCGACAATGCCGGTACTCGGCCGTTCACGATGAAGACCGGCTCGTACTCGAAGAGCGCCTGGAACTGGGCCCATCGCTCGGCGATCAACTGCTTCATCGTGTCGGGATGCAGATGCAGCCGATCGAGTTCGTCGTTGGTGACCATGAAGACCTGTTCCACCTGGTCGATCACGCCTCGCTCGACGAGCCGTCGACCGAACTCGCGCAACGCGACGCGCATCTCGTTGATCACCGTGACCACGTTGGTCTTGGCACGTTCGCGGCCGCCCAGGAACACCTGCGCAGATTGCAGCGCCGCCTCGAACATGCCAGCGGTCTCGGGGTCGTCGACGATCTTGGCGCGGACGTCCGCGACGATCCGGTCGCGTTCGGCGACCGAGGCACCGGTGCGGTTGGCCGGCGCTTGCGACTCGTCGGAGCGACGCATCAGGTCGATCGCCGCCAGGGCGATGCGAGGCTTGACCTCCCACGACGTGGAGTAGATGTCGTACTCGTTCTGTGCACGGGCGCCGTGTTCGAACAGGAAGACGTCGAACCGTTCGAGGAAGTCACGGCCATCCGACGAGTCCGACGCGCGGAGGATGTCGAGCACCTGGTCGGGGCCGGCGTCGAACGCCGCCGACACCTCGTCCGAGGCTGCTGCGACGCGTCCGAGTTCCCACATTGCGTGCGACGGAGCGCCGGAATCGACTTCGATGCCGGCGAGCAGTCGGATCGAGAGCGTCGGGTCGCCAAGCGCTTCGCACACGGCGCCGAGTGCCCCCGGGCCCAGCGAAGCGAGCGACGACACGCGCATTGCGTTCTCGAAGGTCTGTGCCAGCAGCGGCACCATCGAGCGGGCGCGAGCGAGGAGTGCGGAGTCGGTGAGCGTCGTCAGATCGGGGCGGTGCTCGCGCAGCGACCGGACCATCCGTCGGTCGGCGTCGAGCTCGGGGAGCTCGGATGCGGACATCGCCCACCCCATCGACTCGCCGAGCTTGGCCTCGTGTTCGGGCGACACGTGCCACGGCTGCTCCTCGTAGGGAGGCACTTCGTCGCGCTCGTCGAAGAACGCCTTGTCGATCATCTCCGGCGACGCACCCGGCATCCGGGCTCCCAGGATCCGGGTCATGGTGAGCGGGTTGTAGACGTAGCCGCCGAACATCTTGAACAGGTCGGGTGCTTCCGGCGATTCGAACTCGTCGTAGCTCAACGCGCCCAGGTCGATGTAGGCGTCGCGCAGACCGCGCGACAGTGCCTCCTGCAACACGAGTGACTTGCCGAGCGGGCTGAACGGATCGGGGAAGACGTCGGCCGCGTTGCCCCGCGTCCACGCCGGGAACCGTTCCCCCAGCGTGGAGTCGCCGATCCACTCGTTGCTGTTGCCCGCGTTGCTCACGTCTTCCCCCATGTCGATTTGTTCCCCGTGTCGATTCGTGCCCCGGTGCCGTTGCTCGGCCGGGTCGCTCGCCACCATAGCGAGCGAGGTGTCAGCCGTCCGATCCCGGATCAGACGACTCGCGGTAGTCGTTGAACGCGGCATCGCGCTCGCTGAGTGCCTTCGACACACCGACCTTCGCGAACGATTGGAGATACTCGATCGACGGTGGCTGGTGGAAGCCGAGTGCTTGGATCTCGGCGGTCGCTCGGATGCCGGTTCGGATGCCTTGCGCTTCCATCGCCCGATGGGCGGAGCGCTTGTTGAGCGCCAGGAGTTCGATGGGGATCTTGGCCACACGTTCGGCGACGGCGAGCACGGCTTCGTCGAGCTCATCGGCGGGGTGAGCGCGGTTGGCCATGCCAGCGGCGACGGCGTCGGTGCCGCTCATCGCGTCGCCGGTGAGCAGCGCTTCCATGCCTCGACGAAGCCCCATCAGCCAGGTCTGCCACTGCATGTCGGGCGGCGACATCAGGCGCACCGGCGGGTAGCCGATCTTCGCGTCCTCGGCGACGTAGACGAGGTCGCAGGCCGCCGCGAGTTCGCTGCCTCCGGCGAGGCAGTAGCCGTGGACCTGGCCGATGATCGGCGTCGGCATGTCCCACATCTCGAACCAGTTGTTGACGACGTGGCGGCTCCACCAACCATCCTGCTTCGCGATCGGTCGTTCGACGTCGCTGTTTGCCGAACCGAGGTCGTAGCCCGCGCAGAATGCCGGCCCAGCGCCGCGGATGATGATCACGGAGACGTCCCTCGAACGGTCGGCGCGGCGCAGTTCGTCGAACAGCGCGCCTCGGAGCGCATCGTTCAGTGCGTTGCGCTTGTCGGGCCGGTTCAACGTGAGGCGGCGCACGCGGGGGAGTGGATCGTCGACCAGCAGCACGTCATCGCTCATCCGCCGATCCTGCCACCCGACGCGACGCCTGCACGCAGCCAGCGATGAGCGAAGCGACCGGATACGGCGGTTTCGCTCATCGGTGGGGACCGCGTGGGACTGCGATGAGCCAAGCGACCGGATACGGCGGTTTCGCTCATCGGTGGGGACCGCGTCGGGACTGCGATGAGCCAAGTGACCGGATACGGCGGTTTCGCTCATCGGTGGGGACCGCGTCGGGACTGCGATGAGCCAAGTGACCGGATACGGCGGTTTCGCTCATCGGTGGGGACTGCGTGGGACTGCGATGAGCGAGGTGACCGGATACGGCGGTTTCGCTCATCGCTCGGTACGTTCGCGACATGTCGAGCCCGACTCGCGTTGCCGTCGTCACGAAGGGGCATCCGTTCGACGGTCCTGCGTTCTTCGAGGTCTTCGACTCGATGGCCGGCATCGAGTGGACGCACGTGGAGCACCCGGAGGCACTGGACCTCGTCGAGCCCGAACGTGCCGCGGCCTTCGACGTGTTCGTGATGTACGACATGCCGGGCATCACGTTTACGCGCTCGGATCCGCCTGTCGAGTTCCCCGACCCACCCGACGGTTACCCGGAGAAGTTCCACGCACTCCTCGACGCTGGCAAGGGCATGGTGTTCCTCCACCACGCGATCGCCGGGTGGCCGGCGTGGGAGGGGTACGCCGACATCGTCGGTGGTCGCTTCCACTACCAACCTGCGACCCTCGACGGGGTGGAGTACCCCGACTCCGGATATCGCCACGACGTGACCCACACCGTCGAGGTGCTCGACCCGGGCCATCCGATCGTCGATGGTGTCGACCCGACGTTCGAGATCACCGACGAGCTCTACCTCGCTCCGGTGTTCGAGGATCGGGTCGAGCCGCTGATGCGCAGCACCTACGACTTCGTCGACGAGAACTTCTACTCCGCCGATCGGGCGATCCGTGGCAGCCGCAACGATCGCACCGGCTGGAGCCACCCGCCGGGCAGCAACCTCGTCGCGTGGACCAAGACCATCGGCCGATCACCGATCGCGTACCTCCAGTTCGGAGACGGACCCGGCACCTACGCGGATCCGACCTATCGCCGCATCCTCGCCAACACGATCGCCTGGGCCGCCACCATGTCACCCAGCGATGAGTGAAATCGCCGTATCCGGTTGGTTCGCTCATCGCTGACGGGGGTTCGCGGGTTGCGATGAGTGAAACCGCCGTATGCGGTCGGTTCGCTCATCGCTGACGCGATTCGGCGGGTTCAGATCTGGCGGTCGCGGCCTTCCCAATACGGCTCGCGGATCTTGCCCTTTTGGATCTTGCCGGTGCCGGTGCGCGGGAGCTCGTCGACGAAGTCGATCGAGCGGGGCACCTTGAAGCCGGCCAGGTTCTCGCGGCAGTAGGCCGCGAGCGTGCTGCGCAGTTCGTCGTCGCCGCTCACGCCCTCCTGCGGGACGACCACGGCTTTGACCTCCTCGCCGAACTCCTCGTTCGGTACGCCGATCACCGCGGCGTCAGCCACCAGGTCGTGGCCGGCGAGGACGCCTTCGATCTCGGCGGGGTAGATGTTGACGCCGCCGGAGATGATCATGTCGATCTTGCGGTCGCTGAGCCAGAGGTAGCCGTCGTCGTCGAGGTAGCCGACGTCGCCGGTGGTGAACACGCCGGGTTCCAGGTGCACTTCGGTCGTCTTCTCCGCGGCGTTGTGGTACTCGAAGTCCATGCCCATCGCGTCGCGGAAGTACAGCGTGCCGGACTCGTTCGGTCCGAGGCGTGTGCCGTCGTCACCGACGACGATGATCTCCTTGCCGGGCAGCGGTGGACCGACGCTGCCACCCTTGGCCAGCCACTGTTCGGAGTCGATCATCGTGATCACCGACCCCTCGGTCGACCCGTAGTACTCGCTGATCACCGGCCCCCACCAGTCGATCATCGCCCGCTTCACCAGCGGCGGGCACGGCGCCGCGCCGTGCAGGACGAGCTGCAGCGACGAGCCGTCGAAGCTCGCCTTGACGTCGTCGGGCAGGTCGACGAGGCGCTTCATCTGGGTGGGGACGAGGTGGATGTTGGTCGCCCGGTACTCGTCGATCAGCTTCAGCACACCGGCGCTGTCGTACTTGTGCTGCATCACCGTGGCCGACCCGGTGATCATCGGCAGGAACGAATAGGCCCACTGCGCCGAGTGGTAGAAGGGCCCGCACAGCACCGTGGTGCCGATGCCCTCGACCAGGTCGGCGAATCCGGCGCCCACCAGCTGCCAGATCGCCGGGTCGCTGCCCTCCGGCATGCTCGACAGCGAACTGCGGACACCCTTGGGATATCCGGTGGTGCCGCTCGTGTAGAACATCGGGCCGCCGAAGCTCTGGTCGGCAGGTTCCTCCGCCGAGCCGGCGGCCACGAAGTCGTCGAAGTTCTGGAAGCGTCCGCTCGTCGGAGCCCCGATCGCGAGCGCCAACTCGACGTTCGGGCACTCGTGTTCGGCGAGCGCCTTCGTGGCGACGTCGAGGAACTGGTGACTTGCGATCAGCGCTTTCGAACCGGAGTCGTTGACGATGTAGGCGAGTTCGCGGGCGACGAAGTGCCAGTTGACCGGCACGAAGGTGATGCCGCTCGTGGAACACGCGAACGCGACTTCGAACCACTCGTTGCAGTTGCCTGCGACCACCGAGATCGTGTCGCCCGGCCGGATTCCGGCGGTGCGGAAACTGTCGATCAACTGGTTGACACGGTAGTCGAGCTCGGACCACGAACGCGTTGCGGTGTCGTCAGCCAGGGCGAGGTCGTCGCCGCGCGCGGTGGCAAAGGGTGCAGTCAGTACGGACATGTCAGCTCCAGGCGTTGAGGAAGGGGCCGGACAGATCGGCGGGCCCGCCGTACTGGACGACGAGTTCGCGGCTGGCGAACTGCCATCCCGTGTCCGACCGGACGTACAGGTCGTCGTAGTACGCGAGCAGGATGCCGCGCGAGTCGTCGGCTCGACACCAGTGCTCGATGATGTAGCAGCGGCCCGAACCGGTGCCGGCGGCGTCGTCGAGGTCGGCGGTGTGGTTGACGACGTTCTGCACGACCGCCTTGAACCCGTCCATCGCGGAGTTCCACAACGCGAGGATCGCGTCGGCGCCTTCGACGCGACGGCCCTTTCCGAGCTCCCACACCGCATCGGCGGCCCATGTCGAGATCCACTGGTCGGGGTTGCGGTGGACCACGGCGTCGGCGTAGCCGTGGAGCAGGTCGTCGATCGTGGTGTAGCTCATGCGTGGTCCTCGTCGTGGGTTGATCACGCCTGTGGTCTGACCCCTGGCGTGATTGGTTGGCGTGCCCCTCGGCGATGTACCGGCGGACGGTGGACTGGAAGTGGCGGGCGCGGATCTCCTGGTAGTTGCCCAGGGTCTGGCCCCGCTTCTTGCTCGACTTGAACCCGCGGGTCTGTGCGGCCAGGTTCGTGGTGTCCTGGTCGAGCACCTGGCCGAGCGAGGTCGGCAGGCCCGGGCACGGTCGTGTAGCTGTCGTCGACGTCGAGATCGAACGGCTCCGCCGGTTGCGGCGTCGGACCCGAGCGTGGCTTCGGGCGCAGGTAGAGCACCTCGTAGATGCATCGATCGGGATCCGGGCCGTCGGGACGGAACCGGTAGCACAGCGGGATCTGCAGGCCCGGGAAGAAGAACACGTTCGGGAACACGAAGTACTCGATCGAGTCGATCGTCTCGGTCACCGACAGGTGCGAGAAGTCGTTGTCGTACTGCTCGCCCAGCACGCTCTTGCATGTGGCGGGCGTACACGTCGCGGGCGCGCTCGCCCTCGGGGATCTCGGGGATCTCCTGTCCCGGGTTCTTGCGGTACATCAGCATGTTCAAGACGCCCTGCTCGTCGGGCCGCTTCTCGGGCGGCACGTGGGGGCTCGTCGTGCCGATCGTGTGGATGAACCGGCTGACGTGGTCGCCGAACACGTCGTACTGCGCGTTGGCGTCGCCGGCGGTGTAGATCGACTGCGAGTGGGTTTCGAGGATGTGGTACGCCTCGAGGAACGCCTCGGCGGACGCCTTCCAGTTCGCCGGCAGCCGCTTGCGGATGTGGACCTCGATGTACCGATCGGCGAGGTCCCAGTTCGCGAAGTGCTCGGGGAGCACGCCGAGGTACTCCTCGAGCGGCGGCGCCATCAGCTCGGCAGCGCAGTCGTCGAAGTTGACGAACACGAACCCGCCCCACAGTCCGGTGCGGATCTCCGGCAGCCGGAACTCGTCGGTGCCGACGTGGGGGAAGTCCCACTCGCAGGGCAGGTCGACGAGCTCGCCGTCGAGCGACCAGGTCCACCCGTGGAACGGGCAGCGCAGCTTCGGGCTGTAGCCGACCGATGCGGGCGGCTTGAGCTGGGTGCCGCGGTGCAGGCAGGCGTTGTGGAACGCCTTGATGCCGCCGTCGGGACCGCGCACGATCACCGCGGATCGATCACCGACGTCGTAGACGTAGTAGTCGCCCGGCTCGGGGATGTGCTCCTCTCGGCACGCCCACTGCCAGGTGCGTGACCACATGTGGTCGTGCTCGGCAGCGGCGTACTCGGGCGAGGTGAACTCCTCGTAGGCGATGTCGTCGTCGCCCTCGAACGTGTACGACTGCTCGAGCAGTGGTGCCGGCGGTGGGGTCGAATCACCGAGGATGAGGTCGCGGGTGCTCGGACCCGGGCATCGGGCGTCGCCCGGGCGGACGATCGACGGGTGTGACGGTCTCGGTCATGGTGCGGCTTTCTCGAAGTGGACGAGGTCGGTCTGGTCGAGCGCGAAGGGCACGGCGGGATCGAGGATCTCCTGCAGCTCGACGATGTTGCCGTCGGGGTCACGGGCGTAGATCGCGCGGAGCCGGGCGTGGCCCAGTTCCTCGATCGTCGGCGGGGGAGCGTGGAACGTCATGCCGTTCGCGCGACAGCCGCTCGTACTCGGCGTCGATGTCGACCACGTCGATGCAGAAGTGGGTGTAGCCGTGCCACGCCGGGTTGCGGGCGGGGTCGGCAGGTCGTGGCTCCGGCGACTCGTACTGGAACAGTTCGAGGTACGCGTTGCCCGCCTTGAGCATCATCTGGCGGGCCGCGGAGCCCGGTGAGCCCGATCATCCGGTCGATGATCTCCCGATCTCGCCACTGGGTGGCCATCACGACCTCGAACCCCATCACGTCGGTGTAGAACGCGGCGAGGCGATCGAGGTCGGGCGTCGAGATCGCGATGTGGTGGATGCCGCGGATCATCGGGGCGGCTCGTTCGAGTGTCGGTGCATGTCCGAAGGTTCCCCCTGGCAACGACTCGGGGCCGTCCGAGCCGGTAATTGTTCACTAGGTTAGTTCCGGGGACACCGTGGAGAACGGGTCGAGGAAGAACGGGTCGAGGAGAGCTGTGACCGACATCATCGAACAACCAGTGACCGTCAGGGGCACGACGAAGGACAAGGCGCCGGAGCCGGCGCTGTCCGACACCGCGATCCGCGGCGACCGCTACTGGTCGCCCGAATTCGCTCGGCGGGAGGAGGAAGCGCTGTGGCCCCGCGTCTGGCAGGTCGCCGGGCGTGTCGACCAGATCCCCGAACCGGGCGACTACGTCACCTACGAGATCGGCCGCGACTCGATCATCGCCGTGCGGGGGATGGACGGCGTCGTCCGCGCGTTCTACAACGTGTGCCAGCACCGCGGCAACCGTCTCGTCACCGCGGAGGTCGGTTCGCTGCTGGCCGGCGAGTTCCAGTGCGCCTACCACGGCTGGCGTTTCGGTGCCGATGGCCGCCTGAACTGGGTTCCCGACGAGGACGACTTCCCGCAGGGCAGCCCGTGTGGTGTGCGCAACCTCGTCGAGATGCCGTCCGACACGTGGGCCGGGTTCATCTGGTTCAACATGGATCCCGACGCCGCACCGCTTCGCGAGTGGCTCGACCCGGTGGCCGACCACCTCGACGTCTACCGCATGGAGGACATGAAGCGCACGCACTGGGTGACGGTCGAGGGCGACTTCAACTGGAAATGCGTCCAGGACAACTTCAACGAGAGCTATCACCTGCCCTACGTGCACCCGCAGACGCTCGCGTCGATGAACGAGCACCACAGCGGCTGCCAGTTCGATCTCTACCCGTCCGGTCACGCCCGGATGCTCATGCCCGGTGGCGCCCCCGGACCGCAGTACCAGGGCAAGCCGGAGCGGACGATCAAGAGCCTCGGACCCGATCTCGAGTTCTGGGAACTCGATCCCGAGCCGTACCTCGACGACCTGCCGTCGCTGCGCACCGCGCTTCAGCGCCGCAAGCGTGAACTCGGCGCGTCGAAGGGGTACGACTTCTCCTCGTACTCCGACGAGCAGTTGACCGACAACTACCACTACACGGCGTTCCCGAACATCTCCTTCAGCATGAAGCCCGACGGCTGCATCTGGCTGCGGGCCACGCCGCACCCCGCCGATCCGCAGCGCTGTTACTTCGACATGTGGTACCTCACCCTCTTCCCGGAGGGTTCGAGCGAGTACTGGTCGAACTCGATGCGCGACTGGGTGTCGGTCGACCATCAGGTCGAGCACCAGACCGGCATCGCCGGCGAGGTGTCGTGCGGCCCCGGCATCGACCAGGACGTCGCGATCTGGAACACGCAGCAGCAGGGCTTGCGCTCGCGTGGGTTCCGCGGCGAGTACATGCCGTGGCAGGAGCGCCGGATCAAGTTCTTCCACGACAACATCGACCGCCACCTCGCATTGGGACCGCTCGATGGCTGACGGCGACCGCGTCGACCACGTCGAGCTCGGCGATCTCGGCGACCTCGCCGACGGTCAGCTGCGGTGCTTCGAGAACGTCGGCCGAGACGGGATCGTGGTGTGCCGCGTCGCCGGCGCGTTGTACGCCCTCGACGACAACTGCTCGCACGCCGACACCCCGCTGAGCGAGGGGCGTCTGCGTGGCTACGGCCTGACGTGCCCGCTGCACGGCGCGTCGTTCGACGTGCGCGACGGCTCACACTCCGGCCCGCCTGCATGGGAGGGCGTGGCCTGCCATCGGGTCGAGGAGGCCGACGGCGTCGCCGTGGTCGTGATGGGCGGACGCGCCACCGACGATCCGGCCCCGACGCGGGTCGTCTCCAGACACGCTGAACCGCCTCCGGAAGTCGGGATTACATCAGGGGTCAGACCCGTGATGTAATCCGCTGCCTTCCGGTGCGAATGTGCTGTGACCCTGTCGCTACCTTCGCCGCCATGACGTCCAACTTTCCCACGACCGCGAGCGAGATCACCGCCGAGTGGATGACCGAGGCGCTCCGCGGCTCCGGCACGATCGGCCCCGACACCTCGGTCGCGTCGGTGGTGCTCGACACCGGCGCCGCCGGCGTCGGTTTCATGGGGGAGGTGGGCAAAGTCGGCGTCATCTACGCGGGCGCCGACACCGCGGCACCGACCAGCATGATCGCCAAGTTCCCCACGACGTCGCCGGAGGTCCGCGCGATGATGCATCCGACACGCATTTTCGAACGTGAGCACCGCTTCTACGCGGAGCTCGCGACGAAGTCCTCGCTGCGGACCCCGGCGGTGTACCACGTCACGTGTGACACCGCCGACGTGCCGGACGACGAGCGGTACATGCTGCTGATGGAGGATCTGTCGTCGCTCGACCTCGGCGATCAGCTGGCGGGCTGTCGGTCGAGCAGGCCGAGCGGGCGCTGGTCGCCTCGCCGGGCACCACGCCGCGTTCTGGGGCGGCGCCGGACTCGACGACGCCGACTTCGTCCCGACCATCAACGGCCCGCTCAACCAGGCCGGGCCTCGATCTACGACGCGTCGCTCCCCGGATTCATGGAGGTGTTCGGCGAGGTGATCCTGCCCGAACTCGAGGGCTACGTCGCCGGCTACGCCGGAGTCCGCGGCCAGATCCTCGACGATCTCGAGGCGATGCCGCACACCCTCGTCCACTTCGACTACCGCGCCGACAACCTCATGTTCGACACCGACGGTTCGGTGGCGGTCGTCGACTGGCAGACGATCAGCCAGGGTGGGGGAGCGGAGGACGTCGGCTACCTGCTCTCGCAGAACCTCAGCGTCGCCGATCGCCGCGCCCACGAGGCCGATCTGCTGCGCGCGTACCACGACACGCTCGTGGCCCACGGTGTGACCGACTACTCGTTCGAGGATCTCCAGGCCGACTACCAGGTCGGCATGCGTACGGCTGGGTGATCCCGGTGTTCGCCGTCGGCACGCTCGACTTCACCAGCGAACGCGCGGTGGCACTGTGGACCGCTGTGGTCGACGGCGCAGGCCGCCCTGCTCGACTACGGCTTCGGCGCCTGACGCCGCCGTACCGACCACCGCCCAGTACGAACCAGTACGACACGACAGGGAGAGAAAGATGACAGGACGGCTCGAGGGCAGGACCGCAGTCATCACGGGAGCAGCGAGTGGCATCGGTGCCGGAACGGCCCGGATGTTCGTCGAGGAGGGCGCACGGGTGTCGTCGCCGACATGCAGGTCGACGCCGGCACGGCGCTCGTCGACGAGCTCGGCGACGCCGCCCGGTTCGCCGAGGTCAACGTGCTCGACGAGCGCAGTCGCTGCAGCGGTCGACCTCGCGGTGTCCGAGTTCGGTCCGCTCGACATCATGTTCAACAACGCAGGCATCGTCGGCGCCGTCGGCCGGATCTCCGAGATGCCGACCGAGGCGTGGGACAACACGATCGCGATCCTCCTTCGCGGTGTGTTCCTCGGCACCAAGCACGCCGCGCGCGTGATGCTCGAACAGAACTCCGGCGTGATCATCAACACCGCGAGCACCGCGGGCGTGATGGGCGGGCTCGGCCCCCACGTGTACACGGCGGCCAAGCACGGTGTCGTCGGTCTGACGAAGTCGGTGGCGAACGAACTCGCGCCGAACGGGATCCGGGTCAACGCGATCGCTCCGGGCAACACCGTCACGGCGATGACGGCCTCGGTCACCAGCGGCGACCCCAACGACCTCGACAAGACCAACGATCGGATCGCGTCGATGTCGCCGCTGGGCTACGCCGGTCTCCCGTACGACATCGCCGCGGCTGCGCTGTATCTGGCGAGCGACGATGCGCGCTACGTGTCGGGTCACACGCTGGTCGTCGACGCCGGCCAGACCACTGCGGGCATGACGCCCAACCGCATGAACATCGGCTCGAACCGCCAGATCCACGAGGCGGGACGCATCAGCTGACTCAGAGGTGCCGCACCGGATCGGCACCGTCCCAGCCGACCGACGCGGTGCGGACCATCTCGTAGAACCGGGCGAGCAGCGCAGTCCGCTCGTAGATCTCGATCAGGTGGCCGCGCTCGTGTCCGTCGTGGAACGCGAACGGCATCCCGGTGGTGGTTTCGGCGTAGAGGACCTCGCCATGGCCCCCGTCGGTGAGATGGGCGGATGCCGTCGCGAAGTCGTCGACGAAGTGGGCGATGTGATGGATGCCTGCTGTGCCGACGATCGGTACGTCGCCTCCGTGCTGGTGGATCAGCTCGACCATGAGGTCGCCCCACTGCCCGTAGGCGGACGAGTGGTCGAAGCTCGACGCCAGCCCGCGGATGCGCACATTGGTGACCTCGATGTGCTCGCGCACGAAGAACGGCCCCACCCCGCGAGTCGCCCAGGCGGTTGCGGCATGTTCGACGTCGTCGACGGCGTACGCGATCTGGACTGGCCCGCCGAACACGAAACCACGGTAGCTCTGCCGACGACGCAGAGGTCGAACCGATGCGGGCGGGCGGTGCCCTCCTTGGCACAGCGCCTACGGCGTCGCTAGCCCCGCAGCGCAAGCGGGTCGGTACCGAAGCGCTTGTCGTACGCGCGACGAACGTCGGCGAGATCGGCAGGCAACACGGCGGCTGCCTCACATCCCGCGACAACGAGGCGCGCCTGTTCGACGAGGATCGCGGTGCGAGACGCAAGCCCCGTCGCGTGAAGCCCTTCCCGGAGGAGATGAAGTGCCTCCAGGAGGTAGATGCACACCGTCGGCTGCGTGGCTGCGGCGCGCCGAAGCTCACCGAACGCGAGGCGAACCAGGTCGTCGCCGTTGGGCTGCTCCACGAGCACCACGCAGCGACCCCTCTCACCCCTCAACTCCCGAGGTGGCGGATCGCGTCGGAGCAGCTCGGCGAGTACCGCCGAGAGATGGAAGATCGTGTCCTGTGCCGTCGTCGGATCGTTGATCCCCGTCGACAGCGCCTTGAGACCGACATCGGCCATCTCGCGAAGCCCGAACGAAATGTCCTGCTGCATCGTGCGGGTGTCACCTGTCGAGACGGCGCCCAGGATGCCGCGCTCGGTCGCCTCGATGTGCTCGGGCACAGCCGAGAGGGCGCACAGCGGTATCCCGCTGATCGCGTATCGGCGGGGTAGGTCTGCACCCACGCAGTGGTCCGTCGGGGAGACCATCGAGAAGTGCGTCGGTGTCGATCTGCTGGACCCAGCCGCTGCGGTCGAACCGGACGACGTGCGCCGAATGATCCGGTACGGCGATCGGTTCGAGAGGTGGTGTGTCGGACTCGGCGACGCTCCATTCTCGACGGGCATGACCGATGGCTTCGTTCTCGATCCGGTCGAGGATCTCGCTGACGTCCATCGAGTGGGCACTGTGATTCAAGAACGCGGCGATGGAGATGATCGTGGCGATGCCGAGCACGACCGCGATCGCGACCGAGAGGTTCGGGATGACGACATCGCCGCCGGACTCGTCCAACGATCGCACGGATCGCAGCACGACCAGGCAGTAGGTGAAGGTCCCCATGACCAGTCCCATGACTCGCTTGTTGAACGGGTCTCGGAACAGGGTGTGCACCACTCGGGGCGAGAACTGACTCGACGCTTGCTGGATGATGAGCAGCGAGATCGAGAACACGATCGCAGCGAAGGTCATCGTCGCCCCGGCGACGGTACTCAGCACCGCTCGTGCGCTGGCCACGGTCGAGGTGACCCCGAGCGGCAGATCGTCGCCCGCCAAGTCGAGTCGGCTGTCGATCCAGATCGTGACCGAGGCACCGGCAATGCTGATGACGACGCCCACCACCGGGACGAAGAACAGACTCGCTCGGGTGCGTTCGACGAGTCGGCTCAGCCGGAGGCGCATTCACTCAGTCTGACCCAACCACTGCCATCGTTCAGGGAACCACCTGGCGCCAATCCATCCGGTCGAACACTCCACTCGGCGAGAGATCGGGCGAGTCGGCTCGGTGGTGCACGATGCGAGTCGGCTCGGTGGTGCACGATGCGAATGGGAGAGCGCTGGCGTGCGACCCTGGCGCGGGCCGGTCGCATGTGGCGCCGGCGCATGCGACATGAGGGGACGACATGGCAGTACTCGATCGGTTTGCGCTCGACGGTGGGCGAGCGGTGGTGACCGGCGCCGGGCGGGGAATCGGCGAAGGCATCGCCATCGCGCTCGCCGAAGCGGGCTGTGACGTCGTGTTGACGGCTCGGCGGGTCGCCGAGATCGACGCGGTCGCCGAACGCATCCGGGAACTCGGACGGCGAGCCGTCGCCATCCCGGGTGACATCACCGACGGTGCGTTCGTCGACGAACTCGCCGAGCGGGCTGCGTCCGAACTGGGAGGGTTGACGCTGTGGGTCAGCAACGCCGGTGGGGCCGACGACCGTACGCCGCGGCATCTCGCGGACATGCCCGATGCCCAGTGGGACTACCAGCTCGACGTCAACCTGAGGGCGGTGTTCACCGGAGCTAGGGCCGCGGCGCGGATCATCGACGACGGCGGTTCGATCGTCAACATCTCCTCGACCGCCGCGACGAAGGCCTCGCCGAACAACGGCCCCTACGCGGTCGCCAAGGCCGGCGTCGACAGCCTGACCAAAACGCTGTCGATCGAACTCGCTCCTCGCTCGATTCGGGTGAACGGTGTAGCGCCGGGCCCGGTGCCGACCGAGGTGTTCATGGAGTTCTTCGGGGCCACGGACGACGACCTCCCGCAACTCGCGCAGAAGCTCGGCGTCCCGCTTGGCCGGCTCGGCACGCCGGACGACGTCGCCAACGCGGTGGTGTTCCTCGCGTCGCCGGCGGCGTCGTGGATCACAGGTCACACGATCGTCGTCAACGGCGGGAGCCGCTGACGGCGATCCCGAGCGCGGCGAGCTCGTCGTCGACCACTGGTTGCTGCCGCTCGGTCGACCAGTTCCGAGGGTCGAAGATCGCCTCGGACGCGATCCCCGGAATCATCGCTGACAACCGGAGGAGGTCGGCGAGGTCGTCGAAGTAGTGCGACACGACCGTCGTCGAGTAGCCCGCGGCGTCGGCCACGTTGCGGACGGTGAGCGCACGGCGGCCCTGCGCGGCGACGAGATCGGCGGCGACGGCGGCGACGGCGCGGCGTCGTCGCTCGTGATCGACCTGCTTGGGCACGGCCGGGCTCAGCGCGGCTTCGTGAACGATCGGATCGTGTCGTGCAGGTGCTGGTTGCCCGACTCGTTCCGTCCGAACACGACGTGCCCGTCACCGATCGCTCCGAGGGCGTCGTTGATCCCGAAGATCGTCGCGCAGTCCTCGTCGCGCACGACGGCTTCGTAGGTGGTCCGCTTCTCCTCCGCGACCGCCACGAGGTCTCCCTCGACGGGCTCGCGGTAGTACTGGAACTGCACGGTGGTCGAGCGGTCGACCGCCGGGCCCGGGAGCAGCTTGCTCAGCATCAGCGTGTCGCCGTGACCACCCGAGATCGACACGTTGGGGAAGACGTAGTGCACGAGGCTCATGTACTCGGCGAGTCGGGCCTGATCGACGGGACCATCCTCGTCACGGGTCATCTTGGTGGCGAAGCCGACCCGCACGTGCGGTCCGAAGAAGTCGTAGGTGTTGCGGTTCGTGATCGCCTTGCGTCCGATGGTGTTCCGGTGGAGGTAGCCGATGTGGTAGCCGTCGAGGTAGCCGTCGGCGGCGAGCTTCCAGTTCGGGCTGGCGATCGTGGTCGGCACGCGGTAGGGGTACAGCTCGTCGAGGCGGAGCGCATCGAGCGACTCGCCGAGGCCATCGAGCCAGGTGTCCAGATCGACCGACGCCTCCGGGTCGAGCGATGCGAACACCGCCCCGTGGCGTTCCTCGGTGGGGAGTTCGATCAGTCCCGTGACGTCGATCTCGCCGAACGAGTCGTCGCCGGGCACGCTGACGAGTGCACCCTGATTGTCGTAGCTCCAGGCGTGGTACGGGCACGTGAATCGGCGGGCCGACCCGCAGTGTTCGTCGGTCAGGCGGGCGCCGCGATGGCGGCACACGTTGAGCAGTGTTCGCGCCACCCCGTCGTCGCCGCGAACCACGACGATCGGGCGGCCGGCGATGTCGTACGCGAGGTACTCGCCCGGCTCACGGACGTCACAGGTCAGCGCCACGAGCAGTGGCACCCGCAGGAAGATCTGCTCGATCTCGTCGGCGTACTGCTCCGCGTCCGCGTACGCGGTCGCCGGCACCTTCATCGGTGCATCGCACATGTCGGGCAAGCCCGACTCGACGTTCGCGCGAAGCCGCTCGAGGAGGTCGTCGAACATGGTCATGTTGTCACTCCTGTCCGGAATCGCATGTCGCGTGTCGATCGGCCACCACTTCGTCCACTGCCGGACCCCCTCGGTCGTTGTGCATGACTGTTGTGCAACGTACTGACCGCTCGGAATGGCGCATGCCCGGCAGCGGCCCGTGCGAGTGATGAGCGAAGTGCTCGCCATCGGGTCGCTTCCCTCATCGCAGGCCGGAGGGTACGGCGAGCGATGAGCGGACGTCCGACTCCGGCGGCGCGGATCCGACTTCGTAACGTCACGCTCGTGAACGACGCGACGGCAGCACTGTTCGACCTGTCCGGACGGACGGCGGTCGTCACCGGTGCCGCCACCGGTATCGGCGAGGGCATCGCCCGGCGGCTCGCCGGCGCCGGGGCGTCGGTGGCGGTGGTCGACATCGACGCCGACGGTGCCGAGCGTGTGGCCGCCGACATCGGCGGCGCCGCCGTGCTGCTCGACGTCACCGACACCGACGCCTGCGCTGACACGCTCGGGCGCTCGGCGACCGGATCGACATCCTCGTCAACAACGCCGGTTCGTACCACGAGGCGGGCAGCATCCTCGACCAGAGCGTCGAGTCGTGGAATCGGTCGATCGACATCAACCTCGCGAGCCTGTTCAACTGCTGCAAGCCGGTCGCTGCCCGCATGGTCGATCAGGGCGACGGGGGAGCGATCGTCAACATCGCATCGGTCGACGGGATCCTCCCGTGCCTGGGCACGAGTTACGACACGGCCAAAGCGGGAGCGATCCACTTCACCCGCAGCCTCGCCGTCGACCTGTCTCCGCACGGTATCCGTGTCAACGCGGTCAGCCCGGGCGTGGTGCCCGTGCCGACGCTCGACCGGATGCACGCCGGTGAGATCGAGCACTTCTGGCCGAAGAACCCGTCGCTGAGCGGGCTGATGGGCCCGATCACCACCAAGCGATCGTCGAACGTGCCGCTCGGGCGCAAGGGCACGCCCGACGACATCGCGAACGCGGTGCTGTACCTCGCGAGCGATGCATCGAGCTACGTCACCGGCCAGAACCTTGCCGTCGACGGCGGCTGGACGATCATCTGAATCCGCATCCGACACTGCATCCGACACCCGCCTCGAACCTCAGCCGAACGGAGCACCCACATGACCGACGCCGACCCCAGCCTGCAGACCCTCCTCGACGAGCGTGAGATCCACCAGGTGGCGACCCGATACTGCCGAGCGCTCGACACCAAGGACTGGGCGCTGCTCGACGACGTGTTCGTCCTCGAGGCGACCGCACAGTTGGGGTCTCCGGCGATTCTCGACGGGATCGAGGCGATCCGTGGCCGGATCCGCACCGCGCTCCAGCATCTCGACGACAGCCAGCATCTCGTCGGCAACCACGAGATCGCGGTCGACGGCGGCACCGCGACGCACCGCTGCTACCTGCAAGCGCAACACATCCGCGAGGCCGCGGTCGGCGGTCCGAACTACATCGTCGCCGGTCGCTACGAAGACCGCCTGGTCCGCACCGACGTCGGCTGGAGGATCACGCACCGCACGCTGACGGTGATGTGGACCGAGGGCAACGTCGCCGTCGCGCACCCCGGCTGATCGGTGCCCGACGCCGGGAATCGGCCAAGCGGTCAATTCCGGGACCTTTGGCCCTGATCTTCAGCGGTCGTACCTGTGATCGTGTCACCCACACCACGATCAGGCCTGGGGGTTCCGATGCGACAACGAAAGCATGCACTGAGCGGCGCGCTCTACGACGTACGTGACGACGGCAATCTGACCGTCACCGCCGCGCGACGGCAAGGTCGGGCGTCTTCACCCCCGACGGTCGATGGGTGAGCGGCGACGTCTACCACGCCGACCCGCACCTGTGTGGCTGGCTCGCCGGCCCGCAGCTCCCGCCTCGCCTGGCAGTGCTGCCACGGTTCCGCCAGACCGAGTCGGCGACCGCCGACTCGACCACCAGCCAGAAAGACGCCAACGCGTGACCGCGATCGACTACACCAAGCCACCGACGCTGACGTACCAGCAGTTGCTCGACACCGACAGCCATGAGGTGCCCGAGGTGTTGCGGTGGTTCTCGCCGATGCCGCCGAGCACCGAGGATGTGCCTGTCGAGCGCTACACGAGCGCCGAGTTCCACCGGCTCGAGGTCGAGAAGGTGTGGACCAAGGTCTGGCAGATGGCGTGCCGCGAGGAGGACATCCCCGAAGTCGGCGACCACATCACCTACGACGTCGTCGGCCGCTCGATCCTCGTCGTCCGGTCGGGCCCCGACGAGATCAGTGCGTTCCACAACGTCTGTCCGCACCGCGGCCGCCGCATCCGCGAACACGCCGGTCGCGACACCGAACTCCGGTGCGCCTTCCACGGCTTTGCGTGGGAGCTGAACGGGTGCCTCAAGCAGGTGCCGTGCCAGTGGGACTTTCCCAGGCTCGAACCCGACGAGTGGGGCCTGCCCGAGGTGCTCGTCGGAACGTGGGGTGGGTTCGTGTTCATCAACATGGACCTCGCTGCGGCGCCACTCGAAGACCATCTCGGCGACCTCGGCGAGCACTTCACTCGCTGGCCCCTGCAGGATCGTTACAAGGAGGCCCATGTCGCCAAGGTGATGAACTGCAACTGGAAGGTCGCCCAAGAGGCGTTCATGGAGGCCTACCACGTGGTCGCCACGCACCCCCAGCTCCTGCCGAGCCTCGGCGACGCGATCACGCAGTACGACGTGTTCGGCAACTTCAGTCGGGCGATCACGCCCAACGGCGTGCCGAGCCCGCACCTGACCTGGGAGCCGACCCAGCAGGACATCTTCGACGCGATGAGCGACCGGAACCTCGACGAGGAGCCAAAGATGGTCGTGCCGCTCGACGAGACGGCCAGGCATCTCGCGGCCGAGTCCGCCCGTGCGGCGCTGCGGCCGGCCATCGGCGACCGGGCCGACGAGCTGTGCGACGCCGAGCTGACCGAGAGCATCTATTACACCGTGTTCCCCAACTTCCATCCGTGGGGCGCCTACAACCGGATCGTCTACCGGTTCCGCCCGTACGGCAACGATCACCGCCGTTCGATCATGGAGTGCATGTTCCTGTCGCCGTACCCGGGTGACGAGCGGCCTCCCGCGGCACCGATCCACTGGTTGACCGACGACGAGGATTGGACCGTGGCCACGGAACTCGGCATGCTCGGTCGAGTGTTCAACCAGGACGTCTACAACCTGCCCGAGGTCCAGTTGGGTCTCGAGGCGATGATCAAGCCGGGCGTCACCTTCGCCGACTACCAGGAGACCAAGCCCCGCCACTTCCACGAGATCCTCGGCGAGTGGATCGCTCGATGACCGTCACGTTCGATGCCACCGACGACGCAGTGGTGCAGTGCCCGTACCCGAAGTACCGCGAAATGCGCGATCAGGCCCCGGTGCTCGAACTCGACGGCGCCCAATTCGGTCGCCCCGGCGAGCGCATCTTCGCCGTGTCGCGCCACGAGGACGTCAAGCGCATCCTCCACGAGCCGGCGACGTTTTCGTCGCGGTTCGGCACGCCGGCGGCAAAGCCGTCGCCAGAGCTGCTCGCCCGCCTCAGGGAGGTGATCGCGAAGGGTGGCCCAACGTGCCGACGATGCTCACCGAGGATCCGCCCACCGCACACCCGCTATCGCCAACTCGTGTCGAAGGCGTTCACCCCGAAGATGGTCAAGGAGCTCGAACCGGCGATTCGCACGATCTGCAGCGAGCTGGTCGACGGCTTCGATGGCGCCGGCCGCGTGGACTTTCTCAACTCGTTCGCGGTCGCACTTCCGGTGCGGGCGGTGGCGGTCATCCTCGAGGTGCCCGAGACCCGCCAGGCGGAGTTCAAACGCTGGGCCGACTCGTCGGTCGCTGCGATCGGACGGACCATCACCGACGACGAACGCGTCGCCGCCGAGCTCGACATCGTCGACCAGCAGCAGTACTTCGCCTCCGAGATCGAAGATCGGCGGGACCACCCACGCGACGACTTCCTCACCGACTTGCTCAACGCCGAGCTGACGCCCGCCGACGGGGTGGAGGGCGGCCCGCTCGGCATGGCCGAGATGCTCTCGATCATCCGCCAGATCCAGGTGGCCGGAAGTGAGACGACGGCGAGCCTGCTCGCCGACGTGATGGTGCAGCTCGCGAACCACCCCGACGAATGGGAGCGACTCAAGGCCGATCCGTCGCGGGCGATCGCTCGTGGTCGAGGAGGCGCTGCGCTGGGCGAGTCCCGAACCAGGGCCTGTTCCGCATCGTCACCACCGACACCGAGATCGCCGGCACTCCCGTGGCGGCAGGGTCGACGGTGTGGGTGATGTACGGCTCGGCCGACCACGACGACCGCGTGTTCGACGATCCCGAGGAGTTCCAGCCGGACCGCCCCGGCGTGAACCAGCACATGGCGTTCGGGCACGGCATCCACTTCTGTCTCGGCGCTGCGCTGGCACGGCTCGAGGCGGTCTGCGCGCTGCAGACACTCGCCGAACGGCTCGACACGATCGCCGTGGTCGACGAGGCATCGCTGCGCTATGGGCGCAGCTTCATCCTCCGCGGCCTCGAGCACCTCGAACTCGACGTCACCTACCGATGAGCGAAACCGCCGTATACGGTCGGTTCGCTCATCGCAGGGACGTGTTCGCGGGCTTCGATGAGGGAAATCGCCGTATACGGTCGGTTCGCTCATCGCAGGGCTCATGATTCTTAACGATGGTTCGGTAATCTCGCCGCCGTGACCGACGAGCTCGTCTCCGTGGACGGAGCATCCGCATCCGAGCTGGTCGATTTGACCGGTCGACGTGCCTTCGTCACCGGCGGCGCAAAGGGGATCGGGGCAGCGATCGCTCGCCGCCTGATCGATGCCGGAGCAGTCGTCACGATCGGCGACATCGACGACGCTTCGGCCGAGACGACGGGTGCCGAATTCGTCAGCTGCGACATCACGAGTGCTGCCGATGTCGATCGAGCGGTGCGCGTGGCTGCCGGGACCGACGATCGGCTCGACATCGTGGTCAACAATGCCGGCATCTTCCCGACGACCGGTCCGATGCTCGACGCCTCCGACGAGTTCGTCTCGCGGATGCTCGACGTGAACGTGCGCTCGACCTTCAGCGTCGCCCGCCAGGCGGCTCACCACATGCCCGCCGGAGGATCGATCGTCAACCTCGCATCGATCGCCGCGCTCGGCGGTGGGGCCAACATCTCCGCCTACGCCGCGTCGAAGGCCGCCGTCGTCTCGCTCACCCGCGCCTTCGCCCGTGAGCTCGGTCCCCGTGGCATCCGCGTCAACGCCGTGGCACCCGGGGTGATCGACACGCCGGGGGTCCAGGACCAACTCGAGCCGTTGAAGGCCAGCGGAGTCGACATCGCGTCCCGCATCTCGGCGAACCCGCTCGGACTCGTCGGCCAGCCCGACCACGTGGCGCGAGCCGTGCTGTTCCTGGTGTCGGGCCTCGCCGAATTCGTCACCGGCCACGTGCTCGTCGTCGACGGCGGGTCGACCGCATGAGCGAGGCCTCCAATCCGACGCCGACGGTCGAGCAACTGCTCGCCATCGAGGCCTGCCGCGAAGCGTCGCGCCGGTACTCCTACGGCGTCGATCGACTCGACGTCGTCGTGATGAAGTCGGCCTATTGGCCCGATGGCACGGACGATCACGGTGTGTTCGTCGGCAACGCGTGGGAGTTCTGTGAGCGCGTCGTGGGGAGCCACGACGCGTGGGAGTGGACCATGCACACCACGTCGAATCATCGGGTGCAGATCGACCCCGACGGCGAGCACGCCAGCGGCGAAGCCCTGACCGTTGCGTACCTGTTCCACCGAGACGACCGCCGGCTGTCGACGTTCTACGGTCGGTACCTCGACAGCTATGAGTGTCGTGATGGCGAGTGGCGGATCCTTCACCGCGTGTGCGTGCACCACGGCTCGACCACCGAAGCGGTCCCCGATGCGATGAAGCTCGACGTCGACAAGTTCCGTCCGGGGTCGTTCGACCGACCCTCCACCAACCGACCGATCGGACCCTGATGCCCCGTTTCGCCAAGGCATGTGCCGCCGCCGACCCGACTGGATTCGCATTGGTCGACGGCGATCGCGAGCTGACCTGGTCGCAGGTGGACGACGCCCTCAACCGGTGCGCCAACCTGCTCCTCGATGCCGACCGATCGGGCGCCCTCGGGCCCGCGCATCGCATTGCGGTGTTCGCCGAGAACTCCGCGGAGACCGCGCTGGCGCATCTCGGTGGTCTGCTCGCCGGAGCGTCGTCTGTCCCGGTCAACTTCCACCTGACTGCGTCGGAGACCGCCTACATCCTGTCCGACTCCGAGAGCCGGGTGCTCTTCGTGGGCCCGGAGACCGCTGAGCGTGGACTCGAAGCGGCCCGTGAGTCCGGCGTCGAGACGGTGATCGGTTGGAAGTGCGACGGCATCGATGGTGTCGTCGATTGGGACACCTGGCTCGCCGGCGGTTCGACCGACGACCCGCCGGACGAGGTCGTGCCGCGCCCGAACCTGCTCTACACCTCGGGCACGACCGGACTGCCGAAGGGCACCGAGCTCCCGCCGACGATGTTCGCGGGCGGCACCAACATGGTCGAACACCTGGACGCGCTCGCGCAGGGTGGCTTCTCGGGTTTCGGCACCCACCTGGTCGTCGGGCCGATGTACCACACCGGTCCGCTGTCCGGAATGCGCCTGCTCTGTGCGGGAGTGCCGTCGGTGATCCTGTCGAAGTTCGATCCCGAGGCGACGCTGGCCGCCATCGACACCTACAAGACCGAGACGAGTGTGATGGTCCCGACCCACTTCGTGCGGCTGCTGGCGCTGCCCGACGACGTGAAGGAGAAGTACGACGTCAGCTCGATGAAGATGCTCGCCCACACCGGTGCCAAGTGCCCGGTCGAGGTCAAGGCGGCGATGATCGAGTGGTTCGGTCCCGTCTTCCGTGACGCCTATGGCGCCAGCGAGGTCGGCACCGTCTGCACGATCTCCAGCGAGGAGTGGCTCGAACACCAGGGTTCGGTCGGTCGCTCGGTCCCGCCGTTCGCCGCGGTCGTGTTCGACGAGGAGATGAACGAGGTGCCTGCGGGGACCGAGGGTCGACTGTTCTTCCGTGACGCCACCGGCCGCGGCATCATCTACCCCAACGATTCGGAGAAGACCGCAGCATCGAATCCTGAGCCCGGACTGTTCACCCTCGGCGAGATCGGCTACATGGATGCTGACGGATACGTCTTCATCACCGACCGGTTCAGCGACATGGTGGTCTCCGGCGGCGCGAACATCTACCCGGCCGAGGCCGAGCAACTGCTGATCGACCACCCGGGCGTCGCCGACGTCGGATGCGTCGGTGTGGCGCATCCCGACATGGGCGAGATGCTCATCGCGCTCGTCATGCCCACCGATCCCGCATCGCCGCCCGACCCCGCCGAGCTGTCCGACTGGCTGCGCGAGCGCCTCAGCCACTACAAGTGCCCTCGCGAGTACCACATCGTCTCCGATCTCCTGCGCAACACGATGGGCAAGATCAACAAGCGCCGGCTGCGTGACGCGTGGCTTGCCGGCGACCTCGAAGAACTCGTCACGACCTGAAAGGCTCGACATGACCGACACCCGAACAACCGGCACGCGGGAACGCCCACTCGTCGACCCCGACATCTCCGTCGACGACTTCTCCGCCCAGGCGACCGACTGGTTCGAGGCGAACGCCACGCGGCGAGCCACGCTCGATTCCGGACTCGTGTGGGGAGAGGGCGACTTCGACGTGTCGGTGTTCAGCGACATGTCGTTCGACGACGAGCGCGCCCACATCCTCTCGATCGCCGAGTGGGTGCAGAAGAAGGCGACGCAGGGCTACCACGCCGTCGATTGGCCTAGTCGAATACGGCGGCCTCGGCCTCAGCCGGGCACATGCCCGCGCCCTCGGCCGGATCGAGCGGCAGTACCAGTCGCCGGGCAGCCACGAACTGGTGAGTGTCACCGTCGGCTTGGTGGCGAGCACGATCCGCGTCCTCGGCAGTGATGCGCTCAAGGAGCGTTTCGTGGCCGATCTGCGACGTGCCGACATGCTCGCGTGTCAGCTCTTCAGCGAACCCGGCGCCGGATCGGACCTCGCCGGGCTCGCAACCCGTGCCGTGCGTGATGGCGACGAATGGGTGATCAACGGTCAGAAGGTCTGGAGTTCCGGGGCGCAGTTCAGCCAGTGGGGCGAGCTGATCGCCCGCACCGATCCCGACGTCAAGAAGCAGCAGGGCCTGACGGCGTTCATGCTGCCGCTCGATGCACCGGGCGTCGAGGTCCGTCCGATCAAGCAGATGAGTGGAGGCTCGTCGTTCTGCGAGGTGTTCTTCAGCGATGTGCGCATTCCGGACGATCTGCGCCTCGGTGACGTCGGCGACGGCTGGAAGGTGGCCACGACCACACTCAGCTTCGAGCGCGACCACTCCGAATCGGGCGGAGAGGGCTCGGCATCGGGTGGTTCGTGGAAGCAGTTGCTCGCGACGGCCCGGATGATGGGGGTGACCGACGATCCGGTGATGCGCGACAAATTGGCCAAGGTCTACATCCACGGTCGCGTCGAGTCGTACACCAACCGGCGTGCGGCGGACCTCGCCCGATCGGGCACACCTGGTCCAGAAGGGTCGCTCGGCAAGCTCCTGTGGACCGAGGGAATGACCGAGATGGGCGAGGTCATCGGCGACATCCTCGGCGCCAAGCTGATCGCCGACACGGGGGAGTGGGGCACCTACGCCTGGAACGAGCATCTGCTGGGCGCTCCCGGCTATCGCATCGCCGGCGGCTCCGACGAGATCCAGCGAAACATCGTGGGCGAACGCGTCCTCGGTCTGCCGCGCGAGCCCCGCGCCGACTCCGGTCCCTGGAGCTCGATCCCGCGCTGACCGCCCCAGCCTCACCGGAAAGATGCCTGGATCGTCGCGCTCAGTGCGACAATCCAGGCATTTTTCGGGCTGGGGTGGACCTGTCAGTCGTCGGTCGTTGTGAGGCTGGCAGGCGAGAGACCGGTCAGGCCTTCCGAGCGAGCCCAGTCGGCGATGGCTGCGTTGTCGCGGTACCAGTACGAAGTAGTCGGTGCCAGGCTGGCGGGTGACAGACCAGTGAGGCCGTTGGCTCGGGCCATCTCGGCGATCGCCGGGTGATCGGAAACTGCCGGGACCGACGGCGGCGACTCCTGGGCGAGGGCCGCCCCGATCCCGAACGTCACCGCGCCGACGGCGATCACGCCGCCGACGAGGGTTCGCAACCGGGGCCTGGTGTTCGTCGCCCGAGCGACCACATCGGTGATCTCGGCCGGGATGGTGGTGGAGCTGTCGTTGCTGTGCATGGCGTGCCTTTCGTCGACCCCGAGGGGTGAGGGCGCCGATTCGGTCGAGCCGGCTGCCGATCACGCTCCACGACGGATGTTGACCGTCAGTGAGCGCCGATTGCCGAGCGATGTCACCCGACACGCCTGCCGGATACACGACCGCCGGCGGCCCGCCACACACCGCCCCCTACCAGGGACGATGTGCGTTAATCTCTCGGTAATCGGGGGGTGATCGAGTGAACGACATGCAGTTCCGAGCACTCGGCCCCGTCACGGTCCTCCGTGACGGGGCGCACGTCGACCTCGGATCGCCCCGTCAGAAGGCGGTGATCGCCCTCCTGCTCGTCCACCACGGCCAGGTCCTGTCGACCGACCGGATCCTCGAGGAACTGTGGGGCGACGAGAGCGCCGGCAAGCTCAACGCGCTGCGGGTGTACGTCTCGCGCCTGCGAGCAGCCCTCGAGCCCAACCGGGAGCGCGGCGAACAGTCGGTGCTGGAGACGGTCGGCTCCGGTTACCGGCTGAACGTCGATGCCGGCGAATTCGACGTCGAGCACTTCGAACGCAGAGCCGCGGAAGGGCGCTCGTTGCTGTCGAGCGACCCGGCCGCCGCCGCCACCGAGTTGCGAGTGGCACTCGACCTCTGGCGCGGCACGGCCTTCGAGGACTACGCCGACGAGGAGTTCGCCCACTTCGAGAGCGTGCGCCTCGGCGACGAGCGCATCGATGCGCTGGAGGACCGGATCGAGGCCGACCTGGCCTGCGGACTCGACGGCGAGGTCGTCAGCGAGCTGGAACTGTTGCGTCAGCAGCATCCGCTGCGCGAGCGGCTCGTCGAGTACCAGGCCCTGGCGCTCTATCGTTCGGGACGGGCGGCTGAAGCACTGCGGGCGATTGGCCGGTTCCGCCGCCACGTCGGTGACGAACTCGGCATCGATCCCTCACCTCGGCTCCTCCGTCTCGAGGAGCACGTCCTGCTCCACGACGACAAGATCCAGTCGCGCCGACCCGCACCGGAACTCGGCGCCAAGCGACCTGCCGCCAACCCGTTCAAGGGTTTGCGGGCGTTCGGCACCGACGACGCGTCGACGTTCTTCGGCCGAGATGCGCTGACCGCCGAGATCCTGCGCAACCTGGGCCGCGGCCAGCGCCTGATCGCTCTCGTCGGGGCCAGCGGCTCGGGGAAGTCGAGCGTCGTGCGCGCTGGACTGATCCCTGCGCTCGCAAAGGGCGTGATCGAGGGCTCGGACCGATGGCTCGTGGCCAGCATGCTGCCCGGCGCCCACCCGTTCGCCGAACTCGACGCCGCGCTCCTGCGCTCGACGATGGACGCACCCGCCAGCCTCGGCGAGCAGCTCCGCGACGGCAACGCCGGTTTCCTCGGCGCAGCGCTGCGGATCCTGCCCGGCGACGACTCGCACCTGATCCTGATCATCGACCAGTTCGAGGAGCTGTTCACCCTTGTCGAGGATCCGGTGGTCCGCGAGCGGTTTCTGTCGAACCTCGTGACCGCCGTCGACGATCCTCACCGCCGCATCAGCGTCGTGCTCACACTGCGAGCAGACTTCTACGCCCACCAGCTGTCGCACCCCGAGTTCGGCGCCCGGCTCGGCGCCGGCATCGTCAACGTCACACAGCTGACGGCAGAGGAGCTCGAGGCCGCCGCCCTCCGCCCCGCCGAGGCGCAGGGCGTGTCGTTCGAGCCGGCCCTGCTTGGCCAGCTGATCGCAGACGTCGGTCACCAGCCAGGTGCGCTCCCGCTGTTCCAGTACACGCTCACCGAACTGTTCGACCGCCGCACCGGCGACGTGCTGACGGCGGCGTCGTACCGGGCGATGGGGGGCCTCGACGGCGCCCTCCAGCGGCGGGCCTCCGACCTGTTCGACGAACTCGACGAGCCGCAGCAGGAGGCGGCCCGCCAGCTGTGCCTCCGCCTCGTGGCGATCGGCGACGGCGACGAACGCAGCCGCCGTCGGGTCCCGGCCCGCGAGGTCGCGTCTCTGGCGGTCGATCCTGTGGCGATGCAGACGGTGATCGAGCGATTCGGCGGACACCGCCTGCTGTCGTTCGATTCCGATCGCCTCACCGGCGCACCCACCGTCGAGGTCGCCCACGAGGCGCTGCTGACGGCGTGGCCGACGCTGGAACGCTGGGTCGACCAGAACCGCGACGATCTGCGCCGACATGCCTCACTCGCGAGAGCGCTGCACGAGTGGGAACTCGCCGACGAAGACCCCGACTACCTGCTGACCTCGGCGCGGCTCGCCGAGTTCGACGGCTGGGCGTTGTCGTCACCGATGGCGTTGAACGACCGGGAACTCGAGTTCCTCGCCGCCAGCAGGGCACGACTGGAGCAGGAGCGCGCCGAGGCCGAACGACGCGAACGCACCGAAGCACGGGCCCGGCGACGTCTGTGGGGCGCAGTCGCCGCGCTCGGAGTGACGCTCGGGATTGCCGGGCTGTTCCTGTTCGGCGTGCTCGGCGGCGAGGACGACCGGCAACAGATCACGTTCTTCGGCAACCGCGACGACCGCAGCTGGAACGCGAACATCGCGTCGGGACTCGACCGCGCCGCCCGCGAGTTCGGATTCGAACTCACCGATGTCGCTCCGGTGGTCGACCCGGTCAGCCAGTTCCGCGAGTTGGCCGAGTCGACTCCTGCCATGATCGTCGCCGACTCGTTCCCGTACCTCAGTGACCCATCGGTGGTCACCGACTTCCCCGATGTCCGCTTCGGGTTCGTGGGGGTCAACCCAGGCGCTGACAATGTGTCGTCTGCGATGTTCGCGGACGAGGAAGGCGGGTACCTCGCCGGTGTGGCGGCCGCGCTGAAGTCCGAGACCGGCGTGGTGGGCTTCATCGGCGGTGCCCCGATCCCGGCGATCGAGGAGTTCCGTGCTGGCTTCGAGGCCGGCGTCACGGATGTCGACCCCGATGCCACGGTCCTGGCCACGTACGTGAACCAGTTCCGGGAGAACTGGTCCGGCTTCGCAGCGCCTGCGATCGCTGCCGACCGAGCCCGTGCGCTCTACCGGCGGGGCGCCGACGTCGTGTTCCACGCTGCAGGTCAGTCGGGGTTCGGGCTCTTCGACGTCGTGGTCGAGATGTCGGCGGAGACCGGCCGCACGCTCTGGACGATCGGCGTCGACAACGACCAGTGGCACGACGTCGACCTCGACCAGCGAGACCACATGCTCACCTCGATCATCAAACGCGGTGACATTGCCGCGTTCGAACTCGTCCGCGCCATGCTCGACAGCGACGCCCGCACGGATCTGCGACTCGGCATGGCCGACGACGTGTGGAGCTACTCGGAGCAGGGCGACGGGCTGACGCCCGAGATGATCGCCGTTCTCGACCGGACGATGGATGAGATCAGATCCGGCCGGGTCGAGGTGCCGCTCGTGCCCACTGAGCCGATCCTGCTGCTCGATCCGGATGGCAACGAGATCGACGGCCCCGAGGACGTCGACGCGGAATTCTTCGAGCCGGGCGTCGACGGGCTCGGTGCTCCGATCGAACCGGGCACCATCGAGATCGCCGCCCTCGGCACGCCGCTGACGCTCACCTTCGACGACCGGTGGCAGGCACCATGGAACATCCCCGGCTACACCGTCTTCGCCGGCCGCAGCACCGACTACAACGGCGACGTGACGTTCGTGCGCCCCCACTTCCTGGCCGACCCCGCCCAGCCCGGGCCGCCGTCGGCGCAACGGAGGCCTGGCCGCTCGACGACATCGAGGGATGGCTCGACAACCTGATCGACGGGATCGTCACCGCCGGCCCCGAGCGGGTGCAGATCGGCGGACGCGACGCCGTGTACTTCGAGGCCGAGATCATGGACCGCGACGTCTGCGGCAACTTCAGCTACTGCGCCGGCTTCCTGGTCAACACGATCGACGAGCAGGGCGACATCAGCGGCTGGGCATTCCAGCCCGGTGTCCACCAGCAGGTCTGGTGGGTCGATCAGGATGACGAACCGCCACTGGTGATCATCGTCGCCACGCCGAGCGGCGACCGCGGCTTCCAGGACCAGGCGGCCGCTCTCCTCGACACGCTCGTGATCGGCGCTCCGGCACCACACCCCGTCCCCTACGAGGACGCCGGCATCGACCTCTGAGCAGTCGCACCCTTCCGGCTTGGCCGAGTCAGTCGTCGGCGCCGCCGGCGAGGGTCGGGCCGAGGCCGGACCACAGGAGCTGGCTGACATCGCGTACGACCGTCTCGAGGTCGCCGTCGTCATCGCGGAGCCACATGGTGGTCACCACCTGCAGTGCGCCGACGATCGCCCACGCCCAGGTCTTCGCTCCGTCGGGATCGAGACCGACGCCCGCGCGCGCTGCGGTGAACGCGGCGACCATCGACGCCGCCGATCGGTCGACGAGGCGCCGGAACGGCTCGGTTCCAGGCGCCGCGGAGTTCACGAACAAGAAGAGGTTGCGGTCCGCCTCGACAGCGACGACGTACCCACGGATGGCTGCCTCGAACGACGCCAGGGGATCGGTTGCCGACTCGCCGGCCGTGCTCACCGAGCGGTCGATCTGGTCGATCAGTGACTCGGACAGCGCCGCGACGAGGGCGGCCTTGTCGCCGATCGTGCGGTAGAGAATCGGCTTCGTGACCGACGCGCCCGCGGCGATGTCGTCCATCGTGGCGTCGGGGCCGTGGTTCCGGATCACATCGGCCGCCGCTGCGAGCAATTGGGCGCGATCGGCGACGACCTGGCCTCCTCTGGGTCGTCCGGGGCCGCGCCGACGGGCACTCGTGGCAGTCATCGAGAAAAAATCTACTCCAAGTAAATTGCGCACACTGCCACCGTGTTACGTTCGTCACATGACGACGATCGACGCGCCGCCGACCACGTTGCCCTGGCACCTCCGCAACAACTGGGCACCGGTTCTCGACGAGCGCACCGACACCGACCTGCGCGTCGAGGGAACGATCCCCGATGTACTCCAGGGCACGTATGTCCGAACGGGGCCCAATCCGGTGTCGGGCAAGTCCGACCACTGGTTCTTCGGTGACGGCATGGTCCATGGCGTTCGCATCGCCGGCGGTAAGGCCGAGTGGTACCGCAACCGCTTCGTGCAGACGCCGAACGTCACCGACCCCGACAGCGGCGACATGATGACCAACATGGCCGACCTGACCCGAGGTACGGCGAACACCCACGTCCTCGCGCACAACAAGAAGCTGCTGTGCCTCGAAGAGGGCCACTGGCCGTGGACGATCGACACCGAACTCAACACGCTGGGCTACGAGAACTTCGGTGGCGCGCTGACGACCTCGATGACGGCTCATCCGAAGATCTGCCCCGTCACCGGTGAACTGATCGCGTTCAGCTACATGAGCCCGGAACCGCCGTACCTCCACTACATCCGCATCAGCGCCGACGGTGTCCTCCAGCAGCTCGAAGGCATCGACATCCCGAACATGGTGATGATGCACGACTTCAACGTCACGCAGAACCACGTCGTGTTCATGGACCTGCCCGTGTGTTTCAACCTCGGCGCGCTCGAAACTGGGGTGCCGTTCCAGTTCAACCGTGACGCCGGTGCGCGGCTCGGGGTGATGCCCCGAAACGGCACCAACGCCGACGTCCGATGGTTCGAGATCGACCCGTGCTACGTGTTCCATCCCGTCAATGCCCACGAGTCGGGCAACACGATCGTGCTGCACGTGTCGCGCCAACCCGAAGCGTTCGGGTCGAGCAACGACGATTACGCAGAAGTCGGCCGTCTCTGGAAGTGGACCATCGATCTCGATGCCGGCACCGTCACCGAAGAACAGATCGACGATCGCCCCGGTGACTTCGGACGAGTCGACGACCGCTTGGTCGGCCTCGACGCCCGCTACGGCTACCTGATGGCGATGGCCGGCGAAGGCAATGCCGAAGAGCCGGTGTACGGGTCTGCGCTGTGGAAGTACGACCTCGCGACCGGAGCGTGCTCGGAGCACCAGCTCGGCGACGGTGTCCGCGGTGCCGAGCCGGTGTTTGCTCCGGCGTCGCCCGATGCGGGCGAGGACGAGGGCTGGGTGATCAGCCTCACCCACGACACGAACTCCGACGAGTCTCGGCTGATCATCGTCGACGCCCAGAACTTCTCGGCGCCGCCGGTTGCGACCATTCATCTTCCACGCCGCGTGCCCTACGGTGCGCACGGGAGCTGGGTGCCGGACAGCGCAATGGTCTGAACACACGATCGAACACAATTGGGGAACACCAAATGAGGGGGAAACTATGAACAGGAATCGCCACGCACGCGTCTTCGCAGGCTTGACGGCGCTCGCGCTCGTTGCAGCTTCGTGTGGAAGCGACTCGGACTCGTCGTCCGATGACACCACTGCACCGGTCGTCACCGATGAGATGGTCGAGGAGACCACCGCGCCGGAGGTCACCGAGCCGGCCGACACCGAACCGGAATCAACAGATCCCACCAGTACTGACGCCCCTGATTCGGGCGAAGGCTTCGTCGCGTTGCCGCCGCCGGATGGTGAGCCGATCGTCGTCGGGATGGTCAATACCGAGGGCAGCCCCGGACTCGACTTCCCGGAGATCTCGGCTTCCACGCAGGCAGCGGCCGACTTCCTCAACGACCACGGTGGTATCGGAGGCCGACCCGTCGAGTTGGAGCTCTGCACTGCGGCTGGCTCACCCGAGACGTCTCAGGCGTGCTCGCAGGAACTGGCGGGCAAGGGTGTCGAGATCGTCATGCTCGGACTCGATCTGTTCCCGGGCTACGACACGTTCTCGGCCGCCGACATCCCGGTCACGGGCATCCTGCCGATCCTGCCCGGCGACTACACCGCTGATGCGCTGTTCCTCGGAGGAGGAAACACCACCACGACAGCGGCGATGGCCGCGTTCGCTCGCAGAACTTCGACGCGACGACGGCCGGCATCATCAGCGCCGACAACGCCGGCGCCAACGGAACCGAAGCGGACCTCAAGAGGGCGCTCGACGCGGCTGGTATCAGCTACACCTCGATCAAGGGCGGGGACAACGAGACCGACGCCGGATTCCAGGGTCTGATGGCTCAAGCCACTGCGGACGATCCCGATGTGCTGTTCTCGCTCTATGCCGATGCAGGATGTATCGGCACGATGCGGGGTCGGGTCTCACTGGGTATCGAGACGCCGGTGATCACGACGGCCATCTGCAGCAGCGCCGAGGTGATCGACGTGGTCGGTGATGACGCCGAAGGCTGGTACTTCATCGGGGCCCAGACAGAACGAGAGGGCACGCCGCAGGCGGCCGACCTCGATGTGATTCTCGAGTCGCTCGGCTTCACCAACTCGACAGAGCTCGGTCTCGGAGCGCTCGGCGTCACGGGACTGCTCAGCCTCGCGACCATCGCAAATTCCGTGGCCGAGGGAGGCGGTGAGGTCACCGGTGCCTCGATCTACGAAACACTGGCTGCCTCCGATGGCGTCGTCAACTGGCCCGATGAGAATCCGTTCGCATGTGGCGCCGCGCCGGTGTATCCCACGATCTGCAACTTCATCTTCCCGATCGCGACGTATGTGTCGGGGACAGGAATCGAGACCGTCCCGGGCTTCGAGGCACTCGACACCACCGACTACCTTCCGTGACGCCGGTCGCACGGCGACTCGATGACTGACTACCTGTTCTTCATCCTCCTCGGAACCGGGGCCGGCGCGATCATCGCTGCGTTCGGCCTCGGTCTCGTGGTGACCTATCAGGGGTCCGGCCTGGTGAACTTCGCCTACGGGGCGATGGCCACCTGGTCAGGCTATGTCTACGCCGAGTTGCGTCAGGGGGCATACCCGTTCCCGATACCGGGCCTTCCGGACCGATATCACTTCGGTGACGACGTCGGGATCTGGTGGGCGTTCCTCCTTGCACTGCTGACCGCAGCGCTGATGGGGTTGGTCGTGTACCAGCTCGTCTTCAAGCCGTTGTATCGCGCGCCGGCGCTGGCCAACATCGTGGCCAGCGTCGGCCTCGTGATCGTGATCACATCGCTGATCGAGCGACGCTTCGAAGACAATGCCGGACTCCGGGTGGATGCCATCCTCCCGCGTGAGCCGGTCACGATCATGGACGGCGTGACGGTGCCGCGCGATGGGCTCTGGTTGGTGCTCATCGTGCTGTTGATGGCTGCGGTGGTGTGGATCGCATCGCGGTACACCCGGCTCGGCCTGGCCACCCGAGCGGCGGCCGGCAACGAGAAGGGCGCGATCCTGCTCGGCTACTCGCCGCAACGGTTGGCGCAGGCCAGTTTCGTGCTGGCTTCGTTGATCGGCGGAGTCGTGGTGATCCTCGCGTCACCGATGATTCAGCTGTCGTCGGGGGTGTTCACGTTCGGTTATCTCATCCCGGCCCTCGGAGCCGCGCTCATCGGCGCGTTCCGAAGGGTCTGGCCGACCGTGCTCACCGGTCTTGCGATCGGCCTCGTGCAGTCGAGCTTCACCAAGATGCAGACGGATTTCAGCTGGTTTCCGCAGTACGGAGCCCGCGAAGGTTTGCCGTTCCTCGTGATCATCATCGCAATGGTCGTGCTCGGCGAGCGACTACCCGACCGAGGGTCGGTCGACAGCTTCAAGATGCCGGCCATCCCGGCTGCCAAGGTCACCGCGTTGAGCATCGTGATTCCCGTCGGCCTCGCAGTCGTGGGGTTGCTGGTGCTCAGTCCGCTGTGGCGTGGGGCGATCATGACCACCACCATCGCAACGGTGCTGGCACTGTCGCTCGTGCTGCTGTCCGGCTTCGGCGGTCAGCCCTCGCTGGCCCAGTTGGCGTTCGCCGGCGTCGCCGGATTCGCGCTGTCCAAGCTCGCGATGCAGTGGGATGTTCCCTTTCCGATCGCACCCATCCTCGCCTCGACCATCGCGATGGTGTTCGGCGTGATCGTCGGCATTCCTGCTCTGCGTGTTCGAGGGACCAATCTGGCGATCATCACGCTTGCGGGCGGTGTCGCGATCAACGAGTTCATCTTCAAGAATCCGAAGTACGTCGGCGACGCCTCCACTGGCGGCGCGAAGGTCCCCAATCCGAAATTGGGGAGCTGGGATCTGGGTCTGATTCTCGGCGACCAGGCATCGAGACCGATCTTCGGCATCCTGCTCGTCGCGGTCGCCCTCGTGTTGGCGATCGCCGTGGCGAACATCCGCAAGAGCTCGTCGGGACGTCGCATGTTGGCGACCCGATCGAACGAACGCGCTGCGATCGCCAGCGGCGTCAACATCGCCCGGGTGAAGCTCGAGGTGTTCGCGGCGTCGGCGTTCATTGCCGGCGTCGGTGGTTGCCTGATCGCTTACCGATTCGGGAGCGTCTCGGATGCATCGTTCGGGACCGTGGCGTCTCTGACTGCGCTCGCAGTGGCCTATCTCGGCGGGATCACCTGCGTGAGCGGCGCTGTCACCTCCGGTATCACCGCCAGCGCCGGCGTGGCTTTCTACGTACTGAGCAACGTCACGAGCACTCTCGGTCAGTGGGAGGTGTTCATCGGTGGTGTGTTGCTGATCCTGACGGCGATCCTCAATCCAGAAGGAATTGCGGGTGGGATTCGCCAACAGGTTGCGGCTGCCAAACGCAAACGGGCGGCGCCGGCCGAGCCTGCCCCGGTCCCTGTCGCCGCCTGAGCGCCACGCGCCCCTGCCTGCGATGAGCGAAACGACCGTATGCGGTGGGTTGGCTCATCGCAGGCTCGGTCTGAGCGAAGGCGATGAGCGAACTACGCCAATGCGGTGGGTTGGCTCATCGCTACGGGGGTCTCGGTGACGTTGGTCGGGCCGATCTCGAGCCAGTGGTACATGTGCTCCCAGAAGTGGCGGATCTTGGTCTCGTTGTAGTTGGCGAAGACCACCTCGCCCTGGCCGAGCGCCTTGAGCCCGCGCTGCACCTGGGGCAGATTGACCGAGTCCTGCTGGAAGATCTTGGAGGTGGGTCCGAGTTCCGGCGCCATCGTCCAGTCGTCGTCGGGGCCGAGCTGCGTCACCTTGGCAGGTGGCGGGCGGTTGGCCTGATCCTTCCACGGCACGAACATCATCACTTCGAAGATCGACTCGTCGGGATTGTTCCCGTTCGGCCGGAACCGGTAGAAGAGCGCGTTGAACGTGCCCCAGGGCGACCAGTTCGGGAACACCGAGTAGTACATCGCGTCGACGAGTTCCGCGTCGCTGAACTGTTCGGGGTCGAGTTCGTCGCCGTATTGCGTCCGCAACGCCTCGCGCCGCTGCGCAGCGATCCAGGCGCGTACCTCGCTCGGCGAGTCCACACCTTCTGGTGGCACCGGCGTGCTGAGCGGAGCGTCGAGCACGCCCTCGGGTGTCGGGCCACCGATCCACTTGCACAGATGCGGATCTCCCTGCGTGACCGGTCCGTCGAGGTGGCGCCCGTCGTCGTCGAACAGGCTCTCGTTGCCGTCGAGATCGATGACCCGGACGCGGCCGAGTTCGACACGCTCGTAGATGTGACCGTTCATCGGATGGCGATAACGCGCGTACTGCTTGCCGTCGTCGAGTCGTTCGTAGTGCGTCATCCCCTCGAGGTGCGGGCTCTCGATGCCCTGCGGGGAGATCGCCCGCGAGAAATTCGTGTAGGTGTCGTAGCGCGTGTTGGCGTCGCCGAGGTAGTCCATCAGCGTGGGATGCGTCGCGACCACGTGGTACGACTCCATGAACGCCTCCTGGCACGCTTTCCAGTTGACCCGCATGATCTTCTCGACGTGAGCGACCTTCACGCGTCGCTCGAACGGGTATGCGGCGAAGTGCTCGTCGAGGCCGACGAGGTGCTCCGCCAAGGGGCCGGCGTTGCGATCGGGATTGATGAACACGAATCCGTGCCAGGTGTCGACCAACGCCTCAGGCAGGGAGTAATCGGCCGCCGAGACGCTCGGGAAGTCCCACTCGCACGGGATCTCCTTGAGGGAGCCGTCGAGGTTCCAGGACCAACCGTGGAACGCGCACCGCAGATTCTTGGCGCCTTCACCGTTGCTCTCGCGGAGCCGGCGGCCGCGGTGCAGGCAGGCGTTGCGGAAGGCCTTGATGCCATCGGCGGTGCGCACGATCAGGAACGACATGTCGGCGATCTCGTACACGTGGTAGTCGCCGACGTTCGGGATCTCCTCCTCGAGACAGGCGAGCTGCCAGACCCGGCTCCACAGCTTCTCGACTTCGAGCGCATGGAATTCGGGCGAGGTGTAGTACCAGGCCGGAACTCGCGTGTTTCCCTCCCGAACGCCGACGCGCGACTCGTTGCGGAGCAGGTCGGTCACGGGATGTGAGTCGGCGTCGAGCAACTCGGACAGGCTGACTCCCGCCGATCGATTGGTACCGGTCATCGTCTCGGTCATCGGCTCATGATCGCGCGTTGGTGGGTTCCAGATACGGGCCGAGCACCTGTTGCATCCGGAGTTTCTCGGGGATGCGCTCGGACCCGATCACCCGGTCGATCTCCTCGTGGAGATGCCAGATACGTCGTTCCTGGTAGTTGATCGGGATTCCAGCGAGCGCCGGCGACTCCAGCGAGCGCTGCATCGGCGCCATGTTGCGCTCGTCCTCGGCCATGATCTGGTTGTAGACGCCGCGGCGTTGCCGCCAGTGCTCGGGGAGGGCATCGGCGTCGAAGGCGTCTTCGCCGTCGGGTGGCAGCGCGTAATAGATCCAGTCGAGTCGGGTCGTGTGCTTGTCGATCGGCCAGAACAGGTTGATCGGGAAGCCGATGCGGCCGAGCGGGATGATCGCGTTGGGAAACAGACTGACCGCCGTGCTGGTGCAGTCGACCATCGGTGGCACACCGTCGATCGTCGGGAACGGAGCCTGATCGATGTGGTGCCAGTCGTCCCATGCGCGGAGCCCCATCCGCGAACAGTGCTGGGACGAGAACGGAGTGATCATCCGGCTGTGGCCGTGCGGGTAGAGGCCCATCGCGGCGCCGCGGTTGTCGAGCACGCTGACGCCGTCATGAGAGTGGATGTGGCGGAAGTGGTACACCTCCAAGAAGGCCTCTGCGGTCACCTTCCAGTTGCAGGGGACGACGCGTGACTCGCGGTAGACCTCGCGGAGTCGCTCGCCCTGGAACGGTTCCAGCATCTCCCAGGCCGGCCCGAGCCAGTCGCGCAGGGGGGTGGCATCGGGGTTCCGGTTGACGAAGACGAACCCGGCGGCCGTGTCGCAACTCGCCGTGGGCAGGCATCGTCGGGTCCAGTCGAGATCGACGAAGTCGCGCTCGTCGGGCACCGACACGAGGGTGCCGCCGTCGATCTCGTAGGTCCACGAGTGGTACTGGCACCGCAGGCGGCGAGCGGACCCGTGCGACTCCCGAACCACGGGGGCACCGCGGTGTTGGCAGGTGTTGTAGAAGCAGCGGATCACGCCGTCGGTGCCGCGAACGATCAGCAGGGGTACCCCGAGATCGTCGAACGTGACGTAGTCACCGGGTTCGGGCACGTCCTCTGCGCGGGCGGCGATCACCCACGTGTTCGGCCACAGGAACTCGTGCTCGAGATCGTGGAACTCGTCGCTGATGTGCCGCTCGGTCGGGATGTCGTGAAATGCCGGAAAGCCGTCGGGCGGCGCCGTTCGGGCGAACTCGTATCGCATGTCTGCTGCAATGCGGTCGACGAGGTTTGGGTCCATGATCAGACCTTGGTGGTGGTCTTGCCCGCCGGCGAGTTGGCGAACATCGCCTCGGAGTCGAAGCCGATCCGGGTGTCGGGATCGATGCGGATCACCACGCGACCCGGCGAGTCGAGATGGTGGACGAATGCCGCCTGCGCCGCCTCGTCGGTCGGGCGGACCTTGCGGGCCAGCACCGGATAGAACCAGTCGAGCGTGGCCCGATCGTCGAGCACCGTGGCACTGCCCTTGTACGTGACCGCTTGGCTGATGCCGATGTCGGTGCCGCGGCTGCTGACGGCGATCGCCACGCGGGGCCGCGCCTCGACGGCGGGAACGCGCTTGCGGCGGCGGGTGCAGGTGAGCCAGAAGGCGTTGTCGGAATACACGAAGTTCATGATCACGCCCACCGGATCGCCCGTCTTGGTGGTCCACATGAACGTGCACTCGGTCTGGGTGTCGAGCAGAACCAACTCTCGATCGCCCGACAGTGTGAACACCGAGACGTCCTCGTAGCTGTCGGTGTAACCCGTGTCGTCGGTTGACTCGCTCATCGGACTCCTCGTGAATCGCGTCAGCGTCGAACGGGGTTCGTCCGGCGGTGACCGACTAAGTTTCGCCGCTGGAACACGTCGACAACGAAGGGGAGGGGCGATGACGACGAGCGTCTCGAACATGGACCGCTGGATCACAGATACCGAGGTCAGCCCTCGGTTCCCGTACTACACGAGGGCCAACGCCGATGAGGTCGGGCCCGAGCCGTTCAGCCCGCTCGGGTGGAGCTTGGGGTGGATGAAGGGGTGCATCCCCGGTGTCGCCGAGGGATTCGTCCGGTTCGGCGTGGTGCGCCACGAGGAGTTCGCACTGAACCCGCCGGAGGTGTTCGGGAACTGGGGTGGCTATTTCTACAACCAGCTGTCGCTGCCCCGCACGATGGGTGTCCGCATGCCCGGCGCGTCACCGGACGCGATCGACAACGCCTACTTCGGTGACCATCCCGGCGTGCCGCCCTACACGCCGCATCCAGACGACGACGACGAAGCCCAGAGCGAGAAGCTCGCGGCCACCATGGCGTGGGTGATGGGGCCCGACGGATTCCCCGAGCAGGTCGAAGCCTCCCGCACGGCGATCGAACACGTACGAACCCGTCCCGACCTGACGTCGTTGTCGGATGCCGAGCTGGTTGCCCGGGCCCGCGCGCTCGCCGGGCCGGCGCTCGAAGCGGCATGGACCGAGTACTGCCAGAGTGCGTTGGGCATCTCGCTCGGGCCGGGAGCAGTGCAGGCGATCTGCGATGCGATCGGGCGCGGTGACGACGCGGCGAAGCTGCTGACCGCGGTGGGCGACATCGAGTCGGCCGAAGCGCCGGTGCTGATGTGGGATCTGTCCCGGCAGATCAAGAACTCGGCGTACCTGACCGGCGAGTTCGATGCCGGCGTCGACGGCGTCCTCGAACGGATCGGCTCGTCGGACGACCCTGATGCGGCTGCCTTCATGGTCAAATGGGACGAGCTGATCGCGGCGCACGGCCACCGGGGACCGAACGAGTGGGATCTCCGGCCGCACTCGTGGACCACCAAGCCGTCGATGCCGCTCGGCATGTTGGAGAGGATGCGTCACCAGGACGACAGCAAGTCGCCGCTCGAGGCTCGCGCCCGGGGCGCGGCCACCCGCGAGGCGCTCACTGCCGAGTTGCTCGGGCTCGTCGCGGGCGATGCCGAGGCGCACGGCACGTTGCAGGCCGGCATTGCGTCCGCGGCGCTGTTCGCGCAGATGCGTGAGCTGGGCAAGAACTCGTGCATCCGCCTGATCCACGAGGCGAAGCTGGCGATGATGGAGCTCGGCCGCCGCTCGGTCGAGCGCGGCGACCTCGACGATCCGCAGCAGATCTTCATGCTGGTCGACGAGGAGGTCGACGGCTTCCTGGCCGACCCCGCTTCGCTGAGTGCCACGCTGCGCGAACGCGACGTCCTGTTCCAGCAGCTCGCCGACCTCGAACCGCCCTACATCGTCAAGTATGAAGACGGCGTCCCTCCGATCTCGTCGTGGCCCAAGCGGTCCCACGGCGGGGGAGCGAGCGTCGCTGTCGGAGACGTATTACAGGGAGCGATGGGTGCACCCGGAGTGACGACCGGGATCGCCCGCGTGGTGCTCGACCCCTCCGATCCCGGCGCCGTCGGCCCCGGCGACATCATGGTGGCGCCGACGACCGACCCGTCGTGGGTGCCGCTGTTCCTCTCGGTGGATGGCATCGTCGTCAACGTCGGCGCCGTCGGCAGTCATGCAGCGATCATGTGCCGTGAACTCGGGCTGCCGTGCGCGGTGTCGGTGATCGATGCCACCGATCGGATCCCCGACGGCGCCACCATCGAGATCGACGGTTCGACCGGCAAGGTGACCATCCTCGCCCTGCCCTGAGCTCTGCAGTGAGACGAGGCTGTGTAGCGAGGCTCGCAGTCGCCACGCGCTGAGCGTCAGCGGCGATTGATCTCGGACACCGGAATCGCCCGGCGGCGGCGTTGGCGACGTAGTCGGCGAGTTGCGGTGTGGTCTCAGCCCGGCGCTGCATGATCACGGATACGTCGTCGGCGGACAATTCGATCACCTCGGCTCGGTAGGTCTCGGTCGCCACCTCGACGTCGACGACGGGGTTCGCGCGCAGGTTGAAGCACCAGGCAGGGTCGACTGCGGCACCCTGCGCCGTCCCGAACAGTGGTGCCCGCGGAACTCGGCGATCACGTCGGAGTTGAACGTCTCCCAGTCGCGCATCGTTCGAACCGTACCGGTCCGATGCGGACCGCTACCTTGCCGAGATGAACCCAGACGACATCGAGGGCTATCTCTCCGAACCACGAGACGCCGTGTTGAGTGTCGTGCTGCCGTCGGGTCGGGCGATGGGAACACCGATCTGGTTCCGGTGGGTCGATGGCGTCGCTCGTTTCCAGAGTCCGACGACATCATCGAAGACGGCGGCGTTGCGCGAGACGGGTCGGGCGAGCTTGTGCGTGCACGACCAGCCACTCCCGCTCGCCCGCTACGTCACGCTCGAAGGCCCGGTCCGCGAGGTCGAGTTCGATCTCGACGCCGACATCGCCTCGGCCGCGCGGCACTATCTCGGTGCCGACGCCGCCGCCTTCATCGCGAAGATCGAGCAGGCGCTCGCATGCGGGGCGGCGGTGGGCGAGTTTCGAGCTGGAACCGACGACGGTGGTCGCCCGCAGCCAGTCACTCGGCTGATCCTGCGTCGCATCCGCACGGGTACTGTCGGCAGCGACGAAGGGGGGTCGCATGAGCGACGGGTTGAGCGAGAACTGGGCGACGCTGTGGGAGGCATTCGCCGACGCACAGCCAGATGAGACCGCCGTGGTGGTCGGCAACGTGTCGCAGTCCTGGCGGGAACTCGACGACCGGGCCGCTCGGCTCGCTTCGGCACTCGCCGCCCGTGGCTCCGGCATCGGTACCCGCATCGCTCAGTTGATGTACAACTGTCCGGAATATCTCGAGTCGTCGTACGCCGCATTCAAACTCCGTGCGACCCCGATCAACGTCAACTACCGCTACAAGTCGCCCGAGATCGCCTACATCTGCAACAACGCCGGCGCCGAGGTGCTCGTGTTCCACGGTTCACTCGGTCCGCAGGTCGCGGACGCTGTCGCTTCGATGCCTACCGTTCGGGCGCTGCTTCAGGTCGACGACGGCACGCCGCTCATCGAGGGTGCCGAGTGGTATCACGACGTCCTCGAACAGTCCGATCCTGCCGCTCGCATCGAACGGTCCGGCGAGGACACGCTGATGCTCTACACGGGCGGCACGACGGGCAACCCGAAGGGCGTCGTGTGGCGTCACGTCGACCTGTTCGGCGCATTGGGGTTCACGGCGTACATGTCCGCCGGCATCGAGGTGCCGACCACCGCTGCGGACGTCGGACGCATCGCCGCCGAACTCCGCGCCGACGGCAAGAGCCCCGTGATGCTGTGTGCACCACCGTTGATGCACGGGACCGCATTGTTCCTGGCGATTGGCGCGTTCGTGATGGGTGGCAGCGTGGTGCTGCTCGGGAGCCGGTCGTTCGACGCTGACGAACTGTGGGACCTCGTGCAGCGACACCGGGTGACGCAGATCTCCCTGGTCGGCGACGCCTTCGCCAGGCCGCTCAACGAGGCGCTCGTCGCCGCGGAGGCCGATGGAGTGATCCACGACCTGACTTCGGTCACCCGCATCGTGTCGACCGGCGCCACGCTGTCGGTCGATCAGAAGCGTGCATTCCAACGTCGGCTTCCGAACGCCGTGATCATCGACATGATCGGCGCGTCCGAGGGTGGCCCGTACGCGATGTCGATGACGATGCCCGGCGCTGAACCGCCCGAGACCGCCGTGTTCACCGCACCACCGAACGTCGTCACGATCGATCCGATGACCGATCAGGTGTTGCCGCGTGGGTCCGATGTGCCGGGCATGCTCGCCGCGACCGGACCGATGCCGCGGGGTTACTGGGGTGACGAGACCAAGACCGCCGAGACGTTCCGCACGATCGATGGCGTTCGGTACACGGTGCCCGGCGACTTCGCGCTCGATCGCCGACGACGGGACGGTGACGCTGCTCGGCCGAGGGTCGGTGTGCATCAACTCCGGCGGCGAGAAGATCTACCCGGAGGAGGTCGAGGTGGCGGCTCGCAAGCACCCGAACGTGATCGATGCCAACGTCGTCGGAGTGCCGCACGAACGATTCGGTGAGACCGTCGTGCTCGTCTGCTCGGTGAGTGAACCGACCTCTGCTGACGAGATCATCAGCATCGTCAAGTCATCGATCGCCGACTACAAGGCCCCTCGCCGTGTGGTGTTCGTCGACGAGGTCTACCGCGCCCCGAATGGCAAAGCCGACTACCGCTGGGCCCGCGACCAAGCCCTCGCCGCCACCTGACCTGGTTCCCCGAGCCCAGGTCTCCGGGAACCACCGTGGTTCCCGGAGACCTGGGCATCGGGAACCACCGACGCTCGCCTGGTCAGGCCAGGGCGGCGGACCACCATTGTTCGAAGTGCGGGAGCACGGCGTTGTCGACGAGTTCGACGATCAGACCGCTTGGCGGTTGCAGGTACGTGAACATCCCGTAGCCCGCGCCTGCACCGGGATCGCTCTGCGCTCCGACGAGCGTCCAGCCGAGCGAGATGAGGCGATCGGTCTCGGTCTGCACATCGTCTGACCACAAGCCGACATGGTGAGCACCCGGCGCCGTCCTGCCATCCCAGAACGTGCCCGGCGGGCCTTCGAGCAACTCGATGTGTTGCGGGCCCTCCGCCGAGTAGGTGTACTTCAAGTTGATCTCCTGCAGCCCCTCCGTCGGAGTCCACAGCCCTTGAGCCGGATTGACGCGAACCTCGGCCCACGTGACACCCATGCTGGCGCCGAGTTCGTCCATCGCAGCGGCGAGGTCGGGCACTCTGATGCCGACGTGGAACATGTCCTGGTAGTCGATCATCGTCGTGCTCCCGACGCGTCGAGTGCGGCTGGGTCGCCGAGCAGGTCGACGATCGTCTTACAGAACGCGGCCGCCGGTGCGCCATCGAACGCCCGGTGATCCCACGTGAGGCTCAGCGTCAGGCGCTTCACGGTGGAGACCTTCACCTTGTCGGCCTTCTTGCCCTTCTTCGCCTTCGTGCTCCCGACGACGTCGTCGCGGAGGCGGCCGACGCCGAGGATCGCGGTGTTCGGCGGATTGATCACCGGCGTGAATCCGTCGACGCCGTACATCCCGAGCGTGCTGACGGAGAACGTCCCGCCCTCGAGATCGGTGAGGTCGAGCGAGCCGGCTCGCGCCGCCTCGGCAAGTCGCGACGATTCGACGGACAGCGTCTCGAGATCGAGTGCCGCCGTGTCGCGGATGACCGGCACGATGAGCCCGCCGTCCAACGCAACGGCCATGCCGACGTGTGCAACGGGAAGCAGCGCAACGCCATCGTCGGTGACTTGGGAGTTGACGAGCGGATGCTCGTGGAGCGCACGTGCGGCCGCCGCGATGATGTAGTCCGTGTAGCTCGGTGCCGATCCCGATGCCTTGCGTCGCTCGCGGTCGGCGACCACCGCATCGAGGTCGGCATCCATGAACAACGTCAGCTGAGCCATTTGCCGAAGCGACTCGTGCATCCGCTTGGCGATCGTGCCGCGCATCCCGCTGAGCCGGATCGTTCGTGTGGGCTCCTGCAACGTCGGCAGCACCGGAGATGCCGGTTCGGCCGGTGTCGTGGTGGCCCCGCCGGCGATCAGGCTGCGGACGTGGTACGCAACAGAATCTTTGGTGATGCGCTGCTCGACCGGGTCGATCGGCACCTGGGCAAGATCGACGCCGAGTAGATCGGCGAGGCTTCGCGCTGCGGCGGTCGCGGGTGCCGACGATCCAGCGGCGATCGTGGCCGGCCGGACGGGCTGCGGGGCGGGGATCGCGTTCGTCGGGAGGTCGTCGAGGTCGGCGGCCACGATGCGGCCACCGGGCCCGGTGCCATGCACGGTGCGGAGATCGATGTTGCGCTCGATGGCGAGCCGCTTGGTCAATGGCGATGCGACGACTCGGCCGGTGTTCAGCACGGGGGGAGCGGTTGGCGCGCCGGGCCCGGCTGCCGACGGGGGAGCAGCGGCGGGAGCGGCCGCCTCGCGAGTTGTCGATGCCGGTGGCTCTTCGCCGTCGGCGAGGAACCAGCCGATGCGGTCGCCGCAGGCGAACGTCTCGCCGACCTGACCGACGCGATGGAGACGCCCGGCTGCAGCTGCTTCGACGTCGGTCTCCGTCTTGTCGGTCTCGATCCGCAGCAGCGGCTCGCCGGCAGCGATCGTCGCTCCGTCGTCGGCGAACCACTCGGTGATCGTGCCCTCCTCCATCGTCAGGCCGAGCTTCGGCATCAGGAATTCAGTCGCCATGGGCGTCCTTTCGTCGGGGAGAACACGTCGAACAGTTGTGAGCGGGCAGCGAGGACGAGTGCGGCCTCGACGTCGATCATCCGGGGGCCGGACCCCTCGATCGACACCGTGATGGTTGCATCTGCGCCGACCGGGGTCGTGCGTTCGCCGTCATAGGCCAGTACGCCACCGCCGGGCACCTCGACCAGTTTCACCGAACGCGAGCGGCTCGACCGACTGCACCTCGACGGTGGCGAAGGTGCCGGGAGCCAGTGGAACTCGAACTCGCCGTTCGCCGAGGCCCGAGTCGGATCAGCACGCCTCCGTCGGCCGTGCGGTCGATCGGATGCACGCGTCCGGCGATGCTGGCGACGCCCGTGCTGGCGGGTTCGGCGATCGCGGCGACGACCCATCGGATCGCCGTCGGGTCGTTGACTGCACGAGCGCCGACGAACGCGGTCTCGATGAGCGCCGCCTCGACGAGGGCGGTGTCGTGATGGACGGTGTCGTGATGGGCGGAGCTGCGTGTCGGATCGTCGATGCGCAGCGCAACCCGCTTGGCTTGGTGCTCACGGCGGCGATGTCGATCGCACCCCCTGCCACGAATGCGGCGGCGACGCCGGCAGTCGTGCCGTCGACCGCAGTTGGAAACACATTGTTCGTGCCGGTGGAGATCGCAATCAGCGGCGCGTCGGGCCACCCGGTTGCCACATCCCGGCAGGTGCCGTCGCCGCCGAGTGCGACGATCGCTCCCGCCTGCTCCTTCCACATCGACCGTGCGGCCGCAATCGTGTCGAGGTGCGACCCGGTCAGCGGACTCTCGACGAACTCGATCGGCCCGTCGAGGCCCTCGACCGCCCGCTCGGCGAGTTGATGCGTGTCCGAACTGAGCAGCACCCGCTCGGCGCCTTGTTCGAGGGCGCCGATGACGACTCGACGAACGATCCCGATCTTGACGGCGTCCGACGTCTGGCCCGCAGCCGACACGAGCCGGCGGATGTCCTTGCCGGCGTGAGGGTTGATGATGACGCCGACCGTCGACACGTCAGCGCGGGCCATGGTTCAGATCCCGGGGCGGGCGACGGCGGCGCGGATGCCGGCCACGATGTCGTCGACCGAGGGAAGGTAGTGCGCCTCGAGTACCGGCGAGAACGGCACCGGCGAGAACGGCGCAGCGATGCGACCGACCGGAGCGTCGAGGTAGTCGAACGCCTCCTCCTGGATCTGCGCGGCCACCTCGGCACCGAGACCGCCGAAGCGGACCGCTTCGTGGACCACCACGGCACGGTTCGTCTTCTTGACCGACGCGATGATCGTTTCGGAGTCGAGCGGCTGCAGCGTGCGGGGGTCGATCACCTCGACGTCGATGCCGTCGGCGGCGAGCTGCTCGGCGGCGGTGAGCGCCTCGTTGACCATCCGACCCCAGCCGATCACGGTGACATCCTTGCCTTCACGCAGGATGTTGGCCTTGCCGAGCGGGATCTCGTAGGACTCCTCGGGAACCTCGCCGGACATGCCGAGCAAGCGCTTGTGCTTGATCATGATCGTCGGGTTGTTCTCGCGGATGCAGGCCGTCATCAGGCCCTTCATGTCGTACGGGTTCGACGGGTGCACGACCTTGAGTCCGGGGATGTGGCAGATCAGCGCTTCGAGCGACTGGCTGTGCTGTGCTGCAGCGGAGAGCCCGCCGCCGCCGCCGGTGGTGATCGTCAGCGGGATCGTTGCGGCCCCACCGAACATGTACTTGAGCTTGGCCGCCTGGTTGACGATCTGGTCGAACGCGACACAGATGAAGTCCATGAACATGATGTCGACGATCGGTCGGAGACCGGTGACGGCCGCGCCGACGCCGAGGCCGATGATCGCCTGCTCGCTGATCGGTGTGTCGACGACGCGTCGCTTGCCGAACTCGGCCTGCAGGCCGGCGTACGACTGGAACACGCCACCGAAGGCGCCGATGTCCTCGCCGGCACAGAAGATGTCGTCGTTGACGGCCATCTCCTGGCGGACGGCTTCGTTGAACGCCTGGACGTACGTCAGCTTGCGGCTCATGCCGTCGCTCCTTCGCGATCCGCCGGGGTCATCAGGGTGTACACGTCGGCGAGTACGGCTTCGGGGTCGGGGAGCGGGCTCTCCTCCGCGAACACGATCGCCGCCTCGATGTCGGCTCGCAACTCCGCCCAGATGGCGTCGAAGTCGTCGCGGGTGGCAGTTCCCGCTTCGATCAGTCGGTCCTCGAACGTGAAGATCGGATCGCGCTCCTTCCACACGGCGACCTCGTCGTCGGTGCGGTACTTCAGCCCGAGGTTCTGCACGCCGTGGTGGTTGTAGAACCGGTACGTCTTCGCCTCGATCAACGACGGGCCTTCTCCTCGTCGAGCGCGGGCGGCAGCCTCGACCGCTGCTTCGTGGACGGCCACGACGTCCATCCCGTCGACGATCACGCCCGGCATGCCGTAGCCGGCGGCGCGGTCGACGATGTCGGTGATCGCCATCGTGTCCTTGCGGGCGGTGAACTCGCCGTACTCGTTGTTCTCACAGATGAAGAGCACCGGCAGCTTCAGCGCGCACGCCATGTTGGCCGCTTCGTGGAAGGCGCCGATGTTGGTCGAGCCGTCACCGAAGAACGCCGCCGACACGTTGCCGTTGTCGGAGTACTTGTTGGCAAACCCGGCGCCGACGGCGATCGGTGCGCCGGCGCCGACGATGCCGTTCGCTCCGAGCATGCCGACGTCGAGGTTGGAGATGTGCATCGAGCCACCACGGCCCTTGCAGTAGCCGGTTGCCTTCCCCATCAGCTCGGCCATCATCTCGTTGAACTGGCCGCCTTTGGCGACCAGGTGGCCGTGGCCCCGGTGGGTCGAGGTGATCTGGTCGTCATCGCTCAACGTGGCGCACACCCCGGACGCGACCGCTTCCTGGCCGACGTAGAGGTGGAGGAACCCGGGAAGCTTGGCGGCTTCGGCGAGCCGACCCGCCGCTTCTTCGAAGAGTCGGATCCGCACCATGCGGCGGTGCAGGTCCATCTGCACGTCGGTCGAGAGTTCCATCGGTGTCCTGTCTGTCGGGTCGGGCGGATGCGAGTCGGGTTGCGAGCTGAGCGATCGCTCAGCGGCTGAGAATGGTGACGCCGGAGATGCCGGGCGCGCCGTACACGTGGGTGTAGGCGACCTTGGGCTCGTTGGGAACCTGGCGTTCGCCGGCGTCGCCGCGCAGCTGCAGCACGTTCTCGTACACCTGGCGGAGGCCGGAGGCGCCGATCGGCTCGCCGTTGGCGAGGCAGCCGCCGTCGGTGTTGACGGGAAGGCGCCCGTTGATCTCGGTCTCGCCGTTGGCGAGCATGTGTTCCTGCTCGCCGTGCTCGCAGAAGCCGTTCTCGGCCATGTGCATGATCTCGGCACCGGCCTCGGTGTCCTGCAGTTGGGCCACGTCGACGTCCTCGGGGCCGATGCCGGCCATCTCGAACGCCGCCTTCGACGCGGCGGTCGTCGGGCCCGGATCGTGCTCGATCGCGATCGACGGCGCGAGCACTTCGAACGAGCCGAACTTGCGGGTACGCACGGCGGCCGCCTTCAGGTAGATCGGTCGATCGGTGTACTCCTTGGCCTTGTCGGCGCGGCACACGATCATGGCCACGCCACCCTCGCCGGGCGAGCAGAACATGTACTGCGTGAGCGGGTAGGAGAGCATCAGCGAGTCGAGCACCTCCTGCTCGCTCAGCGGCTTGCGCCGCCAGGCCATCGGATTGATCGACCCGTTGCGGAACGCCTTCGACGCCACCCTGGCGAGCGTCTGCTGGCTGATGCCGTAGTCGTGCATGTAGCGGGTGATCTTCATGCCGAAGAACTGGGTGGTGAGAGCGAGGCCCGAGCCGCCGTACCAGTCCTTGCCGCGTGGGCCTCGGATGCGGAACGCGCCGGGTTCGTGCTTGTCGAATCCGATCGCGATGCCGACGTCAGCGGCGCCGGACTCGATCGTGTTGACCGCCTGGGCGAGCGCGGTGCCGCCGGTGGCGCAACCGTTGACGACGTTCGTGAACGGCAGCCCGGTGAGCCCGATGCGGCTGACCATGGTGTCGGCCGCACCGCCGTCCATCGAGCCGCCGACGGCGAACTGCATGTCGGACCACTGCCGACCGCAGTCGGCCAGCGCACGACGAACGGCGACCACGCCCTGGTCCATGCCGGAGATGCCGTCGTTGCGGCCGAACTCGTGCATGCCGATACCGACGATGGCGACGTTGCTCATGACGATGCTCCTTCGGAGGTCGCGGACTGTTTGGGGGCGAATGCGTACGTGACGACCTGGTTGCCGTCGTCGTCGATGCAGAGGGGGTCGATCACCAGCTCCATCTCCATGCCGATGATCAGCTTCTCGGGGTCGGATTCGGTGAGGCGCGCCTCGACGCGGAGTTGCCCGGGCAGCTCGACGTAACCGACGCCGTACGGAACGAAATCGTCACCGGCCGGACCCAGGTAGGGCGGCGCTTTTGGTGGGAACGCCTGCACCGTCCAGGTCCACAGCGTGCCGGTCGTGGCGAGTTCGACGTCTTCCTGTTCATCGAACATGCACTTCGGGCAGCCGCTCTGGCGCGGGAACATGTGGTTGCCGCAGTTCGTGCAACGGCTGCCGAGCAGCTTGGGCTGCCCGCCCTCGATGGAGAAGATGCCGTCTGCAACGGCGACAGTGGTGGTCATGGAGCTCCCCTCGACTCGGCGCTCAGATGCACCTGCTTATTGATCGGTTGGTGAGAAAGATTAGCAGTCGGCCTGTTGGGCGGACGCAGCGAACCACCCGTCGATGAGGGCATCGACCTGTCGACCGAGCTCCTCCTCGTCGACGCCGAGTCCGCTCACCTGATCGGTGTGTGACAGCCCGAGCAGGAGCAGGTAGTACATGTTGACCTGGGCGGGGGAGAGTCCGGCCAGACGTGCCAGCCGTGTGGCGTTCTCGTGCTGCCAATCGGCGAGCAGTTCCGCGACTTCGGGTTGGCGGATCGCGGCGCAGTGCAGTTCGGCCACGAGAACCCGGGTTCGAGCGAAGTCGGGTCGCAGCCAGAGCCGGGCGATCTCGCGGATACCGGCCTCGCCAGGAAGTCGCGTGTTGCTGATTGCGTCGAGTTCGCGCTTGCTCGCCTCGACGAGCAGTGCTGCCTTGCCGCTGAAGTGGCCGTACACCGCCGGCGTCGACACTTCGGCACGGCGGGCGATGTCAGCAAGCGTCGCCCCCTCGTACCCGCACTCGACGCACGCGTCGACGGCTGCGCGCAGCAATCGGTCACGTGTCGGGATGCCATCGGCGTCGACCTTCGGCGGTCGGCCGATGCGACCAGGGGAGAGGTCGTGCTCGGTCATGTCGAGCCCTGACCCTAGTGAGGCACCGTTGGTGGCCGCTTCCCGGGCACCCGACGCATGGATCGAAACCGACTCTGTTCCCCGAGGGGGGGCCTGCGAGGATGCTCGATCGTGCGGGACGACTTCGCGACGCCGGATCGGGCGACCTTCTTCGAGGTGAACCGGACGCGACTGCGGGCGTGGTGCTGGGGTGATCCGACGGCCCCGCCGGTCGTGTTGGTTCACGGCGCCTACGACCACGGTCGCACGTGGGACGACTTCGCTCCGCGACTGGTGGAGCTCGGGTTTCACGTGGTGGCCATCGACGTGCGCGGCCACGGCGATTCGGGGCGTTTGTCGTCTGGGATGGCGTGGAGCGCGTGCACGATCGATCTGTGCGAACTCGCTCGGGTGTTGGCGCCGGCGCCAGGCACTCCGATCGGCATGATCGGGCACTCGATGGGTGGTGGTCAGATCCTGACCGCTGCGGTCACGACGCCTGAACGCTTCGCTTGGCTGGTCAATCTCGATGGGATGGGTCCGCCGGGCGCGGGCTCCATTGACGACGGCATCGTCGCTGCGGCCACTCGCGCCTCCACGAGATCGACAAGTTCGTCGGCGGACCCCAGCGGCCATGGGCGTCGCGCGACCAACTCGCCGAGCGGCGCGGGGCGATCAACATCCGTCTCCCACGCTCGTTTCTCGACCACCTGGTCGAGTTCGGCACCAGCGAGGTCGAGGGCGGGTTCGTGTGGAAGTGGGACCCGGCGTTCCGCACCGGGGTCCCCGACGGGTTCTCGCTCGAGCTGATCCTCACCCAGTACCGCCACGTCGCTGCGCCAACGCTCGTGCTGGTCAGCTCCGAGGAGGACGCGTGGACCGAAGTGCATGACGAGGAGGCGGAGCGGCGAGTGGCGATGCTCGCGGACGGGCGACTGGAATCAGTGCCCGGTGCCGGCCACTACGTGCACGTCGAGCAACCCGACTTCGTGCTCGACCGCATCATCCGGTTCCTCGACGAGATCGGTGCCCGTCCATGACCGACCTGCTCGTGCTGCACGACCTCGGTGCCCCAGGTGGTGGCGAGTGGGCTGCCGCGTTCGCCGACTGGCCAGGGCGCGTCCTGGCCCCAGATCTGCCCGGACACAACGGGACGCCGCCTCCGGTCGGCGGCCAACACGCCACTGGCGACGCCGTGTACGTGGCACTCGATCTCTTACGCGCCGCTGTTCCCGATGAACTCGTCGTGGTCGGGGTCGGCCACAACGGTGCAGCGGCCCAGATCCTGGCGCTCGGTGGTCGGGCGGTGGGGCTGGTTCTGATCGATGGTTTGGGTGGCCCATGGCTCGCGCCCGCCGACATCGAGACGCGGCAACGTGAGATGCGGCGGCGGATTCTGACGACTCCGGCAGCGATGGCAGCGCCCGCGCCCGGCGCTGACGACCCCCGGGCGACGATGGTCGTCGGTGCGGCCGACCGGGGATTTGCGGTGCGTCAGGCAGAGGCGATGCCCGTGCCGGTCTTGCTGATCGAGACGCCATCGTCACCCACGCCCGACACGGTCGACCTCGTTGGCCACTTCGCCGAAGCGACACTCGCGCACATCGAGGCACGCGACCCGGATCGCTCAGCGCACATCGTGCGGCCGTGGTGGGCGAGCCGGTGATCGTAGGAGGCGACATCGGCCATCGATCTCGAGGCACTCCAACGCCGCGCGGGAGACGATGAGCAGCGGTGCCGACTACCAAGGGCATGATCACTCAAGCGGGTGCCGACGGGCTGTGCCTCGATGGATCAGTCGAGGAGTTGGTGCTCGTCATGATGCCCTGATCGTCGGCGCAACGGGAGGGGCCACCATCGGCGGGCCACGGTCACCCGGTGATCGTGACCACCACGCCGCAATCGGCGTACGGCTGCTCCTTGCGCTTGACGAACCCGCCGACCTTGGCCAACACGCGCGTCACTTTGGTCATCAGCCCGTACTTCGCGACCACCTTCTCGTAGATGGTGTCGCGCTCGGAACCGGTGACGACGACAGCAGTGCCCTTGAGCTGGGGAGTGTCGGGCTTGGCTCGTCCGCGGCCATCGCTGGGCTGGACGACGACGTTCGGGTCATTCCGCAGCCGCTTCACCTTGCCTGACGTCGACGACGTGTAGAACCCGACCTTCCCGTCCTCGAGCGCGACGACCCATGTCGGTGTCGACACCTCCGTGCCGTCCTTCTTGAATGTCGTGACCCTGATGTACTTCTCGTCTGACAGTGCCATGGCCCAACGGTACCGACCCGGTGGAATGCGTCTCGGCGATGGCGCCGCCATGCGGACCGGGAAGGGGTCGCATGAGTTCCGCAGGCACCCATTAGCGCTCCCAGTCGGCGATGCGGCCAGTCGCCATTCAGTCGAGTGCGGCCGATGTCGACCCGGCGTTCGGGGGTCTTGCTGGTGAGGGTTGATGGCGGAGCATCACCTGGACGAAATAGTGTGCGGTGATGGGGCTGGGGTCGGATGTCGGGGCGGCTGACGCGGTTGTCGGGCTGCTGCGATCGGTGGTTGGTGACGCAGCCTTGCACCTCGGCGCGAGCGGGGATGTCGATTCACATCAGCTCGCTGCCTACGACTTGAGCCACGCGGCGGCGGTGGTGGAAGCGGCCGCCGTGGCAGTCGAGTACGGCAGGCGCGGGGATATCGAACGCCGGATCGCCGACGCGTTCGTGGCCGAGGCGGTCCACGACGTGCTCACCAGGCTGGTCGGCCGCGAGCCAGCGTGGGGGGTCGGAGAAGGTGTGCTTGATGCCGCGTTGCCGTTCACGCGGGAGCACCGAAGCGCCGAGTTCCTCGTGTCGATGAGCGGTCAGGAGGGCGAGCGTCACCTCGACGACGACTTCGAGTTGGTGAGACAGACGTTCCACCGGTTCGCTCTCGACAAGGTTCGTCCGGTCGCCGAACACGTGCATCGAGACAATGCCGACATTCCCGAGGACGTGATTACTGGTTTGGCGGAACTCGGCACGTTCGGACTGTCGATTCCCGAGGAGTACGGCGGCTATTCCACGGGTGGTGACGGCGAGTTGCTGGCCATGGTCGTTGCGACCGAGGAGTTGTCGTGGGGATCGCTGGGGGTGGGCGGCTCGCTGATCACCCGACCCGAAATTCTGGCTCGGGCTCTGGCGCATGGAGCAACCGAGTCGCAGAAGCAGCAGTGGCTGCCGAGATTGGCCAGCGGCGAGGTCATGGCTGCTGTGGCGGTCACCGAACCCGACTTCGGTTCCGACAGCGGTGCGATCACGACGACGGCCGTTCGAGACGGCGACGACTACGTGATCAACGGCGTCAAGACGTGGTGCACATTTGCGGGTCGGGCGGACGTGTTGATGCTGATGGCACGCACCGACGCGGATCGGTCCAAGGCTCATCGTGGGCTGTCGATGTTTCTGGTGCCCAAAGCTCGTGCGGCCGGTCACAGCTTTGCGTTCGGTCAACCGGAGGGCGGAAGGATGGAGGGACGTGCGATCGACACGCTCGGATACCGCGGTATGCACTCGTTCGAGGTCAGCTTCGACGGCTGGCGCATCCCGGCGGACTACGTCGTCGGCGGAGATGCGGGCGTGGGCCAGGGGTTCTACATGCAGATGGCGAGCTTCGACAATGGCCGGTTGCAGACCGCTGCACGGGCGATCGGCGTGATGCAAGCGGCGTACGAAGCGGCGCGGGACTACAGCGCCAACAGGCTCGTGTTCGGGCGGACATTGGACGAGTATCAGCTCACCCAGGTGAAGCTCGTGCGCATGGCTATTGCGATTCAGGCGACCCGACAGTTCATGTACTCCGTCGCCCGGCTCCTCGCCAGGGACACCGGAGAGGGTGTGCTCGAAGCAGCGATGGTCAAGGCGTACGCGTGCCGCACGGCTGAGTGGGTGACACGCGAGGCCATGCAACTGCATGGCGGTATGGGCTACGCAGAGGAGTACCCGGTGAGCCGATACTTCGCTGATGCCCGTGTGCTGTCGATCTTCGAAGGCGCCGAAGAACTTCTCGCGCTCAAGGTCATCGCCCGACGCCTCACCGGAGAACGACCGGTCGTTCCACCCCAACGCATCCGATCCTGACGCAGACAGGTCGGCGCCAACTTCGTTCAGATCATCTGGCAGACGCATCCGGCGTTGAGGGGCACCGTACCTGTCGTTCGAGCGGTGGGGTGATGAGCGAACCCCGCACATGTGGTGGGTTCGCTCATCGGCGGGCCTCCCGCCAGACCGTCGCCGAGGTGCCGATCAACGCTGGCTGGACGGCTCCGGGCCCGTTCCTCAACGGTGCCTCGGTTCAGGAGGTCTCGCCGCGGGCCCAGCGAAGTGACCGGCGCAGGAGTTCGTAGTAGGCCGGTTGCTCCCACGATCCCCGCTCGATGTTCGGGTAGTACTCGACCACCGGGACCATGTCGTAGTGGCCGCGGCAGTGCCCGAGCGTGTTGTACAGCACGGCACCCTCGCCCAACTCGCGCAGGTACATCACCAGGTGGCGATCGGGTCCATCGGTCCAGTCGTGCTCGACGAAACCGCGAGCGTCACCCGTCCACGCAGTGTCGAGGAGCGGGACCAGCGCATCACGATCGGCGTGTTCGGACAGGTACAGCTCGTCGTCGGTCTCGAATGGCTCGATGCCGTCGACGAGCCAGTGATCGTCGGTCGCCAGCTCGACGAGGTACGGCATGATCGGCGGGTGGGCGACGAACTGCGAGCCGAGCGTGTCGGCCCACAGCGGAAACACCCGCGGCGAGTCGACACCGTTCGGCGTGCCGACGTCGAGCGCCGAGTTCGTGCCGTGCAATGCCACCCAGCGCCCGCCGCCCTCGACCCAGCTGCGGATGCGCTCCTGGGCGCCGACGCTCGGACGCACGTTGCAGGTGTAGCTGACCAGAATCGAACTCGCCGTGATGCCGGCGGTGTCCTCGTAGTCGGGTTGCACGCGGACACGGAACTCCTCGTGCTCGCCGAGCAGTGCGAGCAGCTCGCGGCGGGCGAAGTCGATGTCGTGGTACATCCCACCAGCGACGAGGGTGACGTCGATCCGACCCATGTCGTTCAGTAGTTGACGCGCTTGAGGAAGCCGCCATCGACGGTGAGGTTGACGCCGTTGATGTGCTTGGCTCGCTGGCTGGCGAGGAAGGTCACTGCGTCGGCAACGTCCTGCGCAGTGCCGAGGTCGCCGCCCGGATGGTTCTTCTGAGTGGCCTCGAAGAACGGGGCCATGTTGTCCTTGATCATGTTCCAGTCGCCGCCTTCGATGAAGATCGGGCCTGGCGACACGACGTTGCAGCGGATGCCCTTGGCGCCGAGCACCTGAGCCTGGCCGAGCGTCCAGTTGGTCACTGCGGCCTTGAACGCGCTGTAGCTGCCCGACCCCGAGGCGAAGTGCTCGGCGACGGCCGTTGTGCCGATGCTGATGACGGATCCGCCGCCATCAGCGAGCGCATCCGACGCGGCGCCGACACCGAGGATCAGCGACATCAGGTCGATGTTGAAGTTGTTGATCCACTTGTCGGTGCTGCGCGCCGGCTTGCCCGAGGTGTTGTGGACGTAGACGTCGATGCCGCCGAGCTGGTCGGCCGACGAAGCGACCCAGGCAGCCAGCGCCTCGCCGTCGGCAGCGTCGACCGCGGCACCGACGACCGTGCCGAGCGACGACATCTCGGCCACTGCGGCCTCGACGCCTTCGGCAGTGCGGGCGCAGATCGCGACGGAGGCGCCCTCGGCCAGGAGCGTTTCGGCGATGGCACGCCCGATGCCCTTGGTGGCTCCGGTGACGAGTGCCTTCTTGCCGCTGAGTCCGAGGTCCATGGTTGTCTCCTGTGTTGCTGCTCGATGTGCGCTCGACCGGTACCGGTCCAGCGAGCCCGAAGCTAATTCACCGCGTGACCGGTTTCGTCAGCCGGACGGATCCAGCGGCGAGATCGACTGGTCCCGTTCGCATCGTCTCGAGCCGAACGCGACGCCCTACGGTGCGGCAATGGCCGGTGACGCATACGACACGATCAAGCGGTTCTGGGAGATCCAGGACGAGGGCGACTACGCCGCGTTGGCGCCGCTGTTCGCCGACGACGCAGAGGTCGTCGACCCCGTGTACGGCACGTTCGTCGGCGGGGAGGCCATCGCCGGCTTCTTCACGATGATGAACACCGAGATGGCCAAGGCAGGTGCCTCGTTCCGGCTCGTCGAGCTTGTCCGGCGACGACGAGACAGCGTGGGCGCAGTGGGAAGCCACGACGAACAAGGGCGTGCGCCACGGCGTTGGTGTGTACCGGGTTCGCAACGGCCAGCTCGTCTACTACAAGGACTACATGAACCCGTGAGCGATCGAGTCGCCATCGTCACCGGGGCGGCGTCGGGAATCGGTCGGGCGACCGTCGAGCGACTCGTTGCGGCCGGCACCTCGGTCGTGCTCGTCGACCGCGAACCGATCGACTGGGCGGAGCGTCCTCGGCGACGCTGCCGCCACGGTCGTGGGCGACGTCACCGACGCCTCGACGAACGAGGCGGCGGTCGCCGCGGCGCTCGCCACGTTCGGGCGCCTCGATGCCGCCGTGTTCAACGCCGGCATCTCGATGAGTGGCGATCTGCTCGGGTTGTCGCTCGATCAGTTCGATCGCGCCATCGACGTCAACGTGCGGGCGGTGGTCGTCGGGATGCGTGCCGTCGTGCCGGCGCTGCGGGCGGGCGGCGCAGGTCGCATCGTCGTCACCGCGTCGACCTCGGGCATCGGCTGGCGATCCGAACATGTGGGCCTACAACACGGCCAAGGGCGCCGTGATCAATCTGGTTCGTGCCGCTGCGGTCGACCTCGGCGCCGACGCGATCACCGTGAACGCCGTGTGTCCGGGTCCGACCGAGACCGGCATGACCAGTCGCATCTCGTCGATGCCCGAGATCTACGAAGGATTGCGCAGCCGCATCCCGCTGCAACGATGGGGACGCCCCGACGAGATCGCTGCGGTGATCGCGTTCCTTGCGTCCGCGGACGCGTCGTTCGTCAACGGCGCCGTGATCCCGGTCGATGGTGGCATCACCGCCAGTACGGGCCAGTTCCTTCCCCGACAGACAGAATCGGAGTCCCGTCCATGAGCCTCATCGATCAGTTCGATCTCACGGGCCGCGTTGCGGTCGTCACCGGCTCCGGCCAAGGGATCGGTCGGGCGATCGCGTGGGGTCTTGCCGACGCAGGGTGCGACGTCGTGCTCAACGCCACGACGCATCGACGATCTGGAGGTCGACCGCTGCGGGCGTGCGAGAACGGGGGCGAGATGCGCTGATCGTCGCCGGCGACATCCGCGACCTGTCCGAGGAACTCGCCGATCGCACGATGGAGCGCTTCGGGCGCATCGACATCTGGGTCAACAACGTCGGCGGCTCCGACGAGAAGACGACTCGGGCCCTCATCGACACCCCCGACGACGTGTTCCGGGCGCAACTCGAGCTGAACCTGACGTCGGCGTTCCAGGGCGCCAAAGCGGCAGCGAAACGGATGCGGCCGGGTGGCTCGATCGTCAACATCAGCTCCGGTGCCGGGTTGCGCGGGTCGCCATTCACCGGTCCGTACGCAGCTGCCAAGGCGGCGATGAACAACCTGACCGAGACGCTCGCACTCGAACTCGCCCCGAACATCCGCGTCAACACCGTCGCTCCCGGACCGGTGGCGACCGAGGCGTTCTCCGAGGTGCTGGGCACCGACGGGCAGCACGAGGCGATCGCTGCGACGATCCCGCTCGGTCGGATGGGCACTCCCGACGACATCGCCGGTGCCGTGCTGTACTTCGCGTCGGATGCCGCGTCATGGGTGACGGGTCAACTGATCCTCGTTGCCGGCGGTCGCACGCATCGGGTGCACCAGTATCAGCCCCGCACGGAGTAACGCCGCCCGATCGGTTGTGTCGGCCATACTGGCGAGATGGCCGCACCAGCTCGACCCCGTCGTCTGGGGCGGCCACCCGACACGGATTCCGGTGCGACCCGGACAGCGCATCCTCGAGATCGCACGTGGCGCGTTTGCGTTCGGCGGCTACGACGGTTCGACGAACCGTGATCTGGCAGCGCGAGCGGGGATCACGTCGGGCGCTTTGTACCACTACTTCGGATCGAAGCTCGATCTGTATCTCGCGGTCCACGAGGACGTGCAACAGCGGGTCTACGGGCGGTTCAACGCCGCCGCCGAATCGGCCGAAGGATTCCTCGCCACCTTCGATGCGATCCTCGACGTCGCCCACGAACTCAACGACGCCGATCCGACCTTCGCAGCGTTCCTCGGGGCGGTCCGCAGCGACATGCGCCGCCATCCCGAGATCGCCGAGGCGTTGGCGGACCACGCCGAGCGGCGTCGCGGGTTCTTCGTACGGCTCGTCGACGAAGGGATCGAGAGCGGCGAGATCGAGGCCGTCCAATCGCGACTTCATGAACGAATTCGTCGCCATCATCCTCGTCGGGCTCACCGATGGTGTGTCCGACGATTCTGAGCGCCACCTCCGAGCGACCACGTCGATCAAGATGGCGCTGCGCGGCCAGCTGGTCGAACCGCCGGCTCGCTGACCGCCACGACGGGCTCCGATTCCTGCCGGGGTGCGTCGACGTTGTACGTTGCCGCCCACACACGAAGGGGGTTCACATGGGTGTACTGGACGGGCGCGTTGCCTGCATCACGGGCGGGACTCGAGGCATCGGCCTCGGCATCGCCAAGGGGTTTCTCGACGAGGGGGCATCGGTCGTCGTCAACGGCCGCGATCCCGACAAGGCCGAACAGACGCTCGCCGAGCTTGGTGCAGGTGATCGAGTCCACTTCATCGCCGGCGACGTCAAGCTGCGCGATCGCTGCGAGGCGATCGTCGACGGCACCGTCGAGCACTTCGGACGCATCGACATCCTGGTCGCGAACGCCGGCGGCGCATCGGGCCACGCTCCGGTCGTCGACCTCACGGACGAGGCGATGCAGGACTCGCTCGTGTGGAACTTCTGGCACACGTTCTGGACGATGCGTCGAGCGTTCCACTACATGATCCCGCAACAGTCCGGACGAGTGATGAGCGTCAGCTCGGTCGAAGGCAAGGTCGGAAAGCCGGGCCTGTCGATCTACGTGGTGGCAAAGCACGCCATCCACGGGCTGGTCAAGTCGGCCGCCCACGAGGTGGGCACGCTCGGCATCACCGTCAACGCCCTGTGTCCCGGAGCGATCGAAACCGACACGATGCTTGCGCAGGGCCCGCCAGCAGCAGCGTCGATGGGGCTCACCTACCAGGAACTGCTGGAGGCGTTTGCGCAGGAATCTGCGATCAAGCGGCTCAACGACGTCGACGAGGTCGCCGCGGTGGCGACCCTGCTGGCGTCCGATGCGGGCGGTGGCATCACCGGCTCGCTGATCTCGATCGACGGTGGCACGGCTCCCTACTGAGCCGGTCGGAACGAAAGGAACCATCATGGGGAAGCTCGACGGAAAGGTCGCCTGCATCACGGGCGGCACACGAAGCATCGGCAGAGGCATGGCTGACGCATTTCTCGCCGAAGGCGCCAGGGTCGTGGTCAACGGACGCGACGAAGCGAAGGGGCAGCAGTGTCTCGACGAGATGGCCGCAGGCGACAACGCGGCGTTCTTCGCCGGTGACGCCACGAAGCAGGACGCAGTGGAAGGGCTCATCGACTTCACGATCGAACACTTCGGACAACTCGACATCTGTTGTCTCAACTCCGGCGGTGTGAGCATGACCGCACCGGTATTCCAGATGACCGACGAGGAGTGGCAGCTCGAGCTCGACTGGAACCTCAACCACGTGTTCTGGGGAATGCGTCGTGCCCTGCAGCACATGATCCCGCGCGAGACCGGACGCATCATCGTGACCTCGTCGGTCGAGGGGAAGCTCGGAAAGCCCGGGATTCCCGGGTACGCAGCCACGAAGCACGCCGTGAACGGGCTCGTCAAGGCTGCGGCCCACGAGACCGGCACGTTGGGCATCACGGTCAATGCCATCCTGCCTGGAATCATCGAGACCGACATCGTGCGGTCGACCGGCCATGACTCCGCTGTGGCGATGGGTCTCGGAACCTACGACAACCTGATTCGAGCGTTCAGTTCCGAGTCGGCGATCAAGCGCCCGAACACCGTGGAAGAAGTGGCCGCGGTGGCGGTGCTGCTCGCCTCCGACGTCGCACGGAACATGACCGGCTGCATGTTCCCCGTCGACGGCGGCACGATGCCCTACTGAGTTCGCCCCTGCGATGAGCCAACCGACCGTATACGGCGGTTTCGCTCATCGGTGAGGGTGAGATCGGTGTTGCGATGAGCCAAGCGACCGTATACGGCGGTTTCGCTCATCGGTGGAGGAATGCCTGGGTGGTCTCGAGGACGTGGCGGGCCCGGTCGGTGGGGTCCGGGTAGACCGAACGCAGGTGCGCGGAGCGGACTTCGAGCGAGAGTGCGGTGTGGGCGGGAAGCACATCGACGAGTTCGCTGACCGGGAGTTCGCCGTCGCCGAGCGTGAGGCGAGTGTCGAGCGCTTCCACGACGAGCTTGTCCGGTGCCGCCGCGGGAGCATCGCACAGCTGGATGTAGGGGAGTCGCCCGGGTGCAACAGCGGCCGCATCGGCGACGGTTCCGCCAGTCCGAGCGAGGTGCAGGTTGTCGATGAGCACGTTCGCGTTCGGGCGATCGACGGTGTCGAGGACGGCGAGGGCCTGCGGCAGGTCGCGCACGGACATGAACGCCATGAACTCGACGCTGCAGCCGATGCCGTAGGACGCGGCAGCGTCGCACAGTTCGCCGAACCGCTCGATGAACCGTGCATCGTCGACGCCTCGCGAGACGACGAGGAGGTTCCGGGCACCGACGGCGGCGGCGGCCTCGATGACCTGATCGCCATGATCGCCGTCGGGTGTCACGAAGATCGGCTCCATGTCGAGCGCGATCAGCCCGGTGTCGTCGAGTCGTTGACGGACCTGGGTCGCCACCGCGTCTGTCCACGACTCGGCGTCGAACCAGATCCCGCACGCTGGCCACCCGGCAGACGCGCATGCCGCGACGAAGTCGGCCGGCCCGGTCTCGGGGCAGACGCCAGCAGCGAGGGACAACAGGCGGTCTGGCGACATCGGCCCATGTTGACAGCCCGGAAGCTCCGATCCGATGGCGGACGGAGGTCACTGGAATGATGGCCGTCATGGCCGACGCGACGCTCGAGGAGAGGATCGGCGCGCTCGCTTGCCCCGTCGCTCACACGATGCTCGACCCTGCTGTCCAGGATGAACCGTGGGAGTTCTACCGCGAACTCCACGAACGGTGTCCCGTGTTCCCCATGCCCGAGATCGGTGCCGTGATGGTCACACGCTACGAGGACGTGCGGTACGTGCTCACCCACCCGGAGCTGTTCTCCAGCAGTGGGCGTGGCGGGGGAGCGAAGAAGGGCCTGCAGGTCGACAACGCCCGCCGCTACCAGGAGATCCTGCGTGAGCGAGGCTGGGGTCACGTCGAGACGTTGCAACGCACGGACCCACCGGTTCACACCGACTACCGCCGACTCGTCGCGAAGGCCTTCCTGCCGCGCCGCATCAACGAGCTCGCGTCGCACATCGATGACGTCACCCGCAATCTCATCGACGGGCTGATCGACGCCGGCGAATGCGAGTTCAACATGGACTTCGCGATGCCGCTGCCGGGCATCATCATTGCGGAGGAGCTCGGCCTCGATCGCTCGGAGATCCACCGGTTCAACCGTTGGGCAGAGGCGATGCTGGCGTTGGCGATGCGACCGCTCACCGAGGCCGAACTGCTCGAGACGGTCGAGATCGAACTCGAAGCGCAGCACCACCTGGCCGCGGTGTTCGAGGAACGTCGGGGCGAGCCGACCAACGACCTGATCTCGACGCTGGTTCACGCCCATGTCGGCGAAGACGGTGCCGAGCCGTTGAGCGTGGCCGAGCTGCAGAACCTGATGCATCAGCTGGTCACCGGGGGATTCGAGACCACCACCAGCGCCCTCAACCACGGCATGTGGCTGCTCGCCCGGCGACCGGATGTGCAGGAGCGGGTCCGCGCCGATCTCTCGCTCGTGCCGGCGTTCATCGAGGAAGTGCTGCGCTACGAGAGTCCCGTGCAGGGCCTGACCCGACGGGCGACCCAGGATGTCGAGATCGACGGCGTCGTGGTACCCGAGGGTTCGATGGTCATGATCCGCTACGCCGCCGCGAACCGCGATGCCAGCATCTTCGACCACCCCGACGAATTCGACCTCGATCGCGAGAAGTCGCCCCAACACCTGGCCTTCGGCGTCGGCGCGCACTTCTGCGTCGGTGCAGCGCTCGCTCGCCAAGAGCTCGTCAGTGCGTTCACGCAGTGGCTCGAACGCACCTCCACGATCGAGCTGGCCAGGCCGTTCGACGGGCCGATCCACCTTCCCAGTTTCATCCTGTTCCCGATGAAGGAACTCCCGCTGCGGTTCGACGCCGCCGACAGAAAGCACCAGTGACATGAGCGAACACCCCGAGAACTACGAGGACGTGACCGTGTTCGGCCTCGACGAGGACGACGAAGCAGAGATGCTCGACGCCCAGAACGAGTGCACCTTCATCTGGTCGAACAAGGAGGGCTGGCCCGTCGGAGTGATCATGTCGTACGTCTTCGTCGATGGGAAGTTCTGGCTCACCGCATCGAGTCAGCGAGCCCGCATCAGCGCAGTTCGTCGCGACCCCCGGGTCTGCATCGTCGTCACGTCGACCGGTTCGAAGATGGCGCGCAACAAGACGGTGACGTACAAGGGGACGTGCACGGTGCGCGACGACCAGGCGACCAAGGACTGGTTCTATCCGGCGCTCGCGAAGGCGATCCGCGGCGACGACGTCGAGGGCGCAAAGGTCTTCGAGAAGTTCCTCGACTCGCCGCGCCGCGTCATCCTCGAGGTCGAGCCGACCCAGCGCATCGGGTACGACGGCCAGAAGATGGGCAAGGCAACCGCGGAGTGGATGAAGGCCCAGAAGGAGGCGTCAGCGTGACCGAGCAGCTCGGACTCACCGCCGACGAGGTTCTCACGACGACCCGGGCTGTTCGCAAGCGGCTCGACCTCACACGTCCGGTGCCCCGCGACGTGCTGATCGAGTGCATCGACATCGCCCACCAGTCGCCGACCGGTTCGAACTCGCAGCGGTGGCGTTGGATGATCGTCGAGGACGCAGCAAAGAAGCAGGTGATTGCCGACATCTACCGAGCGAACTTCGCCGCCGCCTATGCCGGCGCCCCGGAGCCGGAACCCGGTTCGCAGGCCGACCGAGTCAACCAGTCGGCCCGACATCTCGCCGAACACATGCACGAAGTGCCGGTACTCGTGATCCCGCTGCTCGCCGACCGGATGGACGAAGGCACGCCGTCGTGGCGTCAAGCGTCGCGTTGGGGCGGGATTCTCCCGGCGGTGTGGAGTTTCATGCTCGCATTGCGCGAGCGGGGCCTCGGTTCGGCGTGGACGTCGCTGAGCCTGCAGAACGAACGCGAGATCTCCGAGCTGCTCGGGATTCCGTACGACGACTACAGCCAGGCCGGCCTCTTCCCGGTCGCCTACACGATCGGAACCGACTTCAAGCCGGCGACACGCCCACCCGCCGAGGAGTTCATCCGCTGGAACGAGTGGTCATAGCGGTGAGCGAAACCGCCGTATACGGTCGGTTGGCTCATCGGTAAGTCGTGTAGCCCGGCCGCGATGAGCGAAACCGCCGTATACGGTCGGTTGGCTCATCGCAGGCCGTCAGCTCGCTGCAGGTTGGGAGGTGACGCGGTGGTTGGTGAGGATCGGACCGCCGACCCAGCCGCACAACTGCGGATCGCACTCGCGTAGCTCGCCGGAGATCCAGTGACCGTCGGTGCCGAAGATCCCTTCTTTGCCGTCGAGCGTGACGCGGATGTTGCCGTCGCCATCCTGCTCGTGCAGCGCGCCGCTGAAGGGGTGGACGATCCCTCTCATGACCGCGTCCCCACGCTGACCGGAGTGTCGGTCGTGTCGCTGACGAACTCGCCCAGGAGTTGATGGATCCAGCGGATCTTCGACTCCTGGTAGTTGGAGAACGTCGCCCCCGGCTTCTGGGTGGTCTCGAGGCCCTTCTGCACCTTGGCCATGTTGAAGACGTCCTGTTCGAACACCTTGGCCAGCATGCCGAGCTCGGGTGCCGTGGTCCACGCATCGTCGACGCCGAGCTTGCGCTCCTTCGCGGGAGGTGGTCGATCGCCGCTGAACGGCGACAGGAAGAAGACCTCCATGATCGACGACCGGTGGTCGTCGCCGTTGGGGCGGAACCGATACGTGATCCGGTTGAAGGCTCCCCAGGGATGCATGTTCGGGAACACGGTGTAGTCGATCGAGTCCATCATCTCGGCGTCGCTCATGCCGTCGACCATGTCGCCTGCGCTCGGCCGCCACCGCTCACGCGACATCTCCGCGAGCACCGCCCGCGCCGTCTGCCCCTCGGAGAGCGTGATCGGCGACTCCTGATCGACGCGGACGTCGAGCATTCCGCGGAGGATCTCCTGCTCGGAAACCTCGATGTCGCCGAGCAGCGGGCTCGGCGCACCGCCTGGCGTGATCACCCGCGAGCAACGATCCCAGACGTCGACCTGGCTGTTGACGTCGCACAGGTAGGTGAGGATCTGCGGGTGGGTGGCGTTGACGTGGTACGCCTCGCAGAACGCCTCCTGGGCGATCTTCCAGTTGGCGTTGATGATGCGTGACACGTGTGCTTCGACATACCGGTTGCCGAGATCCCACACTTCGAATTGTTCGATGATCTCGCCCAGGTGCTCCTCGAGCGACCCGGCGTTCGGGTCGGGATTGATGAACACGAACCCCGCCCAAGTACCGACCCGGCATTCGGGCAGTGTGAAGTCGTCGGGGCGCTGGTCGACGTGGGGGAAGTCCCACGCAGCCGGGACATCGGAGAGGTTGCCGGCGAGGTCCCAGGCGAAACCGTGGAATGAACAGCGCAGTTCCGAGCAGCGGCCGTCATACTCCTTGAGCTGGCGTCCTCGGTGGAGGCAGGCATTCGGGAACGACTTGATCGACCCGTCGGCCTGGCGCACGACGAGGTACGACTTCTCGGCGATCTCGTAGACGATGTAGTCGCCGGGCTCGGGAATGTGCTCCTCGCGGCAGGCGAACTGCCACACGCGCGACCACAGCTGGTCGACCTCGCGGCGATGCCATTCGCGGCTGGTGTAGCGCTCGATCGGGATGTCTTCGCTGCCGAGGTAGCGAGCCGATTCGAGGCGGAGTACGTCAGGTACCGGATGGGTGTCGGCGTCGAGCAGGTCCTGGAAGCTCAGACCGGGCGAGCGGGCACCGGTGTCCGCGACAGGTTGATCGGTGGCAGTCATGGAACCATTATTGACCATGCGGTGAGTTTCAACCGTCACCGGACTACGAGGAGTTCGTCGAGCCGAGCGATCGCGTCGATCTGGCTCCCGACGTGGATCGTCGTCCATCCGAGCGAGAGTGGCACGACGAGGTTCTGGTCGAAGTCGTCGAGGTACACGATTGCCTCGGGATCGACATCGAGCTGAGCCTGCGTGACCTCGTAGATGGCCCGCTCGGGTTTGCGGTGGCCGACTGCGAACGATTCGACCACGACGTCGAAGAGGTCGAAGTCGATGTCGCGTTGCATCGTCGGTCGGAACTCGGCGAACGTGTTCGTCAGGAGACCGGTTCGGTAGCCCTGGGAACGCAGCCGTGCGACGCGTTCGACCATCGCCATCACGACCGAGTAGCCACCCGGAGCAAGGAGACGCTCCATCTCGTCGCCGTGAAGCGACAGTCCGAACGGTGCAGCCCACGGTGTGAGCAGGCCCTGGATCTCGGACACGGCGATCTCGCCACGTTCGGCTCGATGCCACGGGTGATCGGGACCGCTGTCGCGTGGCCCCATGATCACCTGGAGCATGGTGGCGACGTCGACGTCGTGTGAGGCGGCGAGGCTGCCGAGTTGATTCGAGATCGAGGTGATCAACACGCCACCGAAGTCGAACACGACCGCCTCGAACCTGCGCTTGTTCCCCGCGCCCAGGTCTCCGGGAACCACCGGGACATCGTGGTTCCCGGAGACCTGGGCGCGGGGGACTTCGGGCATCAATCGAACGAAGCGGAGGGGACGTGCTCGGGGGTGTACACCGACGCGGTGGCGTCGATGCGGTGCTTGCGGCTGACGGCGCTCTTGAGTCCGCCCTCCCCGAGCATCGTGCGCATGTCGAAGTAGTTTTGGTGATCGAAGTGAGCGGCGAGCGCCTCCTCGGACTCCCACAGTTCGTAGACCTGGATCAGGTCGTCCTGGCACGGATCGGCGGCGAAGCAGTAGACGAGGCAGCCAGGTTCGTCGTCGTGGGTTGCCTTCTGGATCGGCGCCGACTTCTCGAGCAGCGACTGGCGGTCCGCAGCGTCAGCGACGGTGATGGCAGCTTCGACGACGATGAGACTCATGTGACTCCTCTGGTTCGGCGGTTCATCGACCGGTTCGTCCGGGCCGACGTGTGCTGGCCAGTATGACGACGATGATCGTCGCCCGAACGAGTCGGGCGTGGAACCGGGGGAGAATTCGGCGATGTTCGCAGCACTGATCACGGGCAAGGACACCGTCGAGCTCCGAGAGTTCCCCGACCCCACACCGGCGTCGACGGGCGTCGTGGTCGACATCGTGTTCTGCGGAATCTGTGGCACCGACGTGCACGCCTACCAGTCCGGCCGTCCCTACAACCCGGCGATCTGCGGCCACGAGTGGTCGGGCACGGTGTCGGCGATCGGGAACGAGGTGTCGTCGTTCACCGAGGGTGATCGCGTCGTCGTCGCCGTGGCCCCGTCGTGCGGTCGCTGTACGGCCTGCCATCGCGGACAGACCGATCGCTGTGAGGTGACCTTCCTGTCGGCGCTCGGTCGTGACCCGTTGGCGCCGCCGCACGGTGGGTTCGCTCCGCGGATCGCCGTCGCCGCAGCGCGCATCGTCAAGACCGATCCAGCGCTCACCGACGAGCAGGCCGCGCAGGTGGAACCGACCACGGTTGCGTTTCACGCTGTGCGCACGAGTGCGCTGAGACTGGGAGACATCGCGGTGATCCAGGGAGCCGGCCCGATCGGGCTCGGCACGATGCAGTGGGTGCGTGCGGCCGGCGCCGGCCAGGTGATCGTGGTCGAACCGAACGAACAACGCCGGGCGCTTGCGCTCGAACTGGGCGCTCACGCGGCGGTCGCGCCGGGCGAGGAAGCCGACCAGGCGATCCGCGAATGTACGTATGGTCTCGGCGCCGACATCGTGTACGAATGCGTCGGGCGACCGTTCGCCATCCAGTCAGCCGTCGACCTCGCACGGCGTGGAGGAGCGATGTGTCTGATCGGCCTGGCTGACAGCGATGCGTCGATCTCACCGGGCGCCTGGCTGATCAAGGAGATCTCCGTGACGTCGTCGCTGGCGTACCTCCACGAGGAGTTCGAGATGGCGATGGGAATGATGGCCGACGGGCGAGTCTCGGTCGACCCGCTCCACACCGACACCGTCGACCTCGACGGGTTCGAGGTTGCGCTCGCCGACCTGGCGAGCGGAACCAGCGAGCAGACCAAGGTGCTCGTCGACCCCAGGGGCGCCCGCTGAGGTTCGACTTCTCCCACAGGACGGCGGAGCTGGCTGCTCCCATCCGCTGCGTATCCAACCGATCGGTTAGTTTCTGGGACACGAGGTCGCACGGGCGACTCGAATGCCCGTCTTCGCCGTTTCTCGACCTCCCGCAAACCCACTCCCCGCTGAGGTGAACTGACACATGGCACTGCTCGAAGCACGAGGGCTCACCGTCTCCTACGGCGGCCTCTACGCCAATGACGACATCGACCTCGACTGCGAGGCCGGCAAACTCGTCGGCCTGATCGGCCCGAACGGCGCCGGCAAGACCACCTTCATCGACGCGATCACCGGCTTCACCCCACTCAGCGGCGGCACCGTCGCGTTCGATGGGGTCGACCTCGCCGACAAACGCCCGGACACCCGAGCGGGAATGGGCCTCGTACGTACGTTTCAGTCGTTGGAGCTCTTCGAAGACCTGACCGTTCGTGACAATCTGCTCGTCGCAGCAGAACAGCCGAAGTGGTACTCGTTCCTCGCCGACATTCTGGTGCCGAGTCGGGGAGGTCGTCCCTTTCGGGACCAGGTCGAAGTGGCACTCGAGGCGCTCGGCCTCACCGATCTGGCCGACACCCACCCGAGCGATCTGAGCCACGGGCAACGAAAGCTGATCGGGGTCGCACGTGCGCTCGCAGCGAACCCGAAACTGTTGCTGCTCGACGAGCCCGCTGCTGGTCTCGACACCCAGGAGAGCAAACTGCTCGGCCGTCACCTCCGCGGCTTCCTCGATCTCGGCGTCAGCCTGTTCCTGATCGACCACGACATGGGCCTGGTGCTCAACGTCTGCGACTACATCTACGTGCTCGACTTCGGCAAGGTGATCGCTCACGGCACCCCCGCTCAGGTCCGGGCCGATCCTGCGGTCATCGCGGCGTATCTCGGCGAATCGGCCGGTGAGGCCCAAGCGGCCGAGGGGGCCGCAATCGATTCATCGAGCGCAACGGCCGGCCCGGAGGTGGCGTCATGAGCGACCTGTTGATCGACGTACGGAATCTGCACGCCGGGTACGACGGCATCCCCGTGGTCCGCGACCTGAGCCTCACGGTTGCGCCCGGCGAGGTCGTTGCACTGCTCGGCCCCAACGGTGCGGGCAAGACGACGACACTGTTGACCATCTCCGGTCTGCTCGCACCTGTGGGCGGCAGCGTCGAGGTGCTCGGCGAGCCGGTCGACGGCCACAAGGCGTATCTGGTCGCACGCCGCGGACTTGCCCACGTGCCCGAAGACCGATCGCTCTTCTTCGATCTCACCGTCGACGAGAACATCCGCCTCGGCCTCACCGGCGACAAGCGGTCGCGCAGCGACGCACACGATCGGGCGATGGAGCTGCTCCCGGCTCTCAAGCCGCTCGGCAAGCGTCAGGCTGGCCTCCTGTCGGGCGGCGAGCAGCAGATGTTGGCGATGGCGAGAGCGCTCGTGTCCAACCCGAAGTGCCTGCTGGTCGACGAGATGAGTCTCGGCCTCGCGCCGATCATCGTCGAACGCCTGCTGCCGATCGTTCGCGACATCGCCGATCAGACCGGATGCGGTGTGCTCGTTGTCGAACAGCACGTGCACATGGCCCTCGAGGTCGCCGATCGCGGGTACGTGCTGAACCACGGCGAGTTGGTGTTGGAAGGCACGGCAGCAGAGCTCGCCGCCAATCGTCAGGTCCTCGAAGCGAGCTACCTCGGCGAGGCCGCGCTGGACGAAGTGTGACGGGCGCGTTCGCAATCGACCTCCTTGCGGATCGGACTGCCCTCGTCACCGGTGGTGGCACCGGGCTCGGCTTCGCGATCGCCGAGGGTCTCAGTGCCGTCGGCGCTCGTGTGGTCATCGCTGCTCGCCGAGTCGAGCGACTGGAGGCGGCCGCCGAGCTGATCACACAGCGGACAGGCAATCCGGTCGATGTCGACGTGGTCGACATCCGTGACCGAGCAACCGTCGAAGCGCTCGCTGGTCGCCATCAGGTCGACGTGCTCGTAAACAACGCCGGCGGTCAGTTCCCCCAGAAGGCGCGCGACTTCAGCCCCAACGGTTGGTCGAGCGTGATCGACCTCAACCTCAACGGGACCTGGGCCATGACCCAGGTGTTCGGCAACCAGATGCTCGACGGCGGAGGCGGCACCATCGTGCAGATCGTGGCCATCGTGGGCCGCGGGCTGCCGGGGATCGCCCACAGCGCCGCGGCGCGCGCCGGCGTCGTCGAACTCACCCGAACGTTGGCCTTCGAGTGGGGACCGAAGGTGCGTGTCAACGCCGTTGCACCAGGTGCGTTCCGCACCGAGGGGTGGGAGTCGACCTACGACGACGAGGTCGGCGAGGACATGTCGGGTGTGCCGTTGCCGTACCCGGGTCGGCCCGACGACATCGCGAACGCTGTGGTCTTCCTCGCGTCGCCGGCAGCGTCGTACATCACCGGCGTGTGCTTGCCCGTCGACGGCGGCCACGTCCTCCATGGCCCGATCAGTGCACTCCCGCCTGACGGCTATCCCGAACGAACGCACTCGAATAGCATCGGCTGATGGCGACGCTGCTGGCCCACATCACGGTTCGGCCAGGCGCCGAGGCCGAATTCGAGGCGCTTGCTCGAACGCTGTACGAGGAGACGCACGCGACCGAGACCGGTGTGCTTCGGTACGAGTACTGGCGGGGGGCTGACGAGCGCAGCTACTACACGTTGCTGTCGTTCGTCGACCATCGTGCGTTCATTGCCCACCAGACGAGCGACCACCACGAATCGGCGTCGCCTCAGCTCGGTCGGTTGATCGAGAGCCTCCGTCTCGAATGGCTCGACCCGGTCGCCGGATCGAGCGAACTACCGGCCACAGCGATGCAACCAGCGCCCGAGGGCGCCACTGACCTGACGGTCGCCTACACCGACCGGTTCGTCGCGCTCATGGCGCCGTGGTGGGATCCGCTTCGTGAGTGAGACTTCTGCCGGCGATTGAAGTGGCCACACTGGGACCATGAACGTAGCCACTTCGAGGTCGGAGGTCGGAATCCGCGAGCTCAAGAACAGCCTCAGCAAGTACATCGATCGCGTGGAGGCCGGCGAAGAGGTCATTGTCACCGATCGGGGTCGTCCGGTCGCCAAACTCTGTCCACTCGACGCACCAGAACATCGCCTCGCGGACCTCGTCGCCGCCGGCGTGGTTCGACCTCCAGCGAGCACCACTCGTCACCGCCCTCAGCTTCGAATCACGCCGAAGGGAAGTGTCAGCGATCTCGTTGCTGAGCAACGCCGGTGATCACCTACGTCGATACGTCGACCCTGATCAAACTGATCGTCGACGAGGAGGAGTCGGACCGAGCCGAATTGGTCTGGCAGTCGGCCGAGTCGGTCGCCTCGGTCAGCCTGGTCGTGGTCGAAGCGCGCGCTGCGCTCGCCGCAGCAGCGCGAGGTGCTGACGGAAACTGTTCGGCGAGCAAGCGCGCTCGCGTAGTGTTCAGGAGCAGCTCGACGCCGGCGGATGCATCGAGGACGAGTCGCTTCACGCCTCGTCGGCGCGAGCTTGAGCAACGAGCTCAGCCCCCGTCGTATCGAGCTCTACGGGCGGCTCAACGAGGAGCTCGCGAAGCCAAGCGTCGAACGACTCGGCAGGCTCCTCGATGAGCACCACCGACGAGTCAGTTGACAAGTCGTCTGAGCGCCGGACCATGCCCCAAGCATACTTGCAGCACCGAAAGCGTGATCGGACGAATCCACGCCTTGCAGGTGACCCGACCGACACACGGGTGTCGGACGGCACCGAGATCAACACTGGCTGGCAAAGAACGCGCCGCTGCCGAACGATCCGACAATGCTCACCCCGAACGGGCAACTGAGCAAAGCGTCGTACAAGCCGGTGAGTTCGACGCACGGCGGGAACAGCCGGTCAGGTGATGGGCAAGCGGAACTCGTGGACTGTCTCGCCGTCAGCGTTCTGCGCCGTCAGTTGAGCGTCGGGCTGATTTGGGACTGCGAATGCGCAGAGGTCGCCGAGTTCGAGCAATCGATCTTCGATCTCATCACCGGAACCTGCGGCAGACCTGTATTCGGCCCGATCCCGGCGGGCGGTCAGCAGTCGATCACCACGTAGCTCGTTGCGCTGGATCCGGCTTCGACCACACTGCGCTGGCCGTGCTGCTCGGCCTCAACGGACACGCGTCACCGAGGCATGCGGGACCAACATCGAAGACCTGGGCTTCGAGTGCGGGCACCGAACCCTGAAGATCCTCGGCAAGGGCCGTAAGCCCGCCACCATTCCGCTCGTCCCGCCAACGGCACGCACGATCGATCTCGACGTCGGCGAACGGTGCGAAGGCCCGATCCTGCGGCGACGCGACGGTCAACGCCTCGACCGACGCACCGCGCAACGCTGGGTCAAGGCGATCGGCAAACGCGCCGGCCTCGGCCGCGTGTATCCGCACATGTTGCGCTCCGCGTTCATCATGGCGGCGCTCGATGCCGGTGTCCCACTGCGCGACGTACAGATCGCAGCCCGCCACGCCGACCCTCGTACCACCACGATCTACGACCGACGTCGCCAGAACTTCGACCGCCACGCCGCCTACGTCGTCGTCGCATTCGTCGCCAGTGGCTGAACGCCCACGCCCGCTCGACGATGTTGGCGATGTTGATGTCTCGGCGAGACGAGCTGTATCAAGCTAAGTTGATGGCCGTGGATCCGGTCATCTTGCAGAGTGCGCGCAAGCATGAAGTCCACGACCACGACATGCTCCACGCTTACCGCAATCCGACCCGCGTCTTCGACCTCGACGACCTGACGATGCTCATCGGAGCTGCGACCGATGGTCGACTCCTCGAGATCGGTGTCACCGACGCCGAGGGGATCGAATTCATCGTGCACGCCATGCCCGCCCGCGACAAGTTCCTGAGGTGATCTCCATGCCCCGCTCAATCCAAGAAATCCTCGACCAGGCAGAAGAACTGGCACAGCGGTTCGAGAACTACGAACCCAACGCAAACGATGAACGGCCGGTCGAGGAGTACATGCTCGAACGCGCTGCCCTCGCCCGGGCGCGCAGCGAGCGACAGGTCGCAGACGCCGTAATCGCCGCACGAGCATCGGGCGCCTCGTGGCAGAAAATCGGAAGCCTGCTCGGCACGTCAGCCCAAGCAGCCCAACAGCGATACGGCGCCCTCATCGACGCGAGCTGATCGAAAAACTGTCCCCAACCGCCGGATCAGAGTCACGGCACAAAGCGTGCAAACATTGCATGCAGCGGCGCTAGTCGGCCTTGGGTTCGCGGCTCCACAGCACGTCGAAGTCGCGGGCGATGTCGAGCACTTGGAACGCTCGGCCGATGCCGACGCAGAAGCCGACAGTCACGGTCAGCTCGACGATCTCGGTGTCGGAGAAGAGCTCGTGCAACCGTTCCCACATGGCGTCGTCGATGCCGGTGTGATCGATCGCGAACTGCTCGGCGAACTCGGCCGCCAGCCGCTCACGCGGCGTGAAGTCGGGGTGGTCGTGATAGCGGTGGACGTGCTGGTACAGCTCGTCGGTCATCCCTTGCTGCATCGCCGATGCAGCCCGAGTGTTCAGTCAAACGTGGCACTCGTTCAGCTGGGCAATGCGCATCCGGGCGACCTCGCGCTCGCGGATCGGCAGACTCGATCGCTCGTAGACCGCCTCACTCATCGCGTGAAGCCCAACCCCCATGTGGGGCGCCAGCTGCCAGATCCTCGAGGCTTCCTTGCCGTCGCCGTCGGGAATGTCGACCCGTGCCATCAGAGGGCCTCTCGGGTGGTGGTGACCGGCGTGGTGGCAACCGGGGTGCCGTCGACGAGGTCGTCGACCCAACGATGGAACATCTGATTGCCGGGCTCGTTGCGGCCGAACACGAACTCGGTGTTCGCCCCCGACGCCAGCGCCGACTGGATGCCGAGCCCGGTCTTGTAGTCCTCCTCGTTGACCACCCATTCGAGGAAGTCGGCCCGCTTCAACGTCTCGGCGCGCTCCTCATCGGAGGCGCTCTTCGCGATCAGGTGGGTCTGCACGGTGCGGGATCGATCAGAAGTCGGGCCAGGGAACAGCTGGCTCACCATCGCGCCGCGACCGCCGTTGCCCGCGACCGAGATGTGCGGGAACACCGTGTGGACGAAGCCGACGTACTTCGCCGGCGCCCAGTCGGCAGGTGGGATGTCGCGCAGATCGGGTGTGACCCGCCGGGCGAAGGCGACCCGTTGGTGCGGGCCCCAGGCGTCCCAGGTCATCACGTTGCCCATCACGTCGACGCCGAGCGTGTCGCGGTGCAAGATGTCGAGGTGGTACCCGTCGACGTATCCGTCGAACGCGATCTTCCAGTTGGGGCCGATCAGCACACGCTCATCGAGGAACTCCATGTCGGCCAGTCCGAGTTGGTCGAGCGCGACGTCGTACCCGCCCAGCCACCGGTCGAGGTCGAGGTCGGCTCCGGGATGAGGCGACGACGAACACCAAACCGCTGCGCTCCTCGCACGGCAGTTCGGTGAGCCCGTGGGTGTCGGTGTCGACGTCGCCGAACTTGTTGCGTCCCGAGATCCCGACGAGGGTTCCTTCGGTGTCGTAGCTCCACGCGTGGTACGGGCAGGTGAAGCGGCGTGTCTGCCCGCACCCTTCGCCGACCACCAGCGCGCCACGGTGGCGGCAGGCGTTGATGAATGCTTTGACGCTGCCGTCGGTCTGGCGGACGGTCAGCACCGGCACGCCGGCGATGTCGATCGATCGATACGAACCTGGTTCGGGGACGTGGGCGCTCATGGCCGAGACGACCGGACCGTTGCGGAACAGCGCGTCGACTTCGCGTTCCCATCGCCTCACATCCAGGTAGTGGTCGACCGACACCTCCAAGGTGCCGTCGAGCGAGTCGGTGCTGTTCTCGTCGAGGTGGGTCAGCAGGCGGCCGGCGACGTCGTGCCAGTCCGGCTGCCAGGGTCGACCGTGATGGTCGAGTTCGGTCGGTTGCGGGAACCGGCCGTACGAGGGCGTCGCGGTCGGGGTGTTGATCTCGCTCGTCGTCACACCGGTGCCTCGGCTTTCCTCACGGCCACAGGAATCGCACTGGAGACGACCATGCCGGTGACCGGATCGTGGCCGACGTCGGCGGAGACCAGCCGGCTGGTCGGCGTGCCGATGTCGCGCACCTTCTCGTCGGTGAGCGATCGTCCGCCCCACGAATGTGCCATCGAGATCACACCGCGTTTGATGTCGTCGGACGGCTCGACCACTCCGACCACCGACGCACGCGGCGAGGTGATCTCGACCAGGTCGCCCGCCACGAGGTCGAGCTCGGTGACGTCGTCGGGATGCATGTACGCCGGGTTCGTCGTGCCCTTGCGGGCGAGACCGGGCAGCTCGGTGCCGGTCGAGTTGAGCACGTGCTTGAGGCGGCGGCTCACCAGACGGAAGGGGTAGTCGGTCACGTCGAGGTCGCCGAGCATCGGGGTGGATTGGGCGAGGAAGTCCGCCAGCTCGGCCATGAAGTCGTCGGGAGCCGGCGTGAACTTCGCCGTCGCTCCCTCGTCGGCGGGCTGCGCGACCTGCCGCATGTCGGGATGCACTGTTCGCAGGTTGACACGCACCTCGTCGAGCGGCATGCGCGACCCGGCATAGGTGCGGTCGATGATCTCGTCGGTGCTCCGGGCGAACGGACATGTCGGGTGACCCGCCGGGGAGTGGCAGTTCGCTGCCGAGCCGGGAGGCCAGCTCCCAGAACACCTCCCACTCGTTCAACACGTCGCCGTCACGCTCGACGATCGCCTCCGTGTAGTTGGTGTACGGCTGGCGGAACCAGCGGTCCATCAGGTGCGGCACGTCGGCGCGCTCGAGCGACAACGTCGGGGCCACCACGTAGTGAGCGAACTCGGCTGTCGGTGTCATCCGATGGTCGATGACCACCAGCAGTTCGAGGTCGGCGAGCGCCTGCAGCGTCAGTTCCTGGTCGGGGAAGGCCACCGCCGGGTTGCCGCCGCTGACGATCAGTGCCCGGATGCGACCTTCGCCGGGCGTGAGGATCTCCTCGGCGAGCGCCGCAGTGGGCATCTCGCCGCGGTAGCCGCGCAAGCCGCGAATGCGTGACGGCGGTCCGTTGGTCGGCGACCGCGGTGGGGTGACCTGGGCGCGAACCGGCATCTCCGGATACAGCAGCAGACCGTTCTCCAACAGGTCGCCTTCGCGGTTGACGCGTCCGAGAATCGTGTTGAGCACCACCGTGAGGTGCTCGGTGAGACTCGAATGCGCAGCCATGTTGGGGCCGGTACCGGTGCCGGCCACGCCTTTCGGGCCGGCGGCGAACATGCGAGCTGCAGCGAGCACGTCGTCGGGATCGAGTTGGCACCGTTCGGCGACCACGTCGAGCGTGAACCCGTCGACGGCAGCCGCCAACTCGGGGAGCTGACTCACCCAGCGCTCGCAGAACTCGTGGTCCTGGAGGCCTTCGTCGAGGACGATGCGGATCATGCCGGCGAGCAACGTCGGGTCCTCGCCTGGGCGGACCTGCAGGTGGATGTCGGCGAACGCCGCGAGTTCGGTGCGGCGCGGATCGATCACGATCAACTTCATGCCGTCGGCCTTGCGGCGGCGCATCACCACGAATGGGTTGGTGCCCTGCAGCCCGCCGATCGGGGCGTACGACGACACCATCGAGTTGTAGCCGATCGCCATGTGGACGTCGGAGTCGGTGAAGCTCTGGTAGCCCGCCTCCCAGCCACCGAGGCGGAATCCGGCGAGACCTTTGGCCGGTTGGTCGATGGTGACCGAGGTGTAGAACGACACCGAGTCGATGCCCTGGTGGAACGCGCGGGCCGCGCCGACAGCGACCGAGTTCTGGTACCCACCGGTACCGGTGTACGAGGCCACCGCCCGCGGACCATAGGTGTCGATGATCCGGCGGAGTTCGGAAGCGATCTCGTCGAGGGCTTCGGGGCTCGAGACCTCCTCGAACGTGCCGTCGGGTCGGCGACGCAGGGGAGCGCGCAGGCGATTCGGGTCGGCCATCTGGTCGGGGAGCTGGCGGCCCTTGATGCACGTATAGCCCTCGAAGAGGGGGTCGTCCATGACGCCGCGGACGGCGATCACCCGGTTGTCGGCGACGTCGACCTCCATCGGACAACTTGCGTGGCAGACCCGGCAGAACGTGGATTTCGTCGTGACCCCCGAACTGCCGCCTGACGTGGTGGGAGTAGGTGATGCCATGCGAGCCCTCCGTCGCTTCCCGGTAGTTTCCGTACGTCCGTAAACTAACTCGTCGGCTAGTTTCCCATGTCAGCGGACGCCTGTCTGCGATTCCGAACGAACGACCGTGGGGGAGTGGCAATGGGAACGACGGCCGATCGAACCGGGCGTCGACATGACTCGGCCGTTTCGCTTCGGCGTCCAGAGCTACTCCGCGTCGAGCCCTAGGACTGGCGCGATCAGGCGCGGTGGGCCGAAGACCACGGGTTCAGCACGTTCAGCGTTGCCGATCACGTCATCGGACCGGGCCCGGCGCTAGTCGGCCGCCAATCATCCGGTGCAGGACGTCGCTGCGGTCCCAGCGATGGCGGTCGCGATCGAAGCGACCAGCACGATCAAGGTCGGTGCTCGCGTGTTCTGCGTCGACTATCGCCAGCCGGTGATGTTCGCAAAGGAGATGGCGACGCTCGACTTCTTCTCCGAGGGCGACTCGAACTCGGACTCGGCGCTGGATGGCTCCAAGTCGGAGTACGAGGCGATGGGTGTTGCCATGGGACCGCCCCGGCGTACGACTCGATCGACTCGAGGAAACCATCGCACTGCTCCGAGCACATTTCGGCGAGGGTCTCGTCGAGTATCCGGGCGAGCACGTCACACGCCTCGGGATTCGAGGGTTGCCGAAACCAGCCAACGGCGCCCCACCGATCATGATCGGAGGCGGGGCCCGACGCGATGCTCGGCATCGCAGGTCGCGAGGCCGACATCGTCAGCCTCAATTTCAACAACTCTGCCGGGCAAGCTGGGCCCCGACGGCTTCGGGAGCGGCACCGCTGAGCTGACCGAGGAGAAGATCGGCTGGATCCGCGACGGCGCCGGCGATCGGTTCGGCGACCTCGAACTCGAGATCGCCGCCTATTTCACCGTCGTCACCGACCAGCGCGACGAGACGCTCGCCAAGATGGCGCCCGCATGTGCCCTCGCACCCGATGCGCTCGGCGTCCACCCGCACAGCCTTGATCGGGTCGATCGACTCGATCTGCGACCAGCTGGTCGAACGACGCGAACGCTATGGCATCTCCTACGTGACGTTCAGCGGCCGTGCCGCAGGCGCATCGGTCGCCCCCATCGTCGAACGCCTCGCGGGCACCTGACGTGATCAACCCTCCCGACCCACATCAACACACGGAATGGAACTCACCACATGAAGGTCGGAATCAATCTCCCGTCGCAGTTCCCCTTCGGGAGCACCGCACAGATGCTCGAGGTCTACGAGCAGGTCGGGTTCGACTCGTACTGGTCGCCAGACCACATCCTCGGCGTGTTCCACCCGGAGCTGTGGAGCGAGATCCCGCTGTCCGACCTTGCTGCCGACCCCGACGCGTTCTACGACCCCTTCTGCTACGGCGCCGTGGTCGGCACGATGACCGATCGCCCGTTCGGCATCTCGGTGACCGACGCGACTCGACGTGGCGCCGCCGACCTGGCTCGCACCGCCCTCACGCTCAACGACCTCAACCCGGGCGGTTTCATCCTCGGGATCGGATCAGGCGAGGCCGAGAGTCTGCTCCCGTTCGGGTACCCGTTCGACAAGCCCGTGTCGATTCTCGAAGACGTCCTTCGCGACCTGCGATCGTTGCTGGACCACGGCGTGATGGCCGACGGCGGCGTCGGACGAATGGGATTGCCGCTCCAGGCGGAGGGCCGCGGCAGCCCTCCGGTGTGGGTCGCCGGCCACGGCCCGCGCATGCTGCGGCTGACCGGCGAATACGGCGACGGCTGGATTCCCGCATGGTGGATGAAGCCCGAGGAATACGGCGCGAAGCGTCAGATCATCGCCGATCACGCTGCCGCCGCTGGGCGCCCTGCACCGGAGAATTCGCTGCTGCCGTTCGTGCTGTTCGCCGAGAGCCGTGATGCCGCCGCGGAGATGTTCGAGCGTGAGCCGCTCGGCAAGCTCTTCGGGCTGTTCGCCATGGGGCACATGTGGGAAGCCCACGGGCTCCAGCACCCACTCGGCAACGATTCGAAGGGGTTCGTCGATGTGATCATCCACGACCTCGACGCCGACGAGCTGCGCGATCTCGCCCACACGATCCCGTTCGAGATGGTGTGCGAGGTGCTCTTCGTCGGCAACGTCGAGGAACTCGCCTCGCAGTTCGAGGGCTACGCCCGCAACGGCCTCGAACACGTCGTGCTCGCCAACATCACCGGCGTCGTCGGCGGTATGGACGAGATCATGGCCCGTGGCATGGAGTTGCCGATGCTCAAGAACGTCCTGTCCGAACTGTGAGTTCCGCCCACCGCCTCGCCCGATCGTCAAGGAGTTCCGAATGACCGACCTCGCCACGTTCAATCCGTTCGACCCGGCCTCGATGCAGTGTCCGTTCCCGCACTACGCGCAGATGCGTGATGAGCAGCCGGTGATGCTGATCGAGTCCGTCGGGATGTATCTCGTCACCAACCACGAACTCGTCATGCAGGTGCTACGAGATCCCGCGACGTACTCGTCGTTGTTCGGTGGTGCAAGCATGCCGTTGCCGTCAGACGCTCGCGCCAAGATGTCCGAAGTGATGGCCGACGGCTACCCGCGGGTGCCGACGATGCTCACCGCCGACATGCCCGACCACACCAGGTACCGGCGGTTGGTGTCGAAGGCGTTCACGCCGAAGGTGATCGCCGAGCTCGAACCGGTGATCCGCTCGATCACCACACGATTGATCGACTCGTGGATCGACTCGGGTCGCATCGAGTTCGTCGAGCAGTTCGGTGTTCCGTTGCCCGTCGAGGTGATCGCCCATGCACTCAACGTGCCTGATTCGCGATTGGCCGACTTCAAACGCTGGTCCGATGATTCGATCGCCGGAATCGGCACGAACATCACGCTCGAACAACGCCTCGAAGCCGAGCTCGGCGTCAACGAGTTCCAGCACTACTTCGCTGCCGAACTCGATCGTCGCCGCACCGAACCGCAGGATGATCTGCTGACCGCATTGCTGAATGCGCGGATCGACGACGACGACCCCGACGTCACCGACAAGCGTGAACTCGACGTTCCCGAGATGCTGAGCATCATCCAGCAGCTGCTTGTCGCCGGCAACGAGACCACCACGAAGCTGCTCACCGAGACGATGCGGCTGCTGGCGGAGAATCCGGACGAGTGGACCCAGCTGAAGCAGGACCCCAGCCGGGCGCCCAAGATCATCGAGGAGGCGCTGCGACTCTCCACGCCGACGCAGGGCATGTTCCGCATCTCGACCAAGGACCACGAGCTGGGAGGCGTTCACATCCCACAGGGCGCCCGACTCGTGATCGTGTTCGCCTCGGCCAACCGGGACGAGTCGCTGTATCCGGAACCGGACGGCTTCGATCCCGACCGTGACAACCTGCGCGACCACCTCGCGTTCGGCAAGGGCATCCACTTCTGCCTCGGCGCAGCGCTGTCGCGGCTCGAGGGCAAGGTGGCGCTGGAGGAACTCGCCAGCCGCCTGGACAGCTTCACCCTGTCGGAGACCAACGAGTTCCAGTACTTCCCGAGCTTCCTGTTGCGAGGGCTCACGCGGCTCGACGTCGACGTCGTCCCGGCGGGTGCCGCCTGATGGCCGGCCCGCTGGAAGGCAAGATCGCCGTCGTCACGGGGTCGAGCCGTGGGATCGGCCGTGGGACAGCGGTTGCACTCGGCGAGCTCGGGGCCACGGTGTACATCACGGGTCGCAGCACCGGTTCGGGTGAACTCACGATCGACCGGACGGCCGAACTCGTCGACGAAGCCGGTGGTCACGGAGTCGCCGTGCAGGTCGACCACGGCGACGATGCCCAGATCGCCGGACTCTTCGAACGGGTTCGAACCGACCACGGCAAGCTCGACATCCTGGTCAACAACGTCTACAAGATCCCCGACCCGCCGGCATGGGGTGGCGGGTTCTGGGACCATCCGATCTCGATCTGGGACGACCAGGTCGGCATCGGACTGCGTGCCCACTACGTGGCGTCGTGGCACGCGGCACCGCTGCTTTTCGCCGCCGGTCCGGGCGCCTTCATCTGCAACATCTCATCGCCCGGTGGTCAGACCTATCACTTCAGTTCGTCGTACGGCGCCGGCAAGGCGGGCCTCGACCGGCTCGGCGCCGACATGGCGATCGAGCTCGAACCGAAGGGTGTTGCCGTCGTGACGCTCTACCCGGGCACCGTGTCGACGGAGTTCATCGTCGAGTGGTCGGGCAAGCGCGACACCGACATGGACGGTGCGCAGACTCCGCTGGTCGTCGGCCGCAGTGTCGCCGCCCTGGCCACGGCACCCGACCTGATGGAGCGGTCGGGCTCGATCCAGTGGGTCGAGGACCTCGGCGACGAGTTCGGCCTCGTCGACGAGCACGGCCGCTCCCCGGCCAAGTACGCCCGCCGCGCCTGACGATTTGCAGCAGGTGGTTCCCCAAGCCCAGGTCTCCGGGAACCAGCGTGGTTCCCCGAGGCCCGGGCTCTGGGAACTTCGATCAGTCGGCGAGGACGCTGCGCATGGTCTCGACGACCTGGTCGGCGCTGGCGCCCGGGGTGATCACCGCGGCGATGCCGGCGGCCATCAACGGCTCGACGTCTTGGTTGGGCACGATGCCACCGACGACGACGGGGATCTCGCTGCCCAACTTGCGCACCTCGTCGACGACGAGCGGCGCGAGGGTCATGTGGGCGCCCGAGAGCATCGACAATCCGATCGCATCGACGTCCTCGTCGACGGCAGCTGCGGCGACGGTCTGGGGTGTCTGGAACAGCCCGGTGTAGATCACTTCGTAGCCCGCGTCACGCAGGATGCGGGCGACCACCTTGATGCCGCGGTCGTGGCCGTCCAGGCCGACCTTGGCGACGAGTATGCGTTCACTCATGTTGGCCTCGATGCTCAGATGACGGGGACTTCGGTGTAGCGACCGAACACGTCGGCCATGGCACCCATCATCTCGCCGAGTGTGGCGTAGACCTGGGATGCCTCGATCAACGTGGGCATCAGGTTGACCTCGGGGTCGGCGGCCTCGGCGCGGAGCTTGGTGAGAACGGCGTCGACCGTTGCCTGGTCGCGGTCGTGGCGGATGGCGTCGAGCCGCTTGCGCTGACGGGTCTCGTCCTCGTTCGAGATACGCAGGATGTCGAGGTCGTCGTCATCGTTGCCCTCCTTGAATCCCGACACTCCGACGATCACGCGCTCGCCCGAATTGAACATCCGCTCGAGTTCGTACGCGGAATCGGCGATGCGGCCCTGGAACCAGTTCTCGTCGATGCCCTTGATCACCCCGTCGAGCAGCGAGCCGTCGCCGAACTCGTCGAGCGTGGCGAAGATCTCCTCGGCCTGACGTTCCATCTCGTCGGTGAGTTCCTCGACGAAGTACGACCCGCCGAGCGGATCGGCGACGTGGGTGACGTTGGTCTCGTGGGCGATCACCTGCTGGGTGCGCAAGGCGATGCGCGCCGCCTTCTCGGTGGGCAGCGCGAGCGCCTCGTCCATCGAGTTGGTGTGCAGCGACTGCGTGCCACCGAGCACCCCGGCGAGCGCCTCGATCGCGGTGCGCACGATGTTGACCTCGGGCTGCTGAGCGGTGAGCGACACCCCAGCGGTCTGCGTGTGGAAACGCAGCTGCATCGAACGTTCGAGCTGGGCGCCGTAGCGCTCCTTCATCCAGCGCGCCCAGATCCGGCGAGCAGCACGCAGCTTGGCGATCTCCTCGAAGAAGTCGATGTGAGCATTGAAGAAGAAGCTCAGTCGGGGGGCGAAGGTGTCGATCGGCAAGCCGGCTTGCAGCGCGAGCTCGACGTACGCGAACCCGTTGGCGAGGGTGAACGCCAGCTCCTCGGCTGCGGTCGAGCCGGCCTCGCGGATGTGGTAACCGGAGATCGAGATCGAGTGCCACCGGGGCATTTCGGCGGCGGTGAACGAGATCGTGTCGCGCACGAGTCGCATCGACTGACGCGGCGGGAAGACGAACTCCTTCTGCGCCTGGTACTCCTTCAAGATGTCGTTCTGCAGCGTGCCGCCGAGCCGAGCGCGGTGCACGCCGGCCTTCTCGGCCTGGGCGACGAACATCGCGAAGATCGGCGCCGCCGGGCTGTTGATCGTCATCGACGTGGTGATGCCGCCGAGGTCGATGCCGGCGTAGAGATCCTCCATGTCGGCGAGCGTGTCGATGGCCACGCCGCAGCGCCCGACCTCGCCGAGCGACATCGGATCGTCGGAGTCGAGTCCGAGCAGGGTCGGCATGTCGAAGGCTGTCGACAGGCCGTCGCCGCCGGACTTGATGATCTCCTTGAAGCGCCAGTTGGTGTCCTCGGCGGTGCCGAACCCGGCGAACATGCGCATGGTCCACAGCCGAGACCGGTACATCGACGCATACGGACCGCGTGTGTACGGGTAGACGCCGGGGAATTCGCCGTCGTCGGGTCCGTACACCGGTTCGAGTGGGACGCCCGACATCGTGGTGAATCGACCCTCGCGCAGCTTGGAGTCGTCGAACGCGTCACGCCAGATCTTGCGGTTGTCGGTCACGAGACGATGGTACCGATCGTTCCGCGGCGGCTGCGAGTGATGCCGTTCGAGTGGTGCAATGGCTTGTCGAGCGATGTCATGCGAAGTCTCCGAATGCGTGACGGACGGCAGTGAAGGTCTCGAAGATCGACACCTGGTCCGACGAGTCGAGTGGCAGAGTGGAAAAGACGTGGCGATTGAGATGTTCGGTCGCAGCAATGGCTGTTTGCGAACCGTCTGGGGTGATCACAGCAAGCGTGCTGCGCCCATCGTCGGGGTGGGGGAGGCGTTGCGCCAGCCCGTCGTCGACGAGCCGTTGTACCACGTTGGTGACGCTGGCGGGGTGTACTTGCAACCGTTCGCCGATCTTTCCCAGAGGCAGTCGACCGGTGCGGGTGAACTCCAACAGCATCAGCACCTCGTAGCGGGCGAACGTGAGGTTGAACGATCGGAGTTCACCGTCGATCTGTGAGAGCAACTCCTGTTGGATCCGCATGATCGAGGTGACGAGCGCCATGCCGTCGGCAGCGTCGGTCCAGCCGCGTTTGCGCCAGTTGTCGGCGAGCAAGCGCGATCGGATCGTTCGCAAGAGGGGGTGCCATCAGTGGTGGTGGTGGTGGTGGTGCAGTGAGAGAAACGTCGAGGGCCCGGCCCGATGTGGACCGGGCCCTCGATCGTTCACGTGATCGGTGTGATCAGCCGACGCCCCACAGGGCGCCGAACTGCTCGGCCATCGTTTCGGGGCCGGGCCAGCCGGAATCGCCGAGATCCAGAACGGCCTGCGCGGCGGCGGCATCGCTGACGATGAACGTCGGCAGGTTCGCGTTGGCGCGCTCCTCGGGATTGTCCATGCCGAGCGACTGGCGTGCCATGGCATCGACCATCAACCAGCCGGCGTACGGCTTGGGGTTGGCGGTCCATGCCGCGTGGCGGCCGGCGATGATCTCGGGCAGACCGATCTGCGTCGAGAAGTCGACGCCGACGATCTTGACACCCTCGAGCAGGCCGGCTTCTTCCAGCGTGTCCGCTACACCGGCGGGCAGATCACCGAAGGTGAAGTGCACGTAGTCGATATCCGGGTTTGCCTGGAGACGAGATGCCACGGCGGCGGGAACCTCGCCGGCGATCAAGCTGTCGATCGTCGTGTCGAGTGTTTCGAGCGTGCAGTCCGGGCAGTTCTCCTCGTAGGCAGCGGCGGCACCCTCGGCCTCGCTCACCAACACCGGGAAGTCCGGAATGTTGACAATCAAGGCGTTCGCTGTGCCACCGGAGTCGGCGATGATCCAGTTGGCCATCAGGTTGCCGGTCGCGAAGACGCCGGTGGAGTCACCGCACTGGATGTAGAGGTTGTTGACCTCGGGATCCGGGATGTCGGTGGAGTAGCAGCTGTAGTAGCCGACACCCGCCTCCTGCGCTGCGGCGATCTGCTCCTCGGCGGTTGCGAGTGGCGAACCGGTGTGGGCAATGAAGTCGGCACCTTGGTCGAGTGCCTGCTGAATTGCCGGGCCCTGGTCGCCGCTGGCCGCGGGGATCACGATCAGGTCCCACCCGAGCGCTGCGGTGGCGTCTTCGAAGCCGGGGGTGATCGCAGCGCACGACGGCTGCTCGCACTCCAACCAGGCAACGGTCTTCGCCTCGGGCGCGCCGGTCAGCGCAATCGTCGGGCCGATGTCGGTGGCCGGTTCGCTGTTGGCATCGACGATCGCCTGCGCGGCAGCAACACCGTCGCCGCCGCCGGACTCGCCGTCGGTGGTCTCGGTCATGCCGTCGGTGGTCTCGGTCATGTCGTCGGTGGTCTCGGTTCCACCATCGGTGGTCGCCGAGCCTGAATCGGCATCGTCGTCGCTGCCACATGCGGCGGCGACGAGTGCCAGCGGCACCAGCAGCACCGCGAGTCGAGAGCGCTTGTTCATTGGTTGTTCCCCCTTGTGTAGAGCGGTTGTGCCGAATCCCTCTGATTCGGCCGCCCGGTTACTTTGACTCTAAACTACTCCGAGGCGCAACGAGCGAACCGGAGGGCGGTTCGCGGACAAGGGGGATGCGTGCCGGCACTGTTGAGGATCGAGCACCTGTCGAAGGTGTTCCCGGGCCAGGTCGCGCTCGACGACGTCGACTTGACGATCGAGGCCGGTACGACACACGCCCTCGTCGGCCAGAACGGGTCGGGCAAGTCGACGCTGATCAAGATCCTCGCCGGCTATCACCAGCCGACCGGCGACGAGGCAACGGCGACGTACTACGGCAACGACCCGGCCGGTGAACCGCTGGAACTCGGCGACGGGCGCGCCGCCGAGCGCGACGGGGTCCGGTTCGTACACCAGGACCTCGGCCTCGTCGAGTCGTTGACGGCAGTCGAGAACCTGGCACTCGGCAATGGTTTCACCACGAAGTTCGGCAAGATCAACTGGCGCGCCGACGTGGTGAGAGCGCGCCGAGCGCTCGCCGCGATCGGCTTCGAGAGCGTCGACGTCAAGATTCCGGTCGGTGCTTTGGCCCCTGCGCAGAAGACCGGCGTCGCTCTCGCCCGCGCACTGCTCGGATGGGAACACGATGCCCACCTCCTCGTGCTCGACGAGCCGACTGCGTCACTGCCCGCCAGCGACGTCCAGCACATGTTCGAGGCGATCCGGCGCCTGAAGGAACGCGGCGTCGCCATTCTCTACGTCTCGCACCACCTCGACGAAGTGTTCGAGATCGCCGACGAGGTGTCGGTGCTCCGCGACGGGCGTCGCGTCGCCACCGAACGTGTCGACTCACTCGACCACGACCGCCTGATCGAGCTGATGATCGGCCACAAGATCGTGCAGGGTCGCAGTGGCGCAGGCGCGGCCGGCGACGAGGTCCTGGTCGACGTTCGTGATCTGCACGGGGCCAATCTCCACGGCGTCGACCTGCAGGTCCGCGCCGGCGAGGTCGTCGGGGTCGCCGGGATCACCGGATCGGGCCGCGAGACGCTGCTTGCGCTGCTCACCGGACAGGTTCCGAGCGCGGCCGGCAGTGTCGAGATCAACGGCCACTTCGTCGACAACTACTCGCCGGGCGACGTGTTGCGAGCAGGTGGCGCGTTCGTCACCGCCGACCGCAAGGGCCTCGGTGTGTTCACGCTGATGTCCGTCGTCGACAACACCACGATCTGCGACGTCGGTCGCAATGCGCGCCACGGTCGTCTCGACAAGCGCGCGGAGCGTGCCGACGCCGGACTGTGGATCGATCGTCTCAGCGTGAAGACCGCAACTCCGCTCGCACCGATCGGCACACTCAGCGGCGGCAACCAGCAGAAGGTGCTCTTCGCGCGCGGCTTGCGCCTCGAACCTCAGGTGCTCATGCTCGACGAACCCACCCAGGGCATCGACGTCGGAGCAAAGGAAGAGATTCATCTGCTGATCGACCGATCGGCAAACGAAGGAGCTGCCGTGCTCGTCGCATCGACCGACACCGACGAGCTCGTGCGCGTGGCGACCAGAGTCGTCGTGATGCGCAACGGCCACATCGTGACCGAGCTGGTGGGTGACGCCATCAACTCGGTGGAAATCGAGCGAGCACAACTCGCGATCACTGATCGAACAGGGGAGAACTCAAGCACATGACCACGACATCGGATCCGGTTCGCAGCGAACCCGACGCCTTCGAACTCGGACCCCCAGCCAAGACCTGGGTGCAGAAGTCAGGCCTCGACAAGTACAGCGCGTTGTACCTGTGGGCGGGCTTCATGATCGTGTTCAGCCTCACCCAACCGCAGTTCCTCACCTGGACCAGCATCAGTCTGGTGCTGACCGAGAAGGCGATCGTGGCACTGCTGGCATTGGCCTTCCTGGTCCCCCTCGTCGCCGACACGTTCGATCTGTCGATCGGCATGATGATGGGCTTCTCGATTGCGATCACCACGGCGCTTGCGCAGAACACCGGCAACCCGCAGGCCCTGAACGCGATCATCGCCGTAGTGGCGTGCGCGGCGGTCGGGTTCGTGTCCGGATTCATCGTGGTGAAGCTTCGTGTGAACTCCTTCATCGCCACGCTCGGCATGAGTCAGGTCCTCGCGGCGGCGAACATCCTGATCTCGGGGAATCGCACGATCAACGGCGTGCTGAGCGATGCCTACCGCGACTTCGGCCGGACCAAGGTGCTCGGCCTGCCGCTCTACTTCTACTTCGTCATGCTGATCGCGTTGATCCTCTGGTTCGTGCTCGAGCAGACGCCGCTCGGGCGGTACCTTTTCGCCACGGGTGGCAACACCGACGCCGCCCGACTGTCCGGCTTGCGGACCGACTTGATCCAGTGGGGCACGTTGATCGCCTCGGCGGTGCTCGCGTCGGTCGCCGGTCTGATCCACACCTGGAAGGTCGGCACCTACAGCAGTTCGATCGGGCCCGGCTTCCTGTTTCCGGCGATTGCGGCGGTGTTCTTCGGGGCCTCGCAGCTCAAGGGGCGGCCCAACGTGTGGGGCACCTTGATCGCTCTGTACGCACTGGCGTTCGGTGTCAAGGGCCTGCAGCTGACGTTCACGACCGGCACGGCGTGGATCGAGCCGCTCTTCGAGGGGGTGTCGCTCTTGATCGCCGTTGCGCTTGCCAGCCGCCAGGGGATCATCAAGGTTCCCAAACGCCGCAAACGCGACGACAGCGACGCGCCATCGGCGACAGCCCCGCCCGGCGGCGCTGCCACCGCGTGACCGTCGTCGCGCCCGAAGGGGCGCCGACGTTCACCGTGTCATAGCCTGGCCACGTGGACCGACCAGCGCCAGCAATTTCCGAATTGCTCGCCATCCCCGAGTTCGGGGTGTTCATGCTGTCGGCGCCCTGGCTGGCAACGGCGCCGCGCGGTGTCGGTCGGCGCGTGCTGGTGTTGCCCGGCTTCACCGCCGGTGACGTGTCGACGGCGCCGCTCCGATTCGCCCTTCGTGCGCTCGGGCACCGTCCGGCGCCGTGGGGCCTTGGACTGAACGTCGGTCCCGACGATGAGACCGTGCGCCAGCTGCTCCGTCGGCTCGATCAGCTCGTGAAACAGAACGGTGGTCCGATCGACGTCGTCGGCTGGAGCCTCGGCGGCATCATGGCCCGACTGCTCGCCCTCCACCATCCCGATCGAGTCCGCCAGGCCGTGTCACTGGGATCTCCCATTCGCGTCGAGAACCCCGAGGCCAACCTGAGCGAGAGCGTCCGGCGGCTCTCGCAGCTCGCCGGCCTCCAACGCGGTCGACGAGGCCACGACCTGACCGTGATTCCGGTGCCGTCCACGGTCATCTACTCCCGCCAGGACGGCGTGGTTGCCCCGGCGTCGTGCCTGCAACCGGTCGGACCGACCTCGGAGAACATCGAAGTCCGCGGTGCCCACATCGGGCTCGGCCACAACGCTGCTGCGGTCTGGGCCGTCGCCGACCGACTCGCCCAACGCGACGGCGAGTGGACGCCGTTCGTCCCGCCGTCGGCGATGGCGTGGTGCTATCCCGATCCCGATGGTGACGTTGCAACCGCGGCGAGCGTCTGACGACGATGCCGACGACCCAGATCCAACGAGGCCATTCACGTCTGCTGGCGATCGAGACCCCGAACGCGCTCGGGCACACCTCGACGCTCACGATCGTCGACGCTGCGAATGCGCCACATCGTCTCAACGCGGCATTGCTGCGCCAGGAGGTGAACGCACGCCTCGATGCGCTCCCGATGTTGCGTCAATCGCTCGTCGAGGTGCCGCTGAACCTCGACCGACCGTGGTGGCGAGATCACCCGGGCTTCGATCTCAACTACCACCTCCGTCACATCGCGGTACCCGACCCCGACGACCCGGATTCGCTGGCCGAGCTCGTGGCTCGCATCCACAGTCGGCCGCTCGATCGTGGTCGGCCGTTGTGGGAGCTCTACTTGATCTCCGGGCTCGCCGATGGTCGAGCCGCACTGCTGTTCAAGATGCACCTCGCGGCGCTCGCCGCGTCGACCGGCAACTCGTTGTGCGCCGGCCTGATCGGCGACTCGCCCGACCTGATCGGCGAACCGGTCGACGAGTTGCGCAACTGGGTTCCCGAACCAGGCCCGTCATTGCACGACATCGGCACCCGAGCCTGGCTGAACGCACTCGTCGACCCGATGCGCACCCTCACCACGGTGCCGAGGACGTTGAACTCGATCCCCGGCATCCGCAGCGTCATGAACCCGGCGCTCGCGCTGATGAACCAGCGGTCGCAGCGTTCGATCGTGATCGCCGAACAGTCCGGCATCACGCCGCGGACTTCGTTCAACGGGCGGATCGGGCCGCACCGACGGTGGGCGAGCGCCGAACTCGACTTGCAACGCATCGCCAAGGTGCGGTCGCGGTTCTCCGTCAGCACGGTCGACGTGCTGACGGCCGTCTGCGGTGGCGCATTGCGATGGTGGCTGCTGCAACACGACGAGCTGCCACGAGAAACACTCAAGGCGCTCGTGCCGCTGTCGGTCACCGACCCCGAAGCGATCGAGGGCATCGCCGGAGCGGTGGTCAGCCTCAGCACCAACCTGCACCGGGTGCAGGACCGGCTGGCGATCGTGCACGAGCAGATCGGCGAAGCGGTGACCCGTCACGGGGCGATGACCGCCGCCGAGATCCGCGGCATCGGTGGCGGCACACCGTTACTGGGGATCGTGGCATCTCGGCTCCTCGAACGCAGTCCATTGGCCGACCGGCTGATGCCGCCGTTCAACACGACGATCACGTCGGTGCCCGGCTCGAAGGAGAAGCAGTACGCGCTCGGTGCCGAGGTCACGGCGATCTATCCCGTGCTGGGCGTCGTCGACGGCATGGGTCTGCACATCGGAGCGATCTCGGTTGGCGACCGGCTGTGCCTGAGCCTGGTGTCGGATCGCGAACAGATTCCCGATCTCGCCGAACTCGCCGTGCGCATCGTCGAGGAGTTCGAACTCCTCGAGCGGGCCAAGCCGTAGCCGACGTCTCGAGACCCGACGTTCAGACGTAGTAGCGGAAGATCACCTCGGCGACGCACGACGGCTTCGCAGCGCCTTCCACTTCGAACACGAACTCCTGGGTGACCTGCGCGCCGCCGGCGATGTCCTCGACCGAGGTGAGCGTCACGCCGAGGCGCAGCTTCGAGCCGACCGGCACCGGTGACGGGAACCGGATCTTGCCGGCGCCGTAGTTGACGCCCATGGCGACACCGGACACGCCGAAGATCTGCGGGGACAGCATCGGGCCGAGCGAGAGCGTGAGATAGCCGTGTGCGATCGGGCCGCCGAACGGGCCGGACTTGGCGCGCTCGGGGTCGACGTGGATCCACTGGTGATCGCCGGTTGCGTCGGCGAACGTGTTCACCTGTTCCTGGGTGATTTCGACGTAGGGCGAGTAGCCGAGGTGCTCGCCGACGAGCGTCTTGAGTTCATCGATGCCGTTGATCATGCGGGTCATGGACCTGAGCTTGGCAAACTGGACCGATGTCCGACGAAACCGACGACCAGTCCCCATCGCTGCCTGACGGCGAGGCGGCCTTCCGGTCCGGCTTCGTCACCTTCGTGGGACGGCCGAATGTGGGCAAGTCCTCGCTGGTGAATGCGATCTGTGGTCGCAAGATCAGCATCGTGTCCGACAAGCCGCAGACCACCCGGCATCGGATCATGGGCGTGCTGACCCGTCCCGGGTCGCAGCTCGTGTTCGTCGACACACCCGGGCTCCACAAGCCGGTCACGGCACTCGGCGAGCGGGTCAACGCGACCGCACTCGACAGCACGAACGACGTCGACGTGACGTGCCTGGTGCTCGACGCCACGCACCCGTTCGGCAAGGGTGACCGGTGGGTCGCCGACCGCCTCGACGTGGCGAACTCGGTGGTGATCGTCAACAAGATCGACGTGGCCAGCCGCAAGCAGGTACTGGCGATGCTCGGCGCAGCGAGCGACCTCGTGGCGGACGCCTACTTCCCGGTGTCGGCGGTGAGCGGCGAGGGCATCGGCCCGCTCGTGGCCGATCTGACGGCTCGGATGCCGAACGGCCCCCGATACTTCCCCGACGACGAAGTGTCCGACCTGCCCGAGGAACGGTGGGTGGCCGAACTCGTCCGCGAGCAACTGCTGGCCGTCACTCGTGACGAACTGCCGTATTCGATCGCCACCCAGGTGGTCGAATGGGAGTGGCCGCACATCCGCGTCGACATCATCGTCGAACGTGACAGCCAGAAGGGGATGGTGATCGGCAAGGGCGGCCAGATCCTCAAACAGGCCGGCGAACGAGCCCGTGCTCAGTTGCCCGAGGGGGTGTATCTGGAGCTGCGCGTGAAGGTCGACAAGGACTGGCAGCGCCGTCCCGAGCGTGTGCAACGCCTGGGATACTGACGAGGGCTAGGGCTCAGCGACCGACGTGCTGGTGGTGTCGTCGTCGGACGTGTCAGGCGCCAGCGTCGTCGAGGCAACCGCCGGTGGGGGCGTGGCCAACAGGTTGATGTAGTCGTCGTACGCCAGCGGTTCGCCGACGTCGGACAACAGGCTGTTGCCCTTCTTGACCGAGATCGGTTCGCCCTCGATGGTGAAGTTCACGAACCCAACGCGCCGAAGGCTGCTGATCATCGTCATGACGATCTGCCCGATGGCCTCGGTCTGTTCCGTGCTCGGGATCCGGGCGAACGTCGCTGGATCGAGATCGATGGTGAGCACGGCCCGGCTCTCGCTGGAGCTCACGATCAGGCCTTCCTCGATCAGCGAGTCGAGGACGGGCTGGTCCGATGGCGGACCGGCTTCGAGGACGTCGGCCACCTGCTCGGCAGCGATCGGCGGCGGAAGCTCGAATACCACCGGGAGCAGCTTGCCGCGGGTGGTCAAGAAGTAGACCTCCGCCGGCTCGGTGCGAATTGCTGTTGTGGTTGTGGGCAGCGTGTCGGGCGTGACCGGCAGTGTGGTCGTCGTGGTGGTGGTCGTCGAGGTGGTGGTCGAGGTGGCGTCGAGTTCGAACGGGTCCTCCTCGGGTGGGATGACGGCAAAACTGTCGTCACCGGTCGACACACCGCATGCAGCGCCGATCAACGCGAGCGCGACGACCGCAGCGAATGCTGTCCACCGTCTGGCGATCATGCCATCACCTCGGCGATGACCCGCTCGGGAAGCTCGACGACGAAGCGTGCTCCGCCACCGACGCGGTCCTGCACCCACGCCGTTCCACCCATTGCCGCGGTGTGCTCGGCCACGAGTGCCAAGCCGAGACCCGTGCCGATGCGATGACGCGCCGCCGAGCCGCGAGCGAACCGTTCGAAGATGCGCTCCCGTTCGCCCTGCGCAACGCCGGGTCCGCCGTCTTCGACAGCGAGACGAAACCTGCCGGGCGTGGCGGCGGTCAGTTCGATTCGGAGGGCTCCTCCGCCGTGATTGCGTGCGTTCTCCAGCAAGTTGCCGAGAATACGTTCGAAGCGGACCTTGTCGAGCGCGACCTCCCTCGGGGCGCCCTTCACGGCGACGATGGGAACGTCGGGCTCGCCGTACCGCGCAGCGACGCGTTGGGTCAGGTCGACGAGCGACACGTCCTCGATGTTGAGGTCGGTGGCTCCGGCATCGAGGCGGGCGAGTTCCAAGAGGTCGATCACCATGCTGTCGAATCTACGCACCTGTTCGACGACTACGTCGAGCGCCTGCTGAGTTCGTTCCGGGATGTCGTCGCGACGACCGTCGAGTACCTCGACGGCCGCGGTGAGCGCCGTGATCGGCGAGCGGAGTTCGTGGCTGACGTCAGAGGCGAAACGTGCTTCGCGTTCGATGCGGGCCTGGACGGCATCGGCCATGTCGTTGAAGGACCCGGCAAGGCGGTCGAGATCCGGGTCGGATTCTGTTGCGAGTCGCGTGTCGAGGCCTCCCGACGCGATGTCGGCGGCCGCGTCGGCGACCTGGCTCAACGGTCGCAGGAGTCGGCGACTGGTGGCGAGTCCGAAGAGTGTGGCGAGCACCACGGTGCCGAGAGCGCCCAGCAACAGCGCGGTCAGGATCGCAGTGAGAGTCGACGAGGTCTCGGCGAGTGGGAATGCCTCGAAGTAGCCGGTGTCGTACTCGGCGATGTACACGCCGACGGTGACATAGTCCGAGCCGTCGATGGCGGCGTTCTCGAGCGCGCTGATGCCGGTGCGGACGCTGTCGACGAGGCGTTCGGGGAAGTCGGTGATCGGGTGCAGGACGCTGGTGCTCGCTCGCGGGGCCGTCGGATCGCCCGAGCTGAGCACAGCGAACCCGTCGGTGTCGGTGCGCAGTTCATCGTCGAAGAAGACGCCGATTCCGTCGGGATCGATCGTGAGTTGCTCGCGGACGAGGTCGGCATTGCCGAGCGCCTGCTGTTGTGCGGCGTTGCGGTCCTCGTCGAGCAGGTTGTTGCGGGTCAGCCCGTAGGTGACGCCGATCAGCACCACTCCGGCCAGCAGCGCGATGAACGCGAAGAACAGCGTGACGCGAGTTCGCAAGCGGAGAGTTCGACGCCGGGCCACCGGCTCAGTGTTGCAGGTGGCGGGCATCGGCGGCCGTCCGACAGAGTCGGCGAGAGGTTCACCCGCTGCCGGTGGAATGCCAGGGGGAGGAAGGCATCCCACCGGGGCAGCGTGAACAGTCATGATGATGCAGCGTCTGTGTGACGGACTCTTGCGGGAAGTGTGCGATTTCGGTAACAAAGCGCACGGTTCGTTCCTGCGACGCGCAACACTGGCGGCGCTCATGGAATCACTGCTGTTCATCGAAGACGACGACGGAATCCGCCTGGCGCTGTCGATGGCGCTCGAGGACGAGGGCTACGAGGTCCGCCAAGCACCCAACGGTGAGGACGGTCTCGACGAGTTCCGATCGGTCGCCACCCGACCTCGTGCTGCTCGATCTGCGCTTGCCCGGCATGTCGGGCTTCGACGTGTGTCGGGCGCTGCGCGCCGAGAGCATCGTGCCGATCATCATGATCACGGCGCAGACCGACACCCACGACATGGTGGCCGGACTCGAAGCCGGTGCCGACGACTACGTGACCAAGCCGGTCGTGCCGAAGGAGCTTGGCCGCCCGCATCCGAGCGCTGCTGCGTCGAGTGCATCTGCAGGGCAAGGCGACCACGCCGCTGGCCACTCGATTCGGCGATGTCGAGATCCGCCGCGAGCAAGGGATCGTGCTCAAGGGCGGTGAGGAACTCAATCTCACCAAGACCGAGTTCCGCTTGATGTGCGAGTTCGCCGATCACGCCGGTGCCGTGCTGTCGCGCGATCAGTTGCTCGAACGTGTCTGGGGCTATGAGTACCTCGGTGACTCACGCCTCGTCGACGCGCACGTTCGACGCTTGCGCCTCAAGGTCGAAGATCACCCCGACGACCCGAAGCTCATCGTGACCGCCCGCGGCATCGGCTACCGCCTCATGACGTCCTGACCGCTCGTCGCGACGCTCGCTCCGGGTTGCGATGAGCGAAACCGCCGTATCCGGTCGGTTCGCTCATCGGTGGGGTTCGTTCTGGTGTTGCGATGAGCGAGACCGCCGTATGCGGTCGGTTCGCTCATCGCGGAGCACTCACTTGGCGTAGAGGGCGTCGATCTCGTCGGCGAACTTGGCGAGGATGCCGCGACGCTTGAGCTTCGAGGTCGGGGTGAGCAGCTCGGAATCGGGGAGCCACTCGTCGCCGAGCACCTTGACCTTCTTGACTGCCTCGGCGTTGTTGAAGCCGGACATCACCTCGATGAGTCCCGCGTTGATCTCGGCGATCACGTCGGGGTTCTCGGCCATGCGCCGCCGTCGTGGCGTCGGCCCCCGACAGCCCGTGCGCTGCCGCCCAGGCTGCTGCCGCATCGGGGTCGAGCACGACGAGCGCCGACATGAATGGCTTCTGCTCGCCGATCGCGCAGGCCTGGCCGACCAGCGGGATCATCTTCAGCTCGGCCTCGAGGTTGGCCGGGCTGACGTTCTTGCCGCCGGCGGTGATGATCAGTTCCTTCTTGCGGTCGACGATCTTCAGGTAGCCATCGTCGTCGAGGACGCCGATGTCGCCGGTGTGCAACCAACCGTCCTCGTCGATCGTCTCGGCGGTCTGCTCGGGCTTGCCGAGGTAGCCGACGAAGTTGTTGCCGCCGCGACACAGCACCTCGCCGTCCTCGGCGATCTTGAGTTCGACAGCGGTGGCTGCCCGTCCAACGCACCCGGGCTTGGGATCGTTCGCCCACGTGAGCACCGCAGTGGTCTCCGACATGCCGTAGCCCTCGGTGAGGGGCACGCCGATGGCGCGGAACCATGCGAGGATTTCGGCCGGAAGGGGAGCGGCACCGGTGATGCAGATCTCGGTCTCGTCGAGGCCGATCAGGCCACGCACGGTCTTGAACGCGACCTCATCGAGGAAGTTCCAGGTGTCGATCTCCTCCTGCGTGGCGGTCCCGCGGGTCATCTTCTCGACGATCGGGAGTGCCGCGTCGACGGCGTCGTTGAACGCCTTCGACTTCTCGGGGTCGCCCGAGAGCGCGGCGTTGACGCCGGCGTACAGCTTCTCCCACACACGTGGCACGCCGATGAAGACGTTCGGTCGGACCTCGCCGGTGTATGCCGTGAGCTGGGAGGTCTCCGGACAACACGTCACCTGGGCCGCCATGTCGAGGAGGTAGTAGTGCCCCAGGAGGCGCTCGAAGATGTGGGCCATCGGCAGGTACGACAGGTGCTTCTTGCCGGCGAAGTCCTCGATGTCGGTCTGCTCGCGCATCGACTGGCCCACCGATTCGAGCGTCCACGCAATGTTCGCGTGCGACAGCATCACGCCCTTGGGCGGCCCAGTGGTGCCCGAGGTGTAGATGATGGTGGCGATGTCGTCGAGGGTGGCGATCTCGGCCAGTTCGCGCAGGTCGGCGGCGTCAGCCCCTGAGAGTTGGCTGTACGGGACGACCGCATCTCCGGCGGTCTCCGATGGTTCGATCAGCACGATCGACTCGAGCGTGGGTAGCGCCTCGCGAACCTTGAGGAACCGTTCGAGGAACGCATCTTCCTCGACGACGGCAACCTTGGCCTTGCAGTCGTTGACGAGGTACTCGATCTGCTCAGGGGCCGAGGAGTTGTAGATCGACACCGGCGTCGCGCCGAGGAACAGCACGGCGATGTCGAGCGCATGGAACTCTGGACGGTTCCGCATCATCAGGACCACCGTGTCGCCCTTGCCGACGCCGAGGTTCGAGAGCCCCGTTGCGAGTCGGGCGGTGGCGTCGGCCAGTTCGGCCATCGTCCAGCCGTGCCAGGCGCCATCGGCGTCCTTCCACCGGACCACCTCGACGCCGGCGTTCCTGTCGAGATTGGCAAGGAATCGCTTCGCGAGATTCTGTCCGACGATTCGATCGTGCAGTTCTTGGCTCGTGGTCATGCACCCATTGTCGCGCGTCGAGTTGCAAAGTGACACATGACACGCCGGAGAATTTGGATGGACGCCGCAGCGTGGGAGTCAGCGTGGTGGGAGTCAGCGTGACTCGAGGAAGTCGACCACGGCGTCGGTGAACACGTCGTTCTTGTCGCCGGCGATCATGTGCGCAGCGCCGACGACGTCGACGTAGTCGGCATGCGGCACCATCTCGCGGAACTCGGCGACCTCGGCCTCGGTGACGAGATCGGAGAGCTTGCCGCGCACGAGCAGCACCGGCAGGGTGAGACGACGGGCGATCGTTTCGAGTTCACCGTGATGCGTGTCACGAGCGTGCTCGCTCGAACCGCCGGTGCGAGTGTCGAGGAATGCCGGATCCCAGTGCCATCGCCAGCGCCCATCGTCACCGAGGCGGAGGTTCTTGGCGAGGCCTGACAGGTCGCTCGGACGGGGCCGGTGGGGTTGGTACTCGGCGATCGCGTCGGCCGCATCATCGAGGGTGGCGAAGCCGTCGATGGCGTCCTTGCCCATGAACTCGAGGATGCGACTCACGCCGGCGGCCGCTGGTCGTGGCGTGATGTCGACGAGGACGAGCGCGGTGAACCGTTCAGGTGCGGCGTCGACGGCGTGCAGCCCCGTCATGCCGCCGAGCGAGGCGCCGACCCACGCAACCGGCTCACCGACCCAATCTGCGACCGCGAGCGCATCATCGCGGTAGGCCCGCATCGAGTAATCGCCGTTCGGGTCCCACGCCGAATCGCCATGGCCACGCAGATCCATCGACACCACCCGGTGGCCGTGCGCCGCCAACGCCGCCGCGGTACCGCCCCACGAATGGCGGGTCTGGCCTCCGCCATGCGCGAGCACGACTGCGGGCCCGGTGCCGGGCCACGCATCCGCAGCGATCCGCATACCGTTCGAGACGTCGATCGTGACGCTCTGTTTCGTCGCACTCACTGCACGGACCTCGACCAGTTCGGGAGTCGTTTCTCGGCGAATGCGGCCATGCCTTCGGCGGCGTCGGGACCGTTGAACAGCTCGTTCGACAGCTCGGCCATGGCATCGAAGGCTGCGCTGCGCTCCATCGTGGCGACGGTGTGCAGCACCCGCTTGGTCGCAGCGACGGCCGTTGGCGCGCCTCGGAGGATGCCGTCGCACAGATCGTCGACGGTCGACACGACGTCGCCGCTGACATGCGTCACGAGTCCCATCTGACGGGCGGACTCCGCATCGAACGCCTCACCGGTGAGCATGGCGGCAGCGATCCGGCTCGGCGGCACCCGTCGCAGGATCGGCACGGCGATGATGGCCGGGGCGACGCCGATGCGAACTTCGGTGAGCGCGAACGTGGTGGAGTCGTGCACGACGACGAGATCGCACGATGCCATCAGCCCGATACCGCCGGCGCGGACAGCGCCGTTGACCACAGCGATGGTGGGACACGCTGCGTCCATCAACCGTTCGAGCGCACCGACGAACGGCGAGGAGTCGGCGGGCGCACTGCCGGCGGTTGCACGTTCCTTCAGGTCGGCGCCCGCGCAGAATGCCGGTCCGCGGTGGGTGAGCACGATCGCACGCACCCCGGCTGTTTCGGCCTCGTCGAGTGAGCGGTGGAGGTCGCCGAGGAGTTGGCGGGACAACGCGTTGCGGTTGTGTTGGGAATCGAGCGTGATCGTGGCGATGCCGTCGACGATGCTGCAGTCGACCACACGGTTCGAAGGTTCGGCGCCGGTCATGTCCGCCGACCGTAGTGACCCATGGGTCCTTGGTCACCAGTGCGATGCGACCGACGGTTCGATCGGTCGTCACTGGCTACAGTCGTCAGGGTGAACGACGAGATGCTCAACAAGGTCCGTACCGGTCAGGGATTCATCGCTGCGCTCGATCAGAGCGGTGGCAGCACCCCGAAGGCGCTGCAGCTCTATGGCGTCGACGAGGACGCGTGGTCGAACGACGACGAGATGTTCGACCTCATGCATGCGATGCGAACTCGGATCATGACCTCGCCGGCATTCACCGGCGATCGCGTGCTCGGAGCGATCCTGTTCGAGCAGACGATGGATCGGCAGGTCGAGGGCACCGGCACCGCTGACTACCTGTGGTCGGCGAAGCACGTCGTGCCGTTCCTGAAGGTCGACAAGGGCCTTGCCGATGTCGCTGACGGCGCCCAGATCATGAAGCCGATCCCCGGCCTGCGTGAGTTGTGCGAGCGGGCGGTCGGTCTCGGCGTGTTCGGTACGAAGATGCGTTCGGTGGTGCAGCTTGCCAACGGGGCCGGAGTCAACGCTGTCGTCGACCAGCAATTCGACGTGGCCAAGGAAATCATCGCCGCCGGGCTGGTCCCGATCATCGAGCCTGAAGTCGACATCCACAGTCCCGAGAAGGAAGCGGCCGAGGGTCTGCTCCGCGATCGCATCGCCATGCAACTCGATGCGCTCACCGACGACCAGCCGGTGATGTTGAAGCTGTCGATCCCGACGGTCGACGACTTCTACGCTCCGCTGATCGCGCACCCAAAGGTGCTTCGGGTCGTCGCGCTGTCGGGTGGGTACCCACGCGACGAGGCCAACGAGCGCTTGTCGCGCCAGCACGGCATGATCGCCAGCTTCTCGCGGGCGCTCACCGAAGGCCTGAGCGCCGGCCAGAGCGACGGCGAGTTCAACTCCACGCTCGGCGCCACCATCGACGGCATCTTCGCCGCCTCGATCACCTGATTACATCGCGGGTCTGACCCGTGTTGTAACTCGATTACATCAGGGGTCAGACCCGCGATGTAATCGTTCACCCGGCGGCGATGTCGCGGAGGAATGCTTCGACGTCGGCGCGCACTTTGGTGCGCTGCATCGGCGGCAGCGCCTTGATGATGTCCCAGCGGTAGCGGGCAGTGCCGAGGCGCGGGTCCATCACGGCGACGACACCGCGGTCGGTCGCTGAGCGGATGAGGCGCCCACACGCCTGCGCCAGCATCATCGACGCTCGCGGAATGTCGATCTCGGAGAATGCAGTCGGGCCGAGCTGCTCGCGTCGAGCACTGAGCAGCGGATCGTCGGGTCGAGGGAACGGGATGCGGTCGATCACCACGAGTGAGAGCGTCTGGCCGGGCACGTCGACACCTTGGAACAATCCAGCGGTTGCGAACAAGCAGGTCTCATCGCTGTCGGCGAACGCCTTGATCAGCGCCGGCTTCGGCAGGTCGCGCTGGGTGAGGATCGGCAGGTCGATCCGTTCGCGGAGCGCCTCGGCTGCTTCGTCCATCGAACGCCAGCTGGTGAACAGTGCCAATGTCCGCCCACCCGCAGCGGTGATCAATGCCTCGAGCTCGTCGTGGACCGCCGCCCGGAACCCGTCGGAGTTCGGGTTCGGGAGGTGCATCGCGCAGTACAACATCGAGTGGTGCTCGTAGTCGAACGGGCTGCCGACGTCCGCGACGTCGACAGCGTCGGGTGCGATTCCGACTCGAGCGGCCAGCGAGGAAGGAATCGTGGCGCTCGTGAGGATCGCGGTTCGCTGCGACCACACGCCCTCGGTCATCGCCGGGCCGACGTCGAGCGGAGCGACTTCGAGCCGAGGGGCGTCACGTGAACCCGACACGAACGCGACATAGCCCTCGCGGCCCTCGATGGCGATGTCGAGCTGTTCGATCGCTCGGCCGGTCATGGTCTGCGCTCGGAGCCGACGCTGTTTCGCATCCTCGTTCTTGGTGTCGATCGCGACGAGTACCTCGTTGGCCCGACCGAGCCGGAGGCGAGCGTCGGTGAGCACCTCCTGCACTGAGTCGGGCAGCGGGGTCGAGAGCCGATTGCCGACGTGCGGAGTCAGCGCATCGCGGAGCGATTCGGCGATCTCGGCGATCGACCCGATCAACTTCGGGTCGTCGAGGATGCGGCGCACGATGCCCGACAGTGCCGTGAACCGACCGGGGGCGATCTCGACGCCGACGGTGTCACTCATGATGTCTTCGAGCACGTGCGCCTCGTCGAAGACCACGACGTCGTGGTCGGGAAGAATCGCTCCACCGCTGGCGACGTTCAGGCCGTACAGATGGGTGTTGACCACGATGACGTCGGCGGCGGCCGCGCGATCGGCGCGCCTGTTCGGCGAAGCAGGGCTCACCGAGCGGACACCGGTCGGCGCCCGGGCACTCGTCGCTGCCGACGCTCACCGCTCGCCATGCGTTGTCGGATGGGGTCCACTCGAGCTCGGCCATGTCGCCGGTCGACGTCGTGCCCGACCATTCGGCGAGTCGCTTGATCTCGACCTTGGTCGTCAGCGCCATCGTTTCGAGTTCGAGCTGACCCTCCGCGCCGGCGCTCATCTCACGCAGCCGCTGCAGGCACACGTAGTTCGACCGGCCCTTGAGCACGGCCCAGTCGAAGTCACGTCCGACATGCTCGGCGAGAAACGGCAAGTCCTTCGTCGCCAGCTGATCCTGCAACGCTTTCGTCGCAGTGGCGACGACCACCCGAGCGTCGGCCTCGATCGCTGGCACGAGGTAGGCCAACGTCTTGCCGGTGCCGGTGCCCGCCTGCACCACGAGATGGCGGCGGGTTGCGATCGCGGAAGCGACGAGGTCGGCCATCTGCTGCTGGCCGACACGGTCTTCCGCATTGGCGAGCGCCGCGGTGACCCGAGCGAGACCGTCGCTCATCGAGCGAGCGCCAAGGCTGCGTCGAGTTCGTGTTCGTCGAAGTCGGGCCAGGGAGCTTCCGTGAAGTAGATCGCTGCGCCAGCGGCCTGCCACAGGAGGAAGTTCGACACGCGCAGCTCGCCGCTCGTGCGCACGAGGACGTCGACCGGAGGGAGTTCGGGAAGATAGAGGTGCTCGCCGATCGTGTCGACCGTGGCGCCCTCGGGTGTCTGCCGCGCTGCTTCGACCGCGGCGACGAGTTCGGAGCGTCCGCCGTAGTCGAATGCGATCGTGAGCACCATGCCGGTGTTGTTGGCGGTGTCGGCGATCGCCTTGCGGATCGCCCGCTGGACGTATCGAGGCGTTCGCGCCATCGGCGAATCGAACGGCCGCCCGATCCACTGGACACGGACATTCAGTTCGTTGAGTTCTGCGACACGGCCGAAGAGTTTCTCGTGCAACCCGAGGATGTGGCGGACCTCGGGACGTGGACGCTGCCAGTTCTCGGTGGAGAAACCGAAGACGGTCAGCCAGCCGATGTTGCGCTGCACAGCAACGCGGACGAGACGGGCGAGATTCTCCTCGCCTTCGGTGTGGCCCTCGGTCCGTGGGAGTCCTCGCCGCCCCGCCCAGCGGCCGTTGCCATCCATGATGCAGGCCACGTGCAGTGGCGCTGGGGTGCCCTCGATGGTCTCGGCAGGTTCGGGCGACACATCGATCACGTTAGCCAGCCAGCGCCGATGGGCCGCGGCGTGGAACAATGGTGATGTGACACCGTCGTTCACGAGCACCAAGCCCGGGTCAGCGACCCAGGCGGCGTCGCCTTCGACGGTCGCTGCGCGCTCCGGGGACCCGACCCGCCAGCTGTTGCGCCACATCATGGTCGTCGGCGGCACGCTGCGCGACTGGGACGACTTGGGTGATGAACAGTGGGACGACCGGGTCGAACGCCTCGGCGTGATCGCCGATCATGCCGGCGCATCGTTCCTGACGCTGCGTGCCTACGAACCGGGTGTCGAGCCTGTCGACCTCCAATGGTGGCACCGGGTGGTCGGCTCGTGTCATGTCATCGTCGATCCGTGCGGCGACGGCCGGCAGCGATTTGCCGAAGCGATGCAACGGCTCCATCCCGACGAGCCGGTCAACGAGGCCACCGTCGCCGAGGCGCTCTATGCCCCTGCCGACTGCGAACCGGACCTGATCGTTGTCCTCGGCGACTCGACGCGGCTGCCGCCATCGTTGGTGTGGGAGTTGGCCTACGGCGAACTCGTCTTCCACCCCATGGCGTGGCACGAGCTGTCGCCCGATCATCTCCTCGAGGCGATTGCCGATTTCGCTCGCCGTCAGCGCCGCTTCGGTGGCATCGACGACGACAACTGAATTCGTGATCGGTCGATCGTGAGCGAGCTCTACCGCGACACCGGGGTCGTCCTGCGTACCTACAAACTGCGCGAGTCGGACCGCATTGTCGTGTTCCACACCGCCGAGAACGGCAAGGTGCGCGCCGTGGCGAAGGGCGTCCGCAAGACCAAATCGAAGTTCGGTGCTCGCCTCGAGCCGATGAGCCACGTGCGGCTGCTGCTCTATCGGGGTCGCGAACTCGACATCGTCACCCAAGCGGAGTCGGTCGAGCCGTTGGCGCCGATGCTGTCGTCGCTCGACCGAGCGTCGCAGGGACTCGCGGTGATCGAAGCGGTCGATCAACTGTCGCTGGAACGCGAACCGAACCCCCAGCTCTACCGCATGTTGGTCGGTGTCTTGCGGACGATCGCCACGACGCCGTCGTCGCTGAATGTCGCCGCGTTCTACTGGAAACTGTTGGCCAACGAGGGCGTGCGGCCCGAACTCGATCAGTGTGTCCGCTGTGGTGCGAGCGAGCCCGAAGTCCAGTTCGTCGCGTTCGACCTGAACGAGGGGGGCGTGCTGTGCCGCTCGTGCCGATCAGGCCAGGCGATCAGCCCGGGAGTGCTCGACATCCTGCGAGAGATCCTCGGCGGACAACTCGTCCAGGCGTTGGCCCGCGACGAGTCGCCGCTCACGCACGAGGTGTCGTCGATGGCCACCCGCGCCCTCGAGTTCCACATCGAGCGGCGCCTCAAAGCCGTTGCGATGTTCGAATCCCACTAGCGCTCCGAGCTCCGTCCACGTTTGCGCTGCAGATCCTGCCGGGACGGGTCCATCCGAATTCGCACGCAAACGGAAAAGGGGGGTGGGTAGCCTCCGGGGTCTATGGCTGCCACCGACCTCGAACAGATCGTCAGCCTCTGCAAGCGCAGGGGCTTCGTCTACCAGTCGGCGGAGATCTACGGCGGCTTCCGCTCGACGTACGACTACGGGCCACTCGGCTCGCTGCTGTTGCGCAACGTCAAAGAAGCGTGGGTCCGTTCGATGGTGCAGCAGCGCGACGACGTCGTGCTGATCGACGCTGCCATCTTGAGCCCGCCCCAGGTGTGGCAGGCATCCGGCCACCTGGCGAACTTCAGCGATCCGCTCGTCGACTGCACCGAGTGCAAGCAGCGCTTCCGCCTCGACAAGCTCGACGACCCCGACGTCTGCCCGAATTGCGATTCGAAGAAGAGCTTCACCGAGGCACGCGAGTTCAATCTGATGTTCAAGACCCAGGCCGGTCCCGTCGAAGGAACCGGCGCCGACGCCTACCTCCGGCCCGAGACGGCGCAGGGGATGTTCACCAACTTTGCGAACGTCTTGCAGACGTCGCGCAAGAAGCCGCCGTTCGGCATCGCCCAGGTCGGCAAGAGCTTCCGCAACGAGATCACGCCACAGAACTGGATCTTCCGCACCCGCGAGTTCGAGCAGATGGAGCTCGAGTTCTTCGTGCCGCCCGAGGAGTCGGCGCAGTGGTACGAGTACTGGTGCAACGCCCGATTGCAGTGGTACGTCGAGCATGGAATCCCGCCCGAGATGTTGCGCCTGCGCCCGCACGACGACGACGAACTGTCGCACTATTCGAGCGGCACCTCCGACGTCGAGTTCACGTTCCCGTGGGGCTTCGACGAACTCGAGGGCATCGCCCAGCGCTCCGACTACGACCTCAAGCAGCATGCGGAGCACTCGGGTGAGCGACTCGACTATTTCGATCCGCAGACCAACGAACGCTACGTGCCCTATGTCATCGAGCCCGCCGCCGGCGCGACGCGCACGATGGCGGCCTTCCTCCTCGCCGCCTACGACGAGGACGAGGTCAACGGTGAAGCACGAACCGTGCTGCGTCTGCACCCCCGCCTCGCTCCCTACAAGGTGGCGGTGCTCCCGCTGTCGAAGAAGGACACGCTCACACCGCTCGCCCACGAGGTTCGCAAGCTGCTCGCCGAGCGGTACATGGTCGACTACGACGAGACCCAGAACATCGGCAAGCGCTATCGCCGCCAGGACGAGATCGGCACGCCGCTCGCCGTCACCGTCGACTTCGACTCGCTCGAGGACAACGCGGTCACGGTGCGCGACCGCGATACGACCGAGCAAGTCCGTGTGCCGATTGCCGAGCTACTCGCCACCGTCGGTGATCGCCTGGGGTTCTGACCGGCTCGCCAGCTACGGTCGGCGACCATGAGTCAAGTTGCCATGATCGCCAAGTTCACCTGCATCGACGGAAAGCGCGACGAGCTGTACGCCGGTCTCGCCCCGATGATGGACCACGTCGGGTCCGAGGAGGGCACGCTGCTGTACCAGCTCCTCGAAGATCCCAACGATGCCAACGTCGCCTTCATGTACGAGCTGTATTCCGACGGCGAGGCGCTGCAGGCGCACAGCACCAGTGACGTGATGAAGCAGATCATGAACGCCTTCGGTGGCATCCTCGCCGGCCGGCCCGAGCTGACCATGCTCACGCCGGTTCGCGGCAAGGGCCTCTGAACCCGGGTCACTGATGGCGGCGACCTATCTCGACAAGATCCTCGATCACCATCGAGCGGTCGCCGCCGTCGACGTTCGGCCGATCGATCAGCTCATCGAACAGGCCCGAGCCATGCCGGCCGCCCGGGGTTTCCGCGCCGCGCTCGCTGGTCGCGATCGGCTCGGGGTCATTGCGGAGATCAAGCGACGTTCGCCGTCGAAAGGCGACCTCAACGCCGACCTGGATCCTGCGGCCATGGCGCGAACGTACGAGCGCGGGGGAGCGTCGTGCCTGTCGGTGCTCACCGACGTCGAGCACTTCGGCGGGTCGGTCGACGACCTCCAAGCGGCTCGGGCAGCATGCTCGTTGCCGGTGATCCGCAAGGACTTCACGGTCAGCGAACGCGACGTGCTCGACGCTCGGATCATGGGCGCCGACTGCGTGCTCCTGATCGCCGCGGCACTCGATCGGGGAGCGTTGTCGGCCTTTCATGCGCTCGCGGTCGACGTCGGCCTCGACGTGCTCGTGGAGATTCACGACGAGCGCGAGCTCGAACACGCGCTTGCGGCCGACGCGACACTGATCGGTGTCAACCAGCGGGACCTCGTCACATTCCAGGTCGACCACGAACGCGCGGTGCGGATGGCCGGCGTCATCCCTGATCACGCGGTCAAAGTCGCAGAATCGGGAGTGCGCGGCGCCGCCGACGCTCGGTCGCTGCGAGCCGCCGGCTACGACGCCGTGCTCGTCGGAGAAACCCTCGTCACCAGTGGCGACCCCGCAGCGGCGATCGTCGATCTCATCGGCTGAGCACCGGCCGGAGCCACAGCAGGCCGTGCACGATGTGACGGCTCAACCGGTTGGGGTGTTGAGCATCTCCCAGCGGATGATGCCATCCTCGATGCGCTGATTGAGTGTCTCGAGGATGGTCACTCGAGCCCACTTCTTGTTCTCGCCCGACACGATGTCCCACGGGGCGAGCTGGTGGTCCGTGCGTTCGAACATGTCCTCGGCGGCTTCGATGTACTGATCCCACTTGTCGCGGTTGCGCCAGTCCTCCTCGACCAGCTTCCACTTGCGCAAGGGATCATCGCGCCGGCTCTCGAAGCGGGCAAGCTGCTCCTCGTTGCTGACGTGCAGGTAGAACTTGACGAGGATCACGCCTTCGAGCACGAGGCTTCGCTCGAACTCGACGATCTCGTTGTAGGCGCGAGTCCACTGCTCGATGGTGGCGAACTTCTCGACTCGTTCGACGAGGAGGCGCCCGTACCAACTGCGGTCGAACAGGCACAGTCCACCGAGTCCGGGGATCTTGGTCCAGAAGCGCCACAGGAAGTGGTGACGCTTCTCGCGGTCGTCCGGCTTGGCGTAGGCGTACACGCTGAAGTGGCGCGGATCGAGCCGTTCCACGATGCGACGGATGGCACCGCCCTTGCCGCCGGCGTCGGCGCCCTCCATGACGACGAGCAATCCGGGCCCAGGGCCTTTGTCGCCGATCTGGCCGCCGAGTGTGAGGCGCAGTTCGACGAATCGTTCCTGCGCCGCTGCAAGCCGCTTCTCGTATTCGTCGCCGGAGAGCTTCGCCGACAGGTCCAGGTCATCCAGTCGTCCCATGCACCCACGACGTTAGGCGCGTAGCCATCGATGCAATGAATCTCTCACCGCACGCGCTCGGCCGGTACCGTGACCCTCGATGTTCGTGAAGATCTGTGGGATCACCAACGAAGATGACGCGTTGCTGTCGGTCGCCATGGGCGCCGACGCCGTGGGCTTCAACTTCGTCCAGGGCTCCAAGCGGCAGATCGCCGCTCAGGTCGCCTACGACATCACGCGCCGACTGCCTCCCGAGATTCTCACAGTGGGCATCTTTCGCAACGAGCACCCGAGTCGTGTCCTCGATGTCGCCCACCGGGCCGGCGTGAAGGCGGTGCAGTTGCACGGACGAGAAACCGCCGCCGACACCCGCGAGGTTGCCAAGGCGTTCCGATGGGTGATCAAGGTGTTCGATGCACGGGATCCCAACCTCCCCCGAGCGGCCGAGTACGGCACTGACATGGTCATGATCGATGGGCCCGAACCCGGATCGGGCAAGGTGTTCGACTGGTCGCTCGCCGGTGACGCTCCCGACTCGATGAAACTGATCCTCGCCGGCGGCCTCACTCCCGAGAACGTCGGTGCTGCGATCACCGAAGTTCAGCCGTGGGGTGTCGACGTCGCCACCGGGGTCGAGAAGTCGCCCGGCAAGAAGGATGCCCTCGCGGTCAAACGCTTCATCGAAAACGCACGTGCCCACGCCACCGAGCCGTACATCGGTGACGACAACCTGCCCTACGACTGGGACTTCGAATGACAACGCTCGACGACAGCCCCACCACCCTCACCGCACCTCCCGATGCGACCGGTCGATTCGGCGAGTTCGGTGGACGGTTCGTTCCCGAAACGCTGGTGCCTGCCTGTCAGGAACTCGAAGCTGCGTTCGACGATGCGTGGGCCGATCCTGAGTTCCGCGCGGAGTTGACCCGGGTGCACACGCAGTACTCGGGGCGCCCGTCGATCATGACCGAGTGCCACAACCTCGGTGAGCAGCTCGGCATCCGGCTGATCCTCAAGCGTGAGGACCTCAACCACACCGGGTCGCACAAGATCAACAACGTGATCGGCCAGGCGCTGCTCGCCAAGCGGATGGGCAAGAAGCGCATCGTCGCCGACACCGGCGCCGGCCAGCACGGCGTGGCGTCGGCAACGGCGGCTGCGCTGATGGGCCTCGAGTGCACCGTCTACATGGGGGCCGTCGACGTCGCCCGCCAGGAACTCAACGTGTTCCGCATGAAGCTGCTCGGCGCCGAAGTCCACTCGGTCGAGAGCGGCAGCCGGACGCTGAAGGACGCCGTCAACGAGGCGATGCGGCACTGGGTGGCCAACGTCACCGACACGTACTTCTGCCTCGGATCGGTCGTCGGTCCGCATCCGTACCCGTACATGGTCCGCCAGTTCCAGTCGGTGATCGGCGACGAGGCCCACCGTCAGATCGAGGAGATGACCGGGGCGATGCCCGACGTGGTCGTTGCCTGCGTTGGCGGCGGATCGAACGCGATGGGCATCTTCAGCGGGTTCGTCGACGAACCCGGCACCCGCTTGGTCGGCGTCGAGCCGGCCGGCGGTGCAGCGATCGGCCGGGGCGTGCCTGGCGTGGTGCACGGGATGCGCAGCAACCTGATGCAGGACGAGGTCGGCCAGGTCGAAGAGGCGTTGTCGATCTCGGCGGGTCTCGACTATCCCGGGCGTGGGCCCTGAGCACTCGTACCTCGCCTCGATCGGGCGCGCCGAGTATCCGTCGGTCACCGACGACGAGGTGATCGAGGGATTCCAGTTGCTGTCGAAGACCGAGGGCATCATCCCGGCGCTCGAGTGTGCTCATGCGGTTGCGTGGATCTCGCGTGAGGCACCGACCCTGCAGGGCCAGACGGTGCTGATGAACCTGTCGGGGCGTGGCGACAAGGATGTCGCGCAGATGATGGACATCCTGGCGGCGCGCCTGTGACCGCGACCGAGTCTCCCTATGGACGACTGGAGACCGAGTTCCGCGCCAAGCGCGAAGCCGGCCGCAAGCTGCTCGTGCCGTACATCACCGGTGGCTATCCGGGCTGGCAGGCCGCCATCCGTGCGTGTGCCGCCAATGGTGCCGACGCTGTCGAGATCGGGATTCCGTTCTCCGATCCGGTGATGGACGGCCCCGTGATCCAGCAGGCCTCCCAGTACGCGCTCGAGCAGGGCGTGACGCCGACGTCGATCCTCGACGAGGTGCCGTCGCTGGATGTCGACATCCCGCTCGCCGTGATGACGTACTACAACCTGGTGCATCATCCAGGTCCGACGCGATTCGCCGCGCAGCTGAAGCGGGCGGGCATCAGCGCTGCGATCCTGCCGGATCTTCCACTCGAGGAATCGGGGCCGTGGTGCGAGGCGGCTGACGCCGAGGGCATCGAGACGATCATGCTCGCCGCTCCCACCGCTCCTGACGAACGGCTGCCCCGGGTGGCGGCGCGCTGCAGAGGGTTCGTGTACTCGGTGGGACTCCTCGGCGTGACAGGTGAACGGGAGTCGCTCGCCGAGACAGCGACCGCGCTCGCGGCCCGCTTGAAGCAGATCACCGAGACGCCCGTGCTCGTGGGCGTCGGCGTGTCGAACGCCGAGCAGGCGTACCAGGCAACCCGGGTCGCCGACGGTGTGATCCAAGGCGCCAGCGTCGTGCGACGCCTGATGGACTCGGGGCCGGACGCCGTCGGCGACTACGTCGCCGAGGTCCGCGCCGCCATCGACGCCACCTGAAACCTACGCGTCGAAGGCGGGGCCGTCGAAGCGATTCCGAGTGGCGAACGACTCGACCGGATTGCGCTTGAGCTTGGTCGGCTGATGGACCGGATGGCCGAGGAAGATCGTCGTCACGAGCGCGTGGTGTTCGGGCAGGCCGAGTGCCGGTGCCGCCGCTGGCTCGACGCGGCTGAGGAACGTGGTCATCACGCCACCGAGGCCGTGAGCTCGCGCCGACAGCATCAGATTCCAGCAGAACGGGTAGATCGAGGCGCCGCCGGTGACCGGCGCCCGGTCGAGTGCAGCGTCCATCATCGCAACCTTCGACAGGTCGGCGGCGACTGCCAGAACGACCGGAATCGACTCGATGTTCTCCAACAGGTCGTTGTGCTTGTTCGGCGTGATCTCGGTCGGCTTCACGTAGTCGACCACGTTGAACGGGTTGCCCCCGCTCGCCGCGGTCTCCATGTATTCGTCCCACACCGGCTGCATGAGCATCGCGAGCTCGCGGCGCAGCATCGGCTCGGCCACGACGGCAACTCGCCAGGGCTGGCGGTTGCCGCCGGACGGCGCGAACCGAGCGTCGTCGAGGATGCTCGTGATCGTGGCGTCGTCGACCGGCTCGTCGGTGAAGTGCCCTGACCGTGCCGTTGGTGCGGATCGCCTCGCGAATCTCCATGGCGCAGCACGGTAACCGTTACATCAGGGGTCAGACCCGCGATGTAATCACCGGCGGTGATTACATCGCGGGTCTGACCCCTGATGTAATCAGTTGGCGGCGGCGACTTTCTGGCGCACGATGTTGAGCGCGGAGCCGGCCTCGAACCACTCGACCTGTTCGGGGCTGAAGGTGTGTACCGCCTCGAAGTCGATCGTTCTTCCGTCGGGCTTCACGATCTGGCACTGCACGTTCTGGCCGGGCACCGGCGGCAGGCCGCTGACGTTGATGCGGTCGTCCTCGTCGATCAGGTCGTAGGTGTCCGGGTCGGCGAACGTGAGCGGCAGGAGGCCCTGCTTCTTGGCGTTGGTCTCGTGGATGCGGGCGAACGAGCGGGCCAGGATGACGAGGCCGCCACGGAATCGAGGCTCCATCGCGGCGTGCTCGCGCGACGATCCCTCGCCGTAGTTGCGGTCGCCGATCGCCACCCAGTTGATGCCCGCCTCGTGGTAGCGCATGGCGATCTCGGGGTAGGGACGGGTCTCGCCGTCGGTGATGTCCTTGCCGGTGCCGGCCTCGCCGGTGAAGGCGTTGACTGCGCCGGCGAACAGGTTGCCCGAGATGTTCTCGAGGTGACCGCGGTACTTCAGCCACGGGCCGGCGGCCGAGATGTGGTCGGTGGTGCACTTGCCCTGCGCCTTCATCAGCACCGGCAGACCCTGGTAGTCGTTGCCGTCCCAGGCGAGGAACGGCGCCAGCAGCTGGAGACGATCCGACGTCGGCGACACGGCGACCTCGATGTCGGACCCGTCGGCCGGGGGAGCGGTGTAGGTGTCGACGCCCGGGTCGTAGCCGGCATCGGGGAGCACTTCGCCGACCGGGGCGTCGAGGGTGATCTCGGTGCCGTCGGGGGCGGTGATCGTGTCGACGGTCGGGTCGAAGTCGAGACGACCCGCCAACGCGATGGCCAGCACCGTGTCGGGTGAGGTGACGAAGCTCAAGGTCTTCGCCGAGCCGTCGTTGCGCTTGGGGAAGTTGCGGTTGAACGAGTTGACGATCGTGTTCGGTTGCCCGGTGATCGACTCGGGGCGCGACCACTGGCCGATGCACGGCCCGCAGGCATTGGCGAGCACCGTGGCACCGATCGCTTCGAGGTCGGCGAGCAGGCCGTCACGCTCGATCGTCGCGCGCACCTGCTCGGAGCCCGGCGTGATCAGCAGCTCGCATTTGGCCGTCAGTCCGGCAGCGGCCGCCTGGCGGGCGATCGAGGCGACTCGGGTGATGTCCTCGTACGACGAGTTGGTGCACGAGCCGATCAGGCATGCCGACGGCTCGAGCGGCCAGTCGTTCTCGCGAGCGGCAGCGCCGACACCGGCGGCGCCGACCTTGTGGGCACGGTCGGGGGAGTGGGGGCCGTTGATCAGCGGCTTGAGCTCGTCGAGGTCGATCTCGATGAGCTGGTCGTAGAGCGCTCCGTCGTCGGCGCGCAGGTCCTCTGCCACCTTGTCGGCGGCATCCGCGATCGCTTCACGTCCGGTCGCCTTCAGGTAGGCCGCCATGTTGGCGTCGTAGGCGAAGTGTGAGGTGGTGGCACCGATCTCGGCACCCATGTTGCAGATCGTGGCCTTGCCGGTCGCTGAGATCGAATCGGCGCCGGGGCCGAAGTACTCGACGATCGCGCCGGTGCCGCCTTCGACGGTGAGCACGCGTGCGACCTCGAGGATCACGTCCTTCGGGCTCGACCAGCCGCTGAGCGTGCCGGTGAGCTTGACGCCGATCACCTTCGGCCAGCGCACGTTGAACGGGAACCCGGTCATCACGTCGACCGCATCGGCGCCGCCCACGCCGATTGCGATCATCCCGAGGCCGCCAGCGTTGGGGGTGTGGCTGTCGGTGCCGATCATCATGCCGCCGGGGAAGGCGTAGTTCTCGAGGACGACCTGGTGGATGATGCCGGATCCCGGGCCCCAGAAGCCGATGCCGTACTTGGCCGACACCGAGCGGAGGAAGTCGTAGACCTCCTTGTTGGTGTCGATGGCCACGCCGAGGTCGATGTTGGCGCCGACCTTGGCCTGGATCAGGTGGTCGCAGTGAACCGTCGAGGGCACCGCCGCCTCGGGCAGCCCGGCGGTCATGAACTGCAGCAGCGCCATCTGGGCCGTGGCGTCCTGCATGGCGACGCGGTCGGGGTGGAAGTCGTTGTAGCTGCCGCCGCGCTCGATGTCCTCGTTCGGGTCGGCGAGGTGGTTGATCAGGATCTTCTCGGTGAGCGTGAGTGGACGCCCGAGGCGCTCGCGGCCGGCGGCAACGCGCCCGGGGAGGCTGGCGTAGACGCCTTCGACGAGTTCGATGGGGGTGGTGGCGCCGTTCTGAGTCATGTAGACAACTATAATACAAGTTGAGCACTGCGCAACCAGCTGGGAGAGCACGTGAGACACATCCGCTACCAAGAGATCGCCGACGAGTTGCGCCAGCGTGCAGTCGACTCTCCTGCGGGTTCGGTGCTTCCGTCGGAGGCGGAGATGTCCGCGGAGTTCGGGGCCTCCCGAGTGACGATCCGGCGGGCATTGGAACTCGTCCGCGAGGAGGGTCTGATCGCTGCCCGGCAGGGTTTCGGCTGGTTCGTCGCCACGGAGCCCGTGCCGCAGAGTCTTGAATCGCTGGCGACGATCGAGTCGCACGTCGAGGGCGTCGGCAAGCTGTCTGAGCGCAAGATCGAGGAGTTCGCCTACGAGTCCGCGCCCGAGCGCGTCGAGCGGGTGCTCGGCGTCGATCACGTGCTGCGCGTCAAGCGGGTAAACCTCGCCGATGGCGAGCCGTTCGCCGTCGTGACCGTGTGGTGCCCGGCCGAACTCGGCGCACACCTGTCGCGTCGGGACGTCGAACGTCGACCGTTCTACGAACTCCTCGACGTGGAACTGCGCGGAGCCACTCAGACCATCGGCGCCGACCTCGTCGGCGCCGCCGATGCCCGGCTGCTGGGCGTCCCGGCCGGGTTCGCCGGTGCTGCGGTGTCAGCGCGTCACCACCGACGCCACGGTACGCGCCGTGCTGTTGAGCGAGCACCTGTTTCCGGCGCACCGCACCGAGTTCGTCGTCGATCTGCCCGCAGGCCGAACCGTCGATGACTCCGAGCGGCCTACGTATCGTCGAATGACGTGTCCTCGCATCGTGGCTTCGTCAGGTGATCGCTTCCGATGGGAGTGGTCAGCACGTTCCGGTCGGTCGTTCGTTTCAGGAAGCCGACCCTCGATCCGGTCGAGCGCCGCCTGCGTCGTTGCGTGTCGGTGGATGACTACCGGCGAGTGGCCAAGCGGCGACTCCCGCGTGGTGTCTTCGACTACATCGACGGCGCGGCCGAGGACGAACGCACGATGATGCACAACGTCGACGCATTCGGCATGTACGAATTCCGGCCGCGCGTGCTCCGAGATGTGAGCAACCTCGACACCTCGGTGAGCATCCTGGGCCGACCGGCGTCGATGCCGCTGATCATCGCACCCGACCGGCTACACGAGGATCGCCCATTCGCAAGGAGAGTTGGCGGTCGCCCGAGCGGCGGAGCGCGCCGGAATCCCGTACTCCCTTTCGACGATGGGTACCCGCTCGATCGAGGACATCGCGGCCGTCTCCGCGGGCGACAAGTGGTTCCAGATCTACACGTGGCGCGACCGTCCGCTTGTCGAGGAGTTGGTCGCACGTGCGAAGGTGGCCGGCTACACGACGGTGTGGTTGACCGTCGACACCGCCGTGCTCGGTCGTCGCGAGCGCGACGTGCGCCGGGGATTCACCTTGCCCCCGAAGATCGGCCCGGGGACGCTGGTCGACGGGGCCATCCACCCGGGTTGGACGCTCGACTTCCTGCGCAACGAGCCGATCATGTTCTCCAACGTCGTCGGGCGCAAGGAGCTCGATGGCTCGACGCCGATCTCGCTCGCGGCGAAGGTTGCCGGGTCACTTCGACCAGTCGCTGTCGTGGAACGACATCGACTGGCTTCGCTCGATCTGGGACGGTCCCGATCGTCTTGAAGGGAATCCAGACCGTCGCCGACGCGAAGCAGGCCGTGGCGATGGGTGTCCAGGGCATCGGACTGTCGAATCATGGTGGGCGCCAACTCGACGATGCGCCCGTTCCACTCGAGTTGGTCGAACCGGTACGCGACACTCGTCGGCGACGGTGTGACGATCATCTGCGATGGCGGTGTCCGGCGGGGGAGCGACATCGTGAAAGCGATTGCGCTCGGTGCCGATGCCGTCACCGTCGGGACGCCCCTACCTCTACGCGCTCGGGGCTGCGGGTGAGCGAGGCGTCGATCAGTTGTTGGCGTTCCTCCATGAAGGCATGGTGCGGACGATGTCGCTCGCCGGGGCACGGACGGTCGCCGAGATCGACCGGTCGCTCGTCGCCGCAAGCGCTGAGGAATCTCGACGAAATCGCCCGCCGACGTTTCGGTCGCGTTGCGGCTCCGTAGCCGCGTGGCCCCCGAGCTGGGACACTCGATCGCATGAAGCTCGACCTCTCCGCCGACGAAGTGCTCACCACCACCCGCTCGGTTCGCAAACGACTCGACTACGACCGACCAGTCGAACGTGCCGTCGTCGAGGAGTGTCTCGAGATTGCGCTGCAGGCGCCGACCGGCTCGAACAGCCAGGGTTGGCAGTTCGTGATCGTCGAGGACGCGGCGAAGAAGCAGGCGCTGGCCGACATCTACGCACGCAACTTCGCCAAGTACGCCTCGATGGCCCGCTCGAACCAGTACCAGCCCGGCGACATGCGCTACGAACAACGCGACCGTGTCACCGAGTCGGCTACCCATCTCGCAGAGAACTTCCACCGCGCGCCGATGATGCTCATTCCGTGTATCGAAGGACGCCTCGACGGCGTCCCTGCGTTCGCCGGCGCATCACAGTGGGGTTCGATCCTGCCCGCAGTGTGGAGCTTCATGATGGCGCTGCGTGAACGCTCGATGGGTTCGGCATGGACGACGATCCACCTGATGGACGGTGGAGAAGCCGAGGCAGCCGAGTTGCTGGGCATCCCGCATGATCGCTACACCCAGGCGGGCTTGTTCCCGATCGCGTACACGATCGGCACCGACTTCCAGCTCGCCAAGCGGCTCCCACTCGACACCGTGCTCCACTGGGACAGCTGGTAACGGTCGGCCAGGGCCCGGCCCGTTCGTCGGCGCTCCAGCGGGGGTGCGAGACTCGACGCCATGTCAGATCGAGTGCTCATCACCATCACCGACGGCGTCGCCGATGTCGTGTTCAACCGTGCCGACAAGCGCAATGCGCTCGACAATGCCATGTTCTCGGCGATCGCCGAGGCGGGTGAGCAGCTCAAGTCCGAGCCTGGCGTGCGCGCTGTGGTGCTGTCCGGCGACGGTGCGTCGTTCTGCGCTGGTCTCGACTTCTCGTCGTTCCAGGCAATGGCCGGTGGCGACAACGCCGAGCAGGCAGCCACCCGATCCGACGGAAACCCCGGAGAGATGAAGGACGGCCGCATCACCCACCTCGGCCAGCAGGTCTGCTGGGTGTGGCAGGAACTGGCCGTGCCGGTGATCGCTGCCGTGCACGGTCACGCGCTCGGTGGCGGTCTGCAGATTGCGCTCGGCGCCGACATCCGCATCGTGCACCCCGACACGAAGATGTCGGTGCGCGAGGTCTACTGGGGGCTCGTCCCCGACATGACAGGAACGTTCATCCTGTCGAAGCTCGTTCGCCCCGACATCGCCAAGGAACTCACCTTCACCGCCAGGGTCTTCTCGGGGACCGAGGCGGCCGAGATGGGGCTCGTCACGAAACTCAGCGATTCACCGAAAGACGACGCCATGGCAATGGCACACGAGATCGCCGGGATGAGCCCCGGTGCGGTCCAGGGATCGAAGGCACTCTTCAACCGGACCCTCGCCGATGGAGCTGCCGAGCAGTTCGCCGCCGAGCGCGCCACGATCGGCGCCCAGATCGGCAGCCCGAACCAGATCGAAGCGGTCATGGCCGGCTTCGAAAAGCGCCCTCCGGTCTACGCCGACGTCTGAGAATCGCAGCAGGGGCCCGACCCCTGCTGCAATCACGCCCAGAAGGCGTGGAGGCGTTCGACGAAGCGGTCCGGGTCCACGAGGTGCGGGTAGTGACCGTGGTCGGTCCAGTACTCGACCGAGCTGTTCGCGATCCGTTGGCTCAACCAGTCGGTGTAGCCGTCGCCCGGGTCGAGTCCGAACAGTGCGAGATAGGGCACGTCGTTGCCGGCGTAGCCCGCCAGTGCTGCGTCGACGATCGCGGCGATCTCGTCCTCGGGTTCGGTCAGCAACAGCTCCCAGACGCCGAGGACCACTTGATGGTCGGCGCGGCGCAGACCGTTGATGCGGGCGGCTTCGTCGGCGGGTAGCCGGTCGCCCATCATCATCTCGAACATCGCATCCACGACGAGCTGATACTGCTCCGGGTCGCGCAGCATTGGTTCCGCGGGCATGAGCTGTGCCTTGAACGAGTCGAGCCGCAACGACTGATCGATGTTCACGATGCTCGCGAACGGCAACATCGAGCCGGCGGCGGTGACAACCATGCCACCGAGCGAGTGACCCACCACGTGGGGACGAGACACCTCGGCCGCGGCGACGACCGCGGCAACGTCACCGGCCATCGACACCAGGTCGTAGGTGTCGGCGACGCCCGATTCGCCGTGGCCGCGCAGGTCGAGCGTGATCACGTCGTTCGTCGCGGCCAGTCGCTCGGTGATCGGATCGAACGAGGCCGCCGATTCGGTGATGCCGTGCACGAGCACGACCGGGTCACCCTATCCCGTGCGGCTCCAGGCGATCGACGTGCCGTCTGCTGCAGTGGCGATGTGCTGATGCCTCATGGCGCGATCATCGCACGACCGGGGCGAACCCCCCGTTCTCGTGAACAACTTCACGCCCAGGACGTGAAGTTGTTCACGAGAAGTGGTGGTGGGAGTACCGGGATCACGAGCGAACGATCTTTCGGTCGGAGCGTTCGGCGCCCTATGCTGTGGATCCCCGCCTCGAGCCAGCGTTGTCTCGGGCACCCCGTGTGAGCAGGTCATCGTCGACCGCTCCCGCCGGTCATCGACGACCGGCAACCCACGGGACCGTGCAAGTTCGAGACACGCGGATGTGATGATGCAACAGCCCCCGGGCCCGATCGGCCTGTACGACCCCCGCAACGAACACGACTCCTGTGGCGTGTCGTTCGTCGCCAACCTCAAAGGCGTGCGCTCCAACGAGCTCGTGCTCACGGGGCTCAAGGCACTGACGAACATGGAGCATCGTGGTGCTACGGGTGCAGAACCGGACACCGGCGATGGTGCCGGAATTCTGATTCAGGTCCCCGACGCGTTCCTGCGGGCCGTCGTCGAGTTCGAACTGCCGGCTGCCGGGGCCTACGCAGCCGGAATTGCGTTCCTGCCCGCTGACCCCGGCGCATGCGAGAAGGCGATGGCGGCGACCGAAGCGACCGTCGAGGAAGTCGGACTCACCGTGCTCGGCTGGCGTGATCTCCCGATTTCGCCCGACTGCCTGGGTCAGACCGCCCGCGCTGCAATGCCGACGTTCAAACAGCTCTTCGTGTCCGACCCGGAGGGTGCGACCGGCATCGATCTCGATCGCAAGGCGTTCGTGGCTCGCAAGCGCAGTCGGCGCGAACTCGAAGGCGAGCTCGACACCTACTTCGCATCGCTGTCGTCGCGCACGATCGTCTACAAGGGGATGCTCACCACACCGCAGTTGAGCGAGTTCTTCCCGGACCTGAACGACCCCCGTGTCGAGTCCGCCCTGCTGCTGGTGCATTCCCGATTCTCGACCAACACGTTCCCGTCGTGGCCGCTCGCTCACCCGTACCGCTTCGTCGCGCACAACGGCGAGATCAACACGGTGCAGGGCAACCAGAACTGGATGCGCGCCCGCGAGGCCATGCTGGCAAGCGATCTACTTCCCGGCATCGATCAATCGTTCCCGATCTGCACGCCGGGCTCGTCGGACACCGCCCGCTTCGACGAAGTGCTCGAACTGCTCCACCTCGGCGGCTATCCGATCCATCACGCCATGTTGATGATGATCCCCGAAGCTTGGGAGAATCACGAGACGATGTCGCAGGAGCAGCGCGACTTCTACCGGTTCCACGCGGCGATGATGGAACCGTGGGACGGCCCAGCGAGTGTGGCGTTCACCGATGGCGAGATGATCGGCGCAGTCCTCGACCGCAACGGGCTGCGGCCAAGTCGCTACTGGGTGACCGACGACGACCTCGTCGTGATGGCGTCCGAGGTCGGAGTGATCGACATCGACCCGGCCAAGGTGGTCGCGAAGGGCCGCTTGCAGCCCGGCAAGATGTTCTTGATCGATACGCGTCAGGGTCGCATCGTCGGCGATGACGAGATCAAGACGGAACTCGCCTCGCAGCACCCCTACGGCGAGTGGCTCGCCGAGGGAATGGTGGCGTTGCCCGACCTGCCGGCACGCGAGCACGTGGTGTTCAGCCACGACAGCGTGCTGCGCCGGCAGCAGATGTTCGGCTACACGCACGAAGAACTCAAGATCCTGATCACCCCGATGGCGGCGAGCGGGGGAGAAGCGCTCGGCTCGATGGGAACCGATACGCCGCTGGCGGTGCTGTCGGAGCGGCCCCGGTTGCTGTTCGACTACTTCAAGCAGCTCTTCGCCCAGGTGACGAATCCGCCGCTCGATGCGATCCGTGAGGAGGTCGTCACCGCTGTGTCGTCGTCGGTCGGGCCCGAAGCGAACTTGCTCGACCCTGGGCCGGGGAGCTGCCGCCAGCTGTCGCTGCCGTTCCCGATCATCGACAACGACGAGCTTGCCAAGATCATCCACATCAACGACGACGGCACGCGCCCGGGTCTGCAGGCCAAGGTGCTGTCAGGGCTCTTCCGGGTGGCCGACGGTGGTCCCGGACTGCGAACGGCGCTCGATCGCATCTGCCAGCAGGCCTCCGATGCGATCGAGAGCGGTGCTCGCATCATCGTGCTGTCGGATCGCAACGCCGACACCGTCGACGCTCCGATCCCGTCGCTGCTGCTCACTGCGGCCGTCCATCACCACCTGGTTCGCACGAAGCAGCGCACCATGGCCGGCCTGATCGTCGAGGCCGGTGACGCCCGTGAGGTGCATCACATGGCGCTGTTGATCGGCTACGGCGCCGGGGCGATCAACCCCTACCTCGCGTTCGAGTCGATCGAGGACCTCATCGCCGAGGACATGCACGGCCTCGGCGAGATGGATCCGGTCAAGGCAGTCAAGAACTACATCAAGGCCTGCGGCAAGGGCGTGTTGAAGATCATGTCGAAGATGGGTGTCTCGACGGTGGCGTCGTACACCGGCGCTCAGATCTTCGAGGCGATCGGCCTCGGCAAGCCGGTCGTCGATGCCTACTTCACCGGCACGATTTCGCAGCTGGGTGGCATCGGTCTCGACGAGATCGCCGCCGAGGTCGCGGCCCGCCACGCCATGGCGAACCCGACCCGACCCGAGGAACGCGCCCACCGCAAGCTCGAGCTCGGGGGCGAATACCAGTGGCGCCGCGAGGGCGAACTCCACCTGTTCAATCCCGAAACCGTGTTCAAGCTGCAGCACGCCACCCGGTCGAAGCGCTACGACATCTTCAAGGAGTACACCTCGAAGGTCGACGATCAGTCCGAGAAGCTGATGACGCTGCGGGGGCTGTTCGAGTTCGCGTCCGACCGGCCAGCGGTTCCGATCGAGGAGGTCGAGTCGGCCGAGGCGATCATCGCCCGGTTCTCGACCGGCGCAATGAGCTACGGATCGATCTCCGCCGAGGCCCACGAGACGTTGGCGATTGCGATGAACCACATCGGAGCGAAGTCGAACACGGGCGAGGGCGGCGAAGACGTCGACCGGTTGTACGACCCCGAGCGACGCTCGTCGATCAAGCAGGTTGCGTCCGGACGGTTCGGTGTCACGTCGGAGTACCTCACGAACTCGGACGACATCCAGATCAAGATGGCCCAGGGTGCCAAGCCCGGTGAGGGCGGTCAGCTTCCCGGTCACAAGGTGTACCCGTGGATCGCGGCGACGCGACACTCGACGCCGGGCGTCGGCTTGATCAGCCCGCCACCGCACCACGACATCTATTCGATCGAGGATCTCAAGCAGCTGATCCACGACCTGAAGAACGCCAATCCATCGGCGCGTGTGCACGTGAAGCTGGTGGCCGAAACCGGCGTCGGGACCGTCGCCGCCGGTGTGTCGAAGGCGAAGGCCGACGTCGTGCTGATCTCTGGCCACGACGGGGGCACCGGCGCCAGCCCGCTCACGTCGCTCAAGCACGCAGGCGGACCATGGGAGCTCGGTCTGGCCGAGACCCAGCAGACGCTGTTGCTCAACGGGCTGCGCGACCGCATCGTCGTGCAGGCAGACGGGCAGATGAAGACCGGACGCGACGTCGTGATCGCGGCGCTCCTCGGTGCAGAAGAGTACGGCTTCGCCACGGCGCCGCTGGTCGTGTCGGGCTGCATCATGATGCGCGTCTGCCATCTCGACACCTGCCCCGTCGGCATCGCCACCCAGAATCCCGAATTGCGTGCACGGTTCTCCGGCAAGCCCGAGTTCGTGGAGACGTTCTTCGAGTACATCGCCGCCGAGGTGCGTGAGTTGATGGCCGAACTGGGCTTCCGGACGATGGACGAGATGATCGGACACGTGGAAGCGCTCGACGCCCGACGCGCCATCGCCCACTGGAAGGCATCGGGGCTCGACATCAGCCCGATCCTCGCCGTGCCGCAGAACCCGTACGACCAGACGCTGATCCAGAGCGTCGGTCAGGACCACGGACTCGACGAGGCGCTCGATCAGCAGTTGATCGAGCTCGCACGGCCGGCCATCGAAGACGGCCACCACGTGTCGATCGACCTTCCCGTGCGCAACGTCAACCGGACGGTCGGCACATTGCTCGGCCACGAGGTCACCAAGAAGTGGAAGGGCGCGGGTCTGCCCGATGGCACGATCGACATCACGCTCACCGGGTCGGCGGGCCAGAGCCTCGGCGCCTTCCTGCCGGCCGGGATCCAGATCCGCCTGGTCGGTGACGCCAACGACTACGTCGGCAAGGGACTCTCCGGCGGCCGGGTCATCGTGCATCCGCATCCGTTCTCGACCTTCGTGGCCGAGCAACAGATCGTTGCCGGGAACGTGATCGGCTACGGCGCAACGGGTGGCGAGGTGTTCCTTCGGGGCATCGTCGGCGAGCGCTTCTGCGTCCGCAACTCGGGCGCCACGGCCGTCAGCGAGGGGGTTGGCGATCACGGCTGCGAGTACATGACCGGTGGTCGCGTGGTCGTGCTCGGCCCGACGGGACGCAACTTCGGCGCCGGGATGTCCGGAGGCATTGCCTACGTGCACGACCCCGACGAGGTGTTTGCCGCCAAGGTCAACTACGAGATGGTGGCGCTCGAGGACCTCGACGACACCGATCGGGACTTCCTGATGGCCACCGTCACTCGGCATCGCGACCTCACCGGGTCGGCGGTGGCCGAGCGGATTCTCGCCGACTGGGACAACGCTCTGTCGTCGTTCCGCAAGGTGATGCCGCGGGACTACAAGCGGGTCCTCACCGTCATCGCCGACTCCGAGGCCGCCGGCCTCGACGAAGCACAGACCGTCGACAAGATCATGGAAGCAGCACGAGGATGAGCAGCACGATGACGAAGCGGGCGGCGAGGGAAGCGCCAGCGACGAGCCGCAGTCCGATCGAGGAGAACCGAAGGGCCGACGAGGAGGACAACTCAGATGGGTGAGCCGACCGGGTTTCTCAAGTGGGATCGCGAGACGCCGACACGGCGCCCGGTTCCGGTTCGTTTGCGCGACTGGAAGGAGGTGTACGAGGAGTTTCCCGAAGACGACCTCCAGCACCAGGCCGGCCGGTGCATGGACTGCGGGATCCCGTTCTGCAACAACGGCTGCCCGCTCGGCAACCTGATCCCTGATTGGAACGATCTCGTCTACCGCGACCACTGGCAGGACGCGATCGAGCGGCTCCACGCAACGAACAACTTCCCGGAGTTCACCGGGAGGCTGTGTCCCGCTCCGTGCGAATCCGCCTGCGTGCTCGGGATCAACCAGAACCCCGTTGCGATCAAACAGGTCGAGGTCGAGATCATCGATCGGGCATGGGACGAAGGATGGGTCACGCCGCACGTGCCTGCGGTCCGCACCGGCAAGCGCGTCGCCGTCATCGGCTCGGGGCCTGCGGGTCTCGCCGTTGCCCAACAGCTCACCCGCGCCGGCCACGACGTCGTGGTGCTCGAGCGCGCTGACCGCATCGGTGGGCTGCTGCGCTACGGCATCCCGGAGTTCAAGATGGAGAAGCGTCACATCGATCGACGCATCGAGCAGATGGAAGCCGAGGGCACCGAGTTCCGCACCAATGCGGTGGTCGGAGAGAACGTCGACATCGAGGTGCTGCGCGCGTCGCACGACGCCGTCGTGCTGGCGTGCGGTGCCACGGCGTGGCGTGATCTGCCGATTCCGGGCCGGGAGCTCGACGGGATCCATCAGGCAATGGAGTACCTGCCGTACGCGAACCGTGTGCAGTTCGGTGACATCGAGCAGTCGCCGATCGACGTGGCGGGCAAGCACGTGGTGATCATCGGAGGGGGCGACACCGGCGCCGACTGCCTCGGTACCGCACATCGCCAGGGCGCAGCGTCGGTGACGCAGCTCGAGATCCTCCCGAAGCCGCCGGAGCTACGCGGCACCAACAACCCGTGGCCGCAGTTCGCGATGACCTACAAGGTCACGTCCGCGCACGAGGAGGGTGGTGAGCGGCTGTTCAGCGTGAACACCGAGCAGTTCCTCGACGACGGCGACGGGCGCGTTCGTGCCCTTCGTCTCCACGAGGTCGAGCTCCTCGACGGGGCGTTCGTGAAGGTCGAAGGCACCGACCACGAGATCCCGGCCGATTTCGTGTTCCTCGCGCTCGGGTTCGTCGGGCCCGAGAAAGGTTCGTGGCTCGAGTCCTTGGAGGTCGAGTACGACGCGCGGGGCAACGTCGCCCGCGACGGCCGGTACATGACCAATCAGCACGGGCTGTTCGTCGCCGGCGACATGGGTCGGGGCCAGAGCCTGATCGTGTGGGCGATCGCCGAGGGTCGTGCGTGCGCTGCCGGCGTCGACGCCTACCTGATGGGGGAGACGCGCCTGCCATCGCCGGTCAAGCCCACCGACCGTCCCCTCGTGTAACCGGGGCTGACGACATCGGTCGTCCGCAACGGCGTACGCTGTTCCGCATGCAATTGTTTCGTTCTTCGACCGGTGTACGCCGCCTCGGCGCGCTCATCGGTCCCGCGCTGATCGGTGCCGTCGTCCTGTCGTCGTGTGGCGGCAGCGAGTCGGGTGCGACCCAGTCGACCCTCGATCTCAGCGCTGCGTCCACCGCCTTCGTCGTGCGCCCACCGGCCACGACCGAACCGCCCGCCGACACGCTGGCAGCTGGCGACCCCGACGCGATCGTCGAAGGTACCCAGGAGTACACGGTGCAGTCGGGTGACGCGCCCTACGTGTTGGTCACTCGGTTCGGAGTCACGCTCGAGGATCTGCTCGGCGTCAACGAGTGGACCGATCCGAGCCAGTTCCCGTTTCCCGGCACGGTCATCCTGATTCCGCCGGGCGGCAAGTCCGTGACCGCAGTGACCGCCACCTCCGACAGCGGCACGGCCACAGCGACCGACACCGAGGCAACTCCCGCCGAGACCATCCCGGATGCCGGCGACAACTGTTCGCAGGGCACCTACACGCTCGTCGACGGTGACTACCCCGGCAAGGTCGCATCGAAGTTCGATGTCACGGTCGACGCGTTGAACGCTGCCAATGTGAACACCTCCGGGTACGGCGCGTTCTACGTCGGTCTCGAGATCGCGATCCCCGCCAAAGCCGACTGCTGACGTTCCCCGCGCTCTTCCGAAATTCGGAGCCCGGATCGCGCTGAGCGCGACGTTGGCTCCGAATTTCGGGTGCTGGAGGGTCATTGGAAGACGAAGTTGGTCTCCTTGACGACGTCCATGGTGGCGCTGCTCGCGATCGAGTAGCGGTGGCCGGGGAACAGGATCGTGCTGTCCGGAACCTCGGCGAGACGGCGGAGGCTCTCGAACATCTTGACCGGGTCGGAACCAGGGAGATCGGTTCGTCCGCATCCCTCCAGGAACAGCGTGTCGCCGGCGATGAGACGGTCGTCGACGAAGAAGCACTGGCTGCCAGGCGTGTGACCAGGCGTGTGCACCAACGAGATCTCGATGCCGCCGACGCTGAGCACATCGCCCGAGTCGTGGCCGACGAGATGGTCGGTGGTGACGTTGGTCGTCTTGGTCACCCACTCGACTTCGTCGTGCTGCACGTGGATCGGACAATCGACGTGGTCGAGCAGCTCGGCGATGCCCTCGATCGAATGTCCCATCATCGATCCGCCGACGTGATCGGGGTGGTAGTGCGTTGCGAGTGCGCCGGTGACGGTCATTCCGTCGGCGCCGACGAGGTCGACCAGTTCCTTCACGGCATAGGCCGGGTCGACGAGCACGCACTCACCGGTGCGGCGGTCGCCGACCGCGTAGACGAAGTTCACCATCTGGGAGGCGAGCGGATCGCCAACGGCGAAATCTCGCCCGGACAGCAGCTGACGGAAGTAGAGCGGTGACGTCGACACGTGCCTACGCTAACGCCGTGTCGTCGCAGCCCCGGGTACGAGCGCTCAACCGTCTCACCGAGGGCCAGGAGATCCCGTTCGGCGCCGATCGTGTGGCCGTCGTGTCGAACGAACTCGCTGAACGTTTCACCCCCGGAGACCGCCTCATCGTCGTGCAGTCGACCGGCGCACTGCTGCTGATCCCCGCTTCGGTCAACAAGCTGGTCGCCGACACGGTCGCCGACGCTCGCCGCGCCTTCGCCGACCTGGCAACGGTCACCGACGACCAGATCACCGACTTCTTCGATCGTTTTGCCGAATTCCTCGACGACGACGAGCGATTCGCGCCGGTCGCCGAGGCGAATGCCGCCGATGTCTCGTCGGCGGCGTCGAGAGGTCGCTCGACGACGCGACTCGTGCTCGACGAGCGGATGCGCTCGGACATGGTCCGCGGCCTACGCGGTTGGCGCGACTCGTCGAGCCGCCGCGACGGCATCGTCGACCGCATCGATCATGGTGCCTGGTCGGTCGAGGCGCGTCGGGCGCCGCTGGGTGTCGTCGGATTCGTGTTCGAGGGTCGCCCCAACGTGTTCGCTGATGCGTGCGGGGTGGTTCGCACGGGCAATACGGTCGTGTTCCGGATCGGCTCCGACGCGCTGGCGACGGCTCGAGCGATCGTCGAGCACGCCCTCACGCCAGCGCTGCGAGACGCTGGATTGCCGCAAGGCGCAGTGCGTCTCGTCGACTCGCCGACGCACGCTGCCGGCCATGCGTTGTTCTCTGATCGAGGGATAGCGCTCGCAGTCGCCCGCGGATCGGGAGCTGCCGTCGCCGAACTCGGGGCGGTCGCCTCGCAGTCCGGTACGCCCGTCAGCCTGCACGGGACCGGCGGCGCCTGGATGGTCGCAGGGCACGCTGCGGCAGCGGCGACCCTGTCGCAGAGCGTGCGCCACTCGCTCGATCGCAAGGTGTGCAACACACTCAACGTCGTGGTCGTCGTGCGTGATCGCGCCGCCGAACTGGTTCCTGTCGTGCTCGATGCGCTCGACCAGGCGGCATCCGAACGTGGCGCTCTCGGGCGTCTGCATGTGGTCGCCGGGAGCGAAGCGGCTGTTCCAGCCGAGCGCTTCGGTCGGATCGTCCCGATCAGCCGGGCCGGTGGAACATCTGACGAACCCGCAGCGTCGGTGCTGGCCGAGGATGATCTCGCCGATCGAATGGGAGTGGGAGCAGTCACCCGAGATCACACTCGTCGTGGTCGACTCGGTCGACGATGCCGTCGAACTGTGCAATCGGTACAGCCCACGGTTTGTCGCATCGATCGTCACCGACGACGCGGCGGAACTCGATCGATTCTGGGCATCCGTCGACGCTCCATTCGTCGGCAACGGGTTCACCCGCTGGGTCGATGGTCAGTACGCCCTGAATGCACCCGAGCTCGGGCTGTCGAACTGGCAGTTCGGCCGGATGCTCGGCCGTGGAGCGATCCTGTCAGGCGACAGCGTTCACACCATCCGTCATCGAGCGACAGTGGACGACCACTCGCTTCACCGTTGACGAGAGGTGCTCACTTCCAGACGCCGGTGATGTCGACGATCACGTGGGTGGTAGCGCTGGTGGTGACGCAGACCGAACCCGACCCGTCGAGTTTCACATTGGCCCCGTTGGCGACGGCCCCGGAGTCACCGCTGAAGTTCACGTTCGAGACATTCGACGGTTGCCCGCACGGCACCACGACGAGGTAGCCGGGGACACTGGCTCCGGCGGCGATGATGTTCAGTGTCGCTGCTCGAACATCCGAACTGATACCGCGGGCACCGGCAACCTGGATACGCAGCTCCCGATCGGGGGTCAGCATCACGGGGCCCGCCCCGCCATTCAGCGTGGGATGCGCCTGGCGGGTGTCGGCGAGTCGGATCGGGCTGATCGGGACGAACAGCTGGCCGCCCTGGGCGCCGAACCACCCCGTGATGTCGATGATCACGTCTGAGTTCACATTGCTCGTCAGGCAGATCGTTCCATCGGCCGCGGTTGGCACGATCGCCGAATTGGCTCGTGCTTGCCCGACCCGCGGGTTGAGCGACGACACGGAGGGCTCGGCGACGTCGCACGGGAACGCCGCGGATCCAGCCGGTCTCGTCGGGGTCGACACCGGTCAGGTTCAGTGCGACGGCGACCGCCTCGCTCGGAGCAGGGCTTGCGCCGCCCGCTACCGAAACCCGGAGCACCTGGCCGGCTCGGAGCTTCTGTCCGGAGGGCCGAGAGTCGAAGAGGCGCTGGGGGGCCACGGGATGAACACCTGCGTGGAGTTCGGTGACACGTAGCCGTTGATGTCGATCACGATGTCGGTGCGGCTCGCTCGAGAACAGGCAGAGGTCGCCGCGGTCCAACGGGATGATCGCCTGGTTGGGGACGCCGTCATTAGCGTCGAAGTTGAGTGTCGAGAACTGCGGGTTGACCTCGGCGCAGTTCGACGCGGTGAGGTACCCGGCCGCCGGTGCGCCGACGCCGGTGAAGTTGGCGCTGATCGCTGTGGCGTCGGCTGGAATGCCCGATCGACCGGCGATCGTGATGCGGACCTGCTGGTTGGCGGGGAGCCGACCGACGCCCGATGTTGTGGCGAGAGTCAGCGAATCGGAACGGCGTCACCGGCTGGAACGGCATGGTTGACGTCAGGGCAGCGGCGTCGGCCAGGCGGCGCCGGTGGAGCGACCGGAGTCGGCGCGAGTGCGGCCGTCGGGTCGACGTTGAAGCTCCAGTTTGCGGTGCCACCATTCGAGACGACCGACACCGTGTAGGTGCCCGTGGTCAGCGGCGTGGCGGGGACGACGACGACGGCGTTGTCGCCGCCCAGGATCGCGCTTGCGGTACCGGAGGTGTTGTCCTTGTGGAGCACGCAGGTGGGGACCGGACCTGCAGGCCCCGACAGCGTCGCCGACGCAGACGTGACGTTCGACGGCATCAGTGCGATCAAGGGGAGCCCGACGCGTTGGCCTCCCCAGCCACAGAAGGTCCGCGGGTCGGGTGACTCGGCGACGAAGCGCGTGAGGCTGGTGGTCGCTCCGTTGCCGGGGAACACGACCGGGCTCGCCGGCTTGGGTGCGCCCCAGGTGTTGCCCCGCACGACGTCGAGCGTTGCGGCCGATTTCCACTGGGTATTGGTCGGATTGGGCGGGCTTGCGCACATCCCGTACGCAGCCTGCTGCAACGACGGTCGCAGGAGTCCGATCGCGTGAAATGGTCCGGACATCCACAGGTCGATGTGGCTGCGGGCCGTCGCCGCTGAGTTGCTGGAGACGGCAACGTTGCCGCTGTTGCCCGCCTGATCGCCGTCGGCGGTGTAGCCGGGCGTTCCTGGTGTCTCGTCGTGGGCGATGCCGTTGAGCAGCATCCAACACGAGTGGTTCTGGGCGCCGCTCGACCACGCCGGATTGTTGGCAATCGGCGCAAGACCCGACTGCGTGCGATAGACGTTCACGATGCCCAACCAGTCATCGGCCGCAGGCCCCGCGGCGGTCGCCGTGCTGATCGGTCCCGCGACCACGAGGGCCGCTCCGATCGCGGCGAGGCCGAGCACTGTGGTGATCCAGCGACGTGCGAAGCCCCGTGTCGGGCGGTGGTTGGAGGGGAGAGTCGATGTCATGCGGAGGGCTTCCATTGGCTCGGCGTCGACGGGGTCGTCGATTCGGGTTCCCAGCTCCATCGGACGATGGCGGTACTTTCTCAAGCGGTATTTCCGAATTCGCGAACAGATCTTGAGAATTCCTTGACGAGAATCGGACCACGATGAGCCCCCCACTGCCGCCGCCGATTCCTGGGACTGCTGTCACCGCGGCGAGATCCAGCTCGATCGGGACATCGACGACGATGCCCCTGGTTGCGGCCCTCGGCGCAATCGGCGTGCTCGAGCGCGTCCTTGCTGGTTTCCAAGTACGCGCTCGATGCCGTCGTGGATCTCGGCTGGCCGGTCGCCGTCTACGTCGCCATGCTCGCTGCGATCGGCTACGGCCCGTCACTGTGGTGGTGTCGACATGCGAGTCGGCGCTGGGGGACCGGGCAACTGGGTCCCGACATCGGGTTCACGCCACGATTTGCCGACCTCGGCTGGGGTCCGGTGATCTGGCTCGGAGCGATCGCGGCGCAGGTGGTCGTCGGAGCGATCGTCGTCGCTCTCGGGCTTCCGTTGGTGGGCAACACCGAAGGCCTCGACGAGATCAGTGCCGACCGGACCTACGTGGTGTCGCTCGTGATCACGGCCGTGATCGCCGCCCCGATCGTCGAGGAGATGGTGTTTCGCGGTGTCGTGATGCGCGGACTGCGGAGCCGGATGCCGATCGTGATGGTCGTGATCGTCCAGGGTCTGCTGTTCGGTGTTGCCCACCTCGACCCGGTGCGCGGTGTCGGAAACGTGGGACTCGTGCTCGTCCTGTCGGGCGTCGGCATCGCCTTTGGTGTCGCCGTCGCACTCCTCGGGCGGATCGGCCCGTCGATCGTTGCCCACGCGCTGTTCAACGGGGCGGTGTTGCTGATCGTCCTGAGCGGGGTCGCCGACAGGCTCCAGTGATGGTGCCGCCCGTTCAGTTCGCGAACGGGTCGGCGTTGTCGATCAGCCGGACGTCGCCGAATCGGGCGGCGATGGCGAGTCGTACACGCCCCGGCCGACGATGGGCGGCCACGAACTCGTCGATCGGTTGCAGCGTGTCGGCATCGACGACGGCCGCGTAGTCGAGTTCGGCGAGGGACTCCGACTCGACGACTCGCGTGACGGCGACGATGATCCCGGCCGGGTCGGTCATGCCCGATGCCGCCGCGGTGCATCCTGCAGCAAGCGCCAGCGGCACGCAGACGGCCGCGCTGCGTTGGGCCTCGCTCAGCCGGCGGTTTCGACTCGACATCGCGAGGCCGTCGAGCTCACGAATGGTCGGGTGACCCACGATCTCGATGCCCAGGTCGAGGTCGACGTTCATTCGCCGAACGATCGCGAGTTGCTGGAAGTCCTTCTCGCCGAACACTGCGACGTGGGGACGAACAGCCGCAAACAACTTGGCGACCACCGTGGCGACGCCGTCGAAGTGGCCAGGCCTCGACATTCCTTCCATCGTGTCGGTCAGGCCGGCAACGTGCACCGTCGTTGCGAATCCGTCGGGGTACATGGCCGAGGCCGTCGGTACGTACACGACGTGGACCCCGGCAGCCTCGCAGGCCTGCAGGTCGTCTTCGAGCGGTCGTGGGTACTGCAGGAAGTCACCCTGCTCACCGAATTGGAGCGGGTTGACGAAGATCGACACGACGACCTCGTCGGCGCGTCTCGCAGCGGCATCGAACAAATCGAGGTGCCCTCGATGCAGCGCGCCCATCGTGGGCACGAGCGCAACCGTGTGCCGCGACGTTCGAGTGGCGTCGGCCCAGGCGCGCATGTCGGCCGGGTTGTCGATCACAGTGGCCACGCCGCAACGCTACTGGGCAGACCCGGTTCGACCCCCGGGGCGCGGCCGGGCCGACGTGCAGAGGTCGAAGTAGGCCGGTGTGTCGCCGAGCGTCGTGGCGGTGAGCACGGCGTGACCGCACGCGGCTGCGAACGTGTCGGCGGCCGCGGCGAGGATGAGGTTGAGGGCACTCTGACGCGATGGCGTCGAGCGCATGGCGGCCGGAAGGTCACCGATGTCGTGCTCGCCCGTCGCGAGTCCGAAGATCGTGTCGCCATCGAACATCGAGTGCGCCGGACGGATCGCCCGTGCAAGCCCGTCGTGGGCAACGTCGGACATCTTCGAGGCCTCGGTCTTCGAGAGCGCCGCCGACGTGGCGACGATCCCGATCGTTGTGTTCAGGCTGGCCGCCTGCCCGGTCAGTTGGCGCCGGAGCCGGCGTCGTTCACGTTCGTTCGGTGATCGGAGTCGGAAGCGGTCTGGAGCCCACGGCAGGGCGGTCTCGGGATCGATCGCGCTGCCGTTGGCGTTGACGACGGCGAGAGCGCCCACCCGCACGGTCACCGGGGTCGGCCCAGAAATCTCGACCGTGGTGCTTGCGGTGCCGACGCCGCCTTGCAGTCCACCTGCCCGCGCTCCGGTCCCGGCACCGACCGACCCCCACGACTGCTGCTCGGTGCGCGCCGAAGCGATTGCCCGGCGACCGAAGTCGGCGGACGGGCGATGGTCGAACCGTCCGGCGCGACCGAGATCGAAGATCACCGCTGCCGGGACGACGGGAACGACACCCAACAGGTCATCCGGGGGACCGACGGGAAAGCCGAGCGACCGTTCCTCCAACCAGGCAACCACGCCGTCGGCGGCCGCCAATCCGAACGCGCTGCCCCCGGTGAGGCAGATCGCATGGATCGTCTGAACGAGGTTCTCCGGCTGGAGCGCATCGGTCTCGCGAGTCCCAGGACCACCGCCGCGCACCGACACGCCAGGTGTCGCACCCCGTGGTACGTACACGACCGTCGTGCCGGTCTGCCACCCTCGCCCCGCTCGCTGGTGGTGACCCACCCGGACACCGGCGACGTCCGTGATCGAGCCCACGGGAAGGACCGCGTCGCGTTCGGGCAGGTGATCCGATGCGGCCATCCGCCCACTGTACGAAGGATGCGAGTGTCGGCAGTAGCGTCGGGCGCCGTGCTGGAACGACCACCATTCGACGAGGGGTTCGCGCAGCGCGTGCGAATCGGCATCAAGCGCGCCGTCGGCGAGGGCGTGATCCGAGCGTGGGAGACCGCAATCGAGCTCGGAGCGATCGGGCCGGACACTCGTCGTGGCAAGCGGTTCGGGCGAATCGGCGCCCGCAGCGTGATCTGTTTCCCCTCGAACACGATCTTCAACGAGCAGTACATCCACATCGGCGAGGGCACGATGTTCGGTCCCCAGATCACGTTGTCGGCCGGGATGGTGCCGGGCCAGGAGATGGTGAGCGATCCGGTGATCTCGGTGGGTGATCGGTGCCTGATCGGCAAAGGAAGCGGCATCGTCGGACACCTCCAGATCGTGATCGGCGACGATGTGTGGACCGGTCACCACGTCTACATCACCGATCAGAACCACGGCTACAGCGACCCGAACCTCCCGATCTCGAAGCAGGTGATGCCGGAGCGACCCGGTGTCGATCGGAGACGGGTCCTGGCTCGGCCATGGCACCGTCGTGCTCCCAGGCGCAACGATCGGACGTCACGTCGTGGTCGGGGCGAACAGCGTGGTGACCGGGCACCTTCCCGACTACAGCGTCGCCGCAGGCGTGCCCGCCCGGGTGATCAAGACGATCGAGCCGCGCTAGCCGATCTCTCGTCGGTTGCGCCGGCGTCAGACCACCGACCCGCGCGGCGGTGCGCAGGTGGGCATCTCGTTGTCGAGCGTGAACTTCTCGATGCGTTCGGTGATCGGGACACCATCGACGGCAGTTTCGGTGAACGCGACGTTCTCGCCGGCTCGGAGGCGGTCGGCGTAGCGGTACCGGTCCTCGAGCAGGACCCGATAGTCGGCTTCCCAATCGGGCACGATCGCCTGACCCTTCTCGTCAGACGGCGTGACGGCGACGATGTCATCGAGCATCGAGGAGAGCATGTCGGTCGACTCGTCGACGAGGTCGGCGCGCACCGCCAGGTCGGGCGATGCTTGGTCGTCGAGCGCTCGAAGTTCCGTATCGGTGCGCACGCAGATCGCTTCGGCCCGTGCTGCCCATTCCCGGTCCTCGATCTTGTTGACCGACTCCTTCGAGGCGAAGAAGAGCGCCCAGATCCAGAACACGAGCAGGCCCACCACGGCGCCCCACAGCAACACTCGTCGAACCGGCGAGCGACGCCACCGGCCCGGCTGGCCGCCGGGTACATAACTCGGCGGGGCGACTGCGTCGGTGCTCACAATGTCTCACGATATGACGGCCCCTGGCTGGTAGAAACGTCACGTGCAGTCCGCTGAGGTGAACACCAACGACCCCGTCGCGTCCGACGACGAACTCGGCGCGATCGAACGGACGCGCCGGAACGCGAAGTTCATCTCCGAACTCGTGATGGTGCACCCCAAGCTGTTCCTCATCGCCATGGCAGGCGCTGCGGTGTTCGCTCTGTTGACCGTTGCGTCCAGCGCTGCGATCGGGCGGGTGATCGACAACGTGATCCTGCCCAGTTTCGAAGACGGCGGCGTGTCGACGAGCACCGTGGTCGCCTGGCTCGGCCTCGTGATCGCGATCGGCGTACTTCGAGCGGTGGCCATCGTGGTCAGGCGCAGCTACGCCTCGATCACGATGTGGCGTGTGGCGCAGACCTTCACCAACCGGGTGGTCGAGCGGTACGTGGCGCAACCGGTGAGTTGGCACAACCGCCGCGCCGACGGCGATCTGGTGCAGCGCGCCGGGGTCGACTCCGAAGCAACCGTGAGCGTCCTGGCGCCGATCCCGTTTGCGACGGGAACGCTGATCATGCTGGTCGCGTCCACGATCTGGATGCTGGTGATCGACGTGCCGTTGGGGTTGGTGGCCGTCGTCGTGTTCCCGCTGCTGGTGATCACCAATGTCATCTACGAAAAGGCGGTGTCGAAGCACTTCACGCGGGCCCAGGACCAGCTCGGCGAGTTCTCCGCCGGCGTCCACGAGAGCTTCGAGGGGGTCCAGCTCGTCAAGTCCTACGGAGCCGAGGAACGTGAGACCGAACGTCTGGCAGGCCTCGCCGATCGGGTCCGTGCGTCGCGTGTGCTGGCGATCAAGCTCCGGAGCTGGTTCGAAGCGCTGCTCGACGTGATTCCGTCGCTGACCAACATCTTGCTGGTCGTGATCGGCGCGCTGCAGGTGCGCTCGGGCGACGTGACCGTCGGCGAGTTCTCCAGCGTGATCTTCCTGTTCACGCTGCTCGTGTTCCCGTTGCGCCTCATCGGCTACACGCTGTCGGAGCTTCCCCGGTCGATGGCCGCCTGGCAACGGATCCGAACGGTGCTCGACGAGCCGATCGAGCCCGACCCGACGGATCGGATCGGTGTCGCACGCAGCGGCCTCGGCGTCGAGTTCGACGGGGTCACGTTCGCCCACGAGGGCGATGGGCCGCCGACCGTGAAGGACGTCGATCTGGCGGTCCGCCAGGGGAGCGTCACTGCGCTGGTGGGCCCGACCGGCTCGGGCAAGTCGACGCTCGCGCAACTCGCCGCCGGCCTGATCGGCCCCGGGATTGGCGAGGTCAGGCTGGCGCCGGGTGCTCGTTCGATCGTGTTCCAGGAAGCGTTTCTGTCGAGCGGTACCGTTCGGGACAACGTCGAGTTGGGGACGAGCTACACCGACGAGCAGATCTGGGATGCCCTCGACCAGGCTGCAGCCACCGAGTTCGTACAGCGATTGCCGCAACAGCTCGACACCGTGGTCGGCGAGCGCGGCGTGAGCCTGAGTGGCGGTCAGCGTCAACGGCTTGCGCTCGCACGGGCACTCGTACGTCAACCGAGCCTGCTGGTACTCGACGACACCACGTCGGCGCTCGATCCTGCAACCGAGGCGCTCATCCTCGAGCGTCTCCGTGCCCGGCTGAGCGGTTCGACGGTGCTCATGGTGGCGTCACGTCCGTCGACCATCGCGCTTGCCGACGATGTCGTCTTCGTGGCCGACGGGCGCATCGCTGCGCACGGAACGCACGATGAGCTGCTGGCCACGACGGACGCCTATCGCGAACTGGTCGAAGCGTTCGAGGCCGACCGCGATCGGGATGGCACAAATGCGCTGACTCCGACTCCAACTCCGAGCAACACGAGCTCGGGTGAGGTCGGGCCATGAGCATCGATCCGACGCTGGCGGCCAAGGTCGGCACGCTGACCCCACCGAGCCAGGATTCTGCCGTTCGGACGATCGGGCGAGGTCTCGAGACCGCACCCATCCTGCGCCAGGGACTCGGCGTCACCTGGATGTTCGCAGCGATCGGTGCCGCGGGGCGCGTCGTCGTACCGATCCTGATCCAGCAGGCGATCGACCGCGGGATCGAGGCGGGCGAGGTCCAGATGGATGTCATCGTGCAGATGGCGCTCCTCGGCGCGATCGCCGTGATCGTGTCGGGACTGGCATTTCGGCAGGCGTCGCTCCGCCTCGGCGAACGCAGCGAACGAGCGCTGCACGACCTGCGGGTGCGGCTGATCGGCCACATCCACCAGCTCAGCCTCGCCGATCACAACGACGAACGTCGCGGTGGACTGGTGGCCCGTGTCACCAGCGACATCGAGACGCTGGCGCGCTTCTTCCAGTGGGGCGGCCTCGCCTGGCTGGTCGACGGCACGTTGATGGTGATCGTTGCGGGCGTCATGCTCGCCTACGACTGGGTCCTCGCATTGGTGGCATTCGCCGTCGCCATCCCGCTGCTGTTCGTGCTGCGCGCCGTCCAGTCACGCCTGTTGGTTGCCTACGACCGTGCGCGTCACAGCAACGGTCAGACACTCGGCTCGATCGCCGAACTCGTGTCGGGTGGGCCGACGATCCGGGCGTACGGCGCCGGCGAAAGAATGGCGAGTCAGGCCGAGGAGTCGGTCGAGACGACCGCGAGCGGCGCAGATCACGAGCAGCGCTGATCGGCGCGTTCCTGTTTCCTTCCGGTGAGGTCTTCTCGGCGTTCACGGTGGCGGCGGTGGTTGCTGTCGGCGTGTGGCGCGGACCCGAGAGCGGGCTGACCGCGGGCGCACTGGTCGGTTTCGTCTTCCTGACGTACCGGTTCCTCGAACCGATCGCCGAGTTCACCGAAGTGCTCGACACCACGCAGATGGCGGTGGCCGGGCTACGTCGTGTGCTGTCGGTGCTCGACATGCCCGTCGGCCCACCACAGCCGGACGATCCGATCCCGCTGCCGCCGGGCAAGCTCCAGATCGACATTCGAGAGGTCACCTTTGCCTACCGGAGCCGCAGCGATCACACCGCTGACGCGGCGGTGCTGAAGGACATCGACGTCACGATTCCGCCCGGCCAGCAGGTGGCGATGGTCGGCGCAACCGGCTCCGGCAAGACGACGCTCGGCCGGTTGATCGCCCGGTTCGCCGATCCGACGATCGGCGAGATCGACCTCGGCGGCGTGCCGTTGCGCAAGGTCGATCGGGCCGAGCTGCGCTCTCGACTGATCGTTGTCTCGCAGGAGCCCTTCCTGTTCGACGACACGGTTGCGGCGAACGTTGCGTTCGCCGACGAACGAGCTCAGCCTCGCGACGTCGAGCGCGTCGTCGACGACCTCGGAGTGCGCGACTGGGTCGACTCGCTCCCCAATGGGCTGGCGACCGGCGTCGGCGAACGTGGCGATCAGCTGTCGGCCGGAGAGCGTCAGCTCGTCGCGCTGTTGCGCGCCGGGCTGGCCGATCCGGACATCCTGATCCTCGACGAGGCCACCTCCTCGGTCGACGCACTGACCGAGGTACGCATCGCTCGAGCACTCGAGCGACTGGCGGCGTCTCGCACGACCATCGCCATCGCCCACCGGTTGTCGACCGCCGCTCGGGCCGATCGGGTGCTGGTACTCGACCACGGTCGCCTCGTGCAGGACGGCCACCACGACGATCTGATCGCCGAGGCCGGCCCGTACCGAACGTTGTACGACGCTTGGGTGTCGGCGACCACGGTCTGAATCAGTCGAGCGCCAGGCCGAACGGCAGTGGGCCGGTGACTTCGATCACGATGCAGTCGATCTCGTCGAGGTCGACCTGACGTTCGGCGTCGAACACGGCCGATGTGTCGGGCTCGACGTTGTCGAGCACGACCCGACTCGTGCGATGTGGGTTGTCGGTGCCGGGTCGGACGAAGCCGATCAGGACCGAGAAGTCCGACGTGTCGTCGCCGAGGTTGGCGAGGCGGCCCGATGCAATGGCGCGCGATCCGGCGATCTCGCAAGACGTGATCGCCGCCTCGTGCGGCGGTGGATTGACGTAGGCGTCGTAGACGTCGAGCACGACGAACGTCAGGACCGCGCCGAGCACTGCTGCGATGACCCCGCAGCCGCCGGTGGCCAGACCGACCACGGCGCGGCTCCGACCGGCGTCAGACGGTTCCGAGCGGCGGAGCGCCACGATGGCGAACACGACGGCGAGCACCGCGGCGATCGCACCGAACACGACGATGAACGGGATCCAGGCGATCGCGACCGCGATGATCCCGAGCACCATCGACGCGGTGGCGAGCGAACTGACCTTCGATTCGCTGCCGGGCACCTGGGCCGGCGTGCCAGCCACCGCGCCCAGGACCGACGGCGACACCGAGCGGGTCGACGAATCGTTGGCCGCCATTGGAGACGTCGGCGGTCCATGTGGCGCCGTTGAAGTAGCGCAACTCGAACCGTCCGAGCGGGTCGGCGTACCAGCCGGGTTGCACTCCGCCGTCGTTCGCCACTGGTGCGCAAGCTACCGGGGTCACTCGCCCCTACAGTCGTCGCCATGGAGATCGTGCTGATCCGTCACGGAGAACCCGAATGGGTGCGAGACGGGCTGGCGGTCGTCGATCCGCCGTTGACGGACCGTGGCCACCGGCAGGCCCAGCGGCTCGCGACATGGCTCCATGAGGAGCAGTTCGACGAAGTGTTGGTGTCGCCACTCGTGCGGGCCCGCCAGACCGCCGAGCCACTGCTCGCCGCGCTGGGCACTGCGGAAGTGATCGATCCGTGGCTCGAGGAGATCCGTGACCCGATGTGGCACGGCAGTCCCGCCGAGAAGGCGGCGGAGGCGTACGCCGAGCTGAGGGGGCGTCCATCGCAGGACCGGTGGCACGGGCTCGAAGGTGGCGAATCGATTCGCGATTTCGTCGGGCGGATCCGGGCGGGCGCGTCGTCGTTCCTCGGTGATCGCGGCGTCGTACGCTCGGAGACCGACCTCCCGGTGTGGCAGATAGCGGAGCCGGGCGCACGCATCGCTCTTGTCGCGCACGCTGGGACGAACTCGGTGACGATCGGCCACCTGCTCGGTCTCGAACCGACACCGTGGGAGTGGGACCGGTTCGTCCTGGGACACACCTCGGTCAGCCGGGTCGAGGCGCTGCCACTCGAGGACGGCTACACGTTCTCGCTCACCAAGCTGAGCGACCTCGAGCATCTCGACCGCGACGAACGAACCCGCTGACAACCCTGCTCGTCGGGGTCGGGTCCGGACGGACAGGGGGCGATCACAGTTCGCTGCTGATTGAAGCCGGGCGACGATCTACCTTCGTCGCGATGGCCGACGCACCCGATCCTGATCGTCTGAAGTTCTATTCGTTCTCGGTGTTCACCCAGCTGAACGGGGCAGTGACCGCCGGGATGATCCACCTCGGCGACAAGCTCGGGCTCTACAACGCCCTCGCCGCCGCCGACGAACCGGTCACTACGGCCGGGCTGGCCGAACGCACGGGACTCGACGAGCGGTGGGTGCGCGAGTGGGCCTACAACCAAGCGGCAGCGAAGCTGATCGCCGTCGACACCGATGCCGCGCCTGGTGAGGAGCACTTCTGGCTGACACCGGAAGCGGTCGCCGTGCTCGCCTCGCCGGACCATCCAGCGTTCGGCATGGGCATGTTCCACCGGTTCCCGCAGACGATGGCGGCACTCGAAGCGATGCCGGAGAGTTTCCAGACCGGAATCGGCCACGACTACGACAGCCACGGCCCCGAGGGTGCCGTCGGCATCGAGCGCAGCTTCGAGCCGTGGAACCGTCACCATCTCATCCCCACGGTGCTGCCGGCGCTCGATGGCATCGTCGAACGACTCGAATCCGGAATCACGGTCGCCGACATCGGTTGTGGCGCTGGGGGAGCGGTGCTGCTGATGGCGGACGCGTTCCCGAACAGCCGGTTCATCGGCTACGACATCTCGAAGTACGCGCTCGAGCGTGCCGAGCACCGGCGCCGTGAGGAAGGCGCCGACAATGTCCGGTTCGTCGACCCGCGTGACGAACCCCTTCCGGCGGATCGCACCGTCGACTTCATCACCACGTTCGACTGCATCCACGACATGACGCATCCGCAGGAGATGATCGGGGCAATCGCCGATGCGCTGGCACCCGATGGGACCTGGCTGCTGGTCGACATCAAGGGGCGCGAGACGTTCGCCGAGAACGTCGAGAAGAACCCGATGGCGTCGCTGATGTACGGCATCAGCGTGCTGTCGTGCATGTCCTCGGCGTTGTCCGAGCCTGGTGGTGCCGGTCTCGGCACACTCGGCCTGCCCGAGTCGAAAGCACGCGAGATGGCAGCGGCCGCAGGTCTCGCCCAGTTTCGAACCCTCGGGATCGACCACTCGGTGAACTCGTTCTACGAGGTGCGCCACTGAGTACGGTTCGCGCATGAGCGACGACACCGACCGCATCGAACTCGACGACGTGAAAGCGTTCGCAACGGCCCTGAGCCCCTGGGCTCATCTCGCGACGGTGGGCTCCGACGGCAAGCCTGACGTCGTCCCCGTGCATCCCTGCTGGGACGGAGACGTCTGTTGGCTGATGGGTGGCACCGACTCGGTCAAGGCCCGCAACATCGCAGCGAACCCGAATGTGGCGATGCACTGGCAAGTGGAAGCGAATGGCGACGGCGTCGAGATCTGGGGCACCGCCGAGGTGTTCGACGATCTCGACACCAAGCGCCGCCTGTGGAACGGCGTGTTCGACTACGACCTCAACGCGTTCGCGCCCGGAGGTCCCGAGAACTCACCGGGAACGGGATTCGTGGCGATCACGGTCGAGCGTGCGCTCGTGTTGAAGCAGTACGGCATGGGCGGCGCCCAGCGCTGGTCGGTCTGAGTGGCCAGCCGTCTGACGTCGCTGTCTCGATCGGTCGAAGCCAACGTCGCCATCGTCACCGGCGCGGCGAGCGGCATGGGCCGTGCCACGGCGCACCTCTTCGCCGACGAAGGAGCGAAGGTGATCGTCGCCGACCTCGGTGCCGGTCGGGTCGCCGCGGTGGTCGACGAGATCCGAGCAGTGCACGGTGACGATCGAGCGTTGGGTGTCGAGTGCGACGTCGCCGACCAAGCGCAGCTGCGCTCGCTCGTCGACGCAACGGTTGCGTGGGGTGGGCGTCTCGACATCGTGATCAACAATGCCGGTGTCTCGCTGGTCACTTCGGCGTTCCAGGACGAAGCCGAGTTCGAGGACAACTGGGCGCGCACGCTCGATGTCAACCTCACCTCGCACGCTCGGCTGATCCGGCTTGCGCTGCCACATCTCATGGATTCCGGGTCGGGCCGAGTGGTCAACATCGCCTCGACGGAGTCGATCGTCGCCACCGGTGGTCTCGCCGCCTACGCGGCGTCGAAGGCCGGCGTGACCGGCCTGACGCGCAGCCTCGCCGTCGAACTCGGCCGCCACGGCGTCACCGTCAACTGCATCTGCCCCGGCCCGATCGACACGGGCATGACTGCCGCGATCCCCGACGAGGCGAAGGCGACCTACGCCCGACGTCGGGTCCCGTTGCGCCGATATGGCCTACCCGAGGAGGTGGCGCAGATGACGCTCAACCTGTGCCTGCCGTCGTCGAGTTTCGTCAACGGCGCAACGATCCCCGTCGACGGCGGCATGACCATCCGCCACACCTAAATCCCACCCGAAATTCGGAGCCCCCATCGCGCTGACCGCAACCGCAGCTCCGAATTTCCGGTTGGAGATCATGTCCATCCGAAATTCGGAGCCAGGATCGCGCTGGGCGCGAAGGTGGCTCCGAATTTCGGGCTGTGGTGGGCGCTCAGCCACTCCAGCCGTCGAGGAGGCCGGTGAGGCCGCTGGGGTCGTGGCGGCCGAGGGCGAGCTGTTCGAGGATGCCGATGCCCTCGTGCTCGCCGAGGCCGCCAGACGTCGTGGCGCGAACGATCGATTGCACGTGCAGTCGGTCGATTGCCGTCGGGTTCTCGACCGGGAGGTCCCAGCGTTCTCCGCCGACCGCCAGTTCGCCCTTCCACACGCCGTGGCCCCACTCGGGATGCAGGTAGCCGAGGCCGGCCATCTGGAACTCGAAGAGCGGTTCGAGTCGGATCGTGGTGGGCTCACCGACCCACGGTGTCATCGTCACCTCGAACCACTCGGCTGTCCGAGTGCCCGGCCGCCACTCGATCTGGTAGTCGACGGATCGCATCGCTTCAGCCGGTGGTGCGCCATCGGGTCCGGCGATCGGCGCGATGAAGCCGGTCTCGTGCCAGCGTCTGCCGTCGAACAGTTCGTTGACGTCGAAGTGAGTCGAGAACGTGTCGAAATTGAGCGGTGCCCACAACCAGAAGAACTGCGGGTCGGCGACCGGAGCGCCGGTGGAGGAGCGTTCGCCCACGCCACGGATACCCCACGAGCGGTCGCGACACCCGAGGGTTTCGCCGGGGGCGAGGTCGTGCAGCACGCCGTCGATCTCGATCCAACCCTCCCAGCCACCGAACTGGGTGAGACGGGTGTAGTCGAACGTGACCCGCAGACCGATCTGCTGGAAGAAGTGCGGCTCTTCGATCGGTGCCGACCGCCTCACGAACGTCAGATCGGCGCGCAGGCCCTGGTCGGGAGCATCGACGATCACTCGGAGCGCATTGAGCGGCTCGAGCACCTCGACCTTGATCGGGCCGACCTCGTTGGCGTCGGAACGATCCGCGGGCGCTCTTCCCGACGCATGCACGCTGATCTGGCGAGCGGCGGGCGTGCCACCGTCGGCGACCACGCTGAAGGAGGCATCGACGACGTGGCGGTTCGGGTACAGCCCCATCGCCGTGGCAAAGAAGAGTCGAGTGTCCTTCGTGTAGCCGTTGAAGAAGTACCGGTCGTAGTGGTTGATGTCGCTCGTGGCCGTTTGGGCGATCGGACGTGACGTCTGATGGATGGGAAAGTCGTCGAACGAACTCAGCACCCGGCCGACGCTAGCCATATCCTCGGAGACGTATGGAACACGAGGGCTCCTCCCGCCCCAGATTCACCATGTCGCTTCGCCGCTACCGGCAGATCGCCATCATCACCGTCGCCGGTGTGTGCTTCCTCACGGTCGCCGGTGCGATCGTGCGACTCACCGGCAGTGGTCTCGGCTGCGACGACTGGCCGAACTGCAACAACGAGCGCTTCATCGACGTGTCGAGCGGACACGCTGCCATCGAGCAGATCAACCGCCTGGTCAGTGGCCTCGTCGGGATTCCGACACTGCTGATGGCGATCGGCGCCTTTCGTGTGCGACCGGTGCGGCGTGGCCTGAAGGTGCCGTCGCTTGCGGTGTTGGCGACGATCCTCGGCAACGGCGTGGTGGGCGGGATGGCCGTCCGCGGCGACTTGCACCCCTTCCTCGTGCAGTCACACTTCCTCCTGGCGATGCTGTCGATCGGGTTCGGACTCGTGGCGATCCACCGCGCCCGACCCGAACAGGTCGTTGGTCGTTCATCGATCGGCGTGACACCGCTCGTCACCGGTCTCGTGGTGTTGTTCGGCGCCCTCGTGGCCGCCGCGCTTGCGACGGGCACCGTGGTCACCGGAGCAGGTCCGCACGCAGGTGACGAAACCGCGAGACGCTACGGCTTCGACATCTCGACCGTGGCGGAGCTTCACAGCGTCACGGTCTGGATCGCCGTCGCCGTGTTCTTGGGGTTGGTCGTGGTGCTGCGCCGCACCCCGTCGCTGTTCGATCGTTTGTCGCGCAACATCTCGACGTGGATGTTCATCGCCGTCATCCAAGGCGGCATCGGCTACGTCCAGTACTTCAATGACATCCCCGCAGTGCTCGTCGCAGCACATGTGGCCGGGGCCACCGCACTGTGGGTCGTGACGGTGCAGTTCATCCAAGCTGCACTCGAACCGCTCGATCCTCGAACGCCAAGTGTTCATGCGGACGAAACGAACACTGGCCCGCCGTTCTTCGTGGACACACCGCAACGCGCCTAAGCTCCGGCGACTATGCCAGACACCTCCGTTACGCAACGGCGCATCGTGACCCTCATCGGGATCGTGCTTGCGGTGGTCGGACTCGTGGGCCTGCTGCCGGCGACGACGGCATCAGCCCAAACCGGTGAGTCGGTGGAGACCACCCTGCTCGCCAAGCCCGAGGACGGCGGTGATCGCGACCCGGTCGAAGGCGCCGAGATCATCGTGTACGAGGCGGTCATCACCGATCGAGTCATCGAGTCGACCGGCGCCGAGATCGGCCGGGGAACGTCGGACGCAACTGGATACGTGTCCGTGGCGCTCCCGGGGCCAGGTCAGTACGCCGTTGAGTTGAACGTCGAGACGCTGCCGGAGAACGTCGAACTCGTGCGGGCCGACAAGCAGGTGCTGCCCCTCGAGGCGCGGGTCGGCCAACCGACGAGAGTGCTGTTCAACCTCGCCGAGGGCGACGCCATCGGCGCTGCGAGAGACAAGACGAGCGACGGGCTGCTCACCCGTGGTGCGCGGCTGCTGTTCGAAGGGGTGATCTTCGGACTGATCATCGGGCTCTGCGCCATCGGTCTCTCACTCATCTACGGAACGACCGGTCTGGTCAACTTCGCACTCTCCGAGCAGATCGTGTTCGGAGCGCTCGTCGCGTACTTCTTCAACTCGATCCTCGGCATCAACCTGATCGCCGCCGGCGCCATCGCACTGATCTTCGGTGGCCTCGGCTCGGCAGCGACCGACCTCGCGTTGTGGAGACCGCTGCGAAAACGCGGAACCGGACTGACCGCCATGATGATCATCTCGATCGGCTTGCGCTCTTTCCTCACGGTTCTTCTTCCTCTTCCTCTTCGGTGAACGTCCCGTCCGTACGAGCAGTACGCCGTGCAGACCAAGATCCTGTTCTCGATCGGTCCGATCGACGTGCTGCCAAAGGAACTGTTGATCATCGTGCTGGCGGTCCTGCTGCTGGTCGGGACGGCGCTGGCGCTGCGGATGACCAAGCTCGGCAAGGCGATGCGCGCCGTCGCAGACAGCAACGACCTCGCTGCATCGACCGGCATCGACGTCGACCGAACGGTCACGGCAGTGTGGTTCGTCGGTGGCGCGCTCGTCACCGCCGGCGCGGTCTTCTTCGGCCTGAACAGCCAGATCAATTGGTTGATGGGTCAGCAGTTGCTGCTGCTCGTGTTCGCAGCGGTCACACTCGGCGGCCTCGGCACCGACTTCGGCGCGATGGTCGGTGGACTCGTGATCGGCGTGTTCACGTTCATGGCCACGCTCGTCGTGGCCCCAGAGTTGAAGAACGTCGGAGCACTGGTCGTGATGGTTGGGATCCTGCTCGTGATGCCTCACGGCATCTTCGGACGCAAGCAGAGGATCGGTTAAGAGCATGGATTGGAACTCCATCATCTCCAATGCATTCCGATCGGGCATCTCGCAGCAGGCGATCATCTTCGCCCTCGCAGCGATCGGGCTCAACCTGCACTTCGGCTACACCGGATTGTTGAACTTCGGTCAGGTCGCGTTCATGGCGGCGGGCGCCTACGGCGTGGGGATCACGACGAACACGCTCGGCGCTCCTCTCTGGGTCGGGATCATCGTCGGGTTGCTGGCCGGTGTGGTGCTGGGACTGATCCTGGGTCTGCCAACGCTCCGGCTCAGAGCCGACTATCTCGCCATCGTCACGATTGCGGTCGGCGAGATCATCAGATTGATCGTGCGCGCCGCAACACTGAGCGACGTCACAGGTGGTTCCAACGGCATCAACGGATTCGCGAACAGCTTCCAGAGCTGGAACCCGTTCAACAACAGCCAGACCTACGGATTCCGACTCTTCGGACGTCTGAACCTCGAGTTCAGCGGAGCGGATCTCTGGGAACTCGTCGTGGGCTGGTCGTTGGTGCTGCTGTCGGTGTTCATCGTGTGGCGCCTCGTGAAGTCGCCATGGGGACGCGTGCTGCGGTCGATCCGTGAGGACGAAGACGCCGCGACCGCACTCGGCAAGGACGTCTTCCGATTCAAGATGCAGTCGCTGATCCTGGGTGGCTCGTTCGGCACGCTCGCCGGCATGTTCTACGCGATCCAACAGAACTCGGTGCAGCCGGACAACTACGCAACCCAACAGACCTTCTTCGCGCTGACCGCAGCGATTCTCGGGGGCCTTGCGACGATCTGGGGACCGGTCATCGGCTCCATGCTCTTCTGGGTCATCCTGTCGTTCACCGAGAACGTACTGATCGAACTGATCGACAACGACATCATGCCCGACCAGATCATGGAGCGCTCGCAGGTGGGCCCCGTTCGATTCATGCTCGTCGGGCTGACCCTGATGCTCCTGATGATCTTCAGACCCCAGGGCATCTTCGGCGACAAGAGAGAGATTGCAATCGATGCCCGCAAGTGACGACAGCACCGGCGTCGGCGACGCCGTCGAGTTCGGCCGCACCTCGGGCGGCGGCGGAGCCGCCGGGATCCAGCGCGAGTGGGACAACCCGGCGATCGGGATGTTCGACGGCGTCGATCACGTTCCCGGCGCCCCCAAGCCCGATCCGATCCTGGTCGCCAAGGGCGTCGCGCGCTCGTTCGGAGGACTGCGAGCCGTCGATGTCGAGCACGTGGAAGTGCAGCGCGGCGCGATCACGGCGCTCATCGGTCCGAACGGTGCCGGCAAGACCACGTTCTTCAACCTCCTCACCAACTTCGACAGCCCCGACGAGGGCAAGGTCTTCTTCAACGGAGCCGAGACGAGCGGAGAGCGCTCGCACCAGCTCGCGGCCAAGGGCATGGTGCGCACGTTCCAGCTGACCAAGGTCCTGGCGAAGATGACCGTGCTGGACAACATGATGCTCGCCGCGCAGGCGCAGTCGGGCGAAGCGATGTGGAAGGGACTGTTCAGCGGCTGGCACGCCCAGGAGAAGCAAGTCCAGGCGAGATCGCTCGAGATCCTCGAAGAGTTCAACATGACCCACATGAAGGACGAGTACGCCGGTGCACTGTCGGGTGGCCAGCGCAAGCTGCTCGAGATGGCGCGCGCCATGATGGCGAATCCGACGCTGATCATGCTCGACGAGCCGATGGCGGGCGTCAACCCGGCACTGACGCAGTCGTTGCTCGGCCACGTGAAGCGGCTGAGGTCCGAGGGCATCACGGTGATGTTCGTCGAACACGACATGGACGTCGTGCAGGACATCTCCGATTGGGTCGTCGTCATGGCCGAAGGGATGATCATCGCCGAGGGTCCGCCGCGTTCGATCGGCGAGAACGCCGCCGTCGTCGACGCGTACCTCGGTTCGTCGCATGCCGCGTTGACCGAGGAGATCCGCGAAGCGGTCGACGATGGTTCGAGAGACGCTGATCCAGCTGGGAGCGAGTCCGATGTCTGACCATCTGATCCACGTCGAGAACGTGGTCGCCGGCTACGTGCCGGGAGTGAACATCCTCAACGGCGCTGAACTGATCCTCGGTGACGGCGAGCTGATCGGCATCATCGGCCCCAACGGCGCCGGAAAGTCGACCATGCTGAAGGCGCTGTTCGGCCTGATCAAGGTCACCGAGGGAACCGTGTGGTATCGCGGCGACGATGTCACCGGGAAAAAGGCGAACTTTCTTGTGTCGCGTGGCATCGGATACGTCCCGCAGATCAACAACGTGTTTCCGTCGCTCACCATCCGCGAGAACCTGGAGATGGGCGGCTATCTCCGCAAGTCCGGCGTTCCGGAGATGATCGCCGAGGTCGTCGACATCTTCCCTCGGCTCGGTGAACGCATCGACCAGCGCGCGGGCTCGCTGTCCGGCGGCGAACGCCAGATGCTGGCGATGGGTCGAGCGTTGATGATGGAACCGTCGGTGCTGCTGTTGGACGAGCCGAGTGCGGGCCTGTCGCCGGTGCTGCAGGATCAGGTCTTCGATCGCGTCAAAGAGGTCAACTCCACCGGAGTGTCGATCATCATGGTCGAACAGAACGCGGCTCGATGCCTGCAGATCTGTGATCGGGGCTACGTGCTCGACCAGGGCCGCAATGCCTATACGGGCTCCGGCGAGGAACTGCTGAAGGACCCCAAGGTCATCGAGCTGTACCTGGGCACGCTCGCCAAGGCTCGTTGACGGCGGCACACCCGGCCGTGCTCACCAGACGAGCTGTCGGGTTGTTCGTGGTGGCAAGCGTGTTGCTCGTGGCATGCCAATCGGGCTCCGGTCCCGACCGAACGGAGTTCGCCCGAACGGTCTGCGAGGAACTGCGTCGCTTCGACGACGAGTTGGTCGACATCGTCAACGATTCCGTCTCGGGCATTGCATCGCGTCCGCCCGACGAGCGTGGTCCGGCCATCGCGGCTGGCCTGGAACGGGCCGACACCGCCTTGATCGCGTGGCGTGATCGGATCGCGACGCTGCAGCTCCCCGAGATCGGCGAAGCAGAAATCGTGCGCGATCAACTCGCAACCGGGGCCGCCCTCGGCTCCAAAGAACTCGACGATCAGCGCAACGCGATGTCGGGCCGAGCCGACCGGATCGACGACCGAGACGTACAAGGGGCGGTGGGGGAGTGGTTCAACAGCATCGAGAAGGTGATGTCGGTGCTGGAACCCGAGATCTACAAACTCGAGCGACGCGAGGTGAAGCAGGCGTTCCTCGACGAACCAGCGTGCCGCCATGTGATCCAGCAGTTCCGCAACGATTGAAAACGACAACGGGGGGCCGCCCGCAGGCGACCCCCCGTCATCGAGTGTTCAGTTCAGATCTGAGTGATCAGATCTTGGCGAAACGGAACTCGGTCGGGGTACCAGCCTCGACCATGTTGTCCGCATCGTAGGTGAGGATCTTGAAGCTCGCTTCGGTCGGCTCGCCTTCGGGGCCGAACGTCTGCGGGCCGGAAGGTCCGTCGTAGTCGATGTCGGTTCCGGCTTCGATGAGCGCCACGCAATCAGCGTAGGTGGTGCACTTCTCGCCGTCGCGGGTGACGCCGTTGATCTCGGCTGCGATGGCAGCTGGATCGTCGGTGCCGGCGATCTGCGCGGCCAGGGCCACGATGATCACCGCGTCGTAGGTCTCCGGTCCGTAGCTGAAGTCGATCAGTTCCGGATCGACGGCCAGGAGCTGGTCCTGGAAGTCACCGGTGATCTCGGCTGCGGGCAGGGTGCCTCGGATGCCTTCCATCGATCCGGCGGGCAGCTGCTCGCCGAGTGCGTTACCGACGTTGCCGTCGACCAGGTAGATCTTCTTGCCGTCGGCAGGCGTGAAGCCCGCTTCGAACAGCGAGGTGAGGATCTTCGAGGTCTCTTCGAAGCCGATGATGACGAGGGCCTCGGGATCGCCCGAAACGACCTTGTCGACTTCTGCCGAGAACTCGGCGGCCTGCGGGTCGTACGTGAACTGTTCGACGATTTCGCCGCCCTGGTCCGCGAACGGCTCGGTCGAGTACTTGAGGAGGCCTTCGCCGTACGGGTCCTGCAGCGCCATGAAGGTGGCCGTGGTGACGCCCTCTTCGATCATGAGATCGGCGAGCACGCGACCCTGCAACACGTCGGACGGAGCGGTACGGAAGTACAGATCGTCGTCGGCGTAGTCGGTGAAGTCCGGCGAGGTGTTGGCCGGGCTGAAGTGGATCTTGCAGTTCTCGACGAGCTTGTCGATGAACGTGAACGACACGCCGGACGAAGCCGCACCGATGAACGCGTCGTTGCCGGCAGCGAGCTGACGGTCGACGGTCTGGTTGGCGATGTCGGTCGAGGTGTCGCCGGAGTCGCCCTGGTCGAGCGTGACGTCGGCACCGAGGGCGCCGCCGGCCTGCATTGATGTCCTGGATTGCGAGCTCAGCGCCCGCGAACTCGGGCGGGCCGAGGAAGGCCAGGTTGCCCGTCTCCGGGAGCACGGTCGCGATGTTCAGGGTGCCGTCGCTGTCGCCGCTACAGGTCGGAGCGGCCTGAACGGTCTCGCTCTCGACCATGTCGTCGGTGGTCTCCGGCGCCGTGGTCTCTTCGGTCATGTCGTCGGTGGTCTCCGGAGCGGTGGTCTCCTCGACCATCTCATCGGTGGTCTCGGTGGCATCTGTCGTGGCGCTGCCTTCGTCGTCGCTGCCGCAAGCTGCGGCGACGAGACTCAGACCGACCAACAGTGCACCGACGCGCTTCACGCGGGTTGCTTTCATGTTGTGGTTTCTCCCCCTTGTGGGAATACGGGCGGGATTGCCCGTATTTCTAAGGTGGCCAGATTGTACGCGTCGTTCCGGGAGAATGCGAGGCACTACGTTTCGGCACCGTGAACGATGCGACCGGACCAGATGGCACATCGAGTGACGACACAGAGGTCAAGTACGAGGTCGTCGACCATGTTGCCACCCTCACGCTGAACGCTCCCGAGCGGATGAACACGATCTCGGGGCCGATGCTGCAGCAGATCAGTGAGCTGCTGCTGCGGGCGGATCACGACCCTGATGTGCGCTGCATCGTGCTCACCGGAGCGGGGCGGGCGTTCTGCGCCGGCCTCGACCTGCAGGCCCAGATGGCCGGGCCCAAGGGTGGTCTCGGCAACCTCGGTGGCGGCGATGCGACGTTCTCTGGTGAGTTCGATCTCCGCAGCGCACCTCCGGTGGTGCTGCACAACCTCGACACACCGACGATCTGCGCGCTGAACGGCGGTTCGGCGGGCTACGGCCTCGACCTGGCGCTCGGCTGCGACATCCGCATCGCCGTCGACTCCGCCAAGCTGAACCCCGGTTTCGCGAAGCGTGGCATCCTGCCCGAGAGCGGCGGCACATGGCTGCTCCCGCGGATGGTCGGCTACGCAAAGGCCGCCGAGATCGCCTTCACCGGGCGCACGCTCACCGCCGCCGAGGCGCTCGATCTGGGCCTGGTCAACCACGTGGTGAGCGCCGATGAGTTCGCTGATCGCACCACGGCGATGGCGAACGAGATCGCTGCGAACGCACCGCTCGCCGTGCGGGCGATCAAGCGGATGATGCGAGCAGCTGAGACCGAGACGTTCGAACAGAACGTCCATCACGTCTTCTTGCAGCTGCTGCCGTTGCTGCGCACGAATGACTTCACCGAAGGGGTCACCGCGTTCATGGAGAAGCGAGACCCTGAGTTCCAGGGCCGGTGACGTCGCCGCCCGAACCGATCGGGTTGCTGGACGGGCTCGCCACCACGCGAGCGATCCGCCGTTACACCGACGAACCGATTCCGGACGATGATCTCGCTTCGATCCTCTGGCACGCCGGCCGGGCGCCGTCGGGGTCGAATCGTCAACCGTTCCGATTTCTGGTGCTGCGCGACGGACCGCGTGCGACGGCCGCCAAGCAACTGCTGGGAGATGCATTCCGAGCCGGTTGGAATGCCAAACGAGAGCACGATGGGTATCGCCCGTCCCGTTTCGCCGACTCGATGCAGCGCTATGTCGATCGATTCGAACGGACGCCGGTGGTCGTGCTCGTCTGCCTCGACCGCTATCGCTCGGCGTCACCGTACGAGGGTGCCTCGGTGTATCCCGCCTGCCAGAACCTGCTCCTCGCAGCGCGTGCGCTCGGCTACGGAGGTGCCCTCACGATGTGGCACCTCGGCGTCGAGACTCAGCTGCGTGAGCTCCTCGACATCCCCGACGGCGTTGCATTGTCGGCGTGCATCACGCTCGGTGTCCCCGAGGGCCGCCACGGTCCGGTGAAGCGCAAGCCGCTCGACGACATCGTGTTCGACGACGCCTGGGATCACCGCGCCGACTGGATCTCGGACTCGTCGACGCTGCCCGAGGAGCGCTCGCGATGAGCGAAACCGCCGTATCCGGTCGGTTCGCTCATCGTTGAGGAGGTACGGGTCGTTCCGATGAGCGAAACCGCCGTATCCGGTCGGTTCGCTCATCGCTGGGGAGGGGCGGGTCGGTCGACTGGATCTAGTCTGCGGCGGTGCCTTTCGTCGCCGGCGTCGACTCGTCCACCCAGTCCACCAAGGTCGAGATTCGCGATCTCGACTCCGGCGAGATCGTCGCATCGTCGTCGTCGCCGCATCCAGCCGTCACACCGCCGTGCAGCGAACAGGACCCTCATTCGTGGTCGGACGCCTTCGACAACGCTTGGAACGCGGCGCTCAGCGACCTTCCGGGCGGTGCCCGGGTCGAGGCGATCAGCGTCGCCGGCCAACAGCACGGCATGGTTGCGCTCGACGCCGACGGCGAACCCGTCCACCCCGCCAAACTCTGGAACGACACCGAGTCCGCCCCCGATGCTGGCTGGTTGGTCAAGCAGCTGGGGAGCACGGAGGCCTGGGCCAACGCCGTTGGCAGCGTGCCGGTGGCGGCATTCACAGCGACGAAGCTGTCGTGGTTGCATCGCTCGCACCCCGAGGCCTGGGCACGCATGGCTCGGGTGCTGTTGCCGCACGACTACCTGACGCACCGCCTGACCGGCGCTTTCACCACCGACCGTGGCGACGCCTCGGGAACCGGCTACTGGTCGCCGGCGACAGGGGAGTACCGCTGGGATCTGCTCGCCGTGATCGACGGTGAGCGGGACTGGACCGACGTCGTTCCCACAGTGCTGGGACCACTCGACGTCGCCGGTCAGTGGAACGACATCGCCGTTGCGGTCGGAACCGGCGACAACATGGCTGCGGCACTGGGACTCGGCCTCGCCCCCGGCGATGCCGCGCTGTCGGTCGGCACATCAGGCACCGCGTTCGCTGTTGCCGATGCACCCACGGCGGACCCGACTGGGGCCGTCGCTGGATTCGCCGACGCGACCGGCCGGTTCCTGCCGTTGGTGTGCACCTCGAATGCAGCCAAGGTGCTCGACGCGGTCGCCCGGCTGCTCGGCGTCGACCACGATGAGTTCGACCGGCTCGCGCTCGCCGCCGTCGGCGACACCGACGTGCCGGTGCTGTTGCCGTATCTCGACGGCGAACGCACCCCGAATCGCCCCGACGCGACCGGGCTGATCGGCGGACTGCGCAGCGACGTCACCCGCGAGCAGTTCGCGCTCGCCGCCGTGAACGGCGTTGCGTGCGGTCTGCTCGATGCGCTCGACGCGCTGCGCGACCACGCCGCCGTCACGGGGCGGGTGGTGTTGACCGGAGGTGGTGCACGGTCGAACGCTTTGCGAGCGGTGCTCGCTGGACTGGTCGGCCAACCGCTGGTGCTCGCGGGCGTCGACCAGGCCGTCGCCGCAGGCGCTGCCGTGCAGGCAGCAGCGGTGGCCGGTGGGGTCGATCACGCCACGGTGCAGCAGCGGTGGGGGCTCGGCGCCGGCGGCGCTGTGGTCGAGCCGGTCGAGTCGGGCGACCTCCGCGAGCGCTACGCCGAGTTGCGCGACTCCGCTCGCTGACCCCGATGACCCGGCCGGATCCGTTCGCCACGCTCGGCCTCGGTCGTGACGCCAGCGGCGACGACATCCGTGCCGCCCGGCGCCGGCTGGCCAAGGCCCACCATCCCGACCAAGGTGGCGACCCCGCCGACATGCAACGGATCAACGAAGCCGCCGACGCTGCCCTCCTGGCCGTGAACACACGCACCCGGGACGAGGGCATCGAGACGCCCGATGCCGATGGCCCAGCCGGATCAGAGCCCGACACGCACCGGATGTCGCGATCCGACGATTCCACCGCCGACCCGACTGCAGGGATCGCCCGCGATGTTCCCTCGTTCACCGTCGAAGCGCTCCCCGTCGAGACGTTCGAAGCCATGCTGGTGGTCGCCGCGTGGCTCGGCGAGGTGCTCGACGACGATCCGCCCTACCGGCTCGACACCTACCTGCACGAACCGTTCGACTGCTGGTGTCGCCTCGACGTCGTCCCGGATGCGGGCGCATCGACGGTCAGCATCACCATCGGTGGAGTCGACGGTGCGCCGACACCCGACGTGATCGCGGTCCGCGACGCCTGGGTCAGCAATCTGAACGCCGTCGACTGGCCATGAGCCCATCGAGTTCGTTCAGGCCGGACGAGGCGCTGCGGCCTTCGTGAGACGGTCGCGAATTGCGTGACCCAAGCCCTCGGCGGGCGGCAACACGGCGATCACCATCTTGATGCCGCGATCGTCAGCGTCGCGGAGGCGGGCGTACAGCTCGCGGGCGTAGGTGACGAGGTCGTCGGTGAGGTCGATGATCTCCGAGCCGATGGTGCCCGCTCTCAGCGCCATCGCGTCGTCGGCGGAGTCGACCAGTCGCACCGCGCAGCGCGGCGCATAGTGCGACGAGAGCATCCCGCTGGCCCGACTCGGGCCGGAGGCATCGGCAATGTCGCCCGCCAGCAGCCGATGCACATCCTCGACCGACACACCGCCGGAGCGCAGGATCTGCGCCGGCACGGTGGCGCAGTCGACGATCGTGCTCTCGACGCCGATCGGACACGCCCCGCCGTCGAGGATCACGTCCCGAGCAGGATCGAGGCGGTCGCCGAGATCACGCAGCACGTGCTCGGCGGTCGTGGGGCTGACGGCACCGAAGCGGTTCGCCGAGGGGGCGGCCAGGCCGACGGCCACACGGTCGAGCAACTCCAGCGCCATCGGGTGAGCAGGAACGCGGAGCCCGACGGTATGAAGTCCGCCGGTCACGACATCGAGCACTGCGGCCGCACGAGGCACGATCACGGTCAGCGGACCGGGCCACGCGGCGTCGATCAGCAGGCGGGCTGCCGAGGGGACCGTCGCCGCCCACTCGTCGAGTTGGTCGGCAGCGGCCAGGTGGACGATCAGAGGATGGTCGGCCGGTCGGCCTTTGACCTCGAAGATTCGACGAACCGCCTCGGAGTTCGTGGCGTCGGCGGCGAGGCCGTAGACGGTCTCGGTCGGCATGGCGACGAGGCCGCCCGCGGTGATCGCGGCGGCGGCACGCTCGACGTCGGTGGTGACGAGGTCGTCAGACGTCATCGTCTGGCTCAGATGGCGTCGAGGAATTCGAGCGCAGCGTCGAAGAACCCGAACGACTCCGTCGTCGCGAAGTGGTCGACGTTTCGCAAGGTCTCGCAGCGGCCGTTCGGGAAGGCGGCGGCCAGCGCATCGCCCGGGTACACGAAGTCCTGGTCGCCGACGACCACGAGCACGGGGCATGTGACGGCGGCACACGCCTCGGGCGTGATGTCGACGGCCGGCGGGCGCTTCATGACGGCGGTGAGCGCCTCGATGTCGTTGCCGGGTTGGCTGGCGTACTGGGTGAAGAGCCGGACGGTGTTCTCCAACGAGGAGGGGTCGCCACCCGCGGCGACCGATTCCAGTCCGGCGATGATCGCCTTGGTGCCCGAATCGTCGCGGTCGAAGATGTTCGAGCCGATGCCGGCCAGCACGATCCTGTTGAAGCGGTGAGGTTGGGCGATCGCGAGGCGCAGCAGCGTCATCGCTCCGAGCGAGAACCCGATTGCGTCGACGGACCGGTCGTCGAGCGCCTCGTGCACCCGTTCGGTGAGATCGCCGTAGGCGTCGGGATCGTGTGGCTTCGGGGCGGTGCCGTGGCCGAGCAGGTCGACGCCGACGACGTCGAGGCCCGCATCTTCGAGCAGCGCCGTGAAGCCGCTGCGTTGCCACGTCGACTCGAATGATCCACCCCAACCGTGCACGAGGACGACGGGCGGCGCAGCGTGAGAGGTCATGGACGCGCCAGGCTAGGCCCTAGCCTGTGCTCGCTCGTCAAGCGAGTCGAGTCGGCGGCCCAGGACGGGTCGATCGACACGAGGAGGAACCCATGCGCATGCTTCACCCCGAATCTGGCTTCGACCTGACCTACAGCGACGTCTTCATGGTGCCGAGCCTGTCCGACGTGCCGTCCAGGATGAGCGTCGACCTGCACACCCCCGATGGGATCGGCACCACGATCCCGCTGGTGGTGTCGAACATGACCGCCGTCGCTGGGCGTCGCATGGCCGAGACCGTCGCCCGACGCGGCGGCATCGCCATCTTGCCGCAGGACATCCCGGTCGACGTCGTGGCCGGGGTGATCGACTACGTCAAGCGATGCCACACCGTCTTCGAGACGCCGATCACGCTCGGCCCGGATGCCACGATCGCCGACGCGCTCTCGCTGATCCACAAACGTGCTCACGGCGCGGTCGTCGTGGTCGACGACGGTGTGCCGGTCGGCGTGTTCACCGAACGCGACGGTGACGGCTTCGACCGGTTCACGCAGCTGGTGAACGTCATGAGTTCGAGCCTGCACATCCTGAGCCCGGACATCGATCCGGCAGCGGCGTTCGACCATCTCGGCAAGAATCGCCTTCGTGTGGCCCCGGTGGTCGACGACGGGCGCCTGCTCGGCGTGATCACGCGCGAGGGGGCGCTGCGTTCGACGATCTACGAGCCGGCGGTCGACGCCGACGGTCGTCTGATGGTCGGTGTAGCGGTCGGCATCAACGGTGATCCGGCAGGTCGGGCGAAGGAACTGGTCGGCCACGGCGTCGACGTGCTCGTGATCGACACGGCACATGGTCATCAGACGCGCACCTTGCACGCAGTCGAGTCGGTGCGCTCCGCGCTGCCGGACGCGAAGATCGTCGCCGGCAACGTGGTGACCGCCGATGGGACGCGCCAGCTGATCGAAGCAGGCGCGGACGTCGTCAAGGTCGGCGTGGGCCCGGGGGCGATGTGTACCACCCGGATGATGACCGGTGTGGGGCGCCCACAGTTCTCGGCGGTGCTCGAGTGCGCCGACGAGGCGCGGCGTCTCGGGCGCCACATCTGGGCCGACGGTGGCGTTCGCTTTCCCCGTGACGTGGCGCTGGCGCTCGCCGGTGGCGCCGCGAGCGTGATGTTCGGTTCGTGGCTCGCGGGCACCTACGAATCGGCCGCCGACACACTTCGAGATCCCGATGGTCGGCTGTACAAGGAGAGCTTCGGAATGGCATCGAACCGGGCGGTCAAGCACCGCACGCAGGGCGACCACGGGTTCGAACGCGCTCGCAAGGAACTGTTCGAGGAAGGGATCAGCACGTCGCGGATGTATCTCGACCCCGAACGCCCGAGTGTCGAGGACATCATCGATCAGATCGTCGCCGGCCTCCGCTCGGCGTGCACCTACGCCGGTGCCGACTCGATCGCGGCGTTCCAGGAACGCGCCGTGGTCGGAGTGCAGAGCACCGCCGGCTACGACGAAGGCCGCCCGCTCGGAGTGTCGTGGTGAGCGCGGCCGTCCCTTCGGTCGCGCCGATGGTGATCGCCATCGACGGGCCCGCCGGTGCGGGCAAGAGCACCGTCGGCCGAGCGGTCGCCGCACGACTCGGCCTGGAGTACCTCGACACGGGAGCGATGTACCGAGCCGTCACGTTCGCAGCGCTGCGGCGGGGCATCGATCCGGCCGACGCCGACGATGTGGCCTCGCTCGCCAACGCCGTGGAGATGACGCTCGACGGTTCGTCCGTGGTCGTCGACGGCGTCGACGCAACCGTCGAGATCCGCGGGCGGGAAGTCACCGCAGCCGTGAGTGCAGTCGCTGCGAACGCTCGGGTGCGTTCCGAACTCGTTCGGCGCCAACGAGCGTGGGTCGCCACACACGGCGGGGGAGTGGTCGAAGGGCGCGACATCGGCTCGGTCGTGTTTCCCGACGCAACGTTGAAGCTGTTCGTGACGGCATCGCCCCGTGTGCGCGCCGAACGGCGTGTGGCGGAAATCGGTGGCGACGTCGCCGAAGTCGAGGCGTCGATCATCGAGCGTGATCGCAAGGACTCGACTCGGGCGGACAGCCCGCTCACCGAGACGTCCGATGCCGTGACCGTCGATTCGACCGGACTCTCGATCGACGAGGTGGTCGCACGCGTGCTGGAGCTGATACCGGCGTGACGAAACCGAAGACCTGGCTTGCCTCGGACTCGCGTTCGAGTCTGGTGACCTATCGGGTTTTTCGTTCGCTCGTGTGCTGGTTCACCCAGGCGTTCACCCGCATGCACATCGACGGACGAGAACACCTCCCGGCGACGGGCGCCTACGTGCTCGCTCCCGTCCACCGCAGCTACGTCGACACGCCGATCGTTGCGTGCGTGAGTACCCGCCGGATCCGGTTCATGGGCAAGCAGGAGATCTGGAAGTACCCCCGCCTGGGCTGGTTGTTCTCGGCGCTCGGCGCGTTCCCGGTCAATCGGGGCACCGCGGATCGCGAGGCGTTGTCGCGGTGCATCACCGTGCTCGAACACGGCGAGCCGCTGGTGTTGTTCCCCGAGGGTGAACGCAAGGACGGCCCGCGCCTACACCCGCTGTTCGATGGTGCTGCATTCGTCGCCGCTCGTGCCGGCGTGCCGATCGTGCCCGTCGGCATCGGTGGCTCGGCGCGGGTGATGCCGCGCCACGCCAAGATGATCCGGCCCAAGAAGGTGCACGTCGTGATCGGTGAGCCGATCACGGTCGAGGTCGGCGACTCCGGACGCGCGCCGCGTCGTGCCATCACCGAGGCATCGCAGCGACTGTCTGCCGAGCTGCAGCGGCTGTTCGACCTCGCCGAAGCCCGCGTGGGCTGAACGCCCTCGACTCGACGCAACGCCGAGACTCAGTCGGTGAGGAACGCCTGCAGCGCCGCGGCGAGATACCCCGGATCGTCCGCTCCGCACAGCTCGCGCGCCGAGTGCATCGAGAGCTGCGGCACGCCGACGTCGACGGTGGCGATGCCGAGGCGCGTGGCGGTGATCGGCCCGATCGTGGACCCGCACGGCATGTTGTTGCGCGAGACGAACACCTGCCACGGCACGCCCGCCCGTTCGCAGGCGCGCTGAAAGCCGGCAGCGGTCGTGCTGGAGGTCGCGTACCGCTGGTTCGAGTTGACCTTGATCGCCGGGCCGGCGTTCACGATCGGTCGGTGACCGGGCTCGTGGCGTTCGGGATAGTTCGGATGCACCGCGTGGGCGTTGTCGGCCGATACGCACGACGAGGACACGAGCGACCGTGCGAGGTCATCGGCGCTGCCGCCGCGAGCGGCGACGAGCCGTGACAGCACCGACTCGAGGAACGGGCCGGCCGCACCGGTGTTGCTCGACGAACCCACCTCCTCGTGGTCGTTCAGGACGGCGACGGCGACATGGCCATCCGGTGACGAAGCGGCGAGCGCCGTGACGGCCGCCCAGCACGACACCTGGTTGTCGAGGCGACCCGACGCGAGCAGGGAGTGGTCAGCGCCGAGCACCGAGGCGCCCTGCACGTCGTACAAGCAGAGTTCCCACCAAGCCGGGTCCGTCGACAGCTCGCCGGCATCTCGGATCCACGACGCGAACTCGTCGACGACGGGCGTGCCGACACCCCAGATCGGTGTCAAGTGCTGCTGCGTGTCGAGCGTCAACCCGATGTTGTTCACGTCGCGGTCGAGATGGACGGCGAGTTGCGGAACGCGGGCGACCGGTTCGGCGACGTTCAGCAACGACATCGATCCGTCGGCACCGATCACGCGACCGGCGATGCCGAGGTCACGGTCGAGCCAGCTGTTGTTCAAGATGCCGCCGTACACCTCGACCGCCAGCTGCTTCCAGCCGTGACCACCGGTGTCTGGCCGCGGCTTGACACGCAGGCACGGCGAGTCGGTGTGGGCGCCGACGAGTCGGAACGGCGCGTGCGCCGCAATGGAGCCGGTCGGGAGCCGCCACGCGATGATCGCACCCGATCGCACCACGTAACCCGCGGCGGGGATCTCGTCCCAGGCGTCGGCTTCGTCGAGGCGGACGAACCCGTCGAGGCGGTCGATGGTCGATTCGACGGCATGCCATGGCGATGGTGACGCATCGAGGAAGTCGATCAGGTCCGTGGTGCCCTCCGAGGCGCCGGTCGTCGTCATCGTCAGCCCTGCTGGAACAGGCCCATCGGCAGGCCGGTCCCGCGCAGATGGCTCGTCTCGTTGATGGTGACGATCGAACGTTCCCCGCTCGACGCGGCGGCGACTCGATTGATCGAGGTGTAGTTCGGATAGAAGAAACCTCGGGCGAATTCGCCGAGACCCAGGATGTGCGACAGGTAGCCGTTGATGATCCCGCCATGGCAGACGACGGCGACCTTCTGGCCGCGGTGGTCGTTGATGATCGTCTCGACGGCGTCGAGCACTCGGGCCCGGAAGTCCTCCTCGGACTCGTCCGACGACCATTCGCCGGCGAGCATCGCGTGCCAACGAGGGTCGTTGGCTGCCTTGAGCTCCTCGACCGGCACGTACTCCGGGCTGTTCTGATCCCACTCGGCCACGCCAGCAGAGAGTCGGATCTCCATCTGCAACAGTGCCGCGAGCGGCTCCGCTGTTTGCTTCGCTCGCGCCATCGGGCTCGCATAGATGGCATCGATGCGCTCGGACTCCAGGTACGCGGCGAGGTGTTCGGCTTGGCGGAGGCCGTCGGGCGCGAGCTCGGGATCCGCCGCACCTTCGGTGAGTTCACGTCGTACCGGCAAGCCGTGGCGGATGATGAGCAGTTCCATTGTGAGATAGACAAGCAGATATGACCGGCCGAACGAAGATCGTGGCGACCATCGGACCTGCGAGCGACTCTGCGAAGGTGCTCGGCGAGCTGATCGACGCCGGCGCGGACGTCATGCGATTGAACCTCAGCCACGGATCGCTCGACGAGCACCTCGAGGTGCTCGCCCGGATCCGCTCCGTGGCTGCGGAACGTGGTGTGCCGGTCGCTGTGCTCGCCGACCTGCCGGGACCCAAGGTCCGTGCCGGGGCATTTCCCGAGGGTGGAGTGGTGCTGGGGACGGGAACAACGGTGCAGCTCGTGAGCGGGAACGGCCCGAGCGATGACCGTCGGATCGAGGTCGACTATCCAACACTGCTCGAGGACCTCCACATCGGTGCTCGCGTCCAGCTCGGCGACGGCGCCATTGCGATGCGCGTCACCGACGTCGGCGATGCGTTCGCCACCGCTCGACTCGAGACCGGGGGAGAGGCGAACGGTCGGCCTGGGGTTCACCTGGCATCGGACCGTCTCCGCCTGCCGTCTCCGACTGCGCACGACCTGGTGCTGGCTGCGGCGGTTGCCGAGGCAGGCGTCGAGTTCATCGCGGTCTCGTTCGTCCGATCGCCGGGCGACATCGAGCAGGTTCGCCACGTTGTCGGCGATCGGGCCCAGATCGTGGCGAAGATGGAGACGAGCGCATCGGTCGAGCAGCTGCACGAGATCATCGCGGCGGCCGACGTGGTGATGGTGGCCCGTGGCGATCTCGGGATCGACTGTCCGATCGAGGACGTTCCACATCTCCAGAAGCGGATCATCCGTCACTGTGTCGAGGCGGGCGTCCCGGTGATCACGGCAACACAGATGCTCGAGTCGATGATCACCGCGCCGTCGCCGACGCGTGCTGAGGTCAGCGACGTCGCGAATGCGGTGTTCGACGGCACCGACGCGGTCATGCTCTCCGGCGAGACGGCGATCGGCCACGATCCTGCGGCGGTCGTCCGCACGATGGCAGCGGTCGCGGAGCGCGCCGAATCCGAGGCCTCGTACCGGCACTGGGCGAGCCGGCTCGGACGCGTCCAACAACTCTCACACCACGAGCAGATGTCCGACATCGACGTCATCACCGCTTCGCTCACCCATGCGGCGTCACAGGCGGCCAGCGACGCCGACGTCTCGGCGATCCTGTGCTGCACGCGAAGCGGTCGCACGGCGCGGGCGATGGCGCGCTTTCGCCCCTTGGCACAGATGATCGGGTTGTCGCCGCACCCTCACGTTGTTCGAGCGCTGTCGCTCAGCTGGGGTGTGACGCCGATCGAGGTCGATCTGTACGGCAGCACCGACGAGATGGTGTGGTTCGCCGTCGAGACCGCGCTGCGAGCCGGGCTGATCGCATCGGGCGACCGCGTCCTGGTGCTCGCCGGCGCGCCCGACCCCACTCGCGAGCGACCGCCGGACGCGGCCACCGACGTGCTGCGGATCGTGACTGTCGACTGATGGCGACGAGTGTCTGGTCAGACGTGGCGGGCGCTCGGTCGGCGCCGACCGCGGTCGTCGTGCACGGTTCGATGGATCGCGCCGCAGGCCTCCTGCGGCTCAGCCGTCGTCTGGACGCCACGCACCGGGTGATCCGCTACGACCGACGCGGCTACGGCCGTTCGGTTGACGTCGGCCCTCCCTGGACGGTGGACGCCAACATCGACGACCTCGAAGCAGTGTTGGCGACGGCCTCGGCGCCTGCACTCGTGTTCGGTCACAGCTTCGGTGGCAACGTGGCCTTGGGACTTGCGGCTCGCCGGCCCGACCTCGTGGCGGCCGTCGTCGTGTACGAAACGCCGCTGTCGTGGCTCGACTGGTGGCCAGGCGACTCGGCCGGGGCGGCGGCGATGGCGGCCGACGATCCCGGCGATGCCGCGGAGGCGTTCATGCGGCGACTCGTGGGAGATGCAATCTGGGAGCGCCTGCCGGCGTCGAAGCGCGCGGAACGACGCGGGGAAGGCGCTGCGATGGTCGCCGAACTCGCTGACCTGCGTCGTGGTGCTCCGTGGCGCGGCGACGCCATCGAGGCACCGGTGTTGGCCCTGTACGGCGAGCACGCCCGTCCCCACCACCGCTCAGGGGTGCAGGGGCTCGTCGACATGATTCCGCAGTGCCGCGTCGCCATGGTTCCCGAGGCAGGTCATGCCGGACCGCACACCCATGCCGATGCGGTCGCTGCGGCGATGGCCCCGTTCGTGGTGTCGTTCAGTGGCGACTCGGCGACAGCCGCCGGCTGAGCAACAGGGACCCGACTGCAGCGATCGCGGCGGCACCGGACAGCGCTGCGGTGCCGTTGATCCCGTGCATGCCGTAGAGCCATCCGCTCGCTACGGCGCCCGTCGCTCGTGCCACGGTTCCGACGGCGTTGCTCACCGCCAGTGTCGTACCGCGAGCGTCGGGCATCGACTCGCTGACCAGCGACAGCGACACGACGAAGGCGAGTTCGAAGCCGAGCAGGAACACGACCAGCCCGACGATCCCCATCCAGAGCTGATCGTCGGCGCTCACCATCACGCCAAGGCCGACGCCCAACGCAGCAAGACCGACGAGCGTGGTGCGCAGCTTTCCGACCCGGTCGGCGAACGCAGCGCTGCCCAGGCTCGACACCAATTCGGTGGCACCGAACAGCATGGCAACCGCACCGACTCCGCCGGTCGACACTCCGAAGGCGTCATCGAGCCAACTTCCCGAGATCACGAAGACCGAGAGTCCGGCCATCGCCGTGGTCGCCGAGCCGATCATCACGAGCCAGGCCCGAGCGGTGATCGAGGTCGACGAACGCCGACCGGTCGAGCCGACGTGGGCAGCGTGCTCGGCGGGTTCGATCGAATGAAGGTCCGTCGCCGGCTCGTTTCGGGGCAGTGTCCTGGCGACGAGGAGCGCTGCGAGTGCACAGGCGATGGCGATGGCGACGAACGGACCGCGCCAGCCGAACACGTTGATCAGCACCGCGACAATCGGCGCCCCCGCGAGCAGCGCGATCGCCCACGACGTTTCGTAGAGGCCCATCGAGCGGGCCCGCCAGCGGTAGTCCACCCGGTGGCTGATCCAGGCCTGGCCGGCCACTGTCAGGTTCGAGACGCCGAGCACGAGGATGAAGAACGAGACCGCAAAGGCGGCCAACGTCCCGGTGAGCGCCAGCACCGCCGATGCGCCGACGAGACCGAGGGCGCCGATCATCACGGTCCGTTCGCGACCGCGGTCGAGGTGGCGCCCTGCGAAGATCGTGGACAATCCGGCCAGCTCGCCGACGCCGAGCACGGTCGTGAGCTGGGTCGTCGTGGCCCCGAACGCTCGCTCGAGCGTGGGCAGGAACGGCGGAATCCAACGCAAGGCCACGTTGGTCACCGTCTTCGCCGCGGTCAGCCGGGCAAGGGTGCTCCCGTCGACGCCGGTCGCGGAGTCGACGACGTCCGGGGCGTCAGTCGCCATTCGGTGCGGCGTCGCTACGCGGGTCGGAGATCGTCACGGTGAAGCCGAAGAAGGAGCATTCGGTGTCGGTGACCGTCACGTCGGAGCCGGCCAGCTCGAAGTTCTCCTGCACCTTGTCGGCGCAGTCCTGCAACGAGACACGCTGGGTCCACACGGCGAAGGCGAGGATGCCCAGCAATGCCGCAACGGCGAGCTTCTGCACGATCGACTTCATGACCCAGAACGAGACGACGGCGCCGACCGCGAGCGCAGTCGCTGCCACGAGGGCGATGGTCTCGGCGTTGTCGAGGGTCAGGGCGAACACGCGGGCAACTGTAGGCCTCTGGTCGAGTCGTCCCCTACGATCCGATGCCGTGAGCGACCAGCCGATCAACTTCTCCTCCGGACTCCCGACGACCGTGTTGCCGCCCGTCGATTCCGACCTGTCGGCTCGTCTTCGGGCCGCGTTGGTCCAGCCGGTCGACCAGCGGCGCAACGCGGTCGCCGAGGTGGTCGCCACGGCACCGCGGTGTCTCGATGGATGGGCCGAACTCGGCGATCTCGGTCGAGACCGGATCGAACGGTACGCCGCGTATCGCGTCGGGTACCACCGTGGCCTCGACACGCTGCGGGCAAACGGATGGCGTGGAAGCGGCTACGTACGGTGGTCGGAGCCGACCAACCGCGGGTTCCTTCGTTGTCTGCGTGGGCTCGGCGAGATGGCCGCTGAGATCGGGGAGACCGACGAGGCGGATCGCTGCCGAACGTTCCTGCTGCAGCTCGACCCGACGGGGATTCCGGCTGACTGACTCCATGCACCCATTGGTCGGCGCAGTGCTCACCGGTGGGGCGAGCCGGCGCATGGGCCGCACCAAAGCGCTGATCGACATCGATGGTGTCCCGATGGCCAGCCGAGTCGCAGCGGTGCTCCGCGGGGCCGGGTGCATCAGCGTGGTCGCCTACGGAGGTTCGCCGGTCGAACTCGAATCGCTGGGCATGCCGATCCTGCCCGACCAGTACCCCGGGACCGGACCCCTCGGTGGCGTGCTCGGGGTGCTGGAACTGTTTGCAGCGTCCGACTTCGACGTCGGCGGCGTCTTCGTCACGGCCTGCGACCTGCCGGCGTTGACCAGCACGGACCTCGTTGACATCGTCGAGGCGGCGCGGGCACATCCGGACGCCGATGTCGTCGTCGCGCGGACGTCGGCGATCGAGCCGACATGTGCGCTCTGGAACCCGCTCGCGCTCGAACGGGTTCGCCGGTGTTTCGACGAGGGCGAGCGAGCACTCCACGTGGCGATCGGGCGGCTCACGTCGGTCGCTGTCGACGTCGATCCGGCGGCGATGCGCAACATCAACACCCCCGACGACCTCGGTCGATACCCTTGAGCTCGTGACAACTGAGGAAATCTCCGTCCAGGATCTCGCGGCCCTCGGACCATCGGCGCACATCATCGACGTCCGCGAGCCGAGCGAATGGGAGCAGGGCCACATCGGCCATGCCACGCTGCTGCCGCTGGCCACCGTGCCCGGCAACGTCGATGCCTTCGATGGCGATCCGACCTACATCGTGTGTCGCTCCGGCGGCCGATCAGGCCAAGCATGCAACTTCCTTCGCGATCAGGGCCGCACGGTGGTCAACGTCGCCGGAGGAATGATCGCCTGGACAGCTGCGGGCTTCGAGGTCGCCACCGGCGCCGGGTCCGGTACGACCGGTGCCTGACACTGCCAGCACATATCGCTGGATCGATCGGCAGGCCGACTTCGACGATCTCGTCCAGACGCTGCTGGAGGCACCGCGCTACGCCCTCGACACCGAGTTCCATCGCGAGCGCACCTACTTTCCGAAGCTTGCGCTGGTGCAGGTCGCGTGGCGCACACCCGACGGCCAGGAGCTGGCGCTCATCGACCCGTTGGCTGTCGACGTCACGCCCTTCGGCAAGCTGTTCTCGTCCGACGCCCTGTGTGTGATCCACGCTGCCCAGCAGGACCTCGACGTGCTCACCCATGCAGTCGGGTCGGTTCCCGCGAGAATGTTCGACACGCAGCTGGCAGCCGGTTTCGTTGGCTACGGGACGCCGTCGTTGGTGTCGTTGCTGCAGGGTGAGATCGGGATCTCGCCACCGAAGGGCGATCGGTTGACCGACTGGCTTCGCCGCCCGCTGTCCGACAGCCAACGTCAGTACGCCGCTGTCGACGTCGAGTACCTGCTCGAAGTGCATGAACGCCTCGTCGCCCAGCTGGCCGAGGTCGGGCGGATCGCATGGGCCGAGGACGCGTGCGAGGAGCTGCGCACCCGTCCGACGAGTGGTTCCGCTCCCGACGACGCCTGGCTGCGACTGAAAGATGCTCGCTCACTGCGGCCCAATGCGCGGGCGGTCGCCCAGAGCGTCGCGGCGTGGCGCGAGCGCCGGGCGATGCGCACCGACGTGCCGGTCCGCCAGGTGTTGCCCGACCTCGCAATCCTGGGCATCTCGCAACGGGCGCCGTCATCGACGAAGGAGCTCTCGCAGGCACGAGGCGTCGACGATCGGCACTCCCGAGGCGGCATTGCCGACGAGATCCTCGACGCCGTTCGTGCCGCGAAGGGGACGCCGCCCCCCTCGCCTCCGGCGTCGGTGGACGACCTCGACCGCAACATGCGCCCGGCGGTCACCCTGGTGTCGGCCTGGGTCGGCCAGCTCGCCAAGGACGAACGGCTCGACCCGGCCCTGCTGGCGACACGCGCCGACATCGTGGCGTTCTTGCGTGGCGACGACGACGCTCGCCTCGGAACCGGGTGGCGCAACGACCTGGTGGGCGACGGCATCCGACGCCTGGTCGGGGGCGAAGCGGGGCTCACGTTCGACCCTCAGGGACGCCTGCGTCTGCACGCCGTGTCCGACTGACGGCCGGTCGACCAGGCCCCGACGATCTCCCGTCGGACAATTCCGGCCGTTCAGAGAAATCCCTGGTTGGGCCGCTACCCTGTGCCCGAATGTCAGCTTTCTAGTGTCTGGGAGCCCTGTCGTGAAGAAGGGTCGTCATCGCCGTTTCGAAGAGGCGAGAAAACTGAAGCAGTCCGGTCCGGGAGCCTTTGATTTGGGCTTCGGCGACCGTTCGGCTCCATCGTCGTCGCAAGGCGGCGATGAAGACGAAGACGAATACGCCGCGCTCGCCGAGAAGTACGGCGTCACCTTCGACGACGACGACGACACCGACGACTGACACACGATCACCCCGACCAACCCGGAATTCGGTGGGACGATCGCGCTGAGCGCGATGTCGGCTCCGAATTTCGGGTGAATGTCGGGGTCAGCGGCGGCGGACCGCCGGGTGGGGGAGCGGGACCCAGTTCGGGCGTTCCAGCTGCACGACCATCGCCTCGTAGATCGGTGCGCCGATCAGTTCCACGATGTCGTCCTTGGCCGACATGTACAGCGGCTCGCTGCCGACGAACGCATCGGGTTCCTCGGTGCACCACCAGCCGAACGTGTCGCCGCCCTCGCCCCAATCGCGTCGTTTCCACTCGCGCAGTCGCGACGTCACGTGGCCGGACTCGTCGGTCGAGTGTTCGAGCCGGATCGGTACCTGCCAGCACACCGATGGCTTCCAGTCCATCGGTCGCTCGCCAGCCTCGAGCGCGGCGATGTGCAAGGCGCATCCGACGCCGCCCTCGAAGCCGACGCGGTTGAGAAAGATGCAGGCATCGTCGACGAGTCGGGTGAGCGTCGGCACGGTGCCGTCGTCCTCCGGCTCTGCCTCGGCGAGATATCCCTTCTTGCCGTGGCCCTTGTCGTGGAACTGCCACTGCTCGGGCGTGAGACGCTCGGCGTGACGGCGCAGGTTCTTCATGTCGTCGGCGTCGGCGAAGTGGGCGCCATAGCTGCAGCAGCCGAGCGCCAACTCGGGCGCCGGCTGATCGAGGATCCCCTTGCAGCCGCAGCCGTAGATACAGGTGTAGTTCGAGCGCAGGTACGTCGCGTCGAACACCCAGGTTCGGTGCTCGTTCGGGTCGTCGAAGCTGATCCACTCGTGGAGGTCCTCGGGGGGCGGCTGCGCAGTACTCACGGTCGAGCAAGCTACCTGCGTCGATAGGCTCGCCCGGGATATGACCGTCTCGATGAACGCCGACCAACTGCGCGACTCCTTCCGCGACTTCTTCGCCGCGAAGGACCACACGGTCGTGCCGTCGGCCAGTCTCATCCCGCACGATCCGACCGTGCTGTTCAACGTGGCCGGCATGTTGCCGTTCAAGCCGTACTTCGTCGGTGACGAACAGCCGCCATATCTGCGGGCGGTCAGTTCGCAGAAGTGTGCCCGTGCCGGAGGCAAGCACAACGACCTCGACGACGTCGGACGAACCAAGCGCCACCTCGTGTTCTTCGAGATGCTCGGCAACTTCAGCTTCGGCGACTATTTCAAGGAGTCGGCGATCCCGTGGAGCTGGGACCTGGTCACCGGCGATCCCGCCAACGGCGGCTGGGGCTTCGACGGTGATCGTCTCTGGATCACGGTCCACGAGTCCGATGACGAGGCCGAGGCGATCTGGCACGAGATCGTCGGCGTGCCGATGGACCGCATCCAGCGCCTCGGCGACAAGGACAACTTCTGGCAGGCGGGCGACACCGGTCCGTGCGGGCCGTGCAGCGAGATCCACATCGATCGTGGCCCGGCGTTCGGTCCCGAAGGCGGCCCGCTCGGCGACCCTGCAGGTGACCGCTTCATGGAGTTCTGGAACCTCGTGTTCATGCAGTTCGACCAGGCGCCCGACGGCAGCCGGACGCCACTGCCCAAGCCGTCGATCGACACCGGTGCCGGACTCGAACGCATCCTGGCGCTGGTCCAGGGCGTCGATTCGGTCTGGGAGACCGACCTGATGCAACCGATGATCGACGAGGCGTGCTCGATCACGGGCAAGACGTACCGCGTCGGTGACTACGACGACCGTGAGAGCTTCGCCATGCGCGTGCTCGCCGAACACGCTCGCTCGGGCGCGATGCTCGTCAACGACGGGGTCTTCCCCTCGAACGAGGCGCGCGGCTACGTGCTGCGTCGCATCATCCGCCGTGCGGTTCGTTACGCCTACCTGCTCGGTACCGAGTCGCTCGTGATGCCGCGCCTCACCGAGGTCGCCATCGACGTGATGGGCACGGCCTATCCCGACATCGTGAAGAACCGCGACTTCGTCGTCAGCGTGATGACCAAGGAAGAGGAGCGGTTCCGCCAGACGCTCAAGCACGGCCTCGGCATCCTCGACGGCGAACTCGAAGCCAACCCGACCGAGCTGTCGGGCTCGACGGCATTCCTGCTCCACGACACCTACGGGTTCCCGTTGGAGCTGACCCAGGAGATCACGGCGGAACGCAACGTGGCCGTCGACCTCGCCGGGTTCACCACGGAGATGTCCGCCCAGCGCGAGCGCGCCAAGGCGGCCCAGAAGGGCGCGGGCGACGGCGTCGACCTCGACGCCTACCGCGACGTCGTCGAGCAGTTCGGCGTCACCGAGTTCGTGGGGTACGCGGACGACAGCGCCGACAGTCGGGTGCTCGCAGTCGTGCCGGTCGAAACTGCCGACGCCGACGGCGAGACGCACGGCGGGCTCGTCGACGTGTTCCTCGACCGGACGCCGTTCTACGCCGAATCGGGCGGCCAGATCGGTGACACCGGCACGATCGTCACCGACACCGGCACCGCCGAGGTGCTCGACACCACGTTCGCACTGCCGAACCTGCGCCGCCACCGGGCACGCATCACCGACGGCACCGTCACGACCGGCCAGCGGGCGACGGCGACGATCGATCACGAACGCCGGGGGGCGATCCGGCGCAACCACACGGCGACACACCTGCTGCACCATGCGCTGCGCCACGTGCTCGGTGAACACGTCAAGCAGGCCGGTTCGATGGTCGGCCCCGACCGTCTCCGTTTCGACTTCAGCCACTACGAGGCGGTGACCGACGAGCAGATCCTCGAGATCGAGCGGTTGGCAAATGCCGAGACGCTGCAGAACACCCCGACCCGGATCTTCGAGACCACGAAGGACGAAGCCGAAGCGCTGGGTGCGATCGCGTTCTTCGGCGACAAGTACGGCGACATCGTGCGTGTGCTCGAAGCAGGGTCGTCGATCGAACTGTGCGGTGGCACCCATGTGCGTGCCACCGGCGACATCGGCACGATCAAGGTCGTGAGCGAATCGTCGATCGGGTCGAACCTGCGCCGCATCGAGGCGGTCACCGGTGCGGCCAGCGTGGCCCTGCTGCAGCGCGACGAACAACTCATCGCCGACGCCGCACGGCTGGTCGGGTCGTCGGGTGACGACCTGCTCGCCGGCGTCCAGCGCAAACTCGACGAGACCAAGGCCCTCCAGGACGAGATCAAGGCTCTGCGTGCGCAGCTCGCGATGGGCCGAGCCGGCGAGCTCGCCGCGATCGCGCACGACGGTGTGCTGGTCACGCAGGTCGACGGTCTGAACCCCGGCGATCTGCGCGAGCTGGCCATTGCCGTGCGCCAGCATCCCGGCATGCGACTGGTGGTGCTGATCGGCGAGACGACGAGCGGCGGAGTCGGCCTGGTTGCGGCAGTCGAGGCCGGCAGCGGCTGGACCGCATCGGAGTTGCTGAAGGATGCTGCCAAGGCCGTCGGCGGCGGCGGTGGCGGCAAAGGCGACATCGCGACCGCCGGTGGCAAGGACGTCACGGGAATACCGGCAGCGCTCGAGTTCGCCGCGAACGCCGCAGCCGCGCTCGTCGCCACCGCCCCGTGAGTCATGCTCCCGGCGTTCGGGTGCCGGGCATCCGAGCGTTGGGAATCGACCTGGGGTCGAAACGGATCGGCATCGCCGTCAGCGACATCTCGGGCACGGTCGCGTCGGCGCTCACCACGGTGCACCGGTCGTCATCACGGCGCCACGATCACGCGGAGATCGCCAAACTCGTACGTGACGAAGAGGCCGTCCTCGTGGTCGTCGGTCTCCCGCTGTCGCTCGACGGCACCAAGGGTCCGGCCGCTCGCTCTGCCGAGACGGAGGCCAACCAGCTGGCTAGCGTTGTCGGCGTGCCGGTCACGATGTACGACGAGCGATTCACCACGGTGACGGCCGAACGCGGCATGCTCGAAGCCGGCCTCGACGCGCGCCAGCGCCGCAAGGTCGTCGACAAGGTGGCCGCCGCCGTGATGCTGCAGGCCTGGCTCGATCATCGGGCCGCCACGTGGCAGCGTGAATCGGCCACCGGGGAGGGCGCGTGACCCAGCTCGACCCGTTGCTCCCCGAGGCCCAGATCGACCCCGATTCGCGGCCGGCGGTCGACTGGTCGACCGACCCGTGGGACGCCACCGACCAGACCGGGTCGGTCGAGCGTCTGCGTGGCGATCGCCGATACGTGAAGTGGATCGTGTGGGCATCGATGGCGATCGCGATCGTTGCGATCCTGATCGCCGGGTACGTCGGCTGGTGGTATCTCGGCAAGATCAATCCCGAAGGCGCCGCCGGTGACGTGCAGAGCTTCACGGTCAATGAACAGGACGATCTCGAATCCGTGGCGCAGCGACTGGCCGACGACGGCCTGATCACCGATCCGGGCATCTTCGAGTGGTACGTCGAACGAGAAGGTGGCCTCGAGCTCACGCCGGGCTACTACGAGATCCGTCCAAACGACCACATGGGCAACGTCCTCGGTCGGTTGCGAACGCCGCCCGGACAGACCTATACCAAGGTGACGTTCCCGGAGGGGTTCACGCTGGCCAAGATGGCGAGCCGGCTCGACACGTCGGTCGATCGCCTCGCGGCCGACGAGTTCCTCACGGCGGCCACCGACGGCACCATCCGCTCGGCGTGGCAGCCGTTGACGGTCAACTCGCTCGAAGGACTGCTGTTCCCCGACACGTACCAGGTCTCGAACGCCGAGAGCGAGGGCCAGGTCATCGAGCGCATGATCGCGCTGATGGAACGCGTGGGCGACCAGGAGGACATCGTCAACAAGTCCGCCGCGCTCGGCCGAACGGAGTACGAAACGCTGATCATCGCGTCGATGATCGAACGTGAGGCGCGGGTCCCTGAGGACCGAGCGAAGATCTCGCGCGTGATCCACAATCGGCTGTTCCTGTCGGCGGTCAATCCCGACAACCCGTTCCCGTTGCAGATCGACGCCACCGTGCTGTACGGACGCGACCAGGCCGGGCTCGATCCGCTGATGCCGTTCTCGCAGCTGCGCACCATCGACACGCCCTACAACACGTACCTGCGGGCCGGGCTGCCGCCGACGCCGATCGCGTCGCCGGGCCGGGCCTCGATCCAGGCGGCGCTCAACCCGGCGCCGAATCCACCCGCTGGCGATCCGATCTGCGCTGAACTCGCCGACCAGACCCAGTGCTACTACCTGTACTACGTCCTGGCCAACGAAGACGGCGGCCACGTGTTCGCGTCCGAGCTGTGGCAGCACGAGCGCAACGTCGAACTGGCCCGCCAGGCCGGTCTGCTGTGACCCAGCGCCGGTTGGCGGCGTTGATCGGGACGCCGGTCGAGCACAGCCTGTCGCCGGCGATCCACCAAGCGGCGTTCGACGCAGCGGGCGTTGGCTGGGACTACGCCGCCTTCGATGTTGCGGCGGGTCGGGCCGCCGATGCGATCGCTGCGATGCGCGTGCTCGGGCTCGCAGGGATGTCGGTGACGATGCCCCACAAGCACGACGTTGCCGACGCCGTCGATCGGCTCGACCCTGCGGCCGAGGCGCTGCAGTCAGTCAACACGATCAGCTGGGACGGCACCGATCTGGTCGGTTCGAGCACCGATGGAGCCGGGTTCATCGCCGCACTCACCGAAGTTGGCGTCGACGTTGCCGGTGCCGAGGTGGCGATCATCGGCGCCGGTGGGGCAGCCCGATCGGTGATCGATGCGCTGGGGCGCGCCGGGACCGCGTCGATCGTCGTGATCAACCGCACGCCCGAACGGGCGCAGTCGGCTGCCGCGCTGGCGCCGATGGCGGCGGTCGGTCGTGTCGCCGACATCACCGGCGCCGACATCGTGGTCAATGCGTCGAGCGTTGGCATGGGCATCGACCCTGCGTCGGCAACCGCCGCCGACCTGCCGTGCGACGTGGCGTTGCTCGATCGGTCGCAGGTCGTTGCCGATCTCGTGTACCACCCGCTCCAGACCGCCTGGCTCGTCGAGGCCGCTCTGGTCGGAGCGCGTACCGTCGACGGCCTCGGGATGTTGATACACCAGGCCGCATTGCAGCAGCAGGCCTGGCTCGGTCGACTGCCCGATGTGGGCGTGATGCGCCGGGCCGCCGAGGCCGCGCTGGCCGCCCGGTGACCCATCAGCGATGAGCTGATCCCGCAGATCTGGTGTGCTCGCTCACCGCTCTGCGGGTCGGTAGCGGCGGTACCCTCGGGGTGATGTTGCGGTATCTCACGGCAGGCGAATCTCACGGCCAGGCGCTGGTCGTCGTGATGGAAGGCCTCCCAGCCGGACTGCCGATCACCGTCGAGCAGATCCAGGTCGAGATGGGGCGCCGGCGCCTCGGCTACGGACGCGGTCCGCGCCAGCGGTTCGAGGCCGACGAACTCACGCTCATCGGCGGTGTTCGCCATGGCCGCACACTCGGCTCACCGATCGCCATCGAGATCAAGAACAGCGAGTGGTTCCGCAGCGACAAGTGGCACGAGGAGATGAGCCCGGCACCAGGCGCCACGAAGACACCGCTCACCCAGGTGCGCCCCGGTCATGCCGATCTCGCAGGGATGCAGAAGTACGGCTTCACCGACGCCCGCGACGTCCTCGAACGCGCCAGCGCCCGCGAGACAGCGGCTCGTGTGGCCGCCGGTGCCGTGGCGAAGGCGTTGCTGTCACACATCGGCGTCGAGATCATGTCCCACGTCATCCAGATGGGCTCCGCACGCGTTCCAGCCGGAGCGCCTCGCCCGACGCCCGACCAACTCGACCGCGTCGACGAGAACCAGGTGCGTTGTTTCGACCTCGAGGCCAGCGAGGCGATGATCGGCGAGATCAAGGCGGCCGCCAAGGACGGCGACTCCTTGGGCGGCGTCGTCGAGGTGCTCGGCTTCGGTGTGCCGGTCGGACTCGGTAGCCACGTTCACTGGGATCGCAAACTCGACGCCCTCCTCGCCCAGGCGATCATGAGCATTCAAGCCGTCAAGGGTGTCGAGATCGGCGATGGCTTCGATGTGGCCGGCCGCCGTGGAAGCGTTGCGCACGACCCGATCTCGTGGGACGCCGACGCCGGTGAGTACCGACGCGGCAGCACCCTCGCCGGTGGCACCGAGGGCGGTATCTCCAACGGGGAGTTGCTGGTGGTTCGTGCGGCGATGAAGCCCCTGGCGACGCTCAACGTTCCGACGCTCGAGACCGTCGACACCGTCACCAAGGAGTCGACCGTGTCGTTCAAGGAACGCACCGACGTCACGGCGGTCCCCGCAATGGGCGTCGTGGCCGAGACCATGGTGGCGCTCGTGCTGGCGACCGAAGCGCAGCGCAAGTTCGGTGGCGACTCCCTCGACGAGTTCGTCCGCAACGCCGAGGCGTTTGCGGACACGTTGCCGTGACCCATCTGGTGCTCGTCGGGATGATGGGGGTCGGCAAGTCGACGGTCGGGCGACTGGTCGCTGCCGAACTCGACCGCCCGCTCTTCGACTCCGACGAGATGATCGAGCAGCGAACCGGACGCACGGTTCGTGAGATCTGGTCGACCGACGGCGAAGCCGCATTCCGCACGCTCGAGACCGACACGCTCCTCGAAGCGCTCGCCGAGCCCGAGGAATCGGTGATCGCCGCTGCGGGGGGCGTGGTGCTCAGCGAGCGCAATCGTGAAGCGTTGACGAGCGCCGATGCCCATGTCGTGTGGTTGCTCGCCGACGTCGACGTGCTCGTCGATCGGGTGCGCAACGGCATGCATCGGCCGTTGCTCGACGACGATCCTGAGGGGACGCTGCGGCGCATGTACGTCGAGCGGGCAGCGCTCTATCAGGAGGTCGCTGACGCCGTCGTGTCTGTCGACCACCGCTCGCCGAACGACGTCGCGAAGGCGGTGCTTCGATGCTGCGCGTGAACGTTCCGCTCGATGACCGTTCGTACGACGTGGTCGTCGGTGAGGGGGCCATCGCCGAGCTCGCCGGCCTGCTGCCGGCCTCGTCGCGGCGTGTCGCCGTGGTGACCCAGGACGAGATTCCGATGACCGTCTCGTTGCCCGATCACGATGTGGAGATCCATGTGATCGGCAGCGGCGAGGCCGCCAAGTCGTTGGCCACGATCGAGTCGCTGATGCGAGGCTTCGCCCGCCAGGGACTCACACGCCGCGACGTGGTCGTCGGCGTCGGTGGCGGCATGGTGACCGACGTCGCCGGTTTCGCCGCGGCCTCCTGGCACCGGGGCACCCCGGTGGTGCACGTCTCGACCACGCTGCTCGGCATGGTCGACGCCGCCATCGGTGGCAAGACCGGCGTCAATCTTCCGGAAGGAAAGAACCTGGTCGGGGCGTTCTGGCAGCCATCGGGCGTGATCTGCGACCTCGACGCCCTGGCCACACTTCCGGATCGTGAGACCCGCTGCGGCCTCGGTGAGATGTCGAAGTATCACTTCCTCACCGGTGACGACCTGTTGGCGATGCCGCTCGATCAGCGGATCGCTCGGTGTGTGGAGATCAAGGCCGAGGTCGTCGCCTCCGACGAGCGCGAGGGCGGCCGACGGGCGCTGCTCAACTACGGGCACACGCTGGCCCATGCACTCGAGATCGCCACCGACTACGAGTTGGCCCACGGCGAAGCGGTCGCCATCGGACTGATCTTCGCGGCCGAACTGGCGCTCGAACTGGGGCGCATCGACGGCGACCGAGTCGACGAGCATCGTCGCATCGTGGCGGGGGAGTACCGCCTGCGCATCACCCCGCCCGAACGGCTCGACGTCGATGGGTTGCTGGACCTGATGGCGCACGACAAGAAGGCGCTCGATGGGCTGACCTTCGTGCTCGATGGCTCCGAGGGCGTCGAGGTGGTCGAAGGTGTCCCCGAGGCAGCCGTGCGGGCAACGTTGGAACGGTTCGTCGCACGTGGTGTCTGACACCGAACGTTTCGCTCCGATCGATCACCGTCGGCGTGTCACCATGATCCAGTCGCGGCTGCCGCTCGGCAATGGTTGCGACGCCGTGCTGTTCACCGACCTCGTCGACGTGCGCTGGCTCACGGGTTTCACAGGGTCCAATGGCTGGGTCGTGCTGACCGCGAGCGAGTTGATCCTCGGCACCGACGGCCGCTATGGCGACCGGGCCCGGGCCGAGACCGCAACGAGTGGCGCGACGGTGATCGCCGAGACATCGAGGGTGAAGCTGCACGAACGGCTGGTCGAGTCGCTGGCCGGCACGGCGTCCGTGGGCCTCGATCCTGCGTCGACCACCTACGCCGAATGGCAGCGCCTCGCTACCGACATCGTGCTGGAGCCGACTGATTCGCTCGTTGGGCTCCAGCGCCGGATCAAGGACGCCGCCGAGATCGAACGGATGACCGCCGCAGCTCGCGCTGCCGACGCCGCGCTCGCCGAGGTCGAATCGATCCTGTTCGCCACGGTCGATTCGCCGGTCACCGAGGCCGACGTGCGAAACGAACTCGAGTACCGGATGCGACTGCACGGCGCCGACGACCGCAGCTACGACACGATCGTCGCCAGCGGGCCCGACCACGCAGCCCGGCCGCACCACGAGGCATCACAACGCACGATCATCGAGGGCGACACAGTGATCATCGACGTCGGCGCGCTCGTCGACGGGTACCACTCCGACATGACACGCTCGTACGTGATCGGAGAACCGACCGAGGAACAACGCGAGGTCTACGCCCTCGTCGAGGCATCCCACGCTGCCGGAGTTGCGGCTCTGCGACCAGGCATGTCGGCTCGTGACCTCGACACCGTGTGCCGGGAGGTGTTCGATCAGGCAGGTCGACTCGACTGGTATCTCCACGGCACCGGACACGGCGTCGGCCTGCAGATCCACGAATCGCCGTTCCACTCGCAGGCATCCGACGAGGTGATCGTCGCCGGCAACGTGGTGACGGTCGAGCCGGGGCTCTATCGTGTCGGCTTCGGTGGATTCCGGATCGAGGACCTCCTCGTCGTCACCGAAACCGGCTCGCAGCCGCTCACGCACACGGTGCCGCGACCATTCCCGGGCTGACGCCCGGACAACGACCGACGCACCACAATCGACCCGAAACCAGCATTGAGGACACGACCATGCCCCAGATCTCCGTGAACGACCTGAAGAACGGAATCACGCTCGAACTCGACAACGGCTTGTTCCAGGTCATCGAGTTCCAGCACGTCAAGCCGGGCAAGGGCGGCGCGTTCGTGCGCACCAAGATCCGCAACATCAGGTCCGGCGCCGTGATCGACAAGACCTTCAACGCCGGCATCAAGGTCGAGCAGGCCATCGTCGACCGCCAGGACATGCAGTTCCTCTACAAGGACGGCGACGACTACGTGTTCATGAACACCTCGACGTACGACCAGATGAACGTGCCGAACGTCGCACTCGGCGAGGCGGCCGACTACCTCACCGAGCAGATGATTGCTCAGATCGCCCAGTACCAAGGCGAGATCATCGGCGTCGAGATCGCCGCCTCGGTCGAGTTGACGATCGCCGAGACCGAGCCTGGCGTGCAGGGCGACCGGGTCTCCGGCGCTCGCAAGCCCGCCACACTCGAGACCGGCAAGGTCCTGCAGGTGCCGTTGTTCGTCGAGCCCGGCGACAAGGTCAAGGTCGACACCCGCACCGGCGACTACATCACCCGCGTCTGACGAAGGGCCGCCCACATCTCATGGCTGCCATGCCGCGCCCCGACGACCGCTCCGACGCCCGCGAACGCGCTCTGTATCTGTTGTACGAGGCGTACTCGAAGGGCATCACGCCGGTCGATGCGCTCGCACTGCAGGTGCTCGAGCCGGACCAGTTGACGGTGCTCTTGGTCACCGGTGTCGGTGAGCACGTCGAGCAGCTCGACGCAGCCATCGCCGCTCGCGCCAAAGGATGGACGCTGGCTCGGATGCCGGTGCTCGACCTGAACGTGCTGCGCCTCGGAGCGTTCGAACTCGCCCATCGTCCCGACGTTCCGGTCGCGGTGGCGATCGACGAAGCGGTCGAGCTGGCCAAGCGGTTCTCGACCGACGACAGCGGCAAGTTCGTCAACGGGGTGCTCTCGGCGCTGGTGGGCGACCTGCGAGAGTAGGGCGATGTCGGAGTCGACGGCGATCGACGACGCGCCGCCGGGCGCCGCGGACCACCCGTCGGGTGGCGCCGACACCGTGACGACCACCAGGGAGGCCGCGGCTGGTGGCAACGTGTGACGCCACCGACGGCGCCGCAGGTGTTCCTGGCGGGAGCGGTCCTGATCTGGACGTGGTACTTCACGGTCCGGTCGCTGAACATCCACCACGCCCTCGGGACGGCCACCTACGACTCGGCGCTCTACGACCAGGGGATGTGGCTGCTGTCGCAGTTCGACGCCCCGTTCGTGACCCTGATGGGTCGCAACCTGTTCGGCGACCACACGTCGTTCGTACTGCTGTTCCTGGTCCCGTTGTACTGGATCGCTCCCGGCGCATGGATCATGTTCACGGCGCAGTCCGCGGCGATCGCTGCGGGCGCGATTCCCGTGTTCCTCTATGCGCGCCGACGACTCGACTCGGAATGGTGGGCGCTGATCGGTGCCGGGACGTACCTGCTGCACCCGGCGGTCGGCTGGACGAACCTGGAGAACTTCCATCCCGATGCATTCCTCGGCGTGTTCGTCGGGTTCGCGATCTATGCCGCGCTGGAACGCAAGTGGCGTCTCTACGCCGTGTTCGTCGTGCTGTCGCTTGCTCGTCAAGGAGGACGTGTCGCTGGTGATCGTGCCGCTCGGCATCTGGGTGGCGATCCGGCGCGATCGGCGCATCGGGCTGCTCACCGTGTTCGGCAGCCTCGCGTTCATGGCGGTCGCGATGTTCGTCGTGATGCGCAGCCTGATCGGGGTGCCCACGCGCAACACGTGGCGGATCCCCTTCGGTGGTGTCCGTGGGCTGCTCGACACGACGATCACCGACCCGACGCAACTCGTCGAGCACCTGCGCAGCGACGACCGGCCGTGGTATCTGGTGCAGATGACCGCACCGTTCGCGTGGCTGTTCGCGAGGTTGCCCGACGTGGCGCTGATCAGCGGCCTCGTGCTGTTCACGAACATCTTGAGCACGTTCTGGTACCAGTACCAGATCGACTACCACTACAGCTTGATCGCCGTCCCGGCGCTGGCGATCGGCACGGTGTACGCGATCGGAGCCATGCGTGAACACGTGGTGCGCGTTCGCGATCGGTCGGTGACGGTGCGCACGAGGCCGATCGCGATGGGCGCGTTGGCCGTCGCGACCCTGCTGACGGCCTACCTGTGGGCGCCGGTCCCATGGGGCAGGACGCCTCATGTTCTACGGCCGGACCGACAACGTGTATGCGGTCTCGGCCCGTGAACTGTTGGAACTGATCCCCGACGATGCCGTCGTCTCGGCGAACTACCGCCTGACGCCGCATCTCGCGTATCGCCAGGAGATCTACCAGTTCCCCGTGCCGTTCCGGGTCCTGTTGTACGGGTCGGACACGTCGATGGAGGGCGAGCGCCTCACCGAGCGCGCCGAGCGCGTCGACGTCGTGATACTCCCGGTGAACCTCGACGGCGCCCTTGTCGACGACTGGCTCGAGGTCGCAGACGCCTTCACCGAGGTCGCCCGCAACGACATCTGGATCCTCTACGAACGCGACCGCTCCGTCCCGCTTCCCGACTGACGATTACATCAGGGGTCAGACCCGCGATGTAATCAGCGGGGTCCGCGGATGAGCTGGCCCGGGAGTTCGCCGGTGAACTCGTCGTGGTCGACGATCTGGACGCCGGCGACGAACGTGGCCTCGTAGCCCTTGGCCTTCTGCACGAGCCGGCGAGCGCCGGCGGGGAGGTCGTGGGCCATCCGGGCGGCGCCGAAGGTGAGATGGTCGTAGTCGATCACGTTGATGTCGGCACGCAGGCCGGGCAGCAACGCCCCGCGGTCGCCGAGGCCGTACAGCTCGGCGGTCTCCTGGGTCTGGCGTCGCACCACGTACTCGAGCGGCAGCTTCGGGCCGCGCGAGCGATCGCGAGTCCAGTGGGTCAGCATGAACGTGGGCGTCCCACCGTCGCAGACCACGCCGCAGTGGGCGCCGGCGTCGGCGAGGCCCATACGAGTCCGAGGGTGGCTGTGCACCTCATAGCTGAATGACAGGTCGCCGTAGGCGTAGTTGAAGAACGGGGTCAGCACGATGCCGTTGCCGTCGTTCGCGGCCAGCTGGTCGATCATCAGGTCGGTTGCCCGTGCGCCGGTGCGCTCGGCGACCGCCGCCAGCGACTGGTCGGCAGGTGGCTCGTAGTCGATGTCACCGTCCTCGACGGCCCAGAACCGGTCGAGACGGTCGAGCACGAGCATCTGGTAGAGGTCTCCACCCTCGGTTGGTGCCGAGGCGAACACATCACGCAGGGCCGGGTCGGCGAGCGCCGCCGCTCGCTCCGCCAGCGGGAGCGCAGCGATGCGGTTCGTAGGCGGGGTGGAACCCGAGTGGATTGAAGCTCCCTTCGAGGCACATGAGCAGTCCGACCACTCGGCCGGCCACCTGGGCGACGATCGGGATCCCTTCGTCGTGGGCCTCGTCGAGCAGCGCCAGCACGTCCTTCCAGAGGTCGGGCGCATCGTCGGGCTGATTGAGGTTGACGCTGATCGTGCGGCCGGTGCGTCGGGCGAGCTCCTTCATCCACGGCCATTCCTCGACCGGGAGGTGAGCGTGGTCCGGTGCGAACTGGAACACGCCGTGGCCGGCCCGGGCCAGGGCATCAGCGATCCCGAACAGCTCGTCGCTGTCGGCGTTGGTTCCCGGCACGAGCTCGCCCGACTTCGAGCGGTGAATCGGCGTCCGCGACGTCGAGAACCCGAGGGCACCGGCGCGCAGACCGCGCTCGACGATGTCGGCCATCGCCGTGATGTCGTCGGCGGTCGGCGCCTCATTGGCGGCCCCCCGGTCGCCCATCACGTAGCCACGGACCGGACCGTGTGCGACCTGCGTGCCGATGTCGATCACGAACTGACGTTGATCGAGGGCGTCGAGATACTCCTCGAACGACTCCCAGTCCCACGTCAATCCCTCGGTCAGCGCGGTGCCGGGGATGTCCTCGACGCCTTCCATCAGCTCGATCAGCCATTCGTGGCGATCCGGAGCGGCGGGAGCGAACCCGACGCCGCAGTTGCCCATCACCACGGTGGTCACCCCGTGCCATGACGACGGGGTGAGGTACGGATCCCACGAGGCCTGGCCGTCGTAGTGGGTGTGGATGTCGACCCATCCGGGCGTCACCAGCTTGCCGGTGGCATCGACGACACGGGTGGCCTCACCTGTCGTTTCACCCGAGTCGGCGTCGATCACTGCGGTGATCACCCCATCGTTCACGACGACGTCGGCGATGCGGCCGGCTCGGCCGGTGCCATCGACGACGAGTCCCCCACGGATCACGAGATCATGCATGGCACCGACAGTAGTTGCTGCTACGTTCGCACTCACCGTGAAGCGTGTCCCGTGAGGCTCGCACGGAGGAGAGCAATGGTTGTAGAGAAGCGTGTCCTCGGGACCGACGACGTCCGCCGGGCGATCACCCGGATGGCCCACGAGATCATCGAGCGCAATCAAGGCCTCGACGGCGTGGTCCTCATCGGCATCCAGCAGGGCGGTGTGTGGCTGGCCGAGCGACTCGGCGCCGAGATCGCCCGCATCGACTCAGCGGTACCCGTCGGTTCGGTCGACGCGAGTTTGTACCGGGACGACATCGGCCTGCGACCCGTGAGCCCCGGAGCTGTCAGCAACCTCCCGAACGACATCGACGGCGCCACTGTCGTGTTGGTCGACGACGTGCTGTACACCGGCCGCACCGTGCGAGCGGCGCTCGACGCCGTGTCCGACTACGGCCGCCCTGCGGCGGTGCAACTGGCAGTACTGGTCGACCGTGGGCACCGTGAATTGCCGATCCGGCCCGATTTCATCGGCAAGAACCTGCCGACGAGTGCCGACGAGCGCGTCACCGCAAGTGCCGAGGGTGTGGTGATCTCGTGATGGCGTCGCGCTCACTGCTCACGATCGACGACCTCGGCGCCGACGGCATCGTTCGCATCCTCGACCTCGCCGACCACATGGCCGAGGTCAACCGGCGCCCGAACCCGAAGGTGCCCGCGCTGCGGGGCAAGACCGTCTGCAGCGTCTTCTTCGAGGACTCCACGCGCACCCGCCTGAGTTTCGAGACCGCAGCCAAGCGGCTCTCCGCCGACACGATGACGTTCGCTGTCTCGCAATCGAGCCTCAACAAGGGTGAGAGCCTTCGCGACACCATCGAGACCATCGCCGCCATGGGCGTCGACGCCTTCGTGGTGCGTCACCGCTCGAGCGGCGCACCGCAGCTGATCGACCAGTGGACCCAGGCCAGCGTGATCAACGCCGGCGACGGTTGGCACGCTCACCCCACCCAGGCGTTGCTCGACGCGTTCACCGTACGCAGCGCCCTGGGTCGAACAGGTGGGCTCGACGGTCTCCGCATGGCGATCGTCGGCGATGTGAAGCACAGCCGAGTCGCCCGCAGCACGATCGCCGCAATGCGGATGCTCGGTGTGCACGTCACGGTGGTCGCGCCTCGCACACTGCTGCCGCCCGACGTCGGCGACTCGTTTGCCGATGTCGTCACCGACTGTCTCGACGACGTGATCGGTGATGTCGATGTGCTCTATCTCCTACGCATGCAGCAGGAGCGCATGAACGAGGCACTCGTTCCGAGTCTGCGGGAGTACACCACTCGATTCGGATTGACCGCGCAGCGTGCTGCCGCTCTGCCATCGCAAGCGCTGATCATGCATCCCGGCCCGATGAACCGAGGCGTCGAGATCGCCGTCGACCCCGGCGAGCTGCCCGGTTCCGTGATCACCCAGCAGGTCACCAACGGCATCGCGGTGCGCATGGCGGTGTTGTTCGACCTGCTCGGTTCGGGCGCCGCGGCCACCGTCGCCGAGATCACCCCGGACATCACCCCGGACATCATCGTGGAAGGAGGCTCGCAGTGAGCCTGTTGATCACCGGCGCCCGCGTCATCGACCCCAACGGAGAGCGGCGCGTCGATGTCCGCCTCGGAGGCGGGACCATCACCGAGGTCGCCGACCAACTGGCGCCCAGCGACGGCGACGACGTGATCGACGCCAGCGGGCTGGTCGTCTCGCCCGGCTTCGTCGACCTGCACGTGCACCTGCGCGAGCCGGGTCGTGAGGAGGCCGAGACGATCGAGACCGGCAGCCGCGCTGCCGCACTCGGCGGCTTCACCGCGGTGGTCGCCATGCCGAACACCGATCCCACCCAGGACAGCGTCGAGGTGGTCGACTTCGTTCGCCGCCAGGGTGAACGCGCCGGTCTCTGCGAGGTGTTGCCGTCCGGTTCGATCACCATCGGTCGGTCCGGGGAGCACCTGACTCCATTCGGCGAACTCGCAGCAGTCGGCGTCAAGATCTTCACCGACGACGGCAACGGCGTGCAGGATCCGCTGCTGATGCGGCGGGCGCTCGAGTACGCCGACGGCCTCGGCATCACGTTGGCCCAACACTGCGAGGTCGAACGGCTCACCGCCGGCGCCGTCATGCACGAAGGCGCCTGTTGCAGCCGCCTCGGACTGCCCGGTTGGCCGTCGATCGCCGAGGAACTGATGCTGCACCGCGACATCGAGCTCGTCCGTCTCACCGGCGTCGGCATGCATTTCCTCCATCTGTCGACGGCCAAGAGTGTCGAGCTCGTGCGTGCAGCGAAGGCCGACGGGCTGGCGATCACCGCCGAGGCGACCCCGCATCACTTCAGCCTCACCGACGAACGCCTTGCGACGTACGACGCTCTCTACAAGGTCAACCCACCGCTGCGAACGCCCGACGACCTCGCCGCGATTCGGGCCGGGCTCGCCGACGGCACCATCGACGCCATCGCCACCGACCACGCACCGCACGCGCCTGAGACCAAGGAGCAACCACTCGATCAGGCGCCACCCGGGATGCTGGGGCTCGAAACCGCGCTCGGGGTGTCGTTGGCATCGCTCGACATGGAGCTCGCCGACGTGGTCGCTGCACTGTCGTGGAAGCCGGCGGCGATCGCCGGGGTCGCCGACCGTCACGGCCGCCCGATCACGCCCGGCGAGCCTGCCAACCTCACGATCTTCGACCCCGACGAGGAGTGGGAGGTCGTGCCTGCCCGGCTCGCCAGCAAGAGTCGCAACACGCCGTACGTCGGCATGGCACTGCGCGGACGGGTCGTCCACACGATCTTCAACGGCACGCCCGTCGTCCGGGACGGATCGGCGGTTCACTGATGAATGACCATGCGTTAGAATGGATGACTATGCAAGACCGACTCTCCCCACCCCCGAAATTCGGAGCCAGTGTCGCGCCACGTGCGATCCCCGCTCCGAATTTGCGAGATCGGGGAGGAGTGAGATGACGATTCGGGATGGAGCACTCGTGCTGGCAGACGGCAGCGTGTTCGAAGGCGAGCTGATCGGGGCGCCCGCTCCGATCGCCACAGGCGAGGTCGTGTTCAACACCGTGCTCAGCGGCTATCAGGAAGTGATCACCGACCCCAGCTACGCCGGCCAGATCATCACCTTCACGACACCGCACATCGGCAACTACGGCGCCAACGCCGCGGACTTCGAGTCGCGAGGCACGTTCTGTCGTGGCATCGTCGTGCGCGAACTCGCTCGCCGCCACAGCAACCAGCGAGCCGAGTCGAGCCTCGATTCCATGTTGATCCAGCAGGGAGTGCCGGGCATCGCCGGGATCGACACGCGCCGACTCACCCGCATCCTGCGTGACACCGGCGCGATGCCCGGAGCGTTCGGCTCCGTGAGCGAGGCCGAATTGCGCACCGCCGCTGCCGCCGAACCCGGAACCGATGGCGTCGACCTGGTCCGCCAGGTGACGGTGGCCGAGGGATACAACGTCGCTGCGCTCGACCCCGACAGTCGCACCCGCATCGTGGCGATCGACTACGGGATGAAGCGCAACATCGCCGTCAACCTCTCGCGTTTCGGCGCGGTCGAGGTCGTGCCGGCGACCGCGAGCGCGGCCGACATCCTCGCTCGCGACCCCGATGGCGTCTTCCTCAGCAACGGCCCTGGCGACCCGGCCATGGCGGGCTACGGCGTCGAAACGATCCAGGGGTTGCTCGGCAACGTGCCGATCTTCGGGATCTGCCTCGGACACCAGTTGCTCGGCCGAGCGATCGGTGCCGGCACCGTGAAGCTGCCGTTCGGTCACCACGGCGGCAACCATCCGGTGCGCAACATCGCCACCGGCAAGGTCGAAATCACGAGCCAGAACCACAACTTCGCGGTCGACCCCGACTCGCTGTCGGGCAAGGCGACGATGACCCACGTCAACCTCAACGATGGCGTCTGTGAAGGATTGCGGGTCGACGGCGAACTGGCCTTCAGCGTCCAGCACCACCCGGAGGCGAATCCAGGACCGCACGACTCGCACTATCTCTTCGACGAGTTCGCCGACATGATGTCGCTGGCCGCGACCGGAAAGGCGCGTCGCTGATGCCCAAGCGCACCGACATCCACTCGATCCTGATCATCGGCTCCGGCCCGATCGTGATCGGCCAGGCCTGCGAGTTCGACTACTCGGGTACGCAGGCGTGCCGTGTGTTGCGCGACGAGGGCTACCGCGTCATCCTCGCCAACTCGAACCCGGCGACGATCATGACCGATCCCGACTTCGCCGACGCCACCTATGTCGAACCGCTGACCTGGGAAGTCGTCTCGGCGATCATCGATCGCGAGCAGCCCGACGCCGTGCTCCCGACACTCGGTGGCCAGACCGGGCTCAACATCGCCATGGAGCTGTTCGAGCGTGGCCTGATCGGCGTGCCGGGCAAGCCGGAGATGATCGGCGCGAACGCCGAAGCGATCGCCACGGCCGAGGACCGCGAGATCTTCAAACAGGCGATGCTCGGTATCGGACTCGACTGCCTGCGCTCGGGGACCGCGCACACGATGGAGGAGGCCCGTGTCGTGGTCGCCGACATCGGACTGCCCGCCGTGATCCGCCCCGCCTACATCCTCGGCGGCCGCGGCACCGGTATTGCCTTCAGCGCGGACGAGTTCGAGAAGATCGCGGCGAATGGTCTCCAAGCGAGCCCGATCAGCGAGATCCTGATCGAAGAGTCGGTGTACGGCTGGAAGGAATACGAACTCGAGGTGATGCGTGATCACGCCGACAACTGCGTGATCATCTGTGGCATCGAGAACGTCGACCCGATGGGCGTCCACACCGGCGACTCGATCACCGTCGCCCCGATCCAGACGCTCACCGACGTCGAGTACCAGGAGATGCGCAACTCGGCGCTCGCGTGCATTCGACGCGTTGGCGTCGAGACCGGCGGCTCGAACGTCCAGTTCGCCGTCGAGCCGGCCACCGGCCGCCAGGTCGTGATCGAGATGAACCCGCGGGTGTCGCGGTCGTCCGCGCTCGCATCGAAGGCGACTGGGTTCCCGATCGCCAAGATCGCCGCCCGTCTCGCCGTCGGCTACACACTCGACGAGATCCCCAACGACATCACGAAAGCCACGCCGGCGAGTTTCGAGCCGGTGATCGACTACGTGGTGACCAAGATCCCGCGGTGGGCATTCGAGAAGCTGCCCGGTGCCTCCGGTGTGCTCGGCACCCAGATGCAGTCGGTCGGCGAAGTGATGGCGATCGGGCGAACGTTTCCCGAGAGCCTGCAGAAAGCGTTGCGATCGCTCGAACAGGGTCGCCTCGGGCTGGGCTGTGACCCGGCCGAAGCCCAGTTGGCGGACATCTCCGACGAGGAACTGCTCGCCCAGGCCGCAATCCCCACCGCCGATCGAATCCAACAGGTTGGATGCGCTGTTGCACCGTGGGGTCTCGATCGACGCCGTCCACGAGGCGACCGGCATCGATCCGTGGTTCCTCGATCAGATGTCGATGATCTCCGAAGAACGAACGGCGCTCATCGCTGCCGGCATCGCCGGGATGTCCACCCGAGCGTGGCGACGAGCGAAGCGACTCGGTTTCTCCGACGCGCAGCTTGCCCACCTGTGGACGATCTCCGAGGACGACGTGCGCGCCGCACGCGAGGCGGCCGGCGTGCTGCCCACGTACAAGACGGTTGACACGTGCTCGGCCGAGTTCGCCGCCGAGACGCCGTACCACTATTCGACCTACGAAGACGAGAGCGAAGTTCGTTCGTCCGACGCTCGCAAGGTCGTCATCCTCGGCTCCGGGCCCAACCGCATCGGCCAGGGCATCGAGTTCGACTACTGCTGCGTGCACGCATCGTTCGCACTGCGAGATGCCGGCTTCGAGACGATCATGGTCAACTGCAACCCCGAGACGGTCTCGACCGACTACGACACGTCGAGCCGGCTCTACTTCGAACCGCTGACGCAGGAGGACGTCCTCAACGTCATCGCGGTCGAGCGGCCCGAAGCCGTGATCGTGTCGCTCGGCGGTCAGACGCCGTTGAAGTTGTCCGGCCTCATTCCCGCCGAACTCGTCGCGGGGACGTCACCCGATTCGATCGACGCAGCCGAGGACCGCGAGCGCTGGAACACGATCTGCGACGAACTGCGGATCCCGCAGCCGCCCGGCGGCACAGCGATCGACCTCGAACAGGCGTTGTCGATCACCGACGTCGTCGGGTTCCCGGTCCTGGTGCGCCCGAGCTACGTGCTCGGCGGACGGGCGATGCAGATCGTCCACGACCGCAACCATCTCGCTCGCGCCATGGAGGAACTGGCTGGTTTCGGCAGCCTCGGCAAGGAGGGCGGCCTCTCGGCCGAACGTCCGGTGCTGATCGACCGCTTCCTTGCGGACGCCACCGAGGTCGACGTCGACGCAATTCGCGACCACACCGGCGAGGTCCTGATCGGTGGCGTGATGGAGCACGTCGAGGAGGCCGGCGTGCACTCGGGTGACTCCGCATGTGCGATCCCGCCGCCGACGCTGCCGACCTGGGTTGTCGAGGTGATCGAGTCGTACACGGCGGCGATCGCCAAACGCCTCGACGTCCGCGGCCTGATCAACGTGCAGTACGCCGTGGTCGGCACCACCGTGTACGTGATCGAGGCGAATCCCCGGGCGAGTCGGACCGTGCCGTTCGTGGCGAAGGCGACCGGGGTGCCGCTGGCGAAAGTCGCGAGTCGGGTGATGCTCGGCGCAACTCTGGCCGAACTGCGTGTCGAGGGTCTGCTGCGCGAGCCGGTCGGCGGTCACGTTGCGGTGAAAGAAGCGGTCATGCCGTTCAACCGGTTCCCGGAGGTCGACCCTGCACTCGGGCCCGAGATGCGTTCGACCGGCGAAGTGATGGGCATCGCGGACACCTTCGGCCGGGCGTTCTACAAGGCCGAACTCGCTGCCGGCACGATCCTGCCGACGACCGGCACGGTCTTCTTGTCGCTCGCCGATCCCGACAAGCCCGCCGGGTTGGTGGTCGCGCAACGGTTCCGAGCACTCGGACTGGGTATCGCGGCCACCGAGGGGACCGCCGACTACCTCGCTGCGTTCGATTCGCCGGTCGACCAGGTTGTCGCCAAGGTGCAGGAGATCGGCGACGACGGCGAGACGCGGGTCACCGCCGTCGACCTGATCGCGGACGGCAAGATCAGCTTCGTGGTCAACACCCCCCGAGGGGCGCTCGGGCGCAGCGACGGCGAACAGATCCGCAAGGCCGCGAGCCTGCACCGGGTCAGCTGTGTCACCACTGTCGACGCTGCACTGGCCGCCGTGCAGGGCCTCTCCGAACGCACGGGCGAGGTCCTCACGGTGAAGACGCTGCAGGAGTACCACGCAACATCGGGTTCGGAGTCGGTGGCGAGCGCATCGTGATCGACACTCGCGTCACCGTCGGCAGCGTGGAGTTCCACGCGCCGGTGATGACGGCGTCGGGAACCGCCGGCTACGGCACCGAGCTGGCTGGACACCTCGACCTCGCAGCGTTGGGCGCCGTGGTGACGAAATCGCTCGCGGCATTCGAGTGGCCGGGAAATCCGGCACCTCGTCTGCATCCCGACGCCGCAAGGGATGATGAACGCCGTCGGGCTTCAAGGCCCCGGCGTGCAGTACTGGCTCGACCACGTCGTCGGGGACCTGGTGGCTTCGGGTGCCACCGTGGTCGCGAGCATCTGGGGTCGAAGCGTCGACGACTACGCGCAGGCCGCCGAACTGCTCGCCGACGCTCCGTCGAACATCGTTGCGGTCGAGGTGAACCTGTCGTGTCCGAATCTCGAGGGGCGCGGCTCGATCTTCGCGCATGACGCACGACTGTCTGCCGAGGTGATGGCGGCGACCGCAGCGTGTGGTCGACCGCGCTGGGCCAAGCTCAGCGCCAACACCGACCGCATCATCGACGTCGCCGACGCCGTGATGGCGGCCGGGGCCGACGCCGTCACCTGCATCAACACGCTGCTGGGCCTCGCCTACGACCCTCGGACGTTGGCGCCGACATTGGGCGCCGGTGGAGGTGGGCTGTCCGGCCGTGCCATCCACCCGGTGGCCGTTCGAGCGGTTCACGACGTCCATCGGGCGCTCCCCGAGGTGCCGATCGTCGGTGTCGGCGGCGTCGCGTCGGCATGGGATGCGATCGAGTTGTTGCTCGCCGGCGCATCGGCAGTTCAGGTCGGCACGGCGTCGTTCGCTGATCCCGGCGCCGCTGCGACCATCCAGGACGGCGTCATCGCCTGGGCGGCCCAACGCGGATTGACCCGGCTGGCCGACATCGCCGCGATAGCTTGATCTCCATGGCAACTCCTCCACAGCTGACCCCCGAGCAGCGCACGGCGGCACTCGCCAAGGCGGCCGAAGCTCGTGCCGCACGCGCGGAGATCAAGGCCCGTCTGAAGATGGGCTCGATGTCGCTCGCCGACGCCCTGTCGTCCACCGACGTCAACGTCGGAAAGTTGAAAGTCGTCTCGCTGCTCGAATCACTGCCCGGTCTGGGCAAGGTGAAGGCCCGTCGCATCATGGACGACATCGAGATCGCCGACAACCGTCGAGTGCAGGGCCTCGGCACGCAGCAGAAGTCGAAGCTCCTCGAACTCCTCGGCTGACCGGGCCACCCCTTGATCATCGTCGTCTCAGGCCCCGGCGGGGTCGGCAAAGGGACCATCGTCGACGCGCTCGTGCGACGCGACGATCGCTTGTGGCTCAGCAGATCGTGGACGACACGTGAGCGACGCCCGTCGGAGGCTCCCGATGCCTACGTCTTCACCGACACGGCAACCTTCGAACAACACATCGCCGGCGGCGGCTTCATCGAGTGGACCGAGTTTCTCGGCAACTACTACGGCAGCCCGCTGCCCGAGCCGGGCAGCGACCAGGACGTCGTGCTCGAGATCGAGGTCGACGGAGCCCAGCAGGTGAAGCAGATCTTTCCGGACGCCCTGCTGCTGTTCGTGGTTCCGCCCTCACGCGACGAGCAGGAACGCCGTCTGCGCGGGCGAGGCGACCCCGGCGACAAGGTGCTTGCCCGCCTGAAGAAGGCCGAGGTCGAGGAGCCGATCGGTCGAGCGCTCGCCGATCACATCGTGGTCAACGACGACCTCGACGACACGATCGTCGAGATGTTGCAGATCATCGAATCCGCTCGCGCCCGGTAGGCTCTGGTCCCTATGGCGCTCGACCACAACACGATGATCAATCCGCCCATCGAGAGCCTTCTCGGGACGGTCGATTCGAAGTTCACCCTGGTCACGCTGGCCGCTCGGCGCGCTCGCAACATCAACTCGTACTTCAACCAGCTCGGTGACGGCCTCGGCCACATGATCCCGCCGCAGGTGTCGTCGGTCGCGCGCAAGCCACTGTCGATCGCCTTCGAAGAGATCTCAGAACACAAGATCGTCTGGACCGAAGCACCGGTCATCGCCGACGAGCCCGAGGTCGACGCCGACGCCGTTGCCGAGGCCGCCGACGACTGAACGTCGGTTGGGTCACCACCGACCCACCACGTGAGAGCTGGAGGGGACATCGATGCTGGCAGGCAAGCGCATCGTGTTGGGGGTGACGGGCGGAATCGCCGCGTACAAGGCCGTCGAGGTGTGCCGTCGCCTCGTCGACGCCGGGGCGCACGTCGTGCCGATCATGACGGAGGGGGCCCAACACTTCATCGGCCGCACCACGCTCAGCGCATTGGCCTCCGAGCCCGTGCAGACCGAACTGTGGGACAACGTGACCACGCCGATTCCCCACACCAAGATCGCACAGGGAGCCGACCTGGTGCTCGTGGCACCGGCAACGGCTCGTCTGCTCGCGGCCTACCGCATGGGGCTCTCGACAGATCTGCTCACGAACACCTTGATCGCAACGCGGGCGCCGGTCATCGTGTGCCCGGCGATGCACACCGAGATGTGGGAACACCCGAGCGTGGTCGACAACATCGACGTGCTTCGGTCCCGCGGCGTCCACATCGTCGAGCCCGAGTCAGGGCGTCTGGCCGGCGGAGACGTAGGTGCCGGTCGTTTGGCGGATCCAGCAACCATCGTCGCGGCCGTCGAACGCGTGCTCGGCCCGCGTGACCTCGACGGGGTGTCGGTGGTGGTGTCGGCCGGTGGCACCCGTGAACCGATCGATGCGGTACGTGTGATCGCCAATCGCAGCTCGGGTAAGCAGGGCTACGCCGTTGCTGCCGAGGCGGCTTCCCGTGGAGCCCGAGTGACGCTCGTGTCGACCGTGAGTCTGCCCGTGCCGCCTGGCTGCGTTGTCGTCGATGTCGAAACCGCTGAACAGATGCAGCAGGCGATGACCGCTGCCGCTGTCGACCACGAGGTGATCGTGATGAGCGCTGCGGTGGCCGATTTCCGCCCGAAAGCGCCCGCCACCGGCAAGCTCAAGAAGCGCGACGGCGCACCGGAGATCGTGCTCGAGCCGACGCCGGACATCCTCGCCGGGCTCGGCGCGGCGAAGCGTCCCGGTCAGGTGCTCGTCGGCTTCGCCGCCGAGACCGACGATCTGATCGCCAATGCGACGTCGAAACTGCAGGCGAAGCAACTCGATCTGATCGTCGCGAACGATGTCGGAGCGCCACAGGTTGGCTTCGCTCACGACACAAACGCGGTTACGCTGTTGCGGCCCGGCGCGGAGCCTGTCGAGATCGACCTCGCATCGAAGCGAGATGTCGCTCGGGCCGTCATCGACACGATTGTTTCCATCCGCTCACCACATCGACAGGACTTTGCATGAGCACGTACACGTTCACCTCCGAAAGCGTCACCGAGGGCCACCCCGACAAGATGGCCGACCAGGTCTCCGACGCCGTCCTCGACGCGATCCTCACCGAGGACCCCGACGGCCGTGTCGCTTGCGAGACGCTGTTGACCACCGGCCTGTGCGTCATCGCCGGTGAGATCACCACCTCGGCCTACGTCGACATCCCCAAGATCGCCCGCGAAACCATCAACGGCATCGGCTACGACAACGCCACGTATGGCTTCGACGGCAACACCTGCGGCGTGATCGTGTCGATCGACGAGCAGAGCCCCGACATCGCGCAAGGCGTCGACACCAGCGAGGAAGTTCGCGGCGGCAAGTCCGGCGAGGACATCCTCAACCTGCAGGGCGCCGGCGACCAGGGCATGATGTTCGGCTACGCCTGCAACGAGACCGACGACCTGATGCCGCTGCCGATCTGGACCGCACACCGCCTGGCCGAGCGACTCGCCGAGGTGCGCAAGTCCGGACAGGTCCCGTACCTGCGCCCTGATGGCAAGACCCAGGTCACGTACGAATACCACAACGGCTGGCCGGTGGCGCTCAAGGCGGTGCTGATCAGCACCCAGCACCAGGACGGCGTCGACCGCGACACGGTCATCCGCCCGGACCTGATCGATCAGGTCATCCGCCCGATGATCCCCGAGCGTTTCGCCGACGACGACTTCGAGATCTACGTCAACCCGACGGGTCAGTTCGTCCGCGGTGGCCCGTTCGCCGATGCCGGCCTGACCGGCCGCAAGATCATCGTCGACACCTACGGCGGCATGGGCCGTCACGGTGGCGGTGCGTTCTCGGGCAAGGACCCGAGCAAGGTCGACCGTTCGGCGGCCTACGCGGGCCGTTGGGTCGCCAAGCACGTCGTGGCCTCCGGCGCGGCCGATCGCTGCGAAGTGCAGTTGGCGTACGCCATCGGCATGGCCCAGCCGATGAGCATCCTCGTCGAGACGTTCGGCACCTCGCACGTCGACCCTGCCGGAATCGAAGCGGCCGTGCGGTCGGTGTTCGACCTTCGTCCCGGCGCCATCGTGCGTGACCTCGACCTCAAGCGTCCGATCTACAAGCGGTCGGCCGCCTACGGTCACTTCGGTCGCGACGGCTTCCCGTGGGAAGAGTTGAGCCGTCTGGCTGAGTTCAAGAGCGCCGTCGGCGCCTGAGTCCGGTTCTGGGTCAGGTTCGGTGACCGACGTCGCCAACGCGTCGGCGGTCGCCACCGTCGTCCCGGACGTCACCGGTCTCGACAAGCAGTTCGACTACTCGATCCCGCCCGATCTGTCCCCGCACGTCCGCGTGGGCACGATCGTGCGGGTCGAGCTGCACGGCCGTCGGATCGGTGGCTGGGTCTCGGCGATCTCGAACGAGGCGATCGACGGGCGATCGATCGAGTCGTTGAAGCCGATCGCGAAAGTGACCGGCCACGGTCCCGCCCCCGAGCTTTTCGAGTTGGCCGCTTGGGCCGCGGTGAGGTGGGCGGCGCGCCGTGTCCGACCGTTCCTGGTCGCCGCGTCGCCGGGCCGATCGGTGGTCGGCCTGCCGGCAGATCGCCGCACAGGAATGAAGCCGGCGCCGGTGTCGCCCGCAACGAGCAAGTTGCTCGCTGCGGGCGGGGGAGTGCTGCGCCTCGCACCTCGCGTCGACGTGATGCCGACCTTGCTCGCCGCAGTCGGCTGCGGTCCGACGCTCGTGGTCGCACCCGAACGTGATGTCGTGGCGTTGCTCGCCACCCGTCTGCGTCGAGCAGGGCTGGCGGTCGCCATCGTGCCCGAGGACTGGGCGGCGGCTGCCGGCGGCGTCGACGTCGTGATCGGCACGCGTTCCGCTGCATGGGCGCCGTGTCGCAATCTCGCCGCCGCGGTCCTGCTCGACGAGCACGACGAAGCGCACCAGGAGGAGCGGACACCGACATGGCACGCCCGTGAGGTACTGGTCGAACGTTGCCGGCGCGTTGGCGTTCCGTTCGTGCTGGTGTCGCCGGCGCCGACATTGGTCGCCGTGGTCGAGTACGCAGGCAGCGGTGTCGTTCACCCTCCGGCCGCGCGCGAACGCGCTGGTTGGTCAACCGTCACGGTGGTCGGACGCACCGATGAGGACCCGTGGAAGCGTTCGCTCGTCACGTCGGAGCTGATCGAGAGGATCCGGAACCCCGACCTCACGGTGGTGTGTGTGAGCAACATCACCGGGCGAGCGCGCGTGCTCGCGTGTCGAACGTGTCGATCGTTGATCCGGTGCGAGACGTGTGATGCAGCGGTCGGTCTCGACGACGACGGCCGGCTGTCGTGTCGACGCTGCAGCGCGGTGCGCCCGGCCGTGTGCCAGTCGTGCGGCGCCAGCCGGTTCGCCAACCTGCGTCCAGGCGTCACCCGGCTGCGCGAGGAGTTGGAAGCAGCAGCGGCGCGCCCGGTGGTGGCGGTCACCGGGGCCGACGTCGATCCACCGTCGCATGCCGGCGTGTACGTGGGCACCGAGGCCGTGTTGCACCGCATCCGATCCGCGGATGTTGTCGCGTTTCTCGAATTCGACTCCGAGATGCTGGCCCCGCGGTTCCGTGCGAGCGAACAAGCGATGGCGTTGATCGTGCGGGCCAGCCGAATCGCACCCGAGGTGTTGATCCAAACGTTCACGCCCGACCACGAGGTGATCGCCGCCGCCCGAGCAGGCGACCCGTCGGCGATGCTCGCTGGCGAACGAGTGCGACGTGAACTGCTCGGATTCCCCCCGTTCGGTGCCCTCGGCGTGGTGTCCGGGTCCGGTGCCTCCGAGCTCGTGGCTCAACTGCCCTCCGACGTCGAGGTCGGCGGCGACGGCGCCGACCGATTCCTCGTGCGTGCAGCCGACTGGACGACCCTCGGGCTGGCGCTCAACGCCGTCGAACGCCCCACCGGATCACGTCTCCGCGTCGAGGTCGATCCGGCCCGCATCTGACCTCAGCGCCATCCGGTGTCCACCACGTTTGCGTTCGGATCCGGATGGGACGGGTCAGCGGAACCTGTACGCAAACGGCTTGTTGTCGGGGCGCTCAGACGCCCATCTGCTGCTTGAGGTGATCGAGGACCGGCGTGTGCTCCGATTGAGGGCTGAACAGAATCAGGTTCGCGTCCTCCTCGACGCGGACGCTGTGCCCTGCAGGCCAGTGGAACAGGTCGCCGGTTGCGCACACCTCGATGGTGTCATCGCTGTAGGTGACCGTCACGCTGCCATCGATCACGTAGCCCCAGTGGGCCGACTGACACATGTCGCCGTGCAGACCGACGAGCAGCGGGGCGAGGTCGGCGCCCTTGGCCATGGTGAAGAACTCGGCGCCCATGACACCGAATGCAGCGCCGAAGTCTGTCTGTTGGCGAGCGATGGCGCCGGGCGCATCGATCTTGACCGGGATGTCGTTCTTGGTGACGTGCATGATGATTCTCCTGCTGATCGGCATCCGTGCCCCGATGGCCCGGATACATGAGAGGCGTGACAATCGGTGTCACAATGCGACATGGCGACCGATGAACTCGCGCAGCGAGCTGAGTCGGCTCGCGCCGCAATTCGAATGGCCGCATGGGGTCAGGCGATCGACGTGCTGGACGTCGAGGGCGTTCGCAACTCGGCGGAATGTCTCGAAGCGCTTGCCGAGGCGTCGTACGGGGCTGGGAACTTCGAAGCGTGCATCGAAGCGTGGGAAGACCTCCATTCGCTCCTCGTTCGACAGGGCGGTGGTGTCGAAGCAGGGCGGGCTGCGGCCATGATCGCGCTGTACCTGATGATGGACACCGGGCTGATGGCCCCGGTGCGTGGATGGCTGAGAACCGCCGAGCGTCACCTGGACGAGACCGGCGATCATCCGGTTCGAGCGATCGTCGCCATGGTGCATGGGTACGAACGCTTCATGTGCGGATCGATGGACGAGGCGCGGCGGTACGCCACCGCTGCGGTCGAAGTCGGCGAGCGTTTCGACGTGCGGCCGGCGGTCGTGATCGGGCGCACGTGCCTCGCCAGGGTGACGATCTTCGATGGCGACCTCGACCTCGGTCTGGGGCTGCTCGATGAGGTCGGAGCGGTCTTGATGTCGGGTGCCATCGACCCCCTGACGACCGGAATGATGTACTGCGAGATCATCTGCGCTGCGCAGGGGCTGCTGATGCCGGACGTTGCCGCTCAGTGGACCGACGTCATGGAGCGCTGGCGCCACGGGGCCGCCTTCGGTGGCATCAACGGTCGCTGCCGCGTGCACCGCGCCGAAGTCCTGCGGATGAGCGGCACATGTGACATGGCCGAAACCGAAGCGCTCGCAGCGTGCGACGAACTCCGGCCGTGGATGCGACGCGAGTACGGATGGCCGCTGGTCGAGTTGGGCAATGTTCGCCTGCGCGCCGGCGACTTCGACGGTGCCGAGTCGGCATACCAGGAGGCACTGGACCATGCCTGGTCGCCGCAGCCGGGGCTCGCGCTCGTGCATCTGGCACGCGGCGAGGTCGATCTCGCGGCGAGGATGATCGACGACGCCATCCAACACCCCGTCGACATTCCGTCGAAGGAGCGACCACCCCACGGCCCGCTCCGGCTCGCGCCGTTGCTCGACGCACAGGCAGAGATCGCGGCACGGCGAGGTGACCGCGACACCTTGCAAGCGGCCGCTGTCCAACTTCGAGCGATCGTCGAGCGGTACCCGTCGAGCATGATTCGCTCGATGTCGTTGCTCGCCGACGCTCGTCTGTGCCTGGCCGAGTCCGATGCCGACGGCGCCGTGAAGGCGGCTCGGGCCGCAGTGGTCGAACTCGACGTCCTTGGTGCGCCGTTCGAGGCAGCGATGGCCAGGCTGGTGGCCGCTGACGGCCATCAGTTGCAGGGCGACATCGAGCATGCGGACCTCGAGCGCAGCGCTGCCAGAGACGCCCTTGCATCGTTCGGCTCCGAGGTGTGGGCAGAACGTGTCGATGACCTGATCGGCGAGCGGTCGACAGCCTCGGTGGTGTCGACCCCAACGACGGCGTCGCACGCGGTGTTCCGCAGCGACGGAGACATGCGGATGATCGGGTGGTCCGACTCACAGGTGGTCATTCGAGACCTGAAGGGATTGAAGTACATCGCACGGCTGCTCACCGATCCAGCTCGGGAGTTCCATGCCCTCGAGTTGGTTCGCCTCGAGGAGGGAGCAAGCGGGCCCCAACGAGGCAATGTCGGCATCGTGGCGCTCGACGAGGTGGCGAAGGAGGCCTACCGACGTCGTCTGCTCGACATCGACGACGACATCGCTGAGGCCGAGGCGGCAAACGATCTCGGTCGTGCCGAACTGGCCCACCGAGATCGTGAGTACATCGTCGCGGAGTTGCGCCGCGCCGTCGGGCTCGCAGGTCGTGATCGCATGGTGCTCGACGATGGCGAACGGGCGCGGGTGAGCGTGACTCGATCGATCAGGTATGCACTCGCACGGCTCGCCGAGGTCTCGCCGGCGGTCGCGGCGCACCTACAGCAGCATGTGCACACGGGAACGTTCTGCTCCTACCAGCCCGACGCCATGCACCCGATCACCTGGGGACACTGACCCCCTCCCACCCCGGTCTCACCCACGTTTGTGATCAGATTCGGAGGGGACGGGTCAGCCAGATCTGCGCACAAGCGGTTACGTGTTGCGTGTGAGTTCACCGAAGCGGGCCTCGTCGATGTTGCCGCCGGAGACCACGATCCCGACACGCCGATTCCGGAACCGGTCGGCGTCAGCCAGGACGGCGGCGAGGCCGGCGACGCCGCTCGGTTCAAGGCGTCGGCCCCACAGATCCTGTGCGATGCGCATCGCCTCGACGAGTTGGGCGTCGGTCACGCACACGACGTCGTCGACGAGGTGGTGGTTGATCGCGAAGGTCGCATCACCGGGCGCTGTCACGGCGAGTCCGTCGGCGATCGTGTTCGGCTGGGCGATCCGCACGGGATACCCGGCAGCGAACGACTGACGCGTGTCGTCGGCTGCAGTTGGCTCGACACCGATCAGTTCGCAGTCGGCGTCGAGTTGGTGCATCGCCGATGCACACCCCGCCATCAAGCCGCCTCCCGACATCGGGACGAGGAGTGCGTCGAGCGCACCGACTTGCTCGTGGAGCTCCAGGGCGGCCGTGCCCTGCCCTGCCATCACCAGCGGGTCCTCGAACGGGTGGACGAACGTGGCGCCAGTGTCGGCGACCTGCTGGCGCGCCCCCGCTTCACGGTCTGGCGTCGAGCGGTCGAACATCACGATGCGGGCACCGAAGTGCTCGATCAGCGCGCGCTTTGCCTCGGCAACGTCCTGCGGCACGTGCACGGTGGCCTCGATCCCGAGGATCTGGGCGGCACACGCAACCGCCGCACCGTGGTTCCCCGACGACACCGCCACCACGCCTCGGGGTCGGTCCTCGACCGGGATGGCGGAGAGGCGGTTGAACGCGCCGCGAAACTTGAACGCGCCGGCTCGCTGCTGGGATTCGTCCTTGGCGAAGACGGTTGCGCCGACCAATGCGTTCAGACGCTCTGACCGGAGTACCGGCGTGACGGTTGCCTCCGATGCGATCGTGGCGGCCGCACGACGGATCTCATCGAGCGCGATCACCGGTCACTTCTCACGGTGAACAGCCGGTAGCCGGCCTTCGATCCGACGCGTTCGCACCGGTAGCCGAGCTCGATCAACCATCGCTGCAACGAGTCGGCACCCAGGTGTTTCTGCACGACGAGTGATGCGGTGGCGTCGACGGCGAGGCGGCCGAGCCACTGTTCGAGCAGTTCGTGGAGTGCCGTCTTGCCGATGCGGATCGGCGGATTCGACCAGATCGTTGCGAATCGCAGCTCGACGGGCACGTCGGCGGGAGCGACGACGCGGATGTTCGACAGCGCGTTGCGTTCGGCGTTGCGGGCGCAGAGGTCGCGGGCTCGGGCATTGACATCGACGGCCCACACGGTGGCGTCGGGGGAGCGGCGAGCCATCGTGAGCGCGATCGGTCCGGCACCGCAGCCGAGGTCCAAGAGGTTGCCGGTGGACGCGATCGGAAGTTCGGCACGCAACAGCATCGACGTGGCGGTGTCGAGGTGGCCGCGAGAGAACACGCCACGGTCGGTCTCCATGACGAACGCCGTGTCGGGCAGCGTGACATCGACCATCAGCGGTTCCGACGCGACAGTCGGGTCGTCGTCGAAGTACTGCTCTGAAGACACTCCCTCTAGCCTGACACGGATGTCGTACACGATCCGTACATACGGCGATCCGGTGCTCAAGACGCAGGCCGCGCCCGTCGACGATGTCGACGGCAAGGTCATTCGACTGGTCGACTCCATGTTCGACACGTTGGTCGACTCGGGCAATGGCATCGCGCTGGCGGCACCACAGATCGGCGTGCAGAAGCAGGTCGTCGTGTGGGACATCGACGAGCGCCCGCTCGCCATCATCAACCCCGAGGTCGTCGAGTCCGACGGCGAGTGGGTGTACGACGAGGGCTGCCTCTCGATTCCCGGGCTCTACGTCGAGATGCTCCGACCGAAGACGGTGCTGGTGCGTGGCATCGATCTCAACGGCGAGATCATCGAGATCGAGGCCGACGAACTCGAAGCGCGCATGTTCCAGCACGAGATCGACCACCTCAACGGCGTGTTGATGTTCGATCGACTCGAGGGCGATCAGCGCAAGGAAGCGATCAAGGAGTACCGGCGGATCGAAGAGGAAGCGACCCGTCAGGCCGCGCGCTCGCCAATCCGCCGTCGGCTCGGCCTGGGCTGAGCGCACGCGTGAAGCTCGTCTATCTCGGAACCCCGGACATGGCGGTGGCGCCCCTGCGGGCGCTCGTCGATGCCGGCCACGAGATCGTTCTGGTGGTGACCCGGGTCGACAAGCGTCGTGGACGGGGGAGCGCCACCACCCCGAGTCCGGTCAAGGCAGCGGCGCTCGAACTCGGGCTGGCGGTGTCGCACGACGTCGACGACGTGTTGTCGGCGGTGCGCGACGACGGCGCTGAACTGGGTGTCGTCGTTGCGTTCGGGCAGATCATCAAGCCGCACGTTCTCGACGTGATTCCGATGGTCAACCTCCACTTCTCGCTGCTGCCTCGGTGGCGCGGCGCCGCTCCGGTCGAGCGGGCCGTGCTCGCCGGCGACGACGTGACCGGGGTGTGCGTGATGGCGCTCGAAGCGGGCCTCGACACCGGCGGCGTGTACGCCCGTCGCGAGGTGCCGATCGGTGCCGAGACCACGGCGGCGGACCTCCGGCTCGAGCTCGTCGAGGTCGGTACGACCCTGCTCGTCGAGACGCTGTCGCATCCGCTTGGGGAGTGGGTCGGCGATCCGGAGCCGCAGACGGGCGAGGTCACCTACGCAGCGAAGTTCAGCTCGTCCGACTTCGAGATCGACTGGGCGATGCCGGCATCCGATGTGCATCGCCTCATCCGCGTCGGCGGTGCCTGGACGACCTTTCGTGGCAAGCGTCTGAAGATCAACGAAGCCCAACTGACCGACGGCCGGGTCGTGCCCGTCGTGGTCCAACCGGAAGGCAAAGCACCCATGGCGTTCGCGGCGTGGCGCAACGGAGCGCAACCGAAGCCCGACGAACTGTTCGGCAACCTGTGAGCGCCGAGGCCAGCAACAATGCCAAGGTCGCGCCGCGTACGGCACGGCGAGTCGCGCTCGACGCGCTGCGGCGGATCGAATCCGACGGTGCCTATGCGAACCTGGTGCTCGGCCCGATGCTCGCGTCGTCGGGACTCGGCGACATGGACCGCCGATTCGTCACCGAGTTGGTCTACGGAACGACGCGGATGCGCCGAGCATGCGACGCCGTCGTCGATCGATTCGTCACATCGCCACCGGATGATGCGACGCGCACGGTGCTGCGCCTCGGTGCCTATCAGCTGGTGTTCGCCGGCGTTCCCCCGCACGCGGCCGTGAGCGAAACCGTGGGACTGGCGCCGAAACGCACTCGCGGATTCGTCAACGCCGTGCTACGCAAGGTGGCCCGCCTGTCGGTTGGTGAGATGGCGTGGCCATCCGATGGTGCTCGACTGAGCTATCCGGACTGGATCGTCGATGTCTTCCGAGACGAACTCGGCGACGACGGCGCTCCGGCGCTCCAACGGATGAACCAGGCGCCACCGGTCACCGAGCGGGCCGACGGCTACGTGCAGGACGAGTCCTCGCAGTGGGTGGCCGCCGGTGTCGAAGCCCTCGAAGGTGAGTTGGTGCTCGACGTCTGCGCCGCTCCGGGTGGGAAGGCGACAGCGATGACGTTCGGCGGCGCGACGGTGATCGCCAACGACCAGCGCGTGGGTCGGGCCCGGCTGGTCGCCGACAACGCCCGCACCCTCGGCCTCGACGTGCCGGTGGTGGTGGCGGATGGCGCCGCGGCGCCGTTCCGGCTCGCTTCGTTCGGTGCCGTCCTGCTGGACGCGCCGTGCTCCGGTCTCGGCGCGCTTCGCCGTCGGGCCGATGCTCGCTGGAGGATTCAGCCCAGCGACGTCGTCGATCTCGCCGAACTACAGGGCCGGCTCCTGGAGTCCGCGGCCGCGCTCGTCGCTCCCGGCGGTCGGCTCGTCTACAGCGTGTGCACGATCACGGCGGCCGAGTCGGTCGACCATCCGACACCGGCTGGTTTCGAGGTCGACCGGACCCCGCCGGACGTTGGGGTGTGGCGGCCGTTCCAGCAGGGATGGCGTGTGCTCCCTCAGGACGCCGACACCGATGGCATGGTGATGATTCGGTACCGTCGGACGTCGTGAGCGAACCGGTGAACGACGACACCATTCGGCCCTGCGCCAAGGTGCTGACCGTCAGCGACGGTGTCGTGCGCGGTACCCGCGACGACCTCAGTGGACGGGCGCTGGTCGAGCATCTGTCGGCGAACGGCTTCGATGTGGTCGACCACCGTGTGACCGCTGACGGTGCCGATCTGGTCGCCGCGATCCTGATCGAGATGGCCGACGGCTTCGCGGGCGCGATCGTCTCGACCGGCGGCACGGGCTTCGCCCCGCGGGATCAGACTCCCGAAGGCACGAGCGCAGTGATCGAGCGCGAGGCGCCGGGGCTCGCTGAGGCGATGCGGCTGTGCAATCCACTCGGGCGGCTGTCGCGCGGCGTGGCCGGCATCCGGGGCCAGGCCATCATTGTCAACACGCCGGGCAGTACCAAGGGCTGCATCGAACAACTCGACGCCGTGATCGACGTCCTCCCGCACGCCCTCCGCCTGCTCGCCGACACCGACACCACCCACTGACCGCACCGAAAAGCCCACGTTTGCGTTGCAGTTCCGGCTGGGACGGGCCAGCCGGAACTGCACGCAAACGTCGGGGGCTGGGGCAGAGAGCGGCAGGTAGCCTCGGCGATCATGCTGCGACTGGTGCTCCCGAAAGGTTCACTCGAGAAGGCGACGCTCGATCTGTTCGAGCAGGCGGACCTTCCGGTGCATCGGTCCTCGACGGTCGACTACCAGGCGACGATCGACGACCCCCGGATCGACTCGGTGCGCATCCTGCGGCCCCAGGAGATCCCGATGTACGTCGCAGAGGGTCTTTTCGACGTCGGCATCACCGGGCGTGACTGGGTCGAGGAGACCGGCAGCGTCGTGGAGAGCCTGGGTGAACTCAAGTACTCCAAGGCCACCAGCAACCCGATTCAACTCGTCGTCGCCGTGGCCGGCGACAGCCCCGCCACCAAGGTCGAGGATCTCCCCAGCGGTGTGCGCGTGCAGTCCGAGTACCCCGAGTTGACCAAACGCTTCTTCGCCGACCACGGCGTCGACGCGCAGGTGCGACTCTCGTACGGGGCGACCGAGGCCAAGATCCCCGACATTGCCGACTGTGTCGTCGAGATCACCGAGACCGGCCGGGCGCTGCGTGCGGCGGGGCTGAAGGTCATCGACACGATCATGCTCAGCTACACCGAGGTCGTCGCCAACCCCGAGTCGCTCAAGGACCCGGAGAAGGCCAAGGCGATGGAGCAGATCATGACGCTGCTCAACGGCGTCCTCGATGCTCGCGGCAAGGTGCTGCTCAAGCTCAACGTCACCGAAGAACACCGCGACGCCGTGCTCGCCGTGCTGCCGTCGATGAAATCGCCGACGATGTCGCCGCTCGCCGGAGGCGGCTACGCCGTCGAGTCGGTGGTCGAGAAGAAGATGATCAACTTGGTCATCCCCGCACTGCGTGACGCCGGCGCGACCGATCTGGTCGAGATGCCGATCGCCAAGATCGTGCCGTGACCGAGCTCGAACGGGGGACCGGCCGCCGAGGGACCGTGGTCGAGTTCGACGAGACGGTGGGGCTCGGCAGGATCGTGTCCGCCGACGGCGCCGAGCACCCGTTCCACTGCATCGAGATCGCCGACGGGTCCCGCACGATCGACACCGGCGTCGAGGTCAGCTTCGATCTGCTCGCCAAGCTCGGGCGTTGGGAAGCCGCGAACATCCGTCCGTGAGCGCCGATCCTCGCCTCGATCGCGAACGCCGGATTCTCGACGTGCTCATGGCGCTGCGTGAAGGCGAGGTCACGACCTACGGCGACGTCGCTGAGGTGGCCGGCCATGCGAAGCAGTCACGGCTCGTCGGTCGGATCCTCGCCACCACCGAGGTCGAGGTGCCGTGGTGGCGAGTCGTCAATGCGGCTGGTCGCATCGTCAGCGGTCACCCCGACGAACAGCGCAATCTGCTTCGCGCCGAAGGCGTCATCGTCGTGGACGATCGGGTGCGCAACGCACCGATCGGGCGATTCAGTCGCTCGGGGGCGTCGCGCTCTCGCCCGTCAGTTGGCTCTTGATCGAGACGAACGCGAGTCGAATGTTGGCCAGTGCGTCCTGCATGGTCGGCGCGTCGTCGCCCAACCGATCGCCCAGACCTTCGACGAGACACGCCATCGCGTCGATGGCAAGGACGGCGTTGACCAGATCCGGCGGCGTCGCTGAGAGGTGGATCGCACCCAGCTCGTAGAGGCCCATGACGTGGTTGGTGACGATGACCTCGGCGGGAACCTCGGCGAGCTGTGCCCGTGCCTGCAACATTGCCTGCTCGGCGTCGGCAAGGGCATCGGCGGTTTCCGTATCGATGTCGTCGAGGTGGTCGAGGTCGGCGTCAGAGGTTTCATCACTCACGTGCGCTACCCTACCGAGCACAATTGAGGCGAAGTGGGGGAGACCCCCACCTGGCCACCATCTGCAGTGATGCAACCGGTGCGCCCAGGTCACAAGGCTGAGACCAGCCCCCGGCCGACGGATCCGACGAGGATCACGTCGACCAGTGTCAGGTCGCTCCGCGTGCGGTTCGCGTCGAGCGCCAACATTATTCAGACACTGGGGAGGCCCATTGCACAGGAGTGATCAGCCATAGCACCGCGACCAGAACAACGGGGCGACCAGCACCGCGTGAACGACCGCATCCGGTCCCGTGAAGTCCGACTCATCGGACCCACCGGGGATCAACTCGGAATCAAGGCCGTTCCCGATGCGCTGAGAATGGCCCGAGGTCTCGAACTCGACTTGGTCGAAGTGGCCCCGAACGCCAACCCTCCGGTTTGCCGAATCATGGATTACGGCAAGTTCAAATACGAAGAGGGACAGAAGGCAAAGGAAGCACGCAAGAAGTCGACCAACGTGTCGGTGAAAGAAGTGAAGTACCGGCCGAAGATCGGCAAGGGCGACTTCGACACCAAGACACGCAACGTGATCCGCTTCATCGAAGAGGGCCACAAGGTCAAGATCACCTTGCAGTTCCGAGGTCGTGAGATGGCACACCCAGAGCTCGGGTCGAAAATTCTCGACGACGTGCTCGAAGCGGTGGGTCCGGCAGCGAAGGTCGACACGCAAGCGCGGCTCGAGGGCCGCAGCATGTCGATGACGTTGTCGCCGGACAAACAGGCCCAAGAGGCGATCAAGAAGGCGGCCATCGAGGCCGAGCGCAAGGCGCAGGCCGACGAGGCTGCAGCCGACACGCCGGAACCGATCGTTGCCAGCGAACCAGAACAAGGAGTATCCGATGCCGAAGATGAAAACGTCGAAGACGGCAGCTAAGCGATTCAAGAAGACCGGCACCGGTCGTCTGCGTCACGAGCAGCAGAACAACCAGCACAAGTTCGAATACAAGACGTCATCGCGCAAGCACCGTCTCGACCGCGATGCGGACGTTCATTCGAGCGACGAGAAGAAGATCAAGCGCCTCCTCGCCGAGCGCTGAGACGTCTGAGAAAGAGGAGGAACTGACATGGCACGTGTGAAGCGTGGTGTGGCGTCGAAGAAGCGCCACAAGAAGGTTTTGAAGCAGGCCAAGGGCTACTACGGCAACAAGAGCCGTTCGTTCCGGGCCGCCAACGAGCAGGTCATGCGGTCGGGCAACTATGCCTTCCGTGACCGTCGCGCCCGCAAGGGTGAGATGCGTCGTCTGTGGATCCAGCGCATCAACGCTGGAACCCGCCAGCACGACATGAGCTACAGCCGGTTCATCGCCGGGCTGAACGCTGCTGGCATCGAGGTCGACCGCAAGATCCTCTCGGATCTGGCGATCACCGACCCCGCCGCGTTCGGTTCGCTCGTCGAGGCTGCCAAGGCCGCCCTCGACTGAACCGATGACACCGGTGCCAGGCACCGCGTCATCAGACACACTGGTGTGCAATGAGTGCGCTGGCGTTCAACAATCCACGAGTACAGCAACTGCGGCGCCTGATCGGGCGCCGCAGTTCGCGTCACGACGAAGGTCGCTTCGTCGTCGAGGGACCGGTGCTCGTCGCCGAGGCCGTTGCGGCCGGCTGGGAGTGTGAGGCACAGTTCGTCGCCGAGGAAGCCGATGGTGTGGTCGAACCAGGTGTGGCGGGAGCCGGTCCCGTGCTCGAGTTGGCCGAAGGGGTTCTCGATCGGGTGGGGTCGACGGAAACACCGCAGAATCCGATCGCCATCGTGAAGATGCGCGACCACGGCCCGGTGGATCGAGCTGCTCGCCGGGGCATCGTTCGTCGTCGTGCTCGATCGCATCGCAGATCCAGGCAATCTTGGGACGATCCTGCGATCGGCCGAGGCGTCGGGCGCCGAACTGGTCGTCCTCACGCCCGGCAGCGTCGATCCGTACAACCCGAAGGTGGTGCGCGCCTCCGCGGGCGCGCTGTTCCATGTCCCCATTGTCGAGGTGGCCATCGACGACGTCGTCGCTGCCGGGCTCACGACGATCGGCACGTCCAGCCACGACGCGAACGATCGCACCGTCGAGCCGTACACCGAGTCCGACCTGACCGGTCGGATCGCGCTCGTGATGGGCAACGAGGCCGCGGGACTGCCCGACGACTGGTCCGACACCGTCGGGCCGGTTCGTCGCTGGGTCACGATTCCGCACGTCGGGCGCAGCGAGTCGCTCAACGTGGCGATGGCAACGACGGTGCTGGTGTTCGAGGCTGCCCGCCAACGCGTGCGCTGACGCTTGCACGGGGCGCATCGAGCAGGGAGACTCCCCAGGTGCACAACGGAGAGCGCATGCTCTTCCCTGTGAGGGAGGCCCGACAGCGTGGCGGGCAGCGACATTCCCTCCGCCGCTCGAGTTCGAGACCGACGATGGCATCTACGTCCTTCTCGATGACGGTGCACCGGACGGGTGGAGCTACGAGTTCGTCCCCGTCGGAGCGCCGGCATGACCACCGATGTGGTGCCGATCCTGCGAGTTGCCGACGTCTCGAGCGCCGTTGTCTGGTATCGCCGGCTCGGCTTCGAACAGGTCTTCGAACACCGCTTCGAACCGCACCTGCCCGCCTACGTCGGGATCCGTCGCGAAACGGCGCAACTCCACCTCTCCGAGCACGTCGGTGACGCCAACCCCCACGGGCTGGTGTACATCTGGATCGACGACATCGACGCGGTAGGTGTCGAGTTCGGCGTTGCCGTCGAGGATCAACCGTGGGGCCGCGAGATCGATCTCACCGATCCCGACGGCAATCGAGTGCGCCTGGCCGAACCAGTTGAATCGGCCGAGGACAACACGACCCTGGACGACGCCACCACTACGACGCTGTTCGAACTCGAACGATCGATGTGGACCGACGCAACCCGCGGCGACCCATCGTGGATGGACAAGCATCTGACCGAGACGTTCACGGAGTTCGGGTGGTCCGGTCGTCGGTACAGCCGAACCGACATCCTCGAGATCGACGTCGGCCCGATCGAGGCTGAACTGAGCGACATGGAGGTGCGGGCCATCGGGTCTGACGCAGCGCTCGTCACGTATCGGAGCATCGAGCCCCGCGGTGCGGGCCACCGGGCATCGGTGTGGGTTCGTCGGCGCGGCGGGTGGCGCCTCGACTTCCATCAGGGCACTCCCGCGAGCTGACTCAGCCGAGACCGTCGAACGCGCCGGATGTCACTGTGCCGCGAATGTGCCATCGCTCGAGTCGAACGACGCCAAGGTGAATGGAGGTTCACGGTCGCGGCGCCGCGTTGTGCATCCGAACGATGCTGAAGTCCCATTCGTCTGACTGGACGGCATCGTGGAGCGGCCAGAGCGACGGCGACGGCGCGCAGTTCGATGGCCGCATGTACGTGTGCGTCGAACAGATCTCCCATCGGTTCCACCTCGATGGGCACGACCGAGTCAGCGCTCGTCCAGTAGCCGCTTGCCTTCGGCCAGGGATCGAACTGCCGGGCATCGAAGGAGTACCGGAACAGCTGAGTCGTGCGGATCCTGTCGATCCAGCCGAGCTCGACGGCGTGGACCCGCAGCGCTGCGGTGCGGAACGCCGATTGGAACCCGTCGACCTCGGCGGACACACGTGGCCACGCTGTCACGCGAGGGCACTCCCGAGGGAACCAGTACAGCGGGGCGTGGGCGTCGTCGATCGCCCAGACCGCTGGGCGGCCGGGTGGGGTTCGACCGAGGGATGTGGGGCTCGAACCGTTCGATCGCCGCATCCTCGCTGAAGTGGTACAGGGTGCGCACGTCCAGAGTCTCGCCGATCGAAAGCGGCCGAAGGTGGTCGGTCACCCGCCGCCGTAGGGCACGGTGATGATCTCGAAGAGATGATCGTCGGGACTTGCGAAGTAGACACCGCGGCCGCCGTCATGATGGTTGATCGTCCCGCTCTCGTTGCGACCGGGATCGGCCCAGTGGGCGGGAGTCCGTCGGCTCGGATTCGTCCGAGGATGGCGTCGAAGTCGTCGTCGTCGACCAGGAATGCATAGTGGCCAGTGGTGAACGACACGCCGGGGCCGTAGGTGTCGAAGTCGAAATCGACGCCGTCGTCAGTGGTCACCTGCCAGAAGACGCTGAACCGGACAGGGTCCGCGAGCCCGAACAGGGTGCTGAACCACCGGGCGGAACGTTCGCCGTCGGCCGCAGGGACGATCGTGTGATCGAGTCGAATCGCCATGGCGCTCAGCGGAGTTCGAAGGGTGGGTAGCGATCGGTCACCAGCAGGAACGCGTAGGCGTAGACCCGCAGGCTCCATCGGCCGACACCGACGACGTAGTCGAACAGTCCTCTCGGGTACCGACCGGTGAAGAGGATCGCAAACCATGCAAAGACGATGGCGAAGAATGCCCCGACCCACAGGAAGAACAAGATGAAGAAGTGGGGGATCGCCAGGAACCACTTCACGAGCGGGAGCCACCGATTGAGATCGCGTTCGACATCGTCGGGATAGTCGATGTCGAGGTGCACGCTCTGCTCGTCGACGGTGGAGGGATAGCTGTCGGCGAGGAGGGCGAAGTAGGCCCCGACTCGAGCGCTGAATCGGCTGAGCTCCAATGCGAAGTCGAACCACCAGCGGGGGTAGCGCTGGCGGAACAGAATCATCAACAACGTCGCGAAGAACAGTGCGCCGGTGATGCTGGCGCCGGTGGTGGTGACCCACTCGCCGTCCGCAGTCTGCACACTGCTCGTGCTGTTGTTCGTGATGATCCCCAGCACGATGGCGATCGGGATGATCAGGATGATCCGAAACGCTGTCGTGACTCGATTGAGTCGCTCCGGGTAGTCGATCGTCAAGCGAGCGGGATAGGGAGCGGCGCTCGTCGCGGGAGGGGGTCCTGGCGTCGTCGGGGGAGGGGGTGGTGGGGGTGGAGGAGGTGCTGTAGGGGGTGACATCGACATCGTCGATCTCCTTTCGTTCGGTTCAACGTCCATGGTGCGCCACCTTCCCGCCGCCGACAAGGGTCATCAGGCTGATTCACCCTCGTCCGTTCGGCTGATGCGGGCGGGACCAGCCCACGTACATCTGGTGTCCGGCACAACGTGTACGTCGGTCGAGGTGGGGGAGCGCTAGCCTCGCAGTCGTGCAGACACAGTTGCAGCGATTTCGACGCCCCGGCTGAACCGGGAAACGCCACTCGCTCCTGTGCCGTCTCCTGCGTTCGTCCGGGGTCCAGTCCTCCTGATCGCTCCTCGTCTGACGCCCACGAAAGGTCCACGTGCTCACTGACATCACCGCCGCCCGCGACGCAGCACTCGCCGAGATCGCCACGGCGACGAGTCTCGACGACATTGCGTCGTTGACTCCTCGCCTCAGCGGCAAGAAAGGCGAACTTGCTCAGCTCAAGACCCGGCTGGGTTCGCTCGAATCGATCGACGAGAAGAAGGCCGCCGGCGCCGCCATCAACGAGGCGCTCACGGCGGTCACCGATGCGCTCGATGCTCGTCGGGACGCGCTGGGAGCCGAGGCGCTCGCCGGCCGTGTCGAGGCAGAGCGTCTCGACCTCACCGAGTTCGTCGGCAAGCCGACGCGCGGTCACGCTCACCTGGTCACCCAGGCGTGGGAACGGCTCGAGGACGTGTTCATCGGTCTCGGTTTCCAGGTCGCCGAAGGTCCGGAGGTCGAGACCGACTGGCACAACTTCGAGGCGCTGAACATGCCGATCGGACATCCGGCCCGGGGTGAGTGGGACACGTTGTTCGTCGATCACGTCCCGCCGGGTGGCGCACCGGGCACCACGGTGCTGCGCACGCACACCTCGCCCGTCCAGATCCGCACGATGCTCGAGAGCGAGCCGCCGATCTACATCGTCGCCCCCGGCCGCGTCTTCCGGCGTGACACGCCAGACTCGACGCACATGCCGGTGTTCCACCAGATCGAGGGCCTGGTGATCGACCGCAACATCACGATGGCCGACCTGGCCGGCACCATCGAGGCGTTCACCAAGGCCTTCTTCGGACCCGGGTTCACGTCACGGTTGCGGCCGAGCTACTTCCCGTTCACCGAACCGTCGGCCGAGTTCGACATCCAACGACCCGATGGCAGCTGGATCGAGCTGGGAGGCTGCGGCATGGTGCACCCGAACGTGCTTCGAGCCGGTGGACTCGATCCCGAGGAATGGAGCGGATTTGCGTTCGGGTTCGGCATCGATCGCATGGCCAAGGAGCGTCACGGTGTCGACGACATTCGTGAGATGTACACCGACGACATCCGATTCCTGGAGCAGTTCTGATGAAGATTCTTCTGTCCTGGCTCAACGAGTACGGCGACTTCGGCGATCCCACGAACGCCGACGACGTGCAGCGCGTTGCCGACGCACTCACCGCGCTCGGCCTCGAGGTCGACTCCGTCACCACCGTCGGTGAGACCGTGCCGGGTGTGGTGACCGCACGGGTGCTGCGCCTCGTACAGCACCCCGACGCCGCCAAAGTGCAACGGGTCTACGTCGACGCCGGCGACGGCCACGAGCGCCATGTCTGGTGCGGGGCCTTCAACATGGCCGAGGGCGACATCGTCCCACTCGCCACGCTTGGCACCACCATGCCCAATGGCATGACCATCGAGCGGCGCGGCATTCTCGGGATCGACTCCGAGGGCATGCTGTGCTCGGCAAGCGAACTCGGCCTCGGTGACGATCACTCGGGCATTCGGGTGTTGCCGTCGGACGTTCCACTCGGGCGCCCCTACGGTGAAGCGCTCGGGCTCAGTCTCGACGTGCTGATCGACGCCGATGTCACCCGAAACCGCCCGGACTGCTGGGGCTATGTCGGCATCGCACGCGACCTCGCAGCGAAACTCGGTGTCGAGTTCCGTCCCCCGACGGCAACGCTGACCGTCACCGCCGACGTCGCGAGAAGCAGCGGTCGACATCGTCGACGGTGATCGTTGTGGCCGGTTCACCTCGACCGTGATCTCCGGCATCGAGGTCAAGGCGTCGGCGGAGTGGATGGCGCGCCGGTTGACCGCGGCAGGGATGCGCCCGATCAGCAACGTCGTCGACGTCAGCAACTACGTGATGCTGGAACTGAACCAGCCGAACCACGCCTATGACCTCGACACGCTCGGCGGCGGTGGATTCCGGATCCGCCTCGCCAGCGACGGTGAGCGCTTGACGACCCTCGACGGCGAGGATCGGGCGTTCACCAACGACGATCTGTTCATCTGCGACGCCAACGACACGCCGATCGGGCTTGCCGGCATCATGGGCGGACTCGACACCGAGATCAGTGACTCGACCACCACGATCGCATTGGAGATGGCGTGGTTCTCGCTCGTCGGGATCGGACAGTCCGTCACCCGCACCAACCTGCGATCCGAGGCCTCAGCACGCTTCGAACGCGGTGTCGATCCGTACGGCATGCCGCTGGCGATCGCCCGCTTCGTCGAACTGTTGGCCGAGACCTGCCCAGACCTCGTCGTGCACGCCGGCGCCGTCGATGCCCGCAGCGGATCCCTTCCCGGCGAGCACCGATCCGTCCCGGTGCGTATCAGCGCCGTCAACCGGATCCTCGGCACCGAGCTGAGCGCCGACGATCTGCCCCGGCTGCTCGACCCGATCGGCTTCACCGTGTCGGGTTCTGGCGACACGAGAGACGTCGTCCTGCCGAGTTGGCGCCTCGACTCGACCGAGGAGGTCGACGTGATCGAGGAGGTCGCCCGCCATTACGGCTACGACCGCCTCGGCAAGACCGTTCCGAAGTCGGTGGTGCACGGCGAACTCAGCGTGCGACAGCATCGGCGCCGGCTCGTCCGTGAGGTGCTGCTCGGCCTCGGGATCTCCGAAGCGATGCCGAATCCGTTCCTCGCGCCCGACACGCTCACCAAAGCAGGACTGCCCGCGGAGGCAGTGCGGATCACCAACCCGCTGGTTGCCGAGGAGAGCGTGCTGCGCACCTCGTTGCGTCCCGGTCTGCTCCGCTCGATTGCCTTCAACGAATCGCACCGCCGTGGCGGTGTGGCACTGTTCGAGATCGGTCACGTCTATCCGCCCGCCGTTGGTGAACTTCCGGGTGAGTACGAGGCGCTGACCGTCGTGCTCGCTGGGCGGGAGGCACCGGCGGCCATGGCGGTGTGGCGGGAGCTTGCCGCTGCGCTGGGAGCCGGCGCTCGCATCGATCAGGCGAAGGTGCCGGCAGGGCTGCATGCCACTCGATCAGCCACCTTGCAGGCCGGCAAGGATCCGCTCGGTGCGGTCGGTGAGGTCGCGCCCGATGTGCTGGCGGCGTTCGAGGTGACCGAGCGGGTGGCGATCCTGGAACTCGACCTCGACCAGATGCTCGACCGTGAACCGAAGCCAACTCAGTGGAAGCCGACGAGTCGGTACCCGTCGAGCGATCTCGATCTGTCGTTCGTGGTTCCCGATGGCATCCCCGCCGAGAAGGTCGAGAAGGCCGTCCGGCAGGGTGCCGGCAACCTGCTCGTCGACATCGACCTGTTCGACGTGTATCGCGGCGAACGTGCAGCTGCAGGCACCCGGTCGTTGGCGTACCGTGTCCGCCTGCAGGCAGCTGACCGCAATCTCACCGACGCCGACATCGCCGACGTGCGGCGCGGCGTCGAGGCCGCGACCACGAAGCTCGGCGCCCAGCTCCGAAGCTGACCGTCGCTCAGGTCCAGTCCACTCAGAGCGAGTCGGCGAAGGCCTTGATGTCGCGGATCGTCGCTGCGACCACGTCGGGCATGGCATCGGCAAAGAGGCAATCACCCGCGTGACACGTGCCGTTGACCGTGCGGCTCACCGCGCTCACATCGGCGCCGAGCAGCTTTCGGAAGTAGACGAGGCCCTCGTCTCGAAGCGGATCGAGTTCGTTGACCGAGATCACGTGGGGTGGCAGGCCATCGAGATCGCCCGCTGCTGCGTGCATCGGCCAGGCGAGCGGGTTCGTCGTGTTGGCGCCGTCGGGGTCGTACGCCTTGGCCATCGCTCCCATGTTCTCGACGTCGAGGAAGTACTTGTCGTTCTCGAACATCGAGGTCAGTTCGGCAGGCGGGTTCGCATACGCGCCGGAGATGTACGGACACTGGGCGTACACGCCGTCGATTCCGTCGATCCAGCCTTCGCGGTTGGCCTTGAGTGCTGTGGCGAGCGAGAGGTTGCCGCCGCCTGACTCGCCGGACATGATCACCGTGGAAACGCCCAGCGACTCCCGATTCGCGATCACCCACTGCGCTGCGCTCGCGCAGTCGTTCAGGCCGGCGGGGAAGGGGTGCGGCCCGAGCGTTCCTGCGGCGTTGCGGAACTCGACGCCGACCACGACCAGGCCTGTTGCCGCAAGCGTGTCGCGCCAGCTGGCGTAGCCCGGATCGGCGGCGGTCAGGATCGCCATGCCACCGCCATGGGTGTGGACGATGCAGGGAAGTTCGGTGTCGACTCCGTCGGGGCGATGGACGTACAGCGTGATCTCATTGCCGTCGGAACCGGTGATCGTCTCGACGGTCGATGACACATCTGGCGTGACAGCGGGTTGGTTCACCATCCCGAATGCCATCTGGAACCCGGCCTCGGCGAGCGCGCACGCCTCCAGGATGTCCTCCAACGAACTCGCTGCTGTGACCGGTGACGGTGGCGGTGCGACGTCGAGGCCGATCGGCGCCATTGCCGCCAACATCCGCGGGTCGGCGCGTGGATCGTCGCGGAGTTCGAGATCCGGGGTACCCAGTCGTCCTGGCAGCAGTGGTGAGGTGGTCATGGCAGGTCCCCCTTTGGTTGCGAATGCTCAGTCTTCCACCGTCGACAGGCCCGCTTCGACACGACCGCGCCATGTCGGTTTGACACGGCTGCGACACTGAGGTGCATGGTTGCACCAGGAGAAACCGACCTCGACCTCATGCTCGCGACGCTCGCCGTGCAGCGACGGCCCGGCGTGTTCACCTACATCGCGGTCGAAGTTCCCACGACGGGGCTCATTGCCGCGGCGCACGCGGTCATCAAGGAAGGCCGCCTGACCACCATCGTGTTGCCAGTCGAAGCAGCGGAACGGGCCGGTCAGAAGCCCACGGGCCAATTCGCCTGGCTCACGCTGACCGTCCAGTCGAGCCTCGACGCCGTCGGCCTCACTGCCGCGATCAGCGCCCGCCTCACCGCGGTCGACATCTCGTGCAATGTGCTCGCTGGCTACCACCACGATCATGTGCTGGTCCCGCTCGACCGCATCGACGACGCCATCGCAGCCCTCACCGCCTGATTACAACGCGGGTCTGACCCCTGATGTAATTCGATGACAACAGGGGTCAGACCCGGGATGTAATCGACCGGGCCGGGGTGAGGCCAGCAGTGTCGATGCCGAACTCGTTGGCGGCGAAGTTCCAGAAGGCGGCTGCTCGCGGGCCGGTCGACGGCCCGACGGGGGTCGATTCCTGGTCGTACAGGCAGCGGACGAACCCGGCGCCGGTGGTCACGCGTCCGGCGACCGGTCCGCCCGGATCGGCCCAGGACCACACGCCGTCGTTGAACTGCACGGGCTCCGACTCGAACTCGGTCGCGATGTCGAAGCCGCCCTTCCAGGTGCCACCGCCGCGACGGGCATCGCCGTGATCGGTCACGTCGACTTCCAATTCGGCGGCCGTACGGGCGATGTCGTGCCCACCGGCGATCAAGTCGTGAACCAGCACCATCGGGATGCCGGTACCCCTGGCGATCGTCATGATGCCGGCCCCGAACCGCGGGTTGAGCTCGGTCGGCCAGAACCCGTCGGAGGTCACCACCCCGTCGACCGTGAACGTCCCCCGGAAATCGACTTCCTCACGGAGACGATCGCCCGCTCGGCGGGCGACGGTACGCATCTGCTCGCGCACAGCGGGCTCCGGGTCCCAGTACGTGGCGCATCCGGCGTAGACGAACTCGTGTCCGCGCCGCAACGTCACCATCTCCACCGGGCGCAGGACGGCAACTCCGTCAGGGAGCACGATGCCATGGATCGAGCACGGGATCCCCTCGAGGAACGGCATGACCCGAACCGAGTCGCACACCGGGCGCAGGCCCGCGACCGCTCGCCGGAGCGACACGTCGTCGGTCACCCAGTAGGTCTGCGTGGCGGCTCCGTGAAAGCCCTCGCGGGCATCGGCGGCCCACACCGTGCCGTCGCCCCGATCGATCGACCTGGCCGCGCCGGCGGCTTCGTCGAGCGGTACGACGATCGCCGGCTGGCGATCGACCCCGGCGCGGTCCCAGAACGCGTCGACGACGACCTTGTCCTCCAGCGCCAGCCATTCTGGTCGCCGGTACGACACCAGAGGCCGTCCGACCACCTGAGATGCCGTCGACAGGAACGTGCCGATCACGATCGCGTCAGCCTGCGGATCGAACAATTCGATGGCGTTGATCATCTCCGCTGTCGGCTCGTGCAACGTCCGGTCGGCATGGTGGATGCGCTCCATCTGTGACAGACCCGCGGGCGGCTCGACGATCAGGGTGGGCACATCGGGCAATGGCCCGGCTCCTCGGCCCTCGGTGGCGACCACGAGCAACTTGCTCACGCCGACCGAACGCAGCATCACGATGTGTTCGGTCCACGATGATCCCATGGCGCCGGCGAGGACGATCGACCGGCCGCCGAACGCCCGTCGCATCGGTTCGATCCACCATTCGTCCATCACGGGACCGTAGCGTCGCCGAGGTGTTCGAGATCCTGACATTTCGCCTCGCGCCCGGTGTCGACGAACCGAGCTTCCGTTCTCTCGACGAGCGGATCCAGGTCGAGTTCGCCTATCACCAGCCCGGCTTCGTCCGCCGGACGCTGGGGCGCCACGACGACGGGCGATGGCTTGCCCTCACGATCTGGGCCGACGACGCTGCAGCAGCCCACGCTGAGCGGGCCTTCGACGACTCCGACCTCGGCGCCACGTTCGCCTCGCTGGTGGTCGATGTCAGGGTCGATCGCTTCCGCGGCGTCGCCTGAGCCCAGGGTGTGCGGCTACTGCTGCACCAGCACGAGGGGATTGCCCTCCGGGTCGTCGATCGCAGCGATCGTCGGACCACCGGGAACGTCGAACGGTTCGGACACCACCGTTCCACCCAACTCGGGCACCCGACGCAGTGACTCGCTGATGTCGCGTACCTGGATGTAGAGCGCGAAGCCGGACCGATCACTCGCACGCATGTGGCCAGCCGGGCCGGGCTCGGGCCCACCGAGTCCGCTCGGTACGTTCATGATCGGTCCGTCACCGAACGGCCAGTTGAACAGTTCGCCGTAGAACCTGCGCTGTACCTCGGGATCGCGAGCCAAGATCTCGAAGTGGACGATCGGTCGAACCCAGTCGGCGGTCATGTCGCCAACCTACGACGCGGCGACCGGACGGTCGATGCGCAACACCTCGTGCATCCGATCGTGGATCGGGTTGTCCGGCTCCATCTCACCACGGGCAACGAGATGGAATCCGGCTCGCAGCAACGCTCGCCACGACCGTTCGTTGGCGGAGTTCACCGGCACCACGAGATGGGTCGTGGTCGGATCGTGCGTCCACACGAACGCAACGAATGCGTGGATCATCGCGCTGCCGACGCTGCGGCCGATCAACTCGACATCGCCGATCAGGTAGTCGATGGAAGCTGCTCCTGGGCCGGCCGGGTAGACCGGCTCCATCTCCGCGACATAGTCGGGGTAGTCGGCGAACCGGCAGTACTGCACCAGACCGATCGGCGCCCCGTCGAGCTCGGCCAACCAGTCCTCGCCGGCCTCGGCGCCGTCGACGGCACCACCGAAGTCGCCCTCGACCGCATCGGGCGAGGGATCGTGGTTCCACCACTCGCGAACATGCGGTGCGGCCAGCCACATGCCGAGCAGCGGGAAGTCCTCGCGGGTCAGGCGTCGGAACGTGAACAGGCCAGCGTCACCTGACGTTCGTGCGGGCCGCCGGAAGCACATCGAGCCGCTCTGGGGAGATCGGATCGCCGGTCTCCTCGTCGACGCCGTACGTGCCCAGGTCGATGCGATGGAGTGCGGCGTCGATCTCGGCGATCGAGTGGGCGAGGTCCGATCGAAGGTTCAGTTCGCTCGTCGCGATCGTCGTGTCGGCGGCGGCATCGCCGCCGAGCATGTCGATCGGGCCGTCTCCGTTGCGTTCGAGTTCGACCTCGTCGAGTTGGCGCTGCAGGCGGTCGCGCTCCTCGAGAAGGCGCTTGCGGGCATTGTCCAGATCGACCATGACGGGCATCGTGCCACCCGAACAGGGGCGACGTCCAGCGGATCCGGGAGGAGGTTCAGTTGGCGCTGAGGTCGTCGGGGGCATCGGCGAGCCACGCCAGACGGCCGGGCTGGCGACGCAGCACCGTGCGCCACAGCTCGTCGGGGTCGTCGGAGAACACGTCGCCGGGCTCGGAGTCGAGTACCAGCCACGCGCCTGCCTCGATCTCGCCTTCGAGTTGGCCCGGACCCCACCCGGCGTAGCCACGGAACACCCGCACGCCACGGACCTCGGCCGCCACAAGTGCCGGGTCGGCAGTGAGATCGGCCGATGCAATCGTGCCGACGATGGGGGAGAGGTACTCGCCGTCGTCGACCATCGGCTGCTTCGTCTCGGCCAACGCGATCAAGGCCGATTCCTCGACGGGGCCGCCCGAGAACACCGACGACGGCACCGCCTGCAGGTCGATCCACCGGTCGAGCGGTTCGTCCAGTGCCTCATGACTCGGTCGGTTGATCACCACGCCGATCGCTCCCTCGTCGTGGTGCTCGAGCACGAAGATGACCGTACGGTCGAAGTTCTCATCCTCGAGCGGTGGCGTGGCAACGAGGAGGCGGCCCTTGGTGGGCGGCGTCCCGGGAATCATGATGTCAAGTCTGCCAGCACGGATCACGGAACCAAGTTGGATGACCATGCGTCATCATGTATGGTCATGCAATGATCCGTGTGGGAATCGTCGGAGCGTCCGGGTACACCGGGGCCGAGTTGCTGCGCCTCGCTGCCCAACACCCCGACTTCGAGGTGGTCGTGGCGACGGGCGATTCGATGGCGGGTCGTCGGGCTGCGGACGTGTACCCGTCGCTGCAGGTGGGGTATCCGGACCTCGTGTTCTCCGAGTTCGACCCGGTAGCGGTCGACGGTCTCGATCTGGTGTTCCTGGGGCTGCCGCACGGCGCATCGATGGAACTCGCTCCATCGCTGGTTGGCAGCGTCGGGTGTGTCGTCGACCTGTCGGCGGCGTTTCGCCTGAAGGATCCGGCCGCCTACCCGACGTTCTACGGGTTCGAGCACACGCAACTCGATCTGCTGGAGCGGGCCGTATTCGGGCTTCCCGAACTGCATCGATCAGAACTGAAGGGCGCCCAGCTCGTCGCGACCCCGGGCTGCCATGTGACCGCCGCAACGCTGGCACTTCGGCCGCTCGTCGTCGCAGGTCTGGTCGAGACCACCGGGATCGTCGTCAACACGCTCACGGGAATCACCGGTGCCGGTCGTGCTCCGACCGACACCAATGTGTTCACGAACATCGACTCGAACGCCATCGCGTACGGGCTGCTCTCGCATCGACACACTCCGGAGATGGAACAGGAGATCGGCGCCCAGCTGATCTTCACTCCGCATCTCGTGCCGATGAGCCGCGGCCTGCTCGCCACCTGCGCCGCGACCGCTACGGCCGGCTGCTCGGAGGCGGCGGTCACCGAGGCGCTGCGGTCGTTCTACGCCGATGAGCCGTTCGTCGCCGTTCTCGATGCCCCACCGGCCACCAAGTCCGTGCTCGGCTCGAACGCCGCTCACGTCAGCGCCCGCTACGACGAACGCACCCACACGGTGATCTCCATGTGTGCCATCGACAACCTCACGAAGGGCGCGTCGGGCGGCGCAGTGCAGGCAGCGAACGTTGCGCTCGGGCTCGAAGAGACAGCTGGACTTCCCATGATCGGACTCGCACCATGACGAGCCAGAACGACACGCCGGACGGCGGGGCCGCATCGCTCAAGGCGTCGGTGCTCGTCGAAGCCCTTCCGTACATTCGGCGATTCGCCGGCAAGACGGTGGTCGTCAAGTACGGCGGCAACGCATTGGCCGGCACGTCCGATCACGACGCGCTCACGTCGTTCGCGGAGGACATCGTGCTGATGCGCCTGGTCGGGATGCGCCCGATCGTCGTGCACGGCGGAGGACCTCAGATCTCCGAGATGATGGAACGCCTGGGCAAGGAACCCGAGTTCGTCGATGGTCTGCGGGTCACCGACGCCGAAACCGTCGACATCGCCCGGATGGTCTTGAAGGGGCAGGTCAACCCGCAGCTCGTCGCCGCGATCAACGTCCACGGCCGATTCGCCGTTGGTATCAGCGGCGTCGACGCCGGTCTCATCCGCGCCACCGCACGCAACGAGCGGCTCGGGTTCGTTGGTGACGTCACCGCCATCAATCCCGAGGTGATCCACGGTTTGATCGACGACGAGTTCATCCCGGTGATCGCCACGATCGGCAGCGATGAGTTCGGACAGGCGTTCAACATCAATGCGGACACCGTCGCCGGCGCCATCGCCGAGGCGATCGGCGCCGAGAAGCTGGTCTACCTCACCGACATCGAGGGCCTGCGCCGCGACCTCGCCGACGCATCGAGCCTGATCCGCCAGGCCACTGCCGAGGAACTCGACGAACTCGTGGCTGAGGGGATCATCGCCGGCGGCATGATCCCGAAGGTCGACAGCTGCACCCACGCGGTCCGCAACGGTGTGCACCGCGCCCACATCCTCGACGGCCGCATCGCCCACGTCCTCCTGCTCGAGATCTTCACCGACGCCGGCATCGGCACGATGGTGATGCATCACCGTCACGATCAATCGACCGACGAACCCCCGGAAGGGGCCTCCGAATGACCACCTCCGAGTCACACGCCTTCGACCACGCACCGATGGCCAATTGCCCGTTCATGCCGGTCTTCGGGCCGCCGGCACTCATGTTCGAACGGGGCCGAGGCACTGAGTTGTGGGACTCCGACGGGAAGCGGTACCTCGACTTCCTGGCGGGGATCGCCGTCGTGTCGCTCGGTCACTCGAACCCGGTGGTCGCCGAGGCCGTCGGGGACCAACTCGAGCGCTTGCTGCACGTGTCGAACTTCTTCGCCAACCCGGTTGCCACCGAGGCCGCAGTGAAGATCAACGAACTGCTGCTCGAGTCCACCGGTCACCGCGGGCAGATCTTCTTCACGAACTCGGGTGCCGAATCGAACGAGTGCGCCATCAAGCTCGCCCGCAAGCACGGTGGTCGAGGTCGACACACGGTCGTGAGCGCGCTCGGGAGTTTCCACGGACGCACGCTGGCCACGCTGGCCGCCACTGGCCAGCCGGCCAAGCACGAGCCCTTCGCTCCGATGCCGGACGGGTTCCGTCACGTCGCATGGGGGGATCTCGACGCGATGCGTCAGGCGGTCGACGGCTCGGTCGCTGCCGTGCTGATCGAGCCGATCTTGGGCGAAGGTGGCGTACATCCGGCGACCACCGAGTACCTGCAGGGCATCCGCGAGCTGTGCGACGAGACGGGCGCGCTGATGATGATCGACGAGATCCAGACCGGGTTCGCCCGCACCGGCCGCTGGTTCGGTTTCGAGCACTCCGGTGTGAGTCCCGACGTGGTCACGCTGGCCAAGGCCATGGGCAACGGGATGCCGGTCGGTGCCTGTTGGGCCCGTGCCGATGTCGCTGCGGTGTTCCAGCCCGGTGACCATGGCAGCACCTACTCGGGCACGGCGATCGCCACGGCGGCGGTCAACGCCGTCATCGACGAGATGCAGCGCATCGACGCTCCAGCGTTGGCTCGTCGGCAGGGCCAACGGATCACTGACGGGCTCCGATCGGTGCCGGGTGTCGTCGACGTGCGCGGTCGCGGACTGATGCTCGGCGTCGAGCTCGCCGACGGCATCGACGCGAAAGCCGTCTACAGCGACCTGCTCGGGCTCGGATTGATCGTCAACGCGGTCACCCCGACGACGTTGCGGCTGGTCCCGCCGATCACCGTGACCGACGACGAGGTCGACGAAGCCGTCGCGATGATCGCTGCATCGTTGGAATCGGCGATCGACCCGAGCGGACCGCTGTCGTGACCCGCCATCTGCTCGACGTCACCGACTTCACGGCGAGCGAGGTGCGACAGATCCTGGCGCTCGCCGAGGCGCCGATCGAGTCATTGGGCCGCCCGCTGGCGGGTGGCGGTGCCGCTCTGATCTTCGAGAAGCCGTCCAATCGCACCCGTCACTCGATGGAGATGGCGGTGTCGCAACTGGGTGGCCATCCGATCTACACCCGAGGCGAGGAGGTCGGCTTCGACACTCGCGAGCCGGTCGAGGACGTCGCGAAGGTGATGGAGGGGTACCACTCGCTCATCGCTGCCCGGGTGTTCGACCATTCCACCGTCACCCGCATGGCGGCGGTCGTCGATGTTCCGGTGGTCAACATGCTGTCGGACCATTCGCACCCGCTGCAGGCGTTCGCCGATGCGTTGACGATGCAGCAGTGCCTCGGCGACCTCACCGGCAAGACCGTCGCGTACGTCGGAGACTTCAACAACGTCGCCCGGTCGCTGGCCGAGGTGGCGGCCCTGCTGGGCATGCACATCAGATTTGCGTGCCCGATCGGCTTTGCGGCTCCGCTGTCCGAACTCGAGAGGTTCGCATTGCTGGGTGCCGCATCGGTCGAACAGTCACATCGACCGGCGGAGGCAGTCGCCGGAGCGCACGCGGTCCATACCGACACGTGGGTGTCGATGGGCCAGGAGACCGAGAAGCAGGAGCGGATGCAACAGTTCGAGGGCTACACCGTCGACGCCGACATGATGGCGCTCGCCGATCCGACGGCGGTGTTCATGCACTGTCTTCCCGCCTATCGCGGGATCGAGGTGGCGGCCGATGTCATCGACGGTCCTCAGTCGGTGGTGTTCCAGCAGGCCCACAATCGCCTCCACGCCGCCCGCGGCGCCCTCGCCTTCCTCCTCCAATCGAAGTCCCCCGAGCCCAGGTCTCCGGGAACCACGATCGGCGGTACGCAGTGAGCAAGGTGCAACGACAGGCGACGATCAGTCGGATCATCGGCGATCACGAGGTCACCAGCCAGCCGCAGCTGATCGAGCTCCTTGCCGAGCACGGCATCGAGGCCACGCAGGCCACGGTGTCACGCGACCTCGACGACATCGGCGCCATCAAGGTGCGAGTGCCGAGTGGCAACACCGTGTATGCGATCCCGGAGTTCGCTCCGGATCGTCTCGCGCCGGTTGACCAGCTCCGGCGGGTGATGGGCGAGTGGGTCGCCGAGGTGTCGTGCTCGGGGAACATCGTCATCCTGCGCACGCCACCCGGCTGCGCCCACGTCGTCGCTTCGGCACTCGACCGCAGTCGGGTCGACGGGCTGCTCGGAACCGTCGCCGGTGACGACACGTTGATGTGCGTCGCGTCGTCGACCGACGGCGCCGCGCTGGCAGCGGATCTCCGCGACCTCGCAGGACTGGAGTGACATGAGCGACCCCCACGACCCGGCCGCTGACGCCAAGACCCTCTGGCACGGACGGTTCGCCGGCGGCCCCGCCGAGGCGCTCATGGCCTACACCGTCAGCCTTCCCTTCGATCGCACGATGTGGCGCGACGACATCGCCGGGTCGCAGGCGCACGTTCGAGGCCTCGCCCGCGTCGGGTTGCTCACCGAGATCGAACGCGACGCCGTGCTCGGTGCGCTCGACGCTGTGGCGGCCGAGATGGAGTCCGGCGAGTTCGTGTTCGTCGAGAGCGACGAGGACATCCACACTGCAGTCGAGCGACGAGTCACCGAACTCGCCGGTCCTGCTGGGGGAAAGCTGCACACCGCCCGGAGCCGCAACGACCAGGTCGCCACCGATCTGCGCTTGTGGTGCAAGCGGGAACTCCTCGACGTCGCTCGCGGTGTCCACGAGCTGCAACAGATACTCCTCGAGCGGGCGCTCGACGCCGGCGACACGTACCTGCCCGGGTACACACACCTTCAACGAGCGCAGCCGGTACTGCTCGCTCACCACCTCCTGGCACACGGCTGGGCGCTGGCCCGCGACGTCGATCGCCTGCTCGCCACTCGCACCCGCCTCGACGTGTCGCCGCTCGGCGCCGGTGCTCTGGCCGGGTCGTCCCTGCCGATCGACCCGGTCGGCAACGCTGCCGACCTCGGCTTTGCCGGCGTGTTCGACAACAGCCTCGACGCCGTCAGCGATCGCGACTTCGTGGCGGAGGCCGTCTTCGACTTGGCACTGGTGGGTATCCACCTCTCGCGCATCGGTGAGGAATGGGTGCTGTGGACGTCGGGTGAGTTCGGTTTCGCCAAGCTCGACGACGGTTATGCCACCGGCTCGTCGATGCTCCCGCAGAAGAAGAACCCTGACATTGCGGAACTCGCACGTGGAAAGAGCGGGCGCCTGATCGGCAACCTCACCGGACTCCTGGCCACGCTGAAGGGCCTGCCGCTTGCCTACAACCGCGACCTCCAGGAGGACAAGGAGCCGCTGTTCGATTCGGTCGAGCAGGTCACCCTCGCAGTCGCTGCGTTGAGCGGCATGATCGCAACCGCCACCTTCGTGCCCGAGGTGATGCAGGCCGCCGCCGACGAGGAGACCATGGCCGCCACCGACCTCGCCGAGTACCTGGTCAGGTCGGGCACCCCGTTCCGCGAGGCGCACGCCATCGTCGGCGCTCACGTGCGAGCGACGCTGGCGGGGGAGGGTTCGCTTCACGATCTCGTCGCCGCCGACCCTCGACTCGGCGCCGACGCGGCTGCCCTCGTCGGGCCCGGTGTCGGCGTACGCATGCGCACGTCGCGTGGAGCGGCTGGTCCCGAGGCATTGCCGCTGCAGCTCGAGTCGTATCGGGCGATGCTGGCGGCCGACCAGGAACGGCTGAGTCGCTGATCGATCGCACCTGGTTCGCTCGCGAGGCGCCGGCGGTAGCCCGCGGCCTGCTCGGCAAGCTGTTCGTCGTCGAGCGTGAGGGCGTGCGTGTCGCCGGGCGGATCATCGAGACCGAGGCGTACATGTCCGACGACCCGGCCAGCCACTCGTTCCGTGGGCCGACACCACGCAACGCGGTGATGTTCGGCCCGGCTGGGTACCTGTACGTGTACCGCAGCTACGGCATCCACTGGTGCGCCAACGTCGTCTCCGGCGCCGACGGCGACGGCCAAGCGGTGCTGATCCGAGCGGTCGACCCGGTCGAGGGCGCCGACGAGATGCTCCGGCGTCGAGGGCGCCTTCCGCTCGCCGACGGTCCCGGCAAGCTCTGCCAGGCGTTCAGCCTCGACGGCGCGGACGACGGTGCCGACCTGGTCGGCGGTGGTCCGATCAGCATCGTCGACGATGGCAGACCGCCGCCCGCCAAACCGATCGCCGGCCCCCGCATCGGCATCACCAAGGCCGTCGACACCCCCTGGCGCTTCCGCATCTCGTGAACAAATGTGCCCCCTGAAGGCGCATTTGTTCACGAGAACGGGGTCAGCGCCACTGCATCCAGAACCCGTGAGGATGGACGGTGGCGAGATGGTCGACACGTCGCTCACCGTTGCGCCAGCGGACCATCGACAGCACGGTGCGATGGGCGTCCATCGGGTCGGGCCCGTTGGGGAGCTCCGGGATGAGCGCCGGCGCCTCGGCGTAGACCCAGGACAGATCGCGGCGAGCGCCGAGATGCTCGAGTGTTGCGAGGTAGGCGAGGCGCTGGTCGGGCGTGAGGTAGTTCAGCACCCAGGAGTTCGTCACGACAGGGTGTGCTGTCGTTCCGATCCGATCGATGGCGGGTTCCAACGAGGTGACCGCGTCGCCGGCGAGGATCTCCGGGGGAGCCGCCCTGGCGATGTCGATCGCCGCGACCAGGCGATGGAAGCGGTCGGCCTGATCGGGCCAGACGCACGCTTCGAGCCAGTGCGCCTCGTCGTCGTCGGTCACGTCGATCGGTCGCTGATCGACGCCACACCGGGCAGCGATCGTCGGCATCGATGGCGGAACCGGAACGTCTCCCGTCGTGTCGACGGTGATCGAGACCGATGACGGTTCGCCGACCTCACGGATCGTGCCGTCAGCCGATCGGTAGCGGTATTCGTAGCGATCGAGGAGGAGGTTCAGACCGCCGCTGGTGCCGACATCGAGAAGACCGAGCGGCCCGACCTCGCTGGACAGGAGCCCGAGCGCCGGGAGAAGCGACCCGCACCGCCCGACCTCGTTCGTCTGGGTGGTACGCGTGGCGAGCAGGGTGGTCAGCCGATCGTGATGCGTGGCTGCGAAGGCGGTGAACACCGACCGCAGTGCTCGTTCGGTCGGCGCCCGGTGTTGCTCGGTCAGGTTCGGATACCACTGTGCGAGCTCAGCATCAGGGTGTTCGAGGACCAACTCGTGCACGCAGGCGAACAGCAACACGGGGAGCTGCTGGGTCGGCGGCGCATGCAGGAGCAGCCGGTAGAGGCTCGGATCGCGGCTCACGATGACGGACAGAGCGCTGTACAGCGGCGCCCGCGGCGCCGACGTGGTGGCGAAGCTCTCGAAGTGCCGTCGGAGCACGGAATCATCGATCGGGTCGGGCACGGCGTGACAGTACCCTTGCGTCCCGTATGGCTGGTACCGATCTCATCGCCGATCTCGAGGCTCGCAACCTCATTCACGACTCCACCGACCGCGACGCACTGCGCGAGGCGGTGGCCGGCGGGCAGGTGGCGATCTACTACGGATGCGACCCCACCGCCGACAGCCTGCACGTCGGCAACCTGATCGGTTTGATCATGCTGCGGCGCTTCCAGGATGCGGGCCATCGACCGATTGCTCTTGCGGGCGGGGCGACCGGGATGGTGGGGGATCCGAGCGGACGCTCCGACGAGCGCAACCTGCTCGACGATGACACCTTGAACCACAACGTCGCGGCGATCAAGGCGCAACTGAGCCGAATCGTCGACATCGAGGACGGCGCTGGAGGTGGCGCCCTCGTCGACAACCGTGACTGGACACAACCGATCACCGTGCTCGAGTTCCTCCGCGACGTCGGCAAACACGTCACGGTCAACCAGATGCTGGCCCGTGAGAGCATCAAGCTGCGCGTCAACTCCGAGCACGGCATCTCGTTCACCGAGTTCAGCTACATGCTCCTGCAGGCCAACGACTACCTCTGGTTGCACGACAACCTGGGCTGCACGATTCAGATCGGCGGCTCGGACCAGTGGGGCAACATCGTCGCCGGCGTCGACCTGATCCGACGCAAGCGTGCCCAGCACGTCCATGCCTTCTCCTGGCCGCTGCAACTGGCCTCCGACGGCTCCAAGCTCGGCAAGACCACGGGTGCCCGAGTGTGGCTCGACGCGGCCAAGACCAGCCCGTACCAGTTCCGCCAGCACTGGATGCAAACGCCCGACGACGAGGTCGAATCGCAACTGCTGACGTTCTCCCTGCAGCCGATCGAGGCGCTGCGGGCGATCGTCGCGGAGCACAACGACGCACCGCATCTCCGATTCGGTCAGCGAGCACTCGCTGACGAGATGACCGCACTGGTGCACGGCGCACCGGCGGCAATGGCGGCCGCAGAAGCAGCTGATCTGCTGTTCGCGGGCGACCCGACAGCAGCGTCGGAGGAGGCGTTCACCACCCTCGGTGCGGAGATCCCGTCATCGCGGCTCTCGCCAGCCGATCTCGACGATCCCGTCGCCGTGTTCGTCGGCGCCGGTTTGGCGACGTCGAACGGCGATGCGCGGCGCGCAATCGCTCAGCGATCCTTCTACGCGAACGGCGTGCAGCTCGACGAAAACTCCCTGCTCAGCGACCAGAAACTGGTCCACGGCAAGTACCTGCTGCTGCGCAAGGGCAAGAAGTCGCACCACCTCCTGGAAATTTTTTCGTGAGGCGTGTTGCAAAGCGTTACGAAACTGCTATCTTCTAACTCCGCCTCACGGAGCGGTTCAACCCTCCGGAAAGGCCACTCGGCACCAACGCCGAACGACGAAGACCCGCAAGGATCTCCACTGTTCATGGTGCGTGCCTGAGCTTCGGCTCCTTGAAAACGGAAGAGAAGACAGAACGCCAGTGCGGGCAGTACGCGCCCATCCCTCGGGATGGTCACGGAACTGTCTGTCAATTTCGCTGTCGTCTACCCTGACGGCAGCAACACGGTTAACTGGTCGGCTCGAGCTTTGTACCTCGAGTCGATCGAACAGCAAGGACGCATCGTCCACATGAGTCTTTCCCGACTCGGATGGTGCGCTCGCTGACTATCGTCGCCGGCTCTGAACGCTCACTTCGGTGGGTCGAGGAGTTGGCCACGTTTTTGTTGGAGAGTTTGATCCTGGCTCAGGATGAACGCTGGCGGCGTGCTTAACACATGCAAGTCGAACGAGGTCCATGGAGCTTGCTCCGGAAGATCTAGTGGCGAACGGGTGCGTAACACGTGAGAAACCTGCCCCGATCTCTGGGATAACAGTTGGAAACGACTGCTAATACCGGATGCCGTCCCACCGCTTCATGGCGGAGTGACGAAAGATTTATCGGATCGGGAGGGTCTCGCGGCCTATCAGCTAGTTGGAGAGGTAACGGCTCACCAAGGCATCGACGGGTAGCTGGTCTGAGAGGATGATCAGCCACACTGGGACTGAGACACGGCCCAGACTCCTACGGGAGGCAGCAGTGGGGAATCTTGCACAATGGGCGAAAGCCTGATGCAGCAACGCCGCGTGCGGGAAGAAGGCCCTAGGGTTGTAAACCGCTTTCAGTAGGGAAGAAAATGACGGTACCTACAGAAGAAGGTGCGGCCAACTACGTGCCAGCAGCCGCGGTGACACGTAGGCACCAAGCGTTATCCGGATTTATTGGGCGTAAAGAGCTCGTAGGCGGTTTGGTAAGTCGGGTGTGAAAACTCTGGGCTCAACCCAGAGAGGCCACCCGATACTGCTATGACTAGAGTACGGTAGGGGAGCGGGGAATTCATGGTGTAGCGGTGAAATGCGCAGATATCATGAGGAACACCAGCGGCGAAGGCGCCGCTCTGGGCCGTAACTGACGCTGAGGAGCGAAAGCATGGGTAGCAAACAGGATTAGATACCCTGGTAGTCCATGCCGTAAACGTTGGGCACTAGGTGTGGGTCTCAACCAACGAGATCCGCGCCGTCGCTAACGCATTAAGTGCCCCGCCTGGGGAGTACGGTCGCAAGACTAAAACTCAAAGGAATTGACGGGGGCCCGCACAAGCAGCGGAGCGTGTTGCTTAATTCGATGCAACGCGAAGAACCTTACCTGGGTTTGACATGTACCGAAAAGCTCTAGAGATAGGGTGTCCTTCGGGGCGGTACACAGGTGGTGCATGGCTGTCGTCAGCTCGTGTCGTGAGATGTTGGGTTAAGTCCCGCAACGAGCGCAACCCTTATCCTATGTTGCCAGCACGTAATGGTGGGGACTCGTAGGAGACTGCCGGGGTCAACTCGGAGGAAGGTGGGGATGACGTCAAGTCATCATGCCCCTTATGCCCAGGGCTGCAAACACGCTACAATGGCCGGTACAGAGGGCTGCGATCCCGCGAGGGTGAGCGAATCCCACAAAGCCGGTCTCAGTTCGGATTGGAGTCTGCAACTCGACTCCATGAAGCCGGAGTTGCTAGTAATCCTGGATCAGCACGCCAGGGTGAATACGTTCCCGGGCCTTGTACACACCGCCCGTCACACCACGAAAGTCGGCAACACCCGAAGCCGGTGGCCCAACTCGCAAGAGAGGGAGCCGTCGAAGGTGGGGTCGGTGATTGGGGTGAAGTCGTAACAAGGTAGCCGTACCGGAAGGTGCGGCTGGATCACCTCCTTTCTAAGGAGTGCTTCTCCACTCGATGATCGACATTTCGTTCGATCCGGGTGCGAGACACACCTGTTGGTGCACTGGTGGACTGTCGTCGTAACGATCAGAGGTTGTAGGGATTCGGTCCCTCTTTCTGACACGTGCTTCGTCGGTCACCGTCTTCTCTTCCGTTTTGAGGGAGTTGTTCCCTCACACCCCAGCGTCGAGCTGGTCTTGTCCTCGAGTATCTCGAGGGTGCGGGCCGGCACCGCTGGTTCGGTGGCTCCTTGAGAACTGCAGAGCAAGCACGAGCATCTTTTCGGGCGGCCTTCGGGCTGCCCAATGAACGAGATAACTTGTTCTTTCCAAGCTAATAAGAGCCAACGGTGGATGCCTTGGCGCCAAGAACCGATGAAGGACGTGAGTGACTGCGAAAAGCTGCGGGGAGCCGTCTACTAGGCCTCGATCCGCAGATGTCCGAATGGGGAAACCCAGCACTCGTCATGGAGTGTTACCGCTGCCTGAACACATAGGGCAGTAGGAGGGAACCGGGGGAATTGAAACATCTCAGTACCCCGAGGAAAGGAAAGCAACCGCGACACCCTGAGTAGCGGCGAGCGAAAAGGGTAGAGACCAAACCGTGCCAGTGCCAAGCCTGATGGCGTTGCTGGTGCGGGGTAGTGGGACCAGGAGACACAGCATCAGATGTGTCACGGATTACAAGTGCTGCATAGGAGAACGACTCAGGAAAGGGTCGGCCAGAGTGGGTAACAGCCCCGTATCCGAAATGTACGCACTATCCGCCTGTCATCCCAAGTAACGCCGGAACCGTGAAAGCCGGCGTGAATCTGTGGGGACCACCCCATAAGTCTAAGTATTCCTTGGCGACCGATAGTGAACCAGTACCGTGAGGGAAAGGTGAAAAGTACCCCGGGAGGGGAGTGAAATAGTACCTGAAACCGTTGGTTTACAAACAGTCAGAGCGTCGTCACACTTCGGTGTGGCCGCGATGGCGTGCCTTTTGAAGAATGAGCCTGCGAGTTACGGTGTGTGGCAAGGTTAACCAGTGATGGGAAGCCGAAGCGAAAGCGAGTCTGAATAGGGCGTAGAGTCGCATGCTGTAGACCCGAAGCCGAGTGATCTATCCATGGCCAGGTTGAAGCGGAGGTAAGACTCCGTGGAGGACCGAACCCACGTCAGTTAAAAATGGCGGGGATGAGCTGTGGATAGGGGTGAAAGGCCAATCAAACTCGGCGATAGCTGGTTCTCCTCGAAATGCATTTAGGTGCAGCGTCGTGTGTTCAGTACCGGAGGTAGAGCACTGAATGGGTAAGGGGACCTACAAGTTTACCAACCCCAATCAAACTCCGAATGCCGGTACTCCAGAGCACGGCAGTGAGACCACGAGGGATGAGCTTCGTTGGTCGAAAGGGAAACAGCCCAGATCATCAGCTAAGGCCCCTAATTCAGGACTAAGTGGAAAACGATGTGGGATTGCACAGACAGCCAGGAGGTTGGCTTAGAAGCAGCCACCCTTGAAAGAGTGCGTAATAGCTCACTGGTCGAGTGATCCTGCGCGGACAATGTAACGGGGCTCAAGTCCTGAGCCGAAGCTATGGGCTTCGATGAGACTTCGGTCGATTCGGAGCGGTAGAGGAGCGTCGATGGTGCAGCGAAGCGGCGGTGTAAACCAGTCGTGGAGCGCCATCGAGTGAGAATGCAGGCATGAGTAACGAGAGAGGGGTGAGAAACCCCTCCGCCGAAAGCCCAAGGGTTCCTGGGGAAGGCTAATCCCCCCAGGGTGAGTCGGGAGCTAAGGCGAGGCCGAAAGGCGTAGTCGATGCACAACTGGTTGATATTCCAGTACCTCTGTGCCCGCGCCAAGTCCAAGAGCCGCAACGTTGGGGCTGTTACCTTCGGGTAGCGAACCGACCGAGTAGCTGGCGGATAGTTGACGGGGGACGCAGGAGGATAGGTGAACCCAGGCGATGGTAGACCTGGGGTAAGCGTGTAGGTGGGTTCCGATGAGAGTTGGAGCCGTAACACTGAGACGTGATGCCGAGCGACATACCGCGAAGTCACTGATTCCATGCTGCCAAGAAAAGCCCAGCAATGAGTTGGCACAGAGCCCGTACCCCATACCGACACAGGTGGGCGGGTAGAGAATACCAAGGCGAGCGGGAGAACTATGGTTAAGGAACTCGGCAAATTACCTCCGTAACTTCGGAAGAAGGAGGACCCTTTTTGGTGAAAGCCTTTACGGCTCGAGCTGAGGAGGGTGGCACAGACCAGGGGGTAGCGACTGTTTACCAAAAACACAGCAGCGTGCGAAGCCGCAAGGCGCTGTATACGCTGTGACGCCTGCCCAATGCTTGAAGGTCACGGGGAACGGTTAGCTCTTTGGAGCGAAGCTGTGAACCTAAGCCCAAGTGAATGGCGGCCGTAACTATAACGGTCCTAAGGTAGCGAAATTCCTTGTCGGGTAAGTTCCGACCTGCACGAATGGCGTAACGACTTCCCCACTGTCTCAACCATAGACCCGGTGAAATTGAAGTACGAGTAAAGATGCTCGTTAGCTGCGGAAGGACGGAAAGACCCCGTGGACCTTTACTATAACTTGGTGTTGAGTTTTGAATTGCGTTGTGTAGGATAGGTGGGAGACTTGGAAGCATTGGCGCCAGCCAGTGTGGAGTCGTCGTTGAAATACCACCCTGCGTACTTTGGAGCTCTAACCTCGGTCCGTGATCCGGATCAGGGACAGCGCCAGGCGGGTAGTTTGACTGGGGCGGTCGCCTCCTAAAGAGTAACGGAGGCGCCCAAAGGTTCCCTCAGGCTGGTTGGCAATCAGCCGTCGAGTGCAATGACACAAGGGAGCTTGACTGCGAGACCTACAAGTCGAGCAGGTACGAAAGTAGGGCATAGTGACCCGGCCATCACGTGTGGAAGTGTGGTCGCTCAACGGATAAAAGGTACCCCGGGGATAACAGGCTAATCTTCCCCAAGAGTCCATATCGACGGGAAGGTTTGGCACCTCGATGTCGGCTCATCGCATCCTGGGGCTGAAGCAGGTCCCAAGGGTTGGGCTGTTCGCCCATTAAAGCGGTACGCGAGCTGGGTTCAGAACGTCGTGAGACAGTTCGGTCCCTATCCTCCGCAGCCGAAGGAATACTGACAACTGCTGTCCTTAGTACGAGAGGACCGGGACGGACGTAGCTCTGGTGTGTCTGTTGTTTCGCCAGAAGCATCGCAGATTTGCTACCTACGGAAGGGATAACCGCTGAAAGCATCTAAGTGGGAAACCCGGTTGAAGATGAGTATTCCCATGCGGTTAACGCAGTAAGGCCCGTGACGAGACCATCACGTTGATAGGCCGGAAGTGTAAGCGTGGTAACACGCTCAGCTGACCGGTACTAATCGGCCGAGGGCTTGGTTTTGAACAGCTCGTGCTTGCTCTGGAGTCCTTGAGGGTCACCCCTCTTTGACAACTGATTTCGGTGACCATAGCGACAGGGTCACACCCGTTCCCATCCCGAACACGGAAGTTAAGCCTGTCAGCGCCGATGGTACTTGGGGAGAGATCCCCTGGGAGAGTAGGACGTCGCCGGATTTCGATCGAGGAACGCACTGACCGGGTTTGCCGGCAGTGCGTTCTTCGCGTTTTCGCACCGAATCGGCGCCGTTGCGCACCGGTGCGCCGTAGCATGGCGACCCATGTCTTCCGGCTCGTCTTCTCGTCCCCCGCGCCGTGATGACGCTCGTCGTAGTGGGCCCAGTCGTCCGTCGGGCAAGCCCGGGGCCCGCTCTGGAGCGCGTTCCGGTGCGAAGAGCCGCAGCGGCTCCGATGACAGTCGATCAGGCCGTTCGGGCCGCCCGGGCAAAGGCAACCCCCGCTTGCGGGTGACCAAGCCGATGACGGAGGCCGAGCGCCGTTCGAAGGCGGTCAAGGAACGTCGTGCCCCTCGCGCGCCGCAAGATCCCGAGGTCGAGCGCCGCAAGATCGAGGAGCGCACCACGGAACAGTGGATCGACGAAGGCTCGGTGCGCCGCGAAGCGTCGAACGCCGCTCGCCGAGCCGCCTCCGACGACGCAACCCCGTCGAAGCGCCGGACGCCGAAGCCGCTCGATCCAGAGGTCGCTGCCGAACTGACCGCGGCACTGGGCGCGCAGCGGGGAGCGCGACTCACCGAGCGCCTGGCGCAGGCGTCGGAAGCCCTCGATCGTGAGCGTTTCCAGGAGGCACGTCGGATCGCGTCGTCGATCGCGAAGGAGGCTCCGTCCGTTGCCGCCGCCCATGAGCTGCTCGGTCTCGCCAACTATCGGTTGGGTCTGTACAAGCAGGCTGTCAGCGCACTCGAAGCTGCGCAGGATCTGCATCCTGACCCCGCATTGCTCCCGGTGATCGCCGACTGCCAACGCGCGCAAGGCCGCTGGGCTGCGGTCGATCGCGTGTGGGCGGAGATCAAGGAGGCCTCGCCCAGCCACGACATCATGGCCGAAGGTCGAATGGTTGCTGCTGGGGCACTTGCCGACCAGGACGACCTGCGCGGTGCGCTTGCTCTGATGGAACCGGCGACGAAGCGTCCAAAGGCCGTTCGGGACTTCCACCTTCGTCAGTGGTACGTCATCGCCGATCTCTACGACCGGATGGGCGATCCGATCAGCGCGCGACGATGGTTCTCGACGATCCTCGAATTCGACGACGACTTCGCCGATGTTCGTGATCGTCTTCGCAGCCTCGGCCGGTAGGAGAGATCGATGCCGAGCGCGAACTTCCGGGCCGGCGTCGTCGCCGTGGTGACCAACTCGCACGACCAGGTGCTCGCCTTCGAACGCAGCGACGTTCCCGACGCCTGGCAGCTCCCTCAGGGTGGAATCGACGTCGGTGAGACGCCGACTGCTGCCGCATGGCGTGAGCTCGGCGAGGAGACCGGTCTCGGGACGAACGATGTCGAGATGGTCGGGGAGCATCCGACCTGGATCGTCTACGAGTTCCCCGAACATGTCCGCTCGGAGGGCAGACGGCTCGGCCAGGCGCAGCGGTGGTTCTTCTTCCGCGCGCAGCGTGACGACGTGGTTCCGATTCCCGACGACGTCGAGTTCGTTGCCTGGCGCTGGGTCGAGCGCGAGTGGCTCGTCGAACACGTCGCGGGCTTTCGTCGCGACGCCTATCGGGCAGTGCTGAGCTCATGAGCGACGATCTGTTCGCAGTGGCAGCAGAAGAACAGCGACGAGCCCGTGCTCCGTTGGCGGCTCGCCTCCGTCCGAGGACGATCGACGACGTGGTTGGCCAGGATCACCTGGTCGGAGCGGGCAAGCCGCTGCGGCGGCTGGTCGAGACCGACCGACTGACCTCGGCGCTGCTGTGGGGCCCGCCCGGCACCGGCAAGACCACGCTTGCTCTCGCAGTGGCCGGCAGCACCGATCGGGCATTCGAGCAGCTGTCGGCGGTGAACGCCGGGGTGAAGGATGTGCGCGAGACGATCGAGCGGGCGCGTCAGCGGCTCGGCGAGCGGGGACAGGGAACGATCCTGTTCCTCGACGAGATCCACCGATTCTCGAAGTCGCAGCAGGACGCACTGCTGCCCGCTGTCGAGGATGGCACGCTGACGCTGATCGGCGCCACCACCGAGAACCCGTTCTTCGAAGTCAACGCTCCGCTGCGCAGCCGTTCGACGCTGTTCCGGCTCGAGCCGCTCGACCGTCCAGCAATCGAGACGCTCGTGCACCGTGGCCTGGAAGCGGAAGGGGCAACGGCCACCGCCGACGCGGTGACGCTGCTGGTCGATCGTGCCGGTGGCGACGGGCGCCAGGTGCTCACGGCGCTCGAGGTGTCGTGCGCGTTGGCCGGCTACGGCAACGTTGAACTCGAACACGTCGAGGCGGCACTCGGCACGACGGCGCTGCGCTACGGACGCGACGACCACTACGACGTCGTCAGCGCGTTCATCAAATCGATGCGCGGCTCGGATCCCGATGCCGCTGTCTACTGGCTCGCTCGGATGCTCGAGGCCGGCGAGGACGCACGATTCATCGCTCGGCGCATGATCATCTTCGCCTCCGAAGACGTCGGTCTCGCCGACAGCAGCGCGCTGCAGATCGCCGTGGCGGCGGGTCACGCGCTCGAGCACGTCGGACTTCCGGAGGCCCAGTTGAACCTCGCGCAAGCGGCGATCTACCTGGCGTCGGCGCCGAAGAGCAACCGCAGCGCCGTCGCCATCTGGACCGCGCGTGCCGACGTGCGAGACGGAGCCGTCGGTGAGGTGCCGGCGCATCTCCGTGACGCTCACTATCAGGGGGCTGCAGCAATCGGGCACGGCGCGGGTTATGACTATCCTCACGACCATGCGTCGGGAACCGTTGCCCAGCAGTACCTTCCGGATTCGCTGGTCGACCGGCACTGGTACGAGCCGAGCGCACACGGCGCCGAAGCGGCGATCGGCGACCGGATGAGTCGGCGCCGAACCTCGTCGGAGGACGAATCGTGACCGCAGGGGAACTGGTCCTCGTCGTTGCTGCCGTGCTCTGCTCGATCGGCTTCGCGGCGTTGGTCGTCGTGCTGCTGCGAGTGCTCGACACGCTGCGCGACGTCCGTCGCGAGGTCGACCAGCTGCGCATGGAGACCACGCCGCTGATCCGCGAACTGCTCGCCACCACCGACGAAGCTCGCGCCACCGTCGACGAGGCACGAGCCGACCTCGAACGGTTCGATCGTGTGCTCGGCTCGGCCGAAGCCATCGGCGACGCCGTGGGCGGACGCGTGGCCCGCACCACCTTCTCGGCCCCCATGATCAAGGCGACCGGACTCGCTCGTGGCACCTCACGGACGATCGCACGCTTGCGAGGGGCTCCGAAACAGCCGTCGCTCGGGACACTCGATGTCCAAGCCATCGAAGGCACGGGCGCATCAGGCGCGCTGCCGTCAGCGAACTCGTCACGATGGAGGAAACGAGCATGATGAAGCGCGTCACCTGGTTCGCCGGCGGCGTCGTCGCCGGCCTTGCATCGGCTGGCTATGCGAAGAAGAAGGTGAAGGAAACCGCCTCGCAGATGGCGCCGGCCCAGATTGCGAAATCCGCGGCCAACACCGTGCGGTCCAAGACGGGCAACGTCGTCGACGCGGTCCGCGAGGGGCGTCAGGTGATGAAGCACACCGAGGATGAACTCCGAGCCCGGCGGGAAGGCCGTTTGACCTCCCTGGACGAACACGTCGCACCGGACGACCAGGTCTTCGTCGACGGCGTGCCGGTCGAGAGCGGTCGTGTGATCGTGATGCGCCGCAAGGAGCGCAAGGCCCCGCAGTGACCACACCGCTCGTCGCCCGGCTGCGCGAGCGGTTGCGACCCGACCAGGTGCGCGACGGTGCCGCCGAGGTCAACCTGTATCGGCGCGATGCTTCCAACCTGTCGGGACATCCGGCCGTGGTGTGTTTTGCCGAGACGACCGCGGATGTGCAAGCGATCATTCAGGTTGCCAACGAGTTCGGGGTGCCGTTCGTGCCTCGAGGTTCGGGAACCGGACTGGCCGGGGGAGCCGTGCCGTCGACCGGTGCGATCGTCATCTCGACATCGAAGATGAATCGGATCCTGTCGGTCGACGCAGTCAACCGGATGGCCTGGGTCGAACCCGGTGTGTTGAATCTCGATCTCTCCACGCAGATTGCGCACCTCGGCGTGCACTTCGCGCCCGACCCGAGCAGCCAGCAGACCTGCTCGATCGGTGGCAACGTCGCCAACAACTCCGGTGGACCGCACTGCCTCGCCGACGGTGTCACCAGCGCGCACATCCACGCGATCGAAGTCGTCCTGCCCGACGGATCCGTCGCGGTGCTCGGCGGCGAGGAACCAGAACCAGACGGCTACGACCTGCGCGGTGCGTTCGTCGGCAGCGAAGGAATGTTCGGCGTCGCCACCAAGGTGTGCGTGAAGTTGATGCAGAACTCGCCTGACGTCGCCACGATGCTGCTCGACTTCGGCGATGTCGCCGACGGCGCCCAGTTGGTGAGCGACATCATCGCCGACGGCATCGTGCCGGCCGCCGTGGAGATGATGGACCAGCTCTGTCTGCAGGCGGTCGAGGCGTTCATCCATGCCGGGCTCCCGGTCGACCAGGCCGCAGCCCTGCTGATCGAGGTGGTCGGCCTTCCGGCTTCGGTCGCCTCGCAGGTCGAGCGGATCCGCGAGCTGGCAGCCCGACGGAGCGTCGGCACGATCCGCGTTGCTGCCGACGATGCCGAACGGGCGCTGCTGTGGAAGGGGCGCAAGTCGGCCTTCGGCGCGATCGCACGCATCAAGCCGAACTACTACCTCCACGACACGGTCGTCCCGAGGCACAAGCTGCCCGAGGTGCTTGCTCAGGTCTACGAGATCGCCGCCCGCCACGAACTGCTCGTGCTCAACGTGTTCCACGCCGGCGACGGCAACCTGCATCCACTGCTGGTGTACGACGCTCGTGAGCCGGGGGTCACCGAGCGGGTCCACGCAGCCGGTGACGAGATCGTCCGTGTTTCGGTCGCAGCGGGCGGCGTGCTGAGCGGCGAGCACGGCATCGGCTTGGAGAAGCGTGACCTGATGCCACTGATGTTCTCCGAGGTCGATCTCGCCGCGCAGGCCGACCTGCGTCGCGCGTTCGACCCGAAGATGCTGTCGAACCCAGACAAGGTGTTGCCGAGTCCGGCCGGATGCGGCGACATCCACAGCGTGCCCGAGGGCGCGTGGGTGTGAGTGCGTCGAGTCGTGACGGCGTTGTTGCGGCGTTCGCCGACGAGGTCGGCAGCGACGACCCGGTGACGATCACCGGCCGCGGCACTCGCGGTGGGCCGGTTGCGGCGGTGCGGGCGGTGGGCGCTCCGTCGGGCATCGACTGGATCCAGCCTGCCGAGATGACGATCGGTTGCGGCGCCGGCACCCCGGTCGACGAAGTCGATGCCGCCCTGGCCGAGCATGGGCAATGCGTCGCCATCCCGAGTTCCGGAACGATCGGCGGTGCACTGGCGGTGGGTCGCAGCGGTGTGCGACGGCTCGGCTGGGGTCCGATGCGGGACACGGTGTTGCAGGCACGCTATGTGTCGGCTGGCGGCGAGGTGGTCAAGGCGGGCGGTCCGACGGTCAAGAACGTCAGTGGGTTCGACCTGTGCCGACTGCTCGTCGGCTCGCACGGCACGCTGGGGTTCCTGGCCGACGTGATCCTGCGAACTCGTCCGTTGCCGGTCGGCGAACGATGGTTCACAAGCGAGCGCGACCCGTGGGAGTTGCTCGGAGACCTGTATCGCCCGACCTCGGTGCTCTGGAATGGTCGCACCACATGGGTGCTGCTCGACGGGCACGCCGACGACCTGGCAACACAGGCCGGCATTGGTGACCTGACCGCCGTCGACGGTCCGCCACTGCTTCCCCCGAATCGGTGGTCGTTGCGGCCCTCCGAGCTGGCGGCCTTGGCAGCGCACGATGATGGCTCCTTTGTCGCCGAGATCGGTATCGGCATCGTCCATCACGCCCGACCGGCCCCCGAGACCAACATCGAGCCGGCCGTACGAGCGCTGCATGCCCGCATCAAGCACGAATTCGACCCGACCGGGCGACTCAACCCCGGCGTCGACGTGTTGGCGATGTCGTGACTGCGCTGCGGGCGTACGTCGACCGTCCCGTCACCGATTCGGATGCAGCAACCCGGGCTGCGACCAGGGCAGCGCATACCTGGCAATTGGACTCGCCCGAACTGCTGCGCATCGGGATGAATGCGATCTTCGTCGCGGGACCCGTGGTGTTGCGCGTGAGCGCGCCCAATGCTCCCGCCGACGTGTCGCTGGAACTGGCTCAGTTCTGGCACGACCACGGGGTCACGGTGCCCCGAGCGGTCCGCGACGACGTCGTGGTCGTCGATGGGCTCAGCGTCACGGCGTGGGTGCGGATACACGACGTGGGCACGCCGGTCGACTGGGTCGGCGTCGGCGAGCTCGTCCGGCGTGTCCACGAGACCGATCCGCACGAGCTGCCGGCGTCCGTGCCCGTGCCATCGCCGACCGCCTTCCCGTGGTGGGACTTCGAGTCGCTGCTCGAGCGCGCCGCTCCAGCGCTCGACGAGTCCGCCCGCCACGGCCTTGCCGACGCAGTCGAGCGACACCGTGAGTGGGGTGAGTTCGACGAGGTCGTGCTCTGCCACGGTGACGTGCATCCGGGCAACGTGGTGATGAGCGGCGAGGGGCCTGTGCTGCTCGATTGGGACCTGCTGTGTTCCGCCCCACGAGGATGGGACCACGGCCCGATGCTGACACTGGCCGATCGCTGGGGCGGTCGGCCGGGGGAATACGAGGAGTTCGCGCAGGGCTACGGACGGTCGCTACGCAAGGATCCGACGACGGTCGCGCTGGCCCAACTTCGTCTCGTGGCCGCCACGCTCATGCGTGTCGCGGCATCGATCGCCGATCCCAGCGCACGTCCGGAGGCCGAACGCCGACTCCGCTACTGGCGCGGCGACCCCGACGCGCCGCCCTGGACCGCCCAGTAGCCCGTCGCCAACCGACCAACCACGTTTGCGTGCGGTTTCCGCTGGGCCGTCCCAGCCGAAGTTGCACGCAAACATGGTTAGGGTAGCTCGGGTGACGGTGGCAGTCAGAGGAACTTGCGGATGATCTTCTGCTTCATGTTCGTGTACGGCGGGTACATGAGCGAAGGATCGGGCCGGGTCGGCTTGTCGAGCACGGCCTTCGCGTGGCTGAACGTGTCGAAGCCCGCTTTGCCGTGGTACGACCCCATCCCGCTCTCGCCGACGCCACCGAACGGGAGGTCGGGAACGGCCAGGTGCATGATGGCGTGGTTGAGCGTGACGCCGCCGGCGGACGTGTTGGCGACGACGTGTTCGAGCGTGTCCTCGTCGCTGCTGAACGCATAGAGCGCGAGCGGCTTGTCGCGATCGTTGACGAAACGGATCGCCTCGTCGACGTCGCCGACGGTGAGCACCGGCAGGATCGGCCCGAAGATCTCGTCGTCCATCACGGCCGCATCGGGCTTCACCCCGGCGAGCACGGTCGGAGCGATGTATCGGCTGCCCCTGTCGCCCGTGCCGCCGATGACCGTGGCGTCATAGCCGCCGGCTTCGAGCAGTTTCATCAGCCGGTCGTGATGGCGTTCGTTGACGATGCGGGCGTAGTCGTTCGACTGTCGGGGGTCGGCGCCGTAGAAGGTGGTGACGGCGTCGGCGAGCGCAGTGACGAACCGGTCTTCGACGCTTGCGTCGACGAGTACGTAGTCGGGAGCGACGCAGGTCTGTCCGGCGTTGAGGAACTTGGCCCAGGCGAGGCGCTTGGCGGAGACCTCGATGTTTGCGTCGGCGGCGACGATGGCGGGGCTCTTGCCGCCGAGCTCCAGGGTGATCGGCGTGAGGTGTTCGGCGGCTGCCCGCATCACCACGCGGCCGACTTTGCCGTTGCCGGTGTAGAAGATGTGATCGAAGCGCTGTTCGAGGAGCGCCGTGGTCTCGTCGACCGCCCCGGTCACGACGGCGACGGTGGAGGCATTGAAGTACCGGGGGACCAGCTCCTCGATCAGTGCCGACACCGACGGTGTGACCTCGGAGGGCTTGAGCACGGCGGTGTTGCCGGCGGCGAGGGCGGGAACGAGCGGAGCGAACAGCAACTGCACCGGGTAGTTCCACGGAGCGATGATGCATACGGTGCCGAGCGGTTCGGGCCGCAGCGTGGCGGAGCCGGGCTTGAACGTGAGCGGCACCTTCACCTTGGTCGGCTTGTTCCACGCGTCGAGGTGCTTGAGCGTGTGGTCGATCTCGTTGATCGTGAACGCGATTTCGGTGGTGTAGGCCTCGATGCGTGGTTTGCCGACATCGGCGACCAATGCGTCGATCAGCTTGTCCTCCTGCTCGACGAACATCTCGCGAAGTGACCGGAGTTGCGCCCGCCGAGACTCGATGTCACGGACCACGCCGCTGTGGAACCCGTCGCGGAGTTGTTGGACGATCTCGGGAATGCGCTCGACGGCAGTCATGGGTGAAGCGTACGCGTTCACGCCGGTTGATGTGTCGGGCAGAAGTAGCAGCGGCGATTGGCGACATCGATGACGCGGATCTCGTCGCCACACAACAGGCAACGGTCACGCTTGTAGGCGTACGTCGCCTCGCCGCGTTTGATCCGTGCGTTCGGTGCGATCCCGAGGTCCTCGCGCCGAACCGTCACGATGCGGTTGTCCTTCACGCCTTGGCGCAGCATTCCTTGCACTGTTGCCCAGAGCGCCTCGAGCTCGACGCGTTCGCAGTCCGTTCCCGGCCTCAACGGATGCATCCCGGTCACGAACAGCGCCTCGGCGCGGTACACGTTGCCGATACCAGCGACGACCGACTGGTCCATCAGGAGGTCGCCGATGCCACGTGAGCTCCGCTGCATCCGTTCGATCATTGCGTCGGGCTTCGAACCGCGCCGCAACGGGTCGGGGCCCAGTCGGGCGAGGATGTCGCGGCGGACCGATGGCGGGTCGATCGAGCACGCGGTGGGGCCGGCGAGGTCGATCGTGACGAAGCCATCGCGGTCGTCGTCGGGCTCGGTCTGGAGACGCATCCGCACTTGACCGATCGGCTCGGGGGAGTCGTCGGTGCGCTGCACCCGGTACTTACCGAAGAGCCCGAGGTGGACGTGGCCGACCTCTCCGGTCGACCATCGGTAGAACAGGTGCTTGCCGTAGGGCTCGATCCGATCGAGAACGGCTCCGTCGACCCGCTCGGCGTCGGGCGTGAACCGACCCTGCGGACTCGAGACGCTGATCGAGCGTCCGGCGAGCAGCGCGTTGTGGTCGCGGGCGATGCGGTGGATGGTGTGGCCTTCGGGCATGCGTGGCGAGAACGTACGATGGCCGGACCATGGTCGCCGCATCGAGCTCCGAACGTCTGACCGTGTCGGTGCTCGGGCTCGACGCCGAGCTGGCGGCGACGTGCGTGAGTTGCGGGTTGTGCCTGCCGCACTGCCCGACATTCCGGGTCACCGGCGAGGAGAAGTACTCGCCGCGTGGCCGCATCGACGCGATGCGTGCCGTCGACCGGGGCGAGCTTCCGATCGATGACGAGTTCGTCGATTTCATCGAGACGTGCGTGCAGTGCCGAGGATGTGAGACCGCCTGCCCGAGCGGTGTCCAGTTCGGCGCGCTGATGGAGGAGACCCGGACAGCGCTCGCCGCCGAGGGTCGGATCACGCCATGGTGGCAGCGACTCGGGTTCCGTGTCCTGCCGCGCCATCGACTGCTCCTCGTTGGTTCGACGGCACTCGCTGTCGGACAGAGGCTCCGTCTCGTACCGAAGCGTCTCGGCGTCCCTCGACTTCCGCTGCGCCGGGCGGCGAAGATCGAGACGACCGGCGCCGACGTGTGGATGTTCACCGGCTGCGTGATGGACGCCTGGCAGCGCGAGACACATCGCAACACGGCGGCGCTCATCGCCCTGACCGGGGCGACACTGGCCGTTCCGGGATCGGGAGGCGGCTGTTGCGGAGCCCTGCACGTGCACGCAGGACTGCATGACGACGCCACAGCGTTGGCCGAGCGGGTGATGGCGTCGATGCCCGGCACGGCGCCCATTCTCGTGAACTCGGCCGGTTGCGGCGCATCGATGAAGGACTACGGCACGTTGCTCGGCACCGACGATGCGCGGCGCTTCAGCGCCCGGGTGTTCGACATCTCCGAGTGGCTCGCAGAACGGATCGAACGCCTGCCGGGCGCAACCGTCGCGCGACGGCCGGTCATCGTCCAGGATCCCTGCCATCTCCGCCACGTCCAACGAGCCCACGAACCGGTGCGGACGCTGCTGGCACACGTTGCCGACGTCGTCGAACTCGACGATGCCGGGCTGTGTTGTGGCGCTGGCGGGGCGTACTCGGCACTGCAGCCGGACCTCGCCGGCGACATCCGTGAGCGCAAGGTCGCCTCGATCATGCGGGCCGCCGATGGGTCGAGCGCCGTGGTCGTGGCGAGCGCGAACCCGGGCTGCTCCATGCACCTGGACGTCGCGCTCGATCTTCCCGTGAAGCATCCCGTCGACATCGTGGCCGAGGCGCTCGGGGTCGTCGGGCGATGACGGGGGAGTACGCCTCGTTCGTCGAGCGACTCGAAGCCATTGCCGCCGATCTCGACGAGGTCGCCTTCGACCGGCTGCGCGAGGCGGTCGCCGACGGCGAGGTCACGCGTCCGCTCGACGACAAGAAGTTGATGCAAGCGCGCCGAGCGATCGAGAAGGCGGCCGCCGTGCTCCGTCAGCTCGACGAGACGTAACCGTTGAGCACTCGGATCATGGCGACCAGGTCGCTGTAGCCGCGCTTCGCGAACACACACGAGATCCGGTCGAGGTCGAGCTTGTCGTCGTTGCGCCGTTCGATCTTGAACGGTTCGGTGCGAACGATCGCGCCGCTCGCCGCCAGGTGTCCGAACCGCTCGTTGAGCTCGATCAGCTGTGCATCGCTGGGACCCTGCTGCATCCGCACGACCAGGTTGTCGCCGACGAATCGGACCGAGTCGTAGTTGGCGTAGAAGCCCTGGATCACGCGAGCAGCCTCGTCGACGTCGTTGGTGATCGTGTAGAGATCGACGTCGTTGCTCGACACGAGCCCACGGGCGATCAGCTGTTCACGGACGAACGTGTCGACGCCCTCCCAGAACGGATCGCCCGGTGCGTCGAGGAGCACGATCGGGACGGGCACCCCCTTTGCCGGTCTGCGTGAGGGTCAGTAGTTCGAACATCTCGTCGAGCGTCCCGAACCCGCCGGGCATGCACACGAAGGCCTGCGACTCCTTGATCAACATCAGCTTGCGGGTGAAGAAGTACTTCATGCTCACGTGCTTCTCGTCGCCGGCGATCACCGAGTTGGCGCCGGACTCGAAGGGCAGTCGGATCGAGACGCCGATCGACATCTCGCGTCCGGCCCCTTCCATGCCGGCCTGCATGATTCCCGGTCCTGCTCCGGTGACCGCCATCCATCCGTGCGTCGCCAGCGTGCGCGCCAGTTCGACGGTCAATCCGTACAACCGGTCGTCGGCGCTCGTGCGGGCCGACCCGAAGATCGACACCTTGCGACGGTCTTTGAACGGGGCGAACATCGCATAGGCGTCGCGCATTTCTGCGAGGGCTGCAGTGGCGATCTTCAGATCGAGCGTGTCAGGCTGATCGGTGATGAGCCCCAACGCTTCGGAAACAAGTGCTTCCGAGAGACGAACATTCTCGGAAACACCGAGCTCGGAGACGATCGATTGGGCTCGGGAGCGCTCTGGGTCAGATACATCTGGTTCCATGGATGAGCGATCGTACGGGCCCAGATGGATGGGCCCTGTGCTGGGCCTCGTGGCAACTGGCGCAGGCCTTGCGGCGGCCGAGCTCGTGGTGGGCTTGTTCGAGCGGACGTCGTCGCCGGTTGTTCCCGTCGGTCAGGTGTTCATCGACTGGGTCCCCAAGCCGCTCAAGGACTGGGCCATCGAGACGTTCGGTACGAACGACAAGGTCGTCCTCGTCGTCGGAGCACTCGTCGTCCTGCTCGGAATCGGGATCGGCGTCGGTGTCCTTGCGATGCGCGGGGCTCGCTCTGCGGCGGTTGCGTTGACCTGTGTCACCGGCGTGATCGGTGCATGGGCGGTCCTCACCCGTCCAGAGCCCACCTTGCTGAAGCTGCTTCCGACGATCGTCGGCACCTCGGTCTCGATCGCCGTGCTCCTGTACCTCGCGCCACGTCCCGTGGCACCGGCAACCAGCGTCGAGCCCGAGCAGCCCGCCGCACAGCCGATGGGCGTCGATCGGCGACGATTCGTTGGCGGAGCGATCGGCATCGGTTCGATCGCGGTGATCGCCGGTGGGGTCGGCCGAATGCTCCAGCAGCGATTCGAAGTCGACAGCGAGCGCAGCGTTCTCAGCCTGCCATCGGTCGATGCGCCGGCGCCCGGGCTTCCGCCCGACGCACAGCTCCCGCTCGATGGCCTCCAGCCGTTCGTGACCCCGAACGCCGACTTCTACCGCATCGACACGGCGCTGGTGGTTCCGCAGGTGTCGAAGGACAGTTGGCGGCTGAAGATCGGCGGGATGGTCGACAACCCGATGGAGCTGACCTTCGACGACCTGCTCGCTCGGCCACAGGTCGAGCGGTACGTGACGTTGTCGTGCGTGTCGAATCCGATCGGTGGCGATTTGATCGGCAACGCCCTGTGGCAGGGAGTGCTGTTGCGCGACGTGCTCGAAGAGGCCGGAGTGCAGCCGGAGGCGACCCAGATCGTCAGTCGTTCGATCGACGATTGGACGGCCGGCACCCCGACCGAGATCGTGATGGATGGGCGCGATGCCATGTTGGCGATTGCGATGAACGGTGAGCCACTGCCCGCCCGCCACGGGTACCCGGTCCGCATGGTGGTGCCGGGGCTGTACGGCTACGTGTCCGCGACGAAGTGGGTCACGCAGATCGAGTTGACTCGGTGGGAGGACTACGACGCCTACTGGGTGCCACGGGGCTGGTCGAAGAACGGCCCGATCAAGACGATGTCGCGGATCGACACCGACCGTCGCGGCGCAGCATCGACGGACGTGATCGTCGGCGGCGTCGCGTGGGCCGTTCATCGTGGGATCTCACGTGTCGAGGTGCGCTCGGACGGCGGCGCGTGGTCCGAGGCCGAACTCGGCGGCGTGCCCTCGAACGACACATGGGCGCAGTGGATGGTGACGCTCGACCTCGAACCCGGGCGCCACATGATCGAATCCCGTGCGTTCGACGGCGACGGAGTTCCCCAGACCGAGGAGACCGCCCCAGTCGCGCCCAACGGCGCCTCCGGCTACCCCCGCCGCTGGATCGAGGTCTGATCCCAATCCCGAAATTCGGAGCACGCATCGCGCTGAGCGCGTGATTGGCTCCGAATTTCCATCTGCGTTCCGAAATTCGGAGCGCGCGTTGCGCTGAGCGCGACGTTGGCTCCGAATTTCGGCTGGTGGTCGCTCAGGTGAGGGTGGCGGCTTTGGTGTCGAGGGCGGCAATCAGTTCGTCGAATGCGGTAGCGAAACTGGCCACGCCTTCGCGTTCGAGTTGGGCGGCCACATCGTCCATGTCGACGCCGACATCGGCGAGCGCCTGCCACACCTGACGTGCGTCGTCGACGTCCGCATCGACGCGGCGATCGACGGTGCCGTGGTCGGCGAACGCCTCGAGTGTCGCTTCAGGCAGCGTGTTCACGCTGTCCGGGCCGATCAACTCGTCGACGTACAGCGTGTCCGGGTACGCCTCGTTCTTCGTGGACGTCGAGGCCCACAGCGGCCGCTGCACCCTGGCGCCACGATCGGCGAGCGCCTCCCAGCGCGGACCGGAGAACGCCTCGAGGAACAACTGATACGCGAGCTTGCCCTGGGCAACGGCGGCCTTGCCACGTAGGGCGAGTGCCTCGTCGCCACCGATCTCGTCGAGACGTCGATCGACTTCCGAGTCGACGCGGCTGATGAAAAAGCTCGCCACGCTGGCGACGACCGACAGGTCGGCGTCGGGGTCCATTGCGAGCCGTTCGAGTCCTGCGAGATAGGCCTCGATCACCCGGGAGTAGCGGTCGAGGCTGAAGATCAAGGTGACGTTGATGCAGCGCCCCTCGGCGATCATCTGCTGGATCGGTGCGAGCCCCTCCTCGGTGCCGGGGATCTTCACCATCAGGTTTCGCCGGTCGATCCGTTCGTGCAGCTCACGCGCGGCCGTCTCGGTTCCGTGTCCGTCATGCGCCAGGCCCGGGTCGACCTCGACACTCACGTAGCCATCGACGCCGTCCGAGTGGTCGTACACCTTCGAGAACACGTCGCAGGCGCTGTGGATGTCGCTGATCACCATCGCCCAGTACGCATCATTCGTCGAGGTGCTCGCGGAGCGGAGTTCGGCGAACTGCGCGTCGTAGTCGGATGAATCCTGGATGGCCTTCTGGAAGATCGACGGGTTCGACGTCAAGCCGCGCACGCCACTGTCACGAATCTCGACGAGTCGGCCCGAGCTGATGTATCCACGCTTCAGGTTGTCGAGCCAGGCGCTCTGGCCCTGCTCGTCGTGGAGTGCGATGATCCGGTTGTCAGTCATGGCGTCCTTTCAAGATCGAAGCGTGATGGAGGTGGAAGGCGTTCAGGTGCGCAGCGCATTGGCTCGCTCGACGACGTGGTCGACGTTGATGCCGAGTTTCTCCAGGACGAGTTCGCCCGGTGCGCTCGCACCGAAGCGGTCGATACCGATCGAGTCGTCGGACCAGCGTTCCCAGCCGAACGTGGTGGCTGCCTCGACCGACAACGTCGGGACCCCGGCCGGCAGGATCGAATCACGGAAGGTCTCGTCCTGGGCGGAGAAGCGGTCCCAGCTCGGCAGGCTCACCACGCGGACCTGACGACCCTGCGCACGGAGCCGCTCGGCGGCGTCGACACAGACCTCGACCTCGCTGCCGGTCGCAACCAGGACGACCTCGGGGTCGCCGTCGGAGTCGGTCACGATGCCGGCGCCGCGCGACACGGCGGAGCCGTCGGTGACCACCCGGATGTTCTGACGGCTGAGGATCAGTGCCGACGGACCGTCGTGGCGAACGATGTCGGCCCACGCCTGGATCGTCTCGTTGCCGTCCGCTGGTCGCACGACGTGCAGGTCGGGGATGGCTCGCAATGCAGCGAGATGCTCGACCGGCTGGTGCGTGGGGCCGTCCTCGCCGACACCGACCGAGTCATGAGTGAACACGAAGCACGTCTTGGCCCCCGAGAGGGCCGCCAGGCGAATCGCCGGGCGCATGTAGTCGGAGAACACGAAGAAGGTGCCGCTGATCGGCAACGTGCCGCCGTGCTGAGCCATCCCGACGAGGGCCGCGCCCATCGCGTGTTCGCGGATCCCGTAGTGCACGTAGCGCCCGGCGCGGTCGTCGACGGTGAACGAGGTGCTTCGGGCCAGGCCGGTGCCGTTGCTGCCGGTGAGGTCGGCGGAACCCGAGATCAGGCCGGGAAGGCGGTCGTAGGTGGCGTCGAGCGCCTTCTGGATCGCCTTGCGGGTGGCGACCGACTCGCCGAGGTCGTACGCCGGGAGCCCAGCGTCCCATCCGTCGGTACCGGTGCCGGCCCAGGCAGCCTGCCATTCGGGCGTGGTGGTGACGGAGGTGCTGTTGTCCGACCATGCGCTGCGAGCAGTGGCGCCTCGTTCGCCGACGTGGCTGCGGTAGGCAGCGACGAGCTCATCGGGCGCCCAGAACGGTTCGTCGGGGATCCCCATGACCTCTTTGGTGCGCGTGACGTCGTCGGCGGTGAACGGGTTGCCATGTGCTCCGTGGGTGTCGACGTGGTCGGGGGAGGGCTCGGCGATGTGCGAGCGCAGGATGAGCAGCGATGGTTTCCCGGTCTGCTGCTTCGCAGCGTCGAGCGCTGCTTCGAGCCCGTCGAGGTCGTCGGCCATCTCGCCGAGGTCGACGACGTCCCAGCCGTACGAGCGGAAGCGCATCGCCGTGTCGTCACCGGTCGACATGCTCGTCGGGCCGTCGATCGTGATCAGGTTGTCGTCGAACACGCAGATCAACTTGCCGAGGCCGAGATGGCCGGCGAGCGAGGCCGCTTCGTGGCTGATTCCTTCCATCAGACACCCGTCGCCGGCGATCACGTAGGTGAAGTGGTCTTGCGACTCGGGACCGAACCGAGCGCGCAGATTCTCCTCGGCGATCGCCATGCCCACGGCGTTGGCGAAGCCCTGGCCGAGCGGACCCGTGGTGACTTCGACTCCCACGGTGTGGCCGGCTTCCGGGTGGCCAGGGGTGGCGGATCCCCACTGGCGGAAGTCCTTCAGGTCATCGAGTTCGAGTCCGTAGCCCGAGAGGAACAGCAACGAGTACTGCAGGATCGACGCGTGGCCGTTCGACAGGACGAAACGGTCTCGGTCGGGCCACGCGGGGTCCGCCGGATCGTGCTTCATCACCCGGCTGTACAGCACATGGCCGAGCGGGGCGAGCGCCATCGCAGTTCCCTGGTGGCCGCTGTTGGCGGCGAGTGGGCCGTCCATCGCCATCCCCCGGATGAGCGAGACGGCGAGCTGGTCCTGTTCCTCGGTCAACGACACGCGGCGAGAGTACCCGACCGCCTCCGGATCTGAACCAACCCGATTACATCGCGGGTCTGACCCCTGTTGTAATCGTTACATCAGGGGTCAGACCCGCGATGTAATCGTCAGGCGGGCGGGAGCAGGGTGAACGGCACGAGGTGCCACGGTCCGTGGTCGATGCGGCAGTGGGCAACGACCTGGCCATAGTCGGAGAACTCGAGTTCGCCACGCACGAGGCGATACGTGAACTTTCCGGGTTCGACGATGAACGGACTGACGTTTCGGGCGACCTGTTCACTGTCTTCTTCGACACCTCGGCGAAAGACGACTTCGAACACGCCCGAGCCGTTCTCACCTTCGGGGCAGAAGATCAGACCGATCAGGTGCGGCGTGATGGTGACCGGCACCGGCTCGGGCGCGGCCTGCGAGAACATCACACCCGTGAGGTCGATTCGCGTCGACGGGCCCGGAGCCTGGCGCATCTCGAAGTTCTCGACGAACAGTGCGGAGACGATCTGCATGGCGCCTCAGGCTACGGTCCGACCGGTCGCGGTGCTGGTGGTCCTCAGCCGGCGGGGAGAAGACGGCGTCGAAGACCTCGGCCTGCGGAAGCAGATCGACCGTGACCGGCTCGACGGCGTCGTCGCTGGCGAAGACCACCTTTCCGTGTGCATCGTGGCCTGTGACCAGCCGGCGGATTCCCATGATCGACCGCCGTTCGTTCGTGAAGTGCTGACAGGACCGCAGCAAGCGGGAAACGAATTCACATCAGGCGAGCGGGGGATCCGGAGCACGACTCGGTACGAACCGTCGACGGCGACGGGCCCGAATGAGCGGGAATCGGCCATGGTCACGTCGGCGTTGTCGGACAGCACCGACATCGTGCCGTCCGGATGAACCGCCGAGATGCGCTTGACCAGCCAGAAGCCGGGGCGATGCGGGTGCTCGAGGCAGCGCAGCTGCCCGACGCGTGCTCGGTTGCTGCGAATTGCCACCAGACCCTGACCGGCGACGAGGGTCGGTTCCATCGATCGGTCCTCGACGAGGAAGCGACGTGGCATGGGCATGATCACCGCGGCGGAGTGTATGTTTCGATTCGACGTCCCTCTGGGAATCGTCGCCACTGCACACCCCACCACTCAGCATTGAGGAGTTCACCATGTTCGCCAAGTTGTTCGCATCGGCCACCGTCGCTCACGCCCACTGCGACCTGTACTGCGGGGTGTACGACCCGGCCCAGGCCAAGATCGAGGCGCTCTCGGTCGTCAAGACGGCCAAGAAGTACGCCGAGTCCGACGACGAGGTCTTCCGCGCCCGATGCATCTCGATCAAGGAGGAGCGCGCCGAGGAGACCAAGCACCACCTGATGGTGCTGTGGGCGGACTTCTTCGCTCCCGACCACTTCGCCGCATTCCCACAGCTCCACGAGCTGTTCTGGAAGGCCATTCACCAGGCCGGCGAAGCAAAGAAGACGATGGACCCTGCCGCCGGCGAGCAGCTCGTGGCGTACATCGACGAGATCGCCGACATCTTCTGGCAGACCGACAAGGCCAAGCAGATGGGCGTCTACCCGCCGGCCTGATCACGGCCAGCGGATCGGGCTGTAGCGTTCGCCGACAACATGTCGGATGCGGACGTTGCTGTCGAACCGAGCGAACTCACCATCGAAGCGCCCGTCGAGGGCCGATCGACACGCGATCAGATCCTCGACGCGGCGCTTTCGTGTTTTGCGCACGCTGGCTACAGCGGTACGTCGCTCAACGACATCGCAGCTGAGGTCGGCATCCGTCGACCCAGCCTCCTGCACCACTTCGCCTCGAAGGACGCGCTGTACGGCGAGGTGTTCGAACGCCTCCTGTCGGACTGGTTCGCCCGACTCGTCGGCGCGATCGAGTCGACCGCTACCGGCTGGCCCAAGGTCGAGCAGGTGCTGCGGGCGGGGTTCGGCTACTTCGCCGACAACCCGAGCTACGTCACGCTGATGCGCCGAGAGGCGATCGACGGGGGAGCGCACCTCGGCATCGACCTCGCCGCCGTGCTGCGACCGATGTTCGACCAGGCCGCCGACTATCTCGGCCGCGAGATGGACGCCGGCGTGTTCCGCCACCAGAACCCCGAGCAGTTGCTGCTCACCGGGTACGGGGCGCTGCTCAGCTACTTCTCGGATGCGCCGTTCCTCGAAGGGCTCCTCGACGAGGATCCGCTCGCACCAGCGGCGCTCGATCGTCGCAGCGAGCACATCATCGAGTTCTTCCGCGCGGCGCTCCTGCCGTCATGATCACGTGATGACCGGCCGCGCCGACCAGTACGAGCCCCTGTCCGAAGAAGCCGCCGCCCGATGGGCGAAGTTCGGCAAGTCCGAGACCGTCTACTACCCGATGCTGTTGGGTCTCGACGTCGAGGAGACACGCGTTGACTACTGCCGGATGCGGATGCCGTTCAAGGCTGATCTCCTGCACCCCGGTGGCATCGTGCACGGCGGAGCGATCGCCTCGCTGATGGACGCAGTGCTGGTCCCGGCAGTGGGGTCCGTGCTGGGTCCGAACGACCGGTTCTCGACCGTCGACCTGCACGTGCAGTACATCGGTGCCGTCAAGGACGAAGACGTCATCGCAGAAGGGTGGGTCACGAAACGTGGTCGCACGGTCGTGTTCTGCGAGAGCGAAGCGGTCGGGGCGACCAGCGGACGCCTGATCGCCCGCAGCGTGCTCACCTACAACGTGTCGCCCGCCCCCGCCTGACCCGCTCCTGGCGGTCGTTGCGATGAGCGAAGTGACCGCATACGGCGGTTTGGCTCATCGAAGGCGGGGATCCGGTCGTTGCGATGAGCGAAGTGACCGTATGCGGCGGTTTGGCTCATCGCTGGTGGGTGCGACAGCGGTCCGGTGACCACGCTGCAGTGCCTGGTCAGAGGTACCGTGGTGGCTGCATGGCGACCCCACAGACGACTCCCGACGGTTCCGGCGCGCACACGACGTTGTCGGAGCGCGATTCCAAGGCGCTGCTCGCCGAGTACGGCGTGCCGATCGCGGCGGAACGGTTCGTCGCCACCGCCGCCGACGCTGGCGCTGCGGCCGATGCGCTCGGCTATCCCGTCGTGGCCAAACTGAACGGCGACGCCATCGCCCACAAGACCGAACGAGGACTGGTGAAGCTGCGCCTCGGTGATCGCAGCGCGGTCGAGACGGCTGCCGCAGATCTGCTCGCCGCCGCAACGCCTGCCGATGGTGACGTGACGGTCCTGATCGCCCCGATGATCTCCGGGAATCGGGAGCTCATCGCCGGCGTGGTTCGCGATCCCCAGTTCGGACCGACCGTCATGCTCGGCGTCGGCGGCATCCTGGCCGAAGCCGTTGCCGACGTCGTGTTCCGCCCAGCACCTGTCGACGACGTCACGGCATCGGAGATGATCGACGACCTCGCAACGCAGAAGCTCCTCGGTGCGTTCCGTGGCGAAGCCGAAGTCGATCGGCGTCAACTCGTCGACGTGATCGTCGGGCTCGGTCGACTTGCCTGCGAACGCCACGACGTGGCCAGCGTCGACATCAACCCGTTGATCGTGCAGCCCGACGGCTCGGTCGTCGCCGTCGACGGGCTGGTCGAACTCGGCGCACCCGGTGAATCGGTGCGCGCTCAGAGTCGTCAACGTCCGACCGACGAGCAGTTCCGAGCGCTGTTCGACCCGAAGGGTGTGCTGGTCACGGGTGCATCCACGCACCCCGGCAAGTTCGGGTTCGTGTCGCTCCACAACCTGCTCGCCAGCGGATATGCGGGCGGCGTGTACGGCACCAACCTCAAGGGCGAAGAGGTGCTCGGCATCACGACCGTCGCCGACATCGCAGAGCTGCCCGACGGCGTCATCGATCTGGTCTTCGTGTGCACGCCTGCCAGCGCCAACCCTGATCTGCTTCGCGCCTGCGCGGCAAAGGGAGTTCGGGCGGCGTTTCTGACGTCAGCGGGTTACGGCGAGGCCGGCGAAGCGGGCCAGCAGGCCGAAGACGAACTCGTGGCACTCGCCGACGAGCTCGGCATCCTGCTCGCCGGTCCGAATGGCCAGGGCGTCGTCAGCACACCCGCCAACCTGTGTGCGCAGATCGTTGCGCCGTACCCGCCGGCCGGCGGGATCGGAGTGGCCAGCCAGAGCGGCAACTTCGTGTCGAGCTTCCTGAACATGTCACGGGCGAGTGGCGTCGGGATCAGCCGCGCCGTGTCGGCGGGCAACGCCGCGGCGGTCACCGTTGCCGATTACCTCGACTGGTACGCGGACGATGCGGCAACGTCGGTCGGGCTTGCCTACGTCGAGGGCATCGTCGACGGGCGCGGCTTGATGGATCGCCTCGCAGGTGCCGCCGCTCGCAAGCCGCTCGTGCTGGTCAAAGGCGGCGCCACCGAGGGCGGAGCGCAGGCGGCGGCCAGTCACACCGGGGCGCTCGCGGCGAACGACAAGATCTTCGACGGCGAGTGTCGGGCGGCGGGTATCACGCGTGCCGCCACCGTGACCGAGGCATTCGAGGCCGCAGCGACGTTTGCCACCCAACCGCTCCCGAAGGGGCCGAACACGATCGTGCTCACCACAGCCGGTGGCTGGGGTGTCGTGACCGCCGATGCGATCACCCGCGATCCCGACATCGTGCTGATGGACCTGCCTGCCGACCTGCAAGCGTCGATCGACACGAAGCTGCCCCGCGCTGGAGCCGCAACAACCCGGTCGACTGCGCCGGCGGCGAAGTGCGCGACACCATTCCCGAGGTGATGGCACTGATCGCCGAACACCCCGACGTCGACGCCGTGATCTATCTCGGTCTCGGAATCCAGAGCAACCAAGCGCGGATGATGAGCGAGGGACGCTTCTACCCCGACCACGGACTGGAGCGCATCGTCGCCTATCACCAGCGCCAGGACGAACGTTTCGCCGAGGCAGCGCACGAGCTGAGCCTGGCCACGGGCAAGCCGATCCTGGTCGCTACCGAGCTGGCGATCGCCGACCCCGAGAACGCAGGCCCCGCAACGGTGCGTCGATTGGGTCGCCTGTGTTACCCGAGTGGCGGACAGGCCGTCACCGCACTCGGCCACCTCGTGCGCTATGCGAAGTTCCGCGAGGCGCATCAGCGGTGAACGAACGTCGACCGCCGATGCGGCATCGCAACCAGCGTCGGGGTCCGGGTCCCTGGATCGTGCTGTCGCTGGTGGCAGCGGTCCCGATCGTCGCGCTGCTCGCCGTGTACTCGTGGTCCTCGAACCAGCCCGACGGCAACGAGGCGGCCCCGCCGATCGAACCGGGCACGGTCGTGCCGACGCCACTGCCGGCGCTTTCGACCGGCGTGGCATCGTTCCGTCGCCTCCCGACGATCATCTCGCGTGACCTCAACACCGACGTCTTCGCTGCCGAGGTCAGCCCGTTCCTGGCGTCGCTGAACGACCGATCCTGCGGTGCGGTCTCCGTCGACGGGCAGTTGATCGGGGAGCGCAATGCCGACCTCGCCGTGATCCCGGCCAGCAACCAGAAGATTCCGGTCGCAGCGGCGGCGCTCGAACGGCTCGGCGCGGACTTTCGCTACACCACCACGGTGACCGCAGGGTCGGCCCCGCAGGGCGGTGTGGTCGCCGGTGATCTGTTCCTGGTCGGTGGCGGCGATCCGCTGTTGTCGTCGGATTGGTATCCGGCGTCGAACCTCGAGCTGAATCCTGTCACGTCGCCGACGTCGCTGGACACGCTCGCCGATCGAGTCGCTGCCGCCGGTGTCACCGAGGTCACCGGCTCGGTCGTCGGTGACGGCAGCCGCTACGACGACGAGTACTTCGCTCCGGGTTGGGGCGATGGTGTGGCCGGTCTCGAGGGCGGACCATACGACGCGCTCATGGCGAACGACTCACGAGTCCTCGGAGATCCGCTGCGTGGCAATGATCCCAACGAGGCAGCCGCTCGCGAGTTCACGCAGTTGCTCGAGGCCAGAGGGATCGCTGTTCGTGGCGAGGCATCGACGGGCACCTCACCCACCGGTGCGGCCACCGTTGCGTCCATCGAGTCGGCGCCACTGTCGGACGTGATCGCAGAGATGCTGGGCAACAGCGACAACAACACCGCCGAGATGGTGGTCAAGGAGCTCGCCATCACGGTGGCGACGCCCGGTACCCGTGAAGCGGGCCTCGGTGTCGTGCGTGACCAGCTGGTCGACTGGGGCGTGGACGTCGCTCCGATCGTGTTGGTCGACGGCTCGGGGCTCAGTCTCGACAACCGGCTCACGTGCGATGCGATCCTCACGGTGCTGCAGCGCTCGGGCTTCGACTCGGCTGTCGGCCAGGGTCTGCCGGTGGCTGGCCAGACCGGCACCTTGGCCACGGCGTTCGTCGAACACCCGGTCGCTGGGCGGTTGCGCGGCAAGACCGGCACGCTCAACAATCCGCCGTTCAACGTGGATCCGCCGGCGGTCAAGGCGCTCGCCGGATTCCTGCCCGTCGAGGGTGGCAGCGCCGTGGAATACGTCCTGATCCTCAACGGCCCCACGATCTCGGACCAGAGCGAGTACCGGCCGCTGTGGGACTCGCTCGCAGATGCCCTCGACACCTATCCAGCCGGTGTTTCGCCGGCCGATGTGGGACCGCGATGAGCCCCGACGACCCTTCGCTGCGACCCGAGCCGGCGCCCGTCGCCGGCGTTCCGGTCCGGTACCGACGTGGACCCCTGGTCGGGCTCGTCCTGATGGCCCTCGTGCCGCTGGCCGCGCTCACCGCACTGCTGCTGTGGAGCGATGCCCAAGCCGACGAACACGAGGCTGCGACGCAGTCCGATCCGATCGAACTCGACGACGCCGCAGCGGACATCGAACCGAGCCCTGCGTTGACGACGTCGATCGTTGCGGCCCGCCGAGTTCCGGCAACGCTCGCGCGTCTCGGCGCCGACAACGAGCTGGATGCCGCCATCGAAGAGCTCGCCGTGTTCATCGATGCGCAGTCCTGTCTCGTGGTGTCGGTCGACGGCCGGGTCGTCAGCACGTGGAACGGCGACGTCGGGGTGATTCCGGCGAGCACGAACAAGCTGCTGATCGCCGGTGCTGCGATGGAGATCCTCGGCGGCGACCATCGATTCACCACCTCGGTCGCTGCGTCGCCGGCTGTCGAGGGCGTCGTCGATGGTGACCTCTATCTCGTCGGTGGTGGCGATCCGCTGCTGGTGGCGGCCGACTTCCCGGCCGACGACGACGCTGCTGACGCATCGGCGACCACGTCGCTCGATGCGCTCGCCGACGCCGTCGTGGCATCAGGGATCACGACGGTTCGCGGTGCGATCGTGGGTGACGCCACCCGATACGACGATCAGTACGTCAATCCGACATGGGGGACCGGGGTGGCGTTCGTCGACGCTGGCCCGATCGGAGGGCTGCTGGTCAACGATGGACGAACCGTCGGGCGGTCGGGTCGTCAGCGTGACCCCGGCGAGGCTGCTGCCCGGGAGTTCGCCCGGCTGCTGGGCGATCGCGGCGTATCGGTCTCGAACGGTTGGGAGTCAGGCGTCGTCGTACCCGGCACACCGGTGATCGCCACGGTCGAATCGGCGCCGCTGACGAACATCGTCGCGGACATGCTCACGCGGAGCGACAACGACACCGCCGAGATGCTCGTCAAGGAGCTCGGCGTCGTCGGATCGGCGGCCGGCACGACGCCGGCCGGGTTGCAAGTGCTCGACAGCACCGTTCGCTCATGGGGCGTTCCGATGGACAACACCGTGCTCACCGACGGTTCGGGTCTCAGTGCGAACAATCGGTTGACCTGTGACACGCTGGTGGGCGTGCTCCACCACCTTGCGGACACACCAACGATCGCCGGATTGCCGTTGGCCGGTCGCACCGGCACGCTCGTCGACGAGTTCCTGGGCAGTCCCGTCGAGGGGCGCCTCGTTGCGAAGACCGGAACGCTGACCAACCCGCCCGCCGACGCCGATCCTCCGGAGGTCAAGGCGCTTGCGGGTTACCTCGACGCACCCAACGGTGACCTCCTCGAGTTCGCCCTGGTGCTCAACGGACAGGGATACGTCGGTCTCGACGGCTACCTCGGATTCTGGTCGGCGCTCGCCGAGCGGATGGCGGCCTACCCGACCGGACCCGATGTCGCCACGCTGGGGCCGCGCTGACCGTGTCCGTCATGGCGATGTTCCCGCTGGGGTCAGTGCTGTTGCCCGGTGGTGTCCTGCCGTTGCACGTCTTCGAGCCGCGCTACCGCGACATGATCCGCGACTGCCTGCGTGCCGACGGTGATCCCGAGTTCGGCCAGGCGCTGATCTCGCACGGATGGGAGACCGGTGGCGGCGACGACCGTGTGATGGTGGGGACCGTTGCGCAGATGCTCCAGGTCGACGCGATCGACGAGAACCGGTACGCGCTCGTCGCGGTCGGAACGCGGCGCATCAGGATCAACGCATGGTTGCCGGACGATCCGTATCCGATCGCCGACGTCGATGACTGGCCGGACGAGGATCCCGACGCGCCGGGTCTCGCACTCGACGTGGCCGCATCGCACGCCCGCGTCCGCGCTGTACGAGCGCTGGCAGCCCAGGTCGTCGAGCGGCTGGACGAGGTCGATCCGGCCGAGTTCGGCGGTTCGCTGGTGGACGGAGGCGATGACGAGATTTCCGATGACCCGTTGTTGGCCACCTATCACCTGGCCACCCTTGCGCCGATCGGGCCGGCTGATCGGTTCCGGCTGCTCGCCGCGCCCGGGCCCGCACAGCGACTCGACCTGCTCGACGAGATCCTCGATGACGTCGAAGCCATGTTGAAGTTCCGCCTTCGTGATGTCTCGACGGGATCTGCGAGCGGTGAATCCCTTTCGCTGCCCGAGCGGCTTGGTTGACATCGGCCATCAGCCGCGAGAGAGTGGCGGCGGGGTGCTGGGATCGGTACCCGGAACTCGTGGAGGTTGTCATGGTTGCTGATGTCGTGTCTGGTGGAAATGGTCGGTTGTGGCGGTCGCGCTGGGCAGCGCTCGGCGCTGCCCTAGCGGTGACGTTTGGTGGTGGCGGGTTGTTTGCCGTCAGCGCTGCGTCGCCTGAGTCGAGTGTGGTGACGCTGGAACCGGTTCGGGTTCTCGACACGCGAGACCCGGTCAACGTCGGTCTCGCGGGACCGTCGCGTCGCCCGTCTCGCAGGATTTGAAGGTGACGGGTTCGATTCCGACGACCACGGGAACCAAGACCGTCGTACCCGCGGGCGCGACCGGGGTTTTCCTGAACGTCACACCTGTCGGCTCGACGGCCGCAGGGTTCATCTCAGTGCGCCCGGCGAATGCGGCCGGGTTGCCGTCAACGTCGAACGTGAACTTCACCGTCGGGGCCATCAACCCCAACGCTGTACTCGTCGAACTGCCCGTTGGCGGCGCTGACGACGGGAAGATCGAGATCACCTTGACGCGTTTGGTGCCGCAGGTCCGACCACTGACGTCCTCGTCGACGTCGTTGGCTACACCACCGACGCCAAACTCAAAGCACTCGAAGCTGCCGTTGCCACGAAGGCCAACGCGGCGGATGTCTACACCAAAGCGCAGATCGACGCTTCGGTTGCAAACACCATGAAAGCTGGGGGAGGGGTGTCAGCTGGGGGTCTCGCCGGTTCCAGCACATCGATCGGAACGTGGACGTCGACGCAAAACGCAACAGGAAACTACACCTTGTCGTTTCCCGGGTTACGGCCTGGTTGCCTACCAAACTTCCCGCTGGTCATGTTCAGCAGTCAGACAGCGGACCACACCGTGAGATGGACGAGCGGGTCGACGAGTTGCACCTCCGGCAACGTGAACCTCAGTGTTGCGACAGTCAATGGTGCCGGCGCCGCCTCGGATGCCGCGTTCAACTTCGTGATCTACATGGAGGCGGCATCACCGCTCAGCCCGGGACAACTCGCTTCCTCGGAGTACACCACCTGCACGGTGCAGCCCGAGTCCGACCCGGTCTGCTCCTGAACGACTGACGCCCGAACCGCTCGCCCGTTCGGGCGTCATGTCCGAAGGGTCCAGCGACCGTGGCCGGCATCGGTTCATCGATGTGATCGCTCGCAGTCATCGCGCTGAACCGGCTTTTCGTGATAGAAACGATGACCGTGTCAGACACCAGCGATCTCGAACAGCGTCTCGCTCGACAGGCGGCGAAGGCGAACAAGGCCGAGGAACCCTCGGTCGGCGAGATCATCGACTACGTCAAGGCGTACGCGAAGCAGGAGACACTTGGCCCGCTTCAGGGAGCAGGCTCCTGGCTCGGCTACGGATTCGCCGCAGCAGCCTCGCTCGGCATCGGCCTCGTCCTCCTCCTGATCGGGCTGCTTCGTCTGCTGCAGACCGAATGGGCGCGATCGGCGACCGGCAGCCTGTCGTGGTTGTCGTACCTCATCGTTCTGATCGTCGCCGCGATCGTGCTGGCAATCACGCTGATGCGGATCAAGAAGGCGACCCTCCACAAGGAACCCAAGTAAGGAGCCTGCGTCATGGCCAAGAAGACCAAGACTGCGCCGACGACCACCAAGATCACGCCGCAGGACATCGAGAACAAACTCAAGGCACTCCAGGGCGAAGTCCAATTCAAGGTCGATGAGAAGAAGTCCGCCATTGCGACCACGGCGGCCGCCGGTGGCATGGTGCTGCTGCTGATCTTCTTCCTGCTCGGCAAGCGCTCGGGCAAGAAGCGCAGTGCGGTCGTCGAGATTCGACGGATCTGATGGCGCTGCTTCCCTACGCGCTGCGCCCGAAGGTCGTCCTTCGGTCCCAGATCGTCAAGCGCGGTGTCATCGGCGGCAACCCGTTCTTGCGCCCCATCGCCATGATGATGGTGGGCCAGAGCGTCTACATTCGCCGTACCGCTCTGCGCCAAGGGCTGTTCTTGGGCAATCGGTTCTGGCGGCTCATCGGAGTGGCGCTCGTCGGCCAGGAGTTCTATCGCGTTGCGGTCAAGAAATCGCCGGAGCGCCTCGCTGTCGAGCGCATCAGTGGTAAGGGCCGACTGAGTGTCGAAGTCATCGAGCCGAACCTCGACCTGAGTCGTCGCCAGCGACGTGCCGAACTGCGTCGACTCGAGGCGGAGGCGCTCGCGAGCGTCGAGGCCCGACTCACGTCGTGAAGGTCCTGCTGCGCAACCCTCGGCGCGAAGTCGAGTTCGACGGCCCTCGTTCGGTCGATCGGCTCCTCGATGAACTCCAGCTCAGCCGCGAGGCCCACCTGGTGATCTGCAACGGCACCCTCGTGCCGGGCGACGCCGTCCTCGGCGACGATGACCAGATCGAGGTCAGACCCGTGATCTCGGGTGGCGCCGCATGAACCGACCTCCGCGATGACCGCGGTGGGGAGCAAGTGCCGGGTGTGCAAGGCACCAGCGGTCATCGACCTGCCGCGCCACAACGCCAAGTTCTGCGCCGAACACCTGCAACAACTCTGTCGGCGCCAGATGGCCAAAGCGATCGAGGACTTCGACATGTTCTCGCCCGACGACCGCATCCTGGTTGCGGTCAGCGGTGGCAAGGACTCGCTCGCGGTGTGGGACATGCTGATCGAGGCCGGGTATCAAGCCGACGGTCTGTACATCGGGCTCGGGATCGGCGAGTACTCGACGGACAGCGGCGGCTACGTGCAACGATTCGCCGACGAACGCGGGCTGCATCTCCAGACGATCGACCTGCGCGACGAGTACGGCTACGACGTTCCCACGGCGGCGCGGGCCACCGGTCGTGTCCCGTGTTCTGCGTGCGGGCTGTCCAAGCGACGGCTGTTCGACCAGGCCGCGCTCGACGGCGGCTACGACGTGGTCGTGACCGGGCACAACCTCGATGACGAAGCGGCGGTGCTCTTCGGCAACACGCTGCGTTGGGACATCGACTACCTCGCTCGTCAGATGCCGGTGCTGCCGGCGACGAACGGCTTCCCGAAGAAGGCCAAGCCGCTGATTCGGCTGACCGAACGGGAGATGGCGGCGTGGTGTCTCGTCCGCGGCATCGACTACGTGGTCGAGGAGTGCCCCATCGCAGCGGGCAACCGTCACCTCTCGTACAAGGAGTCGTTGAACGCCGTCGAGGCGAAGTCACCCGGCGCCAAGGCGTCGTTCTATCTCGGTTTCCTCGATCGCATGGCGCCGCTGCTCGCTGGACAGTCGGCGGCCGCGGCCGGTGACTTGAACGAATGCGAACGATGTGGTTCGCCGACGACCGGTGACGTCTGTGCGTTCTGCAGGCTGGTGGAGAAGTCGAGCGCGCACGAACCCGTGCCGGTCGAGATGGTGATGACGCGTGGGAGACGACGATGACCGGTGTGTTCACAGCAGGCGAGAAAGCGTTGCTGCTCGACTCGAAGAAGCGGCGCTACCTGATCGACCTCGTCGACGGTGGCGAGTTCCACAGCCACAACGGGTTCGTCGCTCACAGCGAGGTCGTCGGCCAGCGTGAAGGCGTCGTCGTGCGTTCGACGAAGGGGTCGGAGTACACGGTGCTGCGGCCAACGCTCGAGGACTTCGTGGTCGAAATGCCCCGTGGGGCACAGGTGATCTATCCCAAGGACCTCGCACCGATCTGCATGCTCGCCGACATCGGGCCGGGTGTGCGCGTCTTCGAAACGGGGATCGGATCGGGCGCACTGTCGATGACGATGCTGCGCTACGGCGCCGACATCGTCGGCTACGAGATCCGCGAAGATTTCGCGAACCGGGCGAAGAAGAACGTCGAGAGCTTCCTCGGAGCCTCGGTGCTCGACCGCTACGACGTCCACATCGCCGACAGCTACGAGGGCATCGATCCCGAGTTGGGCATGTTCGATCGGGTCGTGCTCGATCTGCCCGAGCCGTGGAACGTGGTGTCGAATGCCGAGGCCGTGCTGCAGCCTGGTGGACTGCTGTTGGCGTACACGCCATCGATTACGCAGGCCGTGCAAGTGCGCGAGGCGTTGAAGGGCAAGTGGATCGATGCCCGCACGATCGAGGTGCTGCACCGCGGCTGGCACATCGAAGGCCAGGCCGTTCGGCCGGACCATCGGATGGTGGCACACACGGCGTTCCTGAGCGTCGCACGATTCCTCGGCCGCAACCCGACCTGAGGTCGAATCGCCAGACGCTGGCGATGGCGATGGCGATGGCGATGGCGATGGCGAGCACACCAGATCTGCGGGTTTCGCTCATCGCGTCGCGTTTGGCGGCGAGCAGGAGTCGCCGTCAGCGGTCGAGGCGTTGCAATCGCAGGGCGACGCTGAGGCCGTCGAGCAGGTCGGATGTCTCCGGCCATGGCATCGAGGGATGCGATCCGCACAGGTCGACCATCCCGTGGATCCACGTGTGGACCTGGACCGCGACGAAGAACGAGTCGCGATCGTCGCCGAGCACTGCCAGCATGCGCGCGACTGCGTCGATCAGCAACTGGAACGCGGCGAGTCCGCCGGGCGAGTCGCCGTCGCCGAGGTCGACCTTGTCGGAGAACAGCACCCGGTACTGGCCGGGATGCTCGAGAGCGTGAGCGACGTAGGCATCACCCATCGCCCGAAATGACGTGAAGGGGTCGTCGCTGCTGTCGTGGGCGGTTCGGAGCTGCTCGAGGAAGGTCGACCAGCAGTGGTCGACCGCTTCACGGATCAGCTCGACATGATCGTCGAAGTGGCGGTACACGGCCGTGGGGGAGACCCCGGCATGACGGGCCACGGCGCGCAGCGAGACGGCCTCCATCTCGCCGTGGGCGCCGATCAGATCGGCTGCTGCGACCAGGAGGTCGGTGCGCAGCGTGTCGCCGTCACCACGCGCCGAACGCTGCCGGGGAACGGTTGGTGTGGCCACGGTCACGATCTTATCGGTTGACAACTGTTCACCCAGGTGATTGATTGACAGTTGTCAACGTAACAACTGTCAACTCAGGCCGCTGGATCGGCCGAACGGAGGAATACACCATGTTCACCAGACTGGGTCACCTGGTCGTTCGCCGTCGGCGCACGGTGTTGGCGACCACGCTGCTCGGGCTCATCGTGGCCGTCGTGCTCGGCGCCGGGGTGTTCGGGGAGCTGACGAACGGCGGCTTCGACGACCCCGGATCCGAGTCGACTCGGGCGATCGCGGCACTCGACGACGAGTTCGACACGGGCAGCGCCGATCTCGTCGCGATCGTGACGGCGACCGAGGGCGACGTCGACGCTACGAACGTCGTCGCCGCCGGAACGGCATTGACCGACGAATTCGCGGCGATCGAGGGCACCGACGACGTTGCGTCGTACTGGTCGCTCGGCTCGCCGGCGCCGCTGCGCTCGATCGAGGGCGACCGGGCGCTGATCCTCATGCGCTTTCCCGGCGCCGAGGAGGACCCAGCGCGCGTCGAGACGATCGAGGCGATCCTCGACGAGTACGCCGGCCTCGAGCGTGACGGCATCAGGGTCGGGCTGGCAGGCTCCGAGCCGGTGTTCGCTGCGATCGGCGAGACGATCGAGGGCGACCTCGCTCGAGCGGAGATGATCGCCGTCCCGCTCACGCTGTTGCTGTTGCTGTTCGTCTTCGGCGGTGTGGTCGCCGCCGGGCTCCCGTTGCTGGTCGGTGCAGTCTCGGTCTTCGGTGCGTTCATGGTGCTGTGGACAGTCACACAGTTCACGAACGTCTCGATCTTCTCGATCAACCTCGTGACCGCCCTTGGGCTCGGCCTTGCCATCGACTACTCGCTCTTCATCGTGAGTCGCTTCCGCGAGGAGCGCGCACGAGGGCGCTCGGTCGACGAGGCCGTGATTCGCACGGTCGAGACGGCCGGGCGCACCGTCGCCTTCAGTGCGGTCACGGTGGCGATCTCGTTGAGCGCGCTCTTGATCTTCCCGCTGTACTTCCTGCGATCGTTCGCCTACGGCGGCATCGGCGTCCTCGTGGTCGCCATGGTGATCTCCGTGGTGGCGCTGCCGGCACTGCTCGCCGTGCTCGGAGCGCGAGTCGACTCGCTGCAACTGTTCCGTCGCCGTGAGGTACAGGTGGGAGAAGGCTTCTGGCATCGCCTCGCGACCGGCGTGATGCGGCGCCCGGGCGTCGTGGCGATCGCCGGGGTCACGTTCCTCGTGGCGCTCGGCGTCCCGTTCCTGAACGTCGAGTGGGGCGTGCCAGACGATCGGGTGCTGCCGGCGTCCACCGAGGTCCGCCAGCAATCCGACATCCTGCGCACCGAATTCGACTCTTCGGAAGCTGACGCGTTTGCGATCGTGGCAATCGGCGGCGTCGACGACGGCGCGATTGCCGGATACGCCAGCACCGTGTCGATGATCGAGGGCGTGTCGCGGGTGGACAGTGCCGTCGGCCGATTCGTCGACGGCGACGTCGTTCTCGTCGATCCTGCGCTCGGTCAGTTCGCTGCGTCGGTGTCGGCATCGCGTGACGCAACGTGGTTCAACGTGGTTCCCGACATCGAGCCGATCTCCGCCGAAGCGGAAGCGATGGTCGAGGAGATCCGGTCGATCGACGCACCGTTCGACGACACGCTCGTCGGCGGTGCCTCGGCGGCACTCGTCGATTCGAAGACGGCGATCTTCTCGCTCGTGCCGTACGCGGCGGCGATCATCATCGTGGCGACGTTCGTGCTGCTGTTCTTGATGTTCGGGTCGCTGCTGGTACCGGTCAAGGCAATCATTCTCAATGCGCTCAGCTTGACGGCGACGTTCGGGCTGATGATCTGGGTGTTCCAGGAGGGCAACGGCGCCGATCTGCTCGGCTTCACGGCGACCGGGCTGACCGACATCTCGATGCCGATCCTGATGTTCTGCGTGGCATTCGGACTCTCGATGGACTACGAGGTGTTCCTGCTGTCGCGGATCAAGGAGGAGTACGACCGCACCGGCGACAACGATCTCGCCGTGGCGATCGGGCTCGAGAAGACCGGACGGCTCGTGACCGCCGCAGCGCTGCTGTTGTCGATCACGTTCTTCGCCTTCGCAACCTCCGGCGTCACGTTCATCAAGCTGTTCGGTCTCGGGTTGGCAGTGGCGGTGCTGGTGGATGCATTCATCGTGCGCTCGACGCTCGTGCCGGCGCTGATGAAGCTCGCGGGCGATTGGAACTGGTGGGCGCCGACGCCGCTGCGCCGGATCCACGAGCGCTTCGGCATCAGCGAGGCGCCGCCCGCAGAAGAAGCAGCTGCCGAACGCGAGCCGGTTCCGACCGGATGAGTCGACGGGTGTGACGCGACGAGGCCCCGGACGCTGCGTCCGGGGCCTCGTGTGGTTCAGGGAACGGTCGTGATCAGGGTTCGATGTAGATGCACTCGCCGGGGCACTCCTCGGCGGATTCGATGACCGCTTCGAGCTGGCCATCGGGAATCTCGGCGAGACCTTCAGCGCCTTGGGGGTTGCCCTTGGCCTCGGCGAAGATCTTGCCGCTTTCGACGACATAGGCGAGGCCGTCGTCGAGCAGGGTGAAGACGTCGGGGGCAATCTCCTCGCACAGGCCGTCGCCGGTGCACAGATCCTGGTCGATCCAGACCTTCATGTCAGTGAGCTCCTCGTTGAGTCGGGTGGTTCTACTGCTGGAAGTTTACACGGCCAAGGACGTGCAAAGACGATTCCCGCACCGCCGTGTACATTCGGTCCATGGCAACCTCTGCGGACGATCCACGGTCGACCAACGATGCCGGCGGCGGCGACGACGCCGAGCTGGCCGCCCTGCAGGACGAGATCGCTCACCTTCGTTCACGGCTGGCCGACGCACCCAAGCGGGTCCATTCTCTCGAGGAACGACTCCTCGAGACCAAGGGCCAACTCGCCGCGGCGGTGGGACAGAACGAGAAGCTCTCGTACACCCTTCGCGAAGCGCGCGAACACATCGCCACGCTTCGCGACGAGGTCGACAAGCTGTCGCAGCCACCATCGGCCTACGGGGTGGTGGTCGGCAAGAACGACGACGACACGGTCGACATCCTGACCAGTGGCCGCAAGATGCGCGTGGCGCTGCATCCCGACATCGATCACGAGCTGCTCGATCGCGGCGCCGAGGTCGTGCTGAACGAGAGCTACAACGTCGTGATGGCACGCGCACCGGAGGTCACGGGCGAGGTGGTCACCGTCAAAGAGGTCATGGACGACGGGGTGCGCATCGTGGTCGTCGGCCGCGCCGACGAGGAGCGCGTGTGCGAACTCGCCGATGCAATCCGTGGCACGCACATCCGAAACGGCGACCACTTGCGTCTCGACACTCGGTCGAACCTGCTGCTCGAGAAGCTGCCACGTCCGGAGGTCGAGCACCTGCTGCTCGAAGAGGTGCCGGACATCTCGTACACCGACATCGGTGGCCTCGACGACCAGATCGAACAGATCGCCGATGCTGTGGAGCTGCCGTTCCTCCACCAGGACCTGTTCGCCGAGCATCAGCTGCCGGCACCGAAGGGCATCCTGCTCTACGGGCCTCCCGGGTGCGGCAAGACGCTGATCGCCAAGGCCGTCGCGAACAGCCTCGCCAAGAAGGTTGCCGAGACGATCGGTGAGGGCAAGGGGCGCAGCTACTTCATCAACATCAAGGGCCCGGAGCTGCTCAACAAGTACGTCGGTGAGACCGAACGCCAGATTCGCCTCGTGTTCCAGCGGGCACGGGAGAAGAGCGACGAGGGTTGGCCGGTGATCGTGTTCTTCGACGAGATGGACTCGATGTTCCGCACTCGCGGGTCGGGCATCAGCTCCGACATGGAGTCGACGATCGTGCCGCAGCTGCTGTCGGAGATCGACGGCGTCGAAGGCTTGAAGAACGTGATCGTGATCGGGGCGACGAACCGTGAGGATCTGATCGATCCGGCGATCCTGCGACCCGGCCGTTTGGACGTGAAGATCAAGATCGAACGCCCGAACGCCGAGGCTGCCAAGGCGATCTTCGCACGGTATCTCACCAACGAGATTCCGATCATGGACGGCGAGTCGATCCCCGAGATGATCGACGCCACCGTCACCGAGATGTACCGCGACGACGAAGCGAATCGATTCCTCGAAGTGACCTATCAGAACGGCGACAAGGAGATCCTGTACTACAAGGACTTCTCGTCGGGCGCGATGATCGAGAACGTCGTACGGCGGGCGAAGAAGCTGGCGATCAAGCGCGTGATCGGTGGTGGCACCAAGGGTGTGTGCACGGACGACCTGCTCGCCTCGATCAAGCAGGAGTACAAGGAACACGAAGACCTGCCCAACACCACCAACCCCGACGACTGGGCGAAGATCTCCGGCAAGAAGGGCGAGCGGATCGTGTTCATCCGCACACTCGTCTCCGAGACCGCGGCGACCGACGCCACCGGCGGGCGAGCAATCGAACGCGTGGCGACCGGGCAGTACCTGTAGCGATCTCGGTGGCGTGAGTCCCGGATCACGGGACTGGAGCCACCGAGATCGAGTTGGCAGCGGTTGAATGGGCAGATGAGCGATCGCCAGTACGACGTCGTCGTCTACGGAGCCACCAGCTTCGTCGGCCAGATCCTGTGCAAGTACCTCGTCGGGCGGCACGGCACCGACGGCGACCTGCGTTGGGCGATCGCCGGGAGGAGCGCGTCGAAGCTCGACGATGTTGCTCGCCGCACCGGGGCCAACGTCCCGACGATCGTTGCCGACGCCGGCGATCGAGTCGCCCTCGATGCACTCGCCGAGTCGACGAGTGTCGTTGCGTCCACCGTCGGCCCCTACTCGTTGTACGGCTCCGAACTCGTCGGTGCCGTCGTCGAGGCGGGTGGCGACTACTGCGACCTGACGGGCGAGGTGCAGTGGATGCGTCGGATGATCGACGACCACCAGGCGCGGGCCGAGGAGACGGGCGCTCGCATCGTCCACACCTGCGGCTTCGACTCGATCCCGTCGGACCTTGGCACCTGGTTCACGCAGCAGCGGGCCATCGAGCAGTTCGGCGAGCCGTGCGTCGAAGTGCGGATGTCGGTCAAGGGTGCCAAGGGTGGCGTCAGTGGCGGCACCGCGGCGAGCGGCATGCAGATGTTCGAGGAGATGGCGGCAGACCCGTCGCTTCGCAAGGTGGTCGGCGACCCGTACGTCCTCGCCCCGGTGGACCTTCGTCAGGGGCCGAAGCAGCCCGGGATGAGCCGCCCGACTGCGCGACGACCGATTCGAGAGCTGGGTGGCGCCGTTCGTGATGGCACCGACGAACTCCGCGGTGGTGCTGCGTAGTCACGCGCTGCTGGGTCAGCCGTGGGGACGCGACTTCACCTACGGCGAGACGATGATGACCGGTGACGGTCTGGTCGGGGGAGTGGCGGCGTGGGGGATGACCGCCGGGCTGGCGGCCTTCACCGGTGTCGCCAGTTTCGGCCCGACCCGCAAGCTGCTCGGCAAGGTGATCCCGAAGCCAGGCGCCGGCCCGAGCGAGGCCAAACAACAGGCCGGCTACTTCGACCTGCGCTTCGTCGGACGAACCGCAAGTGGGCAGGAGATCCGCACCAAGGTGACCGGCGACGCCGACCCGGGCTACGGCTCGACGGCCAAGATGCTCGGCGAGTCGGCCGTGGCCTTCCTCGATCTCGATCCTGCCGAGGTGGGCGGCGGGTTCTGGACGCCGGCGAGCGCGTTCGGCGATGCACTGATCGAACGCCTCGAAGCGCACGCCGGCGTCCGCTTCGACGTCCTCTGACTTCGGTCTGGTTCCCCCAGCCCAGGTCTGCGGGAACCAGCCTGGTTCCCGCAGACCTGGGCGCGGGGAACCACGATGTGAGCTGAACGTCACGGGAACCTGTCGCTCCGCTAGGTTCAGGACATGGCGTTGCCCAAGGTCTGCGGGATCGAGACCGAGTACGGCATCGTCGTGCGCGGGGGCGACAACAATCCTGTCTCAGCGTCGTCGATGCTGATCAACGCCTACGTCGCCGCCACCAATCGCGATCGTGGCCGGGTCGGCTGGGATTTCGAGGACGAGCAGCCGAGCAACGATGCCCGTGGCTTCGAACTCGACGCCTCGCTGGCGCCCGAGGTCGAGACGATGCTCGTCAACGCCGTGCTCACCAACGGTGCGCGCTACTACGTCGATCATGCCCACCCCGAGATCTCGACGCCCGAGGTCACCACCGCTCGTGAGGCGTTGGTGTGGGACCGGGCCGCCGAGGAGATCGTGCGGGCGTCCATGGATCACGTGCGCTCACTGCTGCCCGACGGTGGCGAGATCATCGTTCACAAGAACAACTCCGACGGCAAAGGCAACAGCTACGGCTGCCACGAGAACTACCTGATCGCTCGCGAGACGCCGTTCGGGCGCATGGCGAGCCAGATCACGCCGCACTTCGTGACCCGGCAGGTCTTCTGCGGGGCGGGCAAGGTGGGCTGCGAGCTCCCCGGTCGGCCCGCCGACTACGTGGCGTACCAACTGAGCCAGCGTGCCGACTTCTTCGAGGAGGAGATCGGGCTCGAAACCACGTTGAAGCGCCCGATCGTCAACACACGCGACGAGCCGCACGCCGACGCTCAGAAGTACCGACGTCTGCACGTGATCGTCGGCGACGCAAACATGAGTGAAGTCGCCACGTACCTCAAGGTCGGCACCACGGCGATCGTGCTGGCCATGATCGAGGACGACGAACTCGGCGACGAATGGCTGCTCGGCAACCCTGTCGCGGCCATCCGCCAGGTGAGCCATGACCCGACGCTGCGCCAGACGATCATGCTGCGCGACGGCAACCGCGCCACCGCGCTCGAGATCCAGTGGGGCCTGCTCGAGCGGGCTCGCAAGTACGAGCAATCTCACGGACTCGACTGCGTGGGTGACGGCATCGGCGCCGACGTGCTCACCAGGTGGGAGACGGTACTCGCCGGTCTCGAAGCGGATCCGACGTCCGTTGCCCACTGGGTCGACTGGGCTGCCAAGCAGCGCCTCGTCGAGGGCTACGCCGCGCGCCATGACATCGAGCCCGGCTCGCCGAAACTGAAGGCGATCGACCTCCAGTACCACGACCTGCGTGCCGATCGCTGCCTGGCGTTGCGAGCCGGTCTCGACACGATGGTCAGCGAGGCCGAAGTCGCCGACGCAATGACGCAACCGCCGACGACCACACGGGCGTATTTCCGGGGCCGCTGTCTGCAGAAGTTTCCCGACGACGTGGTTGCGGCCAACTGGGACTCGCTCGTGTTCGACGTCGGTCGAGACCCACTGCGTCGTGTGCCGATGATGGAACCGCTACGCGGGACCGCCGACCACGTTGGTACCTTGATCGACCAGAGCGAGACGGCACGAGATCTCCTCGACCGCCTCGGGCAATGATCCACCACGATTCATCCGACTCACCGAAGGGAAGCAACTGCTGATGGCCGAACGCACCCAGAAGTCGAAGGGCACCACGAGCCGCGACACCGACGCCGCTGTCGAGGCCGCTCCGGCGACCACCGAGACCGGCGAGAAGCTCAAGGCCGAGCTCGACGATCTGCTCGACGAGATCGACGAGGTGTTGGAGACCAACGCCGAGGACTTCGTGAAGTCGTACGTGCAAAAGGGTGGACAGTAAGTCGTGACGATGCCGATCTTCTCGACGTCGGACGATCCGGGGTCGAGCTTTCCGGAGCTGTTGCGTCGTGTGGGCCTTGGTCCCGAGCCGATGATCGGCGCCTCCACCGACCTGATGCGAGAGCTGTCGCTGCCGCACGCCACCACCTGTGTGGCGCTCACGTATGCCGACGGCGTGGTGATGGCCGGTGACCGGCGGGCGACGTCGGGCAACCTGATCTCGCACCGCAGCATGGAGAAGGTCGTCGAGGCTGATCGCCACAGTGGCGTCGCCATTGCCGGCGCCGCGGGGACGGCACTCGAGATGATCAAGCTGTTCCAATTGCAGCTCGAGCACTACGAGAAGGTCGAAGGCACACCGCTGAGCCTCGAAGGCAAGGCAAACCAGCTGTCGATGATGGTCCGCGGCAACCTGCAGCAGGCGATGATGGGGATGGTCGTCGTGCCGATCTTCGGCGGGTACGACCTGCGTCGTGAATGCGGTCGGCTCTGGGACTACGACGCCACTGGCGGCCGCTATGAGGAGCGCGACTACGTCGCTACCGGCTCGGGAAGCCTGCATGCCGGCACCGTGATCAAGGTGGGTTTCCATCCCGAGATGAGTCGAGACGACGCCGTCAACCTGGCCTCGCGTGCACTCTGGGAAGCCGCTGACGCCGACTCCGCAACCGGTGGACCCGATGTGCTGCGCGGGATCTATCCCGTCGTCGCCACCATCGACGCCGGTGGCTGGAACCGGCTCGCCGACGACGATCTCGCCGCGCGTTACGCGGCCATCGTGGAAGAGGTGCGTTCGCGATGAGCATGCCGTTCTACGTCGCTCCCGAACAGATGATGAAGGACCGTGCCGACTTCGCGCGCAAGGGCATCGCCCGCGGGCGGGCGCTGGTGGCGGTCCGCTACAGCGAGGGCATTGTGATTGTCGCCGAGAACGCGTCCGAGACGCTGCGCAAGGTGAGCGAGATCTACGACCGCATTGCGTTCGCCGGTGTCGGCAAGTACAACGAGTTCGACCAGCTCCGCGTCGCTGGCGTGCGAGCCGCGGACCTCAAGGGTTTCCAGTACTCGCGTGATGATGTCGACGCTCGCAGTCTGGCGAACAGTTACGCCCAGATGCTCGGCACGATCTTCACCCACGAGATGAAGCCGATGGAGGTCGAGATCCTCGTCGCCGAGGTCGGCCTCGAACCGGCGGGCGATCAGATGTTCCACATCCTGTACGACGGCACCGTGGTCGACGAACGCGACTACGCCGCGATCGGGGGCGACGCCGAGGCGATCAATGCGCGTCTCGCCGACACCTGGACCGACGGACTCGATCGTGCAGCGGCCATCGCCCTCGGACGGACCGCACTCGGCGGCCCGGACCGCGAGATCTCCGACGACGACCTCGAAGTCGCCGACCTGGCCCGTACCAATGGCCGCCGCTGCTTTCACCGGCTGGCCAAGGACGACCTCAGCGCCTGACCCGTCGCACCCGCTTGCGATGAGCCAACCGACCGTATACGGCGGTTTCGCTCATCGGTGACCTGCTGGCGACGTTTGCGATGAGCCAACTGACCGTATACGGCGGTTTCGCTCATCGCTGGTTGAAGGTGATGTCCGCGGTGGGGAGCGTGTTGCCGGAGCGTCCGGGCGAGTTGGAGAAACCCCAGTAGAGGTTCGTGTACGCAATGGCCTCGGCCGGGCCGATCGGGGAACCCCACTGCCGCATGTCTTCGGTCGTGTGGGCGTCGGTCACCAACGTGGCGTCGTAGCCACGGGCGAGCGCACCGTGCAGCGTCGAGCGAATACAGGCATCGGTCTGTGCGCCGGTGACGACGAGATGGCCCACCTGGCGGTCGGCGAGGATCGATTCGAGGTCGGTGTCCTCGAAGGAGTCGCCGTACTGCTTGTGCACGAGCGGCTCGTCGTCGGCGCGCTGGAGTTCGTCGACGTACTGCCACGAATCCGAGCCCTGACTCAGCTCGTCGTCGGAGTGCTGCACCCAGATCACGGGGACCTGGGCTTCCCGAGCGCGTCCGACGAGCGTGTTGATGTTGTCGATCACGCGATCGACCTCGAATGCGTCTGCCACCACGCCGCGCTGCATGTCGATGACCATCAATGCAGTGTTCGGGCGGTCCTGAAGCGACGTCATGGACGAGAAGCTACCCCTCGGTCACGGGTACGTCGATGCTCCAGACCGGCTCGCCGTCACGCATCTCACCGGTCGGGCGGAGACCAGCTCGCTCGTACAGGCGGGCCGCAGGTGTGTTGCCAGGAGCGAACGTGAGCTCGACCGTCGACGCACCGGCGCGGTGACACCAGTCCATGACGGCACGCATGACCTGAGATCCCACACCGCGTCGCTGGTGTCGCATGTCCACGGCGAGGTTGCGTACCTGTGCCACCCCGTCGGCATACGAGAGCGCGAGTACTGCGACGATCGACCCCGCTGCGTCGACGTACCCGAGGGGTTCCCACAGGCGACCACCGGGTTGCAGGTACGCCTTCGCCAAGATCTCCAGTGCCACGGGTTGATGGTGTGCGACCATCGGAAGCTGTTCCTCGGTCACCCGCACCTCGAGCGCAGCGAGCCAATTCGACTGGTCCAACAGCACCAGCTGCTCATCGCCCATGGTCGTCATTCCTCGGACATCTTCGTTCTCCGACCGCCTCGCACACCCTCCATCTCACGATCCTGACATGCTGGCATCGATGGAGCGGGTTGCAATCGTGGGGCCGGGTGGCGCGGGCAAGTCAACGTTTGCGCGGGCTCTGGGGGATCGACTCGATTTACCGGTGGTCCACCTCGACCGGATCTTCTGGAAACCGGGGTGGGTCGAGACGCCGCGAGAGGAGTGGCGTCGGCGCCAGTCCGAGTTGTTCGCCGCTGACCGTTGGATCGCCGATGGAAACTACGGCGGGACGTTCGACGAGCGTTTTGCTCGCGCCGACACTGTGATCGTCGTGGCGCGACCTCGGGTGGCATGCGTCGGATCAGCGCTCATGCGAACGGCACGCAATCACGGTCAGCCGATCCAGGCGGAGGGGTGCCCCGAACGGTTTCAGCTCGCGTTCACTCGCTGGATCTGGAACTACGGTCGCGACAGCCGCCCCCGTCTCGATGCCGCCCTGCGGCGCCACGACCACCTCCACGTCATCGAACTGACCTCCCGCGCGTCGATGAGCCGGTTCATCGAACGCCTCGAACCGCACTGAGCCGAGATGCGGTCACGCGCCGGCGCACCCTGTGGAGTCGATCATCGCCGCAGCCCAGTCGACCAGCTCGTCGACGGTGCCCCAGGCGGAATCGATGAACCAGACGTACTCCCCGCAGATCCAACCCACGGACGCGATCGCGTAGGAGTCGGCCGTGCCCGTCGTGACGTACACGTCGACGTCACCAACGGTCTCCACGGTCGTCTCTCCCTCGACGAGTGGCGATGCGGGGTCGAACAAGCCATCGGGCGCAACGGTTGCGATGAGGTGCAGACCCAGTGGTGTGATGAATTGGATCGCCGCGATCTCCCAGTCGTAGCCCGCCGGCTCGGCGACCGACACGTTGCGGGCCTCTGCCTGCACCAGTGCGTCGATGGCATACCGCTCGGTGTCGAGAGTCGGTTCCAGATCGTCGAATCTCGGAATCTCGGTCAGCCACGACTTGGCCGCCACGCTGATCGCGGTGTCGACGGTTCCGATCACCACCGACTCACCACCCTCCAAGGTCGCCGCCCACACGAACTGGTCCTCGAGCCACTCGCCGTATGGCATCTCGACGAAGAGCTGGAACCGTTGCTCGCTCGCGTACGGCTGTGACGGCGCATCGGTCGCCTGCACGACAAAGGCCGCACGATCACCCGTCCAGGCAGCCAGCAGCAGCCGCTCGGCGCCCGCCTCGGTCGTCTGGGCCATGCGCACCATGCAATCGAGCCCCATCCGGTAGCGGAACTCGTCAGCGGTGTTCGTCCGGTCATCGAACGCGACCCCGTCGGTGTCCTCACTCCAGGCGCCGCCCGACGCGAGCCGAGCGTCAGCGATGCTCTGGTCGACGACCGCCAGCACGGCGTCGGCGTCGCAGTCGTCTGGCTCCTCGGCGAACGTGGTGGCCGGGAACTCGGACTCGACGGTCGTCGAGGGCGCGGTCGCCCGAGGAACGGTGGTGGCCGGTGCCGTCACCGTCACCTCGACCGTGGTTGCTGCACCCGTCGAATCGGTTGCGGTGTCATCGGCGCCGCACGCAACCGGCGCGATGCGTGAGCACCACCACCCCAACGATTCCAGGCCAGCGCACACTCCTCATACCCTCATCGTGAACCACTTCGACTCGCCGGGCCAGGGCCCAAAGGGCACGTCGGAGTGCTACCGGTCGGCGTGTGGAAAGGTGAGTTGCGCAGCCTCGAGCGGCTCAGGGAGGAGCGACGTCTGCGGCATCGAGAACTCGCTCCATGGTGTCCTCGGAGGGGTCATCCGGGTTCGGGCCGACCAACACGAAACCAGCCCGCTCGTAGAGGGCGACGGCACGACGATTTCCCCTCCGCACAGCAAGGATCACCCGCTCGGCCGACTCGGAGTCGGCCCAGTCGATCACCGCACCGACGAGTGCATCGCCGACGCCGGCTCCGCGAACCTCCGGCGCCACCCACATCGAGATCAGCTCGATCGCTCCCGCCGGGTGGTGCATACCACCGACGGTGCCCACGACCTGCCTGCCTCCGGAGACCCCGGCGACCGCAGTGAACGCCACGTTGTCGAAGCGGGTGCGCCACCGATCCTCACGGTCGTTCGGGCCTTCCCAATCCGCCAGTTTCGACCCGAACGCCTCTGGTGCGTCGGCGAGCGAACGCAATCGGACCTCGCGCCAGACCTCCCAGTCGTCGGCGCAGAGCGTGCGAATTTCGACGGACGACATTCTGCGAGCTTGGCACGCTGACATGGCCCGTCGAGGAGGCGTACCATCGGTGCATGGTCGCCATCGACGTCAACAGTGACCTGGGGGAGTCCTACGGAGTCTGGACGCTCGGTGACGATGCGGCCATGCTCGGGATCGTCACCAGCGCCAACGTCGCCTGCGGCTTCCATGCGGGCGACCCGTCGGTGCTGCGGGCGACCTGTTCGCTCGCCGTCCAGAACGACGTGGCGATCGGCGCGCAGGTGTCATTCCCCGATCTGCCCGGATTCGGGCGCCGCCACCTCGACATGGCCCCGGACGAACTCCGCGACGCCGTGCTCTACCAGCTGGGCGCCCTCGACGCATTCGCCCAGGTGGCAGGTGCCGAAATCGCCTACGTGAAACCCCACGGAGCGCTCTACCACACGACCGCGACTCACCCCGGCGCTGCCCGGGCACTGGTCGCTGCGGCCGCCGAGTACGACCCGTCGCTGGCCATCCTCGGCCTGCCGGGCTCGGAACTGCTCGTCGCCGCGGGTGTCGCCGGACTCGATGCCATCCCCGAAGCCTTTGCCGACCGCGCCTATCGACCCGACGGTGGGCTCGTGTCGCGACGCGAGCCCAACAGCGTGCTGACCGACCCCGACGAGGTGGCCGCACGCGCCGTGCGCATCGCCACCGACAACGAGGTCGTCGCCATCGACGGCAGCGTCGTGAGCGTGCGAGCGCGTTCGATCTGCGTGCACGGCGACACGCCCGGGGCGGTCGATCTGGCACGAGCGGTTCGTTCGGCACTCGATGCCGCCGGCGTCGGCGTCTACCGTTTCACCGACTGAGCGCTCAGGCGCAGAACGGGGGTCCCATTGACCTACGCACCATCCCACCGAGTGTTCTACGACGCCGACAGTCACATCATGGAGCTGCCCGACTTCCTGCGCGACTACGCCGACCCGTCGATCCGCGAGCAGATCCCGCAGGTGAGCTACGCCGCGTCGCTGGTGACCGACGAAGAGGTCGAGCTGATCGTCGGGAACGGAAACCGGCACACCGCCGAACACATCGAAGCGCAGATCGGACTCGGTGACCAGCTGATCGCGCAGTCGAAGGAGATCCAGGCCCTCGGCGCCTTCGATCGCAACGACCGCTCGGTGGCGCTCGACATGCTCGGGTTCCGCAAGCAGCTCGTGTTCGCAACGCACAGCGTCGCCACTCCGTTCTCACCCAGCCGAAAGCTGTCGAACGAGGTTCGCTACGGCGCCACCCGAGCGCACAACCGGGCGATGAGCGAGTTCTGCGCTGCGGATGACCGCTTGATGGGCGTCGGCATCGTGCCGCTGGAGGATCCCGAACTTGCGCTGGCCGAGTTGGACTTCGCGCTCGACGCCGGGCTCGAAGCGATCTGGGTGCCGCACCATCCGGCAGGGGAGCGGTCGCCTGGCCACGTCGACCTCGCCCCGTTCTGGGCGAAGCTGGCGGAGTCGACCACTCCGTTTCTCTTACACGTCGGTGGCTCGCCGCTGCAGCTCGACCCACGCTGGGCCAACACCGGTCGGCCCGCCGCACGCGACTGGATGGGCGGTGGCGAGAACGTCCGCAGCAAGGACATGGCCGTCCTGCATCAGGGGCCGGAGACGTTCATCTCGGTGATGGTCATGGACGGCGTGTTCGAACAACATCCTGACCTTCGGGGGGCATGTGTCGAACTCGGCGCTGGATGGGTTCCAGCGATGCTCACTCGGCTCGACTGGGTGGTGCGGTCGTGGAGCAAGGTCGACCAGTATCTGGCGCAGCTGCAGCGGACCCCGTCGGAGACCCTGCGCGCCCAGATGGCGTTCACGCCGTACGTGTTCGAGGACATCGGCGGATTGATCGACGAGTCGGCCGACGACCTCTACCTGTTCTCGAGCGACTACCCGCACGTCGAGGGCGGCAAGGACCCGATCGGCCGCTTCGAAGGTTCATTGGGCCAACGGTCCGAGGAGACCCGAGACAACTTCTACGCCGAGAACTTCCTGCGCATCTTCCCCGACGCCCGAGTTCACTGACCCGATGCAACGACGGCCCTATGGACCGCTCGCGTGGCTCGTCGACGACGTCGCCTCGCCCGCGGCGTGGGCGGAGGCGTTGCGCTCGATGGACGTGCCCGGCGTCGCCGAGATCGTGCCGTCGGAATCGACCGTGGTCGTCCACGGCACCCGCGCCCGCCACGATGCGATCGGCCAGGTGCTCGACATGGTCGTGCCGGCCGATCATCCGCTGTACACCGACAGCGCACTGACGATCGATGTCGTCTACGACGGCCCCGACATCGGTGAGCTTGCGTACGCCGCACACGTGTCGATCGACGATGTCGTGCGCCTTCACTCGACCGGCAACTATGAGGTCGCCTTCTGCGGGTTCAGCCCCGGGTTCGGCTACCTGCGGGGCATCGATCAGCGACTCCACGTCCCGCGGCGGGCCACCCCACGCACGTCGGTCCCCGCGGGATCGATCGGCGTGGCTGCGGGCTACACGTGTGTCTATCCTTCGGCGTCACCTGGCGGGTGGTATCTGATCGGCCACACGAACGCCGCGCTGTGGGACGCGGATCGCGACCCACCGGCGCTGCTCACGCCGGGTCGGGCCGTGCGATTCCGGCGGAGGGCGTGACGTGACGTCGGCGGCCGGCGGACCAGCGCTGCGGATTCGTCCAGCTCGGGTACTCGACCACCGTCCAGGACCGTGGCCGCCCCGGCCTTGCCCACCTCGGCGTCCCGACCGCTGGCGCCGTCGATCTGCGAACTCACGATCAGATGAACCGCCTGGTCGGCAACCCGGCCGACGCCGCAACCATCGAGACCATGGGCGCGCTGATCGTCGAGGCGCTCCGACCGGTGGTCGTGGCCACCAGCACCGATGGCCACCGCCAGACGCTCGCTGCCGGCGCACGAATGCACGTCGACGTACCGTCGCATGCCGTGTGGGCCTATCTCGCCGTTCGGGGCGGCGTCGACACTCAGATCGTGCTCGGATCACGCAGTCAGGACACGCTCGGCAACGTCGGCCCGCCACCGCTCGCCCTCGACAGCCCCGTTGCGATCGGCGACGACCCCGGCACCCCGCTCGACGCCGACCACGCGCCGCCGCGACCACCCCGAACCGATCGCATCCGCATCTGGGATGGCCCGCAGCACGACTGGTTCATCGGGGGTGTCTCCTGCCTCACCGGGAGGTCGTGGACGCTCACCAACGAACTGAGCAGAGTCGGCGTTCGCCTCGAGGTCGGTGACTTCCCGACGAGCACCCGGGCGCAGCCGGCGATGGCCAGCATCGGTCTGACCGTCGGTGCCATCCAGATAACCCCGGCAGGGGCCCCGATCGTGATGCTTGCCAATCACCCGACCACCGGCGGCTACCCCGTGATCGGCGTCGTCGACCCAGACGACCTGGCGGATTTCGCACAGACCCGCCCCGGCGAATCGGTCCGGTTCCGCCGCGCCTGAACCCGCACGCGAACCCGTTCGTGGCTAGGTTGCCCAACATGGAGCGACGCATCTACGGACTCGAGAACGAGTACGGCGTGACCTGCACCCTTCGGGGCCAGCGCCGTCTCAGTCCCGACGAGGTTGCCCGCTACCTGTTCCGCCGAGTCGTGTCGTGGGGTCGCAGCTCGAATGTGTTCCTCCAGAACGGCGCCCGGCTGTATCTCGACGTGGGCTCCCATCCCGAGTACGCCACGCCGGAATGCGACTCGCTCTACGAACTGGTCGTGCACGACAAGGCGGGGGAGCGCATCCTCGAACAACTCGTCGAGTCGGCCGAGCAGCGCCTCGCCGAGGAGTCGATCCGCGGCACGATCTATCTCTTCAAGAACAACACCGACTCCGCCGGCAATTCCTACGGGTGCCATGAGAACTACCTGACGAGCCGCGACGACGACCTCGGCCACTACGCCGAGGTGCTCATCCCGTTCTTCGTGTCCCGCCAGATCTACACCGGCGCCGGCAAGGTGCTGCAGACCGCACGGGGAGCGACCTACTCGATCGCCCAACGCGCCGAGCACATCTGGGAAGGCGTGTCGTCGGCGACCACGCGCAGCCGGCCGATCATCAACACCCGTGACGAGCCGCACGCCGACGCCGAGAAGTACCGCCGTCTCCATGTGATCGTCGGCGATTCGAACATGAGCGAGTACACCAACTTCGTCAAGGTCGGCGCCGCGGCGTGCATGCTGCGCATGCTCGAGGACCCCAACGTCGTGTTGCGTGACATGACACTCGAGAATCCGATCCGTGCGATCCGTGAAATCAGCCACGACATCACCTGCCGTCGCACGGTCCGCCTGGCGAACGGACGAGAGGTCTCGGCGCTCGACATCCAACGTGAGTACCTCGACCGAGCGCTGCGTTACGCCGACTCGCAAGGCTTTCCCCCGATGGAGCAGAAGGCGCTCGACATGTGGGAACACTGCATCACCACGATCGAGAAGGACCCGCTGCTCCTCGACCGCGAGGTCGACTGGGTGATCAAGTACAAGCTGATCGAGGCGTTCCGCGAGCGCCACGACCTGCCGTTCGGTCACGCCAGGGTGCAGCTCCTCGACCTGCAGTACCACGACGTCTCACGTGCTCGCAGCCCGTTCTACAAGCTGCAGGACCGCGGGATGGTCGAGCGGATCTGTACCGACGCCGACATCGAGCAGGCGATCGACGTACCGCCGCAGACCACTCGGGCCCGGTTGCGCGGTGATTTCGTGAAACGTGCGAAGGAACGCAAGCGCGATTACACCGTCGACTGGGTGCACTTGAAACTGAACGATCAGGCCCAGCGCACGGTGTTGTGCAAGGACCCGTTCAAGAGCCGCGACGAACGCGTCGAGCGACTCATCGAATCGCTCTGAGCGCGGTACCGTTGGACCCGCGTGACGTCCGAGACCATCGATCCTGCTCCCGTCGAGCCGCCTGCGGAGCCGCCGGTCGACGCGTCTGGCGCCTCGAAGCTCCCGCCCGGTGCCCGAGCGTTCTTCGACTGGTTGGTCGTGATCGCCGTTGCGCTGTTGGTGGCCTTCGTGGTGCGCACGTTCGTCATCGCTCATTTCGTCGTCGAGGGAGAATCGATGTACTCGACGCTCGACACCAACGATCGGGTCTTCGTCAACAAGCTCTCCTATCGCCTGCACGATCCCAACCGCGGTGACGTCGTCGTGCTGCACCAGGTGACCGGAGCGTCAGAACGTGACCTGATCAAGCGGGTCATCGGGCTGCCGGGCGAGTCCGTCGAGGTACGCAATTGCACCGTGCTGATCGACGGTCGAGTGCTCAACGAGCCGTACCTCGATCCTGAGGTCGTCACTCCCACCGACTGTGGCGGCGATTACCTGCTCGACGGCGTCGTTCCCGACAACCACGTGTTCGTGATGGGCGACAATCGCGGGGGCTCACAGGACTCCAGGGTGATTGGGACGATCAACGAAGACGACCTGGTCGGCCGGGCTTTCGTCGTGTTCTGGCCACAGAGTCACTGGCAGTGGCTCTGACACCGGCCGACGCACATCAGAACGGCGGGTTGCCGATCTCCGCGCGGAACGCGTCGCTCATCACGTCGACACGATCGCTGTAAACGGCGTCGAGGCCCATTCGCAGTCCGTCGCGCAGCTCGTGTTCGTGCTGCATGTCCCAACCGAACGTGAACAGGTCGAATCGGTGGAACAGCGCCACCAAACCGCCGGTCCAGTCGGTTCGGTGGAGGTTGATGCCGTCGATCCGGTGACGAGCGAGGTACTCCGCACGACGCTCCGGCGTGCCCTTGATGCGCTCCAATCGAGTGGTCTGCAACAAGCGGATCGGGGTGTCGCCGAACAACTCCCGGAGTTCGATGACGCGGTCGAGGCTCGGTTCGCACAGCCAGGTGCGTTCCAACATCGACGTATCGACGCCGCCGATGACCTCGACGATCGCCGCTGCTGACTCCGGATCCTTGAGGTCGAGTGACAAGTCGTAGTCGGTGCCACATGTCTGCAGGAGGTCGAGCAGCGTCGGGATGTGGTCGGGGAGAGCGGCGCGTTCGAACTCGGAGATCGGACGTTTGCGCATGCCTTTCTTGACGACGCCGTCGTGGTCGAGCACAGCGACGCCGTCAGCAGTCAGCCACACGTCACTCTCGAGCCCCGATGCGCCGAGTCTCAGCGCCAGATCGAATGCCTCCAGTGTGTTCTCCGGTGCGTGTGCCCGCGCGCCGCGATGAGCAAAGGTGATCGGTGGGTCGAGTCGGGACGGAAGACGCTGTTGCACTCCGACTCATGATGGCAGGCCCGTAGACTGCGCCCGTGTTCAATCTGCAGGGCAGCGAGATCATCGTCATCCTGCTCCTCGCGCTCGTGGTGCTGGGCCCCGAGAAGCTGCCCGACGCCGTACGCAAGTTCACCCAGACCTACTCCGAATTGAAGAAGATGAGTACCGGGTTCCAGTCGGAGCTGAAATCGGCACTCGACGAACCGATGCGTGAAATGCGGGACACGGCGAACCTGCTGCGCGACGCGGCCGATCCGCGCAAGATCATGGCCGAGGCCGAAGCCGAGCAGCGAGTACTCGACGACGCCGAGGCAGCGACGACCCGAACGAGCGAGCCCACGGCCGCCAACGACTGGGCCGCCCCGGCACCCGGCACGGCGGATCCGAGCCGCAACGGCGACAGTCCCTTCGAGCCGCTCGCCGATCCTGGCTACGACCAGGTCGCGACGCCTGGCGATCCCCCCGAGACGTCGTGAGGCGATCGTGAGCATCGACGACGAAGAGCAGGTGTCCGCCGCCGACACGATGACCCTCACCGAGCATCTGGCCGAGCTGCGGGTCCGCATCATCCGATCTGCGCTCGCCGTGGCGATCGGCATGGTCCTGATCATTGCGTTCTACGACCAGGTGCTCGACTTCCTGTTGCAGCCCTATGTCGACCTGTGCGCCCGCAAGCCGGAGAACTTCTGCGATCCCGAGCTGTTGAACGTCTTCAGCCCGACCGAGGGACTGGCCACACGGGTGCGAGTCGGGCTCTACGGCGGCATCGTCCTCGCACTGCCGGTGCTGTTGTGGCAGACCTGGCGCTTCATCGTGCCGGCGCTCAACAAGAAGGAGAAGAAGTGGGCGATCCCGGTCGTGCTGACGTCGCTCATCCTGTTCGTCGCCGGCGGTGCGCTGGCCTACTTCACGATCGGCCAGGCGCTGGACTTCCTGATCGGATGGTCCGGCTCGGACGTCAACCAGGTCTATTCGGTGCAGAGCTACGTCTCGTTGATCGGGTTGATGATCTTCGCGTTCGGGATCGGGTTCATGCTGCCGGTGTTCGTGTTCGGATTGCAGGCGGTCGGCGTCGTCACGCCGAAACGGCTGCTCGCGAGCTGGCGTCTCGCACTGGTGGTGATCGCCGTGATCGCTGCGGTGATCACGCCGTCGGGTGACCCTGTCACCATGGCCATGCTCGGCGTTCCGATGATGGTGCTCTACTTCCTCGCCATCCTGATCGGCTGGCTCGTGGTCCGTCGGCGACCGGTCGACGCGTGACCGACGGCATCGACCGCTCGAGCCTGCGAGCACGGTTCACCGCCCGCTACCCGTTTCCGATCGACCGCTTCCAGTCAGAGTCGTTCGATGCCCTCGATCGTGGCGAGCACGTCGTCGTGGCCGTCCCCACCGGCAGCGGCAAGACTGTCGTTGCCGAGTACGGCATCGCGGCCGCACGCGAGGAGGGCCGCCGGGCCTTCTACACGGCGCCGGTGAAGGCGCTGTCGAACCAGAAGTACCGCGACCTCGTGGCAATACACGGCGACGACGAGGTCGGACTGCTGACGGGCGACAACTCGATCAATGGCGACGCCCCGATCGTCGTGATGACCACCGAAGTCCTGCGCAACATGATCTACGGGCGATCACGCCTCTTGCACGACCTCGGGCTCGTCGTGCTCGACGAGGTGCACTTCCTCCAGGACTCGTATCGAGGCCCCGTGTGGGAGGAGGTGATGATCCACCTGCCGCAACACGTGCGACTCGTCTGTCTGTCGGCGACGGTCAGCAACGTCGACGAACTCGCCGAGTGGATCTCGACGGTTCGTGGTCCCACGGCATCGATCGTCGAGCGACGCCGACCGGTTCGCCTCGACAACGAGTATCTCGTCGCCGACCGCACGAACGACCGCCTGCGAATGCTGCCCGTGTTCATCGACGGCCACGTGAATCGCGACGCGATCGCGCTCGACGAATCCGCCATCCGTGGACATCCGGGTCGCGGTGGCGGCCCCCGATCGAAGGGCCGATCGGATCGGAACGAAGGGGGATCCGGCCGCAAGGTCCTGGCCCCTCCGAGCCGGGTCGACACCGTCGAGCTGCTCGAACGGCGACGGCTGCTCCCTGCGATCTTCTTCATCTTCAGTCGCGCCCAATGCGACGCTGCGGCCAAGGCGTGTGTCGACGCCGGCCTCGACCTCGTCGATGCGGGCGAACGCACCGCGATCCGCACGATCGTCGAGGCCCGACTCGGTGGGCTCGATCAGGCCGACCTGGACGTGCTCGGTTTCACGCAGTTCGTGACTCAACTCGAGTGTGGCGTGGCGGCCCACCACGCAGGCATGGTGCCACCGATGAAAGAGGTCGTCGAGGCCTGCTTCGTCGAGGGGCTGGTCAAGGTCGTCTTCGCCACCGAAACTCTGGCGGTGGGCATCAACATGCCGGCGCGCACCGTGGTGATCGAGAAGCTCACCAAGTTCACCGGCGAGCACCACGAACGGTTGACCCCTGGTGAATACACCCAGCTCACGGGGCGCGCCGGCCGGCGGGGGATCGATGATCTGGGCACCGCAGTGGTGCTGTGGTCGCCGTGGGTGCGTTTCGACGAAGTCGCCGAACTTGCCGGCAGCTCGTCGTTTCATCTTCGTTCGGCGTTCAGACCCACGTACAACATGGCGGCGAACCTCGTGCGCACCTACTCCAGCGCGGAGGCCCATCACCTGTTGAACCTGTCGTTCGCTCAGTACCAGGCCGACCGCGATGTCGTGCGTCTCGAAGCACGGCTCGAACGGCGTCGGGCCGCCGTCGCCGACCTCCGCGACAAGGCCCAGAGCGACTACGGCGACATCGATGAGTACCGCCGCCGGCGCGATCGTGAGCGCGACGATCGGGCACTCGGGCGAGCGGCCCGGCTCGATGCGATCGATGACGCCCTCGCCGCCTTGCGCCCGGGTGTGGCGATTCACGTCGCCAAGGGCACCTACAAGGGGCCGGCGACTGTCGTGGCAGCAGCGAACCGGAAGTCCGGTCTGCGTCTCACGGTGATCACTCGTTCCGCCAAGTCGCTCTACCTCACCGCCGAGGACTTCGACGAGCCCCCTCGTCAGGTCGGCCAGGTCGCACTGCCGCACACCTACGCGCCGAACCGCAAGGAGTATCGCAACGACGTCGCTCGGCGGCTGCGGATGATGAAGGCCGACCCGTCGCCCAGCACGAAGCGCTCGCGCCGAGACACCGAAGCGCTCGCCGACAGCCATCCGGTGGCTCGTGACCCCGACTTGCGAACGAAGCTCAACGCCGCGAGTCAGGCCGATCGGATCGAGCGTGAGATCGCCGATCTCGAACGGCGGGTGAGCGGGAAGAACACCTCGTTGGCCAGCGAGTTCGACCGTGTCCTCAACGTGCTGACCACCTACGGCTATCTGGATCGAACCTCATGGACGCTCACCGAGGCCGGCGAGATGCTCGCCCGCACGTTCCACGAGTCCGATCTCCTTGTTGCCGAGATCGTGCGCTCGGGGATACTCGACGGGCTCGGGGCCGCCGATCTGGCTGCGCTGGTCTCGACGCTCGTGTACGAGCATCGCAGCTCCGACACTCCACCTGCACCGTGGTTCTCGTCGAACGCTGTACGAGACCGCTGGCGGCGCCTCGCCGCAATCAGCGAAGATCTGCGTGCCACCGAGCGATCGGTGGGACTGGGCGAGCATCGACCACCTGATCCGACGTTTGCAGCGATCGCGTACGCCTGGGTGGCGGGGGAGGGGTTCGCCGAAGTGGTCGGCGACGACGAGATGACCGGCGGTGACTTCGTTCGCACCACGAAACAGCTGATCGATCTGTTGCGCCAACTGGCGATCATCGTGCCCGACCCGGCGACTCGCCGAGCTGCCGCCTCTGCTGCCGAGGCCGCCTTTCGCGGCGTCGTCGCCGACAGTGCGGCGCCGACACCTGCCAGCGCATGACGATCAAACCGGGCGAGGCCTGGGGGCGGTCGGTGCCGTGCCCACCCGACCTGATGGTGGTGCACAGCGACGCCGAGCTGGCTGTGACGCTGTCGCAGCAGCATGGCACCCACGTGGCCGTCTGCTCAGGTGACCTCGCTCGCACGCTCGGTGTGACGCCGGAGGGGCGACGGTCCATCGAGCAGCGCACGACGCTCAACGAGTTCCCGATCGACCTGCTCGAGGTGCGTCTCGACGGTGGCGAGGAACCCATCATTGCCTGCGCCCACGTGGTGGCGCGGTCGCCGTGGACGAGCGCTCACTGGCTCCGTGGACGGGTCCTGGCCGTGATGAACGCCGAGTTCATCGGCGAGTGGGACGTCGCACCACGTGGGCATCCCAACGATGGGCGCGTCGAGGTCTTCGAGGTCGAATCGTCGATGTCGGTTCGCGAGCGTCTCGCCGCCCGTCGGCGCCTCCAGACGGGCACGCATGTGCCTCATCCCCGCATCGCCAGCCGGTCGGTTCGGAGCGGGTCCTGGGAGTTCGAGCGTCCACTCGAGGTCGTCGTCGATGGACGAAGTCACGGCCGTGCCGTTGCGTTGTCGGTCACTGTCGTGCCCGACGCTGCGCTCGTGTACGCGTGAGTCCATCGACGAACATGCAGGTCAGCTACATCGGGAGATCCCAAGTCGCGATGTCACACCGTCCTAGAGTGGTCGACCGTGGCTGTGTACGTCCCTGAGTCCTTCACCGCGGACGAAGCCGATGTGCTGCGCCGGTACTTCACCAATCTCGATGGACCGGTCTTTGCGCTCGTCAATCTGCCCGAGGTGGTGAAGGGCGCTCTGTTCGCCCGGTACAGCCGAAGCCACAAGTCGCTTCGCAGGCTCTTCCTCGACGAGTTCGTCGGCGACCTCGACGTGAGCGGCGACCACAGCGTCGATGCCACGATCGGTCTCGATCGTGCCGAGGAACTGTACGAGCGGGTCTTCTTCGACTACGGCGACGACTCGGTGGCTCAGCTCGGCGGTGTTCATCTGGCGTGCGAACAGGCCTCGAACCTGCTCACCAAGATCCTCGAGTGGGGTCGCTTGATGAGCTATCTCGAGCAGAGCACCCGCTACATCGCCTACGACGCCCGCCTCGGTGGGCGCTACCGCTACTACCGCGATCCAGCGGTGCTCTCGAGCCCGCTGGGCACCCGGTACGTGGGCGACCTCGACCGGATCTTCGACGCGTACAGCCGTTGTGTCGACGCGGCGACCGAGCACGTGCGAGCCACCGTCGAGCGCGGCCCCGACGACAGCGAGTTCGTCTACCGCACAGCCACTCGGGCCAAGGCGCTCGATGCGGTTCGCGGCATCCTTCCCGCAGCGGCGACATCGAACGTCGGCATCTACGGCACGGGTCAGGCCTTCGAGGCACTGCTGCTGCGGATGCGTTCGAACCCGTTGCCGGAATCACGGGACTACGCCGACTTGATGCTGCACGAACTCCGCAAGGTCATTCCGAGCTTCCTGCGGCGTGTCGATCTTCCCGACCGTGGCGGCAAGTGGAGCGAGTACCTCGCCACCACTCGAGACGACACCGCCGCTCTGGTGGCCGACCTCTTCGGGTCGACCCCGGTCGAACCGGCGGCCGAGGTCGAACTCGTCGACTTCGATCCTGACGCGGAAGACAAGTTGCTCGCAGCGATCTGCTACTCCCACTCGACGCTGCCCGAGCATCAACTACTCGAACGTGTCCGCCAACTCGGCGTCGACGAACGCGTGTCGCTGATCCGGGCGTACGTGGGCGAGCGGGAGAATCGCCGTCACAAGCCTGGGCGAGCGTTCGAGCGGTCGTTCTACCGATTCGACGTGCTGAGCGACTACGGCGCTTTCCGCGACATGCAACGCCATCGCATGCTCACGATCGAGTGGCAACGGCTCACCCCGAACCATGGCTTCACCAGACCGGAACTGGTGACCGAGGCTGGACTCGGCGGCGATTTCGACGAGGCGATGGAGCGTTCCGCCTCGCTGTATGACGCGCTGCAACCCGACTTCCCGCAGCAGGCCCCCTACGCCGTCTCGATGGCCTACCGCATGCGCTACGTGATGCAGTTCAACGCCCGTGAGGCGATCCACATGCTCGAGCTCCGCTCGTCGCCGCAGGGTCACCCCTCGTATCGCCGCGTGGCGCTCGAGATGCATCGGCTGATCGGCGAGCGAGCCGGCCACCACGCCGTTGCCGCCGCCATGAGCCACATGACCACGCACGCGCCCGAACTCGAACGGCTCGAATCCGAGCGTCGCGCAGAAGCCCGTCGCGGCGGGATCTGAGTCGCCCGAAAGTAGTGTGTGACGTGTGTCACGCCGGTGGGCTCCCGGACGGGTGGGCCACCACGCCTATGCTCCCGCCGCAACCCCCCATACGCACGACGAGACCGAAACGACGAGATGGCTGACGACGAGATCACTGAACCCGACGACACCCTCGAGGACGAGGTGGCCGACGAGGAGGAGACCGAAGAGGATCTCGACGTCGACGACGACGATCTCGACCTGGATGAGGAGGAGGTCGCAGACGACGATGACGATGACGACGCCGTCGATGACGACGACGATGATGACGACGACGAAGCTGCCGACGCTGCACCGCGGACGAAGCGCAAGAAGCGTGCGTCCGACGATGACGACGATGACGACGACGAGTTGCTCACCGACGACGACGTCGAAGAGGACCTCGACAAGATCCTCAAGGACCGCATGGTCGCCGCGGATGACGACGACGACGAAGACGACGAAGACGAACCCGATGTACGGGGCGAAGGCGGCGAACGGCTCCAACCGAAGCAGCAGGACGAGCAGCTGTGCTCGTCGTGCTTCCTCCTCGTGAAGGCAAGTGCGCCGAACTGTCCTGTCGGCGATGACGACTGCCCGATCTTCTCGTCCTGACGAGCCACGGCCACCGTTGGCCCGGCTCGTCGAGCTGGCGCTGATCGTGCCGATCGAAGTGAGCAGCCGACTGCTCGAGGCGGTCCCTGCCGTTGTCGACAAGGTCCCATCGGCGGCCGAACGCGTCAAGCGCGAGGTCGTGCTGGCTCGCTTCCTCGGCAAGATGGTGGTCGATCAAGGGGTGCGTGAACTGCGGATGCGGTTGACGTCGGACGGGCAGGCCCCAAGTGAGGCGGGGCTCGAGCAGGAGCACCTCGCTGGCACCGGCGATGTCGAGCCTGCCCGCATCGACCACGGCCCGCCCACCGAGCCCGCCGTTGGCGATGTCCCGGACGTGTCGACGTTGGCACTGGCCGACTACGACCATCTCTCGTCGGCGCAGATCGTCGGGAAGCTCGATGGGCTCGATGCCGCGGAGCGAACTGCGATCGAGCGGTACGAGAACGCCGGGCGACACCGTCGCACGATCCTCGGCAAGCTCGAGCAGCTGCGAACGGCGGACGCGTGATCGATCCGTTGGTCCGGCCGGCAACCGAGCACGATCAGCACGAGCTGCGCCTCCTCGAACTCGAGGCGCGAGCGGCACTGGTCGGTCAACGCGGCGGCGATCGATGGCTCGACGAGCACCCGTTGATCGGCGGCGGGTGGGGTGCCCGTTGCGACAGTGCAGACGTCGTCGTCGGGACCATCGACGATGTGGTGATCGGCTATCTCGTCGCAGAGCTCGGCGCCGACAAGATCGTTCGGATCGACCAGGTCTGGGTGACGCCGGAAGCCCGCGAACTCGGGTTCGGTGACGAGATGCTGGCAACGGCAATCGCATCGGCGAGTGGCCCGCGGCGCGATCGCAGTGGAAGGCCAGGCGCTACCTGGCGACCGCCACACGAAGAACCTCTACGAGCGTGCCGGCATCGTCGCCCGGCTGATCACCACGTTCAAGACGCTCTGAGCGTCAGCGACCCTTCCACTGCGGAGGACGCTTCTCGATGAAGGCCGTGAGACCCTCGCCGATGTCCTCCGATCGCATCACGACGCCCATGGCAGCGTCGGTCATCTGCTTGAGCGTCTCGTCGCTCTCGGTGGCGGCTGCGAGCACGACCTTGCGACTCTCCCAGACGGCGAGCGGCGCCGCGGCCGTGATCTGACCCGCAAGCGCCAGGGCTTCATTGGTTGCCTCACCAGGCTCGACCAGGCGATTGACGAGTCCGAGCTCGTGGGCCCGTTCGGCCGAGAACGGCTCACCCGTGAGAATCAGTTCCATCGCTGCATTGCGACCAATGGCGCGCGGCAGGCGGAACAGCCCGCCCGCACCGGCGACCAGATTGCGCTTGGCCTCGGCGAGACCGAATGACGATCGGGTGGTGGCAACGACCAGATCGGCCGCCAGCACGATCTCACACCCGCCGGCAGTGGCCAGGCCATCAACCGCCACGATCACGGGCTTCTTGCGTTCGCGGTAGGCGAAGCCGGCGAAGCCTCCACGCTCGGTCATCAGCGAGCCGCCGGCTCCCGAGTTGATCGCCTTCAGGTCGGCGCCGGCGCAGAACACGGGGCGTTCCTGGCCTTCGGTGTTGGCCTGGATGATCCCGACCCAGATGTCGTCGTCTGCCTCCATCTGGTCGATGGCGGCCTCCATTGCCTGCGCCACGTCGCCGTTGACCGCATTGCGTGCATCGGGACGATTGAGGGTGATCAGCGCGACACGGTCGCGTGCTTCGTAGGTGACGATCTCGGCCATGGCCGAGGATCGTACGCGCTGGGTCGACAGGCGAGCGAACTCGCTCAGTCGGTGGTGGTCACCGGCTCGTCGACGACGGGCGTGTCAGCGGCAGCTGGCTCGGGACTCGTCTCGACGTCGGCGGGCTCGGCCTCAACAGGCGCCGGCTCGGCCTCAACAGCGCCGGCTCGGCCTGCTCCGCCTCGGCGGGTGCAGTCTCGACTTCGGCCGGTGCTGCTTCCGCCTCGGCGGGTGCTGCTTCGACGGGTGCAGTCTCGACTTCGGCCGGTGCTGCTTCCGCCTCGGCGGGTGCTGCTTCGACTGCGGCGGGTGCCTTCTCGGCGGGTGCTGCGGGCGGCGGATCGCCTGCCGGACGCGAGCGGTCGTTGGAACGGCCACCCTTCCCGCCAGATCGATCGTTCTTGCCACCGGAACGGCCGTCCTTGTTGCGGTCACCGCGCCCGTCCTTGCGGGGTGGGCCGGCGCGCAGCGGCTTGGGCTTGGGTGTGCCCGCCGGGATCTCGACGCCGAGCAGCGCCGCGATCTGCGGCAGAGCCGGACCCAGCCGCAACGTCGTGGCCTTGAGATCATCGGTGATGACCGTCGGAGCGGTCGTCGGGGTGACGAGTGTGCGAACGGGCGAGAACGCTGCCGCTTCGAGTACTGCGATCCAGCGATCGGCCGGGTCGTCAGGTGCGAGCGCCGCCGTCGCTGCCTCGCCGAGGCGACGCGCGAGGTCGGGCGGGAACATCACGCCGGCCTTGGGCGGCTGCGACGACAAACGCAAGGCGCGGATGACACGACCGACGCCGATGGCGGCATCGATGTCACCGAACCAGAGCGTGAGCTCTTCTTCCTGCTTGCGAACAAGTGATGCGCGCAGGTCGTCGGCCACGGCACGTGTCGACTCGTCGCGAGCGACGATCGGATCGTCACCGGCGGCGACGACACTGCGAAGATCGCGGAGGTCGAGGTGTTCCATCTGACGCTGAGCGGCCTCGGCCCGATCGAGCCATTCCGCCACGCGCAGCTTGGGCAACATGTCCTCGGCCATCTTGACGACCGACGCTTCGGGCATCGTCGGCTGTCCTGCTGCCTCGAGCCGGGTGTTCTCCTCTTTCACGCGAGCGCGCACCGCCGACATGCCTTGCAGGGCCATCTCGGCGATCGGCCGCTGCTCCTCGGGGAGGTCGGCGAGCACTGCGTTGCGGCGTGCCTTGCCTGGACGCAAGCGCTTCGGCTTCGGGCGCTGCGGCAACTCGGGCGGTGCTTCGAAGTGGGGACGCTGACGACGCTGATCCGAGCGGCCCTTGCCACCTCCGTCACCGTCTCGCGCACCGTCACGTCCGCCAGCACGACGGCCGCCGTCACGCTTGTTGTCGCGCCGCCCGCGTCCGTCGCGGTCGTCACGACGCTCGCTGCGGTCGCGCTTGGCGCGGGTTTCGATGACCGCCTCGAACGGCTTCTCGCTGGGCAGCAGCTCGAGGATGTTCGCATCCTCGGCCTTCTCGCGGCCGTGCACGATCGACTGGATCTCGATGCCGTCGAGCATCTGCTCGACCTCGACCTTGAGAATGTCGCCCACCGCTGATCCAGGCGGGAGCAAGCTGCCGTCCATCTGCCCGTTGGGCTTGCGGGCGCCAGCGGCGCGCCAGGTCCAAGAGCCGTCGGCGAGCGCGCTCGTCAGCTCGATGTCGATCCGTCGGGACATTCCGGCAACGGTACCGGTTCCGAGCAGGAGAACTTCAACGAGTCTCTGGCGACCCACCCGTGCGGGTACCGTGCCGCCGATGGCTGTCTATGCACTCGGCGAGTTGGAACCCTCGATCGACTCGTCGGCGTTCGTCCATCCCGATGCGGTGATCATCGGGTCGGTCACTGTCGGCGCCCACTCGTCCGTGTGGCCCGGCGCCGTCCTGCGCGGCGACGGCGGCGACATCCGAGTCGGTGCGCGCACGAGCGTGCAGGACAACGCCGTGCTCCATACCACCCCTGAATGGCCCACCGTCGTGGGCGACGGGTGTGTGTTGGGGCATCTCATCCATCTCGAGGGCTGCACGATCGAGGACGACGTCCTGATCGGCAATGCCGCGATGGTGCTACATCGCTCGGTCATCCACAGCGGAGCGATCGTGGCCGCGAACTCGGTGGTTCTCAACGACGTCGACGTGCCGTCCGGGGCGTTGGCAGCTGGTTCGCCGGCGGTGATCAAGCCCGACCGCGCCGACATCGAGTACATCCGCACAAGCGCCCGGCACTATGTCGAGCGGATCGAGCAGTACCGCACGTCACTGCGACGGCTCGACTGATGCGTGCATTCGTCGTCACGGTGTCGATCGACGAGGTCGATCTCGCCTCGGACGTGTTGTGGCAGCTCGGCGTGCGCGCGATCGAGGAGCGCGGCGGCGACGATGGTCATGTCGAGTTGTGGACGGCGGTCGGTGACGAGGCCGAGGCAGCAGAACGAGCGACGGCGTCGCTGGGGGAGCGGTGGCCATCTCGCATCGTGGAGGTCGCCGACGACGCCGCAGACACGTGGCGTGAGTTCGCCGCCCCGATGTGGGTCGACGACGGCCTGGTCGTGGTCCCGGCCTGGCAGCACCACACGTTCGGCGACGGCGTCGTCGCGATCGCCATCGAGCCTGGGGGCGCGTTCGGCCTCGGTGATCACCCGACGACGCTGCTGTCGCTGCGGGCAGCGCGCCGACACCTCGGCGTCGGGCGCGACGTGCTCGATGTGGGCTGTGGCACCGGGGTGATCGCCGTCATGGCAGCGCTGATCGGTGCGAGCAACGTCCGAGCGGTGGACGTGGCCAGCGCGGCGGTCGAATCGACGCGTGACAACGCGGAACGCAACGGGGTGGCCGATCACCTCGATGCCGACACGACGCCGGCGGGTGACCTCGACGGGTCGTTCCACCTGGTGGTGGCCAACATTCTCGCTCCGACGCTGATCGAGCTCGCCGACGATCTGCGACGGCTGACCGCTCCGGACGGGCGGCTGGTGATCAGCGGCATCCTCGCCGACCGCCACGAACACGTCCTGGCCGCCCTGGCTCCGATGGTCGCCGAACGGACCGATGTGCTCGACGGCTGGGTCGCCGTCACCCTCCGCCACTGACGCTCCGCCGCTGGGCCCCCACCGATGAGCGAGACGACCGCATACGGCGGTTTCGCTCATCGCAACCCGACCGAAGCCCCCACCGATGAGCGAGACGACCGCATACGGCGGTTTCGCTCATCGCAACGTTGCGGTGAGGGCGTGGACCTGGACGGCGTGGGGGAGGGATGCAACGGCGCCGGCGGTGGTGGTGGCAAGCGCTCCCGCGGCGGCCGCATACCGAACAGCGCCGGGCAGGTCGTCGCCGCTGGCGAGTCGGGCGGCGAGTGCGCCACAGAACGCATCGCCGGCCCCTGTCGTGTCGACAGGCGTCACGGGAAACGCAGCCTGCGTCCAGCTCACGGCTGCTCCGTCGACCATGTGTACGACGTCGACTCCCGCTGCGCCCCGTGTGGTGACCACGGCACCGACCCCGCAGTCGAGCAGCGCGTCGACACCGCCAACCAACGCAAGCTCGTGTTCGTTCGGAATCACGACATCACAGAGCTCGAGCAACTCGTCGGGCAGAGGTTGCGCGGGCGCAGGGTTGAGAATCGTGCGGCCGCCGCGGCCTCGCGCAGAGCGGAAGGCGGCGATCACCGTGGCGATCGGAATCTCGAGTTGGGCGATCACGATCCGGGCATCGAGTGGGGACTCGAGCTGCACGAATGTGTTCGCCCCCGCAACGACGACGATCGTGTTCTCGGCGCGCTCGTCGACGGTGATCAGCGCTCGGCCGGTCGGGCCGTCCACGACGGCGACCCCTGAGACGTCGATGCCCTCCGCCTCGGCGAGCGAACGGAGCTGTCGACCGGCATCGTCATCGCCGACGGCGGCGATCAGCGCCACCGAGGCGCCCGATCGTGCTGCGGCGACGGCCTGGTTGAGTCCCTTGCCGCCGGCGTGCTCGGCGTAGCCGGTACCCGAGACGGTCTCACCCGGGCCGGGGAGACGATGCGTGGTGGCGACGAGATCGAGGTTGACGCTGCCGACGACGGCGACGTCGAACACTCAGCTCGCTCGTGCGCGGATGCCGATCGGGGCGATCAGGCGGAATCCGGCGGCATGACGTTCGTCCTCGGACTCGCCACCCCAGAAGCCGTACTCGTGGTTTCGGCGGGCGAACTCGACACAGTCGACGCGGACCGAACACCCCGCACACACGTCCTGAGCTGCCGCTTCGCGTCGCTCGCGGGCCTGCGGGCGTTCCGCAGCCGTCGGGAAGAACAGATGAGTCAACCCCTTGCATGCGCCGTGGCGCATCCAGTCATCATCGGTTGCGATGCGGTCGAGTTCGATGGCCGACATGTACTCACACCCCCGTGTGGAGAGCCCCTGCCCGAGACCGATCGACCCCGAGCGGTCAGCAGACTAAATCGAATCGACCGCCGAGTCAATTGCATCAAGCAATGAATTTTCAGAACTTCGGTCAGGCGCTCACCGGGGCGCTCACGAGCAGCTCGACGCCACGTGCGAACGTGGCCACGTCGTCCTCGGTGGTGTCCCATGCGGTCATCCATCGCACCTGATGGCGGCTGAGATCCCAGTCCCAGAAGAAGCACCAGTCGCGCAGCGGGGCGATCACCTCGGGGGACAGGCAGGGGAACAGGCTGTTGACCGCCGGCGACTCGTCCAGCTCGACGCCGTCGATGCGCGATGTGAGCCGGTAGAGCTCGGTCGCCATGACATTGGCGTGCGCTGCGAGATCGATCCAGAGATCGTCGTGGAGGATGGCGTTGAACTGTGCGGCCAGGAACCGCATCTTCGAGGGCAGTTGTGTGACCTGCTTGCGGACGAATTTCGAGCCGACGGCAACGTCGGGGGACAGGAAGATGACCGCCTCGGCGCCGAGCAGGCCGTTCTTCGTTCCGCCGAAGCTCACGGCATCGACGCCCGCGTCGATCGTCATCGCCCGCAGTGCGGCGCGTGTGCCACCGAGCGCTGCCGTGGCGTTCGCGATACGAGCGCCGTCGAGGTGAACCAACATGCCCAGGGCATGGGCTTGATCGCACAGTGCAGCGATCTCGTCGGCGGTGTACAGCGTGCCGAGTTCGGTGGCCTGGGTGATCGACACGACCCCGGGTTGGACGTGGTGCTGCACGCCCTGGAGGTGGGCCAGTTCGGCAAGTTGTTCGGGGACCAGCTTCGCGCCGGCCGACGGCAGGTCGATGAGCTTCGTTGCGAGAGCTCGTTCAGGAGCGCCGGTCTCGTCGACGGCGATGTGCGCCCAATCGGTGCACACGACCGCATGGTTCGGCCCCGGCAGCGAGCCGAGCAGGGTTGCCAGAGCGACGATGTTCGCTCCGGTGCCGTTGAACGTCAGCCGGGTGGTGACATCGGCGCCGAACAGATCACGGAAGCGTGCGGCGCACTCGCGTGTGTACTCGTCATCGCCGTAGGCGAGCGCTGACCCGCCGTTCGCGGCGAGGACCGCTTCGAGCACGGCGGGGTGTGCGCCGGCCGCATTGTCGCTGGCGAAGGCGCGGGCAGGAGGCGGCGGAAGAGTCGTCACGCCGGAAGTCTCCCAGCCAGATCGCCGTCTCGCACCGACGGCGTCACTACAATATCGTCATGACGAAATACTCGATGGGCGACGACAGCGGAGAATCGGCGACCAATCACTGCCGATGGTGCCGACGAGCGCTGCCCGGGCGTTCCGGTCCCGGTCGACCCCGCGAGTTCTGCTCCGGACGATGCCGGCAATGGGACTGGGTGGCTCGGCATCGAGCGGCCGAGTTGGAGCTGAGCGAGAACGAACTGGTCGTCGCCCGATCCGAACTCGACGCACTGCACGACGAGCTGTACGTATTGGCGTGCGCCGTCGAGGACGTCGAACGGGACCTCGTCGATCGCAGCGCAGCAACGCCGCTCGAGCTCGCCGACGCGTTGGAATGGCTGCTCGAGGCCGCCAGACCTCTGAAGAACCGGGAGATTGGCGCAGCCTGAGCGCAACGCCCCCTTCGCCCTTTCCTCGGCAACGCCCATAATCTTCGTTATGTCATATTCGGGTGAGGCGGTGGACAGGGGGGAAATCCCCGGCCAGAATGGGCGCTCCCACTCCACGGGCCCCTACCTGGGGTGTTGGGAACGCCGAGACATCATGTCGAGGTTCAGAGTTCTTGGCCTCACGTTGAGATTTTCATCGATGCTTGAGGTGCCGTCCGGGCGGACCGACAACTCCACAGTGCAGGGAGCCTCTCCGTCCATGATGACCGCCAGCCGTCACCCCCGATACGTACGTCTCGTTTTTCGAGGTGTGTGCGTTGCGACGATCGCCGGATTGACGCTTGCGACCGTCCCGGCAATCGCCTCTGCCTCCCCCGGTACGGTGCAGGCGCCGATGCTCCCCCAGGCGGTCGTCGGCCTGGCGCAAGGCTCGACCGGCGCTGATGTCGTCACCCTCCAGAATGCGCTGATCACCGCCGGCGTCACTGTTCCCGGCGGCGCCGATGGCGTCTTCGGACCGGCCACGAAGTCCGCTCTGACCGCCTACCAGTCCCGCTCGGGCCTCGCAACGACCGGCACCGTCGACGAAGCGACCGCAGCTGCGCTCGGGCTGACGACCCCCGCTCCGGCTGCCGCAGCGGCGAGTGGGCTCACGGTCGGCTCGCAAGGCGACGCGGTCAAGGCACTCCAGACCGCGTTGATGGCGTTCGGTGTGTTCGTGCCCGGCGGCGCCGACGGTGTGTTCGGACCTGCGACCAAGACGGCCGTGTCGAACTTCCAACGGTGGAACGGTCTGTCGATCACCGGCGAGGTCGATGCTGCGACGTCGGCGAAGCTCGAGCTCGGCAGCACGCCGAGCGCTCCAGCGGCTCCCGCCGGTGTCGCGAAACCCGCCGCAACGGCTGCCACGGGGTTCGTCGGGATGACCACGGGCGCCCGTGGTGACAACGTCAAGGTGCTCCAGCGAGCGTTGATCGCCGCTGGAATCACCGTTCGCGGTGGCGCTGATGGCGTCTTCGGTCCGGTGACTGCCGCAGCGCTGACCAGCTACCAACAGGCCAACGGCCTCACCGCCAATGGCGTGGTCGATGACGCCGTCGTCGCCAAGCTCGCACTCGTCGCTGGTGCACCCCCACCGGCACCCGCTCCCACCCCCGCGCCCGCAGCCGGCGCGTCACACGTCGGCCTCACCGTCGGCTCGAACGGTCAACTCGTCAAGGATCTCCAACGAGCGCTCATGCAGACCGGGCTGACGCTGCGCGGCGGCGCTGACGGCGTGTTCGGCAACATGACACGGGCCACGCTGATCGAGTTCCAGCGTGCCCAAGGTCGTGAACAGAACGGCGTGGTCAGCGCGACCGATGTCGCTGAACTCTCGCTCGGCTCCCCCGCTGCTCCACAGGGCGTCAGCAATCAGGCCGGGTTCGCCATGTACGGCGAGCGAGGAGCCCGCGTCACGGCGCTCCAACAGTCATTGATCGCGGCCGGGATCAGCTTTGCCGGAGGCGCCGACGGCGTGTTCGGCGCGGCCACCGCCGGCGCCATCTTGAACTTCCAGCGCCGTGAAGGCCTGCCCGCAACGGGCAAGGTCGACCAGGCCACCGCCGATCGACTCGGCACCGTTGCGGCGCCCGCTCCCGCTCCAACGTCGAGCGCCGGCGTGTCGATCGACGTGTTCCCGGTCCAGGGCAAGTGTTGGTTCGGCGACACCTGGCTGGCCCCTCGCGGCGGCGGGCGGCTGCACGAGGGCGTCGACGTCATCGCAGCTCGCGGGAACCTGCTGTATGCCGTGGTCTCCGGGACCATCTCGAAGATCTACACCGACACGCCTGGGTCGTTGGCGGGCAACGGGCTGCGAATCGCTCAGGACAACGGCACCTATTTCACCTACCTGCACATGGACACCTTCGGCCCCGGCATCGTGCTCGGTGCGACCGTCAGCGCCGGGCAGGTCATCGGCACGGTCGGCAGCACGGGGAATTCGGCAACGCCGCACCTGCACTTCGAGGCGCACCCCAACGGCGGCGCTGCAGTGAATCCGTACCCCATCATCAAGCCGCTCGACGCCTGCAACGTCACCGCTCCCCGGGCCTGAGCCGAACGGCGGTCGAACTCGCGCCGGATACCGCGACGCGCGGGCGCCGACAGGTACGCTGCGCCCACAACTGAATCGCCGTTCCACCCGAGCGGGAGAGTCAGTGCCGTCAACATCGAGGCGCTGACGCCGAAGGAGCAACCTCCCCGGAATCTCTCAGGCCCATGGACCGCTCGGGCGAGGCACGCTGGAAAGTGCCACCAGGTGTTGAGTCGCTCCGACTCGTGACGACACCCGGTGGTCACCGACGGGGAAAGCTCGGGTTCGCCCGAGCGAAAACTCTCAGGTACCGATGACAGCCGGGGAAGTCCAATCCACTGCAGGAGGCTTCCCCGTGTCCGATCCCACTCCCCCACGTTCGTTGCTCACGCTCATCGAGCCCGACGAATTCACTCGACGACACATCGGTCCCTCGCCCGACGAGGTGGCAGCGATGCTGCGTGTGATCGGCGTCGAGTCGACCGACGATCTCTTGGCAGCCACCATGCCAGAATCGATTCGGGCGGCATCCGCGCTGGGGCTCCCCGGCGGGGTCTCGGAGGCCGATGCGCTCGAACGCCTCCGCCGGATCGCCGGGCGGAACCGACGGGTCAACAGCCTGATCGGGATGGGGTACACGAACACGGTCACGCCGCCGGTGATCGCCCGCAATGTGCTGGAGAACCCGGCGTGGTACACCGCCTACACGCCGTACCAGCCCGAGATCAGCCAGGGTCGCCTGGAGGCGCTGCTCAACTTCCAGACGCTGGTCACCGAACTGACCGGCCTCGACGTCACCAACGCATCGCTGCTCGACGAGGCGACCGCCGCGGCGGAAGCAATGACCATGGCGCGACGGCAGTCGAAGTCGGCGTCGAACCGGTTCGTCGTGCATCGCGACACCCATCCGCAGACGATTGCTGTCCTGCGCACGCGGGCAGAACCGGTGGGGATCGACCTGGTCGTCGGCGACGTCGATCTGATCGGGTCGGGCGACGGGCTGTTCGGCGCGCTGTTCAGCCTGCCGACGTCGTCCGGCGCCGTCACCGACTGGTCGACGGCCATCGCTCAGGTCCACGAACTCGGCGGCATGGCCATCGTTGCAACCGACCCGCTCGCCTGCCTGCTGTCCGTTCCGCCCGGCCAACTCGGCGCCGACATCGCCGTTGGTTCGGCACAGCGATTCGGTGTGCCGATGGGTTTCGGAGGCCCGCATGCAGGCTTCCTGGCAGCGCACGAGCGGGCGGCGCGATCGATGCCAGGCCGCATCGTCGGAGTGAGCGTCGACACCGAGGGCCGACCGGCGTTGCGGCTTGCGTTGCAGACCCGCGAGCAGCACATTCGACGCGAGAAGGCGACGTCGAACATCTGCACCGCCCAGGTGTTGTTGGCCAACATCGCCGGGTTGTATGCGGCGTGGCACGGGCGCGACGGGCTGACGCGCATCGCCGAGCGAGTCCAACGGCTGACCTCGATCGCCGCGGCCGGCCTGCGCGCCGGCGGGCTCGAACTCGCCAATGCCTCGTGGTTCGACACTCTCACGGTGGCAGTGCCGTCAGCGGAGGTGGCACTGGCCGCCGCGCTCGACGCCGGGTTCAACATCCGCCGCGTCGATGACACCCATGTCGGCGTGACGTTCGACGAGACGACCACACCCCAGCAGGTCCACGACATCGTCCACGCGCTCGGTGGGCAGCCACTCGACTCGGGCGCCTACGACACCGCTGCCGACGGGTTGACCGCGTCGATGCGCCGCAGCGACGAGTTCCTGACGCAGTCGGTCTTCGAGCGCTACCACAGCGAGCACGAGATGCTGCGCTATCTGCGCCGTTTGAGCGATCGCGATCTGGCACTCGACCGCACGATGATTCCCCTCGGATCGTGCACGATGAAGCTCAACGCCACCTCGGAGATGGTGCCGATCACTTGGCCCGAGTTCAGCGACATCCACCCGTTCGCCCCGGTCGATCAAGCCGAGGGGTACCTCGAGTTGATTCACGACCTCGAGGACCGCTTGGCGAAGATCACCGGCTACGACGCGGTGAGCTTGCAGCCGAACGCCGGCAGCCAGGGCGAGTACGCCGGTCTGCTGGCGATCCGCGCCTACCACCGCTCCCGTGGCGATCTCGACCGTACGGTGTGCCTGATCCCGTCCAGCGCCCACGGCACCAACGCTGCGAGTGCCGTGATGGCGGGCATGGACGTCGTCGTGGTGGCATGCGACGATCGGGGCAACATCGATCTGACCGATGTGCGCACCAAGATCGACCAGGTCGGCGACCGGCTCGCTGCCATCATGATCACCTACCCGTCCACCCACGGCGTCTTCGAATCGAGCGTGGTCGAACTGTGCCGCCTGGTCCACGACGCAGGTGGCCAGGTGTACGTCGACGGTGCCAACCTCAACGCGTTGGTCGGTCATGCTCGTCCCGGCGAATTCGGCGCCGACGTGAGCCACCTCAACCTCCACAAGACCTTCTGCATCCCGCACGGCGGTGGTGGCCCCGGCGTTGGCCCCATCGGTGTCCGCGCGCATCTCGCTCCGTTCCTTCCGGGTCACCCTCTACATCAGGATCAGGCTGTGGGGGCTGTGTCGGCCGCTCCGTTCGGGTCGGCAGGCATCTTGCCCATCCCGTGGATGTACATCGAGATGATGGGCGCAGCAGGGCTCACGGAGGCGACCAGCGTGGCCATCGTCGCGGCGAACTACATCGCCGAACGTCTCGACGCCCACTACCCGGTCCTGTACCGAGGTGAGCACGGACGAGTCGCCCACGAGTGCATCCTCGATCTCCGCGACATCACCAAGACGACCGGCGTCACCGTGGACGACGTCGCGAAGCGCTTGATGGACTTCGGGTTCCACGCACCGACGATGAGTTTCCCCGTCGCCGGAACGCTGATGGTCGAGCCGACCGAGAGCGAGAGCCTGCGCGAACTCGACCGGTTCTGCGACGCAATGGTCGCCATCCGAGGAGAGATCGACCGCGTGGTCAACGGCGAGTGGCCGCTGGACGACAGCCCGCTGCGCCATGCACCCCACACCGCCGAGGATCTGCTCGGCGACTGGGATCGCCCGTACACCCGCGAGCTCGGGGCGTTCCCCGTGGCCGGCCTACGAGCACAGAAGTACTTCCCGGCCGTGTCGCGCATCGATGGCGCCCAGGGCGACCGTCACCTGGTCTGCTCGTGCGAGCCCCTGGAGGCCTACGCCACTGCACTAGCGTGACCGCGATGCCTGACGCACGCTCCGACCCGTTGGCCGATCTCTTCACGCTCTTCGCCACGCCGCTGTCGGGAACCGTGCGCTCGATCGAGCAGTTCCGCAAGGGTGTCGACGAGTTCTTGAAAGGAGTCGAGAACTTCAATCGGACGATGGAGAACCTCAACGAGACGACCGAGCGGATCAACTCGCTGCTCATCGACGTCGAGCAGCCGATTCGAGCGGCGATCCCCCAGGTCACCCGCACCGTCAAGGCTGCCGACGAGATGATGCAGGTGGTGAGTGGGCCGGCAATGGCAGTTGCTCCCGGACTCCATCGGCTCGCGGAGACGCTCTCGACTCCCGCATTCGCCCAGCTCCCCAATCAGATCAGCGCGTTCTCCGACGTTCTCGGCGAAGTGTCGAGACGGCTCGGACCGCTGACGCAGCTGGCCGAGTCGGCAGGCGGACTGTTCGGCGGATTCCGGCTTCCGGGTGGACGCCCAGCGACCACGCCGTCGGTCACCGTCGAACCCGAACGGCAACCCGCAGCCATCCGCACCGTCACGACCCAGGTGCCCAAGAAGCAACCAGCGAAGAAGGCGTCCGCCAAGCGGGCACCGGCCAAGAAGGCCGCTGCCAAGAAAGCACCCGCCAAGAAGGCCTCGGCGAAGAAGGCACCTGCCAAGAAGCGGCCTGCGAAGAAGCGGCCTGCGAAGAAGTCTGCGACGACCCCCGCCACATCCGGCTGATCGTCAGCGACGCACGAACGGGGTCGACGCCACTCGGCCGGGCAGATCCTTGCCGCGGACGTCGACGATGACGGCAGCGCCCTCCGGAGTGTCGGGCGGGACGAACCCAAGCGCGATGCCATGGCCGAGCACTGGCGAGAAGTTGCCGCTCGTCACCTCGCCGACCACTACGCCGTCGATCGAGATCGCACACCCAGCGCGCGCTGGTCGCCGACCGTCGGTGACGATGCCGACCAGACGACGCACGATCCCACGATCGCGTTCCGCCAACGCTGCGTCACGGCCGACGAACGTGGGCTTGTTCCAGGCGACGACCCACGACAGTCCGGCCTGCAGCGACGTGATCCCCGGGCCGAGTTCGTGACCGTGCAGGGGTAGCGCACTCTCGAGTCGTAACGTGTCGCGAGCTCCCAAACCCGCTGGGGCGATGCCCGCATCGCCGAGCGTTCGCCACAACGCAGGCGCCGCGTCCACCGGGACGGCGATCTCGATGCCGTCCTCTCCGGTGTAGCCCGTACCAGCGACGGTGCACGCCACGCCGTTCCAGTCGACCGCGGCCACCCGAAATCGTCCAACGGCACCAGCGGCCGGGAACACCGTCGACACGAGTGCCTTGGCGTCGGGACCCTGGACGGCAATCACGGCGCGTTCAGCAGTGGTGTCCACTCCCCCGATCGCTGCCCGCACACCCAACGTGTTCGAGGCGTTCGGCATCACGTCGAACGCGTCAGCATCGTCGGCGCGCCACCACACGATGATGTCGTCGACCACCGAGGCATCGGCGGCATCGAGCAGGTGGGTGTACTGCGCTCGTCCCGGCTCGATCTTGGCGAGGTCGTTCGTGAGCGTCGACTGCAGGCGATCGTACGCGTCAGGTCCTTCGACGCGGACCGTGCCGAGGTGCGACACGTCGAACATCACCGCCCCATTCCGGCATGCCAGATGCTCGTCGATCGTGCCCGACGGATACGCAATGGGCATCTCCCAGCCCCCGAATTCGACCATCGTCGCGCCGAGCGCTCGATGTTCGGCGTCGAGGGGGGAACGCTGCAGCGTCATCCGATTCGACGTTGGGTATCGATGTCGATCGCATCGATCGCCATCGGAGCCAGATCGGCTTCGAGCTCGTCACGAACGCCACCGAGCGACAACACATTGAGCACGCCCTGACCGTTCTTCAGCACGTCGACGAGCTGGTCGCCGTCGCACAGCATGACGCTGCCCCCGTCGATGACGATGTGGGCTGCAGCGATGTCGGTGGTGACGTGTTCGCGCAGGTACTCGAACACCTTGCGTACCTGTTCGAGTTTGATACCGGCATCGAGCAACTTCTTGATCGCCTTCAACTCGAGCAGATCGTTGTATGAGTACGAGCGTCGGCTCCCGCTGCCGGTTGCATCACTGAGCGACGGACGGATCAGGTCGGTGCGAGCCCAGTAGTCGAGTTGTCGGTACGTGATCCCGACGATCTTCGCCGTCTGGGTACCGCTGTAGCCGAGTTCGCCGGTCACCGCTGAGTCGCCTTCGTTCACGTCCTGCACGTAAGCCTCCAAGTTCGTTTCGCCCAACGTCTACGAACGTGATTGCACGTCGCACGTCTCACACCGCCGTAACTACGCCGATGTGAGACCACAGACTCTAGGGACTCCACGTTCATGCGTCAACAGTGGCTATTGTCAGCGCATCCGACGAGTGAGGAGATCGACATGACAACCGACAAGGCCGCAATTGCGGCACTCAAGAATGTCAGCCTCTTCAAGGGCCTGGACGACAAGACGATCGGACGGATCGCCCAACAGACCAAGACCTATCGATTCGCCGACGGCGACTCGGTCATCGACGAAGACGCGTCAGGTCGGTTCGGGCGCCTGTACGTCATCGTCGCCGGCAGTGCGGCGGCGCTGGTCCACGGTGCCGCCGTGGCCACGTTCGGTCCTGGCGACTACTTCGGTGAGATGAGCGTGCTCGACAGCAGCCCGCGATCTGCGTCGATCGTCGCGACCAGCGAACTCGAGACCTTGGGGCTTTCAGCGTGGAACATGCGCTCGCTGATCCGCGAGGAGCCGGACATCTCGATTCACATCATCGAGACGCTCGTCGCACGTCTCCGAGCACGCAACGAAGCACTGGGAGACTGACCGAGGCATTGCCGGCCGACAGCAGCCGGATCGGCTCTCAGCGGCTACTGGAAGTCTTCGGGCGAGACGTTCTCGATGAAGTCCTTGAATTCGTCGATGATCTCGGCGGCTTCGTCAGCCGCTTCGGGCTCGGGCTCCTGACCGACGGCATCGATCAGTTCAGTCGATGCGAACAGTGCCGCCCCGCATCGCACCGCCAGGGCAATCGCGTCCGAGGGCCGCGCCGAGATGACCTTGTCGCCGGTAGGGGTGGTGAGGTGGAGCTCGGCGAAGTACGTGCGATCGACGATCTCGGTGACGACCACGCGGGTGACGGTGGTGCCGAGTTCACCGAGCACGTTCAGGAACAAGTCGTGGGTCAGCGGTCGAGGTGGCTCGACGCCTTCGAGTGCGTAGTGGATCGCCGACGCCTCGGGACTGCCGATGTAGATCGGGAGCAGGCGATGGCCGCCGTCGGACTCGCGCAACAGGACCATTGGCGTGTTGGCGGGCATCTCGACCCGGACACCGATCAGTTCCAGTGGGACCACGTCGTCACCCTACTCCGGCAGTGGCGACCGCGGGACGTCGGCCCTCGTTCGGGACAGTTGAGGTTCAGTGACCGTGGTGACGCAGCGCCGAGCGCATCATCGCAGCGCGGAGGCGACCGCCGTTGTGCTCGAGTTCGTCGAGCTGCGCGACCGCCTGTGCCCGAGCCTCGGGGTTCCGTTGGCGCAGCAGTGGCTGGATGAGCTGCTCGAAGAGGCCCGCCTCGCGCTCGGCTGCGACGCGCCATCCCCGGAGGTGTCGAGGCTCGATTCCGGCATCGAGAAAGCGTTTCGAGAGTGTGGCGATCTCGACGGCGTCCTCGTCGTAGGTGCCCTCGGCGCCGCCTGAGGTCGGCGCGAGCACTCCGAAGGACTCCAACTCGGCGAGCTGCGTACGAGTGATCCTGGCCATGGCGCACAGCTCGTCGGCGTTGAGCAACAGGCCCGGGAGCACCGCTCCCGCCGCCGCGGCCGGCCCGGTCGGACGCGCCGACGGGGCCGCCGACACAACGGGTGTCGGCACGGCGGGTGTCGGCTCGGGTTCCGTTGCGGGCGCGGCATCGACGCCATCGGTGCGTTGGAAGAGCACGGCAGCACCGGTCACGGCTTCGGGGCCGGCACCATTGCCGGAGGCGTTGGGCGCAACAGCAGATGGCAGATCGGTTCGGGTTCGTCCGGCGCTGGGGTGGGCGTCGGGGCGTGGGACGTCGCTCGGCTCGCTCACGTTCTTGATGCCGCGCGGTCGTGGCTGCTCCCCCGTCGGGTCGATCTCGCCAGAGTCGATGCGATCCTTGATCACCCGCAGCGGGAGGTAGTTCTCACGCTGTTCGCGCAGAATGCAACGCAGGAGTTCGACATCGTCGGCGTAGAACTTGCGATACCCGGACGCTGTCCGTTCCGGGTCGATCAGCCCCTGGCTCTCGAGGAACCGGATCTTGGAGATCGTGACGTCGGGAAACTCCTCGAGCAGCAGCGCGAGCACTTCGCCGATCGACAGGTGTCCGCCCGCCGGTGGTGCGGCCGAAGACGGGGCGGCGACGCCGGGCGGCGACGACTCAACCATCTTGACGTTCGAAGAAGACGAGTCGGAACTTGCCGATCTGGAGTTCGTCACCGTGGCGCAAGAGCATCCGGTCGACGCGTTCCTGGTTGACGTAGGTGCCATTGAGCGACCCGGCATCGGACACGACGTGGCCGTCAGGGGTCCGTTCGATCTCAGCGTGACGTCGAGAGACGGTGATGTCGTCGAGGCTGATCTCGGAGTCGGGGTGGCGACCGAGTCGCGTGAGCTCTTCGCTCAAGGGGAACTTGGCACCGGCCTGGGCGCCGGCACGAACGATCAACACCCCGATCTCGCTGGGAAGCTCACCGACGGCGACAACGACGTCGTCGTCCTTGCCGGGCGCATCCTGCAGCGGGTCGAGCGCCGTGAGCGTGATCGTGCGATCGTCGAGTGAATCGAGCGGCGAACCGCAGCTGCTGCAGAACGTGCTCGTCGGAGGGTTGCGATGCCCGCACTGGTTGCAGAAGACGTAGGTGCTCATCTCGCCACGCTCAGCCCTCGGTCAAGGCCCGGTACGCCTCGGCGTCCATCAAGCCGTCGAGTTCCGACGGGTCGCTGATCTCGATCCGACAGATCCATCCGGCGCCGTATGGGTCGCTGTTGAGCAGTTCGGGCTGCGATTCGAGCTCGGCGTTGACCTCGGCGATGGCACCGGTGATCGGGGCGTAGATGTCGCTGACCGACTTGGTGCTCTCGACTTCGCTGAACGACTCGCCTGCAGCAACGGCGAGGCCCGTGTCGGGCATCTCGACGAAGACGACGTCGCCGAGCGCGTCCTGCGCATATTCGGTGATGCCGATCGTGGCCGTGGTGCCGTCGACGCGCACCCACTCGTGATCGGATGAGTAGCGGAGTTCGGCGGGGATGTTCATGAGGCAACGGTACCTGGGTTCACGAGTCGGAGTTGAGAGAAGTCGAACGAGCGGCAGCACCAGTGGCGATCGCGCGTCGTACTTGCGGAATATAGGCGATACCGGTCCAGTAGCTGAGAATCAGCCCGGGGATCCCGACGAGCCAGGCAGCCACCTCGAAGGCGTCGGCGAGGCCGATGTCGCTGTTTCCCATGAGGAAGCCGGGCACGGCGAACATGAGCAGGAAGGTGGCGACCTTTCCCCAGTAGGTGACATCGATGCGAGGCATCTTGTACACCAGTGTGGCGATCGCCATCATCAGACCGACGGCGATCTCGCGCACCAGCACAGCCACGGCGAACCACACCGGGATCGAACCGTCGATGATGATCGCCACTGTCGCCACGACGAACATCAATCGATCGACCGTGGGATCGAAGACCTTGCCGAACTCGCTGACCTGTCCGAGCCGTCGCGCCAGATAGCCGTCGACCCAATCGGTCGCCCCCAGTGCCCCCAGTATCAGGGCGGCCACGGCACGATTGTCCGACACGAACAGGACGTAGAGGAAGACCGGCAGGAACAACAGGCGAACCAGCGTGATCGCGTTCGGGACCGTCCAGATCCCGTCGAAGATCGACGCCGTGGGCGATTCGGCTGCCGGGGCAACGGCGCTCGACGAAGTGTCCTCGGTCACGGGGCACAGCGTAGGGTGCCGGCATGAGCACGGTGTTCACGAAGATCATCGAGGGCGAGATTCCCGGCACGTTCGTGTGGCGGGACGATCGCTGTGTTGGGTTCTTGTCGATCAACCCGATGGCACCTGGCCACGTTCTCGTGGTACCGATCGACGAAGTCGATCACTGGATCGATGCACCGCCGGAACTCGCCGCCCATCTCTTCTCCGTTGCCCACAAAATCGGACTCGCCCAGCGCGCCGCATTCGGCTGCGACCGAGTCGGGGTCATCGTCGCCGGCTACGAAGTGCCACACACCCACGTCCACGTCATCCCGACATCGTCGATGGCACAGTTGAGTTTCGCGAACGCCGCATCGAGCGTCGACCGCGAGGATCTCGACCAGTGGGCCGACGCCATCCGACGCGAACTGCGTTCGGCGGGAGCGTCGGGCGTCAGCGACTGACGGGCTCGATCAACTCGGGTCGGTTGTTGCGCACGTTGTTGACGTCGGTCGATACCGGCTCCATCGTGAGCAGGTCGACGGGTCCGCCGTCGAGCATGGCGGTGAGCGATGCGACATCGTGGTTCGAGGGGTCGAGCCAGTCGACCCAGCGGTCCGAGGTGAGCATCGCCGGCATCCGGTCGTGCACGGGGCGCATCGTGGCGTTGGCGGCGGTGGTGATGATGGTCGCGCTGTGGAGGAATCGCCCCTCCGGGTCGTCGGGGTCCTTCCATGCGGTCCACAGGCCGGCGACCGTGAGCAGCGGTGCGCCGTCGCTGCGGTGGATGAACATCGGCTGCTTCAACGGCTGGCCCTTGGCGTTGAGCGGTCCGTCCGGACTGCCCGGTTGCCACTCGTAGAAACCGTCCATGGCGATGATGCAGCGCTTCTTGGTGAGCAGGCCCTTGAACGCCGGCTTCTCGGCGAGCGTTTCAGCGCGAGCGTTGATCATCCGCGAGGCGATCTTGCGATCCTTCGCCCAACTCGGGATCAGGCCCCAGTGGAAGGCGTCGACTCGCGCACTCCCGTCGCCGTTTGCCACGACGGCGTAGATGTCCTGTGTCGGAGCGACGTTGTAGTTCTCGCCGAGCGGCTCGGCGACGGCCTCGGTCGGCAGCGCCGTGTCGAAGTATGCAGCGATGCGGTCGGGACCGGCGGTGGACACGAAGCGGCCGCACATGAACACCAGGTTACGGTGCCGCTCGACCGGCGACGTCGCATCCAGTCCGTGCGACAATGGTGTCGTGTCCGACCTGCTCACCAATTGTGCGGATCTCCCTCGCCGTCAGATCCCCGCCGGCTCGACGATCGTCGAGCAGGGTGACGTCGGCGGCACCGTGTTCGTGCTGGTCGACGGCACGGTCAGCATCGAACGTGACGACACGGTCCTCGCAGTGCTCGACACGCCCGGCGCACTGCTCGGCGAGATGTCGACCGTGCTGGAGCGGCCAGCGTCAGCGACCGTTCGAGCGGTGAGCGACACCACGTTGCTCGTTGCCGACGACGGCGCTGCGTTCCTGCGCGAACACCCTGACGTACTGCTCGAAGTCGCTCGCACCCTGGCGACACGCCTCGACAACCTCACCGGCCACCTGGTCGACGTGAAACGCCAATACGGCGGCGACAGCGGTCACCTGGGCATGCTCGACGACGTCCTCAGCACGCTGATGCACCATCAGGGCCGCCAGGTCTCCCCCGGCTCGGCCCGCCTGCCCGACCCCGACTACTGACCCTTCGTACCTCTGGTGTCTGGCACCAGTTGTACGTCACGTCGTGAAGGGCATGTCGACCAGGTCTCGGTCCGGCAGTGCCACCCATTCGGCGGTGGCCTGGCCGGACACCGGGTCGAGGTCGATGACGACGTGGGCGGGCATCGGGCCCGGTTGGTGACCGGCGTTGATCAGCCAGGTCGAGTCACGCTGGTCGATCCAGGCGCCGCCAGCCACCCACGGCGCCTGATGGATGTGGCCGCAGATCACCAGGTCCGGCCGCCATCGATCGATCCATGCTGCAAGGTCGGGGTCGGGGAACGAACGCTCGCCTGTGTTGCACAGCGGTGAGTCGGACGGCGGCGAGTGGTACACCCAGATCCATCGGCCCGGACGGTCTATCGCCGCCGCTGCCAGTTGTTCGTCGACCAACCGCTTCGTCTCCGGGCCGTCCCACCAGGGACACACCGTGAAGCGAACCCCCTCGGCGTCGACCGAGTGCCCATCGACCACAAGCCGGTCGGCCGCGAGGTCGCGTAGCCACGCGGTTGCCTGCTCGCCCGTCTCCCCCGGGCCGTCGAGATCATGGTTTCCGGACGATGCGAGCACGAGCGTTCGGTCGGACATCTGTCGGAGGTACTTGGACACGACGACGATCTGCACCTCGAGGGGCGCGGCGCCGATCACTTGGAGCAGATCCCCCGGCATCACCACGACGTCGAAGTCGGCTGCATGCTCGACCAGCCAGTCGAGCTGCGGGAGGCGGTAGTGCAGATCCGCCGTGCAGAGCAGCTTCACGCGACCGGGACGTTCCCTCGGTACAGCGCCTCGAAGTTGGCGCGATAGAAGTTGTCGACCACTCGGTCGTCGTTGGTGTCCATCGTCGACTCGAACCGCTGGATCGGGTCCTTGGTGCCTTCGGGATGTGGGTAATCAGACGAGAACATGAACAGCTCGGCTCCCGCCTGTTCGATCATCCAACCGACCGGCTCACCTGCGAACGGCGTGAATCGGAGGTGATCACGCACGTAGTCGCTCGGCGCCTTCGTGAGCTCACGTAGTGGTGCTTCGGTCTTGGCGAACTGCATCGCCCGATCGAGCCGGCGCACCCATGGAACGACCCACATCGCGCCTTCCTCCACGGACGCCCCGCGCAGGCCCGGGAACTTCTCGAACATGCCGTCGAGCACCATTGCTGCCCAGAACACCTCGGGTCGCTGGTGGATCGCCATGAAATCCTTCGCTCGCACGTTCTCACCGCCGCCCAGGAAATCGGTGACGGTGTGGCCGTTGTCATGGAAACCCCGACGCACGGGCCGACCCCCACCGCCGATGTGCGAAACGACCGGGACGTTTTCGCCTTCGAGCATCGACCAGAGACCGTGATGGGCCGGATGGGTCGGCGAAACGACACCGTGCGGGAGGTCGGTCGGGACCATGACGGCACGACACCCGTCATCGAGCGCGCGACGGGCCGTGGCCACCGTGCGCGTCGGGTCCCCCCACGGCACCGAGGCAACGGCGAGGAGCCGGGGATCGTCGGCGCAGAAGGCGGCCATGGCACGATTCAGGGCTTCCGAGCCGCCGTACAGGAGATCGAGGTCGCTCCCGGCGAACTGCGTGGCTGCGAACGTCGGGAAGACCAGCTGTGCCGCGAAGCCCAGTTGATCCATCACGAACGACCGCTCGGAAGCATCGAATGCGCCGACGGCGCCCCACCCCTTCGATCGGAGGAGCTGCTCGGGATCGGCATCGATCATGGCCACTCCCCCGGCGCGACGTTGCGCTGCCTCGTCGACGGCACGATCGGCGAGCGCACCAGCGCCTCCGAGCGCGAGCGGTCGCAGGGCATCGGCGGTCGAGGAGTCGGCGAACTCCTCCAGCCACCCTGGCAGTTCCATCACATGGCTGTCGGCGTCGAAGACGACCCGGTCACCTACGTACGTCATGCGGGCACGATAGTTCGTGCGGGTCATGCCATGCTCTGCCAGGTGGCACGTGGACTGACCGACACCTACGCAGCATCCCGACAGCGATTCCTCGACTCGGCGCACGACGCCGGCGCCGAGGTCACCTCGCATCCGCATCCCCTGCGCGGGATCGACGACGACGACCTCGCGATCGACGTCGCCTCGATCGGCCCGCACGATGCCGAGTCGGTGTTGCTCATCGTCTCGGGGACACACGGAGTCGAGGGCTTCACCGGTTCGGCGTTGCAGTACGAGTGGTTCCAGCAGCATGCGGCGCAGCGCCCGACCGGCGTGCGCGTCGTGACTGGTCCATGCGCTCAATCCGTACGGGTTCGCCTGGGTCCGGCGCGTCAACGAGGACAACGTCGACCTCAACCGCAACTTCGTCGACTGGTCGCAACCTCCCCCTGCGAACGAGGACTACGGGGCACTGGCGCAGCTGCTCGTGCCGGAGGATTGGGACGACGGCACCCAGGAGTCGACGACCTTGCAGCTGCTCGCCTACGCCGAGGAGGTCGGCTTTCCCCGTCTTCAGGAGGTGGTGAGCGGCGGGCAGTACACGCATCCCACCGGCGTGTTCTACGGCGGCACGGGTCCGGTGTGGTCTCATCGATGGCTCGCCGAGCACCTTGCCGAGCTCGTCGGATCGGCAACGAGAATGGGCCTCGTCGACCTGCACACCGGCCTCGGACCGTGGGGCCACGGCGAGTTGATCTCCCATGAGGGCGCCAACGACGCCGGCTACCGCCGCGGAACGGATTGGTGGGGCGAGGTGCGGTCGATGGTCGACGGCGAGAGCGTGTCGGCACCGCTGAGCGGCGACTGGCTCGGGGCGCTCGACGAGCTCCTCCCCCACGTGGAGATCACCGCCGTCGCCCTCGAATTCGGCACGGTCGACGTCGTCAGCGTGCTGCAGGCGTTGCGCGCCGATGCGGTGCTCCACGCTCACGGCGATGCTCGCGGCCCTGATGCTCCAGCGGTGCGAGCCCAGGTACGTGCAGCGTTCGCCGACGACGATCCGGCCTGGTTCGATGCCGTGTCGGCCCGGTTCGACGACGTCGTCAGCGCTGCTGCGGCCGCCCTGCAGGGAGCTGACTGACCGGGTTCACATCGATCTTGGTACCCACTAGGGTATCTGTGTGATCGACGTCGACGAGCTGGCCTCCGCAGAGCGATCCAGCGCGTTCGACACCATCCGGTCGTGGTCGCCACGCCACCTGCTCGTGGCCACTGGTGCCGCCATGCTCGTCGCCCTGGCGATTGGACTGCCGACCGACGTGATCCCCAACCCGGTGTTCGGTCGGCCGGTTCCCGTCACGTGGTGGTCGTATCCGACCCTGGCCGTCACCGCCGTACTCGGCGGACTCCTCGCGGCGACATACGTCAGCGACCGATCCGCGGCACCGACAACGCTCGACGACATGGACACTCCGACTCGGCGCGGCGGCATCGCCGGTCTGCTGTCGTTCTTCGCCGTCGGATGCCCGGTCTGCAACAAGCTGGTCATCGTGGCGCTCGGAACCACCGGCGCACGCCAGTGGTTCGAGCCGATCCAACCGGCGTTGGCGGTTGCGTCGATCGTGCTGCTCGCGTGGGCGGTGCGGGCCCGACTTCGCTCCGCAACGGCCTGCTCGATCTGACCACCGGTGCCGCAAACGGGCCACTCAGGTGATCACGAGCCTGCGTGCCATCATCGAGCGGTGCGCTTTCTCCGCTTGACCCTGATCGCCGCGCTCGTACTTGCCGGGGTCGCCTGCGAGACGATCGATGACGCGTCGGGCGACACAGTCGACGGTGCCGCCGCGGAACTGACGGGCGTCGATTGCTCCGAGACGGCACTCAACGACGGTGACGAGGAGTACGTCTTCACGTCGGCGTACCGTGTCGATGACGGCGAGCTGGGGGCGCTGTGCTTCGGTGACGCCGACCCGATCGTCGTCGATGCATGGGAGTCGTTGGCGAGCGGCCGACCCTGACGAGTTGCTGGTCACGATCGCACACGAGTTCTCCCACATGTTCACCGCCACCGCCGACCAACTCGATCGCAGCGACGAGGCGATCGACAACTGCGTCACCTACTTCAACGGCGAGGGCTGCTACCTCGACGATTCGCTGATGGCCGCCTGGATCGTCGAGTTCTGGGACCCCGAAGTGCTCGCCGGCATCGATCCAGCCGAGGAGTCCGTCGACGACGCCGACGCCCGATGTGCCGACGACGACGGCTTCTTCGGTCCGTATGCCGCCACGAACCCGGAGGAGGACTTCGCCGAGGCGTTCAGTGGGTTCGTGTTCGCTGTCGAGCCGGCAACCGACGGCCAGGCAGAGCGACTCGACTGGATCGAGACGCAACCGGGCCTCGTCGAGTTCCGCGACAACGCCGAGCTGGCCGGCATGTCGCCGCTGTTCAACAACTTCGACATCTGCGGATTCTGACGACCGACGCCACAACGAGCTGCCTACGATCAGATGATGCGTCGGAGCCTCGACCTGCTCGTCGCCTCGGTCGTCGTGACGACCATGGCCGCGTGCTCGACGGCCGAGGACGCCAGTGTCGACACGGCGAACAGCGTGGCATCGGCTGCGACGACCACCGTTGCCCCGACGACCACCCGTGCGCCGACCACGACCGTTGCGCCGACCACGACCATCGCACCCACCACGACCATTGCACCGACCACGACCAGCGCACCGGAAGGGACCGCACTGGCGCTGTGTGCGAACGAGACGACGTTCGAGCTCGGCCAGGTCGCTGACCCAACGCTCGATGAAGCGTCCGGGCTCGTCGCCAGCCGCCGCCACCGTGGCGTGATCTGGGCGCACAACGACGGCAGCGAACGCCCAGGGCTGTTTGCACTGGGTGACGACGGCGCCGACCTCGGTTTTCATCCCCTCATGCTCGACGGCGTGGTCGATGTCGAAGACATGGCGATGATCTCGGGCTCGGAGGGCGATGAGATCCTGTTGGGTGACATCGGCGACAACGGCGCCAGCCGCCCGTCGATCCGTATGTACCGCTTCGCCGAGCCTGACCCGGCGGTGATCGCCCCGATCGCCGATGTCGAGGTGTTGGAGTACACCTACCCGGACCAGGCCCACAACGCGGAGGTCGTCCTGGTCGACGACATCAATCGGAGCGTCGTGATCATCACGAAAGAGCAGCGACGCGTCGACGGCATTCCCGCCGAGCTCGGTCCCACCGCGCCGTCGTTCGTGTTCGAGGGGCCGCTCGACGTCAGGGGCGACGAATCCGTGGAGCTGGCGCTCGTCGGGACGCTCGACGCGCCACTGCTCGAAACACGAACGGTGGCCGATCCTCCCCACCCGATCTCACGGTTGGGGCTCGGCGGGCTCCCGACCGGCGGCGACGTCTCCCCCGACGGCGCACTGATCGCAGCTGCGCACCTACGAGACCGCATGGGTGTGGCCACGGCGGGCCGGAACCAGCGTTGCCGAGTCGCTGGCATCGGATCCGTGCCAGGCGCGAGTGGCTCCCGAAGGCCAGGGCGAGGCCGTTGCTTTTCGCGACTCCACCCTCATCACGGTGAGCGAAGGCGTCAACCCGCTCCTGTTCGAACTGCGCCCCTGACGGCGCGCCGGTCGGGCGGTACCCTGCGACCGATGTCGAACGACCAGGCCCCTGCGCTCACTGTCCTCGGCCACGACGTGCGCCACGCCATCGAGCACGTCGAGGTGTTTCCCGCCCCGGACCACGTGACGACTGTGCGGATGACCACGGACGAGCTGACGTCGGTGTGCCCCGTCACCCAGCAGCCCGATCTGGCGACACTCGAGATCGTGTACCGACCCGATCGATGGTGCATCGAGTCGAAGAGCCTGAAGCTGTACTTGTGGGGTTTTCGCGACCGAGCCGTGTTCGTCGAGGCGCTCGCCGCCGAGATCGCCGACGAGGTGATGTGCACCGTCGTGCCGCACCACGTCAGCGTGGTTCTCACGCAGCGCCCGCGCGGCGGGATCGAAGTCCGAGCGACCGCTGAACGGAGCCGAGCATGACGGCGCCGACACCCACCACACTCGTCCTGGTCCGCCACGGCGAGTCCAACGTCACCGTCAACCGCGTCATCGGCGGCTACCGCACGTGCAGCGGTCTCTCCGACCTCGGTCGACGTCAGGCCGATCGCCTCCGGGACCGCCTGGCGACGACGGGTGAGCTGGCCGCCGATGTGCTGATCGCCAGCAACTTCCTGCGAGCACTCGAGACCGCAGAGGCAATCGCACCCGCATTCGGCGCCCCGACCATCGAAATCGATCCCGGGTTCGGCGAGCACGACCCCGGGCCCGAGATCGACGGGATGACCTTCGAGAGCTACGTCGAGCGCTTCGGAGCGCCCGACTGGAGCGACCCGGACGTCGAGGTCTTTCCGGGCGGCGAGACGATCGCGGCGTTCCACGCCAGGGTCGGAGCGGCGCTGGCGGCAACCGTCGAGACACACCGGGGCCGCTCGATCGTGATCGCGTGCCACGGCGGCGTCATCGACGCCACATTCCGCCACCTGCTGCGGACCGCGTCGACCGGCAGCTTCGAACTCCACACGCTCAACACGTCGCTCACCGAGTTCACCTCGGCGCCGTCTGGCGAATGGCGACTCAAGCGTTACAACGACTCGGCCCACCTCCACGGGCTGCCCGCCGAGACGCCACGCACCACGCCGACTTCTTGACTGGTGGTGCGCAGAATTGCGTCGGGTGGTCCGACTGCGTGACCGCGGCTCAGCCGCGGCCGACGAGGCGCCAGTTGGCGCGCACGACGGTCTCGCGTTCGGCGCGACGCAGTCGGAGGATCTCGATGCCCCGCTCGCGCAACGGCCGCTGTGCGGGGTCGGCCATGCAGGCTTCGATCGCGCACGAGAGCGCTTCGGACATCAGGTTGTAGTCGCCGGCGAGATCGTCGAGTTCGAGCGATCCACTGCGCCCCGTTCGGCCGGCTTCCAGCGCTGCGATCGTCGCCTGGTCGCCGGTGGCGTCAGCGACGTCGGCGGCGTACGCCTCGATCTCGTCGATCTCCTCGACCATCCAGGCGATCTCCGAGCCGGAACGAACGGCGCACTGTTCGAGGATGATGTCGATCTGTTCCAGGGCGACCTTTGCCGTTGCGGTGTGGACCTCAGGGCCGACCACGTCGGTGAGTTCGTGACGGACGTCGCGCAGGAGTTGTGCGGTGGTGGGGCGGACGATCATGACGACGCTCCTTCGGCGGCGGCGGCCATCGCGTCGAATGCTGCCTGCATCCCGGAGATGGCGTTGATGAAGTTGTCGTGACCGAACGAGATCGATCCGATCTGCAATGCGGTCATCGCACCGGAGTTCTCGCCGAGTGCGAACTTGTCGAGCTGCGAGCAGATCGTGCCGAGGATCTTGATCGACGACAGCACGGTGAAGTACCCCACCGTGAGCTGGTTGACCTCGGCCTCGCCGAAGCCAGTGACCTCGCGGTACGCGGCCAGGAAGGCCTCCGGGTCGACTTCGTAGAGATTGGGGCCCGCCGCAGTCGAGTAGATGTTGTACCAGCCGAGGTCTTCTCGCGGGTCGCCGATGGCAGCGAACTCCCAGTCGACGACGAGGTAGTTGTCGTCGTGGTCGATCATCACGTTCGGCGCCTGCGGGTCGCCATGCGTCAGGCGGAGCGGAAGCGGCGGCGGCTTGTTGGCTTCGAGCCACGCAGCGATGTAGCGCCACGTCGGATTGCTGTTGACGCTCGCCGACTCGTAGTGACGCCAGGTGGCGATCAGCTCGTCGATCCGGGCATCCCAGCTCTCGGGATGCGGCATTGCGTCAGGGAGTTGATCGGGTGTGACGGTGTGGATCAGACCCCACAGACGAGCGAGGCGGGTCGGATGATCGCCGTACTCGACCATGTCCTCGATCAACGACTGCAGCGACCCGCCGGTGACGTGGTCCATCACGATCGCCTTGGTTCCGAGGTGCTCGCCCGTCCCGTCGTAGTAACGCGCCGGCGGGATCGGAATGACACCGAGGTCAGTGAGCATCTTCAGCACCGCCCACTCGTGGTCGCGATCGGTCTCGATCATCGAGTGACCCGCAGGCGGATCGCCACGAAGCACGACGTTCTCCTCCAACGACACGCCGTCGTTGGTGTAGCGGATCCTCGCTCGCGCCATCGAGCGGCTGTACCCGCCCGCCATCGGCTCGTACTCGGTGACTTCGATCAACTCGACATCGTCCCGATGGCGTCGCAGAAACTCGGCCAGCATCCCCGGCATGGCGTCGTGATCGTGCACGGTGAACCCCCTTCGTTCGGTCGTGGACGCTAGCCACCCGTCGCTGCCCGACACGATTCAGTCGGAGGCTCGGGTCCGCTCGACAACCGTCGTGGTGCTCGCCGACGAACGCTTCGCGACCGCAGGTCGCCAGTCCGAATGACTCGATTGCCGGTGTCGGATGGCACGTTGACCGGCGAGCCTGGTCCTGTCATCGTCGATGATGCCGGACGTCAATGGGGGTGTCCGGCGCTTCAGAACGGAGAGTGACATGCTCGTGGTGACTCGATACAAGTTCAAGGGCGACCAGTCGCCTGATTCGGTGAGAGCACTGCTCGCAGTCTTCGCCGAGCTGGGTCCTGGCAATGGGGAGATCGCCCACTACGTTCTCGCCGATGGTGGCGGCGGCTTCACCATCGCCGAGGTCGATTCCCTGCAGGACAGCTACGCCGACGCATTGCGGTACCAACAGTGGATGGACATGGAAACACGACCGATCCTGACGATCGAGGATGCGATGCCCGCGATCGGAACAGTGTTCGGCTGAATTCGAACCGCTTGCGGTCGGGAGTCGTCGGCATCGCAAGCGCGAAACAGGGGCTCCGCCTGCCGGCGAAGCCCCTGTTGCATTCGTCGGGCTGACAGGATTTGAACCTGCGACCCCCTGTCCCCCAGACAGGTGCGCTACCAAGCTGCGCCACAGCCCGTATGCATGTGGAGCGTGGACTCTATCGACCGCTCGGGCATCTCCCTGCCCGTTTGCGTGACGATTTGGATGACCCCGGTCATCCGAATTGCAGCGCAAACGTGGGTGGTCAGGTGACGATCTCCACGAAACGCCAGCCGAGGTAGACGACGAGCGCGACCACCATCAGCTTGAAGTGCCACGGCGTCTTCTCGTCATCGGCCGTGCCCGGCGGCGTGGGTTCCTCGACGACTCGCCCGCAACTCGGGCAGGTGCCGTCGTCGTTCATCGAGTTCGGCGTCCAGTACTTGGCGCACTCTTCACACCACGGCATCAGACATCCTCAGAACGACTCGGTGCGATGTCACTGGCGCTTGCGGACGCGCATCTTGATCGCCGTGGCACCGAGACCGAACTCCTCGCGGATCGTCCGCTCGATGTAGCGCAGGTAGTGCTGCGGGACGTCACGGTTGACGAACAGCGTGAACGTCGGAGGATCGATCGCACCTTGCACGGCATACAGGATCTTGGCGCCGCCACCGATCGGCTGACGTTGCTGGGCTGCAGCGATCACCTTGTTGACGTCACGGGTCGGCACCCGGGTGTGGTACTGCCCGATCGCCTCGGTCAAGCGCGGGTGCAGCTTGTCGACGTTCTTGCCGGTGAGCGCCGAGATCTTCAGCACCGAACTGTCGGCGACGAAACCCAGCATCCGGGTGACTTCGGCCTGGATCTCGAGTCGTTCCTCGGTGCCGACCAGGTCCCACTTGTTGAGGATCAGCACGATCGGACAGCCCGCTGCGTCGACGCGCTCGGCCAGGCGTTGATCCTGGGCGGTGACGCCGACGGTGGCGTCGATCACGAGCAGCGCCACGTCGGCGTCGTCGATCGAACGCAGCGCACGAACGAACGAGTAGTACTCGGCGGAGTCGTCGATCTTGCCCTTGCGGCGCATGCCGGCGGTGTCGATGAACACGATCGGCCCGTCAGCGGTGTCGACCATGGTGTCGATCGAGTCGCGAGTGGTTCCGGCGAGGTCGTGGACGACCGAGCGGTCGGCGCCGACCAAGCGGTTGAACAGCGTGCTCTTGCCCACGTTCGGGCGCCCGACAATGGCCACGCGCGGGACGGCGGCCTCCGCCTCGGCGGCAGCTTCGGCGTCGTCGTCGTCTTCGGGCCGCCACGGGTCGATCGGCTTGTTGATCGGTTGGCGAAGATGCTCGGGGAACCGCTCGAGCACGATGTCGAGCAGGTCGCCGGCACGACGGCCGTGCAGCGCACTGACCGGGACCGGCTCACCGATGCCCAAGCTCATGAACTCCCACATCTCGGCTTCGCGGCGCTCGTTGTCGGACTTGTTGGCGACGACGACCACCTGAGTCTTCGACCGTCGGATCCAGTTCGCGATCTGCTGATCGTCATCGGTGAGTCCGACCGAGGCATCGACCACGAACAACACCACGTCGGCGTCCTTGACGGCGGCTTCCACCTGACGGCTCACCTTGGCGTCGAGCTCGTCGCCACCCGGCATCCACCCGCCGGTGTCGACGACGCGGAACGGCACGTCGAGCCATTCGGCGTCGAGTTCCTTGCGGTCGCGGGTGATTCCCGGCCGGTCCTCGACGATCGCCTGCTGGCTTCCGACGATGCGGTTGAACAGCGTGCTCTTGCCCACGTTGGGACGCCCGATGATGACGACGGTCGCAACCTCGGCGTCGCCCCCGGTCTCGTCCGTGGTGTCTTCTGGGGTGTCGTTGTCGATGTCGGTCACGTTGGCTCCAATGCGGCACGCAGTGCGATGCCGTCAGTTTCGATGATCTCCACGACCCGGGGAAGGTCGGCGACGGTCAGGCCGTCGAGGAATCGTCCCTCGTCCGACAAGCACACATCAGGCAGCAGGTACCGATGGCCTTGCGGTTCGGCGGCGAGGGCCCGGCTCACGTCGTCACCCGTCAAGAGCCCCGTGACGCCGGTGTTGCCGCCGAAGAAGTCGTTGCGCACGGCGATCACACGAATGTCGTCGCGACCGAGCGAGTCGATCAGCGGCGAGATCACGGGAGCGCCGAGCTCGCCGGTCAACACACCGATCGGTGCGTTACGACGCGGGCGAAGCGAGATGGCGGCGATGTCGCCGGAGGCGCCTGTGCTGCACGGCGTGCTGGTGCGCAGCCCGGTGTATGCAGCGGGGTTCGGCGGCGCATCGACCGCGGCGAAGAAGCCGCGACGGACGCCGGTTGCCTCGTCGGCACGGCCGTGGAATTCCGCCTCGAAGGTGCGGGCCATACCGATGCCGTCCTCGTGCATCGGGAATCCGTCGTAGCGATCGGCCGGTGGGAACGGTCGCTCGGCCATCAGGTAGTACTCGTCGGCTGCATAGACCATGCGCTTGCCGAGGGTGGCCTGAAAGACGTCCTGCCAGTCGTCGACGATGTCGACCACGGCGCGAGCTTCGGCGACAGTGTGCAGTCGCATCGCGTCCTCGCCGTTGAACTTGGAGATCCCGAGCGGCACCACGGCGACCGACTCGAGTTCGGGGAATCGATCGAGGATGCCGGCCATCGTGTCGGCGAGCACGGCGCCATCGTTGACGCCGGGGCACACGACGATCTGACCGCGCACGGCGATGTCGTGGTCGAGCAGCGCTCGCAGCCAGCGCAGACTCATCGCGCCCCGGGGGTTCTTCAGCATCTGGCTGCGGACGTCAGGGTCGGTGGAGTGGATGCTGACGTGCAGCGGCGAGAGCCGCTCGGTGATCACGCGTTCGAGATCGGCCTCGGTGAAACGGGTGAGCGTGGTGAAGTTGCCGTACAGGAACGACAGGCGGTAGTCGTCGTCCTTCAAGTAGAGACTGCGGCGCATGCCTTTGGGCAGCTGGTAGATGAAACAGAACTCGCAGTGGTTGTCACAGGTGCGAACCCGGTCGAACACGGCGCTCGACACGTCGACGCCGAGCGACTCGCCTGCACGCTTCTCGATCGAGAACGCCAGATCGAGACCGCCGCGCTGCACGTCGAGTTCGACGTCGGCTTCGTCGGCGGCGAGCTGCCATTCGATGATGTCCCGAGGCACCTCGCCGTTGATCCGCACGATCTCGTCGCCAGCCTGGACACCGGCCAGTGATGCGGGCGATCGTGGTGTCACCGCCACGACCACGGGCGCGAGCGAACCCGACGGTGCCGCGCGCTCGATGTGGGCGGTGTCGGACATGGGTTCGTCAGGCTACCGGCGGGGCACGGCGGGTAGCCTGGGACCGGATGTCACCCACCGCAAGCGACTCCGGCGTCGACCACGTGCTGCTCGCCCAGCCCCGTGGGTTCTGTGCCGGTGTCGAGATGGCCATCAAGGCGTTGGCCTGGATGGTCCGGACGTTCCCGGCGCCGGTGTACTGCTACCACGAGATCGTCCACAACAAGCTCGTGGTCGACCGATTCACCGACCAGGGAGTCGTGTTCGTCGACGACATCGCCGAGGTGCCCGTCGGGAGCCCGATCATGCTGTCGGCGCACGGTTCGGCCCCCGAAGTCGTCGAGGCCGCCCGCAGCCGAGGGTCGTACGTGGTCGACTCGGTCTGCCCGCTCGTCACCAAGGTCCATCACGAGGTCAAGGTGCGTGCCGGCAAGGGCTACCGGATCGTCTACGTCGGCCACCAGGGCCACGAGGAGGCAATCGGCACGATGGCCGTCGCTCCGAACTCGATCGACCGCGTCGAATCGGTCGAAGAGGTCGACCAGCTCGAGCCATCCGATCAGCCCGTTGCCCTGCTCGCCCAGACCACGCTGTCGCACCGCGACTGGGAAGGTGTGGCCGTGCGCGTGAAGGAGCGATTCCCCGATGTCTGGACGCCGGGACGTAGCGACCTCTGCTTTGCGACCACCAACCGTCAGGCCGCGCTGATGGAGCTGGCGCATCGCTGCGACGTCGTCGTCGTGATCGGTTCTGCGAATTCATCGAATACTCGGGCGCTGGAACAGCTGGCCGTTGAGGAGGGGTGCGCTCGGGTCTATCGAATCAACGACGTTGCGGAGCTCCCCCATGACCTGACGGGCATCGTCGGCGTGACCGCCGGTGCTTCGGCGCCCGAGGAACTCGTCGATGCCGTCCTCGACTTCCTCAACCCTCGCAACGGGGTCGAATTGGTCGACGTCACCGAGGAGGACGAGTACTTTCCTCCCCCACGCAACATCCGAGAGCTGCAGACCTCGATCGAGACGGCGGCGACCGCGCTGCTCGGCGGCAGGATGCTCGACCGCCCGGCGATGGACGACCGCACACTCGGCGCCAGCGACGTCCTCGCCGGCCTCGCCAGCCCGTGAGCCGCGACACTGGCCCTACCTGACGACTTCGTCCCTTCCGGGTGATGTCCCCGGGTCGCGTCGGCGTCAGTATGGATGACCGGGCGAAGATCGCCCACACACGACATCACGAGGAGTTCCCATGGGAATGAGAAGGCGCCAACGCAGGAGAAGGATGGTGGCGGTCGGAGCGATCGCTCACCACGAAGGGGTCAAGCGCGGCGAGCAGGAGGCAGCCGCCTACGACGCGCCGGCCGACGGCGGGTACGCCGAGCCGGCATATGCCGAGGAACCGGCGTATGCCCAAGCGCCTGCCGAGACGGCGTACGCCCCACCTCCTGCCGACCCTGCCGACGAAATCGAGCATCTCGCCCAGCTCCACTCGTCCGGGGTGCTGACCGATGACGAATTCGCCGCCGCCAAGGCAAAGGTGCTCGGGGCATGAGCGCGCGACAGGACGCGCTCTTGCGTGCGTTGATCGTCGCCTTCGGAGCGGGGACCGATGACCTCGGCGAACTGTTCACCGATGATGCCGAGGTGTGGTCACCGAACATGTACGCCACCTCGCTGGCCGAGGTGACCGAGGCGTTCGGCGATCGCGAAGAGGCCTTCAGCAACCAGGCGGTCACCGTGCGCAGCATCGACGAGATCGGGAACAAAGTCGTGGCGGAATGGCGGCTCGACGCCGACCACACCGGGCGTCTGGCGTTCGACGACGAGAACTGGATCGATGCCACGGGGGCACACGTCTACATGGGTGGGGTCAGCATCGCCGAGTACTCCGGCGACAAGATCCGTGCCGTGCGCACCTACTTCGACGACCTCGCATTCCTCGAACAGCTCATCGGCTGACAGCCGACGTCGTGGACATCTCGGTCGAGTTCGATCCCGACCCCGATGACCTCGATCTCATCGAAGTCGGTGTCCGCCGGGCGGCGAGCACGGCGACCCGGCTCCCGCCCGACAACGACCTGGCCGTGTTCGCTCGCGAGGGCGGCCGGGTCTGCGCTGGAGTGACCGGCTGGACGTGGGGCGACTGCTGTGAACTGCAGAACCTCTGGGTCGCCGACGATCGGCGCGGCGCGGGACTCGGAAGCGCACTGATGCGCGCCGCCGAAGATGAGGCGCGTGCGCGGGGATGTACGACAATCGTGATCTTTGCTCACTCCTTCCAACCACACCAGCTGTACAGCCGGCTCGGCTACGAAGTCGTCGCCCGCATCGAGGACTTCCCGTCGGGCAGCGACGCCTTGTGGATGGTCAAGCGGCTCGAGTCGGCCGACTGACTCAGCTGCGCGGGACCTCTGACCAGGGCTTGTCGCGGTCGACGCGGATGTCGCCGGGCAGACCGAGCACGCGTTCGCCGAGGATGTTCTTCATCACCTCGGTCGTGCCACCCTCGATCGAGTTCGCCCGGCTACGCAGGAACGCCTTCTGCAGGGTGTCCGAGCCCATCGCCGTCTCGGGGCGGATCATCTCGTAGCTGCCGTACAACAGGCCGTCGGCGCCCATCAGGTTGATGACCTCGTCGTAGATGTCCTTGTTGAGGTCGGCCGACGCCATCTTGCCGATCGAGCCTTCCGGCCCTGGGTCACCCATCTTGCGATTCTGGTTCGCCCGGATGTTCGTGAGACGGAGCACCTCGGCACGCGCCCACAGCTTCATCACCTCGTCACGTGCGGCTTCGCCCTTCGCCGACGCCGGGAGCGACTGCCAGGTCTGCACGAGCGCCGAGATCGTGCCCGACCCGCGTGCGGGGATCGTGCCGCCGATCGAAACCCGCTCGTTCATCAGCGTCGTCAACGACACCCGCCAGCCATCGCCAGGACCGCCGAGCATCTCGTCGGTGGGGATGCGCGTATCGGAGAAGAACACCTCGTTGAACTCGGCCTCGCCGGTCATCTGACGCAGCGGTCGGATTTCGACGGTCGGATCCTCCATGTCGACCACGAACGCCGTCAGCCCGGCGTGCTTCACAGCGTTCGGATCGGTGCGCACGACCAGGAGCCCCCACTTCGAGAGGTGGGCCAGCGTGGTCCAGACCTTCTGGCCATTGACGATCCACTCCTCGCCGTCCTGCACGCCGGTCGACGACAGGCCGGCGAAGTCTGATCCGGAGCCGGGCTCTGAGAACAGCTGGCACCAGATCTCCTCGCCGGTGAACAGTGGTCGGAGGTAGCGCTGCTTCTGGTCGTCGCTCCCCCACGCCACCACGGTCGGGCCCGTCATGCCATGGCCGATCGGGTTGCGATACATCGGGTTCGGCGCTCCAGCGGCGTAGACGCGCTCGTTGATCAGCTTCTGCAGCTTCGGGTTGAGCCCGAGGCCACCGTGGCCTTCGGGAAAGTGGACCCACGCGAGACCACGATCGAACTGTTGCCCGAGGAACTCCTTGGGGTCGGTTGTCTTCGGCGGGAAGGCGGAGAGGAGTTCGTCGACGAGGTCGCTGACGCGCTGTTCATCGGCGTTCAGTTCGGTGCTGCTGTCGGTCATCGTCATGTCCGGCACCGTACTTTCAGTCGTCGGCCGGAATCCTGTCGAGCAACTGGTCGCGAATGCTGACGCCCGGTTCGCGTGCCTTGTCGCCCGTGACCCGCCAACCGAGTCGACTCGAGTAGAGCAGCGGCGGCTCCTTCAGGCGCCCGGGTTCCACTTCGACGACCCGGGCGAACAACAGCTCGTGGTCGGCCATCGTCACCCGGTCGAAGATCTCGCAGTGCAGCCAGGCGATCGAGTTGGGCACGACCGCCAGCACGTGATCGCTGTTCGGCCAATCGGTCAGGTACTCCTCGGCGACATAGCGGAACTTGCGGCCTGGATAGCTGAAGTACTGCCCTTCGACGATCTGGTCGGCAGCCAGGATGCTCACGGCGAACCGTCCTGCAGCGACCATCAGCGGATACGTGTCGTGCTTCGGTGACACGCTGGCCATCACGATCGGCTCCTCGAAGCTCACCTGCTCGAACCAGTGGCTGGTGTAGGCCCGACGAACTCCGTCGTGGGCGGCACCGATCACCTGGACCCCTTTGATCATCTGGCCGAGGCACTGCTTGATGTCGCGATCGATCATCGACTCAGTCTGGCGTCGCCGATGCGACGATTACATCGCGGGTCTGACCCCTGTTGTAATCGTCAGTTGAAGATGGCGGAGGTGGCGGTGATCTCGGCGGCCTCGAGTTCGGCGAGTTCGGGAACTGCGGCGCGGAGGTCCATCACGATCGCCAGACGCACGGCGTCGGACCGTCCGGCGAACACGCTCTTGAGGTTGTTGAGCATCCGGATCACGATGTCGCGGTTCGGAGTCGGGTCGAGGTACTGCTCGCTCCACGCCACCTGTGCGCCGGTGACCTGCTCGAACAGGGTTCGGGCGCCGATTCGGTCGAGCCGTCGACCGCCGTCGAACGGATCGAAGAACGCGTCAGGATCATCGGCGGCCCGAACGAGGAAATGCGCCGGCATCCCGACACCGACGAGGTCGACGCCGACACGCCGAGCCACCTCGATCATCAGCACCGACAGGCTGATCGGGATCCCGGTGCGGGTGGCGATCACCCGATCGAGGCACGAATTGCGCCAGTCGTAGTAGGCGCTTCGGTTGCCGACGAAGTTCTCGTCGGTGAACAGATGGCGCGCCACGCCATCGGCGGTGGCCGACGGACAACCTGCAGCCAGCCCGTCGAGGACGCCGAGCCAGTGCTCGACATCGAGTCCCGGCTGGATGGCTGTCGAGACCAGCAGCGCCGCCTCATCGAGCGCCACGCCCTGGCGGTCGGTCTGCATGATCTCGGCGAAACGGGCTCGGACCATGAACGAACCGTACCGCCACCATGCGCTCGCCGGCCCGGGTCGACTACGTTGCCCCGCATGTTCCCAGGCGCACACCTCTCCGCTCACGGCGACAAGCCGGCTCTCGTCATGGCCGGCTCCGGCTTCACCCAGACCTTCGCCGAACTCGATGCCGCAGCCAACCGGCTCAGCCGTCTGCTTCGCGCTGCCGGCCTCCAGCCAGGTGACCACATCGCCATGTGCATGGAGAACCACGATCGCTACCTCGAGATCGTCTGGGGCTGCCACTACGCCGGCCTCGTGTACACGTGCGCCTCGTCGAGGCTCACCAGCCACGAACTCGAGTACATCATCAACGACTGCGGCGCCCGCGCGTACATCACCTCGAAGTACAAGGCCGATCAGGCCGCGGAGATCATCGACAGCACCCCGAACGTCGAACTGCGCCTGATGCTCGACGGCACGATCGACGGCTACGAGAGCTACGAGACCGCCGTCGCCGCACAGTCGCCCGAACCGCTCGACGAGGTCCGGGTCGCCGGCCTGGACATGCTCTATTCCTCCGGCACCACCGGCATGCCGAAGGGGATCACGCGCCCGTTCCCGAACACGGAGCTCGAAGCCACGAGCGGTGCGGTGCTGCCGATGCTGCAGCTGCTCTTCGGCGTCGACGACACGAAGCGGTACCTGTCTCCTGCGCCCTTCTACCATGCGGCTCCGCTGCGCTTCTGCCTCGCCGTCCACGGCCTCGGGGCCACGATCGTCGCCATGGAGCACTTCGACGCCGAGGACTACCTGCGCCTCGTCGACGAGCACGACATCACCCACAGCCAGGTCGTGCCGACGATGTTCGTGCGGATGCTCAAGCTGCCCGAGGAGACTCGGGCGACGTACGACGTCTCGTCGCTCGAATGCGTGATCCATGCGGCTGCTCCGTGCCCCGTGCCGGTGAAACAGCAGATGATCGAATGGTTCGGTCCGGTGATCCACGAGTACTACGCGGGCAGTGAGGGCAACGGCTTCGTGTACTGCAACAGCGAGGGCTGGCTCGCCCATCCCGGCACCGTCGGATCACCGATCGGATGTGTGGTGCACATCGTCGGCGAGGATGGCGAGGAAGTGCCCCAAGGCGAATCGGGCACGGTGTACTTCGAAGGTGGCGCCGAGTTCGAGTACCACAACGACCCCGAGAAGACGAAGGGTTCGCGACACCCCAAGGGCTGGAGCACGCTCGGTGACGTCGGCTACCTCGATGCAGACGGGTTCCTGTATCTCACGGATCGCAAGGCCTACATGATCATCTCCGGCGGCGTGAACATCTACCCGCAGGAAGCGGAGAACGTCCTCGTCACCCACCCCAAGGTCATCGACGTGGCGGTGTTCGGCGTGCCGAACGACGACTTCGGCGAAGAGGTCAAGGCGGTCGTGCAGCCGGTCGAGATGCCTGCCGACGATGCCGCTGCAGCTGCGCTCGCCTCGGAACTGATTCAGTTCTGCCGCACCGAGTTGGCCGACGTCAAGTGCCCCCGCTCGATCGACTTCCGAACCGAACTCCCCCGTCACCCGACCGGCAAGCTCTACAAGCGCCTCCTGAAGGACGAGTACTGGCAGGAAGCCGGGCGCTCGATCTGAGCCGACTCATGCACCCGTATCTCGATTGGCCGGGGCCGATTCCGTTCGCCCATCGAGGAGGGGCGAGCGAGGCGCCCGAGAACACGATGCCGGCGTTCGAGTACGCCGTCGGGCTCGGATTCGACTACCTCGAGACCGACGTGCATCTCAGCGCCGACGGCGTGCTGATGGCATTCCACGACCCCGATCTCTCGCGGACGTGCAGCGTCGACGGCTCGATCGCCGAGATGACCGCCGACGAGTTGGCCGAGGTACGCGTCGACGGACGGGCCTCGATCCCGTTGATGAGCGAGCTGTTCGAACGGTTCCCCGACGTCAGATTCAACATCGACTGCAAGTCCGATGCGGCGGCAGGCCCGCTTGCTGCACTGATTCGACGATTCGAGGCGATCGACCGAGTGTGTATCGGAGCGTTCAGCCATGCCCGACTCGCGAAGCTGCGCACCCTGCTCGGTCCCGCAGCTGTTGTCGTGCATGAGCCCCCAGGAAGTCGCCACGCTGCGACTCACCGGGCGAGTCAGCGGGGTCGCCGACCGAGTAGCCCAAGTCCCGGTCCGCTATGGCGCAGCGAGTGGGCTCAAGGGCGTCACCGTGGTCACCGAGCGGTTCGTTCGCAACGCGCATCGTCGTAACGTCGCCGTCCATGTGTGGACGATCGACGACGCCGACGAGATGCATCGACTGCTCGACCTCGGCGTCGACGGCATCATGACCGACCGTCCCGCGATCTTGCGCGACGTGCTGATCGAACGAGACCAGTGGCACGGCACCGCGTCCGCGTTGTGACCTAACGTCGGCATCCATGCCGATCGCCACCCCTCGATCCACTGTTCGCTCCGCCCACCACATGGTCGCGAGCGCAGATCAGCTCGCCACCTCGGCTGGCAACGCCATCTTCGCCCTCGGCGGCAACGCCGTCGACGCCGCGATCGCCACCAATGCCGCGATCGCCGTGACCGCGTCCGCATCTGTGCGGCATCGGCGGCGACTTGTTCGCGCTGGTACACATCGACGACCCGGCGACACCGGACGAACCGGGCGAGACGTTTGCCCTCAACGCGTCTGGCCGGGCCGGCTCGGGTGCCGACGGGACGACCCTTCGCTCCGAGGGCTTCACCGAGATGCCCTTCAAGCTCGACGTTCGTTCGGTGACCGTGCCCGGCTGCATCGACGGCTGGATGGCCCTGCACGAGCGATTCGGGTCGCTCCCCCTCGACGTGATCCTGGCGCCGGCCCGCCGTCTCGCCGCCGTCGGGTTTCCTGCGAGCCCGCTCCTCGTGGGATCGCTTCGGCGTCTCGACGCAACCAGCCGATCGAATCTCGCCGAACTCGCTGGCCAAGCCACCGCAACGGGAGCCATCGTCCGCCGACCCGGCGCAGCGCTCGTGCTCACCGCATTGCCCGCCAGCGGACGCGACGGCTTCTACCTCGGCGCGTTCGGTGACGGACTGCTCGAACTCGGCGATGGACTGTTCGACGCCGACGACCTCGGCACCGTGCAGGCCGAGTGGGTCGAGCCGCTCACGGCGAACGCCTTCGGCGTCGAGCTGCACACGATCGGGCCGAACTCACAGGGCTACCTCACGCTCGGCGCCGCACGGCTGGCAGATCGACTCGACCTTCCCGATGATCCCGACGACGAGCGTTGGGCCCACCTTCTGATCGAAGCGGCGACCGCGGCTGGTTTCGACCGTCCCTGACGCGCTGCACGAACACGCCGACGGTCGAGCGCTCCTGCAATCGATCGACGGTCGGCTCGACATGGTCGGCCTCGAGTCGGCCAGCCGGCGCCCCGCACCCGGGTTCGACGGCGACACCACGTACCTGTGCACGGCCGGCATCGATCGCGATGGCCGACGCATCGGTGTGTCGCTGATCCAGTCGAATGCGTCGGGATTCGGCAGCCACCTCGTCGAGCCGAACACCGGCATCAACCTGCACAACCGAGGCATCGGCTTCAACCTGATCGACGGCCATCCCGCCGAACTCACGCCCGGCCGGCGGCCGCCCCACACGCTTTCTCCAGCGCTGGCGACACGAGCAGGCCGCCTCGCGTCGGTGTTCGGCACGATGGGCGGCGACGCGCAGCCCCAGATCCTCCTGCAGATTGCAGCCCGACTGTTCCATCACGGCCAGTCGCCGACCGCGGCGATCGACGCCGCACGATGGATCCTCCACGGCCCCGACACGGGATTCGACACCTGGACCGGCGCTGGTGGACCGCTCGTGCACGTCGAAGGCCACGCTCCCGACAACTGGGTCGCTGCGCTCGCCGCCCGGGGCCACCGCAGCGAGGTCCGACCTGCCTGGGACTCGGGCTTCGGCCACGCGCACGCCATCGTCGTCGAGCCCACCGGCATGTTCGCCGGTGCCGCCGACCCGCGCGCCGTCATCGGCTCCGTCGCCGGCCTCTGACACCCCTTCCACCGATGAGCGAAGCGACCGCATACGGCGGTTTCGCTCATCGCAACCGGAACGAACCTCCTACCGATGAGCCAAGCGACCGCATACGGCGGTTTCGCTCATCGCGGGGAAGTCAGAGCAGTGGGAGGACCTCTTCGGTGAAGCGGGCCATCTGCTCGTCGGCCTTCTTGTAGGGGTCGCCGAGCATGTGCGGGAACAGCGTGAGGTATTCCAGTCCGAGCAGGTCGCGGTAGAACGAGATCTCCTCGGCGACCTTCTCCGGCGGGCCGACGAGGATCGTCTTGTTCTCGATCGACTCGTCGAGCGTCGGGATCAGGCCGGGCTTGGCCGGCTTGCCGTCGGGGCCCATGTAGCCGCGACTCCAGCCGTACGGCCCGAGGAACTTCCAGAACTCGTCGTGGCCCGGCAGCGCTGACGCCCGAGCTTCTTCCATCGTGTCCTCGATGCGGTAGGCGACGACCAGCATGCGCTTCTCGTGCGACTTCAACTCGACGTCGTGCACCGCGTGGTACTTCTCGGCGTAGGTGTCCCAGAACCGCTTGATGAAGCTGTAGTGCTGGTTCCAGAACACGGCTCCGTGATCGACGACGGGCACGTAGTCGAGCGTGGGCGGCGAGGTGACGGCTTGCCAGATCTCGAACGGATGGATCGGCTTGGGAATCAGCGTGAGTTCCTGCACCGTCTCGCCGCGGTCGGGGATGCCGGGAATCGGGATCTGGAAGTGCTTGCCCTGGAACGAGAACGACTCCTGATTCAGGGCCCGCCGGATGATCTCCATCGACTCCTCGAAGATCTCGCGGTTGTGGAGGTCGGCGGCGACCTGGTCGGGATTGTCCATCGACCCGATCGACACCCCCTTGTCGTTGAGGTGCAGCACCTCGCGCGGCACCGTGCCACGACCGACGCCGAGCATGGCGCGCCCGCCCGACAGGTTGTGCAGCGTGGCGAAGTCCTCGGCCAGGCGCAGTGGGTTCCATTGCGGTACGACGTTGAACATCGCCCCGAAGCGCAACGTGGTGGTCTGCGCAGCGATCCAGGTGGAGATGAGCAGTCCGTTCGGGATGACCTCGTACCCTTCGTACTGGAAGTGGTGCTCGGTGGTCCAGAACGAGTCGAACCCGAGCCGTTCGGCCTCCTTGGCGGAGTTGACGTAGTCGAGCGTGGCCTTCCAGCACTCGTCGTTGGTGTAGCGGCGATCCATCGGCGCCGGGGCACCGGCTCCTGCATCGTCCATCTCGACGCCGCCGAAGAAGAAGGCACCGAGTTTCAGGTCCGGTCGTTCGCTCATGGCCAGTAGTTTCGCGCAGATGTCCAGCACCCTCCTACGGCAAGCGACGATTGTTCACGGAGCCGTGACAGAGGGACCCTCCGACGTGCTGATCGTCGACGGAGTGATCGCCGAGATCGGCGCCGATCTCACCGCTGGTTTCGACGTGACGGTCGAACAGTCGGTCGACCTTGCAGGTCATCTCCTTCTGCCCTCGGCGGTGGAGCCGCACGCGCATCTCGACAAGGCCTTCCTCGCCGAGCGGGTCGAGAATCGCACGGGCGATCTTGCCGGCGCCATCGATGCGATGATCGCACTCGGCGACCGCATCACCGGCGATGACGTCATCGAACGCGCCGAGCGAGCCGCTCGGCTGATGGCTGCCAATGGGTACGTCGCCGTGCGCACCCATGCCGACACCGTCGAGTACGGCGGCCTGCGCAACGTCGAGGCACTCGTCGAAGTGCGGCGCCGCGTCGCCGACGTGATCGACGTCGAGATCGTCGCGTTGACCGGCATGCCGGTGGTCGGCGCCGCCGGGGCCACCCACCGTGCGCTCCTGCGCGATGCGCTTGCCGCTGGCGCCGACCTCGTCGGAGGCTGCCCCCACCTCGAGCCAGACCGCGCGATCGAGGCTGCCACCGACGTGTTCCTCGAGATTGCAGCCGATGTTGGCGTCGGCGTCGACCTGCACACCGACGAAACGCTCGATCCGAGCGTGATGGGCCTCGAGTACCTCGCCACCCAGGTGATCGCCGGGTTTGCGCACCCGGTCACCGCCAGCCACTGCGTGAGCCTCGGCCAACGCAGCGCCGACGAGCAGCACCGCATCGCCGAACTCGTCGCTGCGGCGGGCATCGGTGTCGTGACACTCCCCCACACCAACCTGTGGCTCGGCGGCCGCAACCAGCAGCCGGTGCCCCGCGGACTCACGGCCATCGACGCGCTCCGAGGCGCTGGCGTTGCCGTCGCGGCCGGCGCCGACAATCTTCAGGATCCGTTCAACCCGATGGGGCGGGCGTGTCCGTTCGAGACGGCGTCGCTGATGGTGCTGGTCGCTCACGATCTGCCACACGTCGCATGGGACTCGGTGACCCTTGCGTCACGCCGCGTGCTCGGCTTGCCCAGCTGGATCGATCGAGGCGGGTGCCTCTGCCGACCTGGTGGCGGTCCCCGGCGTCTCGCTGCGCCAGGCGATCGCCGAAGGACCCGCACCACGGCGAGTGTTCCGCCGCGGCGTCGAGGTCGTGGCACGATAGAAGCACCCGTCACCGAGCATTCGCCGACCACGGACAGCACGAGAGGTTCCCCAACGTGGTCATCGAGTTCCTGACCTTTGCCGTCACCCCCGACGAACGCGTCGAGTGGATGGAGGTCGAGGAGCGGACCTGGAGCCGCTTCCTCGAACGCCAGCCCGGCTTCGTCCGCAAACAACTGTGGGTCGACGTCGACGACGATCAGCACGTCCACGCACTGATCGAGTGGGAGTCACTCGATCAGTGGAAGGCGATTCCTCACGATGAGCTCGCGGCCGTCGACGAGGCAATGGGCCCGTGGGTCCGAGCCTGCACCTGTCGGACCTTCGAGGTCATCCGCGACTGCTGAGCAGACGCTGCAACGTGTCGGCGGCGCGCTCGACCATCCCCACGACCGGATCGCCGTCGACGAGGGCGACACCGATCGTGTCGGGTCGATGCATCTCGACGAGCGCTCCGAGCGCGACGGCCAGGTCGGCCGGACCACCGGCGATCGACGTCGCATCGTCACGCGCCGACGGTCGGAACCGCACCGACTGGTACAGCGCCACGCTCGGCGACCCGACGCTGCGCACCCAGCCGAGCACGGTCGGCAGCTGCTCGGGATCGAATCCCGACAGGAACACCCCGTCGGCCTCACGCGATGCCAACGTGTTGATCTGCTCACCCCTCGACGCCACGTACAGCGGCACGTCGCGCGCCGGCGCCGCATGGTCGGCGACCACGTACCCGTCGCCGTTCGTGCGTGTCAGCACCGCTCGTGCCGTTCGCAGCGCATCTCGGATCAGGGCGACCGGCCGTTCGGCCTGCAGACCGAACGGCGCCAACGACTGCTCGCCGCCGACACCGAATCCCAGCATCATTCGACCGCCGGACAGCTCGTCGAGCGAAGCCACCGTTGCTGCAATCGCCCCGGGGTGGCGCAGTGCGGGCGACGTGATGCCGATCCCCATCCTCACCGACGACGTCCGTCCTGCAGCGGCAGCGAAGACGACGAACGGGTCACGCATCACGCCTTCGTCGGCGATCCACACCTCGTCGATTCCGGCCTCGTCGGCAACGACGACCGCCTCGACCAACTCCTGGACCGTGGCTGCCGGATACAGCCAGACGCCGGTGCGCACGGTCACTCCACCAACTCGGCGATCTCGGACTCGACCCGATCGAGGAATGCCACGCGGCGGCGCAGGGTGGAGCGATCGAGACCGTAGAGCGCGAGGCGACGGTGCGGTGGCCGTTGCACACATCGCACCCGGACCACGCGATCGATCACACGAGCCCCCGACTCGCCCGCCACGCGGTTCGCCAACCGGGAGCCACCGTGGGTCGTCACGGTCACGAGCGTACGCACACCGGGCAATTCGGTCTCGACCGCCTGCCCGAGCCAGGCCAGCAGAATCGCAGGTTGCGAGGTCCACCAGGTCGGGTGGACGAGCACGAGCGAGTCGGCGACGGCGACCGCCTCGGCGTCCTCGATCGGAAACGGCAGGAACGGGTCGTAGCGGCGCTCGTAGAGGTCGATGAGATGATGGTCGCGCCCGCTGCGATCCAGCCCGACCAGCACCCGCTCGCACAGCGACGCCACGTAGCTCTCGCTGCACGGATGGGCGTGGACGACCACCACGGTCACAGGCGCCCCGTTCGACGTTCGACCGTGCGGAGGAACCCGACACGGTCGTCGTCGGATGCCGACCTTCCGTCGTACATCGCGATCCAGCTCGACCGCATTCGCAGACCGCCACAGAGGCGCACGTTGCGTCCGATGAGGCGCCGACCCTGGTCTCCTTGTCGCCACACCGCTCGCCGCGACTCGTCGTGGATCGTGATCCCCGTCAGGCGGCGGACGTTCGACAGCCCGCGCGTGGCCCCGGTGCCGTCGCCGATCGTGAACGCAACGCCGGGGACGAAGACCCGGTCGATCCAGCCCTTCAATCCCGGCGGCAGTGTCGACAGCGTCGTCGGGTAGATGAACACGAGTCCGTCCGCTCGTCGAACCAGCTCGGCCGACGCCGTGGTCTCCGGACAGGTCAGTGGATGCTCGGTGAAGTACGAACGGCGATCGTCGCCGCTCATCACCGGCGAGAACCGCCGGGCGACCACGTCGATGACGTCGACGTCGTGGCCGGAGCGTTCGAGGCCACCGACGGCCGCCGCGGCGATCTGGCGGACGAACTCGCCATCATCTCGGATCGGATCGACCACGAGCAGAACACGCATGGCACTCCATCACCACGTCATGCAACCGTGCCACTCCGATGTGCCGGAATGACCGCTGACCCCGGTCGGGCCGTGGAGCCCGACCGGGAGCAGCGAATTGTTCGTCAACCGGGTGTCAGAGACCGATCGACTCGTCGATGAACTGGTTGTCGACGATCTGATCGGCGGTCAGATCCGCGGGCGCGAGGTCGACGGCGATCATCTGATCGATCACCTGCTGCACCCGCGCCGGGTCGAAGTTGCCGATCGTGCCGTCGGGACCGTTTGCCACGAGGCCGAGCTCGAGCATCGTCTCGACGGCGAAGTTGGCGACTGCCTCGTCGTAGACCCAGAAGTCGTCGAACTGGGTCACGGCATCGATGATGATGGCGTTCGACCGGTCGGGGCTCTCGATGGCGTCGATCGTCGCCTGCTGGACGATCGGCACGAACAGCTCGAGGCACGGCGACAGCGTCTCGAGATCCGCGGAGCGGATACCCAGCGGCTGCGTGTAGGCCTCGAAGCCGGCGTCGTGGATCAGTTCATAGTCGACCGGCTTGCCCCAGTCCTCGAACACGTTCTCGTACGTGAACGGCTCTGCCGAGGCGAATCCCTGCTGAGCGATCGCGCCGTTCTCGGCGATGAAGCGGGCCGGCGAACCGTCGTAGGACGGATCGACCAGCGAGGCCTCGACGGTGCCCTCGTTCACGAAGACGTCCATCCAGGCGTTGCCGGCGAAGACGTTCATCGTCACGCCCTCGTTGCTGAGGTCGGCGATCGAGGTGGCGTCGGGGTAGGTCTCAGGATCCCACATGATGATCTGCGGGTTCTTCTCGAGCGGAGCCACCACCGCGATGGTGGGCTGATCCTCGTAGAAGGTCGCGGAGGCATCCAGGCTGGTGTAGCCCATCACGATCGACTGATCGGCGTACATCTGGCTGTGGACCGGCGAGAAGCCGATCGCCGGACCACCGGTGCGCACTTCGATGTCGATGCCGGTGTCGACGCCGGCGGCGACGAGCGGGCCGGTGACCGTCTTCTTCTCGACGTCGACCGTGTAGCCCTCGCCGACCATCTCGTAGAGCGCGCCGTGTTCTGCTTCCGGGAACCAGTCGGTCTGGATGACCATCGGATCGGGGCACACATCGGCGAGTACACCCTCAGCCGTTGCTGCGCCGCCGTCGGTGCCCTCGGGTGCCGTCGTCGCTTCCGGGGCATCGGTCGACGACGAGCTGTCGTCATCGGAACCGCACGCTGCCATCACCAGCGCGAGCGCCACGGGCACCGACGCGAGTTTCACTACCTTGCTGCTCTTCATTCTCTCCCCTTTGGTGGATGCTCCGATCGGAGCAGTGGGCAGCCTAGGACGGACCGGCGAACGGTCGTGCCCATCCGGCACGGATTCCGTGTGAACGCTCTGTTACCGAGATTTCGGGACAACTGGGTGCCGAGGAGCTGGTGTTACTGTCGGCTCTGTCCATCAGCGAGCGGTACGTCCGCCCCGGCCCATCACTCACCGTGCGCTCGCAACGATCACACTGCGACGGAGAGCCGCATGACCAACACGCCAACCGCTGAGGCCACCACGGATGTCGGGACCGCAGCGTTGCGATTCCAGAACATCTCGATGATGTTCCCGGACGGAACCCATGCCATCGACGACGTGACGTTCGACGTGCACCCCAACGAGTTCATCACCATCGTTGGTCCCTCAGGGTGCGGCAAGTCGACGTTGCTCAAGATCGCCTCGGGCCTGCTCGGCCAGAGCTATGGCGAGGTCTTCATCGACCGCTCACGCATCGGCTACGTCTTCCAGGACGCCACCCTGCTGCCCTGGCGAACCGTGCGCCAGAACGTGGAGCTGCTCAGCGAGTTGCACGGTTTCCCCAAAGGCGAACGACAGACACGAGCGGCCGACGCCATCGAACTGGTCGGGCTCGCCGGCTTCGAGGACCACTACCCGAATTCACTGTCGGGTGGCATGCGCATGCGGGCGTCGCTGGCACGAACGCTCACGCTCGAGCCGCCGGTCTTCCTCTTCGACGAGCCGTTCGGGGCCGTCGACGAGATCACCCGCGAACGTCTGAACGAAGAGACGCTTGCATTGTTCCAACGCAAAGGTTTCGCCGGCCTGTTCATCACCCACTCGATCAGTGAGGCGGTGTACCTGTCGACCAAGGTGCTGGTGATGTCGTCCCGGCCGGGCCGGATCGTGGCCGAGTACGAGATCCCGTTCGACTACCCACGCGATCCGGACCTCCGGTTCGATCCCGAGTTCGCCCGGATCAGTGGCGAGATCAGCCACACGCTGCGAGGAGCACACTCATGAGCGATCTCCGAGACAACGTCGCAGGGACCGACGACGTCCACAAGATGACCGAAGCCGAGGCAGCGCACGAGGTGCTCCCCGGCTACGCGACCACCCTCGGCACCATGTCGGGGCTCCACACCACCAAGCGTGAGTCGTTCTGGAGCATCGTGCTCCCGCCATTGGTTGCCGGCGTGATCCTGTTGGGGATCTGGTACTTCGTGAGCTACGCGATCCTCAGCGAGAGCCGCCGATTCCTGCTCAAGCCGCCGCACGAGGTCGCACGAGTCGGCTTCTTCACCTGGGAGAACCTGTCCGAGATGCTGACCGCGCTGTGGAACACAGCGCAGATCGCCATCATCGGTCTGGTGATCGCCACGCTCCTCGGCCTCGGCCTGGCGATCATCATGAGCCAGTCCAAGCTGCTCGAGCGAGCGATCTTCCCGTACATGGTGATCCTCCAATCGATGCCGATCCTCGCCATCGTGCCGCTGATCGGGTTCTGGTTCGGCTACGACCAGACCGCTCGCGTCGTCGTGTGCGTGCTGATCGCCGTGTTCCCGATCCTGGTGAACAGCCTGTTCGGACTGCTCTCGGCCGACCAGGGCATGCACGACCTGTTCACGTTGCACAACGCCGGACGGTGGACCCGGCTCCGCAAGCTCATGTTTCCCGCGGCGCTGCCTGCGATCTTCACTGGCTTGCGGATCTCGGCGGGCCTCGCCGTGATCGGCGCCATCGTCGGCGACTTCCTCTTCGGCCAGGGCGAAGTGGGCATCGGCCAGGTCATCAAGCTCTACGCCGCCCGGCTGCGAGGCGAGGAACTCCTCGCCGCCGTGCTGCTCGCCTGCATGTTCGGTGTGGTCGTCTTCGCCGCGTTCGGGTGGATCGGCAATCGTGTCGTGGGCAAGTGGGCCACCCAGGCGCGAGCCTGACCCGACCCAGCCGGCGATCCGCTCGTCAGCTCCGACGCACGTCGAGGCGATCGAGCACGACCTGCAGCAGCACGTTGGCTCCGGCGGCGATGTCGGTTGCCTCCGTGAACTCGGCGATGTTGTGGCTGAGGCCGTTGACACTCGGCGTGAACACCATCGCCGTCGGGCAGACCCGCGCCAACATCTGAGCGTCGTGGCCCGCGCCGCTCGGCATCCGTTTCGTCGAGTGGCCGAGACGCTGCGCACTCGCCTCGACGAGAGCGACCATCGACGAATCGAACTCGACGGGCTCGAACCGGGCGAGCGAGTTGGTCGTGATCGACACACCCTCCATGCCGGCAAGTTCGTCGAGGAACGTCGCCAGGTGCGATTCCGCTTCCTGCAGCACCCGGTCGTCGGTGTTGCGCAGGTCGACCGTCATCACCACGCGGGCCGGCACGACGTTGACCAGGTTGGGGTACACGTCGAGGCGCCCGACCGTGCCGACCTGCTCGGCGCCGAGGCGGCGTGTGAGATCGCGCACGTAGGTGGCGATCGCACCCGCGCAGTAGACGGGGTCGTGACGAAGCCGCATCGGGGTGGTGCCGGCATGTGCCGACTGGCCGACGATGACGATTTCGGTCCACGAGATGCCCTGCACGCCCTCGACCACGCCGATCGTGATGCCCTCGGCTTCGAGGATGGGGCCCTGCTCGATGTGGAGTTCGAAGTATGCGTGCGGTGCGGATGCTGTCGGGCATGGGACCGGACCGGCGTACCCGATGCGTTCGAGTTCGTCGCCGAGACGGGCGCCATCGTCGGCGGCGACGAGGTCGAGCGCCTCCTCCAGCGGCAGTCCCCCGACGTACACGAGGCTGCCGAGCATGTCCGGAGCGAACCGGGAGCCTTCCTCGTCGGTGAAGAACGCGACTTGGAATGGCCGTTCGGTCGTGACGCCCGCCTGTTCGAGCGTCTCGACGATCTCGAGTCCGGCCAGCACGCCGAGGTTGCCGTCGAATCGGCCACCCGTGCCGACGGTGTCGATGTGCGAGCCGACCATCACCGGTGCCAGCGTCGAGTCGAGTCCCGCACGGGTTGCCACGACGTTGCCGATGGCGTCGACCACGACGTCGAGGCCGAGGTCGCGCATCCAGGCGACCACGAGGTCCCGACCTGCACGGTCCTCGTCGGTCAGCGCGAGTCGAGCGTTGCCCCACTCCCCGTTCGGGCCGTCGATCCGTCCGATCTGTCCCAGTTCGTCGATACGTGCGAGCAGGCGGTCGGCATCGATACGGAGCTCGGACGGGTCCGGTGTAGCACTCATCTCAACGCACCGGAAGTTCGAACGTCGCCACTTCCGCGAGCGCCTCGCAGAACGCATCCACCGCTTGCGCAACGAGTTGCTCGCCTCGTTCGGCCGTAGCAGGCGTCGGATCGCCGATGTGTCCATCAGGTCCGAAATCGTTCGACAACCAGCCGAACCCGACCGCACCGCCGAAGCGGACATACCGGTTGTCGGCAAGTTGCTCCGGGACGTTGCGGGTGGCGACCGCCATGTCGACCAGATGCGGAGCGAGGTGCAGCATCATCGACGTCTCGTCGGTGCCCCCGTGGATGCCCATGCCCAGCTCGTCGGGCGCCGACACGCCGCCCTGGTCGGGCGGCACACCCGGGTGCGCGAGGAACGTCATCAGGCCGTGGGCCAGCCGAATCTCGCGGTTGGCGACACCGACGAGCGCCGAGTTGCCGCCGTGACCGTTGAAGAACACGAGCTTTCGTGCGTCCGTCGTGGCCACGCAGCGACCGATGTCGTCGAGCACCGCCAGCAACGTGGTGGCAGACAGCCAGATGGTGCCCGCCGACCAGGCGTGCTCGTTGGACTTCGTGTACGCGAGCGGCGGCAGCAGCCACACGTCGAGTTCGTCGCCGACGCGCTCGACCGCCAGTTCCGAGATCCGGTCGGCGATCAGCAGATCGGTGTTGAACGGCAGGTGCGGGCCGTGCTGCTCGACCGCACCGAGCGGCTGCACGAAGATGCTCCGCTCGGTGACCAGCTGCGCGATGTCGGGGCCGCGAAGTTCGATGAGTCGGCGCGAAACAGAAGACACACCGGCACGTTACGCCGCCGACATCGAAGTGCGAGAGACTCTGCAACGTGTCAACGCCTGCGCGATCCGACTTCGACGCCATCGTGATCGGCGCCGGCCACAACGGACTCGTCACCGCCGCCTACCTCGCTCGGGGCGGTATGCGGACGCTGCTCGTGGAGGCACGCTCCGAGGTCGGCGGAACCGCAGCGAGCGAACAGTTCGCGGGCGCCACCGTCAACATCTGCAACTGCGATCACCTCACGTTCCGGACCACTCCCGTGATCGAGGAACTCGGCCTTCGGGACCTGGGACTCGAGTACATCGACCTCGAACCCGCCCAGCACAACTTCTCGTGGGCGAGCGCTGCGGCCGGCACGGGGTGGTCGCACTACAACGATCTCGAGGCGACCCTCGACGACATCGGCCGGCACTTCCCCACCCAGGTCGACGGGTACCGCCGCTACGTCGCAGCTGCCGCTCCAGCGGTCCGCATGATCTTCGAGGCCGCCGCCGAACCGCCCACCGTCGCCGGTCTGACGAAGCTCGCCCTGCGCCGCCGGTTCAGCGGTGCGAGCACGCTGATGCGGTGGTCACGGCGGAGCGCTGCCGACGTGCTGCGGTCCTACTTCGACGAAGAAGCGATCATGGGACCCGCCGCCCTGACCGGACCGATGGTGTGGGGCATCACTCCCGAGATGCCCGGCAGCGGACTCGGCGCGCTGACGCACGCGATGCGTCACGTGGCCACGGTGGGCCGACCGATCGGCGGCAGCGGCCAGGTGCCCGCCACCCTGCTCGCCGCGTTCGAAGCGGCCGGCGGCACGCTGCGCACGAAGAGCCCCGTCGACACGATCATGTGCAGCGACGAGCGGGTCAGCGGAATCGCCCTGGTCGACGGCACCGAGATCACCGCGCCGATCGTCGTGTCGGCCTGCAACCCTCACGACACGTTCCTGCGGTGGTTGAAGCATCCGCCGTCATCGGCGGCAGATCTGGTCCGACGCTGGGGCGACGTCCGCCACGACGAGGGCTACGAATCGAAGATCGATGCCGTGCTGTCGGCGCCGCCGGTGTTGCGCGGCTTCGATCGACCGCTCGGGCCGACCTCGGCGATCGCGCCGAGCCTCGCGGACATCGACCAGGGGGCGGCGCTGATGGCCGACGGCCGGATCCTCGAACGCCCGGGACTGCTGGTCAACGTGCCGACGCTGATCGACCCGTCGATCGCACCCCCGGGCCGTCACGTCCTGTCGCTCGAGGCGCTGTACACGCCATTCGGCCTCGCAGGAGGCTGGGCCGATTCGACCGAACCGCGCCGTTGGCTCGAGGCGTTCGCCGAACTCTGCGAGCCGGGGTTCCTCGACTCGATCATCGAGTGGCGAGCGATGACCCCGGACGTCTACGAGCGCGACTTCCATCTCCCCGCCGGGCACGCCACCAGTTTCGCCGGCGGGCCGCTGGCCGCGTTCCGCAACTCGAACCCGGAGCTGACGAAGTACGAGACCGCCGTCGACGGCCTCTACCTCACCGGCGCCGCCACGTTCCCCGGCGCCGGAGTGTGGGGCGCGAGCGGCCGCAACTGCGCCACCGTCATCCTCGAACAGCGCTCCTGACCCAGCGCCACCCCGCCCAGCGATGAGCGAAACCGCCGCATACGGTCACCTCGCTCATCGCAACACCGGACCCACCCCCAACGATGAGCCAAACCGCCGCATACGGTCACCTCGCTCATCGCCGGCGGGTGACCGGGTGATGGAATGCCGCGGCCACCGGGGAGGTTGACATCCCTAGACTCACCCAACAGGTGTTCGCTCGAAAGGAGCACTCCCCCGCCATGACCCCCGGTTCGATCCGCCTCGGCACCTATGCCGGCATTCCGGTGCGCGCTCACTGGAGCATGGCGATCGTGGCGCTGTGGTTCGGCGTGCTGCTCTCGGCTGACCTCGGCATCGTCGGCGGCGTCGTTGCCACCGTGGCATTCTTCGCATCGATTCTCGCTCACGAGTTCGGCCACGCACTCGTTGCACGCCGCTACGGCGTCCGTACCCAATCGATCGACCTCTGGGCTCTCGGCGGCGTCGCACGTCTCGATCGTGAATCGCCGACCGCTCGCGGCTGACGGCCTGATCGCTGTCGCTGGACCTGCCGTCAGCCTGCTGATCGGCGTCGTCGCTGTCGGAGCAAGCTTCGCCGTCCAGTCGACGATGCTGGTGTTCTGGATCGGCTTCGTCAACGTCGTGCTGGCGGTGTTCAACATGCTGCCGGGCGCCCCGCTCGACGGCGGCCGAGTCCTGCGAGCCGTTCGCTGGGCCCGAACGGGCAACAAGTACCGCGCGATGCGTGATGCCGGCAATGCCGGACGGGTGCTCGGCTGGGGCATGGTCGGTTTGGCGGTTCGTGATGATGCTCAACGGCCAATTCGGTGTGTTTCGTGATGATCACCGGGCTGTTCATCGCCCTGAACGCACGCGCCGAGATCATGACGTCGTACGTCGCCGAGCAGCTCGACGGCGTCAAGGTGCGCGACCTCACGTTCTTCGGGATCGCTCAGGCCGGAACCGACATGGACACCGACTCGATGATCGACCAGCGTGAACGCCTCGGTGCTGCCGGCGCGGTGGCGGTCGTCGGCGACGACGGCGAGCTCGATGGTCTCGTGCTCGAGGACCAGCTGTGGGCGGTGCCGTTCGACCGACGGCCCGCTGGTGATGCTCACCCAGCTGATGGTGCCGTTCAACAACCTGGCCAAGGCGTCGCTCGACGAAGATCTGGCCACGGTGCTCCCCCGCCTCGACCCGCTCCGCCCGATCGTCACCGTCTGGAACGACGGGAAACTGCTCGGCATCGTGCACCCCAAGCGGCTGCAGGAGCGTCTCGAGTCGGCGCAGCGCCAGGCCTTCCCGAACGCCCGCACCGTCTGATCAGGCGACGTCCGCTGTCGCGATCAGGCGTCCTTGACGGACCAGTCGCGCTTGGCGACGGGGTCCTGGTCGCTCCACGGGAAGTTGATCCACAGGTCGGTGCGCTTCCAGATGTAGTCGCACTTCACGACCGAGTGAGACTTCTCGTAGAGCACGCCCGGTGCGCACCTCGGCGACCTTGCCCTCGACAGAACTCCTCGACCGAACGCAGCGTGTGGCCGGTGTCGGCCACGTCGTCGACGATCAGGATCCGAGCGTGCGACACGTCGACGAAGTCGGGCGCCGGTGGCAGGATCCGCGGCACTTCGAGACGCTCGTCGACGCCCGTGTAGAACTCGACGTTCATCGTGTAGACGTTCTTGACCGACAGGGCGTAGCCGATCGCACCGCCGATCAGCAGCCCTCCACGGGCAATGGCGAGCACCATGTCGGGCTCGTAGCCGTCGTCGGCGACCATCTGGGCCAGGGCCCGCGATGCCGTCCCGAAGACGTCCCAGGTCATGATTTCGCGCTCGTCAGGCATGGACTGCGAACCTAGCCGCAGAGAACCGGCGCGCCGACATCTGCGTCACAGGCAGATGTCGCTCGGACGAACCGGGACCCGATCGAGCGTCTTGCCGATGCCGTCGACCTGACGCAGCGCGTCGCGGATCGCAGCGACGACCGCGGGTGTCGACGAGATGCACGGTGGCTCGCCGACGCCTTTCGCTCCGAGCGGAGCGTGCGGGTCCGGCTCTTCGATCAGCGTTGCGACGACGTCGGGCATGTCGAGAAAGGTCGGCAGCAGATAGTCCGTGAAGTTGCCGTTGCGGATCACGCCGTCGATTTGGATGATCTCCTCCATCACGGCCAGACCCAGCCCCTGCGCGATCCCGCCTTCGATCTGGCCGAGAACCGACAGCGGGTTGAGTGCCCGTCCGACATCCTGAGCCGTGGCGATCTGGACGACCTTCACGAGGCCCAGCTCGGGATCGACGTCGACGACGGCGCGATGGGCGACGAAGGCGAACGCCGTGTGGCAGTTGCCCTGGCCGTTCTCGTCGAGATCTTCGGTCGCCGGATGGCGGTACTCGACGGTCTCGTCGATCACGATGCCGGTGCTCGCCTCGGCGACCGGAATCCTCCAACCGGACACCGTGTCGACGACATCGATGCCGTCGACGGCCAGGCGCACCGGATCGACATCGTGGACCCGCCCGACATGCTCGAACAGCCGCTCGCGCACGGTTCGACACGCCGCGTCGACCGCTCCCCCGCTCATCCAGGTCTGTCGTGAGGCCGATGTGGATCCGGCCGAGCCGACCTGGGTGTCGATGCGATCGAGCATGACGTCGTCGACGCCGAGAATCGTGCGGGCGATCTGAGGTGCGATCGTGACGAACCCCTGGCCGACTTCCGACGTGGCGAACTTCAGCGTGACCACCCCGTCGGCAAGTCGACACCGGGCCGTCGAGTAGTCGTCGAACCCTTCGGAGTACATCAGGTTCTTGATGGCCACACCCCAGCCGATGCCGCGCACGATGTCGCCGCGCTCAGCGGTGCGACCGGCCCCACCCGGCAGTCGCATCACGTCGACCGCTCCGTCGTCCATGAGGAACCCGCCGACGGGCATGCCCGGGAGCGGCAGCGCGGCCGTGTCGCGGATGCAGCGCTCGACCGGCGCAACGTTCAGCACCGGTTGGCCGGTGATCAACGCGTCGCCGGTGCGCATCGCATTGCGCAGCCGGATCTCGACCGGGTCGAGACCGCACGCCATGGCCAGCTTGTCCATCTGCGATTCGTGTGCGAAGCACGCCTGGACGACACCGAACCCTCGCATCGCCCCGCACGGCAGGTGGTTGGTGCGCACGGCGTACCCGTCCACGACGGCATTCGCGCAGCGATACGGACCCTGTGTGTGCGTGACCGCATTGATGAGCACCGCCGACGACGTCGAGGCGTAGGCCCCACCGTCGAGCACCATCCGCGACTCGATCTTGACGATCTCACCATCGGCAGTCGCATGATGACGCATCCAAATCGTCGCCGGATGGCGGTGGACGTGGCCCAAGAAGCTCTCGGCGCGGCTGTACGCGATGCGTACCGGTCGGCCGAGTCGGAGCGCGAGCAGACACGTGTGGACCTGCAGGCTGATGTCCTCACGGGCGCCGAACGCCCCGCCGACGCCGCCGAGCACGAGCCGCACGGACTCGACGGGCAGATCGAGACACGCTGCGATCTGCGCTCGATCCTCGTGGAGCCACTGCGTCGCCACATGCAGTTCCACGCCCTTGCCGCCCGGGTCCGGCACGGCCAGCGCAGCCTCGAGGCCGAGGAACGCCTGGTCCTGCATGCCGATCTCGTACGTGCCCTCGACGACCACGTCGCCAGTGGCGTCGACGTCGCCGCACACGATGCGCTGATGTCGAATCACGTTCCCGTCGGGATGGATCGGAGGATGGCTGCCGTCGATCGCCCGTTCCGGGTCGAGCAGCGGGTCGAGTAACTCGTACTGCACCACGATCGCGTCGAGCGCCCGGCGGCACGTCTCGGGATGATCGGCGGCGACGGCAGCGATCGGTTCACCGACATAGCGAACGACCTCGGAGGCGAACACGGGCTGGTCGTGGGCGATCAGCCCGTAGTGCATCGCGCCGGGCACGTCGGCGGCGGTGATCACCGTCTCGACGCCGTCGATCTGCCACGCGGCGCTCACGTCGATCGACACGATGCGGGCGAACGGGTGCGGCGAGCGCAACGTTGCGCCCCACAGGCAACCGTCAGCGGACAGATCCGACGAGAACTCGAAGCTGTCCCTGCACCTTGGCGACCCCGTCGGGACGCGTCGGCGACGTCCCGATCGTGCCGGGCCGCCCGGACTCGGTCGGCGTGGTCACCCGCTCGACGACGGTCATGTCGCGTCACCCCGTCGTTGCACGGCCACCTGTTGGACGGCGTCGATGATGCGCCCGTACCCGGTGCATCGGCACACGTTGCCGGCCAGCTCCTCGCGGATCTGCGTCTCGGTCGGCGCCGGCACCCGTTCGAGCAGGTCGTGGGTCGCCATGATCAGTCCCGGCGTGCAGAATCCGCACTGCACGGCGCCGGCCTCGACGAAGGCAGCCTGGACGTCGCTCGGCGCACCTGGCGGGGCGATCCCCTCGATGGTGACGATCGGCTGATCGACTGCCGACGCTGCCATCACGAGACACGAACACACGAGCACGTCGTCGACCATGACGCTGCACGAGCCGCACTCGCCCTGCTCGCATGCACCCTTGGCGCCGAGCAATCCGAGTCGGTCACGCAACACGTCGAGCAAACTCTCGCCGAGCCACGAATCGGTGACCTCGCGTTGGACGCCGTTGACGTGCAACACGTAGTGGTCGCTGTCGCTGGTCGTCGTCATGCTGCGACCTCCGAGCTCGACGCCCGCCTGACGAGACGGCGGGCGAGCACCCCGACGGCATGACGGCGATACTCGGCCGTCGATCGGTGGTCGGTGATCGGTCGACTGGCCTGCGAAACCAACTCGGCGAACCGATCGAGTTCTGCGTTCGGCGCCTCGAGCGTCGACCAGTCGAGCACCGCCGCGAGCTGCGACTCGGCGTCGGGGCACCGCACGATCGTCGGACCGACCGATCCGAGCGCCACGGCAACCGTGCGCTGAGGGCGATCGAGCACCACGCAGGCGCTCGCGACGGCGATCACCATCGCATTGCGAACACCGACCTTGGCGTATCCCTGCCAGCCGTCGACCACGGGCAACGTGACCGACACGATCAGTTCTCCGGGAGCCAGAGCCGTGCGCTTCACGCCGACCATGAACTCAGCGACCGGCATGCGGCGCCGACCTGCCGCCGAGGCCAGCTCGACGACCGCACCGAGCGCACTGAGCACGGGGAGCCCGTCGCCGGCGGGCGAACAGGTTCCGAGGTTGCCGCCGAGCGTCCCGGCGTTGCGGATCTGAGGCGACCCGACCGTCCGCGCCGCCTGCGCGAGCGCCGGCACCATCTCGGCCAATGGGCCGACCAGCATCTCGCTGTAGGTCACCGCCGCTCCGATCGTGACCGTCGCCGCCAGCGGGTCGTGTCGCCACGAACGCAGCTCTGGAATACGGTTCACGACCACGGCGCCCGACGGGCGGCGATGACCGTCGTTCACCTCGACCATCAGGTCGGTGCCACCGGCGAGGACCGTCGACGACGGCGTCGCAGCGAGATGCTCGACCGCCTCGTCGACGGTGTCGGGCAGAAGAACGGCCATGAGGCGAGACTGTACAAAACGTCAAGGCCACCGCCGCGATCACCTCGCAGCGATTCACGAACTGGAAACGAAGCCGAGGCGACCACTGTCGCCACAGGTCGCGCTGCTAGCTTCGCTGCGATGTTCGCAGGCAGATCGGCGACGGCCGGGTCCGACGAACCCGAGCCGACCCACGTATCCGACGCCTCGACGATCGTTGCCACCGGCGACGCGTCGTGGAGCCGGGCGGTCGCCGTGGGGCTCGGGGCATATCTCGTCTCGCGCCTGTGCGTCATCGCGGCGACCGCAGTGCGGGCGTCGCAGATGGTTGTCGACGCTCGCGCCGATGGCGAGCCCGAGCCGGGCGTCGGCTCGCTGATCAGCGGCGTCCTGACATCGTGGGACGGACGCTGGTATCTCGAACTGATACGGGGCGGGTACCCCGACTCGATTCCAGCGAACATCACCTACGAACAACTGGAAGCGCGAGCGGCGTTCTTCCCGTTGTATCCGTGGCTCGTTCGAGCCATCGACGTCGTCTTGCCCGGTGGCGACACGATCGCTGCGCTCTCGGTCAACTTCGTCCTCGGTGCGATCTCGGTCGTGTTGGTGGGCCTGCTGGCCCGCCGGCTCTATTCCGTCGGCGCCGCCGCACGAGCCATGACGCTCTACGCCGTGTTTCCGGGCAGCGCCATCTTGTCGTTCGCCTACTCCGAAGCCCTCCTGATCGTCCTCGCCGCCGCCTGTCTGTTGCTGTTGCTCGATGAGCGATGGCTGCTCGCAGGAATCGCGGCCGCACTGGCCACCGGGACACGCCCCAATGGCATCGCCCTCGTCGCCGCCTGCGCGGTCGCGAGCTTCATCGCCATCCGCCAGCGACGCCAATGGTGGTCGCTCATCTCGGTCGTGCTCGCTCCGGTCGGCTTCGTTTTCTTCCAGTGGTACGTCGACCACACCGCCGGCGAGTCCGGCGTCTGGTTCCGAGTGCAACGAGAAGCGTGGTCGGAAGGCACCAGCTTCGGCGCGACCGCGGTGACCAACACGATCGGGTTCCTCACCAGCCCCCTCTCGTCGCCCGCCGACGCGCTCACGGCGCTCACCATGGCCGCCCTGGCCTTCATGGTCTTCTGCGCGTGGAAGGTCAGGCTCTCGTGGATCCTCGTTGCCTTCTGCGCCGTTGTCGTTGCACTGATGTTGATCCCCGAAACCGTGACCGCACGGCCGCGCTTCTTGTTCACCGCCTTCCCCTTCTTCATCGCCGTCGCCGCATGGTGGCCCGAACCCTCCGGCGACCGCGATCACCACCGCGCCAGCTGGGAGTACGCCGGGTGGGATTTCACACTGGTGATCTGCGGTGCCGGGCTCGCCACGCTGACTGGGCTCTACGGCGCATTCGGCGTCATTCCGTGACCACGCGGCAGCCCCGTGCGCGGTCGGTGCCGCGCTGGCTCGGGCTCGCCGTTCTCGCCCTCGTGGCATACGTCCCAGCGCTGCTGAGCTCGCCTGGACGGATGCCAGCCGACACCAAGCTGTACCTCTATTTCGATCCCGGCGGGCTGCTGAGCCGTGCGGCGTCGACGTTCGAGGTGGAACAGTTTGCGGGCTGGGTGCCCCATCAACAGATCGCCTACCTCTGGCCGGCGGGTCCCTGGTACTGGCTGCTCGACACTGTCGGGTTCCCCGACTGGATCGCTCACCGTCTCTGGATTGCCACGATCATGTTCGCCGCCGGCGCTGGTGTGCGATGGACGGCACGCATCCTCGGGCTCGCACCGGGCGCAGCCTTCGTCGCCGCGATCGTCTACCAATTGTCGCCCTTTGTCCTGGCGTACATCTCACGGACGTCGCTGCTCCTGCTCCCCTGGGCCGCACTCGGCTGGATCGTCGGGCTCACGATCCGTGCCGGGGTGGCGAGCGCGGCAACCACCGGCACGCAGCGTTGGCGAGACCGGCTCGCGCGCTGGCGTGACCCGGCGGCGATCGCGCTGGTCGTTGCGACGATCGGCGCCGTCAACGCCACGGCCGTCGCGCTGATCATCCCGGCGCCGCTGCTCTGGCTCGTGCACGCGGCCTGGCAACGGTCGCTGACATGGCGGCACGCCACCGCAGCCGCGTTGCGGATCGGTGCGCTGTCGTTCGTCGTGTCCCTGTGGTGGATCGGCATGCTCGTCGTCCAGTCGCGGCACGGAGCCCCCGTTCTCGACTTCTCCGAGACGCTCGAGGACGTCAGCAGGAACTCCACCGGCTCCGAAGTGATGCGGACACTCGGCTACTGGCTCTTCTACCAACGCGACCCGATCGGTCCGACCACGACCGCGTCGCTGCCGTACCTGATCAGCGTGCGCACGATGTTCGTCAGCTACCTGGTCGTCGTGGTCGGACTCGCGGGCCTGACGGTCGTGTCGTGGTCGCAACGGCGATACGCAGCGATGCTGGTCGGCGTCGGCATCGTGCTGGCGGTCGGCGTCCACCCCATCGCTTCGCCTTCACCCTTGATGTCGTTGCTCACCAACGACGACGGGTCGGGCCTGGCGCTCGCCTTGCGCAGCAGCACCCGAGCTGTGCCGGTGCTGCTCCTCGGCGTCGCCCTCGGCGCCGGCGCGCTCGCCGCTGCACTCCCCGTGCGCCCAGTGACGGCCACGACACGGTCACTGACGCCGCGTCGCCTGGCGATCGTCGCGATCGGACTCCTGGCGGTGGTCAACCTGCCGGTCCTGCAGCAACGGGGCTTCGTCGACGAGGCCATCGATCGCGACCAGGATCCGCCGACGTACTGGACCGAGGCCGCCGACCGCATCGACGAACGCGCCGATGGCACGCGGGTACTCCAGCTCCCCGGAGCGGAGTTCGGCAGCTTCCGCTGGGGACAGACGACCGATCAACCGCTCGTCGGCCTCGGATCGACACCGTTGGTCACCCGCGACCTGCTCCCGCTCGGTTCTGCCGCGGCAATGGACCTGCTCTTCGCGCTCGACGACCGCGTCCAGGAGGGCACCATCGAGCCCGACGCCGTCGCGCCCACGGCGCGGCTGTTGGGGACGAACACGATCCTGCTCACCAACGACATGGCGTTCGAGCGGTACCGAACGGCTCGTCCCGAGATCGTCGACGCGCTCCTGACCGGCAGCGATGTTGCCGGTCTTGCGGACGTCGAACGGCTGGGAGCACCCGTCGTCAACCGCTCCGACTTCCCGATGATCGACCCCACGTCGTTGCTCGACGATCGAATCGGTCAGCCGATCAGCCCGCTCACCTTGATCGGAGTCGACGACCCGCAACCAGTGATCAGGGCGAAGGCCGACTCGATCGTGTTGTCCGGCTCGGGAGACGGCATCGTCGACGCTGCCGCCAGCGGACTTCTCGACGGCTCCGAGGCCATCCTCTACAGCGCGTCGTTGACGTCCGACGAACTGTCGCAGGCCGTCGCCGACGCCGAATTGGTGATCGTGACCGACTCGAACCGCGATCGCGCCCATCACTGGCGTGGATCGCAGGACGTGCACGGCCACACCGAACCCGGCGGCCCCGACGACGACGTCCTCGTGGCGACAGCGGCCGATCAGCGACTCGAACTCTTCTCGACGCAGGACCCGTCAGTCCAAACGATCGCCGTGCAGGACGGGCCCGTACGCGCGACGGCGTCGTCGTACGGCGAACCGTTCGCCTACCGCCCCGAGGACCGTGCCGTCATGGCGATCGACGGCGACCGCGACACCGCGTGGAGCGTCGGCGATCACGGACAGCCGGTCGGTGAGCGCATCCGTCTCGACGTCGACGAGCCCGGGTCGACCACCGTGACACTGCACCAGATCCCGCCCGCTCCGGGCGGCCGCATCATCACCTCGGTCCGGCTCACCGTCGACGACGACGAGACCATCGATGTCGACCTCGGCGACGCCTCCGTCGCCGCCGACGGGCAAGTCGTGAGCGCTGCAGCGTTCTCCGCGATGCGTTCGCTCGAGATCGAGATCACCGGGGTGTCGCAAGGCGACCAGGCCGTGGCGGCATCGCGTTCCGGAGTTGGTTTCACGGAGATCGACCTCGGTCGCGGCCCAACGACAGAGCTGATCCGCGTGCCCATCGACGCGCTGTCGTCGGTCGACGACGCACCGTTGGCCATCGTCCTCACGCGGTTGCGGACGGACCCCACCGACCCGTGGCGTTCTGATCCTGAACCGACACTGGTGCGCTCGATCCCGCTCGACGAGCCCAGGCAATTCGACGCCGATGTCACGCTGCGCCTCGATCCCGACGCCGACGACGGCGCCATCGCGGCGTTGCTGGGGGCGTCGGGCCCACCAGCGACGGCCCTCGCAGACCGGCGACTCGACGGTGCCGTCGAGGCACGCGGGGCGGCCGCCGTCGACGGCGAGCCCGACACCGCGTGGGTGACGCCCTTCGATGGTGCGATCGGCGCGATGCTCACGTTCGATGCGTCCGAACCTCTCCAGACCCTCGAGTTGGTCCAGCCGACCGGCCAGTTCTCGCCGATCACCACGATCCGGGTCGGCAATGACACGACGGGCTTCGACCTCTCCGTCCCGCCGCCCGATGCGCTCGGTCGCAGCACCGTGTCACTGCCCGCGCCGCTCGCCGCTGGACCGACGACGCTCACGATCACCGGTATCGACGCGCAGTCGACCATCGACCGCCGATACGGCGATGTCCTCACGCTTCCGGCCGGGATCGCCGAGCTGTCTGCGCCCGGGATCGCAACTGCCGACATCGATGCCGGCACGTCGATCAGTTTCGACTGCGTCGACGATCTGCTCAGCGTCGACGGCGAGCCGATCCCCGTGTCGTTCTCGACGACCGCCGGGTCGCTGCTCGCCGGCGAGGCGATTGCGGCCGAGGTGTGCGACGGACCGATTGCGTTCGATGCCGGCGACAACGTGCTCGCAACGGCCGCCCTCCCGACGGGTCCGCTGTCCGCCCTGTCGATCGATCGGGTCGTGCTGCGCGACTCGATCCCCGATCCGACCGACTCGGAGCGAGCGCCGATCGGCGTGACCGTGCAGCGCAACGACGCTCGCCATCGGACGGTGGTCGTCGACGCCTGTCCCGATGGGTGCTGGCTCGTTCTCGGCGAGGGCTACAACGACGCCTGGGCGGCGTCGGTGGGCGGCAGCGACCTGGGCGACCCCGTTCTCGTCGACGGCGGCTTCAACGGCTGGCGGCTCGATCCGAGCGACGTTCCCGTCACCGTGGAGATGCGCTGGACCGCTCAGGGGCCGGTCACCTGGGGACTGACGATCGGCGTGCTCACCTCGCTGTTGCTCGCGTTCGTGATCGCGTTGTCGAAGAAGGCTGCGTCGCCCGTGTTTGCATCGCCCGTGCTCGCCGCCGGCAGACGACCGTCCCGCGGCCGGGCGGTCCCCGCGGCTGCGGTGCTGATCTCGGCGGCCGCACTGTTGATCGCGCCGATCTGGGGCCTCGTCGCCGTGGCCCCGGCAGCGTTGGCGGTCTGGGCCGGCCGCCGGCCGCGGCCGTGGCCGGCCAACCGACCGCTCGAGCTCGTCGGGTTGACCACTGCGGTCGCTGTCGCCGTCAGTGCCGTGCTCATCGAACGAACCCAACGGCCGTATCCCAATGCTGGTTGGACCCTCGACTTCGACCAGCTCAACGGCCCCGCGATCTTTGCCATGCTCGTGCTGACCGTCGGCGCGATGTTCGGTCACGACGCCGAGGCGGAGCCGAGGCCGTGAGTGCGGCAGGGTCCCCCGAGTTCACCCGCGAGCGGATGGGCCATGTGCCGGCCCTCGACGGCATCCGCGGTCTCGCTGTGCTCGCCGTCATCGCCCACCATCTCGGTCACCTTCGCGGCGGCTACCTCGGAGTCGACGCGTTCTTCGTGCTCTCAGGATTCCTGATCACCGGGCTGCTCGTCGACGAGGTCCGTTTCGGTTCCGGCGGGTCCGGCTCCGGCGGCGGCCGCATCGATCTGGGCCGATTCTGGACCCGGCGCGTCAAGCGCCTGTTCCCGGCGCTGGGACTCGTGGTCGTGGTCGTGGTCGTCGTCGAGTCGTTCATCCTCTCCGACCCTCGAGCGTCGCTGCGACGCGAGGTCCTGTCCGCCTTGCTGTACGTCTACAACTGGAATGCGCTGGCCGACAACATCGACTACTGGAGTTCGTTCGCGTCGCCGTCGCCGTTGCAACACATGTGGTCGCTCGCGATCGAGGAGCAGTTCTACCTCGTCTGGCCGCTCGTCGTCGTTGCGGTGATCTGGTGGGTCCGGCGGCGGGCGTCCGGTCGGGCGCCGAACGGCCGCCCAGACGGGGTCGCGTGGATCGACCGGTCGGTGGTCGCCATCGGCGTGACCGCTGCGGTGCTTGCGGTCACGTCGGTGGTCATCGCCCAGATCGTGCACGATCCCGAGAACCTGTTGCGCGTCTACTACGGCACCGACACCCGCATTGCTGCGATCCTCTTCGGCGCGGTTGCGGCCGTGGTGATCCGGCTGCGCCCCCCGCTCTCGGTTCGTGGTCAACGAATCGCCGGGTTCGTCGGTCTGGCACTGCTGGTCCCACTCGCCGTCGCGTGGGTCGCCCTGGACGGCACATCCGCTGTGCTGTATCGAGGCGGGCTGGTTGCCACCGGAATCGGCGTCACGCTCGTGGTCACCGCCTGCGTGGTCGCCCCTTCGTCGCTGCTCAACCGCGCGATGTCGATCGCCCCGTTGCGGTGGGCCGGGCTCGTCAGCTACGGGCTGTACCTCTGGCACTGGCCAATCATCGTGTGGGTCGATCAGGAGCGCACCGGACTCGACGGCCTCAGTCTGCTCGCGTTGCGAATCGCCCTCACGCTCGGCATCACGATCGCGTCCTACGTCTTCGTCGAGCAGCCAGTCCGCACGTCGTCCATCGGCAAGAGCCGCTCGGCAGGGTTCGCGCTCGCCACGCTCGTCGCACTGATCGCGTTCACCGTCGTGGCGATCCCCGGCGGCCGCGACGACCAACCGACCGCCGGTACCCGATCGACCGTCCCGATTCCCCCACCGCCAACGACCGCCGACGAGGCGGTCGAGGTCGCAACGAGTGCCCCCGGGTCGATCGGCACCACGCCCCGACCGCTCGAACGTCTGATGGTCGTCGGAGATTCGGGGGCCTACTTCCTCGGCGAATCGCTCGTCGAGTCGCCCGGCGACGACACCATCGTGCTGCCACGAGGAGTGGTCGGCTGCGGCATTGCCGACATCGGCGGTGGCGCCTGGACCGACGATGGGACGTTCCTGCCCGATCCACCCGGCTGCGAGAACTGGCCGACTGACTGGGCGTCCGACGTCGCTGCGTTCGAACCCGACCACGTCCTGCTGGTGCTGAGTTGGCCCGGAATCGGCGACCGCGAGATCGACGGCGTACGGCGACATCCCTGCGAGCCGGAGTTCGACGAGATGTATGCCGAACGAGTGTCCCTCGCCGTCGAGACGGCCGGCGCGACCGGTGCCGATGTGGTGGTGGCGACCGCGCCGTACTATGTCGGCGCCGGGAGCGACACGCTTCCGCAGGACCGTATCGACTGCCTCAATCGCGTGATGACCTCGACCGCACTCGCCAACGGTGGCGCCGTACTCGAACTCGCCGAGTGGACCTGCCCGGACGGTGAGTGTCGTCTGTCCGTCAACGGCGAAACCCTTCGCCCGGACGGCCTCCATTTCGACGGAGCGGGTGGGCAGATCGCCGCGGACTGGATCCTCGAGCAGCTGAGATCAGGCGCGCTCACCACGGGCACGGACTGAGCAATGGCGACGGAACGCCTCTCGTATCTCCCGGCGCTCGATGGGCTCCGCGCCGTCGCCGTCACGTTCGTGGTGGCGTATCACCTCGAGTTCGGCTGGGCCCGTGGCGGATTCCTCGGCGTCGATCTCTTCTTCGTCATCTCGGGATTCCTGATCACGACCCTGTTGATCCAGGAGCACGACAACGCCGGTCGAATCTCTCTCGGCTCGTTCTGGACCCGGCGATTCCGGCGTCTCGTGCCGCCGCTCGTGATCATGACCGCCGCCACCGTCGCAGCGACACGACTGTTCGGGCTTCCCGAGCAGTGGGCCTCGATCCGATGGGACGCTGCGGCTGCTGTGGGCTACGTCGCCAACTGGCGTTTCGTGTTCGCCGACCAGAGCTACTTCGAGACGCTGCTCGGCCCGAGCCCGTTGCGCCACACGTGGTCGCTGGCCGTCGAGGAGCAGTGGTACGTCCTGTGGCCCGCCGTCGTGGTGGGCCTGCTGCTGCTCGCAACTCGTTCGGCCTGGAGCCGGTGGGCGCCGATCGGGCTCATCGCTGCCGGCGCGGTCGGGTCGGCGATCCTGATGGCGGCGCTCTACGACCCCGCCGATCCAACACGCGTCTACTTCGGGACCGACACCCGCGCTCAGCAGCTCCTCGTCGGCGCCGGATTGGCCTGGTTGGTGTCGAGATATCGGCTCCCGAATTCTGCGGCAAGCGGCCGCCTGCGCGGCGCCATGGTCACCGTCGCATTCGCCGGCTTCGTGGCGATCGCGGCGACGACCTCCGACGAGGCCCCGTGGCTGTACCACGGCGGCTTCCTCGCGATCTCGGTGTTGTGCGCCGTCATCGTGTGGGCGGTTGCCCACAACGACGGCCCCCTTCCGTGGCTGGGCGCCGGCCCGTTGGTCTGGGTGGGCACCCGGTCGTACGGCATCTATCTGTGGCACTGGCCGGTGATCGTGTTCGTCGGTCCTGCGATGGGGATCGAGCTGTCCCGATACCCGCTCGCTGCGCTCCAAGTGGTGATCGCCGTCGCGTTGGCCGAACTGAGCTTCCGCCTGGTCGAGCGACCGGTTCGCCTCTCGAAGCTGCGTCCCGGCTTCCTGATCGGTGGTTGGACAGCCGTCTCTGCCGTCACGGCGCTCGTGGCGGTGCTGATCCTCGTGCCACCACAGGGCCGGTCCCTGAACTCCGAGGTCATCAGGCCGGACCCAACGACGACCACCAGCACGACCACGCCACCCGCCACGAGGCCGGGAACCGCGACATCGCCCACCGTCGCGACGACCGTTGCGCCAGAACCGACCACGGTGCTGCTGCTCGGCGACTCGACGGCGGTCTCGCTGATGGAACGACGGTCGATCGACTTCGGGCCGAGCTGGAACGTGCAAGCATCCGCACGCGTCGGCTGCTCGTTCGTGGTCGGCAACCCCATCGACGTCGGTGCCGCCTTCGCCATCACGCAGGGCGAAGAGTGCGGCCAGTGGCGTGCCGAATGGTCCGATGCGTTCGCTCAGGTCCGACCGGACGTCGCCGTCGTGATGATCGGCGCATGGGAGGTCCTCGACCACAACGTCGAGGGCGGAGTTGTCCGGTTCCCCGATCCCGCCTGGTACGACCTCGTGCGCACGGCGGTCGACGACGCCATCTCGATCGCGGGCACCGACGACACGCCGGTGGTCCTGCTCACGCTGCCATGCATGCAGCAATCGACCGACTCGGACTTTCCGGCGCAAGCTCGAAACGACGCCGTCCGCGTCGCCGCGTTCAACGATCTGCTGCGCCAAGCGGCAGCGGCCGATCCGAACGTGTCCGTCGTCGAACTGCACGATCGACTCTGCCCGGACGGTGTGTACCTCGCAGAGTTCAACGGCGCTCCATTGCGCTACGACGGTGTGCACGTGACCCCGGAGGGGGCGAACTACGTCTGGCCGTGGCTCCTCGATCAGCTCAGCTCGATGGAGTTGGAGTCGGCGCCCGACGACGTCGGGCCATCAGCGATGAGCCGATCGACTCCAGGGTGATCGCAGCGCCGAGGACGATCACCACCTCGGCGGGGATCCGGAATCGTGGGATGCCGTAGAACGCGGCAATCACCAGGACGGAGAGCGCTGCGGTCACCAACGCCGGCCAACGCGGCTGTCGGCTCGGCCAGCGCCACCATCCCCACACGGCGAGCGGGGTGAGGATCCAGTACTGCCACAGCGCGATGTTGCTCGCCCACTTCTCACGACCCTCTCCCGTGTTCAGCCAGGTGGTTCCATTCGTGTCCCAGACACTGAGTCCGCGCCCGAGTCGGGCCGCGACGACTCCGGGGATCTCACTGCGGTTCTCGGCGATGAAGTCGAACGCGTACTCGCGGTACAGCGCCGAGCGCTCCGACTGGTCGGCGTCGGGTGGGACGACGACCAGGTCGGTGCACTGCAACGCCCAGAACCCCTTACCCGGCCCGAAGTACGAGTCAGGGCAGTTCGCCCCGATCAGCGTCAAGCCATCCTGCGTCGAGATCACCGTCGTCTCCTCGAAACGGACCTGATTGCGAACCACCCAGGGCGCCAGCACGAGCACGCACACTCCCGCAGCGGCGGCGAGGTGTTTCAGGCGGCTCGACCACGCGGTTGGATCGTGCACGATCAGTGTGAGCGGCACGACGACCAGCGGCCCCAGCAACAACAGTTCGGCCCGGGCGAGCCCGGCCAACCCGAGCGCGACGCCGATCGCAACGGCCGACCAAGTGCTGCGGCGAAGGTCGTACACGTAGACCGCGAGCAGTACGGCGACGACACCCGCTGCCGCGAACGTCTCGGACATCAGCAATCCGTCGTTGATCCACAGGTTTGCGTAGATCGCAGCGAGCGCTGCGGCGACGAGCGCGATGCGGCGACCGAACAACCATCGAGCCAGCAGTCCGATGCCGACCACCACGAGCATGCCGTAGACGGCCATCGCCAGACGCTGGACCAGGAACGGGTTGTCGTCGGACCACGACACCGGCGCCAGGAGCAGCGCCGTGAGCGGCGCATGGTCGGCCGCGAAGCGTCCGTCGATGAAGGGGTCGGCGAACCAGCGACCGTTGGCGATCATCGCTGCTTGGTACGAGTAGTAGATCTGGTCGCCGAGCAGTTCCTCGCCGCGCTTGGCGCCGAGCACGTAGGTGACACGGAGCAACCCGGCGAACCCCACGATCGCCGCGAACACAAGACGGAATGAGCGACGACTCATCTCAGTCGCTTCGCGAGCGAAGACCTTGCCGTGGCGCTGGGATCATCGAGATCGGACGATAACCCCTGTACCTTCGCAGCGATGATTCGCCCGGTGCGCACCGTGACCAGCTGGAGCGCCTCCCGTCAGGATCAGGTGGTCGCTGCAGTCCTCGCCGTTGCGGCCTACGTCCCGATGTTGCTGACGTCGCCCGGCAGGGTCAGCGCCGACACGAAGACCTACCTCACCCTCGACCCGGCCGACGTGCTCCGACAGGCCACGTCGATGTGGGATCCATCGGTCGGTGCCGGCACCGTTCCCCATCAGAACATCGGCTACTTGTTCCCGCTCGGTCCGTTCTACTGGCTGATGGACACCGATCGGACTGCCCGACTGGCTCACACAACGACTGATCTGGGGCACGCTCGTGTTCGCAGCGGCGTACGGCCTGTACCGGCTCCTGCGCTGGTTGGGGTGGGCGCCGGTCGCCGCCGTCGTCGCAGCGTTTGCCTACGGCTTCAGCCCGTACCTGCTCAGCTATCTCGCCCGGCTGTCGGTGATCCTCGGCCCGTGGGCGGCGTTGCCCTGGATGATCCTGCTCGCAGCCAAGGCCGCCAGAACGCGGTCATGGAGGCCGGCCGCCCAGTTCGCGCTGGTCGTCGCGCTCGTCGGCAGCGTCAACGCGACGGCCCTGGTGCTCGCCGGGATCGGCCCGATCATCTGGCTCGTCGCGGACGTCGCCAGCGGACGCGTTCGTCTCGCCGCGGCTGCCCGTGGGGCCCTGCGAATCGGCGTCCTGAGCGCCGCGGTGTCGCTGTGGTGGATTGTCGCCCTGCGCATCCAGGGCAACTTCGGTATGCCGATCCTGCGCTACACCGAGACCTACCAGGCCGTCGCCGGTGCGAGCACGCCGACCGAACTGGTCCGGGGGCTCGGCTACTGGTTCTTCTACGGCGGTGACCGGCTCGACACGTGGGTGGGCCCATCGTTGCCCTACGTCGACAACCCGATGGTGATCGGCCTCGGTTTCGTCATCGCGGCGATCGGCGTACTCGGGTTCCTGCGCTCGTTCATCGGGCGCGTCAGCGCTGCCGCGCTGCTGCTCGTCGGTCTCGCTGTCAGCGCAGGAGCGGCGCCGCTCGACAACTCGACGCCGTACGGCCGGATCTTCGAGTGGTTCGCCACGGAGAGCACCGCTGGCCTGGCCCTGCGGTCGACGCCACGTGCGGCACCGCTCGTGGTGCTGGCGTTGGCGCTCGGCCTCGCATCGAGCACCGAGTGGTTGCGCACGCGCCTGCGCGGTCGTTCGACCGCTCGTTGGGATCTCATGGCGCCGATTGCGGCCGTCGGTTTGATCGGTCTCCAGATTTTTCCCTGGTTCACCGGCAACGCGCTGACCCCCTGGTTGCTTCGTGACGATCGACTCCCCGCCTACCAGTACGACCTGGCCGACTGGCTCGAGGCCGACGGAGGTGACGGACGGGTCTACGAGGTTCCGGCATCGGACTTCGCCGCGTACCGGTGGGGAGGGACCGTCGACCCGGTGCTTCCCGGCCTCATCGACCGCCCGTACCTGGCCCGCGAACTCGTTCCGCAGGGCAGCATGGCGACCGCCGACCTGCTCAATGCGTTCGAGCGTCGGCTTCCGGAAGGTTGGTTCGAGCCAGAGACACTCGAACCGATCGCTCGTCTGTTCGCAGCCGAGACCGTGGTCACCCGAAACGATCTCGAGCACGAGCGATACCGGCTGGTTCGCCCTGGTCAGTTCTGGACCGACGTCACGGCAGCACTCGGCGAACCCGACCACGCGGGCCCGATGGTGGTCGACACCCCGCAGGTACCCGTCCTCGACGAACGAACCTTGGCGCATCCCGAGGCCAGCGACGAGTTCCCTGCAGTCGCCGCCTTCGATCTCGGTCCCGCGCCAGCGGTCACCGCCATTGCGGCGTCGTCACCGATCATTCTCGCCGGAAGCGGCGACGGTGTCGTCGATCTCGCCGGAGCAGCCCTGCTCGACGCGGACCGGCCGCTGCTCTACGCCGCCACGCTCGATGACCTCGGTCGCTCCGGCAATCTGGATCCGGCGATGCTCGGCACCGACCCCTGGTGGGTGTTCACCGACACCAACCGCAAGCAGGGGCGCCGCTGGTCGACGGTGTCGTCGAACCTCGGTGCGCTCGAGTCCGACGGTTCGCTGCAACTCGACGACGATCCGGGCGACAATCGGCTCGACGTGTTCGCTGCGGTCGACGAGCGTCAGACGCGTGCGCAACACACCGGCGACATCGCCGACGTACGCGCCAGCTACTACGGCAACCGAATTGCGTACACACCGGAGGATGCCCCGTGGTTCGCCACCGACGGCGACCCGTCGACAGCGTGGCGAGCCGGCGTCTTCGCCTCGACCCGCGGACTCGTGTGGGAGGCCGACCTCGCAACGCCGGTGACCTCGCCGACGGTCACCGTGCTGCAGCCGACGACGGGCGCCACCGGTCGATACATCACCGAGATCCGCGTCACGCTCGACGACGCCCAGTCGTTCGACACGACACTCGACGACCGGTCGCGTTCGGTGCCCGGCCAGCCGATTCAGCTCCCCGATCAGCCGTTTCAGTCGCTGCGCATCGAGGTGCTCGCCGACAACGTCGGCAAGCTGAACAGCTACGCCGCCCAACCCGGTGTCGGCTTCGCCGAAGTTGCGATCGACGGCATCACCGACGAGCGCGAAACGTATGTGCCGGGGTTCGATGCGTTCGAGTTCCTCCCGAACAGCGCTGCTCCATCAGAGCGTCTCACGTACCTGCTGACCCGCGAACGCATCGACCCTGCCACGGCCAACCGGACAGCGCCCGAGCCGCGCATGGTGCGGCGCATCGAGGTCGCCGACGAACGTTCCTTCGATCTGGTGGGTGAGGTCCGTCTGGCCGGTGATGCCTCCGAAGAGACACTCCTCGACGCCCTCGACGACGAGACGGACGTGATCGCCGATCGACGGTTGCCCGGCAGCCCCGCAAGCCGCGGCGCCAGCGCATTCGACGGTGACATCACCACCGCGTGGCAGACACCGTTCGACGAGGCAGTCGGCGCATCGGTTCGTGTGGAGCGCGACCCGGGACCAGTCGAGACGGTGACCATTGCGTGGAACGACGACGACCAGCACTCGGTGCCGACGCAGCTCTCGCTGACCGCTGCCGACGGGTCGGTCCGCATCGTCGACCTCCCCGCCGTCGAGCCGACCGATGGCGCGGCACAGGCCACGATCAGCATCGAACCGATCGATGCATCGAATCTCACCGTCACGGTCACCGCGATCGATGCCCGCACGACGCCGGAGTACTTCTCCGGTCTGCCCCTCGTACTCCCGGTCGGGCTGGCCGAGATCCAGCTCGGCGACACGCCGAACGTCGGCGGACGCGCCGACGTACCGCTCGACACCTCGTGCCGTACCGACCTCGTCACGCTCGACGGCAAGCCGGTCCCGGTCCGATTGGTCGGCACGCCGCGGTGATGCTCTCGCCCGATCGGAGCTGCGCATGGAATCGTGCGAGCCGATCGATCTCACGGCCGGCAGCCACCGTCTCGACACTGTGGCGGGCGCCACGAGCGGATTCGACGTCGACCGCATCGTGCTCGACAGCTCCCCGTCCGCACCGCCCCCTCCTGCGACAGATGCGCCGGCGACGACGATCGAGCAGCATGGAGGACACCGCCGCCGAGATCGTCGTGGGACCATCGAGCGAGCCGTCGTGGCTCGTGCTGCAGCAGAGTTGGAACCCTGGCTGGACCGCCACCGTCGACGGAGAAGATCTCGGCGAGCCGGTACTGATCAACGGCTTCGCCAACGCGTGGCTGCTCCCGGCATCGACCAGCTCCCGTCAGATCACGTTCGACTGGACCCCGCAGCGCACCGTGACCATCGCCCTGTGGCTCTCGCTCATCGCCGGGGTCATCGTCCTCGCACTGGCCGTGGGGCTGCGACGACCGAGCGACGAGCCGGTCGCCGCCACCGGACGTCGGGTCCCGCGTCTGGTACTCGGCGGCGTTCTGGCTGTGGCCGTGATCGCCTTCGCGGGTCCGCTCGTGGCGATCGCTGCCGCCGCGATCGCGGCGGCGAGCAGTCGATGGCGCTGGCTGCCCGTGGTGGTCGTGTCGGCGTGCTTCGCCGTCGTCGGTGCCGGGATCGCGGCCTTCGAATGGCGATACGACTTCCCCGCCGCGCCCGACTGGCCGTCGCGTTTCACATGGGCGTCGCCGATCGTCTGGCTCGCGGTCGTCACGGTCGTCGTCGCCGCGTTCCGACCCGCCATCGCCCGTCCGGCGCCGGCGATGGATGAGGCGGTCATCGGCGGCGTCGAGCAGTAGTGTCTTCGTCTCGTGCGCACCCTGATCATCGTGCCGACCCACAACGAGGCGGCAAACATCGCCGAGGTTCTCGATCGCCTCGACGAGCACGTGCCGACGGCGGACATCCTGGTGATCGACGATGCGTCCACCGACGAGACGCGAGCGATCGTTCGGGCCCGTCAGCGGGAGCACAGCAACCTCCGACTCGTCGAGCGTGAGGTCAAGAACGGGCTCGGTGACGCCTATCTCCACGCGTTCGGCCTCGGTCTCGACGAGGGCTACGAGGCGCTGGTGGAGATCGACGCCGACCTGTCACACGACCCGGCAATCCTGCCGACCATGCTCGGCGTTGCCGAGCACGGCATCGCCCTGGTCATCGGTTCGCGCTACATCCCGGGCGGGTCGGTCATCGGTTGGCCCCGGCGACGTACCTGGCTGTCGCGGTGGGGCAACCGGTACGCCGCGATCATGCTTGGCCTCGCGGTCAACGACGCCACGGCCGGCTACCGCGTCTATCGCGCCGAAACGCTGCGGCGCATCGGGCTCGACGACATCCGTGCCGACGGGTACGGATTCCAGATCGAGATGACCTATCGCACCGTGGAAGCCGGACTGAGTGTGGTCGAGATCCCCATCGCCTTTCGGGACCGGGTCGCAGGAACGTCCAAGATGCACCGCAGCATCGTGGTCGAGGCGTTCCGGCTCGTCACGATGTGGGGTCTCAGCGACATGGTCACGTTCCGCCGAGCGCGGCGTTCGTACCGATCAGTGCCGCCCACCCTTGGCGACAGCGGCCACGAGTAGGTCGAGCTGGCGGACGGCCACCGCGGTCCACGACAGTCCTTGCGCGTGGTCGATCGCAGCGGCGCCCATCGTGCGACGGCGTCCGTCGTCGAGCAGCAACGCGCCGATCTCGGTTCCGAGATCGGCCACATCAGCGACGAGCACGCCGGTCTCGCCATCGATGCACGAGCCGCGATGCCCGGCGATGTCGGTGGCCACACATGGCGTCCCGCAGGCGCCACCCTCGGTGAGTGACATCCCCCAGCCCTCGGCGTGCGACGCGCTCACGACGAGCCAGGCCCGCCGATAGGCCTCGACCAGGTCGTCGTCGCCGACCCGGCCGCGGCGCTCCACCCAGTCGCCGGCATCGTGCTGTGTGATCCACGCATCGACGATCGCCCGGTCGGGGCCATCGCCCACCAGTTCCACCGTCAGGTCGGGCACCGTGCGCCGGGCGTCGGCGAGCGCGGCCAGTGCCAGACGTTGGCGTTTCACCGGGGCCAAACGTCCGACCACGACGACATGGGGATGGTCCGCTCGGCGCGAGGCGTCGGGCGTGAAGCGTTCGTGCACCCCTGGTGGGATCACCGTCAGCCGACGGCGGTCGATGCCGAGCGCTTCGATCTCGTCGGCTGACGACTCGGAGAGCGTGGCGAACCGACTCCGCCGGTAGAACAGCGGCGCGAAGCGGGTCTCGACGAAGCGCCCCACCGCGTCGAGCGGCCGAGGCAGCACTTCGGACCACATGTCGCGGTGCACGTGGTGCATCCACACGACGCGCCGCCGGGGGGCCCACAGCGGCCCGAACCACGGCACGCCGTTCCAGATCTCGATCGTTGCCGTGTCACGTGGACGGCGGCGTACGAGTTGCCGCAGCGCCACCCGGGCGAACACGTCGTAGCGACTGCCTCGCTGGATCACCCGATAGCCATGGCGGTCGAACTCACGACCGGTGTCACGGGTGGACGTACGGTGCACGATCTCGATGCCGGCACCGGCCCACCGCCGAAAGATTTCGTCGGCGTGCAGCTCCGAGCCACCCGCTTCCGCATCGTCGAGATCACGCCAGGCATAGCTCTCGATCCGACGCACACCGGCGCTGCGCAGACGCGCAGCAGCCGCGGCCAGATCGTTCATCGGTCGAGTTTGCGCCACACCACGCCCGGGGCGTAGCGCAGCAGCCCGAACACGACCTGCAGGATGCCCGGGACCCACACGACGCTGCGGCCTCGCCGAAGCCCATCGGCAACGGCCTTCGCGACGTCGTCGACATCAGCGGAGAACGGCGCGTCGGGCATTCCAGCGGTCATCGACGAGCGCACGAATCCCGGGCGAACCGTGAGCACCCGTGCCCCCGAGCCGTGCAGGAGGTGGCCGAGCCCCGTGGCGAACGCATCCTGACCGGCCTTGGTCGATCCGTAGACGAAGTTCGACGCCCGGGTTCGCACGCCTGCCACGCTCGACAGCACCACGAGTGCTCCGTGACCCTGGGTTCGGAGTCGATGGGCAACGGCGAGGCCGCTGGAGACCGCTCCGACATAGTTCACCGTCGCCAGCTCGGCCGCTGCCACGGGATCGTCGAGTCCTGGCGCACCGAGCTGACCGAACGCTTGGATGACGACGTCGAGGTCGCCGTAGCGCTCGGCGACATCAGCGATCAGCGCCTCATGGTGCTCGGAATCGGTGGCGTCGAACGCCACCGCCACCACGTTGGCGGATCCGAACGTCAGCGACTCGACGTCGACCTGGTCAGGGTTGCGCACCGCCAGGATCACACGTCGCAGCGATGGCGACACGAGCGCCGACACGATCGCCTGCCCGATGTCGCTGGTGCCGCCGAGCACGAGCACGGTCTGGGGTTGGTGGACGGCATTGTTCACGATGGAATCCTGTCAGGAGTGAGCGGTCAGTACAGATCGAGACGTCGGGCCTGGTCGCTGATCCACCGGCCGGTCGGATCGACCGATCGGCGGACCTCGAGCCACTCGTCGAGCCGGGGGTAGCCGGCGCGGATGATCTCGGGCGTCGCGGTGGCGTCCTTGGCCAGGTAGTGGCGACCACCGGCATCGAGCACCATCCGATCGAGGTCGCCGACCAGACCGCCGAGACCGGCGACACCCGCGGGCAGATCGAGCGTCAGCGTCCAGCCAGGCGTCGGGAAACTGAGCAGCCCTCCGCTCTCGGGACCGAACCGTTTGAGCACGGCGAGGAAGCTGGCGTGGCCGGAGGCCGCCACCGTCCCCACGATCGTTCGTAACGTCTCGACGGCCTCGAACGGCACGACGAATTGGTACTGCAGAAAGCCCGAGCGCCCGTACAGCCGATTCCAGTCGCCGACCATGTCGAGCGGGTGGAAGAAGCCAGTGATCGTTTCGAGGCCGAGATGCGACACCGGCGCCTTGCGGTACCACATCTCGTTGAATGTCCGCACCGCGAGTCGGTTGAGCACGTTGGGGACGCCTCGCGGCACCGCAGCGAGGCCCGACGGGGAGAAGGCCAGGGGGTCGGCGCCGGCGGCCGGCTTCTCGGCGACGAGTTCGTCGTAGGTGGCATGGTCACCCCGGGTGAGCACGGCCCGGCCGAGGTGCGCTCCGGTGGCGACCATGTCGACCCAGGCGACGGAGTACCGGTGCAGGTGATCGCCGGACTCCATCCGCTCGAGCAGGCTGTCGAGATTCGGCACCCGCTCCGTGAGCACCAGACACCGACTCGTTTCGATCGGCAACAGCCGCACGGTTGCCTCGACGATGATGCCGGTCAGGCCCATCCCGCCGATCGTCGCCCACCACAACAACGGGTCCGAGACAGAGGTGATCGTGCGACGAGTTCCGTCCGCCAGCAGCATCGTCATCGCATCGACGTGAGCTCCGAACGTGCCATCGGCATGATGGTTCTTGCCGTGGATGTCGCTGGCGATGGCGCCGCCGACCGTGACGAACCGTGTGCCCGGCGACACCGGCACGAAGAACCCTCTGGGCACGACGTGGCGCAGCAGTTCGTCGAGGCTGACTCCGGCGCCGACCTGGACCGTGCCTGCGCGGGGATCGAGCAGGATCGGCCCGGGGGCGAGCCGTACGACCGTCCCGCCGCCGTTCTGGGCGGCATCGCCGTAGGCGCGTCCCATCCCCCGTGCAATGATCCCGCGGGGCTCCGCGAGTGCTTCGAGGAGTTCCGCGTCCAGTTCGTCAGCGTCGGCGTCGACAACGGTGGCCGCCGACGGCGCGGTACGGCCCCAACCGGACAGTTCGAGCTGACGACTCCTCACGTCGGATCAGTAGGGCCAGTCGGGCACGGGGCGGCCCAGCCGACCGAGCACCTTGCCCAAACCGAGGGTGAGGGCCACCTTGAGCACCACGTTCTTGGCGAACCACGGCAGCTGTGCCAACTGGCGGCCGGCGTTGCCGACACGTGTCCCGAGGCCGCCGGTGAGATCAGCCCGATAGATCGTCATCGATCGGGATCGACCGACGTAGCGGAAACGGGAGCCGACGAGCAGTTGGCGCAGGATCGCCAGGGTGACACCGATCGACGAGAACGAGTCGTGGATCAGCATGGTGCCACCGTCGGTGACCCGCTCGCCCCAGTCGCGGATGTCGGCACGGGCGGGGGCGTAGCGGTGAGCGCCGTCGATGTAGAGCACGTCGATCGGAGCGTCGACGTCGACCAGAGCGGCGTCGGAGAACTTGCGGATGTGACGGACCCGATCGGCCACGCCGGCGCGTTCGAGGTTGGCGAGGAACACGGCGTGGTCGTCGGCTGCGGCATCGGCGTAGCCGTCGATCTCCTGCGGGCCGCGATCGTTGCCGGCATGGGGATCGATGGCGATCACCGTGACGTCGGGAGCGGCAGCGCTGGCGAGGACGATCGTCGAACGGCCTTGAAAGCTGCCGATCTCGACGATGGTGCCCTCCGGGGCGCAGCGGCGGGCGGCGTCGTAGAGCGTTGCTGCCTGACCCGGCGACATCCACCCCTCGACGTCGGCGACGCGGGCGGTGACGGTGGCCAGATCCGGGGGTTCGGAACCGAGTGACTCAGGAGACATAGACGGCGAGACCATAGACGACAATCCAGCAGAACCCCAGCAACAACAGCAGTCGGTCGCTGGTGAACACCTCCTCGGGAGCGGCACCTTGGCCCTGATCGAGTACGAGGAGGTAGCGCATCAGCGCCATCAACATGGGCACGATCGACAGCTCGTACAGCGGCCAGTCGCTCGCCGAGGCCGCGCTGGTCTCGAACGCCCACACGCAATAGCTGATCAGGACACCGGCCAGGCTCATCGAGAGCAGCATCCGGAGATACCCGATCGAGTAGACCTCGAGCGTTGCCCGGGTCTGCGCGTCGCCGCCCAGTTCGTTGAGTTCCGCGTACCGCTTGCCGACCACGATGAACAGCGAGCCGAAGGTGATGCACAACACGAACCAACGCGACATCGGCACGTCGACGGCCACCGCACCGGCGGCGGCGCGCAGCACGAACCCTGCCGCCACGGTGACGACGTCGACCACGGGGACGTGCTTGAGTCGCAACGTGTAGGCGATCGTGATGACGATGTAGGTGCCGACGACGGCGACGGTCTGCCAACGCCCGGTGAGCGCGGCGAGAGCGAGCGCGATGATCGGCAGCACGATGCCGGCGACCCGGGCCGCGCCGACGCTCAGCTCGCCGGCAGCGATGGCGCGGTGCCGCTTGGTCGGATGGCGACGGTCCGCCTCGACGTCGAGCAGGTCGTTCCAGACGTAGATGCCGCTCGCGGCAAAGCAGAACGACACGAACGCAAGCAGCGTGAGCGCCAGGTTGTTGCCTTCGTCGAGGACACCGGCGGCACCCGGCGCGGCGAACACCAGCACGTTCTTCAGCCACTGTTTCGGGCGCGCCGTTCTCCAGAGACCCCTCAGCACGTCGATCCTCTGCTCGCAGTGTTCATGGCGTCGCGCACCGTAGTCGTGGAGGTCGCCGTCATCGCGGCATCGCCCTGCGTCCGAGCCAGCGGGCGACGTCGGCGTCAGCGAGCAACTCGCGGTCGCCCGTCGAGTCGCCGTAGACGCTCAGGTGCACACTGCCACGCCCGCCGGCGTGGTCATCGAGCCACGCGTGGAGACGGCGTACCTTCTCGGCGCCGCGGCAGTTCGCTCCATCGAGGCGGCCGGTGAGGACGCCGTCAGGTCCCACCTCGAGGCGGACGGCGAGCACATCGTCGGCACCGAGCAGTTCGGCGAGCGGGCGCAGATACACCTCGAACGACGCCGACACCAACAACACCGTGTCGCCGCGGCGGCGGTGTTCGTCGAGGAGTGCAACGGTGTCTGCTCGCAGACCGGTGGCGTGGACGGACTGCGCGAAGTCGTCGGCCAGCGACTCGATGCGTGCGAGTGGCTGCCCGGCGAACGCGGCGGCCGCCGCCGCTGCCTTCAGCCCGTCGCGGTCGCGCCGCACGGCGCGGGCGGACACCGTACGAGTCTGGGCCACGAGGCGCCGACCGAGCGTTGCGGTGCCGGCGACACGACGCAGGAACGGCACGACACAGTCATGGCGGGTGATCGTGCCGTCGACGTCGAAGGCAGCGACCCGCAACCGGCTGTCGGGCTCGGTCACAGCAGATGCGAGGGGATGGCGGAGAGCGCATCCCAGTAGCTCGGCCAGCTCTTCGACACGACCGATGGTTCAACGATCTCGATGCCGTCGACGACGAGACCGAGCAGTCCGAACGCCATCGCGAGTCGATGGTCGTGGTGCGTGGACAAGCGCGCTCCGTGCAGGAGGTCGGTCGGTTCGATCAGGAGCCCGTCTGGTTCGACCGTCACGATCGCTCCGGTCAGACGGAGTTCGGCGGCGAGATCGCCGAGACGGTCGCTCTCTTTGGCGCGGATGAATCCGACGCCGGTGATCCGAGTCGGCGTGACCGCCTGCGTGGCGACGACGGCGACGGTGGGCACGAGGTCGGAGACGTCGGCCATGTCGACCTCGACGCCGCGTAGCGGCGTGTCGCGACGCCGCATCACCACCGTGTCGTGCGTCCCCTGCGTGACGAGACACCCCATCGCGGCGAGGATGTCGACGAATCGGGCATCGCCCTGCAACGACGACGAGCCGAGGCCGTGCACGCTGACCGCTCCGCCGACCATCGCAGCGGCAGCGAGCGGATAGCTGGCGGAGCTGGCGTCGGGCTCGACGGTGAACTCGGTTGGCAGGTACTCCCCCGGCTCGACGGTCACGTGCCGGTCGCGCAACTCGACGCCCGTCGTGACCGAACGCCGCCATGACCGCCTGTGTCATCTCCAGGTACGGACGCGACACGAGGCCCGATGACAGCCAGAGCTTGAGACCACCAGGCACATACGGCCCGATGAGCATCATCGCGGTGATGTACTGGCTCGACACGTCTCCCGGCATGACGACAGCGTCGGCGCGACGCAGCGGACCGGCGACCGTGACGGGAAGATGCCCAGCGCGCTCACCGGGCGTGACGCTCGCACCGAGCGCAGCGAGCGAGTCGTGCAAGGGCCCCATCGGGCGCGCACGCAGCGGCGGATGCCCGTCGATCGTGTAGTCGCCGGTGCCGAGGGCGGCGAGGGCCGTGACGAATCGTGACGTGGTTCCGGCGAGGCCCGCATGCAGGGTCATCGGGCCTGGCACGAGGTCGCCACCGGTGCCGACGACGTCGGCGATGCGGTCGTCGCCGTCGATGCGGATGCCGATGCCGCAGCCGAGCTGCTGCAGACAGGCGATCATCGCAGCGGTGTCGTCGCCGGGAGCGATCCCCCTGATCTCGCTCGCGCCGTCAGCGAGCGCAGCGCACATCAACGCCCGGTTCACGATGCTCTTCGACGGCGGGACGTGGACGTCGGCGATCACGGGACCGTCGGCACGTTGCACCCGGTGCAGTTCGTCGCCTGACAAGCTGCGGTCGCTCACGACAGCGGCTGCACGGCAGGACGGAATCCGCGTGCGAGCAGCCCACCGCGGAAGAGTTCGACCATCGCACGATCGACGAGGACCACGGCGACGCCGCGCGTGCTCTCGGCGACGTGTACGACTTCGAAGCTGGCGATGTTGACGCTGAGTTCGGCCGCCAGCGTGAAGACCTCCGCAGCCGAGCCGGCGCGGTCGGGAATCGGGATGCGCACTTCGCTGAGTTCGTCGGGATGCACCACCCGAGTCGGCAGGTTGGAACGCGCGTGACGGGCTGCGGCCAGTCGAGAGTGCAGGCCATCGCGGTCGTCGGCGTCGATCACGTCGCGCACGTCGCCGAGGCCCTCGATCAGCTGGTCGAGCACGGCGACGATGGCCGTTCGATTCTCGGCACAGATGTCGAGCCAGATCTCCGGACGCCCACTCGCAACCCTCGTCATGTCGCGGAAACCGCCGGCCGCAAGACGCAACAGCGCTGCGTGTTCCTCAGCACGTTCACTCGCGAGGCCCATCAGCGTGGCGGCGGTGAGATGCGGGACGTGGCTCACCACGGCGACGAGCTGATCGTGGCGTTCGGGACTCAATGCCACCACCTCGGCACCGAACGAGGCGACCACGGACGCGACGCCGGCGAACACGGTGTCGTCGCTGTCGACCCCAGGCGTGAGGACCCACACCGCGCCTTCGAACAGGTCGGCCTGCGCTCCGTCGAGACCATCGAGTTCGGATCCGGCCATCGGGTGACCGCCGACGAACCTGGTGTCGGATGCCGCGGCACAGACCGCAGCTTTCACGCTGCCGACATCGGTGACGACGCCGTTGGTCTCCGCGAGCGCTCGCTTGACCTGATCGACGGCGACCAACACCGGGACCGCGACGAACGTGATCTCGGCATCGGTGTCGAGTTCGAGTGCATCGACGACACCGCGGTCGAGCGCGGCGCGTCCAGTGGCGGCGTCGAGATCTTCACCGCTGACGTGCCAGCCACGCTCACGAAGGGCGAGCGCGACCGATCCTCCGATCAGCCCGAGGCCGATCACGTTGGCGCGACGCAGCGGCGCGTGGTCAGTCACGGCGTTCGATCGTATCCGTCGCCTCAGCGGGCGGTGGGGTGGCATCGGCGACCGACTCGGTGAGCGCCCGCCACTCGTCGGCGGTCAACTCCCGCCAGCTGCCCGGCTGCAGCGACCGATCCGACAGTGGCCCGATCCGGGTGCGGACCAGCCGGGTCACTCGGTGACCGACGGCTTCGCACATGCGCCGAACCTGCCGGTTGCGGCCCTCGTGGATCGTGATGCGCAGTACGCCAGGGTCGGGTTGGGACACTCGGGCAGGCGCCGTCATTCCGTCATCGAGCAACACCCCATCGCGAAGCGCCCGGATCGAGCCCGCCGACATCGACCCGCCGGCGACTTCGACCAGGTACTCCTTCTCGATGCCGTGCGACGGATGGGCGATCCGGTTGGCCAGGTTTCCGTCGTTGGTCAACAGCAGCAGTCCCTCGGTGTCGACATCGAGGCGCCCGACGGCGAAGACCCGCGGCTCGTGCGGGACCAGATCGATGACCGTCTGGCGTTGATGGGTGTCGCGCGACGTGGTGACGACCCCGACGGGCTTGTTGAGCAGGTAATACACGAAGTCGGGGCGGACCCCGATCGGTGCTCCGTCGACTTCGACCAGATCGTTGTCGACGTCGACGCGACGTCCAAGGATGGCCACGGCGCCGTTCACGGTCACCCGACCAGCGGCGATCAGGTCCTCACAAACTCGGCGACTTCCATAGCCGGTGGCAGCGAGCACCTTCTGCAGGCGCTCACCTTGAGGCAGCTCAGCACTCCGCTGTGCCATCTGCTCCCACAGCGGGGGCTCGATCGGCCGGTCGGTCACGGCGTGGGGTCGTCGTCGGTGGCGGGATCGGGTCCCGGCGGTGTCACCCCGCCCGCCCCACCGCCGGTCGACACTTCGATCAGTGGTGTGACGCGCAGGCCGATCTCGAGCGCCTCGACCACCTCGGCGCTGGGGATGAACTCGGCGATCGGCGGGAGATCGTCGAGCGACGGGAGGCCGAGCTTCTCGAGGAATGTCGCCGTGGTCCCGAAGAGGATGGCCTGGCCGGGGCCGCTGTCGCGTGCGACCTCGTCGATGTAGCCACGCGCTTGCAACGTTCGCAGCACGCCATCGGGGTCGACACCACGGATCGACGCGATCTGGCCGCGCGAGATCGGCTGCTTGTACGCCACGATCGCCAACGTTTCGAGGGCGGCACCGGACAAGCGTGCGCGCTGGTCGTGCAGCAGGAACCGCTCGACGTATGGCGTCAGATCGTTGGCCGTCTGGAAGCGCCAACCCCCGGCGATGTTGACGAGGTCGAATCCGTGCCCGTTCGCGCGGTACGACTCGGCGAGTTCCTCGCACCACTGTTCGACCATCACGGTCGGCTCCTCGAGCAACTGCGCGAGCAGCTCGGCGGGAACCGGGTCGTGGGCGACGAGCACGATCGACTCGATGGCCCGCTTGTACTCGGCTACTCGTTCGTCCATCAGCGCCTCAGCCGTCGTACGCGTCGATCAGGATCGCGGTGGTGTCGAAGTCGTCGCCCGCGCTCCAGATCACCTCGATGTCGCCGAAACGTTCGGGCTGATCGATCTCGACGGCACCCTGCTTGTAGAGCTCGAGCACGGCCAGGAACCGGATGATCACCTCGATGCGATCGGCGAAGTCGGCGGTGAGCCGTCGGAATGTGATTCGGCCGAGCCGCGGAAGTTCGTCGAGCAGCTCGGCAACGGCGTCGGCCACCGTGGTGGTGATCGGATTGACGTGGAACAGGTCGACGACGGGGACCGGCTTCGGCGTCAGCGCCCGAATCGCGGCGTTGCGCAAGCTGGCGACGCTGGTGCCTTCGAGCATGTCAGGCACGGTGTCGGCGAAACGTTCGTCCGGCCCGACCACTCGAGGAAACGACAGATTGGCGTCGTCGGCGAGCTGCGAGAAGATCTGCGCGACGTCCTTGAACGTCTTGGCTTCGAGCAGGCGCGCGAGCAGCATGTCGCGCTCTTCCCACAGCGCGAACTCGTCGTCGAGGTCGATGTCGGTCGGGTTCGGGAGCAGGCGACGGGCCTTGAGCTCGACGAGCGTGGCCGCAATCAGCAGGAAACCGGTCGCCACATCGAGATCGAGGAGCTGCATGCGTTCGATCTCGACCAGATAGGCGTCGACGATGCTCGACAGGTTGACCTCGTAGATGTCGACCTGCTCGCGCAGGATCAGCTGCAACAGCATGTCGAAGGGGCCCTCGTAGACCGGGGTCGAGACGACGGTGCCCGACGTGGTGTTGGCGGTGCCGCTGGTTGTCTGGATGGACATCGTCGCCCAACCTACCGGAGCGCCGGTGGTGCAAACGGGTATCGTCGGCGCCCGTGACGAACCCAGCGAGCCCCTCCACGACACGTGTGCTGTCGTGCATGCAGCCCACGGGCGACGTGCATCTCGGCAACTACCTCGGAGCGCTTCAGCCGTGGGTGTCGGGCCAGCACGAATGCGATGCGTTCCACGGCATCGTCGACCTCCATGCGCTCACGGTGACCGACGCGCCCGGCGTGCTCGGGCGCCAGACGATGTCGCTGGCCGCGATGTTCTTCGCCATCGGTCTCGACCCTGATGTGGCCACGGTCTTCGTGCAGAGTCACGTGCCCGAACACAACCAGCTGGGCTGGATCATGGAGTGCACCGCCAGCTTTGGCGAGCTGTCGCGCATGACCCAGTTCAAGGACAAGAGCGCCAAGCGTGAGCACGAGTTCGTCTCGGCCGGTTTGTTCACCTACCCGGCCCTGCAGGCCGCCGACATCGTGCTGTACGACGCCAACGAGGTGCCGATCGGCGACGACCAACGCCAACACGTCGAGATCACCCGCGACATCGCGATCCGCTTCAACCACCGCTTCGGCGACACCTTCGTGATCCCCGAAGCGGTCACGCCGGCCGCCGGCGCACGCGTGATGAGCCTGCAGGACCCCACCTCGAAGATGTCGAAGTCCGACGAGTCCGACAGCGGCTGTGTGTACCTGATCGACGAGCCCGGTGCGATCATGAAGAAGTTCAAGCGGGCGGTCACCGACTCCGACACCGGCACCGACTCGGTGCGTTACGACCGCGCCGAGAAGCCCGGGGTCGCCAACCTGCTGGAGATCAATGCCGCAGTGACAGGGCGTACCCCCCAGGCGGTCGCCGACGATTACGAGCAGTACGGCCGACTCAAGGTCGACACGGGCGAGGCGGTCGTGGCCGTGCTCGATCCGATCCGGACCCGTTACCTCGAGCTGCTCGACGACCCGGGGGAACTCGCCCGCCTGTTGCGCGTCGGAGCCGACAAGGCCCGCGAGGTGGCCTCGGCGACCCTGGACCGGGCCCACGCCAACATCGGCCTCCTCCCCGCCTGAGCCCGCTCGACCCCCGTTCTCGTGAACAATTCCACGCTCTGAGCGCACATTTGTTCACGAGAAGCCGGGGTGTGTGGGCGTGAGGGCCACCGATCGGCGGATCATCGCGCTGGCGATTCCCGCGCTGGGGACGCTCGCTGCCGAACCGCTGTATCGCCTCGTCGACACGGCGATCGTCGGACGCCTCGGAACCGACCAGCTCGCCGGACTCGCAGTTGCCGTCACGCTGCTGGCATTGGTGGTGGCCGGGTCCAACTTCCTCGCCTACGGCACCACGCAACGGGTCGCCAACCGCCTGGGCGCCGGGCAGCCGGCCGAAGCCGCCGACGTCGGCGTGCAAGCCCTGTGGATCGCCGGCTTCGTGTCGATCTTCGCCGTGCCCGTTCTCGTGTTCGGCGCACGACCGCTGGCGTCGGCGATCGGCGCCGACGGTGACGTGCTCGACTTCGCTGTCGAGTACCTGCAGATCGCGGCGCTCGGCGTGCCGTTCGTGCTGATCGCGTTGGCGGCCCAGGGGATGCAGCGCGGCGCCTCCGACTATCGAACGCCGCTGGTGATCCTGGTGTGTTCGAACGTCGCGAACCTCCTGATCGAGTTGGTCCTCGTGTTCGGCTTCGATCTCGGCATCGCTGGCGCTGCGTGGTCGACAACGATCGCCCAGGCCGGCGCCGGCGTTGCGTTCCTCGTGGTCGTTCGGCGACATCTGGCACCTGCTCGTCATCGATGGCCCGACTGGGCAGAGATGGCTCCGCTGCTGACCGCAGGCCGACACCTACTCCTGCGCGTGGGGTCGATGCTGGCGGTGTTCACCGGTGCGACCGCCATCGCCGCCAGGGTCGACGACACCACGCTGGCCGCCCACCAGATCGCGATGACGATGTTCCTGTTCCTGGCGCTCGTGCTCGATGCCCTCGCGATCCCCGCCCAGACGCTGGTCGCCGAGGAACTCGGGCACGACGGGTCCGGCGCAGCTGAGGTCGCCCGACGTGTTGTTCGGCTGTCGGCGATCGCCGCCTCGGCGATTGCGCTGGTCGTGGCGGCGACGTCGACGCTGCTCCCCCAGGCGTTCAGCGACGACCCAGCCGTGGTGAGCCGCGCGACATCGGCGTTGTTGTTCCTCGCCGTGCTGCTGTTGCCTGGCGCCATCGCGTTCGCTGACGACGGCGTGCTGATCGGCCTCGGTGACTACCAGTTCCTGGGCAGAGCGGCCTTCGGATATCTGCTTGCGGTTGCGCCCATCGCGGTCGTCGTGCTCGCCACGCCGTCGCTGGGCATCGCCGGGATCTGGGGCGGGCTCGTCGTGTGGATGGCCCTGCGAGCCGCCGTCAATACGCGCCGTGTCCGCACGGTCCTCCCCTCTCCCGTTGACAGATCAGGCCGGTAGGGCCTGCAGAACTTCCTTGACTTCTTGCTGTCCGAGGAACACTATCAGTCATAGATATTCTATGACTGATAGACGAACGTCCACCAACGAGAAGACGCCAACAGCCCAACCGGACCGGCGCGGTCAGCGCCACATGGCCAAACGCGCACGAATCATCGACAATGCGTGGTCGCTGGCCAGACGCGACGGTCTCGCCGGCATCTCGCTTCGCGACCTCGCCGACAGCGTCGATCTCCGCCAGCCCTCGCTGTATGCGTACTTCGAGTCGAAGCTCGACCTCTACGACGCGATGTTCGAAGACGGCCAACGACAGTTGCTCGATCGCTGTCGGGCACGCGAACCCCTCGCAGACCCGCGGGAAGAACTCGTCGCCGTCGTCGAGGATCTCGTCCGGTTCTCGAGCGAGGACATCGTTCGCCACCAACTGCTCTTCCAACGCACCATCCCCGGTTTTGAACCATCTGCCAAGGCGATGGCGCCATCCCAGCAATTCGTCGACCTCATGACCGAACGGCTGCGTGCCGCACGCGTGGACGGCCCGGAAGGCGTCGATCTCTTCTCGGCGATCGTGTCCGGGCTCGCCCATCAGCAGGTGGCGAACGATCCCGGTGGAGATCGATGGGTGCTCCTTGCCCGCCACGCCGTCGAGGTGCTCGTCGCCGACGTCGACCAGCGCGCCGCTCGTCCCACCAAGAAGCCCGCCACGACCAGGAGAGTGAAATTGTGAATCAGACCCCGACCGCAACCATCGACATCACCTCGATCACCCGCATCGACCACGACGAAGCAATGCAGATCACCGCCATCGAGAACCGAAAGTTCGGCGAGTTGATGGAATCGCTGAGCCCAACCCAATGGAGCACGCCGACCGAATGCACCCTGTGGGACGTCCGCGCGATGGCGGCCCACCTCGTCGGCTCCGCTGCAAGTCAAGCATCACCCCGCGAGTTCGTCCGCCAGAAGCGTGGCGGCAAGCCGATCTGCAAGGAACTCGGTTCGCCGTTCTGGTGGGACGGAATGAACGAATTGCAGGTCCGCGAGCGGGCGTCAGCGACGACCGAGCAACTGATCTCCGAGTGGACCACGGTGTCGGCCAAGGCGCTGAAGTCGCGCACCAAGATGCCCCGGCCGATCGCCGGCCTGAAGCTGCTGAATCTGCCCGAACCAGTCGGACGTCAGCCGTTGTCGTACCTGTTCGACATCGGCTTCACCCGCGACGTGTGGGCTCACCGGGTCGACATCGCCCACTCCATCGCCGTCGAACCCGACCACGACGCGGTCCACGACGGACGCATCCTCGCTGACATCATCGCCGAATGGGCGGCCACCCACGGCGAGCCGTTCACCCTCGTCCTCGACGGTCCCGCGGGCGGCACCTTCGTGCAAGGGATCGGCGGCGAGGAAGTCCACATCAGCGTCGTCGATTTCGTTCGCACACTCGCCGAGCGGACCACTGCCATTGGCGTCCTCCGACACACCCTTCCACTCTGAATTCCCGATCCCGAACCCAAGGAGCTACACCATGTCAGACACACTCATCGACGAAATCGCCGACGGCATCTATCGACTCTCGACCTTCGTTGCCGATGTCGGTCCGACCGGCTTCACCTTCAACCAATTCCTCATCGACGACGACGAGCCGCTGCTGTTCCACACGGGCCAACGCATGCTGTTCGACTCGGTCAGCGCAGCAGTCGGGACAGTCGTGCCGATCGAAACACTCCGCTGGATCACCTTCGGACACGTCGAGGCCGATGAGTGCGCGCCTTCACCCCCGGCGACAGCCTGCTCGGGCAACCAGGAGATCGCCCGGCGCACCGGCCTGCCCAAGCCCACGGTCACGCGCCTCACCTATACCCTGACCCAGCTCGGCTACCTCAACTATTCGCCGCGGCTGGAACGCTATTCCCTGGCCACCGGCGTTTTGGCCCTGGGCTACGCCACCCTGGCCAACTTCGGTATCCGCCAGGTGGCGCGACCGCGACCATGCAGGCCCTGGCCGACAAGGTGGATGCCTCCGTGGCCCTGGCCACCCGCGACCGCCTGTCACATGATTTATCTGGAACACTGCCGGGGCGGCGGCGCCGTCACCCTGCGCCTGGATATCGGCTCGCGCTGGCACATTCTCACCAGTGCCGTGGGTCGTGCCTTCCTGGTGGCGCTGCCCCAGCATGAGCGCGACTACCTGATGGACCACATCAAGCGCCATGCCGGCGACGACTGGCCCGAAGCTGCGCCGGGGGATCGAGCGGGCCCAGCGCCTGTACGACAAGAAAGGCTATGTGAAGTCCATGTGTGACTGGGAGCGGGACGTCAACGCCATCGGCGTGCCCCTGGTCCATGCCGAGAGTAACGAAATCTACGCCTTCAATTGCGGCGGCCCCAGCTTCACGCCCCTGTCCGAGGAACGCCTCGAGACCGAAGTGGCGCCGCTGCTGCTGGACACCGTGCGTGACGTGCACCGCTCCATGCGTTCCCTGTAAAATCCGCCACCGCGCCTCACATGAGTTAAAGAGGACCCACTGTGATCAGAGATGCCGAAACCCTCGACCAGCTCCTCGACACCATCCGCCGCTTCGTCGACGAGCGGCTGATCCCGGCCGAGGCGCGGTCGACGCGACGATCGCATACCCCACGACATCGTCGAGCGAGATGAGGGACATGGGCCTGTTCGGCCTGTCGATCCCCGAGGAGTACGGCGGCCTCGGCCTGACCATGGACGAGGAGGTCGCGGTCGCCTTGGCGACTCGGCATGACCTCGCCGGCCTTCCGCTCCTGCTTCGGCACCAACAACGGCATCGGCTCCCAGGGCATCGTCATCGACGGCACCGAGGAGCAGAAGCAGCAGCTACCTGCCGCGGCTCGCCTCCGGCGAGCTGATCGGCTCCTTCGCGCTGACCGAGCCGGACGCCGGCTCGGACGCCGGCTCGCTGCGACCACCGCGCGCGCGCGACGGCGACGGCTACGTGCTCAACGGCACCAAGCGCTACATCACCAACGCGCCCGAGGCCGGCGTCTTCACCGTCATGGCGCGCACCGATCCGGCGAGCAAGGGCGCCGGCGGCGTCTCCGCCTTCATCGTCGAAGCGCGACACGCCCGGCCTCGTCCGTCGGCAAGCCCGACACGCAAGATGGGCCAGAAGGGCGCCCATACCTGCGACGTCATCTTCGAGGACTGCCGCGTGCCGGCCGAGGCGACTGATCGGCGGCGTCGGAGGGCCAGGGCTTCAAGACCGCCATGAAGGTGCTCGACCGCGGCCGCCTGCACATCGCCGCGGTCTGCGTCGGCGTCGCCGAGCGGCTGATCGACGAGGCGCTGCGCTACGCCATCGACCGCCAGCAGTTCGGCCAGCCGATCGCCGAGTTCCAGCTGGTCCAGGCCATGCTCGCCGACAGCAAGGCCGAAGCCTACGCCGCCCGCTGCATGGTGCTCGACGCCGCCCGCCGCAACGACGACGGCGAGACGTCCGCACCGAGGCCTCCTGCTGCAAGCTGTTCGCGCGCGAGATGGTCGGCCGCGTCGCCGACCGCGCGGTGCAGATCCACGGCGGCGCCGGCTACATCGCCGACTACGCCATCGAGCGCTTCTACCGCGACGTCCGCCTGTTCCGCATCTACGAAGGCACCTGCCAGATCCAGCAGCTGGTCATCGCGCGCAACATGATCCGCGAGGCACAGTGAGCATGCGGGCGCCGGCAACCGATCTCGGCGCGGGCCCGTTCCCGCGGCGCCTCCGACGCCGATAGCGTCGAGCGCTGGCGCAGACGAGCCCGTGGCCCCGGCGCTGAGCGATGGCGATGTCCGCTGGACTTACCGGCACTGGCCGAGCCGTCGAACGGCGGCCCGGCGACTGGCGGATCGAGCTGGGCCTGCGCCCCGGCGACCGGGTGATGCTGGTCAGCGAGAACGGCCGCGCCCTGTTCCGCTGCTGCTGGCGGCCGCCAGCTCGACGCCTGGGCGGCGATGATCAACGCCCGCCTGGCGCCGCACGAGGTCGACCGCATCCTCGACCACTGCAGCCCCGGCGCCGCTGTCTCACCACCGAGTCATCCCCGAGGCCGCGGCCCACGGCGACCGCCACGGCGCCGAGTGCAGGACCAGCCGACGCCCTCGGCGCGTCTGTCGGTCGGCGGTCTCGCGCCAGGCCGAGCCGGTCGCCCCGAGCAACGCCGGCCAGGTCGCGGCGATGATCTACACCTCCGGCACGACCGGCCGCCCCAAGGGCGTCATGCTGACCCACCGCATCCTGCTTATCGCCATCGTTTCGGCGCGCATGCGCAACCTGGGCGGGCCGCCAAGTCTACGGCGTGCTTCCGATCAGCCACGTCTTCGGCCTGGCCAGCGTCTTCCTCGGGACGCTGCGCCAGTGGCGCCTGCTGCTCGTGCCCCGCTTCGAACCCGGCGCACCTGGTGGCGCGCCCTGGGGAGGACCAGATCGCCGTGGTGCAGGGCGTGCCGCCATGTTCGCCCGCACCCTGGAGCACCTGGACGGGCCGGCCTGACCCTGGATGCGCCCGCGCTGGACTATATGTCCGCCGGCGGCGCACCGCTGGACCTCGACTGAAAGCGCGCAGTCGAGGCGCGTCTTCGGCATCACCCTGAACAACGGCTACGGCCTGACCGAAGCCTGCCCGACCATCAGCCAGACCCGCATCGGCGAGCACCGCACGACGACGTTTCCGTCGGCCCGCTCGCTGCCTGGCCTGGAGTACCGCCTGGTCGACCCCGGCCGGCGGCGCCGAGCCCGCCGGCGAGGTCGGCGAGCTCTGGGTACGCGGCCCGACGGTCATGCTCGGCTACTTCCGCAACCCCGAGGCCACCGGCGCCGGTGACGCCGACGGCTGGCTCAAGACCGGCGACCTGGGCCGCCAGGATGACGACGGCTACCTCTTCATGGTCGGCCGGTCCAAGGAGCTGATCATCCGCTCCGGCTTCAACGTCTACCCGCCGGAGGTCGAGGCCGTGCTCAACGCCCACCCGCAGGTCACCCTTTCCGCCGTGGTCGGCCGCCCCGTGAAGGGCGACGAGGAGGTCGTCGCCTTCGTCCAGCCGGCCGAAGGCGCCCGGCTCACCGCCGAGGCATTCTCCGCCTACGCCCCCGAGCATCTTTCCGGCTACAAGCGCCCGCGGAAATCATCTTCATCGACGCCCTGCCAGCGAGTTCCACCGGTAAGATCCTCAAAGGCAAACTCAAGGAAATTGCCCGCACCAGCGCCAGCAACCCCTGAAACCGCCCCTCACCCCCGGCCCCTCTCCCCGCTGGGGCGAGGGGAGGCAATGAGTGCAAACCGGCAACATAGGTAACACCTCAAACCGGGCACAAGGTTACAGATGCTGGGATAAGCGCAAGACACCCCATGCCAGTGGCACACGGGGAAAAGGTGTAACCCATGTTCCGGTTGCACAGGGTGAGGGAGAGCGCCCACCACCCAAGTCCAATCCCCGCCGCTTTTCCTCCCCTCGCCCCGG
>CAVUJG010000001.1:0-415078 GCA_963741755.1 Ilumatobacteraceae bacterium | reverse complement strand
GACGATGGGAATCGAACCCACGACCCCCTGCTTGCAAAGCAGGTGCTCTAGCCAACTGAGCTACGTCCCCGAAGGGATGTTCCCCGAAAGGAACCGCTCCACGATACCGCCAGGGCGACCGACGCGTTCACGTTCGTGAACAGTGGATCCATTCCCGGCAGATTTCGAAGCCGACGCTTCGGTACAGGCCGAGCGCATTCGCGTTCTCGGCCTCGACGCCGAGGCCGATGATTCTCGGTTCCTTCACGCCAAGGCGTCGACACGACTCGGTCAGAACCGCCCGCCCGAGGCCGAGGCCGCGAGCGGAGCGGGCCACGCCGAGCTGCGACACCCATCCGACGCCGCCGGTGAAGGTACGGCCGAGGACACTTCCGACGATTGGTCCGCTTCCACCATCACAGCGGGCGACCACCACGAGATCCGCGTCGAACCAGGTTCCGGCGAGGATCGATGACCGCCATTCGTCGATCGGACGGTCGGTGTGGCCTGGCACATCGGTCCAGAAGTCGTACAGCATTGCGTGGAGGTCCTCGTCGTCGATCCCGAGCCGGAACGGCACCGGCACGATCCCATCGGGCCAGGTGGGTTCCGGCAGGTCGGAGGTGTCGCCGGGCCGTTCGAGCTCGAAGCTCGACCGACTGGGACTGAACCCGAGCGCGTCGAGGTCGGCCATGCGCTCGGCGTCCTGAGCTGGCGACTCGATCTGGATGTCGTCGCCCAGTTCGGCAAGCCAGTCGAACAACACCCGCCGAATGGCGGACGCGTCGCCCTCGGGGGCGTCGATGGCGACGCTGGTGTGACCGTGACCGACAGCCATCGCGGCGCCCACCACGATGCCGTCGACCACTGCGACTCGGGCGCCGACCTCGAGTGAACCCATCGCCCGCCGGACCCGATCGAGTTCAGCCGCGGACGTCATCGACGTCACCGTCGGGTTCACCCCACCACGCCGTGTCCTGGGCGTCGACAACCCGCGAGATCGCCTCGACATCATCGTCGTCGGGGGGACGGAGTTCGACCTCGGCCATGTCGAGATCGTTGCATGTCGGGTGTCCGGTAGCGGCCGAGATTTCGAGGCTCCCTACCATCGCCGGATGGCCCGCTTGCGTTTCGGAACGTTCCTCGCCCCCCACCACCCCACCGGGGAACACCCGACGCTGCAGTTCCAGCGCGACATCGACTTCGCCGAACACCTCGATCGGCTCGGCTTCGACGAGTTCTGGTGCGGCGAGCACCATTCGTCGGGCTGGGAGATGATCGCGTCACCTGAGATGTTCCTCGCCGGGGCTGCCCAGCGAACCCACAACATCATGCTCGGCACGGGGGTCACCAGCCTGCCGTACCACCACCCCTTCAACGTCGCGCAACGCATCGTGCAGCTCGACCACATGAGCCGCGGACGAGCGATGTTCGGATCCGGTCCCGGGGCCTTGGCCTCCGACGCACGCACGCTCGCCATCGACCCGATGGTCCAGCGCGACCGTCAGGACGAAGCGCTGTCGGTGATCACCCGACTGCTGCGCGGCGACGACCGCTTCAGCTACGAGTGCGAGTGGTTCAAGCTCAACGATGCTCGCCTTCAGCTCCTCCCGCTCCAGGAAGAACTCCCGATGGTGACGGCGTCGTCGATCTCACCGTCCGGCATGACCCTGGCCGGCAAGTACGGCATGGGCGTGTTGTCGATCGCATCGAATTCGACGGCGGGGATCCAGGCGCTGCCCACCCAGTGGAGCTTCGCCGAGGACGCCGCCGCCGAACACGGCCAGGTCGTCGATCGCAAGAACTGGCGGGTCATGCTCGCCTTCCACATCGCCGAATCGCGTGAGCAGGCCCGCAACGAGGCCGTCGACGGCCTGCACCGTTGGCACAACGAGTACAACGTGTGGACGCTCGGCCGACCGAACGCGACCCACGTCGACGACAAGTGGGAACTGCTCGAACAGACCGTCGGCGATGGAAGCCCCGGGTCGGGAGCGGGGGTGATCGGAACCCCCGACGACCTCGTGGCAGCGGTACGTCATCTGCAGGAGATCACCGGTGGCTTCGGCGTCGTGCTCGGATTCGCCCACGACTGGGCGAACCGCGAGGCGACGCTGCGGTCGTGGGACCTCGTGGCTCGCTACGTGATCCCCGAGCTGAACGGCCACATCGTCGGGCTGCGTGAATCGCAGGAGTATCTCAACCGCCACCAGGCCGAGCTGATGGCCGGCGCTTCCCAGGCCGTGGTCAGCAAGATCCTCGCCAACGACAAGGCCGCCGCCGCCCTGCAGACCACGATGGAGCAGGCCGCCCAAGCAGCGGCAGCAAAGACGGAGCAGCAGTCGGAGTTCCGCCCCGGCGGTGGCCTGCCCACCTCCGTCGACTGACCCCGCTGCGCCACACGCCCCCACCGTTTGCGTTGCATTCTGGATGGACCGGGTCATCCAGATCGTCACGCAAACGTGATGGCGGAGCGGGCGCGCGGGTCAGTCGTCCTTCAGGGCGACGGCGTTCGGGGTGACGTTCATCTTCGGCTCGTACTCGACGAGTTCGATGACGCGACCCTCGGACCGGAAGGCATCGCGCAGCTGCGTGCGGCACACCTGGCACGGACCGTAGAAGTCCTCGATCACGTCGCCGTTGCAGCGGGGGCAGCAGAACTCCATGCGGACCGACGCTAGTGCGCCTACGATCCTGATCGATGCCGTCCGGACCGCCCCTCTTCGACGACGAGGACGGTGTCGACGCCGATCACGAGTCACCGCCCCGGGAATCGCACGGTTCAGATGATCCGTCCCCCAGCACCCCGGACACACGCCGAGGTCCCAACTACCTGTTCCGACGAGCCGTCGTCGTCGGCGGTGTGGTCGCCGTCCTCGCCACCGCGTCGATCGTCGTTGGCCAACTGATCGGGTCGGGATCCAACGACACGACATCGGGCGCCATCAGCTCCGACTGGAACCGCATCGTGCTGGTCGACAACCGCACCGGACGGGTGATCGTCGACGACGAGAACGGTGAGGAGTTGGCCCGCATCGAGTCGGGCGTGCGCTCCCCGTCCGCATCCGCCATCGTCGACTCGACGCTCGTCGTCACCGGAACGACGAACGTCGCCGTCATCGCAATCGACAACGAGTCCGTCGACGAATACGACCTCGCCGCGGAGTCGATCGTCCGACCCGCCGGCAGCGCGCTCACCCTGCTCGCCCCCGGATCCAATCGGAGCCGAGCCGTGATCGTGCACGGACCCAGCGGCGACACGATCGACACCGACACGTTCGCTGCGGTCGTCGGCGCCCGCTACGAATTCGCGAACGCTCGGTCGTCGGCGTCGGGGCGCGACGTGCTCGTGACCGATTCGGGCAACTTCCAGAGCGTGCTCTTCTCGTTCGATCGTGACGAGCCGTCGTTCTTTCCCGGTCTTGCGCTCGCCGTCGACGCCGACATCGTCGTCACCGCCCAGAACGTCGGCAGCGACGCCACGATCAACGTGTTCGACCACGAGGGCGAGCCGGTCGCCACGGGCCGAACCTCGTCGGTGCGCGCCGGCATGATCGCCGACACCGGTGTGGTGCTCGTCACCGTCGACGGAGCCGTGGTGACCATGTCGCCGTCGAGCGGCGAGACCTCCGATGTCGGCCAGCTCGACATCGGCACGATCGAGTCGGGCACCGTCACGACGGCGGGTGACCGATTGATCGTGACCGGTGCGACCGGTACCGCCATCGTCGGCGGCGACGGGGCAGCGATCGCCAGTTTCGACGCGCAGCGCCCGGCCGGCGACGGATCGCTGACGGGTTCGACGTGCCTGGCGACGATCAGCGACGGCGAGTCCGCCGAGACGCAGATCGCCGTGGCCGACGCGACCGATGGATCCGTCCTCGTCGAGGCGAGCGGTGCCGAACCGTTGCTCTCCGACGCATCGGGTTGCATCGTCGCCGCGTCGACACCGCTCGGCTACGACCTGATGAGCGGCGCCGGCGTGGAGCAGATCCAGACCGGCGACACCGCGTTGGCGCTGTCGCTCGATGGCGCAGCGGTGGCCGTCGAGCGTGACGGACGGGTGTTCCTGGAGACCACGGGCCTCGGCGACTCGACATCGGACGAACCGATCGATCTCGGACCACGCGGCCGAACCGTGCTCTTCACGCAGTCATGACCGACGAGGCAGCGAACACCGACGCCTACGTCGAGATCATTCGACCCGGCACGGTCTGGCGGTTCGAGCGCCAGTTCCTCGAGTCGAACTGGACGTGCCTGTTCGGTCGCGGCTGCAAGGGCATCCTCGACCGTGACGCCACCGAGCTGAACCAGGGGTGCTGCTCGCTCGGCGCACACTTCGGCGATGGCCCCGCCGGCGAGGCCGAAGCGATGAACGTTGCGGCGTACGCGGCGACGCTGGCACCCGACCAGTTCCAGTTCCACGACGTTGCCACGGCAGCGCCGGATCCAGATCTCGACGGCGAGGCGAACGGCATCTTCGGCGATGCCGCACGCACGCATACCCGGGTCGTCGACGGGGCCTGCATTTTCCTCAATCGCCCCGGATTCGCCGGCGGTGACGGGTGCGCACTGCACATCGCCGCGCTCGCCTCCGACGAGTCCCCGACGGAGTGGAAGCCGTCGGTGTGCTGGCAGCTGCCACTGCGGATCGACTGGCAGGAGATCGACGCCGACACCGAAGTTGCCACCGTGCGCCGCTGGACTCGAGCCGACTGGGGCGACCACGGCCAGACGATGGCGTGGTGCTGCACCGAGCGTGACGAAGGCGCCGAGGCCTACTGCGGCGACGAGCAGGTGATCGACTCGATGGCCGACTCGCTGACCGCGATCGCCGGCGACGAGGTCTACGTCGAACTCCGCCGCCGCACTCGTTAGTTGGAGCGGAGCATTCGGCCGGCGAGGACGCCGGTGTGTTCGCCGTGGTCCATGAACACGTGGCCGTTGACCAGCGTGTAGTCGTAGCCGCTCGAGCCCTGCACGTAGCGGCCGGCGCCGTTCGGGAAGTCGTTGACGTACTCGGGGACCGGCAGGTGCAGACCCTCGAAGTCGATCACGTTGACGTCGGCGAATGTTCCGACGGCAAGCCGGCCTCGATTGCGGATGCCGAACAGGTCAGCGGTGTCGGAGGTGAGGCGCCGAACCGCCTCCTCGATCGCCCAGCGCTGGCGTTCACGCACCCAGTAGGTGAGCAAGAACGTCGGCTGACTCGCATCCATGATCTGGCCGACATGAGCGCCGGCATCGGCGAGACCGAGGGTGACCAGCGGATCATCGAGCATCGCCTCGACGGCGCCGAGGTCCTGATTGAGGAACGGCATGCTCGCGACGAGCGCACCGTCGGTCTCGAGGACGAGTTCGATGAACGCGGCGGCCGGGCTGACGCCGCGTTCGATCGCGATCGCCGCCAACGACGACGCCGGATCGCAGTCGTAACGAGCAGCGTCGGCCGGCAGCACGAACACCTCACCGAGGTCGAGCGGCGTGCCGTGCACATCGGCCTCGGAGATCAGTGTTTGACGGAACGTCGAGTCGCGAACCATCTGCAGCTTGCGACCGTTGACCGCGCCTCGGAGTTCCTTCCACGACGGCGCACGATCGAACGGTGTGCGCGATTCGAGTCCGAACAGGATGCCGACGCCGCGGGCGGTCGTCTGCGGGCGCACATTGGCGCCGGCAGCGTTCTCGGCCTTCACGAACTCGATCACTCGCTCGTACAGGTCGGGCCGACGATTGCTCTGCGTCAACCCGAAGCTCACCGGGCGACCGCTGCGCCGACTGATCTCGCCCATCAGGGCGACCTCGGCGCGTGACTTGTCGTAGGCGTCGTTGTCGCGTTCGCCCAGGCGCATCGCACCCTCGAACACCCCGGCACCGTGCTCGCGGAGCACTTCGGCGAACGCCAGCAGCTCGTCGGCAGCGGCATAGGTGCCGGGGACCGGACGGCCGTCGGGCACCTTGTGCATGAACGTCCGGCTCGTCGAGACGCCGAGCGCGCCGGCCGCCATGGCCTCGTCGACCAAGCGGGCCATGGCGGCGATGTCCTCGCCGGTTGCCGGATCCTCATCGAGACCGCGTTCACCCATCACATAGGTGCGCAACGCCGAGTGGCCGACGAGTCCGCCCGTGTTGGGCCCCTTGGGGAGCCGGTCGATCGAGTCGTAGTACTCGCCGTAGGTCTCCCAGTCCCAGGGCAGCCCCTCGAGGATGGCCGCGGCCGGGATGTCCTCGACGCTCTCCATCATCTCGGCCAACGTCTCGCGGTCGGCCGGACGGCATGGAGCGAACGTCACGCCACAGTTGCCCATCACGACGCTGGTGACGCCGTGCCAGCAACTCGACGTCCCGATGGGATCCCATGCGAGCTGAGCATCGAGGTGCGTATGGATGTCGACGAAGCCGGGTGTCACGAGCCGGTCGGTCGCATCGATTTCGCGGCGGCCCTTGGCGGTGATGCCGCCCTCGGTCGAGTCGACGATCTCGACGATCCGATCAGCCGCGATCCCGATGTCGGCGAGACGGCTCGGCGCGCCGGTGCCGTCGACGACGGTGCCGTTGCGGATGATGATGTCGTGGTTCATGCCGCCTCGTATGAACTCGGGAAAGCTCCGGCCCAACTGCTCGGATCCGACGACGATGTTCGACGTCGGACCAAGGGTCTAGCGCGAGTCGATGACAGCTCGTACATCGGCGATGTTCCAGTTCTGTGTCGCTCCCGAACAGTCGAAGTGTCACTTCTCGGACGGGAGCAGGAGTGTCTCGGCGCCGATCGGCGTGAAACCGCAGCTCAGGAACGCTCTGAGCGACGCCGCGTTGCCGGGAGCCACCTGCGCGAACACGACGTCGCCGACCGGAATCAGTGCGAGCGCCTCTCGGATCAATCGCCGCCCGGAGCCCACAGGAGCACCGACGGACACCTCGACGGACACCTCCAGTCGATCGACCAGACCGCGGCCGATCGTGACCAGCCCGGTGTCATCGCCGTGCACGCGCACGTCGCGGCGGTGCTCGCGCGATCGGACGACGCGCGGATGATCATCGACATCGTCGCGTTCGGGCAACGCGCCTCCGCCGACCCCGTTGGCCACCAGAACGGCGTCGTGCGATCCGATCCAGCCGCGTGGCCCGGCAAGCCATCGCAGGACATCCGGTTGTGAAGTTCCCCCGAAACCGTCGACGCCCCGCTCGAGCACAGCGACCGGGTCACGGTCGGTCAGCACGATGGAGTGACCGGTGAACTCGACCACCGCATGGTGATCGCCGGCCATCGGCGCCATCACGTCGACGCCGCCGTCGATCGCCGGGAACCGTCCGTCCGCAGCGTCGAGCAGGATGCGGTGAAGTTCGTGCACGGCCGTCGAGATTACGGTCGGATCCATGCGTGTCGACGTGATGACATTCCCGAGGGCGCTGGCCGAGATGGGCTCGGTGGCGCAGCGAACCGGTCAGGCCGGGTTCGACGGCATGCTGTTCACCGAGGGTGGCCGCACCGCGTACCCGGCGGTCACCGCAGCCGCGCTCGCGGCGCCTGAACTCGAGATGTCGACCGGTGTCGCCGTTGCGTTCCCTCGGAGCCCGATGATCACCGCGCAGGTGGCATGGGAGCTTCAGGAACTCACGGGTGGTCACTTCCGACTGGGCCTCGGTACCCAGGTGCGGACCCACGTGGTGCGGCGCTACGGGATGGAGTTCGAGAGACCCGGCCCTCGGTTGCGCGACTACGTCCGAGCGGTCAAGGCGTGCTTCGCTGCCTTCCGGGGTGAGGCCCTCGATCACCACGGGGAGTTCTACGACCTCGACTTCATCAATCGTCAGTGGAGCCCCGGACCGATCGACCAACCCGACCCCATGGTCGACATCGCGGCGGTCAATCCGTGGATGCTGCGCATGGCTGGCGAGGTGGCCGACGGTGTCCACGTACATCCGATCGGCGAGCCCGGCTACCTCGCACGCCACGTCGTGCCCGCGGTCGCCGAGGGCGCAGCTGCCGCCGGGCGCGACCCGAGCGACGTCGCCGTGATCGTGCCGGTCACCACGATCGTGGGTGACACCGACGCCGAACTCGCGCAGGCGCGCACCATGGCACGGGCATCACTGTCGTTCTACGGGTCGACGCCGAACTATGCGTTCATCTGGGACGAGGCCGGGTTCGAGGGCACCACCGAGCGCGTCCGGGCCAAGCAGAAGGCGGGCGACATGGCGGCGATGGCGGCCGAGATCACCGACGACCATCTCTCGGTGTTCTGCACCGAAGCGAGCTGGGACGGCCTGGCAGACGCGCTGATCGACAAGTACGACGGTGTGGTCGACCGGTTGGTGTTCTACAACCCGGCCTTCGACACACCGGAGCGCTTCGAACGTTACGGCGCCGTCGCCCGGGCGATCTCCGACCGGACCGCGAGTACGGGGTGACCGACATCCGGCGCGCTGAGGTCGGCGACCTCGACACGCTCGTCGAGTTGCACCGAGCGTTCTGTGTGCTCGACGGCCATCCATTCGACGACCGCCGTGCCCGTGCAGCCTTCACTCCACTGCTCGCCGACGACGCCCACGGCGTGGTCTGGATCGTCGACACCCCGCCCGCCTACGCCGTGCTGACCTGGGGATGGTCGATCGAGGCCGGCGGCGCGGAAGCCGTGCTCGACGAGATCTTCGTCGCCGAACGAAATGCGGGTGTTGGCTCGTTGCTGGTCGGTCACCTGCTGGCCGACGGACGTCGACGCGGACTGGCGCGCGTCTTCCTGGAAACGGAGGCCCACAACGACCGGGTCCGGGGGTTCTACGAACGCCACGGATTTCGGGCCGACGATTCGATCTGGCTCAGCCACGAATTCGTCGACTTGTCGTGACCGCTGGCTCACGCCGGGCGGCGCTGATCGCGATCTCGCTCGTCGTCACCACGACCGCCTGCAGCTCGGAGACGAGCGTCGACCGCGACGTGGTCGAGGCGGCGACCGTGCGTGTCCGTGCAGACGGTTGCGGACCGAGAATCGAACTCGGCACGGGCACGACGATCGCCGACGGGCTGGTCGTGACCGCCGCACACGTCGTTGCCGGGGCGGAGCGCGTCGAAGTGGTCGATGGGTCAGGTGCGACGATCGACGTCGCCGTGGTCCTCTTCGACCCCGATCTCGACGTCGCCGTACTCCGCCCGCAAACAGCCGCTGGACCGCCCGCAGCGCTGCGCGCCGAGCCCGCCCGCGCGGGCGACGTGGGGCTGGTCGGACTCGTCGCCGCGGACGGTTCGGTCGAGTCGGTCGAGGTCGACATCGTGCAACGCGCCACGATCCGCACCACCGACATCTACCGCGAGGAACCGGTCGAGCGGCCGGGCCTGCGGCTCGATGTGAGCGTCGAGCCTGGCGACTCCGGGGCGATGGTCCATCTCCCCGACGGCGGGGTCGGCATCGTGTGGAGCCGCAGCACGACCACCGGCGATCAGGCGTGGACCGTCGATCTGCCCTCCGACCTGCTCGACGCCTCGACACGCCAAGCGCTGATCGAGCCGGTCAGCGTGGGCCCCTGCCTCTGACGCCGGCTCGCTGACCGGATCTCGGTGGCGTGGGTCCCGGAATCCGGGACGGAGGTCACCGAGATCCTGTACGGCCTTCAGGGCGCGCCGAGGACCCGATCGGTGTAGGCGTTGCGGAACGTGCCGGCCGGATCGAGCTTGTGCCGCCACGTCTGGAACGTGTCCCATTCCGGATATCGATGAGCGAGCGTCATCTGGTTCTGGAAGTGCATCTTGCCCCAGTGCGGACGGCCGTTGTAGTCGTTCATGATCTGCTCGACGCCCTGGAAGTACGCCTCGTAGGGCACACCGACGTACTGGTGCACGGCGATCCATCCCGAGTCACGCCCGTTGGCGGTCGACAGCGGGATGTCGTCACCCTTCGACGAGCGCACCTCGATCGGGAACATCGGGGGGAACGGCAGACGCGAGGTCAGGTCCACGATGCGGCCGATGGCGTCGGGCACGGCATCGAACGGGATCCCGTACTCCATCTCGACGAAGTGCACGTGGCGAGGGCTGCAGAACACACGGTCGCTGCGATCGATGACGTCTCGCTCGGCGGCCGCCGACATCACCAGCTTGGCCACCTTCGGTGCGAGCGACGGGAACCGACGCCCGACCCGGCACACGGTGCCGAACGCGAGGTTCTCACCGATCCACTTGTCGCGCACATAGCCGACCTTCGACTGCGGGCGGGCAGCCTCGTCGGTACGGGTGTTGCGCTTCACCTGGCAGCGTCGTGCCCCCGGCATCAGGTAGAACTCGACGTGATCGGTGGACCTCATCACGTTGCCGAAGTCGGCGAGAACGTCGGTGAGCTTCTCGATGCTCTCGACGGCGTGGAGGTTGAACGCCGGAACGCACCGCAACGTCACTTCGGTCAGAATGCCCAACGCGCCGAGGCCCACTCGGGCGACGCGGAGCAGTTCGGGTTCGGTGTGCTCGTCGGCGCGCAGCACCGTCCCGTCGCCGACGACGATCTCGAGCCCGACGATGTTCGTCGCCAGGTTTGCAAACTCCACTCCGGTCCCGTGGGTGGCCGTCGACGTGGCACCGGCGATCGACTGCACGTTGATGTCGCCGAGGTTCGGCAGTGCGAGGCCGAGGGCCGCCAGTCGGTCGTTGAGATCGCGGAGTCGGATCCCGGCCTGCACGGTGACGTCGTTGCCGTCGACGGAGAGCACCTGGTTCATGGCGTCGAGCGACAGCAGATGCCCGTCGGTCATCGCGGTGTCGGTGAACGAGTGCGCCCCGCCGATCACCTTGACCCGTTCGCCCGCGGCCGCCGCCATCCGCACGACTGCGGCCACCTCGTCGGTGAAACGGGGTTCGTGGACCTGCGTGGGAAGACAACGCTGGTTGCCGGCCCAGTTCTTGGTGGGGACTGCCATGGCCCCAGCGTAAACCCGCCATGGCGTTCGAACGTCAGCGACCCGCGATCAGCCGAGGGCGTCGAGGAGGGCGTTCTCGATCACTTCGGTGAGCGCCGGATGGATGTAGAAGACCTGGCGCGCGATGTCCTCGGCGCGTTGATCGAACTGCATCGCCTGGATCAGCGGCTGGATCACCGACGACGCCTGCGGACCGAGCACGTGAGCACCGATGATCAGCCCCGACTCGGTGTCGACGAGCACTTTGGCGAACCCCGATGTGTCGGCCATCGCCCAGCCGTACGCCGTGCCGCCGTAATCCCGACGACCAACGGTGAACGATCGGCCCTGCTTGATCGCTTCTTGCTCGGTCAACCCGACGGTGGCCACCTGCGGATTCGAGAACACCGCACTCGGCACCGCCTTGTAGCTCTGGTGTCGGAGGTCGTCGGGGTGCGCGATGTTCCAGAACGCGATCGCCGCCTCGGCATTGGCGAGGTGCTTGAGTTGGTAGTTGTTGGCGAGGTCGCCCACCGCCCAGATGCCGGGCACGTTGGTGGCCATCGTGTCGTCGACGGCCACGGTGCCGTGGTGGTGGCATTCGAGGCCCGCGGCATCGACGTCGAGCAGATCGCTGTTCGGTTCGCGACCGGTGGCGACGAGGAGTTCGTCGACGATCGTCTCGCCGATCGCGCAGGTGATCTTGATGCCGTCCGCGACACGTTCCACTCTGGTGGGCACGTGGCCGAGCATCAGCTCGACTCGCTCGCCGAACACCTCGGTGAAGGTGCTGGAGATGTCGTGGTCGAACTCGCGCAGCAGCGTGTTCGAGCGATTGAAGATCGTCACGTGCGACCCGAGCCCGGAGAAGACGTGTCCCATCTCGACCGCAATGAAGCCACCACCGATGATGCCGAGCCGCGCTGGCAGTTCCGGGAGCCGCATGATCGAGTCCGACGTGTGGAACCCGGTCTCCATCAGGCCTGCGATCGGCGGCACCACGGGTCGGGCGCCGGCGGCGAGGAGGATGTTCGGTGCGGTGATGCGACGGCCTTCCACGTCGAGGGTCTGCTCGTCGATGAACGCCGCGGTGCCCTCGATCAACGTGACGTTCGGAGTACCGGTGGCCCGGTAGTCGCGTCCGCTCGATGCGATCGGGTCGATCAGGCCGAACACACGATCGCGGATCGCCGACCAGTCGGCACCGTTGAACTGGGTGTCGATGCCGAGCTTCGACGACGTCTGCGCCGCCACCGCGACATCGGCCGGGTACACGAACATCTTCGAGGGGATGCAGCCGCGGTTCAGACAGGTGCCTCCGAAGACGTCGCGCTCGACGATGGCGATGTTCCAGTCGTCGAGATACGACGGGATCGAGTTTCCCGAGCCGCTCCCCACGATGATCAGATCGAACGTTTCGGTGGACAGGTCGGACTCAACGTTGCTCACGAAGACAAGACAACCAGCGTCCGCCCCCAATCCTTCCCGTGGTTCCCGGAACCCGGGTCTCCGGGAACCACGGTGGTTCCCGGAGACCTGGGCGTGGGGAACCAGGGCGGGCTCTAGGGTGAGGTGCGTGTTGGAACGACGGACAGGCGATGGGTTCATGCGGTGCAGCGACGGGCACGTTCGGTGGGGCGTCTACGGCGCCGCCGGCGTGGTGTTCGTGGTGCGCGACGCGCACGACGAACCGCTCGTGATGCTGCAGAAGCGCTCGGCGATGGCCCACGAGGGCGGCAACTGGTCGTGTGCGGGTGGCGCACTCGACCTGGGCGAGACCGCGTACGAAGGCGCCCTGCGCGAAGCGTCCGAGGAGGTCGGTCCACCGCTGAGCGCTCCCCGACTCCTCGGCCAGTACGTGTTCGAGCCGGCCACCGACTGGAAGTACACCACTGTCGTGGTCGAAGTCGACGAGCCGTTCGGTGCGTCGATGAACTTCGAGACCGACGAGGTCGACTGGTTCCCGCTCGACTACGTCGATCAACTTCCACTGCACTTCGGGTTCGCCGCGGCGTGGCCCCACCTCCGCGAGATCATCGAGGCCTGACATGCGCACGGTGAACGGCACCTGCCATCATGACTGCCCTGACTCGTGCGGCTGGACGGTCACCGTCGACGACACTGCGGGTCCGTCGCCGGTTGCGGTGAAGCTCCGCGGTAACCCCGACCATCCGTACTCGGCAGGCGAACTGTGCCCGAAGGTCAACCGCTTCCTCGACCGGGTCTACTCCCCCGACCGGATCCTGCACCCGCTGCGGCGTGTCGGGCCGAAGGGATCGGGCGAGTTCGAGCAGGTGAGCTGGGACGACGCCCTCGCCGAGATCGCCACACGACTGCAGGAGGTGATCAGTACCCACGGCGCCGAGGCGGTGCTGCCGTTCAGCGACGCCGGCAACCAGAGCCTGTTGTCGATGATGGGCATCAACGGTCGGTTCTTCGCCCACATGGGCGCCTCGAAGCTCGAACGAGCGATCTGCGGGCCGACGGTCGGCCACGGCATGCGCATGACCAACGGTTCCGGTCGCGGCATGGACGCGCTCGAACTCGAACATTCGCAGTTGATCATCCTGTGGGCGACGAACACCAAGCTGACCAATCGACATCTCTGGCCGACGATCGAGACTGCCCGCGAGCGCGGTGCGCGCCTCGTCGTGATCGACCCGATCCGAACGTTGACTGCCGACGCGATCGACGAGACACGCGGCGATCGGTTCATCCAACCGCTGCCGGGCACCGACATCGCCATGATGCTCGCGATGATGCACGTCATCATCCGCGACGCCCTCACGAACGACGCGTGGATCGCCGACCACACGACCGGATTCGACGAGCTTCGAGATGCCGTCGCCGACTGGACGCCGCAGCGAGCAGCGACTGCCACCGGCGTCGCCGCCGACGTCATCGAACAACTGGCGATCGACTATGCAACCGTCCGACCGGCAGGGATCCGCAGCCTGATCGGTGCCGAGCACCACGAGAACGGGGCGATGTTCTACCGCACCCTTGCGTGCCTGCCGGCGCTCACCGGCGCGTGGGCCGAGCGTGGCGGTGGGATCGCGAAGAGCGTCGGCTCGTACAGCGATGCCCTCGTCGACGGCGTCGCCTTGATGCGCCCCGACCTCGAACGTGCCGACGGCCGGAGCGAACCCCGGACGCTGAACATGAGTCGGCTCGGCGACATCCTGACATCGCCACATGCCGGCGAGGTCAGCGGTCCGGGCGTGCATGCGCTGATCAACTGGAACTGCAATCCGCTCGTCACCGTCCCACAAGCCGAACTGATCCGAGCCGGCATGGAACGCGACGACCTCTTCACCGTGGTGCACGAGCAGTTCCTCACCGACACCGCCCGCTACGCCGACATCGTGCTCCCCGCGGCCACGCAGATCGAGAGCGACGACGTCGTGCTGCCGTGGGGACACCTGTGGATCGGTTGGAACGAGGCGGCGATCGACCCGCCGGGCGAGGCGTGTTCGAACACCGAGCTGTTCCGCCGCATCGGCCGGGCCATGGGATACACCGAATCTTCGCTGTTCGACGACGATGCCACGCTGCTGCGCGCCGCGCTCCCGACGATCGACCTCGAGGAACTGCAACGTGTTGGCTGGGTTCGGTCCCCGTACCCCGACGACGGTCGTCCGTTCGGCGACGGCGACTTCGACACACCATCGGGTCGCGTCCACCTCGCCTCCGACCAGCTCGAACGGATGGGTCAGCCCCGCGTGCCGGTGTACGTCGCTCCTCGCGAGGGTCCCGAGGGCGATGCCGACCTCTTCGACCGCTACCCCTTGCAGCTCCTCACACCCAAGCACCACACGCGCTTTCTCAATTCGGGCTACTCCGATCTTCCCAAGCACGGCCCGGTCGAAGGCGGCCCGTTCGTCGAACTCGTCGCGGCTGACGCGGCGGCCCGCGGGCTCGAAGACGGTGCGATGGCGCGTGTGTGGAACGATCGCGCATCGGTCGAGGTCCCGGTGAAGATCACCGAGCGCCTTCGCCCTGGTGTCGTCGCAATCCCGTTCGGATGGTGGAGCCGCCACCACCCCGACGGTCGCATCGCCAACAGCCTCACCAACGACACCCTCACCGAGTGGGGCGGCGGCGTCGCGTACAGCGACACCCTCGTCCAGATCGAAGCGGCCACCGCCTGACGTACATCTGGTGTCCGACACCAGATGTACGTCACCGGTGACGGCCAAGGGTCTCGGTAACCTGCGGCTATGGCCGCTGACCTGATCTATGCCTTCAGGGTGATGCGGCTGCCGTTGCTCGATGCGGGCGGTGCACCGATCGGACGCATCGAGGACATCGTCGTGATCCCTGGTCGCGCCGGCAAAGGTCGCGAGTCGGCGATTCCACCTCGTGTCGTCGGGTTCGTGGCCAGCAGCCAACGGCGACGGATCTTCGTCAACGCCAACCGCATCGCCGAACTCGACGGGGACGGCGCACGCCTGCGCAGTTGGGACGTCGACCTCAACCCGTTCAAACCACGACCGGGCGAGGTACTGATCGGCGGCGAACTGATCGACCGCAAGATCGGCGACGAGACCGTGAGCGACATCGCCCTGCGCCCCCAGGAGAACGCCCGGTCCACGTACTGGGTGATCGACAAGGTGCGCCTCGCCCGCAAGACCACGTTGCGCCGGCGACCGAGCTATCGGCTCGTCGACTTCGACGAGGTCCCCGCGCTCTTCGACGCCCAGACCGCCATGCAGGCCGAGGCCGCGCGCCTGCGCGAGTTCCACCCCGCCGAGGTGGCCGCCATCGTGCGAGCGTTGCCGATCGACCAGAGACGCCAGCTCGCCGAAGCAATGGATGACGAGCGCCTCGCCGACGTCCTCGAGGAACTGCCCGAGGAGGAGCAGGTCCGCATCGTCGAGCAACTCGACCGCGACCGTCTCGTCGGCGTGTTCGACGAGATGGAGTACGACGACCTCGCCGACCTCCTCGGCGAGATGGCACCGGCCGACCAGGAACGCATGCTCGGCGTGATGGACGTCGACGACGCCGAGGTCATCCGACGCCTGCTCTCCTACGAGGAGGGCACCGCCGGCGGGTTGATGACGCCCGAAGTGATCATCCTCGGTCCCGATGCCACCGTCGCCGAAGCGCTCGCGCAGGTTCGCGACCCCGACTGGGTGGTCAGCATCGCCACACAGGCCTTCGTCACACAGGCGCCCTACAAGGCGCCGACAGGGAAGCTCGTCGGCGTCGTGCACATGCAACGGCTCCTCCGCGAGCCGCCGAACATGGCGATCGGTCGCCTCGTCGCCGACGACCCGACGGTGACCCCGGACGCAACTGACCGCGACGTCGCCGAGATCCTCGCCAGCTACGACCTGCTCGCCGTCGCCGTGACCGACGAGGTCGGGCGCTTGCTCGGTGCGGTCACCGTCGACGACGTACTCGACCGCATGTTGGGCGCCGGCTGGCGCACGCGGCGCAAGCGGGCGGTCGAGACGTGAAGCGCCGGGAAGACCTGACGACACCGCGCACCGCCGGCAGGGTCGGCGTGTCGTACGACTCCGACACGTTCGGCCGTTTCAGCGAGTCGATCGCGAACTTCCTCGGCACGGCACGCTTTCTCGTCTGGCAGACCGTCGTCATCACCGTCTGGATCCTGTTCAACACCGTGGTGCCCGAGAAGTTTCAGTTCGACCCGTGGAACCGCGGACTGGTGCTGCTCACGCTCGTGCTGTCGATCCAGGCGTCCTACGCTGCGCCGCTGATCCTGCTGGCCCAGTCCCGCCAGGAACGACGCGACCGTGTGACCTCGCAGAACGACCGCGAAGTGGCCGAGCGCACCCAGGCCGACACCGAGTTCCTCGCCCGCGAGATCGCCAGCGTCCGACTGACGATGTCCGACATGGTGACCGGTGAAGCGTTCGATGATCGCCTCGACCGCCTCACCGAGGTCGTGGAGCGGCTGGCGACGCGCATCGACCAGATCACGCCGGCTCCCGGCGACGACGAGGCGTCCGTCAGGGATTCGCCCTGATTCGTTGCGTCGAGGGGACGCCGGTGAACTCCTGCAGGCGCACGCCGAGCTGACTCAGCGTGTGCAGGAGCCGCGTCGTGTCGAGACCGGCGTCGCCCGCTCGGCTCACACCCGCCGGTAGCCGATCACCGAGTGCTTCGACAGCGAACGCCGAGGCCGTGGCAGCGGCAGCGGTCCCGACGAGTTCGGCCACGCCGACGATCGACGTCACCCGAGCCCCCGAGTGATCGGTGCCGCGCACCTCGACACGTACTGCTCCGACACCACCTTCGCGGTGCGGCGGGCGGAGCATGGGCAACCATGCCGTGAACCGGTCGCGGCGGTTCGCCGAGACACGAGCCGAGATCCGGTCGACGTCACCGAAGGCATCGCTCAACAGCAACGGCGACGCCAGTTCGGCCCGATAGCAGTCGTAGGGACCAACCGGCTCGGGGAACCAACACAGCTCACGTCCCGAACCGGCCGGTGGTTGGATCCACGCTCCATCGTGGAACCCGATCGAGCGGCCGCGCAGCGCACGGTGATGCTGACGCGCACACGAGGGACCCGCGGTGCCGTGTATGGCGACATGGATCTCGTCGCACGTGGCCAGCTGCGACGCCGACCACCGTGCAAGCAGACCGGTCAACCCGGGCGACATGCCGGCACCGACCACCAGTGCGACGCCGGCGTCGCGGGCGACGTCGTCGAGGTCGAGCATCGCTCGGATGTCCGCAACGTCATCACAGACCGACACGACCGACACGCCACGCTCGACGAACTGGCGGGCGAGGTCGGCATGCGGTCCGGCGTGGGCGAGCACGACAACGGACACGTCGGCGGGAAGCAGTCGACCGGTGCGCGGGTCGTGATCGACGACGGCGACACCGTCGATCACCGTCGGCAGGCGCCGGGTGATCCGCTGACCCACGACGCCGCGCCCGACAACCGCGACCTGGGGAATCACGGATCCGGCAGTTCGAGTGGGCGCCATCCTCCGTGTTGCGGTGGAGTCCCGCCCGTTCCGCGCACCCGAAGGACCGCAGCGGCGAAGCCCATCAGCGCGATGGCCGAGAACGCTCGTCGAAGGAACTTCATTCGACGAGCAGGGTAGCCCGCTCGTCAGGCACCCGGCGGCGGGCGACGTGTCGTCGCTCGCAACCGGCCGGGTTGGTGGGGCTAACAAGAATCGAACTTGTGACCTCTGCCTTATCAGGGCAGCGCTCTAACCGACTGAGCTATAGCCCCGGCAAGTCGGAGAGGTTATCGGTCGGTTGCACGGTTCAGCGCGGAAGACTGCCGCTGTCATCGGTGATCGCCTCGCGCACGATCGGACCGGACTCGTCATAGGAGACGTGGGGAACCTCGGGCTCGGCTCGGCGAACCACGAATCGTCGCATCGGCGACGGACGCGCCTCGACGACTTCTTCCTCGAGCACCGTGAAGCGCATGCCACCGACGAGGTCGGTGATCAGGTTGAACAACGTGGCGAGGAGCACGGCGAGGCCCGTGAGGCCGATCACGACGAAGAGACCGCCGATCCACGCATTGTGGTAGATCTCGCCGCCGTTGAACTCGAACGACGACCAGCCGAACGACTCGAAGAACCGTTCGACGTTGTCGACGGTGCCCGTGGCGTAGGCGACGTTCCACAACAACACGCCAGCGGTCAACACGATCAGGTAGAGCACGATGTTTGCAACGATCGCGATCTTGAACACACTCCACGGGTCGACGTGGCGCACGACGCGGGTGACCCGGCGAACACGCGGCTTGCGGCCGAGCATTCGCGGCACCGTCATCGGAATGGGATACGGCGCCGGGTCGTAGTCGGGTGCGCGTCGGGGACGGCGAATCGCCGACGAGGTGTCGTCCTGCGGCGCCAATGCAACCGTCGGGCCGTCGATGTCGGCTCGACGCAACTCTTCGAGGACATCGTCGCTGACGTCGGGCTCCGGCGCCTCACGTGCGATCAACGGATCGATGTCGGCGCCGTCGCGCTCGGGATCGGCGTCGTCATCCTCCTCGTCCTCTTCGGTCGCCATGATGATCTCGGGGAGTTCGTAGGACTCGTCATGATCGTCCTCGACCTCATCGACCTCGTCGACCGCGTCGACCGCGTCGACCTCATCGACCTCGGAATCGCGGATTTCCTCGTCGAGCAGCGAGTCGTCGAGTTCGTCATCGAGCGCGTCGATCTCCAGATCGAGATCGCGCTCGGTCTTGCTCATCTCCAGGAGTGTAGGCAGTATCGCTGGGAACGAATCGTCACGTGCCGTCATGGACCATCACTCGCGGCGGCGCGTGCGGTGGCTGTCCCGTGCCGAACCTCGACGTTCACCTGACCGGGTGCGGGTCCGTACGTGATCGACACCAGCGACGCGCCGTGTCGCTGCACCAGTGCCCGAGCGGCGTCACCACCGCCATCGACCGCTGCGAGTGCAGCAGCATCCGCTGCCGTTTGTGCCCGCGTCCGATCGATCAGGTGGCCACCGACCACGACGAGCGCGGACGACAGGGCGACGAACATCACGGTCACCAGGATCAGCACGAACACGGCAGCTTGGCCACGATCGCGCGCCGAGGTCGGCATCGTCACCTCCCGTCGAGCGGTCGGACTGGCGACCGATGGCCGCGAGCGGCGCCGGAGCGCCGAGGGTCACTCGTCGTCGACGGCGAGAATTGGAGCGACCGAGCTGACGGCATCACCGTCGTCGATGTTCATCACCCGGACGCCGGTGGCGTCGCGGCCCTGCGACGAGATGCCCCGAACTTCCATGCGGATGGTCACACCGTTGTTGGACACCGCGACGATCTCGTCGTCGAGGCCGACCATGAAGGCCGCCACGACGGCGCCCTTCTTACCGGTGAGCTTGATCCCGCGGACGCCCTGGCCGCCTCGGCCCTGCGTGTTGAACTTGTCGAGCTGCGTGCGCTTGCCGTAGCCGGCTTCCGTCATGATCAAGATCGCCGTGTCGTCACGAGCGACGTCGACGGACACGACGTGATCGTCGTTGTTCTTCAGCTTCATGCCGCGCACACCGCCGGCGGTGCGTCCCATGGCCCGCACGTCGTTCTCGTGGAACCGAATGGTCATCCCGTTGCGACTCACCATGAAGATGTCGTCGTCGCCGCTGGTCTCGATCACCCTGACGAGTTCGTCGTTGTCGCGAAGGTTGATGGCGATCAGGCCGTCTCGGCGACTGGAGTCGTAGGCATCGAAGGCGGTCTTCTTGACCGTGCCGCCCTTGGTGGCGAAGAACAGGAAGCGTTCACCGGCGAAGTCGCGTGTGTCGATGATCGCCTGGATCTGCTCGTCGGCCTGCAGGGGCAGCAGGTTGACGATCGGCATGCCCTTGGCGGTGCGTTCACGCTCGGGGATCTCGAGGGCGCGCAGACGATAGACCTTGCCTCGGTTCGAGAAGAACAGCAGGTGCGCGTGCGCCGTGGTGAAGATGACGTGGTGGACGATGTCGTCCATCTTCATCTTGCCACCCGACACGCCACGGCCGCCGCGTCCCTGCGTCTTGAACGAGTCGGCCGACACTGCCTTGACGTACTGGGCCTGCGTCATCACGATGACGAGTTCCTTGTCGTCGACGAGATCTTCGATCGACATCTCGCCGTCGTCGTAGGTGAGCTCGCACACGCGCGGCGTGGCGAACTCGTCCTTGATGGCGGTGATCTCGTCGCGGATGACCGTGTTGAGTCGTTCGGGGCTGTCGAGGATCTCTTGGAGATCGATGATCTTGGCGCGGGTCTCGTCGAGTTCGCTCTGCAGGTCGAGCCGCGACAGTCGCGTCAGCTGGCGCAACTGCATGTCGAGGATGTCGTTGGCCTGGACCTCGCTGAACTCGTACGGCGCTGCCATCAGACCGTCACGCGCCGCGGCGACGTCGTCGCTGGCGCGGATGAGAGCGATGATCGCATCGATGACGTCGAGGGCCTTGATGCGGCCCTCGAGGATGTGCTCGCGTCGCTTCGCCTTGTCGAGGCGGAACTGCGACCGGCGGGTGATGACTTCGCGCTGGTGTTTGACGTAGGCGACGAGCGCGTCGCGCAGGTTGATCTGGCGGGGCACGCCGTCGACGAGCGCGACCATGTTGATCGAGAACGTCGACTGCAGCTGGGTGAGCTTGAACAAGTTGTTCTTGACCACGTTGGCGTTGGCGTCGCGCTTGAGCGTGATGATCAGGTTGGTCTTGCCGCCGGAGGACGCGTCGTTGACGTCGGCGATGCCGTCGAGGTCGCCGCCGTCGACGAGGTCCTGGATGCGCGCCGCGATCGACGAACAGCTCGTCTGGTACGGGAGCTCGCTGACGACGATCTCCATGCGACCGGTCTTCGATTCCTCGATCTCGACGCGAGCTCGCATCTTCACCGAGCCGCGTCCGGTGCGATAGGCGTCGATGATGCCGGCCTTGCCGAGGATGCTGGCGCCAGTGGGGAAGTCGGGGCCCTTGACGAACTCCATGAGGTCGTCGGGCGTGGCGTCGGCGTTGTCGAGCAGGTGAACAACGGCGTCGATCACCTCGCCGAGGTTGTGCGGCGGGATGTTCGTGGCCATGCCCACAGCGATGCCCTGGCTGCCGTTGACCAGCAGGTTGGGGAAACGCGCCGGCAGCACGACGGGCTGTTCGAAGTTCCCGTCGTAGTTCGGGATCATGTCGACGGTGTCTTCGTCGATGTCGGCGAGCAGCTGCATCGCCAGCGGGTTCAGACGACATTCGGTGTAGCGGGCGGCGGCGGGGCCGAAGTCGGGGCTGCCGTAGTTGCCGTGGAAGTCGATCAGCGGGTGGCGCAGCGAGAACGGCTGGGCCATGCGAACCAACGCGTCGTAGATCGCGCTGTCGCCGTGCGGATGGAAACGCGCCATCGTGTCGCCGGTGACGCGGGCGCACTTGACGTGCGGACGATCGGGGCGGAAACCCTGATCTTCCATGTCCCAGATGATCCGGCGATGGACCGGCTTGAGGCCGTCGCGCACGTCGGGCAGGGCGCGCGACATGATCACCGACATCGCGTACTCGAGGAACGAGCTCTCCATCTCGTCGCTCAACGAGATGGGCTGAATGGGTTCGTGCGGAGGGGTGTCGTTGGTGTCAGTCATGTCAGTTCCGTTGAGTCAGAAGTCCGCGGTTCAGAAGTCGAGGTTGCGGACGTCGCGGGCGTTGGTGGTGATGAACCCGCGCCGTGCCGGCACGTCGTCACCCATCAGGATCGAGGTGATCTCGTCGGCGAGGGCGGCCTCTTCGACGTTGACCTGCAGCAGGGTGCGCGTGCCGTCGAGCATCGTGGTGGTGCGCAACTCTTCCCAGTCCATCTCGCCGAGGCCCTTCAACCGGTTGAACGGCTTCTTGTGGTTCGGGCGTTCGACCAGGAAGGCGTCCTTGGCGATGTCGTCTTTGAGGTACACCTTCTCCTTGCCGACCTCGGTGGAGTACAGCGGCGGCTGGGCGATGTAGCAGTACCCGGCCTCGACCATCTCGCGCATCTGGCGGAAGAAGAACGTGAGCAGCAGCGTGCGGATGTGGCTGCCGTCGACGTCGGCGTCGGCCAGGCAGATCACCTTGTGGTAGCGGGCCTTGGTGACGTCGAACTCGTCGCCCACCCCGGCGCCGATGGCGGTGATCAGGGCCTGGATCTCGTTGTTCTTGAGCATCTTGTCGATGCGGGCCCGTTCGACGTTGAGGATCTTGCCGCGGATCGGCAGGATCGCCTGCGTGCGGGGGTCGCGAGCGTCGACAGCGGTGCCACCGGCCGAGTCGCCCTCGACGATGAACAGTTCGGACTCGTCGGCGTTCTTCGACGAGCAGTCCTTGAGCTTGTCGGGCATGCCGGCGCCGGACAGTGCCGTCTTGCGACGGATGGCGTTTCGAGCATTCTTCGCGGCCACACGGGCTTGAGCAGCAGCAAGGCCCTTCTTGACGACCTTGTTGGCCTCGGTCGGGTTCTCCTCGAGCCATTCGCCGAGACGTTCGTAGGTCGCCTTCTGCACGAAGGACCGCATGGGGACGTTGCCGAGTTTCGCCTTGGTCTGGCCTTCGAACTGCGGCTCGCGCAGTTTGACCGACACGATGGCCGTGATGCCCTCGCGGATGTCCTCACCGGTGAGGTTCGGATCCTTTTCCTTGAGCAGGTTCTTGGAACGGGCGTACTTGTTGAGCACCGAGGTGAGTGCCGTCTTGAAGCCCTCGACGTGCATGCCGCCTTCGATGGTGGAGATGCCGTTGGCGTAGCCGTGGATGCCCTCGTAGTAGCCGGTGTTCCACTGCATGGCGATGTCGAGCATCTGGCCGTCGGCCTCGTCCTCGTCCTCGAACTGGCAGACCTTGGAGAACAGCGGCTCCTTGGTGGCATTGAGGTGCTTGACGAAGTCGAGGATGCCGCCCTTGTACTGGTACGTCATCGTCTGCTCGCGACCCTCGCGCTGGTCGGTGAAGACGATTTCGAGGCCCTTGTTCAAGAACGCCATCGTCTGTAGGCGCTCGAGCACGGTGCGAGCGACGAACTCGGTGCCCTCGGCGGCGAAGATCGTCGGGTCGGGCCAGAACGAGATCGTGGTGCCGGTGGTGCGGCCACGCTTGGGGGTGTCGCCGACGATGGCCATCTTGCCTTGCGGCTTGCCACCCTTGGCGTACTCCTGGCGATGGTGTTTGCCGTCGCGATCGACTTCGATGACGAGGCGCTCGGAGAGTGCGTTGACGACCGACACGCCGACGCCGTGCAGACCGCCCGACACCTTGTAGCCATCGCCGCCGAACTTGCCGCCGGCGTGCAGCACCGTGAGCACCACCTCGGCAGCGCTCTTGCCCTTGTGTTCACCCGACGTGAACGGGTCGATCGGAATGCCACGACCGTTGTCGTCGACCTGGCAGCCACCGTCAGCGAGCAACGTGACGCCGATGCGCGTGCAGTGGCCGGCCATGGCCTCGTCGACCGAGTTGTCGACGACTTCCCAGATCAGGTGGTGCAGCCCCTGCAGACCCGTGGAGCCGATGTACATGCCCGGGCGTTTGCGGACCGGATCGAGCCCTTCGAGGACCTGGATGGCCTTTGCGTCGTAGGCCGCGGTCGTGGTTGCAGAGTTGGCGGACTTCGACGTCTTCTTCGGTGGCGCCGTCTCGTTCGTGTCGGAGACGTCGGCTGGTGCTTGGGTGTCGTTGGACACTCGTACCTCGATACTTCTGGCTGTCTGGCGGACATGCTGAAAAGGCATGTTGTTCTGGGCGTTCAACACGATCAGCCGGTTGGGTTCCGGGGGTTCCCCCGGGGGTCAACCAGCGTCCATGCTGACGTCGCGAATGGGTTTCATCCTACCAGCGGGGTGTCACGGAGTCGGGGAGCCCGGCCCGTTGAACGACGCTCGGGGCGCTCACCGTCGCGGCCCGACGCGGACGTCGATCCGCTCGATTTCGACACCCGCGACCTCAGCGAGTCGGGCAGTGATCGTGCCCGCCAGGAATTTGACCTGAGTGGCCCAGGCGGGTTCGTCGGCTTCGACGGTCAGCACGCCCTGATCGAGGCGCACCGGACGAACGTGAGCAGCCACGGTCGGGCCGACTGCGTCGTCCCACCGGCCGAACACTCCGCCGATCTGGATCCGGTCGGTCCCGCGCAACGACTTCATGATGGAGTCGAGCGATCGCGAGATCGGCACCGGGTCGGACACGTCACGCACCGTACTCCCCTCGCCCCGGACCACGTCCCGCGATGAGGGAACCGACCGCATACGGCGCGTTCGCTCATCGCAACGACGTGTCCCACCTCACCGATGAGCCAAGCGACCGCATACGGCGGCTTCGCTCATCGCAAGCGAGGCGTCAGAGGACCTGACCTGCGTGGACGCGCAGAATGCGGTCGGCGCGTGCGGCCGGCGGCAGCTCGCTGGCGGTGGTGATGACGACCTGCCCGGCCGGAAGATGGTCGAGCAGCGCGGTTGCTCGGTGGTCGTCGAGTTCGGAGAGCACGTCGTCGAGCACGAGCACCGGCGCGGAGCCGGTGCGTTCGGTCACGAGACGATGCCCCGCGAGCCGCAGGGCGAGTGCGAGTGTGCGCTGCTCTCCCTGGGACGCATGGGTCCGGCTGGGGAGCCCGCCGATCGACAGCGTCAGCTCGTCGCGATGCGGTCCGACGGTGCTGACGCCGCGGCGGATGTCGAGCGGGCGGGCATCGAGGAGGGCCGCGGCGAGCCCGGTCGATCGCCACGGCGGTTCGTAGAACATGTCGATCGGCGTCGGAATCCCGGCAAGTTGTTCGTAGGCCTCTTGCACCATGGGAGCGAGCCTGGCGACGAGCGTTGCTCGGGCGTAGCCGAACTGGTCGGCGATGTCGGCGAACTTCGCGTCCCAGACGTCGAGCGTGACGTCGATCTCGTCGGTGAGACGGCCACCGGCCTGCTTGAGCAGGGTGTTGCGTTGGCGCACGATGCGGTCGACCTCGAGTCGGACGGTGTCGTACTTGACGGCCAGTGCGACCAGCGTGTCGTCGAGGAAGCGACGGCGTTCGCCTGGGCTTCCCTTGACGAGGATCAGGTCGTCGGGCGAGAAGACGGTGACGCGCACGGTGCCGAGCAGGTCGCGCACGCGCTGCAATCGCTGGCGGTTGACCTGAACTCGGTTGCGGCCGGCAGCCGCGAGTTCGATCTCGATCAGGCTCTCGCGTCCGTCGTCATCGACGACCGTGGCCCGGATGATCGCCGTCGACGCGCCGACCCGAACCAGCGCATCTCCGGGAACCGATCGGAAGCTGCTCAGCGTCGCCAGAAAGGCGAGCGCCTCGGCGAGATTGGTTTTGCCCTGCCCGTTGTCGCCGATGACCGCCGTGGTCCCTGACGTGAGCTCGAACGTGCCCGACTCGTAGTTCCTGAAGTCGACCAGTTCCAGATGCGACACGATCATGAAGAACCCGCAGTCTCACAGAATCCGAGCAAGCGAGAGCGACCACTCACGTTTGCGCACAGGTCTCGGTGCACCGGGTCACCCGAATCTGCCCACTGGCGAAGAAACTGGAGCACGGCTGGCGAGGGAAGCGCCAGCGACGAGCCAGATCGAGAGCGACCTCGATCGACGTCAACTGGCCTGTGGTGAGCTCTCGAAAGGAATTACGGCACCCGGACCGGCATGAGCAGGTACAGGTAGTCGTCGCGTCCGACGCCGCGCAGGACAGCGGGCTTCATTGGGTCCATCGTGGCGAGCGTGACGTCGTCGCTGTCGATGGCGTCGATGCCGGCGGCGAGGTAGTCGGGGTTGAAGGCAACGGTCATCTCGGTGCCGTCGTAGCTGGCATCGATCTCTTCGACGGCGTTGCCGACGTCCTGGGTGATCGCGGTGAGTTGCACCGTGTCGCCGCCGAGTGTGAGGCGTACGGGTGTCGAGTCCTGGGCGAGGATCTTGACGCGCCGGATCGCTTCGAGCATGGCGCCCTTGCCGACGGTGAGCAGGTTCGGGTAGCTCGATGGCAGCAGGTTGCGATAGTTCGGGAACTCGCCTTCGATCAGTCTCGTGCTCAGCCGGGTGCCGCCGGCCTCGAAGGTGGCTTCGCGGTCGCCGAGGCGGACCTGGAGTTCCTCGACGTCGCCGAGCAGGCGCTGGAGTTCGCTGAGAGCACGTCCGGGGATGAGGACCTTCTGGCCGGATGCGAGGACGCCGCTGTCGGGTAGGTCACGAACGGCGAGTCGATACGAATCGGTCGCGACCATGCGGAGGCCATCCTCGTCGGAGGCGAGCAGAACGCCGGTCAACACGGCGCGGGCGTCGTCGGTCGACGCGGCGCGCACGACCTGGCGCAGTGCGTCGGCCATTGCCTCGGCGGGAAGGGTCACGGCGTCGGCAGACGGCTCGGCCTGGCTCGGGTAGTCGTCGAGTGACAGCGGCCGAACAGAGAACTGTGAGCGACCGGCGCTGATCGACATCTCGTCGTCGCCGAGTTCGACGTGCACAGCGCCGGCAGGCAGTGCCTTGACGATGTCACCGACGAGTCGGGCGGGCACGACGGCGGCGCCGTTGCGTTCTCCACCCACGTCGACGCTGAGCCGAATGGTCAGCTCGAGGTCGGTGCCGGTGACGGTGAGGGTGTCGCCGTCGACTTCCATGCGGACGCCGGAAAGGACCGGCAGCGTGCCCGTTCGGTTCGTCGCCGCTCGTCCAGCGGAGCCGACGGCGTCGGCGAGCACATCACGTTCGCAACGAAACTTCACAGTGGGCACTTCTCCTCATGCAGGGATGTCTCAATGTTCAATGTCAGTAGTAGGTGCTGTGGATTGGGGACAACCACGCGTTGCTGCAGCGTAGGGCCACTGTGGGCGTCCACACGGGATGGGCAGGTGATCCCCAGGTCGCGAATTGCACCGATGTGCTCCGGTGGACAAGTCCGCGATGTCCACTGGTTCGAACGGGTTGTCCGATGTCCGTCCCCATGTTTGTTCGCGAGAGGGTTGTTCGCGAGCCGAGTCATGGAGTCGATCATGCCTTGAGCTGCTGGAGGAGATCGGTGACCTGGTCGTAGATCTGTTTGCGTTCGCTCATGAGGCGTTGGATCTTCTCGTTGGCGTGGATCACCGTGGTGTGGTCGCGACCACCGAAGAGCCGGGCGATCGCCGGGTAACTGAGGTCGGTGAGTTCGCGGAACACGTACATCGCGATCTGGCGGGCGGTGACGAGTGGCCGCTGGCGGCTGCGACCCTTGAGGTCTTCGACGGGGAACTTGAGGATCGCCGCGATGTCAGCGAGGAGTTCGTCGTCGGTGCGAGCTTTCGGCTTGCTGTCGGTGAGCAGGTCGGCGAGCTGCGTTTCGGCGAGGTCGGTGGTGATCGGGACCTGGTTGAGACTGGCGAAGGCGGTCACGCGGATCAGCGCACCTTCGAGTTCGCGGATGTTGGTCGCGATGTTGGTGGCGATGAACTCGAGGGTGTCGTCGGGGACGAGGACGCGGTCGCGTTCGGACTTGTTGCGCAAGATGGCGAGGCGGGTCTCGAGGTCAGGCGGCTGGATGTCGGTGATCAGGCCCCACTTGAACCGTCCGCGCAGGCGCTCCTCGAGCGTGGGGATCGCATCGGGCATCCGGTCGGACGAGATCACGACCTGCTTGTTGGCGCCGTGCAGCGAGTTGAACGTGTGGAAGAACTCCTCCTGGAGGCCTTCCTTGCCGGCGATGAATTGGATGTCGTCGATCAACAGCACGTCGATGTCGCGGTAACGACGGCGCAGCGAGTTCGTCGTGTTCTGACGGATCGCGTCGACGTATTCGTTCATGAACGTTTCGGTCGAAACGTATCGGACCTCGTGGTGCTGATAGTTCGAGTGCACGTAGTGCCCGATCGTGTGCAGGAGGTGCGTTTTGCCAAGTCCTGCCGATCCGTAGATGAACAACGGGTTGTAGCTCCGCGCCGGCGTTTCGGCGACGCGCAGTGCCGCTGCGAGGGCGAACTGGTTCGACGCGCCCTTGACGAAGGTCTCGAACGTGTAACGCGGGTTGAGCCCGGCCTCGTCGAGCAGCAGCGAGCGTGTCGCTTCTGCGTTCGACGTGTTCGTCCGGTTGTCGAGCGTGTGGTCGTCGGATGTCGTCGGAGGTGAGTCACCGCTCGTTTCGGTTTCGTTGACGACGACGCTGGTCTCGCCACTGGTCTCGACGGCGATCTCGACCGTGCGATGGCCCTCGTTCGCGTCCTCGAGTGCTTCGGTCACCAGCGGGAGGTAGCGGCTCATGATCCGGTCACGAACATATGCGCTGGGTGCGAGCAATCGCAGTGTGTCGTCGTCGGACGGGAGTGGCGCCACATCTTGGAACGTGGAGAACCAGACCGACTCGGCGAGCTGTGAACGCAGTGAGAGTGTCACCTGTGTCCACACGTCTGCGCTGTCTGTCACCTGAGGTCCCCCGATTTGGTCGACAGTGGTCCACACCGTTGTCCACAGAATGTGGACATGTCGGTGACCTACTGCGGGACAGCGAACCTAGCACGCGCGATCTCGCACGAAAACTTGACCGAGCGATGGTCGAATCCGGCCAAACGTGGCGCACACGCTGGTGTGATGACGCAACGGCGCTTCTTGTGGACAACTTACATCGCTGTGGTTTGCACCCAGCGGTTGGCACAAGTGCACAGGTGCCTCTAGCCTTGCTAGGTCAGTCCGTGAGGCGCGCACCCGTCGAGGTGGTCGTCGGCGGAACATGATTTGCCTCGAACCGTCCGGAGTCAGCCGTGAAGCGTACCTATCAGCCCAACCAGCGCCGCCGAGCCCGCAAGCACGGCTTCCGTGCGCGTATGAGCACCCGCGCCGGTCGTGCGGTGCTGAAGTCACGCCGGGCCAAGGGCCGGGCCCGACTTTCGGCTTGATCGACCGGGTCCGCGAACGCGACGCCTTCGTCCGCCTCCGGCGCGATGGGGTTCGGGTCCGGACCGATCCGCTGTGGTGTTCGTTCGTCCTCGATCCCGACCTGGCTCCCCCGCAGGTGGCGTTCGCCATCGGGCGCGCCGTCGGTTCCGCCGTGTCACGCAATCGGCTACGCCGTCGACTTCGTGCGGTGCTGGCCAACTCCGACGTCCCGCCCGGTCTGTATCTGATCGGCGCTCGGGTTCCCGCATGCGAACACACGTTCGTCGAGATCGAGCGCGCGATGGCGTCGCTCATGGACAAGGTGCGACGGCACCAGAACGCGCTCGAATGACCTGGTCACAGCGTCGCGCGCTGTCGTGGATCGAGTCGTACCAGCAGGCCTTCGCCGGCCGCCCATCCCCCTGCCGCTTCTATCCCACCTGCTCGAACTATGCCCATGACGCCTTCGAGCTCCACGGCACGGCGACCGGCGGATGGCTGACGTTGCGCCGGTTGCTTCGGTGTCGACCCTTCGGTCCGAGCGGCTTCGATCCGGTGCCCGATCCCGTGTCTGATCCACTGCCGAGCGCTTGCTGCGGTACTCCAGGTGACGATCTCGTGATCGCACCGCCCACCCGAGAGGTCGACTGAGTCGATGTTCGAGATTCCTGCTGCCCTGCTGTCGTGGTTCTACGGCCTCACCGACAACTACACCATCGCCATTGCGATGATCGCTGCCGTCGTCATGGCGATCACCACCCCGCTGACGTTGAAGAGCACCAAGGGCATGCTCGAGATGCAGAAGCTGGCGCCGGAGATGCGCAAGTTGCAGAACGAGTACCGCAACGACCGCACCAAGCTCAACGAAGAGATGATGAAGCTCTACCAGGAGCACAAGGTCAACCCGATGGCCTCGTGTTTGCCCCTGCTCGCGCAGGCGCCGGTGTTCTACATCATGTTCCGGGTCCTGCGCGGCTGGGCCTACCGGCCGGTCGGGGCAGCTCGACCGGTGTCCGATGCGGTGTGGGGAGCGTTCGGTCGACCTGATGAGGTCCTCAATCCCGGCTTCATCCCCCGTTACCTCGCGGTCGATTCGGCACTGTACAAGTCGCTCTTCGGCGAGCAGTCGATCATGTCCTTCGGCATCGACTTGTCGAAGTCGGCCGCTGAGGCCGTCGCTGACGGCTTCGGGACCGGCATCTGGTACGTGTCGCTGGTCGTCGTGTTGGCCGGGTTGTACTTCGTCCAGCAGCGCATGGTGGCGGCACGGGCGTCGATCAGCCCGACGATGTCGGCCACGCAGCAGAAGCTGATGCAGTACCTGCCGGTGTTCTTCGCAATCTTCCAGATCTTCTTCCTCGCAGCGCTCGTCGTGTACTACATCTTCCAGACGATCTTCCGCATCATGCAGCAGGCGTACATCACCCGTGCGTTCTACGGCCACGACGAGTCGATCGGCCGTCAGGCGCAGCGTGCCGGCGAGGCTGCACGGGAAGAGGCCAAGAAGAACCCGGACGGCGGGGGTGGCGGATTCTTCGCTCAGGCCAAGCGCGATCTCGCCGGTCCGACACCCGATGCCAAAGGCGCAGGAAATTCGAAGAAGCCATCCACGGCTGGCAAGGATGCCAAGGATCGACCAAGAGTACGAAGGCCGCTCCGGCACCGACCAGCAAGCGGGTGACCCCACCCAAGAACCGCCCGACTCCGTCGTCGGGGGCGAAGGGTCGCCCAACGCCGACCCGACAAGAGGCACAGGCCAACAAGGCCAAGGCCAAGCCGTCCTCGAAGTCCTCTCGGACGAATCCCCCGAAAAAATCCTCGTGACCGTGGGCGCATGGGCGCCCGGACACATTGCAGCAGAAAGAGATCATCAACATGGAATGGGTCGAAACCACCGCGAAGACCATCGAGGACGCTCGTGAAGCAGCCTTGGATCAACTCGGCGTTGGCGCCGACGAGGCCGAGTTCGACGTGATCGAAGAGCCCCGCCCGGGCTTGTTCGGCCGGGTGCGCGGTGAAGCACGGTTGCGTGCGCGGGTTCGTCCGACGCAGGTGCGCCCGAAGCAGGAACGCCGCCGAAAGGGGCGCTCTGACAAGTCGAGCGCCACGGTCACCGAGACGTCCACCGACGGTGCCGCCGAGACCACCTCGACGCGTGCAGCGAAGCCAGCGCCGTCGAAGCCCAAGGAGCCGTCGCCATCGCGTCGGTCGTCCGCCAATGGATCCACCACCACACAACGCAGCAAGCAGAACGAGGAGCAGCAGATGAGCAACGAGGACCGCCCCGAATCGACCGTGACCCCCGACGAAGTGGGCGCCGCTGCCGTGGCGTTCATGGACGGTCTCACTGCTGCGTTCGGCGTCGACGGATCGTCGACCCTGCACATCGACGAACTCGAGCTTCGCGTCGACGTCGCCGGCTCCGAGCTGGGCCTGCTGGTCGGACCGGGTGGCCGCACCCTCAATGCCATCCAGGATCTCGCTCGCGTGTCGGCACAGCGCCGGTTGGGCGACCACGACACCCGCCTTCGCGTGGATGTTGCCGGCTATCGCGAGCGTCGCGAGGCGGCACTCGCTGCGTTCGCACGTGACGTTGCCGAACAGGTGCGCACCTCCGGTACGGCCCGTTCGCTCGAGGCGATGACGTCGTCGGATCGCAAGGTCGTGCACGACGTCCTCAATGAGGAGTCCGGTGTGTCGAGTCGATCGGTCGGCGAAGACCCCGATCGACGAATCATCGTCGAACCCGCCTGACACGAACCGTGAGCGGCGAGCCCGCACCCGAACTCGTCGGTGCGCTCCAGGATGCCCAACGACTCGGGTTCCTGGGTTCGCGCCCGATCTCGGAGGTCATCGAGCATGCGCGGGGATTCGTCCGTGCGCTGGAGGGCATCGGTCCGATCGTGTCGGTGCTCGACCTCGGCAGTGGTGGCGGCGTCCCTGGATTGGTGATCGCCCACGATCTGCCTGCCACCCGCCTGACCTTGCTCGATCGCCGGGCAAAGCGCACGGACGTGCTCGAACGAGTCGTGCGGCGGCTTGGGTGGCAGGATCGAGTGTCGGTCCGCTGCGAGGACGTGACCACCTTCTCCCCCGACGAACTCTTCGATGCCGTGGTTGCTCGTGGATTCGGCCCACCGGAGTTCACGTTGGCCGCGGCAGCCCGACTCGTTCGTTCAGGCGGATCGATTGTCATCAGTGAACCACCCGGCGCCGATCGTTGGGACCCCGCCATGCTGGAGGCGTTGGGTTTGCGGCGTTCCGGGAACTCGATCGCCCCGCGTGGGTCAGACGGCACCACCGAACTCGACGGCCTCGTCGTCGTCTTCGTCAAGCTCTGACCCCCTCGCCGGACCCAGCAGCCATGTTTCACGTGAAACATCCGGGCCGCCTGAACCGTTCCGATGAGCGAAACCGCCAAATACGGTGGGTTGGCTCATGGCAACGGGTTGTGCCGTCGTTCCGGTGAGCGAAGCACCCAGATACGGTGGTTGGCTCATCGCAACGGGTTGTGCCGTCGTTCCGGTGAGCGAAGCACCCGTATACGGTGGGTTGGCTCATCGCAACGGGTTGTGCCGTCGTTCCGGTGAGCGAAGCACCCAGATACGGTGGGTTTCGCTCATCGTTGAAGCCTCGCCGGGAAGCGTCCGGGAGATGGCGCGCGTGTACTGGAGGTCGAGTGTTTCACGTGAAACACTCCGAAATGCTTGTCTTGTGGTGCTGAATCCGGCAGAGTGGGGTGTCCCCACCTGTACGACACCCTGAACAACCACTCGGTGTCGACCTGTCGTGCCGTAGAACGGAGCACCTGTTGTCGGAGTTCGACACCCCAATCGAGTCGCCTGCCCAGCCGGAGGCGGTCGTTGTAGCGCCCGAGGCTGCACCCCACCATGTCTCCCCCACGGATCGCCACCCGTTGCCACGAATCATCGCGCTGGCCAATCAGAAGGGCGGCGTCGGCAAGACGACCACGACGGTGAATCTCGGCGCTGCGCTCGCCGAGATGGGACTCCGCACGCTGATCATCGACCTCGATCCGCAGGGGAACGCATCCACCGGGCTCGGCATCGAGAATCGAGGGCTCGAGCACTCGATGTACCACGTCCTCATGCATGAGGAACCGCTCGAGAACGTTGTCGAACCGACGGATGTGCGGAATCTCTTCGTTGCGCCGGCATCACTCGATCTCGCGGGTGCCGAAATCGAACTCGTGCCGGCATTCAGTCGCGAACAACGGCTCAAACGTGCGATCGAAGCGGTGCGGGACGACTACGACTACGTGCTGATCGATTGCCCGCCGTCGCTGGGGCTGCTCACGGTGAACGGACTGGCGGCCGCCGGGGAGGTCTTGGTGCCGATCCAGTGCGAGTACTACGCACTCGAGGGTCTGGGCCAGTTGCTGCGCAACGTCGATCTGGTCAAACGCAACCTGAACCCGACCCTGGAGATGAGCACCATCTTGTGCGTGATGTTCGACGCACGCACCAAGTTGTCTGGGCAAGTGGTCAGCGAAGTCCGAGAACATTTCGGTGACAAGGTCTTGAAGTCCGTCGTTCCCCGGTCCGTCCGATTGTCGGAGGCACCATCGTTCGGACAACCGATCACGACGTTCGATCCGACATCCCGCGGCGCGATCGCGTACCGGGACGCTGCACGGGAGGTACACCATGGCTCGATCTAGTGGACTCGGCAAGGGTCTGAGTTCGATCATTCCGGGCGCCGAACTCGCCGATACCGACACGACGCATGGTGCCGTCCTTTCGGACATTCCGGTGTCGTCGGTGTCTCCCAATCCGAACCAGCCTCGCGTCCACTTCGACGAGGAGAGTCTGTCCGAGTTGACCTCCTCGATCTCGGAGATGGGCGTTCTGCAGCCGATTCTGGTTCGACCACTCGATGACGGCGCATTCGAACTCATCGCTGGTGAGCGGCGTTGGCGGGCGGCGCAACGGGCGGGATTGACCACGATTCCGGCCGTGATCAGACTGACCGACGATGTCAGTTCGGTCGAGCAGGCGCTGGTGGAGAACCTCCACCGCCAAGATCTCACCGCCCTCGAGGAGGCCGCGGCGTATCAACAGTTGCTCGACGACTTCCACCTCACGCACGACCAGATCGCCACGCGTGTCGGCAAGAGCCGTTCAGCGATCACGAACAGCCTCCGCCTGCTCGGCCTGCCACCCGCGGTGCAGCATCTGCTCGCTGACGGTCAACTGAGTGCTGGCCACGCACGCGCACTGCTCGGCACACCCGATCGGAGTCGACAGGAACAGTTGGCGCGTGAAGCCGCTGCGGGAGGTTGGTCCGTACGGATGGTCGAAGATGCGGTGCGTGCCGATGCTGCGCCCGCCGACGTCCCGATCCCCGCCGATGCCGAGCCGATCCCGGTTGACGGTGCCGGTCTGACACCGTCGACACGGCTGCGTCCCCCGGGGCTGCTCGAGCTCGAACACCTGCTTGCCGAGCACCTCGACACGCGCGTCAGTGTGCAGATGACCGCCAAGAAGGGTCGGGTCACGATCGAGTTCGCGGATCTCGAGGATCTCGAACGGATCTATCGAACCATGACCGCCTGATCGTTCCCCCACAGCCCTCACCTCGCGCGTGAACGTGAGAGTCGAGACTCGAGGTGAGTGCTCACGATCCGTCACCAGACCCGGCCGTTCACCTGCTGTTCACCCACGCTACGTGGTGGTCAGCTCAACGTCATGTCGAGACGAACCCACAGGCTGTGGGCAACGTTGTGGACAACTCAGGATTCGGTGGATGACGTGCCGGCGGTCCACGCTGTGAGTGCCGCGAGGACTGCCTCGGTGACGGCATCGGTGGCGTCCACCGCAGCGCGGACGGGGCCGAGCGAACAGAGCACCGCCGGCATGCGCGTCTCGCGCAACACGGACAAACGCATGCCACGCACTTCGGGCTCCGGCAGCAGTGTCGAGCGACCACGAGGCTGCAACATGCGTGGCCAACGCCCGACCACCGATCGACTCGAACGTAGGTACTGCATAGTACGAGATGAGCGAACGCCCGTCCGATCGAGCTTCGAATCCGAGGTAGACGTTGGCACCGAAACGGTTCGCAGCAGCCGCCTGGGCGCCGGCCTCGTACTCGTCGGTCGACATCACGGTGGCCCCGCTGGCGCGCAGCGCACGCGTCACCGACCGGGTGATCGAGCTCAACCCGCCGAATTGCCCGACGACGATGCGCAACGTGATCAGCGAGGCATGCGTGGTCAACGCCTCACGAACCGACGCAACGCCTGGACCGGAACCGGTCTGGCGACGAAGCAGCTCGAGCGTCCGAATCGTGTGCGGGCCGCAGATGCCGTCCGTGGTGAGACCGCCGTTGCGCTGGAAGTCCTCCAGTGCCCGTGCGGTCGCTGGGCCGAAGATGCCGTCGGGGCGACCACAGTCGAACCCCAGCTGATTGAGCGCGTCCTGGAGTTCCACGACGTCGTCGCCTCGCAGCTGCGGAGCCGCGAGGACGAGGAGCCGGTCACCGAGCCGCCATCCGGCCTCGACGAGCGCCATCCACGTCTGTTCGTCGCACGAACCACTGGTGTGCAGGCCCCGCTGACGCTGAAAAGCGGTCACCGACTCGTGCGTGGACGCGCCGAATCGACCGGGAGGATCGCCGGACGGCGCCAGTCCTGCCGAGCCGAGGCGTCGTTGGAGGTCGCGGACCGCCTCGCCGCGTTGTCCCTGCCTCAGCGGGAAGTGACTCGTCAGTTCGTCGTCGCCAGGAATTCGTCGAGCTCCTGGAGCAGGGCGCCCTTGCTCTTGGCGCCGACGAGCCGCTTGGAGACCTCGCCGCCGGAGAACACGAGCAGCGTCGGAATGCTCATGACGTTGTAGCGCATCGCCAGATCGGGATGGTCATCGACGTTGAGCTTGGCGACGGTCAGCGCAGCACCGTGTTCGTCGGCGATTTCGGCGAGAATCGGCGCAATCTGCTTGCACGGGCCACACCATTCGGCCCAGAAGTCGACGATGACGGGCTTGTCGGAGCCAATCACGCTCTCGTCGAAGGTGTTGGAGGACAAGTTGACGATGCCGTCTGCCATTGCGCATTCCTTTCAGAGTTCCCCGGTCGAGGGTTCACGAGCAGCGTAGGGGGCTCGCGATGGGTTCAGGTCAACCGCCGCACCCGCGGGAACATTCCCAGTCTGTCAGTGATGGACGTTGGCCTCGAGCCAGCGCTCGGCATCGATGGCGGCCATGCATCCCGAGCCAGCGGCCGTGATCGCTTGGCGATACACATCGTCTTGGACGTCACCGCAGGCGAACACGCCATCGATGTCTGTGTACGACGAATCGGGCTGCGTGATCAGGTAGCCCGTGGTCGGGTTCATCGCCAGCTTTCCGACGAACAGATCGGTGTTCGGACGGTGGCCGATGGCGACGAACACGCCGGTGACGTCGAGCGTCGACACCGAGCCGTCGACGGTGTCGGTCACTTCGATTCCGGTGACCGAGGTGTCGCCGAAGATGTCGGTGACCCGGGCGTTCCAGCGGAACTCGATCTTCGGGTTGGCGAACGCACGATCCTGCATGATCTTCGAGGCGCGCAGCTCGTCGCGGCGATGCACGATCGTGACCTTGTCGGCGAACTTGGTGAGGAAGGTTGCTTCCTCGATGGCCGAGTCGCCGCCGCCGACGACGACGATCTCGTGGCCGCGGAAGAAGAAGCCGTCGCAGGTCGCACACGTCGACAGTCCATGGCCGATGAGGCGTTGCTCTGGTTCGAGACCGAGCATCAACGACTGCGCGCCGGTGCTGACGATCACTGCGTGCGCCCGGTACTCGGTCTCACGCACCCACACGCGAAATGGTCGCTCGGAGAAGTCGACCGCGGTGACCTTCTCGGTCAGGATCTCGGTGCCGAAGCGTTCTGCCTGGCTGCGCATGTTGGCCATCAACTCCGGGCCCATGATTCCGTCGGGGAATCCCGGGAAGTTCTCGACCTCGGTGGTCAGCATCAGCTGTCCGCCCGGCTGATCGCTCGTGCTCGACGGCTCGCCCTCGATCAGCAGTGGCGCCAAGTTGGCTCGGGCGGAGTACACCGCGGCAGTGAGGCCCGCTGGTCCTGATCCGATGATGATGACGTCACGAACGTCTGACATGGCACTTCCTCTGGGGGTCGTTGAGTGTGGCGCTGGGGGACGGGCGGATCGATCAGCCCGCGGCGGCGTTGCGCTTGCGGAACAACACCAGCCCGACCACGCTGAAGACGATGCCAACGATGAAGTAGCTGAGATAGACGGCCTGGCCCCAGTCGACGGCGAGTGCGAGGAGCGCCTGCAGACCTCGCATGAGCCCGATGATGAGGATGAACGCAATGAGCGCGCCGAGCATCACGGCGATCAAGCCGAACACGGCGCCGCGCGCGGCGTAGACGACCTTCTGGGTGGTCTGCGACCGAACGGTGTCGATCAGGCTGACCAGTTTGTCGGTGGTCTCAGTTGCCCAGTTCGGATCGGTGAGCGGGTTGGCCGGCATGTCGGCGAGGCTAGCCGCCGGCTCAGGGCAGTCGCACCCGAGCGACCTCGGCGCACGTTGCAGCTCGGTAGGCGATCGCCAAATTGCGTCCCTCGTCGATACCGACCACGACCGGAACGCCCCCGTACACCGCCGGGCCCACGATGATGTCGACACCCAGACAGCGGGGGAGTTCCGCTTCGGCAAGGAATGTTTCGGACTCCGACAACTCCTCGTCGCTCGGGGCGCTCGTGGCAGCGGGCACGTCGGGAGCCACCGGTGCGCCGACCGCCGCCGCGGCGAAATCTGCGAGATCGGTCAAGTTTTCGAGTTCGTCGAGTCCGACGTTCTCGCCGGGAGGTGCGGCGTTGTCGATGCCGGTGTCGAGTTCGACTCCTGTGTCGCCGGCACCGCCGTCTGGAGCGACCTCGTCAGCAGCACGGTCGGCGGCCGGGTCGGCGGCCTCTCCACTGGCGGCGAGTGCTTCGGTCGCGTCGATCTCGGCCTCGGCGCTCGACGCAGCGTCGTCGGTGTCGTCGGCGGTGGACAGTTGGAGTGCAACGCCTCCTGCGAGGACGAGCACGAGGGCAGCCGCAGCTCCGGTGAGCCAGCGGGTCGAGGAGGGACGCGAGGTGCGACGCCGCGAGCTGAGCGGCGTCGGAGCGGTGACCGACGCCGCGCCCGCCGCTGCGGCGGCATCGATGCCGGCCGGGGTGACATCGCGGCGGGCACCGGAACGTTCCGCCTCGGGCAGGCGTTCCCAGGCGCCGAGCGCAGCAGCGAGATGTGCTTCGCGCACCGAGATCTGCGGCGCCTCGACATCGCTGAGCAGGGCCCGAACCGACCGAAGCCGGTCGACCTCGGCGAGCACGTCGGGGTCACCCTCGACGCGGACGCGTTCGTCGGCGGTCACGTCACCGTCGAGATACGCGCTCGCGAGAAGAGTCAGGTCGTCATTCATGTCGGGTCGATTGGACGTTCGTCGGGGGCGGATTGGTTCCCTCGAGGTCTTGACGGACGATCGGCGTCGAGGCGGAGGTGGCCCGCCAATGCCGCCCGACCCCGCGAGATACGCGATTTGACCGTACCGATCGGAACGTCGAGCACTTCGGCGATCTCTGCGTAGTCGAGGTCGGCGACGTCGCGAAGCACCACGGCGACGCGCAGGTCCTCGGGGAGGCCATCGAGCGCCTCGCCGAGCACGAGCCGATCGGGGAAACGTTCGGTGTAGTCGTCAGCGGTCGGATCGGCCGTCTCCGGTCGGTGCTCGTCGTCGACGGCGTGCAGTGCCGGACGTCGCTGGCGTTTGCGCAACTCGTCGAGCGACGCGTTGGTGGCGATCCGGTAGGCCCAGGTGCCGAACGACGAACGACCGTCGAATCGCGGCAGGCTGCGCACGATCTTGATCAACGCCTCCTGACAGGCGTCGTCGGCGTCGCGCGTGCTGCCGGCGATGCGGCGACAGACCGCATGAATCCGGTCGTAGTGGCGACGCAACAACTGATCGAGCGCGAACTTGTCGCCGCCTTGTGCGGCGGCAACCAAGGCGGCGTCATCGAGCTGGGCAGGAATGCCGCGAGCGTAACGAACCGACCTGGGGCCTCGCGGGATGTCTCCGCGGATTTCAGCCCACGACGGAGATCTCGCCCAGGCGACCGCGATACGGATTCGCGTCGCTGCACGAACCGTCCTGGCCGAGTTCCTTGAGCAGGATCAGCATGTGTTTGGCAGGCGCCGGCGGCACCGGTGACACGACGGTCTCGGGGTCGTTGGCGAACGCTGTGGCACCCAGCGGTGGCCCCCATGCGTCGAGCGACGCAGGGATCACGTCGGCGTCCGAGGCGAAGAAATCCACCTGATACGGAGCGGTCTGGACATCGACGGTGAGCGCCTGCTGGGCCAGGCCATCGAACGTGACGACCAGGCCGACACCCGGCTTGCCACCCATGTATCGCGACGAGTAGCACGTCGTGGGCCAGGACGTGGCGGGGTTTCCGTCGGCGAGGGACAACACTGCGTCGGCATCGTTCTCCGTGCCGTCGCCGCTCGGATCGTAGGCAGTCACCGTGGCGATGGTCGCCGGGCCGACCACGACGACAGCGTCGTTCGGCGCTGGAGTCGCCTGGCTCTCGGGCAGTGCAGTGGTCGACGTGACCGGATCACCGCCGCCGAAGCTCATGCTCGTCCACAACAGCACACCGACGATGAGTGCTGCGGCGAGCAGCAGCGCCACGACCGTGAACGCCGGGCGCCACTCCTGCGTGAGTCCCTTGGCCGGCTTGCCGCGCAGCGCAGCGGCCGCCGGCGTCGGATCGCGGTCGGTGGCCGTGGAGCGTGGCGTCGGCGACGAGGCCACGTGGGCGACCTCGCCGGGGATTGCTGCGGTGGTGGGGCGGCTGCCCTGGGGTGTTGCGGTCGTCGGCGCGTCGGGCGGCCGAGTCGCGCGCGCCCGATCGCCTGCCCGACCGGCGATGTCCGACGGTGCGCGTCGGAGCCGTTTTCCACCGAACGGGCTGACCGGCGAATGCTCGTACGGGGTCGGATCGATCTCGGGCGGCCCCTCTTTGGCAGCGTCTCGCAGGGTCGCCACGAGGTCGGCGCCTGTCGCCGGCCGTTGTGCCGGATTGCGCGACAGGAGCTGATGGATCGCGACGACCAACTTGGTGGGCAGCGTCGCGCGGAGCCGGGTGAGGTCGGTGGGATCGCGTTGCAGGCGTGCAAGCGCCGTGTCGGCGTCGGTCTCGCCGAGGAAGGGGACACGCCCGGCGAGGCACTCGTACAGCACGAGCCCGAGCGAGTACAGGTCGGCACGACCGTCGAGCTTCTTGCCGCGCACCTGCTCCGGCGAGAGGTACTTCGCCGTGCCCATCATGATGTTGTCACTGGTGAGGTCGGCCTCGGCGGACTGCAAGCCCTTGGCGATGCCGAAGTCGGTCAACAACACACGCCCGTCGGAGGTCATCATGATGTTGCCCGGCTTGACGTCGCGGTGCACGAAGCCCGCGACGTGCGCGTGGTCGAGCGCTGCTGCCACACAGGTGCCGATGTGGCACGTGAGCTCGGGGCTCAGCCGCTTCTGGGTGTCGAGCACCTGCCGCAGGCTCTTGCCCTCGACGAGCTGCATGACGACGGCTTGACGTCCGTCCTGTTCGAACACGTCGTGCACAGCGACGATGTTCGGATGGTTGAGGCTGGCCGCCGCGATGGCCTCACGGCGGAACCGTTCAGCGACGATCGCGTCGGTGGCGAGTGATGGTTTGAGCCACTTGACCGCGACCTTGCGATCGAGGGTGAGGTCGACCGCCAACCAGACCTCGGCCATGCCGCCTTGCGCGAGCATGCGCTGGAGTTCGTACCGCTGCGCAATGACGGTGGGAGTGGGAGGCGGAGCCGCAGCGGACATGACTGACGACGAACGCTAGCTGTGGCGGGTGGCGCCAGGCCGTCAATTCGATGACCGAGTCGAATGCGCGGTCGACTGCACGCTCGGAATCGCGGTCGTCAGGGGTTCGTGACCTGGAACGCCACGCCGATGGTGCCGCGGCCGCCATGGGTGCCGATCACCGGTCCGATCTCTCCGACGACGATGTCGTCGGAGTGGTACGGCGCGAGCATCTCGACGAAGAGGTCGATGTCGCTGCAGTCGGCGTGCAGCACCGCCAGGTTCTCGATCTTGCCGTCGTAGCCCTTCACGGTGTTGACGAGGTGGGCGAGCGCCTTCGAGCGCGTCCGTTGCTTGCCGGCCTGCTCGACCACGCCGCCGGTGACCTCGATGATCGGCTTGATCGACAGCGCAGTTGCGAGCAGTGCCTTGGCGTTGCCGATTCGGCCGCCCTTCTTGAGGTTCTCGAGCGTGTCGAGCGCTCCGTACACCCGCGTTCGTCCGACGAGGTCATGGGCGAGCGCCTCGACGTCGTCGATGCCGGCGCCGTCGCGAGCCGCTCGTGCGCACGCCAACGCGATGGTCCCGAGTCCCATCGAGATCGTGCGACTGTCGATCACCCGCACATCGAGATCGATCGACGGGTCGTCGTTGATCGTTCGGGCTGCGAGCTGCGCCGACTGCATGGTGGCTGACAGCGCCGACGACAGCGAGACGACGACGATGCCGGTCGCCCCGTTCGCGGCGGCCGATCGGTAGGTCTGTTCGAACTGTCCGGGCGCAGGCGCGGCAGTTTCGGGAAGCGTGTCGGAGTTGACGCAACGCGTCCAGAACTCGGCGGTGGACAGCTCTTCGCGGTCGACGAACTCCTCGTCGCCGAAGCGGATCGTGAGCGGCACGATGCGGATGCCCAGCTCGTCGGCGACGCCGGCGGGGAGGTCGCACGAGCTGTCGGTGACGACGTGCACCGTGGGCACGGAATCGTCGGCGTTCGGGTTCATCGAGTCAGTCACAGGGCATCGGATCCTACTTTGTCGCCGCTGGGGTGACGCTCGCGCCCGTCAGCCAGCGACGCGTGACGCCGATTGCGCCAGTGCGTGAACCACCAGGTCAGCAGCACCAGCACGAAGCCGCCGGTCAGCACCTGGCCGAGCCCAGTCAGCGCCGTGACCCGGGCGGTCAGCGTGACCGGTTCGCCGAGCGCTTCACCGGCAGGGGTCGACACGACGAGGTTGATCGACGAGGTTCCGTTCGCTTCCGCCTCGACCGGCACGATCACACTGGTCTCGTCGAGCGGGCCCAATGTCACCCGTTGGTCACCGTCGGGAAACGTGATCTTCGACGCGTCGAGCGCGACGACGACGTCGAGGGGCTCGTCGAGGGTGTTGCCGATCCGGATCTCGATCGTGTCGCTCCGTCCGGTCAACGTGAACGTGAACGGATCCGGAAGCTGTACCGCCTGCTTCAACGCGTCGGCCTCGGCCAGCAGTTCGTCGGTTGCGGCTTCGACCTCGGCATCGGAGTAGCCGGTCGAGATCAGACTGTCGAGTTCTGCCGCCCACTCTGCCGGGCGGGAATCATCGGGTGGCAGCATCGACGCGGCGCTCGCGACTTCGAGTGCCGTCGCATCGATCAACTCGATGCGGGCGGCGAGCGATGGCCCGGCAACGTCCGGCAGTTGCACCGTGATCGGCTCACCGTCGTCGAGGGCGACGTCGGTGACGCCGGTGAGAGCGGCCGCCGCCGTGAACCGAACCGACGGGGTGGTCGCAACGAGTTCGGTGAGTGCTTGGACGAGCCGCGGGTCGGGGCTGGCCATGTCGGGTGTGGTGAGGATGTTGCTCCGACGTGGTGGAGCAGTCGGTCGGTCGGCCGATGCGGCAGCGATCGCGTCTTCGTCGGCCTGCTCGACCAGCAGTTCAGCAAGGATCTGTACACCCCACTCGATCGATGTCGACCGAGCCAGGATCCGGTCGGCGGCGGTCGGCGTCAATTGCTCGGACAGGGGACCGACCACGAGGAACGGCAAGGTGCCGCCATCGGGGAGTTCGGCTTCGACGAATCGGTCGGTCGGCACCGGATCATCACTGATCGTCTCGGCGTACAACTCGGCGCCGATGACGACGAAGCGCGTGCCCAGATCGCGCAGGTGCTCGGCCCCGCCCGCGCTCAGTGGCTCGGTGGTGATCCACACGTCGCGCCGCGAGGGTGTGGTCGGGACCGCCTCGGTGAGGACGTCCTCACCGGCGCGAACCAGCCTCGTGTAGGCGTCGGCGCGTCCGGCGGCGACGGCGGACGAGACGTCGAGCGGCAGAGCGGCAGCGCGACCAACTCGTCGCCATCGAGCGCGACCGCGAGTCCGGTCGGACCCTTCCGGGGTCGCCGCGAGTTCGGCGATCAGCGTCGGCGGTACTTCGAGTGTCACCGGCGCCGCGAGTTGTGCGGCGAGTTCGATCGCCTCGTCGAGTTGTTTTCGAGACACCTCCTTCATCGCGTCGTCGGCCCTCGGTAGTGGCGCAGGCGTGACGGTCACGACCGAGAGGTCGATCGGCGGTGCGACTTCGACGTCGGTGTCGTCGGCACCGGCAAGGCGTTGGACCACCGTGCCGGCGGTGGCGACGACGTTGCGCTCGGTTCGGTCGCCGACGAGCAGCTGCACCCGGAGTGGGTAGATGCCGGGACCGTCCATCTTGAGACGGGTCTCGATGCTGTCGACGACGTCGGTGCCGATGTCGAGTGTGACGGTCGACCGTGCCGTCGTCGTTGCGCACCAGCAGCGGCCGAGCATCGAACGCGACGCCGTCGACCGCGTCGCCGTCGACGGTGCGGAACGCATCGGGATCGACGTCACTGCCGACGAAGGCGCCGACATCGCGGCCGTCGGTGAGGGGCGGGTAGTTCGTGACCTCGAAGGTGAGCGCGACCGGGTTCGGTGACGGGCTCGGGCGGAGCGACAAGATCGCTGGTCGGCGGTGCGGCGGGATCGACGGGATCGGTCGAAGGCGTGGCGGGCACGACGGGCGGCGGCGGAATCAGTTCCAGCGGATCACCGTCGAGGCCGGTGAGGACGTAGCTGAGTCGGATGTCGCCGTTGGGATCGATCGCGAATCGTTGCTCGATCAGTTCGAGGCGGACGCCGTCGGTCGCCTGCTCGGGGCGGGCCGGGTCCGCGACTGCCGACGTGGAAGTCGGGGCCGCAGCCAGCAACGTCACGACGCCGAGGGCGAGGATCCAGGAGCGCCGTGCGTGTCGGCGCGACGTGGCGGTCATCGCAGTGCTCGTTCGAGGATCAGCAAGGGTCCGGGCTCCCGTTCGAAGCCGAACGACTCGTACAGCGCGAGTGCGGCGTGGTTGTCCGCGGCGGTGTTGACCATCACCTCGGACACGTCACGACGTGACATCCAGCGCACGGCGTCGTCGAGCAGTAGTTGCGCGAACCCTCGCCGCCGGGCACTCGGATCGACGGCGAGGCGCTGGATGTAGCCCGCACGGTCCGCGCGACCGCTGATCGAGAATGCCACCATGCGACCGTCGACGTGGACGCTGCGCGACCGGTGGTACGGCGTCGCGGTCATGATGTCGGCGAGTGCCGCAGCGTCGTTGGCCCACGGCGAAGAGAACGAGCGGCGATCGACGGTCGCTGCCTCGGAGAGCATCGGTGGGCGCAGTCGGCGGAGCTTGACGGACCCGCGAGTCCGCGGCGTCGTTGCGGGTGTCGCCGGTCGTGCCAGCAGTGCCAACGTGTCGGCCACCTGGAAGCCGGACTCGAGGAACGCATCGGTGGCGTTCGGGAACAAGGCGCCGGTGCGCACGACGCGGGCCCCGAGATCGGTCGCGTCGGCGATCCAGTCGGCGATGTCGGCGGCCGTGGGCACCATGTGGTGGTCGAGGAGCACGAGGTGCGCGACACGTTCGTCGTACGGCCAACGCCCGAGGCGGGCGCGTGCGGGACGTGCGGCCGCGAGACTGCTCACAGCTCACGAACGTACTCCGACCCGGTGTCGACGTCGGCGTCACCCGCCCCCTGTGCCACGTCATGACGGGTGTGGGCGCTCGTAGCCTGACGTTCGTGGTTCCCGAACGTCTGACGCCCGTCCTGCGCGAGTTGGCGCCGCTCGCCGCACGGTTCCGCGAGGCAGGACACCGGCTGTATCTCGTCGGCGGCACTGTTCGTGACCTGTTCGTGGCATCCGGGCGTGACGACTTCGACCTCGACCTCACCACCGACGCGCGGCCGTCGGAGATCAAGCGGTGCCTCAAAGGCTGGGCCGATGCGATCTGGACCCAGGGGGAGAAGTTCGGCACGATCGGTGCCCAGGTACGCGACGCCGAGAGCGGGTTCGAGCGCATCTACGAGATCACCACGTTCCGAGCCGAGGCCTACACCGACGAGTCACGCAAGCCTCATGTGGTGTTCGCCGACGAGATCGAGGCCGACCTCTCGCGTCGCGATTTCACCGTGAACGCCATGGCGCTGGAGTTGACCGGCGACGACGACACTCCCACCCTGATCGACCCGTTCGACGGTGCGGTCGATCTCGCGATGCGTGTCCTGCGCACGCCGATCGGGCCGGAGATCAGCTTCAGTGACGACCCGCTGCGGATGCTTCGCGCCGCTCGGTTCATCGCCGGGTATCAACTCGTCCCGACGCCGGACCTGGTCGACGCGGTGCGCGAGTTGGCCCCACGGCTCGAAATCGTCTCTGCCGAGCGGATCCGTGACGAACTCGACAAGCTGCTGGTGGTCGACCACCCGGCGGCCGGCTTGTGGTTCCTCGTCGACACCGGTCTGGCCGACCAGTTCCTGCCGGAGCTGCCGGCGATGCGGCTCGAGCACGACCCGATCCATCGTCACAAGGACGTGCTGACGCATTCGATCGCCGTGGTCGAGAACGTCCGACCGCCGCACGAACATCCCGCTGTGGTGGCGGGGGAGCGACCCGAGTTCGACTTCCGACGCACACGCCTCGCCGCTCTCTTCCACGACGTGGGCAAGCCCCGTACCCGCGGCTATCTGCAGGGCAAGGGCACCACGTTCCATCACCACGACGCCGTCGGTGCTCGCATGACGCGCAAACGCATGAACGCGTTGCGGTACTCGAACGACGATGTGGCCGCGGTCACCGAGTTGGTGGCACTGCACCTCCGATTCCACACCTATTCGATGGGGTGGTCCGACTCCGCCGTGCGGCGGTACGTGCGTGACGCCGGCGGTCTGCTCGCCGAACTGAACGTGTTGACGCGGTGCGATTGCACGACCCGCAACGAGAAGAAGGCAGCTCGGTTGTCGAAGCGGATGGACGAACTCGAGGAACGCATCGTCGAACTCGAGGCAGCCGAGGAACTCGCAGCGCTGCGTCCGGAACTCGACGGCAATGAGGTGATGGAGCATCTGGGTGTCGGGCCGGGTCGCGAGGTGGGTGAGGCGATGAAGTTCCTGATGGAGATTCGCCTCGACGAAGGGCTCCTCGGTGATCGACGAGATCCGGCGCCGGCTCGACGACTGGTGGGCCGCTCGCTGAATGCCCGAGTTGGCGGCGACCGCAGCTCTAACGTTGGGCGGTGATCTCCAGCGACTTCGATGACAGCGACCCCGAACTCGCTGCGTTGCTGTCGCCCACCGAACGTCAGTTCCGCGCCTGGTGGCTGATCCTGCCGATCGTGGCGGTGTCCGCGGCGCTCATCGTGTTGGCCGGGATGCGAGCGGGGTCCGACCCGGGATCCGAGGAGATCGGTGTCGTCGTCGGCATTGCACTGCTGGCTCTGGTCGCCGTCGTCGCCACGGTGCTGGAATCGCGTCGGATCGGACGGCGTTTCCAGCGGACGATCAGCGAGCTGTCGAGAACCCAGTCGGAGATCCGCCGCCTCCTCGATGACCTGCCCGACGCCGTGATGGGGCTGAACGCCCGTGGCGTGATCGAGTCGGCGAACCAGCGCGCCGCGCTCCTGACCGGTCGGACGATCGACGAACTCGTCGGGCGCGCGTTCCTCGAGATGATCGGCAACGAGGACCGTGACTCGGTCACCGAACGCTGGCACTTCGATCAGGCGAACCCGGGGCCGCTCGACGTCACCGGCGACGTCACCGGGCCGATCGGCAACCATGTCGTCTTCGAGTTGGTCGACGCGTATGGAGAGCCGCACCTGGTCGAGGCGTCGCTGCATCGTCCGGCAGTGTCGGGCGGTCAGGGTGGCGGTCTGGTGGTGCTGTTGCGCGACGTGACCGACCGTGCTCGCACCACTGTGGCGCTCGAGCAGGCTCGCCGGCGATTCCAGCAGGCGTTCCACTCGGCGCCGACGGGAATGGCGCTGGTACGCCTCGACGACAGCCGCATCGTCGATGCCAACCAGTCGCTCGCCGACATGCTCGGCATGCCGTTGTCGTCGCTGATCGGTGCCGGCATCCGCGAGATCACCCATCCCGACGACCTGCGCGCCGCGGCGACGCAGCGAGCGCGCCTCGAGTTGGGTATCGCCGACACGTACCTGCTCGAGCAGCGATACCTGCGCAGCGACGGTGACTTCGTATGGGCCCGGACCCGGGTGTCGGTGACCGAGGACGAGGGTGTGGCGTTGGCGATCACCCACATCGAAGACGTCACCGACCAGCGCATGGCGGCCGAGCGACTGACACATGCAGCCACCCACGACGGGTTGACCGAACTGCCCAACCGAGCGGCGCTCGTCGAACGCCTCGACGAGCTGCTCGGGCGAGCTGGTCGTTGGAGAGGTGTCGGTGCTGTTCATCGACCTCGACAACTTCAAGGTGGTCAACGACAGCCTCGGTCATGGCATCGGCGACGAATTGCTCCGACAGATCGCCGGGCGCCTGCGCCACGTGATGCGCGACACCGACCGACTCGCCCGCTTCGGCGGCGACGAGTTCGTGGTGTTCGTCGACGGTGGCGTCGACCCCGCCGTGGTGGCCGAGCGACTGCGTCGAGCGGTGCAACAGCCCGTGCTGGTCGATGAACACGAGCTCGTGGTCACGGCCAGCATCGGGTTCGCCGTCAATTCGAGTGCCGAACTCACCGCCGATGAACTGCTGCGCGACGCCGACGCTGCGATGTATCGGGCCAAAGCAGCGGGGCGCGACCGTGTCGAGGCGTTCACCGAGGAGACGCGGGCGGCATCGGTCGCCGCGTTGCAGACCTCGAGCGAGTTGCGTCGCGGGCTCGAGCGCGGCGAGGTCGTGCCGTACTTCCAACCGATCGTCGATCTCGAAGGTGGCCAAGTAGTGGGCTTCGAGGTCCTGGCGCGGTGGCTGCATCCGGAGCGCGGCCTGCTCGTTCCCGGCCAATTCTTGCCGATGGCGGAGGAGTCCGGCCTGATCGTCGACCTCGGCGCCCGGATCCTGCGTGACTCGCTTGCGCAGCTGGCGCACTGGCGGGCGGTCGGCTTGCAGTTCGCGTCGTGTTCGTTGTCGATCAACGTCGCGACCCAACAGCTGATCGACGGCCGCTTCCTCGACGTCGTGCACGATGCGCTGGGTGAGACCGGCATCGACGCCGACTCGCTCTGGTTGGAGATCACCGAGACCGCACTGATGGCCGACACGAACGCCGCCGGACGGGCGCTGCGCGATCTACGTGGGCTGGGGCTGCACCTGTCGGTCGACGACTTCGGAACGGGCTACTCGTCGCTGACGTACCTGAAGCGGTTCCCGGTCGAGGCGATCAAGGTCGATCGTTCGTTCGTCACCGGGCTCGGACTCGAGGCCGACGACACCTCGATCGTCGAAGCGGTCGTGCGCCTCGGGCATTCGCTCGGACTGTCGGTGGTCGCCGAAGGCGTCGAGACACCGCTGCAGCTGAACCGCTTGCGCGAGCTGGGCTGCGACAAGGGCCAGGGCTACCTGTTCGGCCGTCCCCGCCCCGCCGGCATCACCGCCGCCGAACGCGCCGACGCCTGACGTACACCTGGTGTCAGGCACCGTGTGTATGTCCTCGTCGTCGGACGGTCAGGAGCCTTCTTTGCGGGCGCGCAGGATGAGCGTCGCCGGCGCCGGAGCGTGGGCAGTGGCGCCGAGTTCGAGCAGATGATCGACGCGGAAGTTCGAGCGAGTGAGCGCGGTGAACCACTCGCCGATCGTTCGGGCGCCGGTGCCGTAGGGATGCTCGGGTGAGATGTCGGCATACGGGTGCGGCATCGAGAGCACGAGCGGCATGCTCGGCTTGAGAATGCGGTGCACCTGACGCAGCAGGCGACCGAGGTCGTCGATGCGGTCGATCGTGTGCGCGGCGAGGACGACCTCGCACGACGCAGACGCCACGTCGCCCAGGTCGGCGAGGTCGGTCTGGAGGCATTGCACCTGCAGTTCGGCTGCAGTCGCACGTCGGCGGGTTTCCGCGATGCGTTCGGCGTCGGTGTCGATTGCGATCGACTTCGCTCCGGCGCGTGCGAACGCAAGGGAGTTGAACCATGGCGAGATGCCGAGCTCGACGGCTCGTCGACCGTCACTCACCTCCCCGCACAGTCTCAGTTCGTCGTCGCCCGGCGTGCCGGGCCCGTAGTTGATGTCTGCGACCACGACGCCAGTGTGCCCGCTCGGCGAGGCGTCATCGGGGATCGACCACTGATCATGGTGCGCTCGTGTGAGCCGGTAGTCTCGGCGCCCATGGCGATCACGGTCGGCGCACTCCGCGGGTCCGATGGCTCGCGCGGCCTGGTCGATCACCGGCTCGCTCGCCGGATGCTGATCAGCCAGGTGAAGAAAGGGCGGGTTCCGCTCGACCAGGTGTGCGACGCCCATCCCGAGTTGATCCGTGCCGCCCGCAACGTCGGCACGCAGACGTCGACTCGTTGCCCGATCTGCGAAGAAGCCGACCTGAAGCTGGTCACCTACGTGTTCGGACCCCGGTTGTCGGCGCAGGGGCGGTGCGTCTCCACTGCGAAGGAGATGCGTCAGCTGAACGACCGCTCCGAAGAGCTCAGCGCCTACGTGGTCGAAGCGTGCGTCGAGTGTCGCTGGAACCATCTGCTCCGGGTGATCCCGGTTGGCGGTCGACGCTCAGCGACACGCGCGTCTCGATGACCGGACGTTCGTCGAGGTTGGGTCGCCGCACGCTGTCGCTGGTCCTGACCGCTGCGGTGCTGGCCACCGTCTCGTGCAGCGACGACGCCGTCAGCGTCGACGACGACCAGATGGGCGAGACGACACCCTCGGACATCCGCGACGAGCCGCCGTCGGACTCGTCGCCGGACTCGACCCTCGCTGAAGGCCAGCAGCCGGAGGGGTTCACGACGATCCGAGCGCTGATCACCGAACCCGACGGCGAGGTGTGCGAGGTGTGTCTGTGGCTCGCCGACGACGCCACCGAACGGGGCCGCGGGTTGATGGGTGTCACCGACCTCGGCGACGCCGTCGGCATGGCGTTCCGCTTCGACGAACCCAACTCGGGCTCGTTCTACATGTTCCAGACGCCGACGCCGCTGTCGATCGCCTGGTTCGCTTCCGATGGATCCCACGTCGGATCCGCCGACATGGATCCGTGTCTCGACACGCCCGCGGGCGAGTGTGCGTTGTATTCGCCGGGGGCCGAGTACGACCTCGCGATCGAGGTGTTCGAGGGCGGTCTCGAGCCGCTGGGACTGGTTTCCGGATCGAGCGTCGAGTTGATCGAGGGCTCCGAAGCCGACGGCTGCCCGCTCGATTCGTAGATCGGCGGCCCGGGAAGGCGCCTTCGCTCACGGTCGCAGCACGCAGAATTCGTTGTCGTCGGGGTCGGCCATCACCACTCGGCCGGCGTCGCGCTGTGCGACGTCGACACGACTCGCACCCAGTCGCGTGAGGCGATCGACTTCGTCGTCGAGATCGATGTCGGCCATCGGAGCGATGTCGAGGTGGAGGCGGTTCTTGCCGAACTTCGGCATCAACGGTGGCCCGCTCCATTGGACGATCGGTCCCGTGCCGTCGGGTGCCCGGATCGCCGTCTCCTCGTCCTGGTCCCACACCAGTGGCCAGCCCAGCGCTTCACTCCAGAACACTCCAGTCGTGCGTGTTCCGTCCGCATTGATCGCCCCGAGTCGACCGCAGCCGGCGAGGAAGTTGTTCCCCGGCTCGATGATGCAGAACTCGTTGCCTTCAGGATCGGCGAGGACGATATGTCCCTCGTCACCGCGCTGGCCGACATCCACGTCGCTGGCACCGAGGCCGCGCAGCGTTTCGACGAGCGCCGTCTGGTCCTGCGGCCGACGTCGTCGTCACATCGAGATGGATGTTGTTGCGGCCCACCTTCTCGTCAGGGACCGGCTCGAAGCGGATGCCGAACCGGGTGCCGTCGGTCGGGACGAGCACGACGTCACCGCCCGACTCGGCGAGCTCCCAGCCCAAGGCGGTCGCCCAGAACTGCCCGAGGCGTGAGGGGTCGTTGGCGTCGAGGCACAAGTTGACGATGCGGGAGGTCGAGGTGGATCCGGACATGGTGCGCCGCGCCGACGGTAATCGCGTTCCCCGGAACTCTGTGACAGCCCCTCTCTATGGTGGTCGACATGTCACCGAACGCGACGACAGTGCGCACCGATAAGGTAGGCAGGTCCATATTGGCCCTGCCCCACACCGGGGCTCCCGCTACGAGGCTGTCATCAGGCACTCGTGGGGGATCCGAAGGGAGGAAACACGCATGAAGCGTGCATACGAAATGATGATCATCATCGACGGCGACGTCGATGACCCCAAAGCGCAGTCCTGGATGAAGACGGTGACCGACGGTGTCGGCGCTGCCGGCGGCGAGCTCCACGGCAAGATCGATTGGTGGGGCAAGCGCCAGTTCGCCTACCCGATCAACAAGAAGCCGTCGGGCTACTACATGGTCGCCGAGATCGTGGCTCCGGCCGGCTCTCTCGACGAACTCGAGCGCACGCTCCGTCTCGCGGACGATGTCGTCCGTCACAAGCTCATCCGTCTGCCCGAAGCCGAGGCCGAGCGCCGCGGCATGGCAGTGAGCGCTGCCTGAACGCAGCGGCCAAGCAAAGGGGAACAACATGGCATCTGAGAACAGCGTCACGCTGGTCGGCAACCTCACCAAGGATCCCGAGCTGCGCTACACGACCGGTGGTCGTGGCGTCGCCAGCTTCGGACTCGCAGTGAACCGCCGCTACCAGGTCAACGGTGAGTGGCAAGAGCAGGTCTCGTTCTTCAACATCGTCGCCTGGGGCGACCTCGGAGAGAACGCAGCCGCCAGCCTCAACAAGGGCAACCGCGTCATCATCACTGGTCGGTTGGAGCAGCGCTCCTACGAGACCAAGGAAGGCGAGAAGCGCAACGTCACCGAAGTGATCGCCGACGAACTCGGCCCGAGCCTGCGCTGGGCGCAAGCACAGGTCGAGCGCATCAGCCGCGACGACGCCACCAGTGGCGGCGGCGGCGGTGGTGGCGGCGGACGCAGCGCCCCTGATCCCGTGTACGGCGACGAAGAGCCGTTCTGAGCCCCGTCCACAGCATTGAAGATCTGATTTTCCAGTCGTAAGGAACCACCCATGGCAAGCAAGAAGAACAAGGCGCGCAGCGCCCGTGACCTGAACCCACGCAAGTTCAAGAAGAAGACCAGCGTCCTCGTCATCGAAAAGGTCGAGTACATCGACTACAAAGACGTCGACCTGCTGGGTCGCTTCATGAGCGACCGCGCCAAGATCAAGAACCGTCGTGTTGCCGGCAACACGCTGCAGCAGCAGCGCGAGATCGCCAACGCCGTCAAGGTCGCCCGCGAGATGGCGTTGCTTCCGTACGCGAAGCGCGTCGCCTCCACCCGCACCGGCGGCCGTGGCCGCGACGGTGGCCGTGAAGGCGGTCGTGATGGCGGTCGCGATCGCGAGACCAGCTTGAGCGACGACAGCACCAACGACACCACGGTGGTCGACGAGACCATCGACGGTGCCGAGGGCATCGAGTCGACCGACGTCACCGAGACCGAGGAGGTCTGAGCGATGAAGGTCATTCTCCGTTCCGATCTCGACGGCCTGGGCAAGCGCGGCGACATCGTCGACGTTGCCGATGGGCACGCTCGCAACTTCCTGTTCCCGAAGGGGCACGCGATCGCCGCATCCGACGGTGCCGTCGAGCAGGCGGGCAAGATGCGCCAGGCGCGCGATCAGCGCGACTCGAGCGCTCGTGACGCCGCGACGCACATCGCCAGCACGCTCGTGCCGAAGGTGATCACGGTCACCAGCAAGGCCGGCCCGGAAGGCAAGCTCTTCGGCTCGGTCACCGCTGCCGACGTGGTTGCCGCCGTGCTCGAGCAGACCGACATCGAACTCGATCGCCGACAGGTCGACGTCGACGTCATCAAGACGACCGGCCAGCACACGGTCACCGCGTCGTTGCACAACGACGTGTCGTTCCCGATCACCATCGACGTCGTCGCCGCCGACTGACGTCCCCTGCCGAGCCGCCATTGGGTGGCTCGGCCAGTGATTCGAAGAATGGGCAGTCACGCTGACCCGACGCGCCTGTCCACAGGTCTGTCCCCAGGGTGTTGTCCACAGATCTTCTGCGTTGTCCACAGCCGGTCAACAGCGAAAACCCAGGGTTGTTCCTCTTCCGCCACACAGGAACTCCCTGGCAGAGTGGGGTCCCCATGTCGATCGACCAACAATTCGGAACCAGCCGGAACGAACGAGGCAACGCTGCACCGAATCGCAGCGGTCGAGTGCCTCCCCACAACCTGCAGGCCGAGGAATCGGTGCTCGGGGCGCTGCTGCTGAGTCGTGACGCGATCGGTGTCGTGGGCGAGGCCGGCCTCGGGGTACGTGACTTCTACAGCCCGGCGCACCAGCACGTCTTCGACTCGATCCGCTCGCTGTATTCGTCGTCGGGGCCGGTCGACGTGGTCACCGTTGCGGACGAGCTGCGACGCCACGGACTGCTCGACGACATCGGTGGCATCGAGCGACTGAACGATCTCCAGAACGCCACACCGTCGGTGTCGGGCGCCGAGCACTACGCCCGCATCGTGATGGACACCGCACTGTTGCGGCGGCTGATCCACACGGCCGGCGAGATCACCGACCTCGCGTTCTCCGAGCCCGACGACGTCACCAAAGCCGTCGACCTCGCCGAGTCGAAGATGTTCGAGGTCGCCGAAGATCGCGTCGTCGACTCGACCCGGCCCATCGGGGAGCTCCTCAACATCGCAATGGATCAGCTCGAGGAGAACTACGAGCGCGGCGACACGATCACCGGCGCCGCCACCGGCTACGACGACCTCGACGAACTCCTGTCGGGCCTCCAACCCAGCACCCTCAACATCGTCGGCGCGCGGCCAGCCATGGGAAAGTGCGTTGCCTGGTTCACGCCGATGGTCGATCTCGAGACCGGCGATGTGGTGACAGCTGACGAACTCATGCGGCGAGCGACCGAACGTGGATCGCTCGCTGTGCAGGCGATTGGCGACGACGGTCGGCTCACGCTTGCCGACGTCAATGTGTGTCTCGACGATGGCGTCAAAGGCGTCTTCACCCTCCGCACACGGTCCGGTCGTGAGGTCACCGTGACGGCAGCTCACCCGTTCCTGACGCCGCAGGGTTGGTGCCGCCTCGATGAGATCACCGTTGGCGATGACGTCGCCGTCCCGAGCACCGTCGGTGTCTTCGGCACCGACGACCTTCCCGCCTCGGAGCTCGACCTGTTGGCGATCGTTCTTGGTGACGGGTGTGTTGCTCCGGGACAGACGAGTGCGACGTTCACCACCGAACTCGACGAAGTCCGTCAGGTCGCAGAAGCAGCCGCACGAGCGATGGGTACCGACTTGCGAGTAGCTGGTCCAGCTGGACTGGCCACCACCTATCGATTCTCAGCTGGTTACCGAGGTGGTCTCGCAAACCCGGTGATGGAGTTGCTACGCACCCATGGAATGTGGGGCAAGGGAGCTCACGACAAGCAGGTACCGGATGCAGTTTTCCGGTGTTCGCGGCCCGCAGTTGCTCGGTTCCTGAACCGCCTCTTTGCGACCGATGGCACGGCGTGGGTGGCGGCAGCGGGGTACGCCCGCGTCGGCTATTCGTCGGTGTCCAAGGAACTCGTCGACGGTGTTGCCCACCTGCTTCGGCGCTTCGGCCTCCGCGTGAAGCTTCGGGAGCGACAGATCGCCTACAACGGCACGCGCCGGACTGCCTACGAGATCGAGATCATGGATGCGGCATCATTGCTGGCGTTCTGCGACGAGATCGGCATCCTCGGCAAGTCGGTCGCGGTGGGTGCAGTTCGAGAGCGGGCGGCGGTGTCACTGCGCAACGATCACGCACCGGACTATGTGCCGCCTGCCGTTTGGGACGACATCGAAAAGGCGAAGGGTGATCTGTCGTGGGCTGAGGTCAGCCGGCGAGCAGGGCGGCCGTCGACGCACAATTGGCATCAGGGTCGGCGAGGGAAACTGCGCCGCTCCACCGTTGCCGAACTGGCTGACGTGCTCGATGACGATCAGCTGCGCTGGTGGTCGTCACCGGACGTCATCTGGGAGCGAGTGACATCGATCGAGCCGGCCGGTGAGGAGCGGGTCATCGACTTCACCGTTCCGGGACTCCACAATTTCGTCGCAGCCGACTTCTACCTCCACAACACCGCCTTCGGGTTGGGAATGGCGACGCACATTGCGAAGCATTCGGCGAAGCCGGTGCTGGTGTTCTCGCTCGAGATGGGGCATTCGGAGCTCACGCAGCGCATCCTGTCCAGCGAGGCCAAGGTCGACTCGACCAAGCTGCGCACCGGCAAGCTGAGCGAGAGCGACTGGTCGAAGATCGGTCTCGCGGTTGGTCGGCTCGAGGTGCCGCTGTTCCTCGACGACAACCCGCAAGTGACCGTGATGGAGATTCGAGCGAAGGCTCGGCGCATCAAGGCCCAGCACGGCGGGTTGGCATTGATCATGATCGACTACCTGCAGCTGATGAGCGGCAGTGGCGCGTCGGAGAACCGTCAGCTCGAAGTCAGCGAGATCAGCCGAAACCTCAAGGTGCTCGCCCGCGAACTCGAAGTGCCGATCGTGGCGCTCAGCCAGCTCAGCCGAAACCTCGAAGCCCGTTCCGACAAGCGCCCGATGCTCGCCGACCTGCGTGAGTCGGGTTCGTTGGAGCAGGACGCCGACGTCGTGATGTTCCTGTACCGAGACGAGGTCTACAACCCCGAGTCACCCGACAAGGGCTCCGCCGAGGTGATCGTGTCGAAGCATCGCTCCGGCCCGATCGGCACCAAGCGCCTCGTCTTCCTCGGCCAGTACACGCGCTTCGACAACGCCGCCCGCTCGATGTAGACCGAGCCTCCACGACCAGTCGATGGCCGTGTCGAGAGAGAGCAACTCGACGGCGGACTCCTCCACTGGTGGCTGCGTTGTCAGCGCTCAGACCGACTGCAAGACGGCGACCTCGTAGTACGGCCCCTCCGCGCCGAGTCGAGCGCGTTCGAGCACATCCTGGTCGTCGGTGAAGCTCGCAAGGGTGTCGGTGGAGAGGTAGCCGCCCCCACCGTCCAGGTCGCCGCCGCCAGGATCGAGGTCCTCGGTCGGCGAAGGCATCGACACGTTCGCCCCGTTGACGTCGGTGTCGTCGTTTGGCTGCAACGTCGCGCCACGGTCGGCCCGCACGAGATGGAAGCCGGTGCCGACGCCGCGGGCGGTGACGTACAGCCCATCGGCAGCCTCGTAGGAGTCGACCACCTGCAGCGCTGTCAGGAACGACTGCTCGATCTCCATCGCTGACTGATCACAGCCCATCTCGGTCCAGCTGAGATCCGAGACCACGAAACTGCCGCCTCCCGCCGCACTCGACGCGTCGATCGATCCGATGAAGCGGTTGCATGCGGCGATCCCGCTGATCGCTTCGCCCTCGATGGTGAGCGTGACCGGCCACGCGGCGTCCAGTTCGATCCGCTCGCCGTTGACGGTCAGGTCGTCGACTGACCACCCGCCGTCGAGCTGCGGCAAGTCGACCACGCTGGCGATCGGCTCCGTAGAGGGTGCACCGGCGTCGTCGTCGGCGTCGACGCCGCAGGAGGTCACCGCGACGACCGCGACGAATGTCAATGTGAGTGCTCGACTACCCATGGGAGTCTGACGTCCGAAACGGAGCGCGGGTTCCTTGGCGCTCGCCGGTTCAATCTCACCAATGTCGCAGGTCGATCGGCCAGCGGTCGCGGATCGTGTCGCCCTCGACCATCCAGAACTGTTCGTGGCGGGCGACAGTGGGGTCGACGTGCGATGGCCAGATTCGGACGCGATCGCCGACCTTCCAGTCGCTCAGTTCCCTCGGCGCCAACGTGATGTGTTCGTCGGAGCAGAAGAAGACGTCGCCATCGTCCCACGACGGATTGCCGTGGTCCATCCCGAGCGCCTTGAGCCCGCAGTCTGCGATGATCCAGCCCTTCGCGCTCACCGAGATCACCGTGGCGAGCACCGACAGCGCCTTCTCGAACGGCGACTCGAGTTCGTCGTACTGCGTGTCCATCAGCGTGTACGAACCGGCCTGGATCTCGGTGCACCACGTATTGAGGTCCCAGGTGCCGGTGCCGCCGCCCGACACCACGTCACCGCCGACCAGTTCGTGCGCCTGGAGCAGGATCGCCATCGCCGCTTCGACCTTCTCGCGTTTCGTGTCACGGTCGTGGACCATCATCAGGTGGCCCTCGTAGCCCATCACGCCGCGCACGTCGAGCCCGGCGGAGCGGGCACGATCGGCGAGTCGGGCCGAGTCCTCGACATCGCAGCCACAGCGGGGGAGACCGACGTCGACGTCGACGAGTACCGATCGCACGCCGCCGGCGATCGCCGCGTCGAGCGTCTCGTCGGAGTCGATCGCCACGGTGATGTTCGCCCGGTCGGCGAGCGCGCCGAGACGGGCCGCGTCGAGCGTCTCGTTCGCGAGCAGGAGGTCGTCGGTCAGCCCGGCCGCCACCAGACCCTCGATCTCACGCGGCGTTGCCGCGCAGAAGCCGTGATGCCCGTCGGCGTCGAGCCGCTTGGCCATGTCGGTCGACTTGAACGCCTTGACGTGCGGACGCAGCTTCGCCCCGGGGAGCACCGCATCCATCGCCGCCAGGTTGCGGTCGAACGTCGCGACGTCGATCAGCAACGCAGGCGTGGTCAGCTCGGAGGTGGACGATGGATCGGCGGTCATCGCCCCATCATGGCCGTCCACCCCCCATTCTCGTGAACAAGTCCGCGCTCAGGACGCGCAGTTGTTCACGAGAACGGCAGGACACGCTCGCAGTTACCGTGAGGGTGTGCAGCTCGATCTCGACTTCGTCCGCTCCCAGTTTCCTGCGTTCGGTCGCCCGATCAACGATGGCCAGTCGTTCTTCGAGAACGCCGGCGGATCGTTCGCCTGTCGCCAGACCATCGACGCGATGCACGAGTACTACACGGATCTGAAGGTGCAGCCGTACAGCGAGTTCGAGTCGTCGGCGCGCGCAGGCGAACTGATGGATCGCTCACGCGAGCGGTGGGCCGAAGCGCTCGGCGTCGAAGCTCGCGAGGTGGTGTTCGGCCCATCGACGTCGGCGAACACCTACGTGCTCGCCTACGCCTTCGCCGACGTGCTGGAGGCCGGCAACGAGGTGATCGTCACCAACCAGGACCACGAGGCCAACACCGGCGCGATCCGACGAGCTGCCGAACGGGTCGGCTGCACGATCAAGGAATGGCGGATCGATCCCGACACCGGGCTGCTCGACATCGCTGACTTCGAGGCGATGCTCAGCGAGCGAACCGGGCTCGTCACCGTCCCGCACGCATCGAACATCGTCGGTTCGGAGAACGACGTCACGCGCATCACACAGTTGGCACATGCAGTCGGCGCACGGGTGATCGTCGACGGTGTGTCGTTCGCCCCGCACTCGCTGCCCGACGTCGCGGCGATCGGCGCCGACGTCTACCTTTTCAGTCTCTACAAGACCTACTCGGTGCACCAGGGCCTGATGGTCGTGCGCGCCGGGCTGATGGCAGAGCTGCCCAACCAGAGCCACTTCTTCAACGACAGCGTGACCGACAAGCGCCTCAACCCGGCCGGTCCCGATCACGCTCAGGTCGCATCAGCGGGAGCGGTGCTCGACTACGTCGAAGTACTGCATCGTCACCACGGCGGATCGGCGAGCGACGACCTGCACGCCGCGTCCGCTGGTGCGTCGGCACTGTGGCGTGCTCACGAGGACTCGCTGACCCCACGTCTGCTGGACGCGCTGGCCGGTCGCGACGATGTCCGGCTGCTCGGCCCCGCCACGCTCGATGCCGTCATCGGGCATCGCTGCCCGACCGTCGCGTTCAGCCCGCTCACCCGAGACCCCCAGGACGTTGCGCACGAACTCGTCGCACGCGGTGTGCAGACCAGCTCCGGTCACTACTACGCCGCGCGTGTCCTCGATGGGCTCGGCATCGACCCCGATCGCGGCGTCGTTCGCCTGTCGTTCGTGCACTACACCTCGCCCGACGACGTCGACCGGGCTGTCGACGCGCTCAGCGACGTTCTCGGCTGAGTTTCTGCGGGTCGGATACGTCTGCCCGGCGACGTCGTGGTACATGCTGTAGCCGTGACCGCGACCGTCGACGCCTCGCTGCGCGAGAGCGATCGTCGCGAGTGGCAACGCCATCCGGTCGACGTGGCCCGCTTGACGCTCCGATTGGCGTTACTCGTCGTCGTCCTCGTCGTGACTGCAGCGTTCCCGACGGCGCTCACCAACATCTCGACCGACCTGATCGAGCTGTTCACGAGGATGCCGACGCCGCTGCGGTACCTCCTCGTCGGCGTCGCTCAACTCACGATCCTGATCGTGCCCGTGGTGATCGTGGTCTGGCTGTTCAGGCGCCAGACACGTGCAGCCACGTTGCTCGTCGTCGGCGCAGGCGTCGCCGGTGGCCTCGTCATGCTGGTGCTGACCGACTGGCTCAATCGGGCAGCACCACCGACGGCGATTGCCGATCTTCCGTCCGGTGCCTTCATTGCGAGTGACTTCCCGTCGATCGCGTACCTTGCCGCGCTCGTCGCCGGCACGACCGCTGCGTCGCCGATGATGACGGCGCCCTGGCGAAAGGTTGCATGGCTCGCGGTGGCGATCACCGCATTCGTGCGCGCGATCACGGCGACCCAGGCGCCCGTCAGCATCCTGGTCACGCTGGTCGTCGGCAGCGCCGTCGGCTCGGCCGTGCTCGTGGCATTCGGGTCACCGCAACGACGTCCGGGCTCGGCAACCCTGCGCGCCGGACTCGCGGCCGCCGGCTTCGAGGTCGACGAATTGGGCGACGAGCACGCGGGGAGGCATCTCCGTGCGTACCGCGGACGTGCGGATGGCGCCCCCATCGAGGTGATCTATCTCGACCAGGACGATCGTGACCTCGAGCTGTTCTCGAGAGTGCTGCGATCGATACGAGTGCGCGACGTCGACGAGCAGCGCATGTCGGTCAAGCCACGGGTCCGCGCTGCGCAGCTCGCGCTGAACACCACGATGGCCGAACGCGCCGGTGTTCGGATCCCCACGGTCGAATGCGTTGCTCCGACCGACCGTGACAGCGCGATCGTTGCGCTGTCGGTCCCACCCGGCCGGGCGATGGGCGATCTCGACGGCGATGAGATCAGCGACGCCGCGCTCGACGATGCGTGGCGACAGGTCGGGTTGCTCCACGACGCGCGGATCGCACACCGTTCACTGAGCCGGGATCATCTGGTGGTCGATGGCGACACGGTCACGATCGTCGGTCTCGATTCCGCCGTCCTCGCCTCGAGCGCCGACTCTCGTGCCGTGGATCGCGCCGAGCTGCTCGTCACGTCGGCGCTTCTCGTCGGTGCCGATCGTGCCCTCGACGCGGCAATCCGCAGTGTCGACGTCCACGATCTCGCGGCGACGTTGCCGTTCGTCCAGCTCCCCGCGCTTCCTGCACACGCCCGTCGCGAAGCGAAGAAGCCGAGACACTTCGTCGACGACCTCCGCACCGGGCTCCAAGCGCGGCTCGATGTCGATGCGGTCGAGCTGGCCGAACTCGAACGGATCAGCGTCACCAAGGCGGTCAGCTGGGTCGGATTCGCTGTCCTCGCGTTCTTCCTCCTGACGCTCGTGAGCAACTGGTCGGAGATCGTCGACACGATGTCGGGGCTCGACTGGGTGTGGGTCGTGCCGATCGTGATCGTCACGTTGCTCGGCACGGTGGGTGGTGCGATGTCGCTGTCGGGTTCGGTCGTTCGCCCGATCGCGCTGGGCGAGGCGACGATCGTGATGTTCGGTCAGTCGTTCCTGAACCGTTTCACCCCGATGAATGCCGGTGGTATGGCGATGCGCATTCGCTATCTCCAGAAGGGCGGGACCGACGGCACCGTCGCGACAGCGGCGATCGGGTTGACCTCGGTGGCCAGTGGCGTGATCCAGGTGGTCTTCTTCGTGTTCTTCGTCGTCGTGGCGAGCGCAGATCCAACCGGTGGACTGGATCTGACGGGCAGCGGTCCGGACTTCTCGATCGTGGCGGTGTTCGCGATCGCGATCCTCATCGCCGCGGTCGTGATCGCCGCAGCGCCCAAGCTCCGGCGCTGGTTCGTGGGGTTTCTCACGTCGACGCTCACCAAGATCAAAGCCGACTTCGGCGAACTCGCCCGTCGCCCGTCGAAGCTCTCCTTGCTGTTCGGCGGCCAGGCGTTCGCGAAGCTCTCGACGATCCTGGCGTTCGTGTGGTCCTGTCGAGCGTTCGACGTCGACCTCGCCTTCGTCGAACTCGGCGCGTTGTACATGGTGGCCAACACCGTGGCCTCGGCCGTGCCGACACCGGGTGGCGTCGGAGCGATCGAAGCGGCGCTGGTGTTCATGTTGACCGGCGCAGCCGTCGACGACGCCACCGCCTGGGCAGTGGTGCTGCTCTTTCGCCTGATCAACTTCTGGTTCCCGACGATCCCGGGATACTTCGCGCTCAAGGTGAGTGAACGCCGCCAGTTGGTCTGACCCTGCGGCCTTCGACCGCGTACGCTGCGCACGTGCCCGCAGCAGATCCCGTCATCGGCGTCGTCATGGGGTCGTCGAGCGACTGGCCGACGATGTCGAAGGCCGTCGAGGTGCTCGCGACGTTCGGCGTTGCCCACGAAGCGCGAGTGGTGAGCGCCCACCGGATGCCCGACGAGATGTTTGCGTATGCCGAGGACGCCTCCGGTCGGGGATTGCGAGCGATCATCGCCGGCGCTGGGGGAGCAGCGCACCTGCCCGGCATGCTCGCTGCGAAGACGACCGTGCCGGTGCTCGGCGTGCCCGTGGCATCACGGCACCTGTCGGGGCAGGACTCGCTGTACTCGATCGTCCAGATGCCCGCCGGTGTGCCAGTCGCAACGTTCGCGATCGGCGACGCGGGAGCGACCAATGCGGCGCTGTTCGCGGTGGCGATGCTCGCCCTCGACGACCCAGCGCTGGCGTCGGCACTCGCCGCCTACCGCGCCGAACGTCGAGACGCGGCGGCGGCGTCGGAGCTTCGACCGCTCAGCGATTCATGACCGTCGCTGCGATCGTGCCGCCGGCCACGCTGGGGATTCTCGGGGGTGGTCAGCTCGGTCGCTATGCCGTGATGGCGGCGGCCTCGATGGGCTACCGCACGATCGTGCTCGATCCCGACCCGTCGGCGCCGGCGGGCCTGCTCGCCCATGAACACCTCGTTGCCGCGTACGACGACCCCGACGCACTGCGGCGCCTGTCGTTCGACTGCGACGTCATCACCACCGAGTTCGAGAACCCACCGGCGGCGACCCTCGACGAGTTGGCCGAGTCGGTGCGCGTCGCGCCGGGGCCGCAAGCGGTTCGCATCGCGCAGGACCGCGTCGCCGAGAAGCGGTTCCTGGTGGAGAACGGCTTCCCCGTCGGTCGCTACCAGGTGTTGGACGGCGACGACCCGGTCGTCGAGGAGGACCTGGTCGCGCCCGGCGCGATCGTCAAGACGGCCCGACTCGGCTACGACGGCAAGGGCCAACGATCGGTGTCCGGTGTCGCCGAGACGCTGGCGGCCTGGGCCGAACTCGGCGGCGTCGCGTGTGTGGTCGAACAACGCCTGGTGCTCGACACCGAGCTCAGCGTCATCGTCGGCCGTACCGCCTCCGGTGACGTCGAAGCCTGGCCGGTCGCGGAGAACCGCCACGTCGACGGCATCCTCGATGTCTCAGCGGTGCCGGCGATGGTGTCGGCGAAACTCGCCGACCGGGCGGTCGGCGTGGCGATGGCGATCGCCGATGCACTCGCCTATGTCGGGGTACTCGCGGTCGAACTCTTCGTGGTCGACGGCGAGCTGCTGGTCAACGAGCTCGCACCTCGTCCCCACAACAGCGGACACTGGACGCTCGACGCGAGTGTGACCAGTCAGTACGAGCAACAGGTTCGAGCAGTGTGTGGTCTGGGGCTCGGGTCGACGTCGATGACTGCGCCGGCGATCGCGATGGTCAACCTGCTCGGCGATCTGTGGGACGGCGGTGATCCCGACTGGACCGTCGTGCTCGACGACCCGAACGCGAAACTGCACCTCTACGGCAAACGCGAGGCTCGGCCCGGTCGCAAGATGGGCCACCTGACCGTGACGGCCGCCGCTACCAATCTGGCGGTCGCCCGTGCGTTGGAACTCAGAGCGGCCGTCGTGCGATGACCAGCGTGTCGAGAGCTGTCTTCATGCCGTCGGGCGTGTCGACGTGGCGCTCGACGACCTCGGCAGTGAGGATGTCCAACGTGTCGAGGGCGGCGACGGATTCCTCGACGGTGTAGCAGACGTCGGGCGATGGCGGTCCGCCATGGCCGTGTTCGACGTTCGAGCGGTCGTGGGCGATCACGAACAGCGTGCCGCCCGCAGCGAGCCAGGTCGCTGCGTGCTCCATCACGACTCGTTGCTGCGCTGACGGCAGTTGCAGGTACGAAAGCACGACCAGATCGACCGAACCGTCGGGTTGCCAGGTGGTCGCGTCGGCGCACGCCGTGGCGATCGTGACCCCGTGATCCTCGGCGAGGCGCTGTGCCTTGTCGAGGCCCACCTGTGAGAAGTCGACCGCCGTCACCGTCCAACCGCGTGCTGCGAGCCAGACGGCGTTGCGGCCCTCACCGGCGCCGAGATCGATTGCCGTGCCCGGCTCGAGGTCGGCGAGGTGGGCTTCGACGAACTGGTTCGCCCGTCCGGTCCAGATCAACTCACTCGTCGAGTACCGATCGTCCCACTGTGTGCTGTCCATCCCCCCAGTCTCGCCCCCCATCACGTTTGCGCACAGATTCGGATGACCCGTCCCATCCAGAGTTGCACGCAAACGGCGAGGTTGGCACGCCGGGCCCAACCATCACGTTTGCGCACAGATTCGGATGACCCGTCCCATCCAGAGTTGCACGCAAACGGCGAGGTTGGCTCGGGTGGGGCGCGGGGTTGGGTCAGGCGGTGGGGGCGGGTTCGACGTCGAACTGTTCGACGCGGCCGTCGGCGTGGCGGGCGAAGCGGCGCGCCGGCATCCCGTGGTTCGGGTCGTCCGACCCCCACGGCCAGCCGCCGAACTGCGTGCGGCGGTAGTCCTCGAAGGCCTGTTGGATCTCGGCCTGAGTGTTCATCACGAACGGCCCGTACTGCGCCACGGGCTCACCGATCGGGCGACCCTGCAGCACCATGCACTCGACGCCATCGTCGCCGGCCACGAGCTCGAGCGGCCGTGTCGGGTCGATGGCAGCGCCGTTGCCGGCGTCGAGGCGTTCGCCGTCGACGGTGAGCCACGATCCGGAGAATGCGTACAGCAACCGGTGCGACTCGGGTCCGGCGGCAGGCATCGTCCATCGTGCGCCCGGATCGAAGCGGAGGTGCCAGATGGCGACGTCGGCTTCGGCCTTCGATGCCCACGAGTTCGGCGGCGGGCTCGGCGCTTCGGCGTTGTCGAGCGAGCCGGCGATCACGGTGATGTCGACCAAGGCGTCAGCAGCTCCGCTGGCGACGACGACGGTCGGCGTGTCGTGGCTCCACAGCATGGTGAAGTACGGCTCGACCATCTTGTCGGCGGCGGGCAGGTTGAGCCAGATCTGGAACAACTCGAGTGGGTTGGGCTCGTCGGCGGACAACAGCGGGAACATCTCGCAGTGGACGATGCCCTTCCCGGCGGTCATCCACTGAGTGTCGCCACGTCCGAATCGTGCCGTTGCGCCGAGTGAGTCGCTGTGGTCGCAGAAGCCGGTACGCACGTAGGTGACGGTCTCGAAGCCACGATGGGGGTGTTGGGGGAAACCCGGGACGTTCGAGCCGTGGTACATGTTCCACCCGTCGACGCCGGCGAAGTCCTGGCCGATGGCGCGCCCGTCGAGTGGGGCATCCGGGCCCAGGTCGACCGTGCCGGTCGGGTAGTCGTCGCGATGGTGGGCACAGAACAGGAACGGGTCGATCGTCGGCCACTGAGTGCCGAGCGGAAAGGTCTGCAGCAGGGCGCCGGTCATGGGATCATCCTAGCGCAAGTAGTTGCGTTCGCAAAGAAGTGTCGTGGGCCTCTCCATTGCACCGGTGTCGGTAGGTTTCGCCGGTGGCCAACGCTCGTGACGTCCTGCGGTATCCGGCGGTTCGCCGGTACCTGCTGTCGACGGCGCTGGCCGCAGTCGGGCTCAACATCCTGGTCACGGTGCTGTTCAAGCAGGCCTTTGATCTCACCGGCGACACGCTCGCGATCGGCTTCATCGGCCTCGCCCAGTTCGTTCCCGCGGTGCTGCTCGTCCTCGTCAGCGGCTGGGTGGCGGATCGCTTCGACCGCCGTCGCGTGTCGGCGCTCTTCCTGTTCGCCCGCGTCCTGTGTGCCATCGGCTTTCTCGTCTACAGCCAGCTCGCACCGGATCCGGTGTGGCCGCTGTTCGCACTGGCGTTCGTGTTCGGCGCCGCGGACGCGATGCTCGCCCCCTCGCGCCGCTCGATCGCTCCGTTGCTCGCCCCTCCGGAGATGTTCCCGCAGGTGGTGGCCCTCTGGACGGCGACGTTCACCGGCTCGGCGATCGTCGGCCCCGTCATCGGAGGCTTCCTCTACTCGGTCGGCCCGAGCCAGGCCTATGCGCTCGCCGCGATCCTCGAGTTCGCCGCGATCATCCCGATCCTGATGATCGTGTACGTCCGCGAACCCGAACGCATCACCGACCGGCCGACACTGCACAGCGCACTCGAGGGTCTGCGGTTCGTACGACACACTCCGGTGGTGCTGGGCACGATCTCGCTCGACCTGTTCGCCGTGCTGTTCGGCGGTGCGATCGCACTGATCCCCGCCGTGGCCAGCGAACGTCTCGGCGTCGGCGACATCGCCTACGGCTGGCTGCGCGCTGCACCCGGCATCGGTGCCGCACTGATGGCGTTGTGGCTCGCCGTGCGCCCCGTCACTCGTCGAGTCGGCCCCACGCTGCTGTTCGTCGTCGGGATCTTCGGACTCGGAACCACCGTGTTCGGGTTCACGACGAACTACGCGGTCGCGTTCGTCGCGCTGATCGTGATCTCTGCAGCCGACATGGTGTCGATGTTCATTCGCGGATCGATCGTGCCGCTGGTGACCCCGGACGAACAGCTCGGCCGAGTCAGCGCCGTCGAGGGCGTCTTCATCGGGGCGTCGAACGAACTCGGAGCGTTCGAGAGCGGTGTTGCGGCGAGGATGTTCGGTGTGCCGTGGGCAATCGCCGGCGGGGGACTGATCACGATGGGCATCGCCGTGAGCTTCGCGTTCGTGTTCCCCTCGATCCGCCGAATCGACACGTTCGACGAACTCCGCCCGCAACAGCCTCAGGTACGCGTGTAGAGCAGGTCGGTGGGGGAGCGGCCGGCGTCGAGACCGCGCTGTTCGAAGCGGGTGAGTGGCCGCCAGTCGGGTCGGTCGATCACACCGCCGGTCAATCTCGGTTCGGCGTCACACACCTGGCGCATCGACTCGGCGTAGTCGGCGATGTCGGTGGCGAGATGCAATGTGCCGCCCATGCGGAGGCGGTCGGTCAGTGCGGCCACGACATCGGGTCCAACGAGGCGCCGGTGAAAGTTGCGGCGCTTCGTCCACGGATCGGGGAAGTAGACCCTCACGACGGCCAGCGACTCGGGCGCGACGCGATCGAGGAACGGCAGGAGGTCGCCGTGCACCACTCGGATGTGATGCAGGCCGCGATGCTCGATCGCATCGAGCACGGTCACGACGCCCGGCGTGTGCACCTCGACCCCGATCACGTCGAGGTGCGGCTCGGCGGCGGCCATCTCGATGGTCGACTCGCCGTGGCCGAAGCCCACGTCGAGCACCACATCACGTCGATCGTCGCCACCTCGATCATCCCTGCCCCGATCGAAGACCTCGGCCCAATCGAGCATCGGACCCTCGATGTCGAGGCCCCATCGTTGGATCCACGCGTCGAACTCTGCTTGGCGCTTCGGTGACAACGAACGGCGACGAACCTTGAACGACGCTGCTGGTCTGCGAACCGAACGAGCACTCTCACCACCCGTCACGACCACGTCGCCCGACGCTACCGGCGCCAGACTGCGCCCGTGAACGCCTCCGACGATGCTGCCCACAAGCGGGCGATCCACCGTCAAGCCGCATCGATCGTTGCGTCGGTGGCACCGTTCGGCATCGTGTTCGGCGCTGGCGCGGCAACGGCCGGACTCTCGCTGGTGCAGGCGATGGGCTTCTCGTTGTTCGTCTTCGGTGGAAGCTCACAGTTCGCCGCCGTCGAGATCCTCGGAGACGGAGGATCCATCGCTTCGGCCGCGATCGCCGGGTTGTTGCTCAACGTGCGGTCCCTCGCTTTCGGTGTGATCATGGCACCGGCGCTCGTTGGAACTTGGTGGCAACGAGCGGCGATGTCGCAGTTGATGATCGACGAGTCGACCGCGGTCGGCGCTGCGCAACACGAACAGCGATGGCGACGTTACGGCTACCTCGTGGCGGGCATCGGGGTGTTCGTGGTCTGGAACCTGACGACGATCCTCGGCTACGTCGCATTTGCCGGAGCGGGCGACTTGATCACCGAACTCGGCCTCGATGCCGCTGGACCGGCAGCTTTCCTCGCACTGCTGTGGCCGCGTTTGTCCTCGACACCGCAGCGGCGAACCGCGATTGCCGGAGGCCTCATCGCGCTCGTGCTGATCCCGTTCGCTCCGCCCGGCGTCCCGATCCTGGCGTCGATGCTCGGTGTCGCCGCCGCCCGGATCGGCTCGCAATCGACCGACCGCAGCGACCGACCGGAGCCCGACACGGAGGCAGCGTCGTGAGCGACGCAACCGTCGTGCTGATCGTGATGACCATAGGGACATTCGCACTGAAGTCGGCCGGCCCACTCGTCCTCGGCGATCGGGCGCTGCCCGTGCGTGTGCAGCAGGTGGTCGATCTCCTGCCTGCGGCGCTGCTCGCGGCGCTCACGATCGTGTCGACGGTGGGCGACGGCCAAGCGATCGTGGTCGACGCTCGACTGGTCGGCCTCGTCGTCGCCGGACTGGCTCTGTGGCGCCGGTTGCCCTTCGTCGTGGTGATCATCGTTGCGTCCGCCGCAACGGCCCTGACGCGCTTCATCTCGTGAGCACCACCTGGGGCTACAGTTCGCGCCATGTTTGGTTCCGACATCAACTTGATGCCCGACGAGGAGATGATCCTCGCGTCGAATCCCCACTGGTTCTACTTCTGGAAAGAAGTGGCAGCGGCGATCGGCATCGTCGCCCTCCTGGTGCTGCTGTCGGCCGTCGACATCTCCTGGCTCAACGACATCATCGGATGGGTCGCGTTGATCGCGTTCATCGTGTTGGTGATCGACATCATCGTTGCCTTCCTCAATTGGCAGTCGACCAGGTTCGCGATCACCGATCAACGCGTTGCCTATCAGAGCGGCATGTTCCGGCGTCGGGGTGTGTCGATCCCGCTCAACCGGGTCAACAACGTCAACTTCAACCAGTCGGTGATCGCTCGCATGCTCAACAACGGCGTGGTCACCATCGAGTCGGCCGGCGAAACCGGTGACTCGGTGTTCGAGAACATTCCGAACCCCGAGCACGTCCGTACGCTCATCTTCGCTCAGGTCGAAGCCGACGAGCAGCGCGACTCCGACCGCGACGCAGCGTCGCTCGCGAAGGCGTTGCGCGATCAGCAGGAGACCATCCCGACTCCTGGCTCGACCACTCCGCCGCCGCCATCGGCCACTGACCGGCTCGCCGCACTCGATGAGCTCAAAGCGGAAGGCCACATCAACGAGGCCGAGTACGCAGTGAAACGAAAGCAGATCCTCGACGAACTCTGATTACATCAGGGGTCAGACCCGCGATGTAATCGCTTCACCCCACGCGTCGACGAACTCGATGAACGCGTCGATGTCACTGTCGGTGATCTCGATCGACAGGGCGATGAAGCCGCGGCGGGCGAGGTAGAACCCGGCGTCGAGGGCGTCGAAGAACAGCAACTCCTTCCACCGATCGTCCGCATCGCGCAGATCGGCCGTCGAGGTGACCGGACCAGCGGTGCCGTGCACGTTCATCAGCGATCCCGAGCCGGTCACACACATCGGCAGACCGTGGCGGTCGAACACCTCGTTCAACTCCGTCCGAAGCCGTTCGCCGCGAGCGTTGGTCGCCGCGAGCACCTCGGGCGTCAGCACCTCGGAGAGCGTGGCCACTCCAGCGGCCATCGACACGACGTTGTTGTTGAACGTCCCAGCGTGGCCGAGTCGCCCGCCCGCAGTCGCGTCGAAGGCGACCATCAGCTCATGTCGGCCGCCGAACGCACCGAACGTGAAGCCGCCCGCCAGGTACTTGCCGAGCGTCGTCAGATCGGGCGTGATGCCGAGCAGGTCCTGGGCGCCACCCGGCCCGAGCCGTGACGTCATCACCTCGTCGAAGATCAGCACGGCACCGACGCGGTCGCAATGGCGTCGCAGCGACCGAAGGAAGCCCGGATCGCCCGGGATGCAGCCGGCCGAACCTTGCAGCGGCTCGACGAGCACGGCGGCGATCGAGTCACCGTGTTCGGCGAACACCGCCTCGACGGCGTCGACGTCGTTGTAGGTCGACACGATCCAGTCGTGCGGCACGTTCACGTCGCGGTGCCCGGCAAAGGTGATCACGCCGCCGTGGTAGCCGCCGTCGAACACGAGCACACGACTCCTGCCGGTGTGGTTCGTCGCCAGCGCAAGGGCCATCAGGTTCGCCTCCGTACCGGAGTTCGTGAAGCGCACCTGCTCGATCGACGCGAAGCGTGCGGCGATCAACTCAGCGAGTTGGACCTCGTTCGGATGGACGGCGCCGAGCGCCCACCCGCCATCGATCGCAGCGTGAGCGGCCGCGCGCACGGCTTCGGGTGAATGGCCGAGCAGTCCGGCTGTGTAGTTGCCGAGCAGGTCGATGTAGCGATGGCCGTCGACATCGACCAGGTGTTGCCGTGCTGCCGTTGCCACACGGAACGGGAACGGATCGAAGTGCAGCACCGATCGCGTGTTGCCGCCGGGAAGCACGTCGGCGGCGCGCCGGGCCCACGACGCACTCGTCGGGTTGGCGTCGACGTAGCGTTGGCGTGCTGCAACCAGCGCCGCGTCGACGCGGCTCGGCGTCGAGGTGTCGGGTGACATCATCTGCTCATCATGACCCACCGAGACGGCGCCTCACCCCCTGTTTGTGGTGCAAATTGGATGGACCGGGTCATCCGGAACGCAACGCAAACGTTGGGGGTGGGAGTGTCGCGAGGTCAGGCACGGGTTCGGCGCGAGCCCCAGTGGCCCATTGCGCCGGCGCGCTGGAAACGGGCGGGACGGTCCTCGGGGCCGAGGATGTCGGTCGCCAGCCACAGCCGCTTCAGCCATCGGACCCGACCAGCGTCGGTGTCGTCGACGTACCGACGGCGGCCGTGCAGGACGTGGTAGTTGTTGACGAACTGGATGTCGCCCGGTCGCAACGCCATCTCGACCTGGTTGTCGTGGTCGTTGATCAGCGCGTCGTAGGCGTCCATTGCCTCGATCTGGAGCGCGGTCAGCCGGGGCGCGTCGGGGTGTCGTTGCGATGCCTCGATGAAGGGTCTGATGTATCGCACGAAGAGCCGGTCTCCCGTGGGACCGTCGTGTCGCGTGAACGCCGGAACCGCATAGAACGGTTGGCCGCCGGCGCGCTGCTCGCCACGGAAGTCGTACGGCAGCGGCTCGTAGAGCACCGCGGCGAGATCGGGACGGGTGCGCACCGAGCGCGTTGTAGGCGCCGACCGCATTGGCGACCAGGCTCTCGCCGCCGCTGACGCCGCTGTCGATGCACAACAACCCGACGAGGTCGGAGCCGTCGCTGTGGAAGCCGAGTGGATGACCGCCGATCTCGTTGCCGCGTGCGGTCGGATCGTCAGGTGCTTTGCCCTGGTCCTTCACGTCACCGAGCAGGTGGCCCTTCGCGTTCTGCGGCCAGGGCTCACCGAGGTGCATCCCGATTCCCCAGTAGATCCACGAGGCGTCCTCCGCCCCGAGCCTGTCGACGTCGAGCGCCGCGATCCGGGTGAACCCTCGACCGTTCACCAACTCCTCAGCCATCGCCGCCAACTGCGGTCCGAGGGTCGGGAGCGGGAAGTCATCGACGGTGACGTCGAGGACGTCGTCGGTCGTCGAGCGGGCATGGGCCAGCGCGTCGTCGAGTTCGGCGTGGTGGGCGTCGGTGAGCTGCAGTGTCCAGTCGTCGGGATTGCCGATGTGAGCTGCCGTCCAGTTGGCGTGGGTCTCGAGTTCGCCGACGTCGTTCAGCGACGTCGGCATGTCGGTCGTGGTCATCGTGGTGCTCCTGTCGGTGCTGGTTGGGCGCCGCGCACGAGGCGGCCGGGCAGGGCGTCGGTGGCGACGCCGTCGTGATAGGTCTCGTGGCCGGCCACGATCGTGTGGCGCCATCCGTCGGCTCGCTGCAGCAACCGGCGCCCGTTCGCCGGGAGGTCGTGGACGATCTCGGGCTTGTGGAGCCGGAGCCGCTCGAAGTCGACCACGTTGAGGTCGGCACGAAAGCCCGGGGCGATCACGCCGCGGTCGAGCAGCCCCACCGTGCGGGCGGTGTCGCGGCAGTGGCGTTGCACGAGGAACGGGAGCGGGATGCGGTCGTGGTCGCGGTCGCGCCCCCAGTAGGCGAGCAGGGTGGTCGGGAAGCTGCCGTCGCAGATGGTGCCGACGTGGGCGCCGCCGTCGCCGAGGCCGGGCACGGTGTGGGGATGCACGAGCATCTCGTGGCAGCCGTCGAGGCTCCCGTCGACGTAGTTGAGGAACGGCAGGTAGAGCAGACCGTGGCCGTCGTCGGCGAGCATCGCATCGAGCGCGACCTCCTCGGCGCTGCGTCCCGAACGCGTGGCAACCGCCTGGATCGACGTGTCGAGTGACGGTTCGTAGTCGGGTTCGTCGGCCATCTCGAACAGCAGCTCGAACCGACCGATCAGGTTCCCGCCGAGCTTGTCGCGGGACCGTTCCGCTGCCTCGGCGAGCAGCCGCTCCCGGAACGCCGGGTCGCGCAGCGCGGCGACCCGTTCGGCGAGCGACCGATCGGCGATCTCGCGATACACCGGGTTGGTGAGGAACGGGTTGAGCGTGCACTCCAATCCGAGAATCAACCCGACCGCCCGGGGCGCCACCTGACCCGTCATCGTCAGACCGTCGGCGTTGGCGGTGGTGATGCGGTCGAGCAGCCCACGGAACGCATCGGGCACCATCGGGTTGCGGGCGATCGAGATCGACATCGGCCGACCCGATCTGGCCACCATCTCGCGCAGCATCGCGAACTCGCCATCGGGGTCGAGGAAGTCGGACACCACCTGCAGCACGCCCGTGCCCGTCGCGCCGACACCCTGCGCGATGCCGATCAGCTCATCGGGCGCAGCAGTCAAGGTGGGGGTGTAGGCGCCAGTCGATGTCTTGTGGTTGCGGGTGCGGCTCGTGCTGAATCCGAGTGCACCCGCTTCGATGCCCTCGCGAGCGAGCTCGGCCATCGCGGCGATGTCGTCGGGTGTGGCGTCCTCGTGGTTGGCGCCGCGCTCGCCCATCACGTTGAGGCGCAGTGCGCCGTGCGGCACCTGCATCGCCACGTCGATGTCGTGGGGGATCGAGTCGACGGCGTCGAGGAACTCACCGAACGAGTTCCAGTTCCATCGCAGCCCTTCGTGCAATGCGGCGCCCGGAATGTCCTCGACACCTTCCATCAACTCGATCAGCTCGTTGTGGTCGGCGTCGTGCACCGGCGCGAATCCGACCCCGCAGTTCCCGGTGACCACGGTGGTCACGCCGTGCCATGACGACGGCTGCAGCCGTTCGTCCCAGGTGGCCTGGCCGTCGTAGTGCGAGTGGATGTCGACGATGCCCGGGATGACGAGCGCTCCGTCAGCATCGATTTCGCGGCGGCCGCGCCCGGTGACGTCGCCCACCTCGGCGATGACGCCGTCGACGACGGCCACATCGGCGGTGCGGGCCTCGGAGCCCGTGCCGTCGATGACGGAACCGCCCCGGATGATCAGGTCGAAGTCAGCCATGCGCAAGTCTCGCGCCCGCCGTCAACTGATCGAGACCCGGGCGCATCAGGGGCGCGGTTCATCGTGACCGGCGTCGACCGGCAGTCTCTAGGATCCGGGCGTGACACAACCCCGTGGCTTCACCGGCCCGACCGGCTTCGAAGGCGCGGGGATGGAGGCCGAGGACGTTCACCCAGCGCCGGACGACCAGCGTCAGTCCGACGATCCCAGTCTCGGTGTCCACCGGCGCGCCACCCAACGCTGGTGGCATCGTCATCTGACCTCCGAGGAACGCCAGCGTGTGATGGCGGAGCTGGCGATCAAACGCCAGGAGCACTGGGCCTACCGATTCACGGTCATGATCACCCTGTCGGTGATCGTCGCCGTGATGGGGTTGTCGGCGAACTCCGCTGCGGTGGTCATCGGGGCGATGCTGCTCGCCCCACTCATGCAGCCGGTCCTCGGCACCGCTGCATGCATCTCCATGGCGCTGTTCCGAAAGTCACTGCGGTCGCTCACCGTGGTCGTGCTCGCGACGGTGTGGGCGATCGTGCTGTCGTACGTGCTTGCAGCGCTGTTCGTCAACGGCGAACTTCCGGGGGAAGTGACCAGTCGTACCGCACCGGACATTCGCGACCTCGTGGTGGCACTCGCCGCCGGTACCGCGGGCGCCTACGCAACGGTACGCAAGGACGCCTCGGCGTCGCTTCCCGGCGTCGCCGTTGCCGTCGCGCTCGTGCCGCCCCTGGGAGCAGTGGGCATCTCGCTCGAGGCCGGCAACACGACGTTCGCGTGGGGGGCGATGCTGCTCTACACGACCAACCTGTTCGCCATTGTTCTCGCCGGAGTGGTCGTGTTCGTGGTGACGGGCTTCGTTCCGCCTCGACGTCTGGCCTCGACGTTCCGGCGCACCGCCGTGGTGTCAGCGGTCGTCGGCATCGTCGTCGTCGCGATCGCCCTTCCGCTCTACAGCGCATCCACGGCGGCGGTCGAGCGTTCGCAGCGCGAAGTCGACGCGCTCGAGATCGTGTCCGACTGGCTCGGGCAGACCGACCGTCGGTCGGCGCCGTCGGTGACGTTCGACGACCAGCGCATCACGGTGGCGGTTCGCAGCTTCGACACGCCGCCCGACCCGGATCCTCTGATCGAATCGCTCCTCGCCAGTTTCGGAGTGAATCGGATCGTGTCGATCGAGTGGGACCGGGTCGACCAGGCCACCACCACCACGACCACCGTCGTCACGGACGAAGAACGCCTCGCGACCGCCGTCGAGGAGATCGTCGATCGCTGGCTCGCCGACCTCGGTGCCGACGCTGCAGCGCGACGCGACGAGTTGTCGGTTCTCGACAACGTCATCCGACTCGATGCGAGCGGGACGATCGACGCCCCATCGCTGGGTTCGCTGACGACGCTGCTCGACACCGAACTCGACCGGACCTTCGAGGTTCGGATGACCTGGTTGAAGCGTGAGAGCGTGTCCGATGAGGAGCCGACCCCGACGCCCGACCAGGTGCTCGCCGACCGCATCGGCCTGCTCGCAGGTGACTGGGCGGCCACGCAGGGAGTGTCGGTGTTGTCGACGAGCTTCGACGGCGTCGAGGCCGTCATCGAAGTGGCGGGGCCGACCGAACCCGATGCGACCGCGCTCGTGGCAAGCGTCACCGAACTCCTCGATGCCGACGATCAGGTGACGGTGCTGTTCATCCAGCGGCGCGACATCACCACCACCACGACCACCACTACGACCACGACGACGACCATCGCGCCCTGACGTACGTCCGGTGTCAGGCACCAGGTGTACGCCGCCCGGGTATCAGGTCGACGGGTTGCTGGAATACGGTCACCACGAGTCGAGATGCTCGACCGAGGAGGGGCCATGACCGACACACGCCAGGAGCGCCAGATGCCACCGGGGATCGGGCTGCCGGCCGACGATGACATCTTCACCGACAATGTCCGCTTCGGCGACATCGACGCCTGGAACCGCGCCGCCGTTCGCATCCACGAGGAACAGGGCGGCTTCTACCGGATCGAGCGTGAAGGTTTTCCTCGGATCCTCGCCGTGCTCGACCATACGGCGGTGCTGGAAGTCGAGCGGCAGCCCGAGCTGTTCACCAACGGTCCGGCTCCGGTGCTCACCACGCAGGAAGCGCTCGACAACCCGCCGCCGGTCGAGCTGAAGACGCTGATCCACATGGACGGCGATGAGCACACGGCGTACCGCAAGCTCGGCCTGCCCCAGTTCAAGCCGGCCAGCCTCGACCGTCTGCAGGGGCGCCTCGACGAACTGAGCGAACGAGCAGTCGCCACGCTGCGCAACGCCGACGGCCAACTCGACTTCTCCACCGATGTCGCGTTGCCATATCCGTTGCACGTCATCCTGAAGATCCTCGGTCTGCCCGAGGACGACTATCCGCGGATGCTGCAACTCACGCAGCAGCTCTTCGGGGGCGAGGATCCCGACCTGCAGCGCGAGGAGCTGAGCCCTGAGGCGATCGGCGCCATCCTGATGGACTTCATGGCCTACTTCTCCGGGGTCACCATCGATCGGCGCACGAACCCCACCGACGACCTGGCCTCGCTGATCGCCAACGGCCACCTGGGCGATGGCCCCACCGCGCCGCCGCTCGGCGATCTCGAGACGATCGGTTACTACATCATCGTCGCGACCGCCGGACACGACACCACGTCGAGTGCGATGGCCGGTGGGTTCCGTGCCCTCGTCGAACACCCCGACCAACTCCGCCTGCTGCAGGATCGCCCCGAGCTGATGAACAACGCGATCGAGGAAATGCTGCGCTGGACCGCGCCCGTGCGGCACTTCATGCGATCCGCAACGGCTGACACCGACCTCCACGGCCACCGCGTGGCGAAGGGTGAGTTCGTCTACCTGTCGTACAAGGGAGCGAACCTCGACCCGAAGGTGTTCACCGATCCGTTGCGCTTCGACATCGAACGATCGAACGCAGATCGTCAACTGTCGTTCGGGTTCGGCAAGCACTTCTGCATGGGGGCGCAGCTCGCGCGTATGGAGCTGCGGTCGCTGTTCAACCGTGTGATCCCGCTGATCGATTCGGTCGAGATCGCCGGCGACGCCACGATGTCGCAGACGACGTTCGTCGGCGGCCCCAAGGCCCTCCCGATCCGCTACTCCCTCCGCGGCCTTGACCGCCCGGCCTGAGATGGTGTCCTCACTGCGAGAACGCCAACTGGTCGGTCTCGACTACTTGGAGGCGGTGACCACGCTCTTGCAGCGGATCCGAAACGCTCATCCGACCGCTGGATTGTGGGAGGCAGCGGATCGTCAGTGGGCGTGGCGCAACCCTCGCTCGACCGACATCGTCCCGCAGCTGTTCTGGTTCGATGACGACGGTCGACCCCAGGCTGCGGTGATCACCACCTACTCGGAACACGGCGTCGCCTTCGACCCGATGTTCATGCCCGGCGCAGCACCCGACTGGATTGCCCACGTCGTCGAGCGTGGGCTCGCTCACGCTGCGGGAGCGGGTTCGATGCGGTCGAACTCGAAGTGGACCGTGCCGACGACGTCATGCGCGACGTGCTGTTCAACCGCGGCTTCGAGATCGAGGAGGACGGAGCGGTCGAAGCGTGGTTGCGTGCCGATGAGCGGCCGAAGATCAGCCCTCTCGCCGCGGCCTACCGATTGTCGAATCGCAGCGACACGATGCACCGTCCACATCACATGATCAGTGCCGAGCGCAACCACCCCGACCCGGAGCCGCGCCTACGCGAAACGTCGCTCTATTGCGCCGACCTCGACCTCGTCGTCCACGACGAGCGTGACGATGTCGCGGCGTACGGGTTGTTCTGGTACGACCCTGTGACCGCGACCGGTCTCGTCGAACCCATGCGCACCGAGGACGACCACCAGCGGCGAGGGCTCGCCCGTCACGTTCTCACCACCGGTGTCGGGCTGCTCGCCGACGCCGGTGCAGAACGGATCAAGATCGTCTACGAACCGGGCAATCCAGCGTCGAGCCACCTCTACCGCAGTGTCGGATTCGAACCCGACCGGCACACCGACATCCTCGCTGGCCCCACGGCGGCGATGGCGGCCTGAACGGTCGCTCGGCGAGCGGTGTTCAGGCCTCTGCGAAGATGTGGCTGATGGGTTGGGAAGCACTCGAGAAATGGGGCGACGACGTCGTTCGTGTCGAACCGCTCGAGGGTGGAGTTGCCAATGACGTGTGGAGTGTTCGTCTCAATGGGCAGATGGCGGTCGGTCGCCTCGGTGCGAGGAGTGACGCGGATCTCGCGTGGGAGACCGACCTCTTGCGGCACCTTCGATCGCCAGGGCCTGGCGGTTCCGCTCCCGATTCCCACGATGTCGGGCCGGCTGTTCGCCGACGGTCTGGTGGTGATGACCTACGTGCAGGGCGGACCCCCCGAGACCGCGGCCGACTGGCGCCGAGTGGCCGACACACTGCGCCGGCTGCATCGATTGACGAAGGGCTGGCCGCAGCGACCGGGATGGCGGTCATCGACCGACCTCCTGCACGCCGAGACCGGCACCAAGGTCGATCTGGGGGCGATGCCGTCGGAGGGGGTTGCTCGTTGTCGGGCAGCCTGGGAGCGGCTGGCTGGACGCGACGCCTGCGTCGTGCATGGAGACCCCAATGCGGGCAACGTTCGCATGACCACTCATCGAGTTGCGTTGATCGACTGGGACGAGGCACACGTCGACATTCCCGATCTCGACATCGTGCTGCCTCACAACGCCGCTGGTCTCGACGACGTCGCGCACGACATTGCGGCACAGGCATCGGCCGCCTGGGAAGCAGCGGTGTGCTGGGGCGATGAGTACGCGGTGAAGCGGCTCGACGAAGTCCGACCGGTCTGACTAGAGGGCTGTGTCGTCGCCGGTGAGGTCGTCCACGGTCATCTCGATGCCCAGCCTGTTGCCGACCGCGCCGATCGCATCGAGCACGGCGTCGAGGTCGGCACTGACCGGCACCGTCAACTGGGCGGTGATCTCGAACCGCCTACCACCACCCTCGCCCGGCAGGTCGGTGACCGTGCCCAGACGGGAGATGCTGATGCCCGCTTCGCTGATCGCCGTGGAGATCTCGTGGACGACGCCCGGTCGGTCGTCGCCCGTCAGTCGCAGGCGCACCTCGTCGGCGTCGGGCGCAACGGTGGGTTCCTCGACCTGCTGCGCCGTGACGTGCAGACCCTGGTCCCGGAGCACCAACAGGTTGGTGAGCAGTTCGTCGACCCGATCGTCGCCGACCTCGATCACCACGACACCAGCGAACGTCCCCGCGATCTCGGCCAACTCGCTGCGCTTCCAGTTGCCGTCGTGAAAGCGAACCACGTCGGCCAGTGACGCCACGACGCCTGCTCTGTCGCGGCCGATGATGGTCAACACGAGTTCGATCATTCCGTCACTCTGGCACACAGCGCGGATTCGTCATCGATGGCGAGCCCGCCGGGCCGGGGTCGGCCGCACTGCGCAACGAGCGCGCTGCTCTCAGGCGAGTTCGAGGCCGGCGAGATCGCCGGCCGAGCGCCACGCTTCGAGCACCTTGATGAACGCCACCGAGCCTGCGCCGTAGCTGCCGTTCTTCACGCTGCTCTCGGCGGGCTTTCCCTCGTTGTTGTAGTAGCCGGGCGTGCACGACTCGAGGAACTGGCGGTTCATCTGCGACAGGCTCACGATCGTGTCGACCCATGCCGCCTCGGCGTCGGCGTCGGCCTCGATGACCGTCACGTCCCGATCGCGGGCCTCGGCGAGGATGTAGGCGAGGTGCTTGCTCTGCTCGTTGAGCATGTGCGGGAAGTTCACCGTGAAGCCCGATTGGGTGAGGCTGAAGATGAAGCAGTTCGGGAATCCCCGGCTGTGCATCCCGTGCAGCGTCGATGCGCCGTCGTGCCACTTCTCGGTCAGGGTGACGCCGTCACGGCCGTACAGCTCGTAGCCGGCGCGCCGGGTGTACTCGGTGCCGACCTCGAAGCCGGTCGCATAGATCAGACAGTCGACCTCGAACTCCTCCTCGACGAGCGCTCCGCTGGCATCGTGACGCTCGACCACCACGCCGGTGGGCGTGATGCGCTTCACGCCGCGACCCTCGGTGTCGATCAGGTGGACGTTGGGCCGGTTGAACGTGTCGAGGTACTGGTCGTGGAAGCACGGCCGCTTGCAGAACTGCCGGTAGTACGGCTTGAGCGCCTCGGCGGTGTTCGGATCGTTGACGATCGTCTCGACCCGCGACCGGATCTGCTCCATCTTCTCGAAGTCGGCCAACTCCATCGTGGCGGCCAATCCTTCGGGGGTCATGTCGCCCTCGCCGTTGCGGAGGCGGATCAGCAGGTTGCCGATGATGTCGGTCCAGCCGTCGTCGACGAGATCCTCGGCCTCGGGGATGCCGGACACGAGGTTGTTGAAGTTGTCCATCCGCCGCGTCTGCCAGCCGGGCTCGAGGCTTGCCGCCCACTCGGGATCGGTCGGACGGTTGTCGCGCACGTCGATCGACGACGGCGTGCGCTGGAACACGAACAGTTCCTGTGCGCTGGCGCCGAGGTGCGGCACGCACTGCACGGCCGTGGCGCCGGTTCCGATGATGCCGACGCGCTTGTCGGCGAGCTTGTCGAGGCCACCGTCGGAGTTGCCGCCGGTGTAGTCGTAGTCCCATCGACTGGTGTGGAACGTGTGGCCCTCGAAGGTGGTGATGCCGTCGATGCCGGGCAGTTTCGGACGGTGCAACGGCCCGCTCGCCATCACGATGTAGCGCGCCCGCATCGCAGTCGCCGCGGTTGGTGGTGACGACCCACCGATGGTCGGCGTCGTCCCAACGCATTCCGGTCACCTCGGTCTGGAAACAGGCGTTTCGGTACAGGTCGAAGTGCTCGCCGATCGCCTGGCTGTGCGCGAGGATCTCGGCCGCCTGGGAGTACTTCTCCTTCGGCATGTACCCGATCTCCTCCAGCAGTGGGAGGTACACGTACGACTCGACGTCGCACGCGGCGCCGGGATAGCGGTTCCAGTACCAGGTGCCGCCGAAGTCGCCGCCCTTCTCGACGAGGCGGATGTCGTCGATGCCCGCCTCGCGGAGCCGAGCGCCGGCGAGGAGTCCGCCGAAGCCGCCGCCGATGATCAGTACCTCGACCTCGTCGGTCAACGGTTCCCGTTCGAGTGGGTCGACGTACGGATCGTGGACGTAGCGCTCGAACTCTCCGGCCACTTCGATGTACTGCTCGTTGCCCGCGTCACGCAACCGCTTGTCGCGCTCCTCGCGGTACTTCTCGCGCAAGGCATCCGGATCGAACGTCGTGGTCCCCATCGAGATGTTGTAGCCAAACTGCGGTTGTCGCAGCGACGTGGACGGGTCGTCAGGTCTCGGTGTCGGCGAAGCGCTCGATGTCGCCGCGGTGGCCGGCGACCACGATCAGGTCGTGTTCGCCGAGCACAGTGGCGCTCTCGGCGTACGTGAATGCCTGACCCTCGGGCTTGATGCACACGACCGTCACCTTGTAGGTGGCGCGCAGATCGGTGTCACCGAGCTTCTTGCCGGCGAGGTTGCGCGGTACCTGGGTCTCGATCAGGACGAAGTCGTCGTCGAGCGCGAAGTACTCGATCAGCGCGCCGGTGACGAGACGAGCGACCCGGCTGCCCATCTCCGCTTCGGGGAACACGACGTGGTGTGCGCCAACCCGTTGCAGGATGCGGCCGTGTGACTCGGTCAGCGCTTTGGCCCAGATGTTCGGAACGCCGATGTCGACGAGCGCACCGGTGGTGAGCACGCTCGCTTCGACGTCGGCGCCGATGGCGACCACCGCGGTGACCGCATCGGCAACGCCGAGTTGGCGCAACGTTCGCTCGTTGGTGGTGTCCGCCTGAGCGACGTGGGTGAGGAAGTCCGCGTGCTGTTGCACGCGAGTCTCGTCCGCGTCGAGTCCGAGCACCTCGTGGCCCATCTCGATCAGGGTCGACGCGAGCGCCGACCCGAACCGGCCCAACCCGATGACGACGATCTCGCCCCGGTGTTCGACCTGTGGGCGCAGTCCGCCCAGCATCGTGTGAAGAATTTTGTCAGCCAATGATCGGTCGCTCCTCGGGATAACGGAAAGAAGGCACACGCTCGCGCAGTGCGAGCGCGGTGACGAAGGTGACGGGTCCGACGCGACCGGCGAGCATCACCAGCACGAGCAGCATGTGTCCGGACGCACCGATGCTGCCCGTGACGCCGGTCGAGAGTCCCACGGTGCCGAACGCGGAGGTGATCTCGAACAGGGCGGGCGTCAAGGCGAGGTCCTCGGCGCTCATCAGTACCAGTGTGGCGCCGACGACCAGGCCGATGGCGAGCAGCGCAACCGTCAGCGCCTGGCGGATCAAGTTCGATGGCAGGCGGCGACGGAACACGTTCATGTCGGTGTTGCCACGAACCTCGGACCACAGCACGAACCCGAGCACCGCGAACGTCGTCACCTTGATACCGCCGGCGGTCGACGCGGGACCGGCACCGATGAACATCAGCGTGGTGATCACGAGGAGCGTCGGTTCGTTCATGCCGCCGATGTTGACGGTGTTGAAGCCGGCTGTTCGCGGTGTCACACCCTGGAACCAACCGGCGAGGATCTTGTCGAACGTGTCGAGCGGCCCGAGTGTGGCGGGATTCGTCCATTCGAAGGTCATCACCACGAGCGGTCCGAACACGAGCAGCGCCGCGGTCACCAGAAGGGTGATCTTCGTGTGCAACGTCCAGTGGGTTCGCCGGATGTTCTGACGGCGCTGCGAGGTCCGCCGCCACCATTCCACCAGGATCGGGAATCCGAGACCACCGATGATGAAGCCCGCCGACACGCTCAGCACGACGACCGGGTCGCCGACGAAGCGGGCCAGGTTGTCCGAATACAGCGAGATGCCGGCGTTGTTGAACGACGCGATCGAGTGGAAGATGCCCGAGTAGGCCGAGGCGATCGGAGTGTCCTCATAGCCGCCTTGCCAGAAGCGCAGGGACAGGATCACGGCGAGCGTCGCTTCGACGGCGAGCGTGATCTTCGCGATGGCGAGGATCAGCCGGCGGAGGTCGCCCATGTCGACGGCGCCGATCTCGGCTTGCGCAAGCATGCGTTGGCGCAGGCCGACGCGATGCGATGCGACGATCGCCAGCACCGATCCGATCGTCATGATGCCGAAGCCGCCGATCTGGATCAGCATCATGATGACCAGCTCACCGAACAGCGAGAACCGCGAGATGTCGGTGGAGCCCAGGCCGGTCACCGTTGCCGCAGACGTCGAGGTGAACAACGCGTCCTCCAGGCCGATGTGACCCGGGCCGTCTGCGGAGATCGGCAACCACAGCAACGCGGTACCGAACAGGATGAAGGCACTGAACGCACCGACCACGAGCTGTGCGGGGTTCCTGATCTCAGCGAGCAGTCCGCCGCGTGGCACCGAACGAGCATAGAAGGCGGCATCCTGTGGCCATGTTTCTCGGAGAAGATCTCCTGGCGTGGCTGACGCTGGCGTTCGGTGGAGCGTTGTTCGTCGGGAACTTCCTCGCGATCGTCAAACCGCCTGCGAAGCAGCTCGATGACACGAACCTCGAGCGGGCGCCAGTGCTGCGCAGCGCCGTCTACGCAGGGATCGGTCTCGTCGCAGCGATCTGGGCGTTGGCGTCGTTGATCAGCGGGTGACGGTCGACGTCATGGCGACGTCGGGAACACGCTCACCGCGATCTGGCTGTTGTCGCCGTCGGGGAAGCTGTTGACCGACACGGTCCACGACTCGTTCTCGTAGACACGGGTGATGTTCGCGTCCGATTCGAAGCTCGAGGTCTGCTCGTAACCGGCGTCCTCGAGTGCCGAGCTGTACTGGTCGACGAAGGGCGATCCCGCCTGACCCGTGATCGTGATCGCGAGTTCGGTCGCGGACTGGCTGACCGTGGCCGACGCGTTCTCGATCCCTTCCGGGAGCGGTACGTCGCTCGGCCACTCCTCGGGGATCTCGCCGCTGGAATCGACACGGAACGAGCCGTCCTCGCTCTCCATGTTGAACTCGCCGCTCTCGGAGTCGGCATTTCCGGTGACCACCGAGCCGTTGGCGTCGGTGATCACGAAGTTGCCGTCTTCGTCGATCGACATGCCGCCGTCCTCGGTCTGTACCGACAAGCCGCCATCGCCGTTCAGGTCGAGGTCGACGTCGCCACCGCCCTGCGACTCGATCAGCTGCTCGACGCCGGTCTCGGTTGCGTTGCCGCAGGCGGCGAAGGACAGGACCGATCCCACCGCAGCGCAGGCGATCAGTGGACGGCGAATCGATCGGGATCTCATGTTCCGAACAGTACGACCTCGCTCCGCGAGGATGCGAGCGATTCAGTCCGTCGTGTGGCAAGTGTCATCGCCGCTGCCGGTCGCCCGTTGCGATGAGCGAGACCGCCGTATCCGGTCGTCTGGCTCATCGCGGGCACGAGTTCGCCCGTTGCGATGAGCGAAACCGCCGTATCCGGTCGCTTCGCTCATCGGTGGCGACTGGTTGGGGTCGCGGGCGGGGTCGGTGGGGAGAGGTGCTCGGGGTGCGAGGATGTTGCGATGAGTGGCCCCCTGCGTCTGACGTTCGTGCAGTCGGCGAGCCGGGTCGACCAGCTTCCCGAGTCGCCGGCCGAGGTGGCCTTCGTCGGTCGATCGAACGTCGGCAAGTCGTCGCTCGTCAACGCGCTGGCGAATCGCAAGCAGCTGGCGAGGGTGTCGAACACGCCGGGGCGTACCCAGTTGATCAACATGTTCGAAGTCGACAGCCCTCGTGCCGACACGGCCACGATGGTCGATCTCCCCGGCTACGGCTTCGCCAAGGCGGCCAAGAACATCAAGCGGGACTGGCCGGAGATGATCGAGGGCTACCTCCTCGAACGCAACAACCTGTCGATGGTGTTCGTGCTCGTCGACGGCGCGATCGGCCCGACGAAACTCGACACGCAGATGCTCGACTGGCTTCGGTACCACGGCGTCCCCCACACCGTGGTCGCGACGAAGTTCGACAAGGTGAAGTCGTCGAAGCGAACGACGCGCAAGAAGGAGCTCGCAGAGGGCTGCCAGCTCGACCAGGGCGACATCGTGTGGGTCAGCGCGTCGAAGGGCGACGGCATCGACACGCTCCGATCGCTCGTGCGGACCTGGGTCGGCTGAGTTCGTTAGCGTCGACGCCATGCCGCTTGTCGACCTGCCGTCCGTCTCGATCACCGGAACCGGGCTGTTCACGCCGCCGGAATCCGTCAGCAACGCTGAGTTGGTCGCCTCGCTCACCGAGGCGGTCTTGAAGTGGAACGCCGAGCACGCCGAGGAGATCGCCGGCGGCGAGGCCGTCGAACGAGCGGTTCCCGACGAGGAGTTCATCGTGAAGGCGTCGGGCATCCAGCGGCGCTACGTGATGGAGAAGTCGGGAGTGCTCGACCCGGCCCGCATGCGTCCGCGGCTCGAGACGCGGCGAGACGACGAACTCGGGATCCAGGCCGAGATGTCGATGCCGGCGATTCATGAGGCACTCGCCCAGGCCGGTCGTGATCCGAGTGACGTCGATGCGGTGATCGTCGGCTGCTCGAACCTGCAACGCGCCTATCCGGCCGTTGCCATCGAGATCCAGGACGCGCTCGGCGCCGACGGCTGGGGCTACGACATGAACGTCGCCTGCTCGTCGGCAACGTTCTCCGTGCAGGCCGCTGTCGATGCGCTCCGCAACGGTTCGGCGAACTGCGTGGTCGTCGTCAACCCGGAGATCACCTCCGGTCACAACAACTTCGAGATGCGCGACTTCCACTTCATCTTCGGTGATGCCTGCACGGCGCTGGTGCTCGAACGAACCGCCGACACGTCCGCACCCGACCAGTGGGAGGTGCTCGGCACGAAGCTGGTCACCAAGTTCTCCAACAACATCCGAAACGACTTCGGCTTCCTCAACTCGTCGGAGGTCGTCGAGCGCGACCCGCAGGAACTCGTGTTCCGCCAGAACGGCCAGATGGTGTTCCGTGAGGTCTGCCCGATGGTCGCTGAGCACATCACCGGCCATCTCGCGCAGCTCGATCTCGACGCTGTCGACGTGCGGCGCTTCTGGCTGCATCAGGCGAATCTGAAGATGAACCAGTTGATCGCCAAGGGTGTGCTCGGTCGCCTGCCGACCGACGACGAAGCGCCGGTGATCCTCGACGAGTTCGCGAACACCAGCTCGGCGGGATCGGTGATCGCGTTCCATCGCCACCGCGACGACCTCGCGTCGGGTGACATCGGCGTGCTCTGCTCGTTCGGTGCCGGCTACTCCGTCGGCAGCGTCGTCGTCCGTCGCCGCTGACACCGCGCACGTCGCGCAAACGTGGGCGTCGGGGTGCCGGCGAGTGCTTCACTGGACGGATGACCTTCAACGTCGGCGTTCAACTCCACCCGCAGGCCACCTCGTATGTCGAGCTTCGCGACGCGTGGCGTCGCGCCGAGTCGCTGGGTGTCGACTCGATCTGGACGTGGGATCATTTCTTCCCGCTGTACGGGGAACCCGACGCTGCGCACTTCGAGGGATGGACCATCCTCACGGCGATGGCCGCGGACACCGAGCGGGCCAAGTTGGGGATGCTCGTCACCTGCAACAGCTACCGCAATCCGGAACTCCTCGCCGACATGGCACGCACGGCCGATCATGTGTCCGGCGGGCGCATGTACCTCGGTATCGGCGCCGGCTGGTTCGAGCGCGACTACAGCGAGTACGGCTTCGAGTTCGGCACGGCGATCAACCGGCTGCACAAGCTGCGCGACGACCTGCCACGCCTGAAGGCACGACTCGACAGGTTGAATCCGGCGCCGATCGGCTCGCTCCCGATCCTCGTGGGGGGCTCCGGCGAGAAGGTCACACTGAAGTTGACCGCCGAGCACGCCGATGCCTGGAACTCGTTCGGCCCCCCGGAGACGTTTGCGCACAAGAACGCCGTGCTCGACCGCTGGTGTGACGAGCTCGGTCGCGATCGAGCAGCGATCGAACGTACCGTCTTGATCTCGGCCGAGGACGTGGCGATCGCCGATCAGTACCTCGAAGCCGGAGCGACGCACCTGATCGTGATGACCGGCCATCCCTTCGACCTCGCCCCCATCGAAGCGCTCGTCGCTCGCCGCGACGCCTGAGCGGTCCCTCGGCGACCCTGTCTTTTCGGGTCGGGTCCGGAAGGACAGGGTGGGTCAGCAGCGGGCGCGTTGATGCGGACGAAGTCGTCGAGCACTGCGTTGGCGTACGCCCGGTCGAAGCCGCTGCTCGACATGAAGCGAGCGAACAGAAAGCTGCCCACGATCGACGCAATGCTGCGTCGCACATCGATGTCGGAGCGAAGCTCGCCGCGCTCGATGGCGCGCTCGATGGCGACTCGGAACGCCTGCTCGAACCGTTCGAGGAACTCGTCGCGAACGGTCACGATCGTCGGATCGTGGAGTGCGCGCTCCATCATGTTGGCGATCATCGGGGCCCGCTGGTCGTCCGCCAAGTCGACGATCAGGTGATCGCACAGGATGTCGAGGTCGGCGCGGATCGGCCCGACGAGGTCGCGTTCGTCGGGCTTCACGCGGCCGACCGAATCGATTGCTGCGCGAAGCAGATCCTCACGCGTCGGCCAGTGGTTGTAGACGGTGGTGCGGCTGACGTTCGCGACCTGAGCGACGTTCGCGTGGGTGATCGCTCCGGGTCCGTCGGCAACGAGCAGGTCCGACGCCGCCTCGATCACGGCCGCGCGCGTCCGTTCGACCCGAGGATCATCGGTACGGGGCGCGCTGAGTGCGTCGGAGGAAGTGCCTGTCATCGTGAGTTGCGCGACGCCCGGACCTCTGTGTGTCGTGCGACACCTTTCGGGCGTTGTCGTTGCGATTGCACATTCTACTGGTCAGAATGTCCAATAATGAACATGACGTCCACGTCCCCCCCGGACGCATCGGGTCAGCCCGACGATTCCGGTCGCCCGTACGAACCAGCGCACGGCGCCCCGCACATTCCCATCGAGGTCCCCGATTCGGCGTGGGGCAAGCTGGGCCGCTTCGGGTTCCGCCGTCGGTGGTGGGTGCTCGGCGCCTGGGTGACCATCCTCGTCACCGTGTTCGCGCTGGTGGGCGCGATCGGTGCATCGAGCGACAGTTCCTTCTCGATCCCCGACTCCGAGTCGAAGAGTGGATTCGACACGCTCGATGCGTACTTCGGTGGCGCCGGGAGCGGCCGCTCCGGAACGATCATCTTCCGCGCCGATCAGGGCGTCGACGACCCCGAGGTCGTCGCCGCGATGACCGAACTCTTCGACGAGGTGGCCGCCATCGAGGGCGTCACGCTGACGAGCCCGTACTCACCCGCAGGTGCCCTGCTCGGGCTGGTCGCCACCGAAGGATCGCTCGCCGGGCAGGTCGCCTACGCGCAGGTCGATCTCTCGGAGAACCTCAGCGAGACCCAGAGCGGCGAGATCGGCGCGGAGATCGCCGAGTTGAAGCCGACCGACATCGAGGGCCTCCAGGTCGAGGTCGGTGGCCAGGCGCTCGGTGAGTTCGAGCCGCCGGAGTCGGAACTGATCGGTCTCGGCTTCGCCATCATCATCCTGATCCTGGCGTTCGGGTCCGTGCTGGCCATGGGATTGCCGATCGGCGTTGCGCTGTTCGGCGTCGGCATCGGTGCCGGTCTGATCACCCTGCTGTCGAACGTCATCTCGGTCCCCGACTTCGCGGTCACGCTCGGCGCCATGATCGGCATCGGTGTCGGCATCGACTACGCCCTCTTCATCGTCACCCGCTATCGAGAGGGTTTGAAGGCGGGTCTCGATCCTGAACAGTCGACGGTCGTCGCGCTCGACACCGCCGGACGCGCGGTCGTCTTCGCCGGTTTCACCGTCGTGATCTCGCTGCTCGGCATGTTCATCATGGGCCTGTCGTTCATCAACGGCCTCGCGACGGGCGCTGCGGTCACCGTGCTCGTCACGATGATCGCGTCGGTCACGCTGCTGCCCGCGTTGCTCGGTTTCGCCCAGCACAAGGTCGAAGTGACGCGCTGGCGTGGCATCATCGCCGCCGGGCTGGTCGCTTTGGCGCTCGTCGGCATCGGGCTGAGTATCCAGCCGTTGCTGATCGGTCTGCCGCTGGCGATCATCGTGCTGCTCGCATCGTTCGCCATCGCGCCGCTGCGCAAGGAACTGCCGCCGCGCAAGGAGAAGCCGCTGCGCCAGACCTGGGCGTACAAGTGGAGCCGCTTCGTCCAGCACCGTCCGTGGCCCATCGCGATCGCCACCACGCTGTTCCTGCTGTTGTTGGCAGTTCCGGTGCTCGGGCTGCGTCTGGGCTTCTCCGACGAGAGCAACTTCGCCGAGGGCACCACCACGCGTGAGGCCTACGACCTCACGAGCGAAGCGTTCGGCCCTGGCACCAATGGTCCGCTGCTGTTGACCGCCGAGGTGTCGTCGCCGCAGGACTTCCAGGTCCTTGCCGAGCTGGCAGCCACGCTCGAGGCCACCGAGGGAGTCGCCGACGTGGTCGGTCCGATCCCGAACACCGGCGATCCGGCGACTGCTGAAGCTGCGATCATCAGGCTCACGCCGACCACCGGTCCGCAGGACGAGGCGACGGCCGACCTGGTGAACTCGTTGCGGCAGGACGTGGTGCCGTCGGTGACCGACGGCGCCGAGGTGGTCGTCAACGTCTCGGGCTCGGTGGCTGCGAACATCGACTTCAGCTCCTACCTGGCGAAGCGGATTCCGATCTTCTTCGCCGCCGTGCTCTCGCTGTCATTCCTCTTGCTGATGATGGTCTTCCGGTCGCTGTTGGTGCCGCTCAAGGCGGTCATCATGAACATGCTCTCGATCGGTGGCGCCTACGGCATCGTGGTCGCAGTGTTCGGTTGGGGTTGGGGCGCATCGGTGTTCAACACCGCTGGAGGACCGATCGAGCCGTTCCTGCCGATGATGATGTTTGCCATCGTCTTCGGGCTGTCGATGGACTACGAGGTCTTCCTGCTCTCTCGAGTCAAAGAAGAGTTCGACCGCACTGGCGACCCGAAGGGTTCGGTGGCCGACGGCCTCGCCGCAACCGCCCGAGTGATCACCGCTGCTGCGGCGATCATGATCGTGGTGTTCGCCGGCTTCGTACTCGAGGACAACCGCATCATCAAGATGTTCGGCCTCGGTCTCGCGTCGGCGGTCTTCCTCGATGCGACGTTCGTGCGCATGCTGCTCGTGCCGGCCACGATGGAACTCCTGGGCGCCCGCAACTGGTGGCTGCCGAAGTGGCTCGACCGCATCCTGCCGACCCTCAACGTCGAAGGCGGCACGCACACCAGTGCGATCGCCCTCGCCCACGAAGAGGAACTGCGCGAGCAGGCCGAGCGCGACCAGCAACTCGTCGACGTCTGATTACAACAGGGGTCAGACCCGCGATGTAATCCGAGTTCTTTCCGAATCGAGAACGGTCGGAGAACGATCCGGGATCCGTGCCATCTCAATCGATGGCGTCCCTACGTTGACTCCATGAGTTGGATTCGACGCAACCTCAAGATCGTGCTTCCCGTGGCCGCCCTCGCCCTCGTGGGTGTCGCCGTGCTCGCCTTCGGTGTCTTCGGTGTCCACACCCTGTTCATCGATGACAAGGTCGACGAAGACGGTCCGCTCTTCGATTCGGGCGTCGCCGCAGCAGCGGCCCCGATCGAGACGCCGACGACCGAGCCCGACGTCGTCGAGACGCCCGTGGCCCCGCCTGTTTCCGAGGCGCCGGTCACCACGCAAGCCCCGGTGATCACCGAGGCTCCCGCACCGCAGATCGTCACGCTTGCTCGAGGCACGTTCATCCCCCGCGGTCGCTACAGCGGTGAAGGCACCGCGGTCGTTCTCAACGACGGCAGCGAGCAGCGATTCGTGCGCTTCGAGAACTTCTCCACCGACAACGGCCCCGACCTGCGCGTGTATCTGTCTGCGTCGGATGCCAACGGCGACAGCGGCGCCTTCGACGACGACTTCATCGATCTCGGGGTGCTCAAGGGCAACATCGGCGACCAGAACTACGAGATTCCACCCGACGTCGACCTGTCGGTCTACGACACCGTGGTCGTGTGGTGCGTCCGATTCTCGACGCCGTTCACGGCTGCCGACCTCGCCTGATCGTCACCGCTCGATCGTGCCGAAGCTCATCGCTCCGGTGGACGGCCGGATCGCTTCGATCGGGTCGCGCACGTCGTCGATGTACCCGAGCGCATACGCACCGATGCGGTAGCCCATCAGCCGCAGGAGTTCGTCGGGTAGTTCGGCGGCGACCTCGGGCGGTACCGACAGGTATTGGTTCTCCTCCTGGCGGAGCCACCCGACGTTGTAGGTGAGGTTCAATCCCGTTCGGGTCTCGTCGGAGGTGTTGGCGCCGCCGCCGTGGAACACCTTGCCGGTGTAGAGCAGGCACGAGCCCTTCGTCATCTCGGCCGGCACCGTTTCGTCGACCGTGTGTTCGAAGCTGTCAGGGAGGTGTTGGCTTCCGGGCATCAGTCGAGTCGCTCCGTTGGCCTCGGTGAAGTCGGTGAGCGCCCAGATGGTGTTGCACTGCACGTCGTAGTCGCTCGGGAACTCGAAGAAGTCGAACGCCCACTGGTCGCGGTGGATCGACTGACCGGGGGAGTCCGGCCCGATCGAGATCACCTGCGTCAGGTGCAGTTGGAAACTTTGGGCCCGGTGGAGCAGCTTCTCGGCGACGCCGAGGATCGTCGGATGCTGGATCAGCGCATGGCTCGACGGTGATCGCGCGATCAGCGCGCCGGTTCGTTTCGTGTTCCGTCCGGAGAAGTCGTCGCTCCCCGGCGGTGTCGCCTCGACGAACGGCGCCATCTCGGCCGTGATCGCATCGATCTGCTCGACGCTCGCCAGGTCGTCGATGATCAGCGCGGCGTCGCGATGCAGGATCTCGTGGATCTCGTCGACGCTCGCAGTTGCCGGCAGATGCACCACGCTCATGTCGCGACCGTAGCGATGACGATTCGCAGACGGTCACCCGAGCGAGTCATCGAGCTGCGAGACTGCCGGCGTGTCGGCGATCATCGAGACCACGGGCCTGGTCATGCAGTTCCCGTCGACACGTGCGCTCGACGCACTCGACGTCTCGATCCCGAGCGGCGTCACCGGCCTCGTCGGAGCCAATGGAGCCGGCAAGACCACGCTGATCTCACTGGTGCTCGGCCTGCTTGCCCCGACCGCCGGATCGATCAACGTGCTCGGCCTCGACCCTGCGCACAAAGGTCCCGAACTCCGCGCCCAGATCGGCTACGGCCCCGAACGCAACGTCTTCCCCGACGATCTGCGGGCGTACGACTTCGTGCGACACCTCGCCGAGGTCAAGGGCCTCCCGCGCGACGAGGCGCGCAGCAGGGCCAGCGACTCGCTGTACCTGGTCGGCCTCGGCGAGGAGCGGTTCCGGGCGCTCGGCACCATGTCGACCGGCCAACGCCAGCGCGTGAAGCTCGCCCAGGCAATCGCCGCCGACCCGCGCCTGATCGTGCTCGACGAACCCACCGACGGACTCGACCCTGTGCAACGCGACGAGATGCTGAACATCATCGTGCAGGTCAATCGCAACTTCGGTATCGACGTGATGCTGTCGTCGCACGTCCTCGAAGAAGTCGAACGGGTCTGCGACCACGTGGTGGCCCTGGCCGAAGGAAGGCTCATCGCCCAGGGATCGATGATTGACCTCGCGGGAGCGTCGGGCGGAATCGAACTCGAGTTGGTCGACATCCCCGATCGGCCGCGGTCGGTCGATGACGTCGCCGCCCGTCTCGTTGCGGCGGGCGCAGGTGTTCGACGCAACGGCAACACGCTGTCGGTCGTCGGACTCACCGACGCAGAACTGTTCGACCTCGCGGCGCGCAGCGTCACGGACGCAGGCGCCCGAATCCGGCGCTTGGGCCAGCACCGCCGCAGCCTCGACGACATCTTCGCCGACGACCGAACGACCGCACTGCCGGAGGTCGGGTCGTGAGCACGCCTGGACGCGGCGACGCGCAGATCGTCGAGCGCGGATTTCAGCGTTACGAGGGGCGCCGCTCTGGCGTTCCCGGCGCGATTCGCAGTGTGAGTTGGGAGAGCATCCGTGCCACGCTCGGCCTCGGCCGGCCGGCGCGCAACAAGATCTTCCCGGTGATCGCCGTCGTGATCGCCTACCTGCCCGCCGTGGTCTTCATCGGCATCGCCGTGCTGATCCCCAGCGACATCCTCGAACCCGAAGAGGTCGCCGACTACCCCGGCTACTACGGCTTCATCATCCTGGCGATCGTGCTGTTCACCGCCCTCGTGGCGCCCGAGGTACTCGTGTCCGATCGCCGCAACGGCATGCTGGCGATGTACCTGTCGACGCCGCTCGACCGACGGACCTATCTCGTCGCGAAGGCGGTCGCCGTCGCCGCGATGCTCGGCCTCGTCACGCTGCTGCCCCCGGTGCTGATGTTGATCGGCTATTCGGTCGAGAACGCCGGCCCCGATGGTCTGGGCGGCTGGTTGGCGACGCTCGGTCGCATCGTGCTGTCCGGGATCGCGATTTCCGCTGCGCTCGCGGCGGTGTCGATGGCAGCGTCGAGCCTCACCGACCGCCGGGCGTTCGCGGCGATCGGGATCGTGCTCGTGCTGTTCGCCACCCCGATCCTCGCCGCAGCGCTCGTCGAAGGCGCTGACCTCTCTTCGTACTGGCGACTGATCGACATCTCGACCATGCCGTTCGAATTGGTGTTCCGGATCTTCGGCGACCCCGGCAACTTCCCGGAGTTGGCGACGTGGGCGGTACTCGCGAGCAACCTCGCGTGGACCGTCGGTGGCACGGCGATCGTGTGGTGGCGGTACTCGAAGCTGGTGATCGCACGATGACCGAGTTGCCCCCGCCGAATGTGGGCGGAGCCGGCGCGCTCCCGCCACCAGGTGTCGTTGCGGGGCCGGTCGCCGCCCCAGCGTTGCGGGGCATGATCGCCGTGAACGAGGTGTCGAAGTTCTTCGGCTCGGTGGTGGCCGTCAGCGACGTGAGCTTCGCCATCGACCAGGGCGTCACCGCACTCCTCGGTCCGAACGGCGCCGGCAAGTCGACATTGTTCCGCATGCTGTGCGGGTTGACGCCCCCATCGCGCGGCACCGTCGACGTGCTCGGTGCCAACCCGCGAACCGACCGCGACGTGCGCGGACGTGTGTCGCTCGTGCCGCAGCAGGACGCGCTGTTCGACCATCTGAGCGCCTTCGAGTTCCTCCAGTTCGCGGCCCGAACCCATGCGGTCGCCGATCCCGATGGTGCGGCGCGCCACGCTCTCGAACTGGTCGACCTGGCCAACGTCGGCACCAAGCCGGTCGGACAGTTCTCGAAGGGCATGCGCCAGCGGGTCAAGGTCGCAGCGGCCCTGGTGAACGACCCCGAGGTGCTGATTCTCGACGAGCCACTCACCGGCCTCGACCCGGTGCAGCGCCGACACATGATCACCCTGTTCCATCGCCTCGGCGACGACGGCCGCTGCGTGCTCGTGTCGAGCCACGTGCTCGACGAGGTGGCCAAGATCGGGTCACGCGTCCTGGTGATCGCGCAAGGTCGACTCGTTGCGAGTGGTGATTATCGAGACCTGCGTGAGTTGATGGACGACCGCGCCCATCGAATACGTCTCGCAGCATCGGATCCCCGCAAGCTGGCGACCGCGCTCGTCGAGCGTGGCCTGGTGAGTGGTCTGTCGATCGACGATCGCAACGTGATGGTCGACACGCTCGACGTCGACGCGTTCGGACGCCAAGTCGCGGCGCTGAGCGTCGAGTTGGGCATCCGTCTCACCGAGGTCGCTCCACTCGACGACGACCTCGAGTCGGTGTTTCGCTACCTCGTGGAGGGACGATGAGCGTGGTGCCGGCCAGCGATCGCTCCCGGCGTCACGTGGCGCCGGCCGTTGCAGTCGCGCTGTCGTACCGGGTCGTGTTGCGGCAACTGACGAGCCGATCGCGCATCATCGGCCTCTCGCTGCTCGCGCTCGTTGCACCGATCTCGGCGTTTGCGCTCGGGAGCGCAGACGCATCACTCGACGACTCGGTTCGTCTGATCGCCAGCGTCGGACTCGGCCTCGTGTTGCCGGTGGTGGCGCTCGTTTTCGCCGGCGCGGCGATCGGCGATCTCCGCGACGACAAGACGCTCGTGTACCTGTGGTTGCGGCCGATGGACCGCTGGCCGATCGTCGTCGGCGCGGCCCTCGCGGCAGGCACGCTCGCGGCACCGATCACGATCGTTCCGATCGTGCTGGCGGCCGTCCTCACCGGGGCCGGCAACGGCATCGTCTTCGCCACGTTGCTCGCCACGGTCGTCGGTCTCGTCGCCTACGTGGCCGTGTTCACGCTGTTCGGCGTGTGGCTGAAGCGCTTCATCGTGTGGGGTCTCGCGTACATCCTGATCTGGGAGGGGTTCATCGCCCAGGCCGGTGCGGGCGTCGCCCGGCTCGCGTTGCGCAAGTACACGCGCTCGATCCTCGTCGAGCGCACGGGCGCCGACCTCGACCTCGCCGACTTCTCGCTGGCGATGGCCGTGATCGTGCCGGTCATCGTTGCGGTCATCGCCCTCGCCCTGGCCGCCTGGCGCCTCTCCAACCAGGACATCGACTGACCGGCGTAACCTCCACGCCATGACTCGGCAGCTGCGGATCGGACACCAACTGTCGGCACGCATCGAGGGTGACCCCGTCGCCGCCGCAGTGCGTGCAGAGGAACTGGGCTTCGACATCGTGCTGGCCGCCGACCACGTCGGGCTCGGCTGGTCGCCGATGCCGACACTCGCCGCGATTGCCTCGTTGACCGAACGAATCCGGCTCGGCACCCTCGTGCTCAACAACGACATGCGCAACCCGGTGCAGCTCGCCTGGGAGGTGTCGACGATCGATCGGATCTCGGGCGGTCGTTTCGAACTGGGCCTCGGCGCCGGCCACACGCCCAGCGAGTACGACGCCACCGGGATCGAGCGTGCCGCGCCCGCCGAACGCAAGCGTCGTCTCACCGAGAGCGTCGAGATCATCCGTGACCTCGTCGACGGCAATGCCGTCGAACACGAGGGCGAGCACTACCGCATCGACCGTGCCCGCATCGATCCATCCGCTCAGGCACACGTGCCGATCCTCGTCGGGGGCAACGGCGCGGCGCTGCTCGCTCACGCCGGTCGGTACGCGGACATCGTCGGGCTTCAGGGCCTCGGACGCACACGCGAGGACGGGCACAGTCACGAGGTCAAGTGGTCGACACATCACCTCGACGAGCAGATCGAGCAGGTGCGTGTTGGCGCCGGCGTGCGTTTCGACGACATCGAGTTCAATGCCATGGTCCAGGTCGTGCAGATCACCGACGACCGGGAGGCAGCGCTGGCCAAGGTCGTCGATCGCGTCGAGGGGCTGACGATGGCCGACGCGATGGCAACGCCGTATCTGCTGATCGGCACCGTCGACGAGATCGTGCTGCACCTGATGACCTGCAACGAGCGGTGGGGGATCAACTACTTCGCGGTGCGTGAACTCGACAACTTCGCACCAGTGCTTCGGGCGCTGCGCTGACGAGACCTCTAGGGTGGACAAGAGGAGGCATCGAGATGTCTGAGAGCGAAACGCACGCATCGAACGCACCCGAGCGAACTCGCTGGTGGATGTTCTGGCGTGTGCTGCCGCCGCAGTTTCGCCGGCGCCGTACGAGGCTCAGCGACGGCGCGAACACCGACGCGACGAGCTTCTGGATCCGCGGCGGTTTCTGAGCGACCGCCGTCCGGCGATCAGTGCATCATCATCGGGCTCTGACCCCCGCCAGGGATGCGGGCGAAGAACTCGCTGGCGGCCATCTCCCCGGCCTGGTCCGCCGGACGACCGACGGCGGCCGACCAGAACTCGTCGACGGTCAGGGCGTTCGCGCAGTCGAAGGTGATGGCGACGAAATGCAGGCTCATGCCGACCAGCGTGTCACGGAGCGCCGGAGCGTCGGACCGAACTCAGGCTGCGGCGCGGGTCTTGCGGAGGATCGGGTCGGCGAGGCCGAGCGCCTTGTCCGCGAGCGACAGCACCCGACCGGCGGCGCCCGGTGTCGAGTTGTCGACGAGGTTGCCCATCACGGCGAGCGTGATGTTGGCGATGGCGTCCGTGCTGACCGACAGGCGCAGGCCGGGCTTGAGAATCCACGGGTGCCCGATCAGGAACGAGAACCGCCGCCCGGTTCGCAGGAACGCGTCAAAGCGTTCGCCGACCAGTTCGTCGTAGCGCACTGGCGCGGTGGCGGGATCCTCGAGGAACAGGTCGGCGGCCAGCATCCCGGATTCGAGGCCGTAGTCGATGCCCTCGCCGTTCATCGGGTTGACCAGTCCGGCGGCATCGCCGATCGCAACCCAACCGGGGCCGTGACGGCGCTGGGTCGACATCGGCAGCCGCCACGCCCGCGGGCGCTCGAGATTCGGGCCGAGATCCCAGTCGTCCTGCACCAGATGGCGGTACGACTCGAGCAGTGTGTTGAGGTTGAGCTTCTTGAAGCCCTTCATCGTCGACAACGCGCCGACGCCGATGTTGACCGTGCCGTCGCCGGCCGGGAACATCCAGCCGTAGCCGGGGATGGCGATACCGTTCTCGTCCTTCAGTGACAGGCACGCTTCGAGGTGCGCGTCGGTGTGCCGCGGCGTGGCGGCGTAGGTGCGGATCGCCAGGCCGAACGGCTCGTCCGGCACTCGATCGGCGCCAAGTTTGCGAGCCACGGCACCCTGTGCGCCAGCGGCGATCACGGTCAGGTCGGCGTCGATTCGACGCCCGTTCGCCTCGACGCCCGTGACCCGTCCATCGTCGCCGATCACGGGTGTCGCCTCGGTCTCGTAGATGATCTCGGCCCCCGCCTCGGCAGCGGCGTCCATCAGCGCGGCGTCGAGCCGGCGGCGCGGCCACACGGCGCCATGGTTGGGGAAGCGGTCGGTGGTCGGCCAGTCGAGCTCGCGCACCTGCTTGCCGGCGATCATGCGCAATCCGCGGATGTGGTGCGCGTCATCGAGCGGGATCTTCAGTTCGTTGAGTGCGCCGACGGCTCGTGGCGTCAGACCGTCACCGCACACCTTGTCGCGTCCGTGCGCGCCCTTCTCGAACACGATGACCGAGGCACCCGAGCGTGCGGCCTGGATGGCCGTCGCTGCGCCCGCCGGTCCGGCACCGATGACGGCGATGTCGACTCGTCGCGAACTCACGCCCCCACGCTGCCGGAATGCGGCGGGAAAAGCACCGTTGAGCGCCCGAAGTCACCCCGGCTCCCAACCCACGTTTGCGTTGCATTTCGGGTCGGACGGGTCACCTGACGTTGCGCCCGAAGGTGGGCGGAGAGGACACGGGGTGTCGGAGTTCGGCGGCGTTCAACGATGATGTCGATGATGGGGACGCCACAACCGACGGTCGATCACGGCGCAACGCTGCTGGCGATCTACGACGACGCGGTCGGTGAGGTGTTCGCCTACCTCCGGGCGCGGTGCGGCGGTCGGGCCATGGCGGAGGACCTGACCAGCGACACGTTCCTTGCCGCTGTCGGTCAGATCCGTCGAGGCGCCGTCGACACGGTGACGATTGCGTGGCTGATCGGAATCGCCCGGCACAAGCTGATCGACGAGTGGCGCCGCGCCGCCCGCCGGCCCCGATCCGAGCCGCTCGACGACGAGGCGGGCGACAGTGAGATCGCCCTCGACCGATGGGATGCGGTGATCGACCAGCACCTGGTCGGCGGTGTGATGGCCGAGCTCGGGCCACACCACCGCTCGGCGCTCACCCTGCGCTACTTCGACGGACTCGCGGTTCCCGAGGTAGCGGCTCACCTCGGTCGCACCGTTGAGGCGACGGAAACGCTGTTGGTGCGAGCCCGACGTCGGTTCCGAACTCTGTACGAACAGCAAGCCGAACAGCAAGGAGGTGTGCGATGACCGAGCCGATCGATCCCTTCGACCAACTCGCTGCCGTCACCGACGACTCCGTCGATGCGACCTTCTCCGCCCGGCTGCGGGCTCGAGTGACGAGCGCCTTGGGCGCAACGCCTGACCGGATCATCATCGACCTCCCGTCCCGCATCCCCGTTTCGACCAATACCCGATCCGCCACCCGAATCGAGAGGACCACCACCATGAATCAGGTCATCACCCCGTACATCTGTGTGCACGACGCCACCGCGGCGCTCGACTGGTACCGCGAGTACTTCGGCGCCGACGTCAGCAACGTGATCCCATGGGAGGGCCGCGTCGGCCACGCCGAACTCGACATCGCCGGCGCCGTGTTCTACCTCAGCGATGAGGCCCCGCAGCTCGGGGTGGTCGCACCCGTGCGCGATGGGTCCCAGTCGTCGACCAGCATCGTCGTCCAGGTGGCCGCCGTCGAAGAGTTCGTCGAGCGCGCCGTGCGCGGTGGCGCTGTAGTGCAGCGCCCGATCGAAGAGGCGCACGGATCGCGGAGCGCTTGGATCGTCGACCCCTTCGGCCACCGCTGGAACGTCGGCACACCGGTGTTCGACGCCGAGCAGATCGCTACCCGGCGTGCCCCGTCCGAGCCGTACTACATGACGTTGACGACAGCGGACGTCGAGCGCGGTGCGGCGTTCTTCGGCGCAGTGCTCGGCTGGGAGTTCCACGAACAGGACAACGGCGGCCGACACGTGACGAACACCGAGATGCCGATCGGCCTGCGCGCCACGGAGAACCCGTTCGGCAACACCGAGCCGGGGGAGATCCAGATGTGGTTCACCGTGCGCGACTTCGACGACGCGGTCGAACGGGTTCGCGTCGCCGGAGGGACGGTCGTCGAGCTCAACGCCTGGGATTCGGGTCGCGAGGCGATCTGCGAGGACGACCAGGGCGTCACCTTCAAGCTCAGCGAGCCGGCGCCGGGCTACGACCGCTGACCTGGCGGTCCGATCGGGCTGTCTCACTCACCGACGTAACCTGGTGTCATGACCGACGGTGTCGATCTGTACTGGATTCCCCTCGGTGCGGGTGCCGGAGGCGCATTCGTGCGCTGGAGTGGTCGCTGCTACGAGGCAGTCGCGGCCACGCTCGGCCGCCGTCCTCGACAGCCCTTGTTCCACTCGGCGCTCGACGTGCACATCGGTGGCGTGACGACCGTGATCGAGATGACCCCGGTGTGGATCACTCGAGGTGAGCGTGGCGTGGTCGGCGAAGGGCCGGTCGGCCTCCGAGGCCTCGGACGCTGGCGACTGTTCCGCTACGAGGTGAGGCGGTGGACGGGCGGGTCGATCCCGGACGTCGCTGAGGCGATCGGTGGTCCGGTGCCCCTGAGCGACGACGCGGCGCTGGCTGCTCGAGTCCTCGAGCTTGCCCCGTTGGTCCCGCTGGTCACGTGGGGTCGCGACGAGTTGGCCACGGGCGACATGTGGAACTCGAACTCGGTCGTGTCGTGGTTGCTCACCGCGGCTGGGATCACACTCGACGGGGTGCACCCACCCGGCGACGGTCGTGCGCCTGGCTGGGATGCCGGCATCGTTGCGGCACCTGGACGGTCGGCGTCGACGGCAGCACCATCGGACGCGTAGCGTTGGTCCATGGCCGACCAACTGCTCGCTCCCGCCGAACTGTTCTGCCGTTCGACGCTGAACTTCGCTTCGCGCAGCGGCGAGTTCGTTGCCGAGCCGACGGAGATCGACATCCTCGACGGACGCACGGCCGACCTTCCCGGATGGCACGACTGTGGCTTCGAGCTGTTGTCGCACGCGTCTGCGGCTTCCAGCTGGCACGACGACGACGAGCTGGCAGCCGTGCATCATCGCGAGATGGAGGAGCTCGCCCGCGAGATGACGGGCTGCGATGTCGCCCTCGTCTCGAACCACATCAAGCGGGGTCCCGAGCACGCGAAGATCCACGAGGATCTCGCACCGATCGCGTTCGTGCACTCCGACTTCGCTGCCGGCTACGACACCCTCGTCCGGCAGTCGTACGTGCAGCCCGAACGAGAGGGAACGTTGCGAGCGCTCGAACGCAACGGCATCACGGGAGCTGACGTCGTCGGCGCGTCGCGGCTCGTGATCCTGCAGTTCTGGCGGAACATCGGCGAGCCGAAGATGGACTTCCCCCTTGCGTTCTGCGATGCCCGCACCGTGGCGCCCGCCGACGGTCGGCCGATCCCGGTCACCGACTACGCCGGCTCTGGCGTCGATTTCGAAGCACTTGCCCTGCTGGCACCCACCGACGCGGCGCCGTACCGCTGGTTTGCGTTCCCCGAACTTCGCCACGACGAGGTGGTCGCGTTCCGCACCTACGACACCGAACTCGTCGAGCGCGGCGAGACGTGGTTCACGCCGCACTCAGCGTTCCGCGATCCGGATGTCGAGGTCGGCCACCCCGCCCGCAACAGCATCGAGCTCCGAGCGATCTGTCTGTACCGCTAGCTCGTCGAGCGTTCGGCGAGCGTGTTACATCAGGGGTCACACCCAGGGTGCAATCGACAGCGACGACAAGGAGCGACATGGAGATTCAGGGACTGAGGGCGATCATCATCGGCGGTGCGTCGGGCTTCGCCCGAGCGACGGCGGAACGCATTGCTGCCGGTGGTGGATCCGTCGCGATCCTCGACCGCGAGGAATCGGCGGGCGCCGAGGTCGCCGCGTCGCTCGGTGGAACGTGGCACCCCACGAACGTGCTCGACTTCGATGGCATCGCGGTGGTGATCGACGAGGCCGTCGACGCGCTCGGAGGACTCGACGCCGCCGTCAACACTGCCGGCGGCGGCAAGGCCGGCCGCACGCTCGGACGCAGCGGTCCGTTCGATCTCGATGACTTCCGGGCGGTGATCGATCTCAACCTGATCGGCACGTTCAACACGAACAGGTTGTGTGCCGCCCACATGGCCGAGAGCGAACCGAACGACGACGGCGAACGCGGCGTGCTGATCAACACGTCGTCGATCGCGGCGTTCGAAGGCCAGATCGGCCAGGTCGCCTACACCGCAGCGAAGGCGGGGATCGCGGGGATGACGCTGGTGATGGCGCGCGACCTCGGCTCGATGGGCATCCGGGTCAACACGATCGCTCCGAGCCTGTTCGCAACGGGTCTCACCGCCGGCGTCACCGAGGACCGCGCCGCCAACCTCACCAAGGACGCCGCGTTCCCGAAGCGCCTCGGCCGCCCCGACGAGTACGCACGCCTCGCGATCGCGATCATCGAGAACCCGATGCTCAACGGCGACACCATCCGCCTCGACGCCGGCACCCGCTTCGCCCCCAAATAGCCGTCCTGCACCACGTTTGCGCGCAACTTCGGTGGACCGTTCCATCCGAACATGCAACGCAAACGTGGTGTGGTGGGTGGCGGGCGGGTGATGGTCGGTCAGTACTCGAGTTGGCCGGCGAGTGACTCGACGGCGTCGATGAACTCGGTGACCATGTCCATCACGACCTGGCCGGCCGACTTCGGCTGGTTCATCGTGCCGACGATCTGGCCGACGAAGTAGCCGGCGAGTTTCTCGGCACCCGAACCGTGGGTGTGCGCCGCACGGTTGATGCGGGCCTGGGCCTCGTTCGTGAGGATCGGCTGCAGCGGCATGCCGAGCGGTGCGGGCGTGTCCTCGCGGTCCCACTCCTCGGTCCAGGCGGTCTTCAGCATGCGAGCGGGCTTGCCGGTCATCGACCGCGAGCGGATCGTGTCGGCCGACGTCGCAGCCAGGAACTTCTGCTTCACGACCGGGTGCGTCTCGGCTTCGTCGGTGGTCAACCACACCGACCCGCACCACACGCCCTGTGCGCCGAGCGCCATCGCGGCAGCCATCTGGCGACCGCGCCCGATGCCGCCAGCACCCAACACCGGGATGTCGACAGCGTCGACGATCTCGGGGATCAGCACCATCGAACCGATCTCGCCCGTGTGGCCCCCGGCCTCGGATCCCTGAGCGATGATGATGTCGACGCCTGCGGCCTGGTGACGTTCGGCGTGCACGGGCCGCCCGGCGAGCGCCCCGATCAGGCGACCCTCCTCCTTGACCCGGTCGATCAGGAACTGCGGCGGCGGGCCGAGCGCGTTGGCGACGAACGCGGTCTTGTGCGCGAGCGAGATCTCCAACTGTGGTCCGGCGGCGGCCGCGCTGAACGGTGCGATGCCGCTGTGGCCCCCTGTCGAGCGGCCAGTGTTGCGCTCCTCGTCGGGCGGGAACTCCGGTACGTCGTAGCGACGCAGGATGTCGTCGACGAACTCGCGGTGAGTATCGGGGATCAGCGAGCGGATGTCGTCGAGCGTGTAGCCGCCGCCCTCGTCGCCGGCGTACTTCGCTGGGACGATCAGGTCGACGCCGTACGGGCGGTCACCGATTTCATTCTCGATCCACTTCAGGTCGATCTCGAGTTGTTCGGGCGAGTGGGCGACGGCGCCGAGTACGCCGAGACCACCTGCTTTCGACACGGCGGCAACGACGTCGCGGCAGTGGCTGAACGCGAAGATCGGGAACTCGATTCCCAACATCTCGGTGGCGGCGGTCTTCATCGGGATCTCCTGAGCGATGGTCGGACGGGATCATTGTTGCCGCTCGGCCCCCAGCGCCACGAAGCCGCGACCTGGCCTAGGGTGAGGGTGCCGGTGTCCGCCGGTCCAAACAGAAAATCAGGAAGTGATATCTCATGTCCGTGACCGACTCGACTCACACGTCCGAGCTCGCGGCAAGAGCCAAGGAGATCACCGAGCGCGAGCTCGTGACCTACTCCGAGCGAACCCAGGGATCCCAGAAGGCCACCGAGCGAGCCCGCAAGGTGCTTCCTGCCGGAGTGCCCTCCAGTTTCCAGGCGTACGACCCTCACCCGATCGTCGTCAAGCACGCCGCCGGCGCTCACATGATCGACGTCGACGACAACGAATACGTCGACTACGACATGGGTTTCGGTGCATTGTTCGCCGGCCACATGCATCCCGCGGTCCGCAAGGCCGTCGAGGCCCAGCTCGACCACGGCAGCTTGTATGTCACGCCGTGCGAACTCGACGCCGAGGTCGCCGAGCTGCTCGGTGAGCGCTACGGCTTCCCGATGTGGCGGCCGACCAACTCGGGCACCGAAGCGACGATGGACGCGATCCGACTCGCTCGCGGCGTCACCAAGCGCGAGAAGCTCGTCAAGGTCGAGGGCGGTTACCACGGCCATCACGACGAGGTGATGATCTCGAACAAGCCGGCCGTGGCGGCTGCCGGTCCGGCCGACGCCCCGTACTCGGTCCCGCAGTCAGGTGGGATCACCCAAGGCACGATCGACGACGTCATCGTGATCCAGTTCAACGACGCGCCCGCGCTCGAGCGGGTGCTCGCCAGCCGCGAGGTTGCCTGTTTCATCGTCGAACCGGTCATGGAGAACATCGGGATCTGCCTGCCCGAGCCGGGTTACCTCGCAGCGGTCCGCGAGATCTGCGACAAGTACGGCACGTTGCTGATCTTCGACGAGGTCAAGACCGGCATCACGGCCGGGTTACGGGGGCGCCACCAAGAAGTTCGGCGTCACCCCTGACCTGATCACGCTCGCCAAGTCGATCGGCGGCGGATTCCCGGTCGGCGCATTCGGCGGCAAGGCCGAGTACATGGACCTGATCACCACCGGCGAGGTGCTTCACCTCGGTACCTACAACGGCAACCCGCTGGTGATGGCCGCCGCCAAGGCCACGTTGACCGAAGCGTGCAGCCGCGAGAACATCGAGGCCGCCGTCGCGCTCAACCACCGCCTGGTCGAGGCGTGCCAGAAGATCATCGACGAAGCGGGCCTGCCGGCCCACACCGTCGAGTTCGGCGCCAAGGGCTGCATCACCTGGTCGAAGGATCCGGTGCGCAACTATCGCGACTACAAGGCCACCGACTTCGATCTCGCCTTTGCGCAGTGGATGCACGGCATCAACAGGGGAATCCTGTTGCCGCCGGGCCTCGACGAGCAGTGGCTGATCTCGGTGATGCACACCGAGGCCGACGCCATGCGCTACGCCGACGTGTTCGCCGAGTTCGTCGCCGAACTGACCGCCTGAGCGACCGACGGATTACATCGCGGGTCTGACCCCTGATGTAATCCGTCGCGGCGGCGGTCTGGCCTCGGACGAGACGGGTTCGATGGGGGAGACTGATCGGCGTGGCACTGTTCTGTACCGACACGTTCGCCGACGCCTACGCCGCGGAGATTGCCGCGGCGGCGCCTGAACTCGAACTGATCGTGCTTCGACCGGGCGAGGAGGTCTCGGCGGACGACATCGAGCGCATCACCATCGCGTTCTTCTCGAACGACGCGTGGCCGGAACGTGCCGCCCCGTTCTTCAAGGTGGCGTTGGAGGCGATGAACATCGAGTGGTTCCACTCGATGTCGGCCGGCGTGGACAGCCCCGTGTTCTCGATGTTCCTCGAACGCGGTGCCCGGCTCACGACGTCGTCGGGGGCGAGTGCGCCGCCGATCGCCGGCACGGTGATGCTCTATCTGTTGGCGCTGAGTCGCGGCCTCCCACGATGGTTGCAGGCGCAGGCAGCCCACGACTGGTCGCCGGCGCCGTTCCGTGATCTCGATGGCCAAGACCTCGTCGTCGTCGGCTACGGCCCGATCGGCCGTGAGGTGGTGCGGTTGGCGACAGCATTCGGCATGCGGCCGACCGTGGTGCGTCGATCTGCCCACGGCGACGAAGGGTGCCCGGTGCGACCGTTGAGCGAACTCGCCGACGCTGTCCGCAACGCCGACGCCGTCGTCGTCGCCCTGCCGCTCGCGCCCGAGACCCGCGGCATCATCAGCGCCGACGTGATCGGATCGATGCCCCCGCACGCTGTCTTCGTCAACGTCGGCCGGGGCGAATTGGTCGATCAGGCCGCGCTGACCGACGCGTTGGCGTCAGGCGGTCTTGCCGGCGCAGGCCTCGATGTCTTCGATCCCGAACCGCTGCACGCCGACGACCCGCTGTGGGATCTCCCCAACGTGATCATCAGCCCCCACACCTCGGGGTCCAGCGACGGCACCACAGCGCGAGTCGCAGAGATCTTCCTGGACAACCTCACCCGTTTCGTCCGTGGCGAGCCGTTGCGCAACGAGGTGACGCCCTAGCGATCGCGCCGGCGGAGCGTCAGGCGGCGATCGGCTCGGCGTGGGTGCGCAGCTTGGCGATCGCGCGCTCGACGCGGCGCCGCACGGCCTGCGGTGTCACGCCGAGTTCTTCGGCGATGACCGCGAACGTCGCTGGTTCCCGCCCGCGCAGGCCGAACCGGGCGGCGACCGCGAATGCGCTGGTCTCGTCGAGATGGTCGAGCAGCGCATCGATCTGTTCGCGAGCGACACGCCGTTCAGCCGCCTCGTCGGGGCCCTCGTCGTCGCTGGCCACGAGCGTGCCGAGCGTGTCGGCCCCGTCACCGATCGGACGATCCATCGATTCGAGCTGCGTGAGCATGTCGATCATCGCCAGTTCGTCGTCGAGCCGGGCGCCGGACGCGGCGGTCGCGGCGACAGCGGTGCGCAGCTCGCGGGTTCGATGTCCGGGGATGCGAATGGTCGTGGCGGAGGCTTCGAGGCCACGCTGGATCGACTGGCGGATCCACCACGTCGCGTACGTGGAGAACTTGTAGCCGCGGCGCCAGTCGAACTTCTCGACGGCCTTCTCGAGGCCGATCATCCCGTCCTGGACGATGTCGTCTCGGTCGAGGTGCACCGGGACGCTGAACCGGTTGGCGATGCTCTGCACGAGGCGGACGTTCGCCTCGATGAAGTGGTGCCGAGCCCGTTCGCCCTCGGTGACGAGGTCGGTGTCGCCGTCGAGCGCAGCGCCGGTGTCGAGTCGGCGCTGGGCGGACCTGCCCGCTTCGATCGCTTGGGCGAGCCACCGTTCATCGGCGGCGGTGAGCAGCGCCCGATGGTCACGTCGAAGGCGGCGCGAGACCGGCGGCTGACCGGCAGGGACATGAGCACGAGCTGAACTGTCAGAGCAAGGCATGGACAGATCATAAAACACCCTTTTGAATAGGTCAATGTTGTGATGCAAATAAATCGAGCCGTATCATCCGGGTCTGTTGATCTGGTTTCTGCTCGCTCTGCACGTGCTCGTCGTCGTGGCTCTGGCGGCTCTCGGCGGACGGCTCGGGCGCCGATCGTTGTGGGTCGCGGCGGTACCGATGGCGGTCACGGCGATCTGGTCGGCGACCCGACTGGGTTCGAACGACGTGATCGTCACCGGGTTCGAGTGGGTACCCGGACTCGACGTGAACATCGAGTTCCGCGTCGACGCGATGAGCTCGTTGCTGTCGCTGCTCGTGTCGGGTATCGGAGCGCTGGTGTGCGTCTACGCGGTCGGCTACTTCTCCCGCACTGCGGCGAGCATGGGTCGTTTCGCTGCCACGCTGCTCGCGTTCTCGGCCGCAATGGTCGGCCTCGTCTGGTCCGAATCGGTGTGGACGTTGTTCATCTTCTGGGAGCTCACCTCGATCACGTCGTTCCTCCTCGTCGGCTTCAAGAACACCGACCCTGTCGCACGCATCGCAGCTCGACGGGCCCTCGTGATCACCGCGGCAGGCGGCCTGTCGCTCCTCGCAGGCTTCGTGCTGTTCGTCGACGCCGCCGGCACCGCGCGGCTCAGTGAGATCGTCCCGATCACCGGCTCGACTGCCAATGCCGCGGCGATCCTGATCCTCGTCGCGGCAGCGACCAAGTCGGCCCAGTTCCCCTTCCACGTCTGGTTGCCGGGCGCGATGGCAGCGCCGACACCGGTCAGCGCCTACCTCCACTCGGCAACGATGGTGAAGGCGGGCGTCATCCTGGTGGCCGTGATCGCGCCGGCGTTCCAGGACACCGACGTCTGGAAGCCGTTGGGGCTGTCGTTCGGTCTCGTGACGATGGCGTGGGGAGCGATCGGTGCGCTCCGCCATGTCGACGCCAAGCTGATCCTCGCCTGGGGCACCGTGTCGCAGCTCGGCCTACTGATCACACTGCTCGCGATCGGCACCCCGAAGGCGACGTTCGCTGCGATCTCGATCCTCGTTGCACACGCCGTCTTCAAAGCGGCGCTGTTCATGGTCGTCGGCGAGGTCGACGTCCGCACCGGAACTCGGAACATCAACGAACTGTCGGGTCTACGACGCTCGATGCCCATCACGTTCGTGGTGGCCGTGATTTCAGGTGCCTCGATGGCCGGCATCCCACCGCTGCTCGGCTTCCCGACCAAGGAAGCCGCCATCGAGGCCGTGCTCGGTCTGTCCGGCGCCGAATTCTGGGTGGTCGGTGGCCTCGTCATCGGCGGCTCGGTGTTGACCGTGGCCTACACGACCCGGCTCCTCGTCGGCATGTTCGGTGCTTCCGCGCCGATGCCGGAGCGTGACGTCGCCCCCCGCCGACCGGCGATGTCCGGCCCTGAGATCGTGCTGGCGTCTGCGTCGGTCCTCGGGTTCGTGGCGCTCGGCTGGGTCACCGGCGTCGTGCGTCCCGCCGTGGTCACCGTCGCTCCGAAGGCCGAGGTGTATTCGCTGCTGCGCTGGCCGGGCCTGACCGATGCGTTCATCACGTCACTCGTGATCGTTGCCGTCGGCGTGGTGTTCGGCGCCCTGCTCGCTCGCCGTCACGTCGTCTCCGGCCCCGTCGCCCGGGGGGCAGCGAACGTCGACTGGACGATCGACGGTGTCGGTCGACTCGCCCGCCAGATTGCCGGACGCGTGCAGCACGGATCGTTGCCGCTGTATTTGGCGACCACGGTGCTCGTGGTCTCGGCCGCGGCGGTGCCGTTCGTCGGCCAGATCAATACCGACACCCTCTACTGGTGGGACAACCGAGCCGAAGCCGTCCTCGTCGTGATGATCGTCGCCGCCGCCGTGTCGGCGACGCAGGTCTCGTCGCGGCTCGGTGCTGCACTCGTGCTCGGCGCGGTCGGCTTCAGCGTCGCCGGCCTGTTCGTGGCGTACGGCGCGCCCGACCTGGTCCTCACCCAGCTACTGGTCGAGACCGTGATCGTGGTCGGCTTCGTGGTCGGCCTCGGCCGCCTCGCCACCACCTTCCCGGCCGCGACGCGCCTGTGGACCGCCGGCCGAATCGTCATCGCCGGAGCGATGGGCACCGCGGTGGCGGTTGCGTTGGCAGGCAGCGCCGGGAACCCGGTCGGCGAGGCGCCCGTTCGTGAACTCGCCGAGACGGCGCAGACCGAGGGCGGCGGCAAGAACGTGGTCAACGTGATCCTCACCGACACCCGCGCGCTCGACACGCTCGGCGAGGTCATCGTCCTGATGGTGGTCGCCGTCGGCATCTTGACGCTCGGCGCCAAGCGACGACGTGGTCGTCCCTCCGAGGTGGCGACATGATCGCCCGTACTTCACCGATCGTGTCGTTGGCCGTCCGGGCGGTCACACCGGTTGCGCTCGTGGTCGCCGCCTACGTGCTGTTCGCCGGGCACAACCAGCCCGGTGGCGGCTTCGCTGCCGGGTTGATGCTGGGCGCCATCATCGTGTTGCGCACCATCGCCGGCATTCAAGAGCCGAGGTACGCAACCGTGTGGCTGTCGGTCGGCGGTGTGATCGCCGGTCTCGTCGCCATCGCACCGCTGCTGTGGGGCGAACCGTTGCTCGACCAGGTGGTCGTCACCTGGGACGTGCCGTTGCTCGGCACCGTCAAGACGGGCTCGGCGCTCGTGTTCGACCTCGGCGTGGTCGCCATCGTCGTCGGCCTCGTGATCGCTCTGCTCGACGGACTCGACGCCACCTCGCTCGTCGATCGCGGTCGCCCATCGCCATCGGACGATCTGGAGGCGGCGCCATGAGCGTCGCCATGATCTTCGCAGTCGCCGGTCTGGCGGCAACCGGCACGTTCCTCGTGACCTCGCGGTCGTTGAGCCGGATCGTGCTCGGCTTCGCATTGCTCGGCCACGCTGCGGTCCTGGCGCTGCTGGCATCGGGAGGGCGCGCCGGATCGCCCCCGATCGTCGACGGTGAACCCGCCGCCGATACGGCGAACCCACTCCCACAGGCATTGTCGCTCACGGCGATCGTGATCTCGTTCGGGCTCACCCTGTTCGTGTTGGCGCTGGCGCGGCGTCAGCAGGTCCTCACCGGTGACGACCTCGTCGAGGATGACGTCGAGGACCGCCGGATCGCCACGACCGAGGAAGCTCGCGTGGCCGCGCTCGACGAAACCCGTCAGCTCGAGATGCTCCACGAGTCCGGGGAGGACGGATCGTGAACGCCGTCGTCGGACTCTGCGTGGCGCTCCCGCTGCTCGCCTCGGCGCTGGTGCTCGGCCTTCGACGCAACGCCACGGCCCGCGACACGATCACCGTGTCGACGATGGCCACGGTGACGGCGATGGCCGCCGCGCTGCTCGCCGATGTCGACCGCAACGGCACCATCGTGCTCGGTGTCGGCGACTGGGCGCCCGACCTCGGCATCGTGCTCGTGGCCGACCTCTTCGCTGCGCTCATCCTGCTCGTCGCGTCGGCGACGATCCTGGTGGTCGAGCTGTTCGCGATCGGCCAGCGCCGCACGCCGGCGGGCGCTGATCCCGCGGTGGTCAGCCCGATCCTGCTCGTCCTCGCCGGTGGCGTCAGCCTGGCGATCCTCACCGGCGACCTCTTCACGCTGTTCGTGGCGTTCGAGCTGATCCTGGTCGCCAGCTACGTGTTGCTCACCCACCAGGGCCGCGAGTCGCAGGTGCGCTCGGGCATGACCTACGTCGTCATCAACCTGTTCGCATCGACGCTGTTCCTGTTCGGCGTAGCGATCGTCTACTCGGCCACTGGCACGGTCAACATGGCGTTGCTCGCCGAGCGGATCCCGGAGCTCCCCGCAGCGACCCAGGTCGGCATCGGGCTGTGGTTCCTCATCGTCTTCGGCACGAAAGCGGCGATTTTCCCGTTGTTCTCGTGGCTCCCCGACAGCTACCCGACCGCGCCGACCACGATCACGGCGGTGTTCGCCGGACTGCTCACCAAGATCGGCGTGTACGTCCTCATTCGGTTCTTCACGCTGATGGAACTCGACCAGCTCGGCCCGCTGCTGCTCGTCATCGCCGGCTTCACGATGATCGTCGGCGTTGCCGGCGCGCTCGCACAGAACGACGTGAAGCGCATCCTGTCGTTCCACGTCGTCAGCCAGATCGGCTACATGATCATGGGGCTCGGTCTGTTCACGGTCGCCGGCGTCGCCGGTGCTGTGCTGTTCCTGATCCACCAGATCCCCGTCAAGACCGTGATGTTCCTTGCCGGCGGCTTGATCGAGGACGATCAGGGAACCTCCGCATTGAAGAAGGTCGGCGGCCTCGCCACCAGCAAGCCGGTGATCGCCGTGCTGTTCGCACTTCCGGCGCTGAGCTTGGCCGGCCTCCCGCCGTTCTCGGGCTTCATCGCCAAGCTCGCGCTCGTCGACGCCGGTATCTCCTCGGGTGCCTACGTGATCGTCGCGGTGTCGCTGATCGGCTCGATCCTCACCTTGCTGTCGATGACGAAGATCTGGCTCGGTGCGTTCTGGGGTGAGGTCACGCCGTCGGCGGTGCCCGCATCCAGTCGCCGATCGGTCACGATCATGCAGACCGCTGCGGGTGTCGCCGTTGCCGGAACGATTGCGATCGCCGTGGTCGCCGGCCCGCTGTGGCGCATGAGCGAGCAGGTCGCCACCGACCTGATCGAGCGCACGCCGTACATCGTCGACGTGCTCGGCCCGACGGCCGGCGAGGCGGACGGATGATGGACACCATCACTGCGCGTTCGTCGTGGAGTTCGGTGCGCACGTTGCTGACACCTCGACGCCTGCTGACACTGGCCCTGCTCGTCGGCGCATGGTGTGCGCTGTGGGGCTCGGTGTCGGTCGCCAACGTCGTGTCGGGAACGATCGTGGCGACCGCCGCCACGTTGTTCGCCGGCATCGACCGCACCGCCGACGGCCTGCGCATTCTGCCGCTGCTGCGGTTCGTGTGGCTCGTCGCAGTCGACCTCGTCGTGTCCACGGTGCAGGTGGCGTGGGAGATCCTGACACCGACCGACTACACCGACGAAGCGATCATCGCAGTCGACACGACGATCGAGTCGAGGTCGCACTTCCTGATGCTCGTGGTGGCCATCACCGTCACACCGGGAACGGCCGTCATCGACAGCGACGGCGACACCGGTCGGCTCTATCTGCACGTGCTCCACGCCGAGAAGGCGCCCGAGATCGAACAGCACGTGCGCCTCCTCGCCGAACTCGCGTGCCGGGCGCTGCCAGTGAAGGAGGAGACAACATGATCGCCGACATCGCCGTCGGGATCTTCCTGCTGGCAGGGATCCTGGCGGGCATTCGTCTCGTCCGCGGCCCGTCGCTGGCCGACCGGGTGATCTCGCTCGATGCCGCCCTCGTTGCGCTGATGGGCGCCATCGGCACACGGGTGGCCGAGACCGGCGACACGCTCTACATCGGCGTCCTCGTGGTGATCGCCATCGTTGCGTTCACCGCCACCGTGGCCCTCAGCCGATTCATCGAGACCACAGGGCGACCATGAACGTCGTCAGCTCGGCCTTCATCCTGCTCGGCGCCCTCGTCGCGCTGCTCGCCGGCATCGGCCTGCTCACGTTCACCACGCCGTACGCAAGGTTTCACGCTGCCGGCAAGGCGAGCCCGATCGCGTTCTTGCTCGTCGCGATCGGTGCGAGCATCGAAGTCGGTGTCCGAGGCGCCGCCGAACTGGCGATCGTTGCGGCAGCGCTGCTGCTGACCCTGCCGGCGAGCACCCACCTGCTCTTCCGGGCCACGCATCGCACCACCGAATCCGATCACCTGCGTGTCGACGAACTCGCGGCTCCTGAGCGAGAATTGGCCGAGAGCGAGTCGAGCGTCGCAGAGAGCCCACGGGGAGACGTCGATGGCCACGACCGCTAGGGCTCGACGTTCGATGACGTCCGAGAGGAACACTGGGCAACAGGTGTCTTCCAATACCTATGATCAAATGGTGACGTTGATCGAACCGAAGCCAGATCTGCCCGCGTGGACGTTCCTGACGAACCACGCCCACGTGATGGTGGCATTGAGCCGCGACCCGGATCTGCGCCAGCGCGACCTCAGTTACGTGGTCGGGATCACGCCCGGCGCCGTGCAACGGATTCTCGACGACCTCGAGGCCGGCGGTTACCTGCGCCGCGAGAAGGTCGGTCGTCGCAACCACTACGAGATCATCGATCGAACGAAGCTGCGCCACCCGCTCGAAGGCCAGCACACCGTCGGCGAGCTGCTCGACATGCTCCACGATTGACACACCAGCTCGACGGGTAGTCGCGCGGCGTCATGCCCGCCAACGAGCTCGAACCGACGCGTCCTCGGATGCTCGTCGTCGCCAACCGGCTTCCCGTGACATGGTCGTCAACGACGGGTTGGCAACGAGCGCCGGGAGGTCTCGTCACGGCGCTCGACTCGTTCGTGCGTCGTCATCCGTCGGTGTGGATCGGCTCGTCAGCCTCGCTGGGCGATCCCGACGTCGCGACACCGACCTGGCCGCACGGGTCGCTTCGTCAGGTGGCGATCCCTCCGGCGCTCGCCGGCGCAGCCGTCGCCGGGATGGCGAACTCGTGCCTGTGGCCGGCGCTGCACGGCATGACCCGAAGTGTGCAATGGCGCGACGAATGGTGGCGCGCATATCAGGACCACAACGAGCGCTTTGCGCGGGCGGTCGCTGACGTTGCAGGGGACGGCGACCTCGTCTGGATCCACGACCATCAGCTGCTGCTGGTGGCTGAGTTCCTTGCCGTCGAACGACCGGACCTCACGGTCGGGTTGTCGATCCACACGCCGTTCGATGCGGGCACCCTTGCTGCACTTCCGGTGGCCGATGCGCTGGCGCGCGCGCTGGAGGTGCCGGCACTGATCGGCGTGCAGACCGTCGCCGATCACGCCGAGTTGGCTCGCTTCTGCCGCACTCGCCGCAACGACACCGTGGTGTCTCCGGTGTCGATCGATCCGGCATCTCTGACCGCGCTCTCCAGCGAGCGCGCCACCCAAGTACTCGTCGAACGGTTGCGTTCCCGGGTCGCGTCGCGACGGCTGATCGTCGGCGTCGACCGGATCGACTCGACCAAAGCGATCCCCCAGCGCATCGATGCGATCGACCGGGCCTTCCGGTCGGGCATCATCCATCCGGACGAGGTCGAGATCGTGCAGATCGCGCAACCCAGTAGGACGAGCCTCACGGTGTCGCGAGAACTCCGCCTCCAGATCGAACGTCGAGCGCACGACGTGGCCTCGAACTGGTTGCGATCGGATGGAACCGCCGCGTTGCGAGTGTCGACCGAGGGATGCGACCGACGTCAGGTCGCAGCGCTGTTCACTGCCGCCGACATGGCCTTGGTGACGCCACGACGCGACGGTATGAATCTCGTTGCGAAGGAGTTCTCGATCCTCAACGAACCGCGCAGCGGCGCGCTCGTGCTCGCACGGGGCGCCGGCGCCGCCGACGACCTCGGCGCAGGATCGGTGCTCGTCGACGGTGACGACCCATCGTCGGTCGTCGACGGCATCGCGCAGGCGCTCGCGCTCGACGTGGCGACCCGTCGAGAAATGGCCCGCCGTCGCGCCGACACCGTGCGTTCGTGGACCTCCGAGCACTGGGCGGCCGACTTCGAGCGGCGGCTGCTCGACGCGCAGGTTTGTTGAGCGACGGGCCTGGGTAGCCGTGTCTGCCATGACCACCACACACACCAACTCCGTAACCCGCCGCGTGATCGCCGCGTCTGCCGTAGCAGTCCTGTCCCTCGGCGCCGCAGCCTGCAGCGACGACGACGGCAACGACGACGATCTCGACAACCCGGTCGACGGCGTGGACGACCAGCTCGACGACATCTCGAACTCGATTGCCGACGACATCGAGAGCGAGACCACCGACGGCTGAGGTCCGCGGCCGTGACGCTCTCACCCTTGCCCTCTCGACAACTTCGCGGCCTCGCCGCGGCGGTACTCAGCGTTGCACTCATGTCCGCAGCGTCAGCGTGCGCCAGCGACGATGATGAACCAGGCCCCACCGTCGTCGACGAACTCGACTCCGATGGTGACGTGCCGTTCGACAATGAGGTCTCGCCGGGTGTCGACACCGAGACCGACGAAGGCAACAACATGGGCTTCGACACAGACGGTGGCGGTCCCGTCGGCAACCAGACCGACCCCAACGGCTGACCCTCCGCTCCAACAGTCGTTTGCGCTGCAAACCGGGTGAGACGGTCCGCCGAAATTCCCGCAAACGTGAATGCTGCCGCCGTCGGCGGCAGTGCCGTGCATGGGTCGTGCGGCGACCCGCGCACAGCGCGACCCGACGTGGCCGTTCATGGGCTTCGGACGGGAGCCGAGCAACGCGTGCGGCACGGCCAGGGTCGGCGGTTCGACGTCGGTGAGTTTCCGGGTGATCCCGATGGTGGGTCGTTGGGGTGCCGTACGTCTCCGACCCGAAATTCGGAGCGGTCGGCTCGTTCAGCGCGACATCGGCTCCGAATTTGCGAACGGGCGTGGGCGGCGTGGGCGAGGTTCGGACCGGAACGAATCGGGTTCGGGCGAGATTGGGGACTTTGGGCGGTCGTCAGGGGTTCGTGCGGACGCAAGGATGGTGGGCATGAGCACTACGGCCACCGATGATCGCCCGGCAATCGACTCGGAGGGCACCGAATCGGAATCGGCGCCGCCCGCGACTGCCTGTATCGACGGCAACGAGGCGGCTGCCAAGGTGGCCTACGCCCTGTCGGAGGTGGTGGCGATCTACCCGATCACGCCGGCGTCCACGATGGGTGAGTTGGCCGACGCCTGGTCGGCGGGTGGTGCGACGAACCTGTGGGGTTCCGTGCCGGAAGTGGTCGAGCTCCAGTCCGAGGCCGGTGCGGCGGGCACTCTGCACGGGGCGCTGCAGACAGGTGCACTCGGCACGACGTTCACGGCGTCGCAGGGCCTGCTGTTGATGCTGCCGAACATGTACAAGATCGCCGGTGAACTGACCCCGGCGGTGATCCACGTCGCTGCCCGTGCGATCGCTACGCATGCCCTGTCGATCTTCGGTGACCACAGCGACGTGATGGCCGCCCGCTCGACCGGCTTCGCGATGCTGTGCGCCAGTTCGGTGCAGGAGGCCCACGACTTCGCTGCCGTGTCGCACGCTGCGACGCTGAGGGCGAGAGTGCCGTTCCTGCACTTCTTCGACGGCTTCCGCACGTCACACGAGATCAACCGCATCGACCTGCTCGGCGACGACGACCTGCGCTCGCTGATCAGCGACGACGACATCGCCGCCCACAAGCTGCGCCGGCTGCGACCGACGGCGCCGGTGGTGCGTGGCACCGCGCAGAACCCGGACGTCTTCTTCCAGGCTCGCGAAGCGGCCAACCGGTTCCACGACGCCGTGCCCGGCATCGTCGCCGACGTGTTCGCCGAGTTCGAAGCTCGCACCGGTCGCCGCTACGGCCTCGTCGACTACGAGGGTGCCCCCGACGCCGAGCGTGTGATCGTGATGATGGGTTCGGGCTCGGGTGCCGTCGGTGAGACGGTCGCCAAGCTGGTCGCCGACGGTGAGAAGGTCGGGCTGGCCACGATCCGGCTCTTCCGGCCCTTCCCGATCGATGCCCTGCTCGACGCGCTCCCCGACTCGGTTCGCTCGATTGCGGTGCTCGACCGTTGCAAGGAGCCCGGATCGGCCGGCGAGCCGCTCTTCCAGGATGTCATCACCACCGTGGCCGAATCCGAGCGGACGGGCGTGCGCGTCATCGGCGGTCGCTACGGGCTCGGATCCAAGGAGTTCACGCCGGCCATGGCCAAGGCGGTGTTCGACGAACTGACATCGGACGCACCGAAGCGCCGTTTCACCGTGGGCATCGTCGACGACGTGACCGGACTCAGCCTCGACGTCGACGACTCGTTCCGCCTCGAACAGGCCGGACGGTCGGCGGTGTTCTACGCGTTGGGCAGCGACGGGACCGTCGGGGCGAACAAGGCGTCGGTCAAGATCATCGGCCACGAGCCCGACCTCTACGCCCAGGGGTACTTCGTCTACGACTCGAAGAAGTCCGGCTCGATGACCGTGTCGCACCTGCGGTTCGGGCCCGAGCCGATCCGCTCGACCTATCTGATCCAGGAGGCCGATCTCGTCGCGTGCCACCAGTTCGGTTTGCTCGACCGCTTCGACGTGCTCGGCGACGTTCGCCACGGCGGTACGTTCCTGCTCAACGCGCCGTATCCCGCCGACGAGCTGTGGGAGCACCTCCCGACAACGATCCAGCGGCGCATTCACGAGCGCGAGCTGCGCGTCTTCACCATCGACGCCACTCGCATCGCCCGCGAGCTGAAGATGCCGGGTCGCATCAACACGATCATGCAGCCCTGCTTCTTCGCGCTGACCGACGTGATGTCAGCTCGATCGTGCCGTGGGAGCGATCAAGGCGTCGATCAGTTCGGCGTACGGGCGGCGAGGCCGGCTGATCGTGGAACGCAACGAGGCCGCTGTCGACCGGGCCATCGCCGAGCTGGCCGAAGTTCCGGTGCCCGCCGCGATGCCGGCGAGCGTCGAACTCGACGAGACGCTCGACATCTTGGATTCGGCCCGCCAGAACGCAGCGACCGACTTCATCGATCGCGTCACGATGACGATGATCGCCAACCGGGGCGACCTGCTGCCGGTGTCGGCGATGCCCATCGACGGAACCTTCCCCACCGGCACGACGTCGCTGGAGAAGCGCAAGCTCGCCATCGAGATCCCCATCTGGGAGCCCGACCTGTGCATCGACTGCGGCAAGTGCGCCGTCGTGTGCCCGCACGCAACGATCCGCATGAAGGCCTACGAGCCGGCCGCGCTCGACGGTGCACCCGACGGTTTCCTCACCAAGAACTTCCGGTCACGTGAACTCGACGGGCACCAGCTGACGATCCAGGTGGCACCCGACGACTGCACGGGCTGCGGCATCTGCGTCGACGTGTGCCCGGCGAAGGACAAGACCCAGGTCAAGCGCAAGGCGATCAACATGCGCCCGGCGCCCGAGCATCGGGTGGTCGAACGCGAACGGTGGGACTTCTTCGAGTCGATTCCCGAACTCGATCGGGCCTCGATCACGCACGACTCGGTCAAGAACTCGCAGCTGCTGCAGCCGCTGTTCGAGTTCTCCGGCGCCTGCTCGGGGTGCGGTGAGACGCCGTACCTGAAGCTGCTCACCCAACTCTTCGGCGACCGGCTCGTCGTCGCCAACGCAACCGGATGCTCATCGATCTATGGCGCCAACCTGCCGACCACCCCGTGGGCGAAGGACGCCAACGGGCTCGGGCCCGCCTGGTCGAACTCGCTGTTCGAGGACAACGCCGAGTTCGGCTACGGCATGCGACTGGGCATCGAACATCACCAGCGTGAGGCTCGACGCCTGGTCGAGGAACTCGCTGATGGCATCGGCACCGACCTCGCAAATGCACTGATCGCCGACCCGACTCCGACAGAGCATGGCGTGATCGAGCAGCGGACCCGCGTGGCGGTGCTGCGAGATCGACTCGGTGACCTGGCGACCTCGAACGACCCGGTGGTCGCCGACCGGGCTCGACGCCTCACGGTGATCGCCGACGAGTTGGTTCGCACGAGCACGTGGATCGTCGGTGGCGACGGGTGGGCCTACGACATCGGCTTCGGCGGTGTCGACCATGTGTTGGGTTCGGGCCGCAACGTCAACCTGCTCGTGCTCGACACCGAGGTGTACTCGAACACCGGTGGCCAGGCATCGAAGGCGACACCGCTCGGTGCTGTTGCCAAGTTCGCGATGGGCGGCAAGCCGACCGGCAAGAAGGACCTCGGCGCGATCGCCCGCCGGTACGGCAACGTGTACGTCGCACAGATCGCCATCGGCGGCAGCGACATCCAGACGGTCAAGGCACTCGCCGAGGCCGACGCCTGGGACGGCCCGTCGCTGATCATCGCCTACTCGACCTGCATCGCCCACGGCATCGACATGGAGACGTCGATGTCGCATCAGAAGGACGCCGTGAAGTCCGGCTACTGGCCGCTGTACCGCTACAAGCCGACGACCGACGAGCACGAGCACCCGTTCCAGCTCGACTCGGCAGCGCCGACCATCCCGCTCAAGGAGTTCGCCTTGAAGGAGGCCCGGTTCTCGATGCTGGCGCGGTCCGATCCAGAACGATCGGCGATGCTGCTCGACCTCGCCCAGCAGGACATCGACGAGCGCTGGCACTACTACGAGCAACTCGCCGGCGTCGAGCGGGCGCTGCACCAACCGCACCAGTTCGACCTCGACGAGATCGACGTCGGTGACACGAGCGATGGAGGATCCGACGATGCCTGACCTGCACACCACCTATCTGGGGATGCCGTTGCGGTCGCCGATCGTTGCATCGGCGGGCCCGTTCACCGGGCAGCTCGACCGTTTGGTCGAGCTCGAGTTGGCCGGCGCCGGCGCGGTCGTGCTGCCGTCGATCTTCGAAGAACAGATCGAGCACGAGACCGCCGAGATCGATCGGCTCTACACCGTGAACGGCGAGAGCTTTCCCGAGGCGACATCGTTCTTCCCCGAGGTCGACGACTACGGCTCGGCCATCGACTCGTACCTCGAGCTGATCGAGAACGCGAAGATCGCGATCGACATCCCGGTGATCGCCAGCCTGAACGGCGCCAACATCGGCGGTTGGGTGAAGTACGCCCGGCTGCTCGAAGGCGCCGGAGCGGACGCGTTGGAGCTGAACCTGTACACGGTTGCGGCCGATCCGGACATCGGCGGCGCGGCGATCGAGGCCGAACATCTCGAACTCGTGTCGCTCGTCGCCGAGGAAGTCGACGTGCCGATCGCGGTGAAGATCTCGCCGTACTACTCGTCGGTGGCGTCGTTCGTCGTCGGGCTGCAGCGTGCGGGCGCCGCCGGCGTTGTCATGTTCAACCGGTTCTACTCACCCGACCTCGACCTCGAGACGCTCGAAGTTGCGCCGCGCATCGCACTGAGCACGCCGGAGGAACTGCGGCTGCCGTTGCGCTGGATCGGGATACTGCGCGAGCACCTGAAGATGTCGATTGCGGGCTCGACCGGAGTCCACTCCGGCTTCGACGCCGCGAAGCTGATCCTTGCGGGCGCCGACGTGACGATGACGACCTCGTCGCTGCTGCACCACGGCCCCGCACACCTCGCCACGATCGAAGCAGAGCTGCGTGACTGGATGGTCGAGCACGAGTACGAGTCGGTCACCCAGATGCGTGGCGCGGTGGCCAGCCATGCGGCCAGCGACCCGGCGGCGTACGAGCGGGCCAACTACATCGGGAACATCGCCACCTACACCAGCCGCTTCATCGGCACCGGCGCCGTCCCCCTCGCCCGCCACCGCCCCGAGTAAGCCTGGTTCCCGGAGACCTGGGCGCGGGGAACTTCAAGCGTGGTTCCCGGATCCCGGGCCTGCGGGAACAAGCGTGGTTCCCGGAGACCTGGGCGCGGGGAACTTCAGCAGACGGCGCGGACGTACGGGTACGGGTTGACGGCGCGGCCGCCGCCGGGATGGATCTCGAAGTGCAGGTGGTTGGCGGTCGTGTTGCCCGTGGCGCCGACGTAACCGATCACTTCGCCCTGCGACACGCTGCGGCTCGAACCCTCCCACGCACTGAGGTGGGCGTAGAAGTACCGGGTTCCGCTGCTGCCGTTGAGCCACACCGAGTTGCCGCCGAGACGGGTCGTCTTGAACTGCACCGAGCCGGATTCGACGGCGACCAATGGGGTCCCGCCGGGCGACATCATGTCGACGCCTTCGTGGCTGCGCCCACCGGAACGTGCGGCGCCCCACGTGTCACCGAAGGCGCGAGGCCCGGCGACCGGACACACGATGCCACTGCCGGCGTTCGACGGAGGAGGGCTCTCGGCGACCGGGGTCGGCGCTGGAGCGGCCGCCGGGGCAGGGGATGCTGCACCCTGGGCGCTCGACGAACCGGATGACGCTCCGGACGGCGATGCCACGGCGACGTTTGCTCGCACGGCGGGCGGGGCGGCAGCGTTGGCGGCCTGGAGCTGGCGGGCTGCCTCGGCCTCCTGAGCGATCTTGGCTTGTCGCTGGCGTTCGAGTTCGCGCTGCACGGCGACGTCGGCCAGTCGCTGCTTCTCGATCTCGGCGAGCTTCACGACCTCTGATTCCGCGGCCGCCTTGAGATCCTCGAACTGCTCACGGGCCTGCGTCGTGGCCGCTTGCTGGCGTTCGAGCTCGGCGCGCTTGGCCCGCACGTCCTTCATCACGGCGTCGAAGTCGTCGAGCTCGACCGAGGCGGCGCCGCGGGCGACCGACGCCTGACGGTCGGCGGTGATGCCGGCGTTGGCCTGGTCGAGGTCGATCAACAGTGGAATCGAGCTGCCGGAGTTGACGAAGCTGCGCTGTGCGTCTTGCTGCAGGCTCGAGCGCATCGTGTCGGCCTGGGCCTCGACGGCTGTCAGGTCCTGCTCGGCGGCGGTGATCTCGAGTTCGAGTGTGTCGAGTCGCGACTCGGCGTCGAACATCGCCTGCGCTGCGGCATTGGCCCGATCGCGTGCTGCTTGAATCTCCTGGGCGGCGCGAACCGCAGCCGGATCCTGCGCATTGGCCACGGTGAGCGGGACGGCGCTGGCACCGACGGCGACAGCCAGGATCACGGCCATGGACGCGAGCGAACGTCGAACGCCACCCGCCGTCATCCCGCTCATCCTCGACATGGCCGCCGAGCCTAACCCAATATGACGGTTTCGTGACGATCAGGTGTCGTTCGGGTGTGGACGCCGGGCGTCAGAGCATCCCGATCATCGAACGACGTCCGTCGCGTACGGGAACCACCGCAGGGTCTCGAAGTCGGCGTTGGTCTCGGGCGTCGGCGCCGCGGGCGCACGATCCGCGGAACCTGCGTGGAACAACTCGTGGGCGAATGCGAGATGGCGCGCCAGGTCGACGGGCTCACTGTGGCGCCGGTTCTCGAACTGCATCCGGCCGCCGTCGTAGGAGATCTCGTCGAGGCTCATCGACGGGCCCCGCGTGCCACGGCGGTGGTGCCAGAGGCCGCTGTCGGGTTCGAAGTCGTACTCGTCCAACAGCGAGGCGCCGTGCGAAGCGATCATCGTGACGGCGTCGACGATGTAGTCGAAGGTGGCGTCGTCGATGAAGTAGTTGAAGTTCACGCGCACCCAGCCGGGCTTGATGCCCTCACAGCCGCGGTTGATCTCCCGCTGGAACTCGTGCGATCGTTCGAGGTCGATGCCGAGCAGTCGGTGCCCATAGGGGCCGGCACACGAGCAGCCGCCGCGTGACTGGATGCCGAAGACGTCGTTGAGCAACGCGACCACGTAGTTGTGGTGCAAGAAGCGGTCGCCGTGGCGGATCACGAACGACACGATCGACAGACGATCGGCCTGGTGGCTGCCGAGCACGTTGATGTTCGGGTGCTGTTCCCAACGGCCGATCGCCCGCCGGACGAAGTCGGACTCCTTGGCTTCGATCACGTCGGGCCCGACGGCCTCTTTGAGCTGGAACACGAGGCCGGCCCTGATCGACTCGATGATCGCCGGCGTGCCGGCTTCCTCCCGGTGTTCGATCTCGGGGTGGTAGTCGTGCTCGGCGGTGCTGACGTAGCGGACCGTGCCACCTCCCGGCACGTCCGGGACCCGATTGGTGAACAGCTCACGTCGGGCGACGAGGACGCCGGGCGTTCCCGGCCCACCGATCAGCTTGTGCGGCGAGATGAAGATGGCGTCCTTGTAGGCGAGGTTGGGGTGGCCGTTGCCGTCGACGCTCGATCCCATCTCGATCGGGACGTATGGTGCTGCCGCCGCGTAATCCCACAGCGAGAGCGCTCCGTGCTCGTGCAGCAGCGTCGAGACGGCAACGGTGTCGGTGATGATCCCGGTGACGTTCGATGCAGCGGAGAACGAACCGATCAGCGTCGTGCGATCGCCGTGGCGGACCAACTCGCGCTCGAGGTGGTCGAGGCTGACGTGGCCGTCGGCGTCCTCGTCGATGATCACGACGTCGGCGATCGATTCGCGCCACGGCAGCTCGTTGGAATGGTGTTCGTACGGGCCGATGAACACCACGGGACGTTCCGCGGCAGGGATCGTGTCGGCAAAGTGGTATCGATCGTCGAGCGCAGAGGGGATCTTCAGCCCGAGCACTCCGAGCAGCTTCGCGACGGCGTGCGTGGCACCGCTCCCGCAGAACACCACAGCGTGCTCGTCGCGAGTCGCGCCGACACAGCGTCCGATGATCTCCCGCGCTTGCTCTCGCAGTCGAGTGGTCTGCAGGCCCGTGCCGGACGACTCGGTGTGCGTGTTCGCGTAGAGCGGGAGCACGACCGAGCGGATGTAGTCCTCGATGAACGTGAGCGAACGACCTGACGCTGTGTAGTCCGCGTAGATGATCGGCCGTGGGCCGTACGGGCCGTCGATCACGTCATCACGTCCGATCACGGACTCGCGGACGTACGCAATCAGAGCGTCGGGGTCGGTGGTGGCCACGCCTCCAGTGAATCAGGGTTTCGAAGGTGAGAGGGGCGGTCCCGGATGCGTTTCATTTACGCTGCCTGTCGAGATGGACACGCCGCGAGCTGATGTCACCGCTGAGCTCGGGCTGACGGCGGCCGACGTCGCCGAGCGAGTCGCTGCCGGGCAGGTCAACGTGACTCCGGAGCCGCCCGGGCGTTCGTTCGGCCAGATCGTGGCGGCCAACGTCTTCACCGTCGTGAACGCGATCATGCTCACGCTCTTCGTGCTGGTGCTCGTGTCGGGCAATCCGAAAGACGCACTCTTCGTCGGCGTCGTGGTGTCGAACTCCGTGATCGGTGTCGTGCAGGAGGTCCGAGCCCGGCGCGAATTGCAGCGCCTCGAGGTGGTCACCGAACCGCGGGCCACGGTGCTCCGCGATGGCGCTACCGCCGAGATTCCCTCCGACGAGATCGTCCTCGACGACGTGGTCGAACTGCGCCTCGGCGGACAGGTTGCGGTCGACGGTGAGGTGCTCGAGGCCACCGGCCTCCGCCTCGACGAATCGATGCTCACCGGCGAGTCGTTGCCCGTCGCCAAGGCCGTGGGCGACGCTGTGATGTCAGGCAGTTTCGTGGTGGCCGGCAACGGGCGCATCCGGGCGGCCGCGGTGGGCGCCGACAGCTATGCGAGCTCGCTGGCCACCGAGGCGAAACAGTTCGCCGCGGCGCAGTCGCAGCTTCGTCAAGGCATCGACCTCATCCTGCGGTGGCTCACCGTGATCATTCCGATCGCATCGATCTTCCTGTTCGTCAATCTGCTCAGTGCCGAAGACAACTGGCAGGACGCACTGCTCGGCACCGTGGCCGCCGCCGTCGCAATGGTGCCCGACGGCTTGGTGCTGCTCACCAGCTTGTCGTTCATGGCGGGCATCGTGGCGCTCGCTCGCCGCAACGCGCTCGCCAAACAGCTCTCGACCGTCGAAGTGCTCGCCCGGGTCGACGTGCTGTGCCTCGACAAGACGGGCACGATCACGACCGGCGAGATCACGTTTGCCGCCGCCCACGCGGCGGTGGGCCGCACCGACGACGAGGTCCGCGACGGCCTCGTTGCGCTCGCATCGTCCGATCGTGACCCGAACGCGTCGATGGCGGCGATCGTTGCGGCGGTCGGAACGGACACGACCTGGGAGGTCGATCGTGTCGAGCCATTCGACAGCGAACGCAAGTGGTCGGCGGCGTCGTTCGTCGACCGCGGGTGGCTCTACCTGGGAGCGCCCGACTTCCTGCTCGCCGCCGACGATCCCGCCCGCGATCTCGTCGAGCACTTGAGTTCCGGAGGCAAGCGGCTGCTCGCGGTGGTGACGTCCCCCGACGGTCCCGATGGCGATCGTCTGCCCGACGGATCGAGGACGCTCGCGATCGTCGAACTCGAAGACGAGATCCGACCCGATGCGTCGGAGATCCTGGCCTACTTCGCCGAGCAGGACGTGACCCTCAAGGTGATCTCCGGCGACAACCAGGACACGGTGGCAGCGATCGCCGATCGAGCAGGTCTGACCATCGCCGGCTCACCTGTCGACGCTCGCGAGTTGCCGAGCGACCTCGACGAACTCGCCTCGGCGATGGACGCCGGCACGGTGTTCGGCCGGGTCAAACCGCAGCAGAAGCAGGCGATGGTGCGCGCGCTCCAGTCTCGCGGTCATGTCGTGGCGATGACCGGCGACGGCGTCAACGATGTGCTCGCGCTGAAGGACGCCGACCTCGGCATCTCGATGGGTTCGGGCAGCGAGGCCACCAAGGCCGTTGCCGACCTCGTGCTGACCGACAACGCGTTCTCGAGTCTGCCGACGGTGGTGAACGAGGGTCGCAAGGTCATCAACAACATCGAGCGGGTCTCCAACCTGTTCGTCACCAAGGCGGCCTACGCCGTGCTGCTCACGTTCGCGGTCGGATTGTTGAACAGCCCGTTCCCGTTCCTGCCGCGCCAGCTGACGTTGATCGGGACGTTCAGCATCGGAGTTCCGGGGTTCTTCCTCGCGCTCGCACCGGAGGTCGACCTGATCCGGCCGGGGTTCCTGCGCCGTGTCCTGTGGTTCTCGATCCCTGCTGGAGTGATCGCCGGGTCCGCGACGCTGGCTGCCTACGAGGCCTCGCTCCACATCGCCGACATCGGTCTCGACGAGTCCCGCACGCTGGCCACCGTGACCTTGTTGGCGATCGGTCTCGTCGTGTTGGCGGTGGCGAGCCGGCCGCTGCGGACGTGGAAACTGGGACTCGTGCTCGCGATGGGCGCCGGCTATCTCGTGGTATTCGCCGTGCCATGGCTCCGCAACTACTTCGAGCTCGAGTTGTTCTGGGATCCGGCCTGGTTCTACTCCGCGATCGCCGTGGCGGTGGCCGGGCTGCTGATCGTCGCGATCCCGCTGGTGATCCCGACCCGAACCCAGCGATGAGCGAACCCGCCGTATGCGGTCGTTTCGCTCATCGGTGAGGGGTCGCGCGGCGGCTGCGATGAGCGAACTCGCCGTATGCGGTCGTTTCGCTCATCGGTGAGGCGAGTGCGTGCGGTGCGTCAGTAGCTGCCTTCGGCGTTGCGGTCGATGCTGAGCAGCTGGATCAGGTCCTCGTGGAGCTCCATCCAGATGTCGTGGAACGATCCGCACATCACGCCGGTGAACATCTTCGTCTCGCCGTGCACGGCGCGGGCGGTCGCTCCCGTGAGCCGGTGGCGATACGCCGCAAACCGGGGGACCACCTCGGCGAACCCGTCGAGCACTGGTGCGCAACGCTCGTTGAACTGGTCGAGTTCGCTGAGCCGCTCGGCGTCGTAGGCGGCATCGGTGTGGTCGTTCGGCTCGGCGCCGCGGGTCTGCCACGCCGTGCACAGTTCCTTCAGTTCGGTGTTGAGTTCGAGGAACGGTTCGTAGTGCGCTCGGAGCCCGGTGCAGTGCGCGGCGGCCGCATCGACGATCTCGGCAGCGTGACGCTCCTTGCCCTCGGGTGTGAGCTGCCACAGCTCGCGGGCCTCGAAGAACTTGGTGTGTCCACTGTCGGCGAGTTCGTTCAGGATCGTCGCAGTCCGGTCGGCGTCGACCGTCGACAATTCGGCAACCGTCGCCGCCGTACTGAACCCCTTGATCCGCAGTGCATGCAGCACGAGGAACCGCGCCTCGTCGTCGTTCATCTCGCCCGCAGCGCTTGGCGCCGTCGCCGCACCGCGCGGCGCTGCGTGGTCGTCGGCAACGTCGGCGGTGAGCCGTTCGATCTCGGTGCGGGGGACACGGCCGGCGTCGAGGAGTGCCTGGGCCACGGCGAGGCGCGCGATCGGTACGCGGTACGGCGAACAGCTCACGTAGTCGACGCCGGCGTCGACGAGGAATCGTGCCGAGGCCGGGTCACCTGCCTGCTCGCCGCAGATTCCGATCTTGATCTCGGGCTTGACTGCACGAGCGTCGGTGCACGTCATCTCGATCAGACGGCCGACACCGTCCTGGTCGAGTTGCTCGAACGGATTGAAGGGGAGCACGCCCGCTTCGAGGTACGCCGGCAGCAGACGGACTTCGACGTCGTCGCGGCTGAAGGCGAACGTGAGCTGCGTGAGGTCGTTGGTACCGAACGAGAAGAAGTCGGCATGCGCGCTCAGCTCGGCGGCCACCAGTGCGGCGCGCGGTGTCTCGACCATCGCGCCGATGCTGACGGCCTCGAAGTCGGCGACCCCGGCGTCGTCGAGCGCCTCCAGCACCCAGCCTCGCGCCATGGCGAGTTCGTTGGCGCCCATCACCAGCGGGATCATGATCTCGACCTTGGGGTCGCGTCCGGCCGCCAGTGCCTCGCCGACGGCGCGGGCCAAGGCTCTGACCTGCATCTGGTACACCCCGGGCTTGACCACACCGAGCCGGACACCACGCGTCCCGATCATCGGGTTGGCCTCGCGCAACCGACGAACGGCGGCGAGTTCGGCGCGTGACTCGTCGTCGAGCCCGCCGGTTGCCTCGGCGACCACGAGGCGCTCGTAGTCGGGAAGGAACTCGTGCAGCGGCGGGTCGAGCAGCCGCACCGTCACGGGCAGGCCATCCATCGCAGCGATGATCGACGCGAAGTCGGCCTGTTGCACGATGTCGAGTTCGTGCAGGATTTCGCGTTCGTGGGTCGGGTCGTCGCTGAGAATCAGGCGCCGGACCAGACGGAGCCGTTGCTCGGCGAGGAACATGTGCTCCGTACGACACAGTCCGATGCCCTCGGCGCCGAGGTGGCGAGCGTGCGCAGCATCGTCGGCGGTGTCGGCATTGGCGCGCACGCCGACCCGGCCGGACCGGATCAGGTCGGCCCATCGCAACAGCGTCTCGAGTTCTGGGGGCGCCGATCGTGTCGAGGCGACGACGGCACCTTCGATCACGTTCCCGGTCCGTCCGTCGATGGAGATCTCGGTTCCCTCGGCGTGGAAGTCGGCGCCGATGCGGATGCCGCCATCGACCACGACGACGTCGCCGGCGCCCACGACTGCGGGGATGCCCCAGCCGCGGGCGACCACGGCGGCATGGCTGGCCAGACCGCCGCGAGCGGTGAGGATGCCACGAGCCGACTGCATGCCGAGCACGTCGTCAGGCGTGGTCTCGGTGCGCACGAGGATCACGTCCAGGCCGCGATCCGCAGCCTCGACGGCGGCCTCCGCGCTGGTGACGATTCGGCCCGACGCAGCACCGGGTGAGGCGGGCAAGCCGGTGGTCAAGATGGTGTAGTGGCCGTCCGGATCGAAGCGTGCGTGCATGAAGATCGAGAGATCGGCCGCCGGGACTCGCAAGATGGCGTCCGCGATCGTGGTGTCGGTGAACGGGTCGCAGGCCTCGGTCACCGCGGCCACGATCAGTTCGGTCAAGCCATCGGCGTTCTCGAGTGGTTGTTCACTTCTCGGCGCGTGCGTGTTCGTCACGGGTCCCCCTTCTCCCCGCTCGACGCTAATCGGACGACGGATCCGGCGAGGAGGCCGAGCAGTCCGACGTCGGAATGCCGCCGATGTCCGAGACGAGTGCCAGCACACGTCGCTCGATCGCGTCGCGCCGTTCGTGGTCGACGTCGAGGATCTCGCAGAGGTGTTCCGCGAACAGCGCCCAGCCCAATCCGAGCGTGGTTGCGACGATGACCGCCTCGTCGAGTTCGGCAGCGCTCGCATCCGGGCGTGTGGTCTCCAGTGCGGCCCGCCACGACGGCAGGATCGGGTGGCTCGGATACGGGTCGCCCGGCACGTCGAGCATCACTCGGGCCAGAGCCCGAGTCAGTTCGCCGCCTCGACGGAACGCGAGGTCCGCTGGAGGGAACCCGCTCTCGTCGAGCTCCGCGGCGGCGCGAGCGACGATGTCGCCGAATGCCGCCGAGAGCAAGGCCTCCTTGCTGCCGAAATAGGTGTGGACGAGGCCGTGGTTGACGCCTGCTCGTTGCGCGATGTCTCGCACCGACATCGTGACGCCCCGCTCGAGGATCAGCTCGCTCGTCGCCTCGACCAAGGCCGCCATCACGGCGTCGCGGCCGGCCGGCTTGTCGGCCTCAGCCATCGTGCAGCGACGTCGTCGATCGGTGGGTCACCGATTGAGTATGACCGGAAGGGTGCGCGGACCGCGGACCTGCCCGTTGGCCCACTTCGTCGGCTTGCTCGTGTCGAGCGAGTAGTGCGGGAACGCCCGCAGCCACTCCTGGAACGCCACGGTGCATTCGAGGCGGGCGAGGTTCGAGCCGACGCAGCGGTGGATGCCGAGACCGAACGCGACGTGGCGGTTGTTGAGCCGGTCCATGTCGAAGACGTCGGGGTTCTCGAAGGCGGCCGGGTCGTGATTTGCGGCGGGGAACGTGAGCAGCATCTGATCGCCGGGATGGACCGGGCACCCGCCGATCTCGGTCTCGCCGATCACCTTGCGCGCCATCGTGACTGGCGCGTAGTAGCGCAACACTTCCTCGGTGGCGGTGGTCCACAGCATGTCGTCGTCGTCGACCGCAACGAGGCGCTCGACTTGATCGGGGTGTTGGGCGAAGTGCCACAGGCCGGACCCGATTGCGCTCCACGTCGTGTCGATGCCGGCGATGATCAGCAGGTTGATGTAGCCGACCTTGAGCGGCCAGTCGACCGGCTCGCCGTCGATCTCGGCGTTGGCGACCATGGTCAACATGTCGTCTTGCGGGTTCGCCAGGCGGTCGTTGAGCAACCCGTCGACGTACTCCTGCATCTCCGCCCCCACGGCCAGGCGCACGTTGTTGTCGCGAGGTGCCAACTGGAAGTTGCGGTGGATCCAGTCGCGGAACAGGTCGGCGTCTTCCTCGGGGAGCCCGGTGAGCTTGCAGATGCCGTGCACCGGGATGTGCTGCGCGAACTGCGCTGCGGCGTCGGCGGTGTCGGCGCCGTCGAGATCGGCAACGAGCTTGCGGCAGAACTGGCGGAGGTCCTCCTCGAGCGGTGCGACGTGCTTGGGGCTGAACGCCGGGAGCAGGAGGCGTCGGTGGCCGTGATGGTCCGGTGGATCAGAGGTGATCGGCGGCGCCGGACGCCGTGGTGCGTCGGGTCGCCCCACGTTGACCCAGATCGACGAGAAGTGCTCGGTGTCGTTGGCGACGGCGGCCACGGCTTCCATGGTGACCGGCATGAACGCGCGTCCGTAGCGCTCGGTGGTCGCCACGGGACACTGCTCGCGCACCGAGTTCCAGATCTCGATCGCGTTCTCACCCCACTGGTCGTCGAGCCAGTCCCAGTCGGTCACCCAGTTCTCGACTGGTGGCATCTCCACATGGTCGGCCCCATACGCCATTTGTTCTCCCCCTCGGTCGCTTCGACAGAGAAGCTAGTCGCCCGACTGAGCACGGACAAGGTCCGCCCAACCCTCGCTTCACCCTCAAATTCGGAGCCAATCGTGCGCTCAGCGCGACGGCGGCTCCGAATTTCGGGGTTGGGGAGGCGTGAGGGCGACGACGGCGGTTCCGGTGACGACGTGCTCGCCGTCGCGGTCGAGCCACACCTCGCAGGTTGCGCGCCGTTCGCCGTCGACCGTCGACACCTCGGTGACTCGTCCACCAGCGGTGACGCTGTCGCCATCGAGCACCGGCCGCCCGAACGACACCGACAGCCGTCGGACGCACGAGGGGCCTGCCCATGCAAGCAACATGTTGACCACGTAGCCGAGGTTGAGTGGTCCCTGGTTGATCACCCGTCCGGCAAGCCCGATCGCTGCATTGCCGTCGCGGTCCCAGTGGACCGGATACGGGTCGCGCAGGATCGCCGCCATCGTGCGCATGCGTGCAGGGTCGACGAGCGGCATCGTCCACGGGGGAATCTCGTCGCCTACTGCGATGCCGGCGAGATCGCTCATCGTCGTAGCACCCAGTGGTTGGTCACCCGGGCAGCGATCTGATCGTCGTCGTCGAACAGCGTGATCTCGAACGCGAACTTGTCGATCACCCGGCCGGTGTCGTCGCTCGTGCGGCGGGCGGTGACGATGCCGCCCTCCAACCGGTACTCGACGTCTTCACGCAACGGTCGGATGTACTCCCAGTCGTAGCCCTCGAGTCCGACCGAACCGGGCCCGGCGACACCACCCAACTCGAACAACTCGGCGATCGACGTGCCGACGCCGAGGATCGGAACGTGGAAGAGCACGATCGGATGGGCCAGGCCGTCCGGGAGCGGCTCCCGGCCGGTGCAGTCGGTGAGCAGCCAGTTCTCCCAGTGCTCGATGCGATAGCGACCGCCGACGAACCGATGACCGACCAACGACTCCAGCTCGGCCTCGCTCAGCATCCTGCGGTCAGCGACCGGGAGCGGGCGCCGGTCCGCCGGTGCCGGCGAATTCCGCTGGGGCCTCGTGGCCGAGGAAGATCTTGCCGAGCTCCGCGTACAGCGGGTGTGCCACCCAACGGTGCGTTGCGCAGCCGTGCGCGTCGCGCAGCTTGCGTTCGAGCGGGCTGTCCATCCGCATCGCCGACGTGCCCGCCGCGTTGTGGATCGAGTCGACGACCTGCATCGAGGCGTTCGCCGCGTGGGTACACGCCAGCCGGGCGATCTGCGTGCGTTCGGCCGACGGGGCCTCCCGGCCCGCCCACAGTTCTTCTTCGACCTGCCCCATCGCCTCGAACAGGAACGCCCGGGCAGCACGCAGGTTCGCTTCGCCCTCACCCATCCGGTACTGAGCGACCGGCCGGTCGCGCAAGGGCGTGCTCGACAGCATCGGCGTCTTCGCATTGGCGAGCACGGCGAACTCGTCGAGCGCGCCGCGGGCCACACCGATCGCAACGGCGGCCTTGTTGTACGCGAGGCGCAACGGCACCGGGATGCGGTAGACGGGGTTCTCGTACAGCGGTGGCACCGTGACGAGGTCGATGTCGGCGAATCGTTCGGGGACGAGGCCCCCCTCGGTCACGACGTCGTGACTGCCCGATCCGCGCAGTCCGGCAACGTCCCAGGTGTCGAGGATCTCCCACTCGTCGCGGTGCAGCATCCAGAGCTTCACCGTCGGCGCGCCGTTGGTGAGCCTGATGTCGTCGCCGTCGAAGATCGGAGCGACCATGAAGCACCATGTGGCGTTGTGGCAGCCGCTGATGAACGTGGTGTGGCCCCAGATCCGGTAGCTGCCGTCGGGTTGAGCCACTGCTCGCGATGGTGTGGTGCCGGGGCCGCCGCCACCGCACATGATCACGTTCGGGTTGTCGAGGTAGACCTCGGCGGCCGCCTCCGTCGCCATGCCGCCGGCCGCCATCGCGTTGATCTCCGAGCCGAGCATGACGTTCCAGCCGACCGAGGCGTCGATCGCCGAGATCGCTTCGAGCACCTCGATCGTCTCGCCGACAGATGCGTCCTCGCCGCCGAGTTCACGAGGGATCGTGAAGCGGAACAAGCCGGCATCGACCAATGCGTCGATGACCGATGACGGACAACGTCGGAGTTCCTGGGCTTCGTCGCCGCCGCGCCGGATCACGTCCTCGAGCCCGCGGACGCGCGTGAGCAGATCCTGCTCGTGCGCGCCCGTGGTGATCCCCTCGTCGTTGATGACTGCCATGTCCACGACCCCCGTTTCTGTCGTTCGTCGACCTCGGCTTATTGACCGTGAGGTTAATTCATTCCGTCGACGTCGACCGAGTCCGCTCGTGGCGTCGCGCTCGACCCCACCCCGAAATTCGGAGCCAATCTCGCGCTGAGCGCGATATCCGCTCCGAATTTCGGGGTTGGGGTTGGGGGTGGGGTTGGGGTTGGGGTTGGGGGAGATGCGACGGTCGACCGCGAGACTGTGGCATGGACTTCAGCCTCGATGACGACCATCTCGCGATCGCCGGCGCCGTCGATCAGGTGTGTGCCGACTTCGACGACACGTACTGGGCCGAGCGAGACCAACGCCATGAATTTCCGTGGGCGTTCTATGCGGCGATGGCCGAGGGCGGCTGGCTCGGTGTTGCCATCCCCGAGGAGTACGGCGGCGGGGGGCGCGGCATCACCGAGTGCGCGATCGTGCTCAACCGGGTGGCTGCGTCGGGCGCTGCGATGAACGGGTCGTCGGCGCTGCACCTGACGATGTTCGGGCTGAACCCGGTGGTGAAGTTCGGCAACGATCGGCTGAAGGAGACGTTCCTGCCCCGGGCGGCGGTCGGCGACCTGCACGTCGCCTTCGGGGTCACCGAACCCGACGCCGGCACCGACACGTCGCGCATCAGCACGAGAGCGGTCGACGACGGCAACGGCGGCTTCATCGTGCGGGGTCGCAAGATCTGGACGTCGAAGGCGCTCGAATCGGAGGTGTGCCTCCTGCTCGCCCGTACCGAGGACGCGGATGCGCAGGATCCTCGACGACGCTTCGACGGGCTGAGCCTGTTCCTCGTCGACCTCGACCCCGAGTACTGCGACATCGCACCGATCCCGAAGCTCGGTCGCAACGCAGTGGCGTCGTGCGAGGTCGCCTACGACGACCTTCCCGTCGAGGGCTGGCGGCTCGTCGGTGAACGCGGTCGGGGGTTCCAGCAGATCCTCCATGGGCTCAACCCCGAGCGCGTGTTGCTCGCCGCGATGGCATGTGGGATCGGCGAGGTCGCCCTTCGGCGAGCGGTCGGATACGCAAACGAGCGGATCGTGTTCGACCGTCCGATCGGCGCCAACCAGGCGATCGCCCATCCGCTGGCCAAGGCGCACATGGAGCTCAACGCGGCCGGCCTGATGTGGCGTGACGCGGCGTGGCGGTACGACCAGGGTCTCGAGTGCGGCGAGCAGGCCAACACGGCGAAGTATCTGGCCGCCGAGGCGAGCTTCTTCGCTGCGGACCAGGCACTGCAGACCCACGGGGGCCTCGGCTACGCGGTCGAGTATCACGTCGAGCGGTACTGGCGCGAGGCGCGTCTGCAGCGCCTCGCGCCGGTCAGCCAGGAGATGACGTGCAACTACATCGCCCAGCAGGTGCTCGGCCTGCCGCGCTCGTACTGACGGCGGCGTCGGAGCGATTTCGACGAACGAGATGTGCCAGGCTCGCCGCATGAGTCATCCACGCCCGTTCCGTTTCGGTGTCATGGCCGCGAAGGCCAGCTCGTCGTCCGAGTGGACCGAGACCGCCAGGAAGGCCGAGTCGCTCGGCTACTCGACGCTGCTGATGCCCGACCACTTCGGCGACCAGCTGTCGCCCGTTCCGGCGCTGGCGGCTGCGGCCGCCGTGACCGAGTCGCTCCGCGTGGGCGCGCTGGTCTTCTGCAACGACTTCCGCCATCCGGCGGAGCTGGCCAAGGAGACCGCCACCCTCGATCTGTTGAGCGACGGACGGCTCGAGGTCGGCCTCGGTGCCGGCTGGATGACGGAGGACTACGCGTGGACCGGCATTCCGCACGATCGCGCCGGCCTGCGCATCGACCGCATGATCGAGGCCGCCGCCGTGTTGCGCGGGCTCTGGGGCGACGACGCGTTCTCGTTCGAGGGCGACCACTACACGATCACTGAGATGAACGGCATGCCCAAGCCCGTGCAAGCGGGTGGCCCGCCACTCGTCATCGGTGGCGGTGCGAAGCGCGTGCTCTCGACCGCCGCCCGACTCGCGGACATCGTCGGTGTCAACCCCAACGTCGGCGCCGGAAAGTTCGGCGCCGAGGCTGCTGCATCGATGTCGGCTGACGCCACCGACGAGAAGCTCGGCTGGGTGCGCGACGCGGCCGGCGACCGCTTCGCCGACATCGAGATCAGCATCCTCAAGTTCGCCACCGTCGTCACCGACGATCGCGACACCGTCGCGGGCAAGGTCGGCGGCTCGATGGGGATGGATGCCGCCACGCTGCTCGCGAGCCCGCACATGATCGTCGGATCGGCCGAGCAGATCGTCGACGAACTGATCGAACAGCGCGAGCGCTGGCAGGGATCGTACGTGACGGTGCAGTCCAACGCCCTCGAATCGTTCGCGCCGATCGTCGCGACGCTTGCCGGAACCTGAGCTCGCTCATGTCGTTCGACTTCACGGGCAAGACAGCGGTCGTCACCGGGGCCAGCCGCGGCATCGGCGAAGCGATCGTTCGCCAACTCGATGCGGGTGGTGCTCGGGTGGCGTTGGTGGCGCGCAGTGCCGACCGGCTCTCGTCGATCGCGGCCGATCTGGTCAACGATCCGCTGGTGATCGCCGTCGATCTGTCGGACTCCGACTCGGTCGAACGGATCTCGTCGACGGTGTTGGAGGCGTTCGGCGGGCTGGACGTGCTGGTCAACAATGCGGCCGTCGAGCGCAATCAGCCGGCGTCGAAGGTGACCGGCGACGCGATCGACGAGACGCTCTTCGTCAACCTCCGCCAAGCCTTCATGCTCTGCTCGGCGTTCGCCAAGCCGCTGTTCGCGTCGCAGGGGTCGATCGTCAACATCACGTCGACGGCCGCCACGGGCGCCGGCGGAACCCAGGGTGCCTACGCCGCGTCGAAGGGCGGGCTGAACACCCTGACGAAGAACCTCGCGAATGAGTGGGCGTCGAAGGGCGTGCGCGTCAACGCCGTCGCCCCAGGTCTTGTCGACACCGAGATGTGGGGTCCGACGTTCGAGCTGCTCGGTGAGGAGGCGGTCAGGAAGAACTTCGTGAAGAGCGTCCCGCTCGGCCGCTGGGGTACCGCCGACGAGATCGCCGACGTCGCGTGTTTCCTCGCCTCGGACAAGGCCGCCTACGTCACCGGCCAGGTGATCCGCGTCGATGGCGGCATGACCAACCTGTAGCGCAGCGTCAGCCGTCGCGCCAGTTGTCGTCGACGGGAGGAACGTCGGTGACGTGGATCTCGGCGCCGAGTTCGGCACCGACGAGCTGCAGGCGATCACCGCTCCAGAAGGTGCCGGGGTCGTACCAGTTCGGCGGCCGGTCGGATCCGAGCAACCCCATGCGCTCGTAGGTCACCGCCACGAGCTCGGCGCAGTACACGTCGGTCAGCGACACATGCCGGCGGGCACGGCCAGCGAGCCAGTGCCGGGCCAGTGTCTTCGTGCTCGGAAAGCCGCGCCCGCTGTACTCGGCGACGACGGAAAGCGCCGCGTTCTCCATCTCGTCGGTGACGTCGAGGTCGATCTGGCGGAACCATGGCTGCTGGCCGTAGCGGTTCGTCCACACGCTCACCGCTCGATCGAGTCGATGCAGCTGCGCGCCCCGATCACGTTCGCCGGTCCACACGTTCGGCATGCTCGCACCCAACTCGGCATGCCAGATCAACGGTGGCAGGTCGTCGATGGCGAGCACCATGCCGACGTGATTGACCGGGCTGTTGGTGAACAGCCGGATCGCTCGATCCGCGACCGATCGCCCCCGGAAGAGCCACACGTCGCCGGTCGCCGCGATGTCCAGGGCGTCGCGGAGCGTCATCGAGGTCAGCCATCGCGTCCTAACGTAGGTGGTCGTGAGGTGGGCCAAGCTCCTCGGTGTCGCCGGCGTCGTGGCGGTGCTCGGCGCCACTGGCGTGGTCGTGTACCGACAGCGCCAGCGGCGCACCTGGGCGGAGTTGGCTCCCGACGAGCTGCGCGCGCGATTGCATGCCCGACTCGACGCGTCGCGGACGGTCCCGTCACCCTCGTCCGCCCCGACTTCGCCCTGACGGCCTCGCCGGGGGCCGGTGCCCTCAGCGTGGTGCGCCGGCGATGCCGGCCAGATCCGTGATCGCGACGATGGCGCCGGCGCGGCCGTCGACGCCGAGCGCTCGAAAGACGGCTTCGAGGTGCTTCTTGATCGTGCCCTCGGAGATGTCCAGCGACCGGGCGAGCTGCGAGTTGGTGCCGCCGGTGCGGGCCAGTTCGAGGGCGACCTCGGCTTGACGAGGCGTGAGGCCCACTTCGATCAACGGGCCCGCCTCCAGACGTTCGTCGACGAGTCGACGCACGAGCAGGACGGCCGGCCCGACCGGCACGGGGTGGATCACACACCGCCATCGAACGTCGTCGACGGTGACATCGCAGGTCGTCGACTCGCTCGCCAACTGGTGTGCGGTGGGCAACAGCGTCACGACCTGCTCGGCGAGTCGACCGCCGGGGGCGAACGCTGCCAGTGCCGACTGCGACGACGAGGCGTCGACGGTGCCGTCGGCGCGCGCTGTCATGACGTGCCAGCCGCCGTCGCGGTCGACCTCGGCGGCGACGGCCCGGCCGCGCTCGCGGTCGAACAGGTGACGGTGGTGCATCGCCAGGTACGGCGCGATCGCGTTGAGGACCGCGACGTCGCGGTCACTGAACTCACCCTCGTCGGGGCTGCGGTTGAGTGCGTAGCCGACGATCGTGTCGGGCGGCGCCGGGAGCTGGATCACCATCTGGTAGCGGAGCCCGAACGGAACGAAGAACTCGTTGAAGAGCTCGGTGTCGGTGAACGTGGCACCGGCCGGAACGTCGCAGAACCTGATCGCACCTCTGAGTGGCTCGACGAGCGCAGCGCCGATCAGTGGGTGCTGTGTGCCCGCCAGTCGGTCGTACACCGGCTTGAGTCGCGTGGCGAGTTCGTCGTGGTCGGGCGGCACGATGACGTAGCGGAAGTCGCCGGCCGCCAGGGCCATGTCGTTGAACGACGCGCTCGTGCAGTCGATCAACGACCTCACGAGTTCCAGCGTCGCTTCGATGTCGGGGGCAGGATGAGAAGCGATGGCCGTGGCGGCGGCGAGGACGGCGCGCAGGTCGACATCATCGAGCACGGAGTCCATCGGCCACCGTACCGCCTACGTCGAATGACGTATTGCCCGCAGCCGTCATCGCGGGCAACCGTTGCAGCATGAGAACCTCCATGCGCAGTGCGGCTCGATCGATCCTGCTCAGCTCGGTGGTGGTCGCCGGTGTCGTGGGCTGCGGATCCGATGATGGGTCGGGTGAGCCCGCACCGGTCGAGAGCCAGACGGACGACGGCGATGCGTCCAACACCGAAGCCGTCGACGCGCCCGCGGCCGCGCCGGAGGAATCCAGCGGCGGTGGGGAGGGGACGGCCACACTGACGATGGTCGACGGGACGGACTACGTGTTCGAGATGACGACCTGCGAGACGTCGAACACCGACGATTTCGTGATCCCCGACAGCTACGACCTGTTCGGTCGCACCGCCGACGGCGAGTTCGTGTTCCAGCTGACCCGAGCCGGTCTCGACGAGGACTTCATCACCCAGGTCGGCACCCTCGAAGGCGACTTCGACGACGAGGGCGAGAACAACCTCATGCTCTACACGGCCGACCTCGGTACGGAGCCGCTCACGGTGGACGGGGCGATCGTGTCCGGTTCGTTCATGATGTCGGCCGTCGGTCCCACCCGGCCTCACGGCGACGAGGTCGCCGTGATCCTCGACGCCCGCTGCTGAGCGGGTCGGGTCACCGCTCCCGGGTCCACGTCGTCGGGAAGAAGACGGCGCCACGTGCGCCTTCGGCACTGGTCAACACGAGTTGCTCACCGTCGAATCCGACGGTGTAGGTCGACGTGCCGCCGGCGCCGCCCTCGATGTCGCGATCGGTGATGACCAGCGGGTCGCCGAACCCGCTCGACGAGGCGGACACGGTGAAGGTGTTGCCCGACACGGTGAGCACGCCGCCCTCGACGCCGAACTGGAATCGGCCGGTTCCATCGATGGTGAGGTCCTGCAGTTGGCTGTCGTTGATGAACGCCGTGACGCGTCGGTAGGTGAGCGTGCCGGTTCCGTCGTCGCGGAGCTCCATCAGTACCTCGCCGGTGACGCCCGCGATCGACAGCGCTTCGGCGCCGAAGCCGAATGCCGAGGCGTTGGTGAACATCGCGGTCAGCGCCGGAGCCGTCGCCCGCCAGGTTCCGTTGCCCGTGAAGGTTCCCGACCCGGGTACCGACGTGTCGACCGGCTCGTCGCAGAAGCTCTCGACGTCGGCGGCATCGACCGATGCCGACGCTCCTTCGGTGGCGCTTCCCGTGAGTGCGACCGTCAGCGCGGTCACCGAACGCGGCAAAGCGAGCAGGTCCGAGAATGGGGTGGTGCCGTCCGGGCACACGCAAGCCTCGCCGTAGCAGAAGCGTGTCTGCTCGGTCAGCCGGGTCGCGTACTCGTCGAAGTCGCCCAACCGGTTGTACGTCAGGCCGGTGTTCGTGCGGGTCACGATCCAGTTCGTGCCGGCGTCGAGACCGCTCAGGTCGAACTCCACGATCGCCTGCTGGCCCTCCGAGACCAGTTTCTCGATGCGTGTTCCCGGGCGGATCACCCGCTCCAGGATCGGCCGCGCGTCCGACGGGATTCCCAACGCCGCGAAGTCCCACGCCGGTGACCACTCCGCACGACGCGTCGACGACGCGGCGAGTTCGGCGCGACGCAACTCGTCCACACCAACGAGCGCCTTGTCGAACACGGCGGCGCGATCGGTGCCCACGGCGTTCAGGCCCGGGATGATGGCCCAGAGTTCGTCCGGCCCGCCGCGCAGCTCGGCGACCTGGCTCCAGAACCCGTAGGCCGTGTACTTCGTGGCGAACAGTGAGAAGTCGGACGGCCGGAAGAAGCCGCGCAGGTGGTTCCATCCGAAGTCGCTCCCCGTCGGGGAGCTGAGCCCCGCAACGAACTGTTCGCCGACCCACGTGGCCAGTCCCTCCTTGTAGTACCCCGCCCACGACCCAGCGTCGGTGGCGGAGGGTGCGTTGGTGTGCTGCCAGCAATGGAACACCTCGTGGCCGATCACCGAGATGAGATGCGCTCCCTGGTTGCGTTCGCGTTCGTAGATGGTGACGGTGCACGTTCGGTCACCGTCTCCGTCGACGAAGAACTCGGTCAGCCCGTCCACCCCCGTCGTCCTCGCTGCTTCGGCCGGCGCAGTGCGCACATCCATGTCCATCGGTCGGCCGCCGAGTTCGATCGCGTAGAACTCCGCCGCTCCGTCCGCGAACGAGCCGACGAGGACTGGGTCGAGTCGGCTCGGGCGTCGCGGTGCGAAGCCTTCGGGCTCGGTGGTGGCGATGTCGTCTCCGCGGCCGTCGAACAACGCCTGGTACTCCGGGTCGTCGCTGGTGTCGTAGACGACCTCGCCGACGAGCACCTCGTCGAGCCGGGCCGCGATGATCGACCGCTGCGCGTCCGTCAGCTGGTCGTCGAGGCGGGTGATCTCCTGGAGCACGTCCGTCCCGAGCGTCGGCAGCGACTCGTCGACCTGGAGGGCGATCGCTCCCGGGACGTCGACGCCGAACAGCGCCGCGAACTCGCTCAGCACGAGGGTCAGCTCGTCGACCTCACCGTCGATCGCTTGCGTCGCGAGCTGCTCGTAGGTGACCGCCTCGAGGCCGGGGGCGGCAGCAGTTGTCGTTGGCAGCGTCGCCGTGCTCGGCTCGGTCGGGCGGGAGGTCGGCTGCGTCTCGGCCGCCGAGTCGTCCGATCCGCCGGAACACGCGGCGATCAGCAGCGACGCAGTGAGCGCAAGCGCAGCGAGGGCGCGTGAGGACACCATGGCCCGATTGTCGTCACCCCGCGGAGGGTGCACCATGGGTCATTCGGAGCATGCGCGGGAGCGCGCAGTGGTCAGTGAGCGCGGCGGATTCGCAGGTGCAGCTCGAGGGTGCCGAGCATGATCCCGGGTTGGTGCAGCCAGGTGTTGCCGTCGCCGTACTCGATCGATTCGAGCCGGTCGAGCAGTACACCCCACGCGATCTGCTGTTCGAGGCGTGACAGCGTCGCACCCGGACAGACGCGCGGTCCGGCCGAGAACGTGATGTGGCGGCTCACTCCGTCGCGGTCGAGGTCGAGGTCGAACGGGCAGGCGAACTCGTCCCCATCGACGTTGGCGGCGCCGAAGCGCAGGTGCAGGAGCGAGCCCGCCGGCACCTCGACGCCCTGGAACACCTCGTCGTGCGCGGTGATCCGTGTGGACAGCCCGTGGGTCGGCGAGCGCATCCGCATCGACTCCTCGACGAACGCTCGCAGCTTGGTCCGGTCGGCGCGGAGGCCCTCGAAGGTCCCGGGGTGTTCGCACAGCAGCTGCGCCTGCTCCTCGAGGGCGTACTGGGTGGTCTCGAGGCCCCCGATGATCATGGCGTGGACGATCCCGGCGATCTCGAGATCGGTCAGTTTCCGGTCGAGTGCCTCGTAGTGGACGTCGCACAGGAAGCTGACCATGTCGTCCTGGGGATCGCGGCGCTTCGCAGTGACGTGGTCGTAGATGTAGTCCTGGAAGCCGTCGAGGCGGGCGACCATTTCCTCCGTCTGCTCCCGGGTCAGTTCGTGTTTGAGACCGGTGCCGTGGACGAATGGCGTGACGACGGCGTCGCCCCACTCGGCGAGTTGCGGGATGTCGGCGAGAGGGAAGCCGAGGATGCTCGCCATCACGCGCTGGGGTAGGGGGCGTGCGAACTGGCTGATGAACTCGACGTCGGGGTCGTCGATCCATGCGTCCAACAGGTCGTTGGCGTGTCGGGTGATCATGCCGCGGTGGCGGAGTGCGCCCGGCCCGACCCATGGATCGGTGAGTTCCTTGCGGTGCCGGTTGTAGAGCTGCTGCGTCGGGCGTAGCGACAGCATCGACGCCTGCATCAAATTGTGATGCGTGGCGAAGGCGTCCTCGGGCGACAAACCCTGGTCGACGAGTTGACCGAGCCGCTTCGTCGTCAGGCTGAGGAACCGTTCTGGGTCCCGCACCACGCGCGACACGTCGGCATGCTTCGTGAGCACGAATGCGTCGGCGCCCGGCGTCAGTCCGCCGCCTTCGATCCGAAGGACGGGAGCGTCGCGATGGAGGATCTCGTAGGCCTCGTACCAGTGCTCCTGGGCCCCGTCGCCGAACAGGTCGACGTCGTCGAGGTCGACCGGGCACGCCATCGGGCTGAGCTCGTGATTGATGTGCTTGGGATACGACATGCGCACGACCTCCCCGGAAGGCGGGTCCCCTGACCCGGTCGACGTCAGGCCTATCAGGTCCGGCCCGCGCATCGAGATGTGGAGGCTGAGATTTGACTGACCACCTCTCCTTCGGGATGCTCGAGGCACTCCAGTCGCGGGCCGTACCCTGGACCGATGAGCGCACCCTTTCCGCACGCCGTTGTTCGGGCGCTGCCGAAGGCCGAACTGCACGTCCATCTCGAGGGGACGATCGACGCGTCCACCGTGCTGACGCTCGCCGAACGTCACGGGGTCCGTCCGCCCGCCGACGACCTCGACGGTGTCGAGGCCTGGTTCCGTTTCGACAGCTTTGCCATGTTTCTCGAGCGCTACTTCGCCGTGCTCGATCTGCTTCGCGACCCGGACGACTTCGCGCTCGCTGCGGAGCGCTACCTCGATCTCGCGACATCCCAGGGTGTCGTCCACGTCGAGTTCCACGTCTCGGCCACCGGCCACATCGTCGAGCACTCGAAACCATGGGGCCCGATCCATGACGGCATTGTCGACGGATGCACCCGGGCGGCCGGCCGCTCGGGTGTGTCGTGGGGCCTGATCCCCGACATCTCACCGCATCTCGCGGCGTCCGATTGCGCCGTTGCGATCGAGGAGGTCTTGGCGCACGGGACCGACCATCTGCTGGCGGTCGGCATGGGTGGTCCCGCCGATTCGTGGACCACCGACGACTTTGCCCCGATCTACGCCCGGGCGCGGGAACTCGGTGTGCCCGGCGTCGCCCATGCCGCGGAGCACGGTGGCCCCGACGAGGTTCGATTCGCGGTCGAGCAGTTCGAGGCCGTGCGTATCCAGCACGGCATCGGCGTGATGTCCGATCCCGACGTGGTGGCACTGCTGGTCGACCGAGGGATTCCGTGCGACGTGTGTCCGGGCTCGAATCTGGCGCTGCACGCGGTGGCATCGGCTGGCGAACACCCGCTGCCGGCGATGCTCGACGCCGGTCTCGTCGTCACGCTCGGCACCGACGATCCTCCGATGTTCCAGACCGATCTGCTCGCCGAGTACGAGCGGGCGTGGGACTGGTGCGACCTCGATCTCGACGGCGTGACGACACTGGCGCGCAACTCGATCGAACACAGTTTCGCGTGCGACGTCGACAAGCAGCGCTGGATCGACGCGCTGTGTTGATCCACAGCGCAGGTGTTCAGTCGGCGGGCTCGAGCAGCACGACCGGGATCTCGCGCTCGGTCTTCTTCTGGTAGCCGGCGTAGTTGTCGTACTTCGACGCGATCTCCTCCCAGAGCTCGGCGCGCTCGTCGCCGGAGGTGATGCGAGCGGTCATGGAGCGAGTGCCGCTGTCGGTACGAACGGTGACCGTCGGGTTCGATTCGATGTTGAGGAACCATGCAGGGTGCTGGTCGTTGCCGCCCGCCGATGCGACGATCGCCATCTTGTCGCCGCTCTGCCACGGGGCCGTGAGCATCGTCGAGCGTTGCCTGCCGCTCTTGCGTCCGGTGGTGGTCAGTTCGAGGACGGGCATCTTGCCCGCCGTCCACCCGAGGCGCCCGCCGCTGACGGCGAGCATCGTGCGGTGGATTCGGTTCATGGATTTCAGCGCAAAGTTGGAGGGCATGTGGTGAGTCTCTCTCAGTTCGCCGAGCGGACATGCGCGATGACCTGCTCGGCGAACAGGCGCATGGTCTGGGTGTCCGGGTAGTCGGAGCACCACGGGTAGAAGCCGGTGCAGCCGAGGTCTACATCGGTCGCAACAGGTAATGTGAGCGCCTCACGTGGAGAACTCCGGTGCGAACGAGTTGACTTCGACAGCATTCAGAATCCCACTCTCGGCCCCTGAAGGCAGCAGATGACCTCGACTGACACCATTTCCCCGATCTGGCCGCCGCACGACCCGGCGACGCGCCGCCATCTGCCGGTGAGCTTCCGCCCCGTCGACCATGATCGAGCGGCGACCCTGGTGGCCGCCGAGTGGGAGCGTTTCACACAGTCCACCACCGGCTCGGGTGAGCACAACGTGCGCGCCAGTCGCACACTGCCGCTCGGAGTGACCTCGTCGTTCCAGTACTGGGACCCGTATCCGATCTCGATCCAGTCCGCCCAGGGTGCCTGGCTCACCGATGTCGACGGTCGGCGCCTGCTCGACATGTCGATGGGTTTCGGCGCGATGCTGGTCGGCCACCTCAACCCGGTGGTCGTCGAGCACATCACCCGGGCGCTGGAAGAAGTCGGCACGCTGTTCGTCACACCCAGCCCGCAGGCGACCGACATGAGTGAGCGCTTCTGCAAGCGTTTCGGATTGGACATGATCCGCTTCACGAACTCGGGCACCGAGTCGCTGATGTACGCCATCCGTGCCGCTCGGGCGTACACCGAACGCAAGGCGATCGTGAAGATCGAGGGCGGGTATCACGGCGGATACGACCCGCTGCAGGTGTCGGTGAAGCCGGCGCTGGCCGACATCGGCCCCGCCGATGCCCCCATCGGCCGACGTCCCCTTCGACGTCGAGGCCGGCACGGTCCACGTCGCGGCGTACAACGACCTGCCCATGCTGGAGCGGATCTTCGCCGAGCATGGCCGCGATGTCGCCGCGATGGTGGTCGAGCCGGTGATCGAGAACCTTGCGATCGTGCTCCCCGACGAGGGCTATCTGGCCGGCGTGCGCGCCCTGTGCGATCAGTACGGCGTCGTGCTGATCTTCGATGAGGTGAAGACCGGTCTCACCGCGGGCTACGCAGGCGCCGCGCAGCGGCTCGGTGTCGAGCCGGACCTGATCACGCTCGCCAAGAGCATCGGCGGCGGCCTGCCGCTGGCTGCGTTCGGCGGCAAGCGCGAGGTGATGGAGGTCGTCGTCGATGGGCGGATGGCTCACTTCGGCACGTACAACGGCAATCCGCTGGTGATGGCCGCCGCGGCTGCGGTCGACGAGATCTGCACACCGGAGGCGCTCGCAGCCGCCGAGGCGATCAACGTGCGTGCGTTGGATGCGATCGATGCCGTCATCGCCGAGTACGAGCTGCCGGCCCACACCGTCGGGGTCGGCGTGAAGGGCTGTATCACTTGGTCGCCCACGCCGGTGCGCAACTACCGCGACTACAAGGCCACCGACTTCGCCATGGCAGAGCTGTCCTGGCTGTGGGGCGTCAACCGCAACGTCCTCACCCCACCCGGACTCGATGAGCAGTGGCTGGTCTCGTTCGCCCACACCGACGCCGACATGGACCTGCTCGTGCACGACTTCACCGAACTGGTCAAGACCCTGCGCGGCTGACCGCAACTCGATTGCCCGGTGAGGGGTCTTTGAATGCCTGTCAGTCCGTGTCGACGAGCGCACTCGAGACGGGATCGAGACCGACTCCGATGAGCCCTCTCACTGCGTAGAAGAGCATCAGCATGATCGAGATGAACACCCCACCCGTGCAGGCTCCGCCGAGCAGCACCGCGTAGTAGGCCCACAGGTACCAGGACTGTTCGACGTCGGCTTCTCCGATCGGGAAGCTCAGAAACATCAACAGCAGTACCGAGATGACGATGACCCCCGCCGTCATGGCCGCGATGTCGCGAATCCGGCGATAGTGGGAGGCTCGGAAATCGAGGTCATGTGAGATGCTGAACGTGAGCAGTGTCAGCATCAGGGCGAGAACGGTGGCGCCTCCACCGATGTAGGACGAGGCGGCGAAGCGAGCCGTTGGAATCACGGCTTCGAGGAGTCGCTTCGCCTCAACCGCCCTGGCGTTGCCGACCAGCGCCATTGCGGCAAAGCCGATCAGCGCTCCAGCGATACCGCCCGCCACCGCCAGCTTGAGATCGCCGCGCCGACCCCGGTCATGGCTGTCGGACGTGTCACGGTCGGATTGTGCTCCATCAGTGTCGGCCATGGTGACAAGACGCTTGCCGATGGGTCATCCAGCCAAACCAGCGCCGGTGCGATCGGCGCCAGGCCTCACCGTCTCGCCGGCAGCGTCGAGCAACGAGCGCCCCATCCACAACGGCACGATCTGGCTCACTGCGAACGTGATGCCACCGAGCACGATGAACGTGCGCATCAGTTGTGCACTGCCCGAGAGGTCGTTGCGGGTGTCCGTCGCGAGCGCTCGCGCGTCGCTGACACTCGTGCGGTATTGCCCGACGAGCGCGTCGCTGTCGGACAGCTCGTTGCTGACCGACTGGACCGAGTCGGCAAGTTCGGCGAGTTGGTCCTGCAGTTCTTCCGCCGAGTCGGTGAAGTCGGTCAGGCTTGCGGCGGTCGTCGTGAGTTCGTCAGGCAGCGGTTCGAGGGCGTCGGCCACGTTGCCGAAGGTCTCTCCGAGCCCGGCTGTCGGGTCGTAGTCGGGACCGAACGGGATGTCGGAGAGCGCTCCGAGCACGCCATCGATGTCGTCGCCGACGGACTCGAGTCGGCGCACCGCGACGGCGGCTTCGTCGATCGACGGGCCCACGGTGTCGGCCAGACCAGCGACGTCGTCGATCGCAGCCGTTCCTGCGTCGAACGAACCCGACACGGCACCGAGGGTGCGAGCGAGCGCATCCACGGTGTCGGTCGTGGATCCGAGCACGCCGTCGGCGAGGTCGATCGTGTCGTCGACGGCGTCGAGGGTTTCGAGGGTGACCTCGAGACTGTCGTCGGTCGCTGCACCTACCTGCCCGACGAACAACCATCCCGAAATTGTTCCGGCGACTGCAACAACTACTCCGACCAGACCCACGGTGATCATCGTCCGACCGGCGCGACGTTGCGCCTCGTTCGAGCGCCATCGGTGGCGCAGGCCCAACCGACTGATGGCGGCAGCCTCGATGGGCGGGGTCGGATCGACGCGTTCGCCCGTCACCGGACTCTCAGCTGACGTCTGAGTAGATACCAGGCAGCGATGCCGAACGCGATCGTGGTCGCGGTCAGACCGACCAGGTCGTACGGGCTCGGGTCGGCTCCTCGGAGCATCACGTCACGCAGCAGCCGGATCCCGTACGAGACGGGCAAGAGCCACGAGATCAGTTTGACGGGGTACGAGAAGGCGTCGAGATCGAGAAAGAACCCGCCGAAGAAGAGCCCGGCGAGCAGGGCCAGCATCGAGAATTGCACCGCCTGCACGTCGGTCGTCGCCAGCAGCGACAACATCAGTCCGAATCCGATCGATGCGAACAACAGACCAGCGACGCCGACCGCCAGCCACATGACGTCGCCGCGCATCGGGACATCGAGCAGACCGATCATGGCAATGATCAGCGCGGCGCCGACGGCGGACCCGACGAGGACGAACGCGAGGTACTTGCCCGCCAGCACACGTGACGCGTCGATGGGACCGACGCGGAACACCTCGAACAGGCCCAGCGTGCGGTCCGAGACCAGGCTCATGGCCGCGAACGTCAACACCATGTGCTGGAGCAGGAGCGCGAGCGCAGCGGGTGCGAAGAAGTCGTTCACCTTCACCGGCTCGCGTTGCAGGTTGGCGGTCTCGCTGGTGAACGGTCGGACCACCACGCCGGGATCGATCGTCGCGGCGGTGTCGGCGACGGAGTCGATCGCAGCGAGCTGGGTGGCGATCTCGTCGACGTCGGCGGGTGTGATCGACGACGCGTCGGTGTTCAACTCCGAAACCCGGACGGACATCGACGACGCGTTGTCACGCAAGTCGCCGAGTGAGGCTGTCGTCTCATCGTCCGCGCCCAGGCTTTCGGACAGTTCGAGCGATGCGGTGGCGATCGTGTCGATGTCGTCGGTCGATTGTGCGAGCCGACCGAGCGCGTCGGCGATCTGTTGTTCGTCGGCTTGTTCGATGGCCGCGACCAGCAGATCGATCTCGCTGCCTGCCGCATCGATCGATTCGGCGATCGGTACGAGCGAGTTCTGAGCCTGGCCGACGACCTCTTCCAGGATGCGCGCGTTCATCTCCATCACGGCGACCTGCGAGGAGACCTCGACGGCCACCTGCTGAATCGGGTCGATCTTGTCGTGAAGCACCGTGATGCTCGCTTGGTCCCCGGCGAGGATGTCGTCGACGGGGTCCGCAGGGAACACGACGATCGCATCGATCTCGCCGTCACGCAGCCGGCTTTCGGCTTCGACAAGGTCGTCGGAGAAGCCGGCGTTGTCGACGTACTGCTGGAGTTCATCGGTGAACTGGTCGAGCGACTCCTCGTAGATCGACCCGGGGGGTCCGACGAACGCGGTGCGCAACACGGCTTGCTCCTGGTCGTAGCCGACACCGAACAGCAACAGAATCACGAAGGGTCCGGCCACGAGCACGATCAGCAGCCGCGGCTGTCGTGCAACAGCGGCGATCTCCTTACGAACGAACCCGCCGATCTGGACCAGCCGGCGGGCGCGGCGAGGCGCGGTCGTCGTCGCCGAGTTCATCGGGTCTCCCGTTCTCCGACGAGAGCTATGAAGGTCTCGTCCCAGTCGACGGGCACCGCACCGGATTCCTCGACGCCGACGCCGAGTTCGTCGAGTCGATCGAGGATGTGGAGCAACACGTCCGAGGTTGGCTCGGCGATGACGCGAATCCGGTGGGACCCGACGACGTCTGCCGACGTGACGCCCTCGATGCCAGTGATCTCGACGAGAAGATGCTCGTCGACGGCTGGGGTGACCACGACGTTCAAGACGTCTCCGCCGAACGCACGCCGGCGGAGTTCGTCGGGGGTTCCAACAGCGACGACGCGACCTTCGTCGAGCACGACCACGATGTCGCAGTGCGCTGCTTCGTTCACGTGCTGCGTGGTGATCACGACCGTGCGACCCGCGTCCCGTAGGTCTCGGAAGTGCTGCCAGATCTGGCGACGCAGCAGCGGGTCGATACCGGCAGTCGGCTCATCGAGAATGAGCACCGGCGGATCGTGGACGAGCGTCGCCGCGAGCGCCAGTCGCCGTCGCATCCCGCCGGACGAATCGCGGACGAGCTTGCGCTCCTCGCCGCGCAGGTCGACGAGTTCGAGGACCTTGCCGAGTCGCTCGCGGCGTCGCCAACGCACACCGTTGAGCGACGCGTGGAAGTTCAGGTTCTCCCACAGTGAGAGGTCGTCGAAGAGTACGGGCGATTGCGGCAGATAGCCGATCGCCGTGCGTTGCGCCGTCGGTCGCTCGGCGGGTTGCTCGCCCAGAACGGTGACCGCTCCCTCGTCCGGCCGGTACACGCCGGTGGCGAGTCGGACCGTGGTGGTCTTGCCGCATCCCGATGGGCCGACCATGCCAAGAATCGTGCCAGCCCGTACCTGAACGTCGAGCCCGCGAACGATCCACCGGTCGTCGAACGCCTTGCCCGCTCCTTCGAACTCGATCGTGATCGCGCCGTCGCCTGATGGCGCTGCGAGACGATCGTCGTTCGTGGAATCAGACGTTGTGTTCTGGTTCGACGCCGTAGCGACCGGCGGACTGCTCACGAGGCCAGCAGGAATCCGTCGACGACGTGAATCACGCCTCCGCCCACCTCGATGTCTTTGGCCACGATGACGACATCGTCGATCATGATCGCCTCGCCGTCGACGGTCACAGTGAGGGTTTCACCTGAGCGAGTGTCGGCCGTCTCCATCCCGGCCAACTCGTCGGCGCTGATCGTGCCGTCGAGGAGGTGATTCTGGAGCGTGTCGACGATCTGGCTGGGTTCGCTCAGCAGGTCCGCGATCTCCTGGGCGGAGAGCGTGGTGAAGGCTTCGTCGTTCGGTGCGAGAAACGTGAACTCCCCATCACCGACCAGTTCCGAGACATCGATCTGTTCGACGACGCTCGCCAGGCTGTCGAGTCCGTTGTCGCGCAGTGTTTGCGCAAGATCGTCGGCGTTCGCATCGGCCTCGTCGACGGCATCGTCGACCGCCGATCCCAAATCGTTCTCCAATTCGGTGACGTCGACCTCGACGCTTCCACCATCGACGACAACGGCACTGTCGTCGTCGGATCCGCATGCGGTGATCCCGGCGATCAGCGCACCAGCGGCGAGTGTTGCGCCGAGTGCCTGCCGTCGAGTGCGATGTGTAGTGCTCATGTCTTTCCTTTCGAGTTCGAGGCACGGGTGTGCCGAGATGGAGGAGTGGTTACCCAACCGTTGCGCGGCCAAACGAGACTGGTCCGACGTCGATCGGGTTGGCGAACGGGTGTGAGCGCTGCGTTCGGGGTTTGCCTGGACACGAAGCGGGCACAACTCGGGTGGGCCCCGCGATCACCACTCAGCGACAGGCGGGGTCATCACCAATCCAACCAACGAGGAGAACACCATGTCCACCGACGCCAAGGTCACCCGGGATCTGATCGAGACCCTGAAGGACGGAGAACGCGGCTTCGCCGATGCGGCTGACAAGCTCGACTCGTCCGAACGTTCGGATCTTGCCACCACCTTCCGCCGGTTCTCGACCGAACGTGCCCAGTTCAGCGCGGAATTGGAATCGATGGCAGCTGCCTATGGCGACGACATCGACGAGTCCGGGTCGGCGACCGCTGCAGTCCACCGAGGCTGGATGGCAGTCAAGGATGCGATCAGCGGATCGAGCCCCAGTGGCGTTCTCGATGCCGCCGAGCAGGGCGAGGACCACGCGGTCGCCGAGTACGACAAGGCCCTCGAGGAGGACATCTCCGCCGACTTGCGTGCGACCGTGACTCGCCAGCGAACTGCGGTGAAGGCGGCGCACGACGAGGTCCGTGGTCTTCGCGACGCAGTGAGTTGACCGTGTCGTCGCCGGCGATCGCCGTGTTCGCGCCGGCGATGATGCTCGGGATCGAGGTTCATCGCACCGGCGACGGCGAGAGCGACGAGGTCCACCTCCACGCCGGCGGCCAGGGCTACTGGATCGCGCGGATGATCCAGGCCCTGGGCGTCGACGCAATCCCTTGCGCGCCGGTGGGAGGGGAACCGGGCGACGCGCTGCGCTCGATCATCGCGGCAGACGGCTTCGACGCACGTCTGACGACGATGGTGAATCCCAACTCGGTGGTGATCGAGGACCGACGCGACGGTGGCCGCCACATCGTGGCGACGACCGAGCATCCGCAGCTCGGTCGCCATAGCAATGCTCCGTCTGCGCACGGCCGGGGCCGGATCGGTCGTGGTGTCGCGGCAGGACCGCAGCACCCTGGCGTGTGATGCCGACGGTTGCCTCGAGGTGCGCTCGCCGTCGCTCGAAGTACTCGACGGTCGCGGGGGAGGCGACTCGATGACTGCGGCGTTGGCCGTCGGCGCGGCACGTGGGCTGGCGTTCGCCGATGCGCTGCGTCTCGCTGCCGCTGTACGCATTCGCAACTCGTCGCGGAGTGCGAGGTCGTTCCCGGATGACTCGCGCAGAACTCGTCAGCGCACTGCGGACCTGAGCCGAGCTCGATGGGCAGCGTCAGTTGGCGGAGTGAGCGGTGTCGGGTGCGATCGCTGAAGACACAGTGTCGCCGACGGTGTCGACTGCGTCTGTCACGCGATCCCCGGCGGTCGACATCACCTTCGAGGCATTGTCGTCGACCGCCTGGCCGACCTGTGACTGCTTCACGCGACGAACGGCGCCCGATGTGGCAGCCCGTGCTTGACGGCGTTGTTGTTCGGTCGAGTTCGTCGCCACGAAACCGCCGACGACGAGACCAGTGATGAATCCGAAGAAGAATTTCATGGGCGGTCGTTACCCCGCCGCGCCGCGTTCTACACCTGACGGTGTTTCCGCATGCCACCACGGGGGAACGTCGTGGCATCGTGTCCGACAAGTTCCCGCTCGCATCGTCCGAAAACGGCACTGTCCCGACAGATGCGTGGTCGCGCAGTGCGGGCGTCGAGACCGTGCGCGTTGGTCTGATCGCCATCGCGGTTGTCGTGGTGCTCGCGCTGGTGGTTCGACTCGTGGACACAGCGGGTCTGGTGCTGCTCGCAGCGTCGCTTGCGTTCGTCTCGGAACCCCTGCGCGCGCGCCTCGCCGGAACCGTCGGACGCGCTGCGGCAGTCGTGATCACGGCAACGATCACCTACGCGGCAATCGTCGGGCTTGCGGTGCTGCTGTGGCGTGACCTGTCCGGTCAAGCCGAGCGCCTGGCGGAACTTCTCGGTGGTCGTATCGACGGTCTCCGCGCGGGGAGCTTCCCCGACCGTGTGGCAAACGCCGTCGGAGCCCGAGACGGAGTCGACGCCGTGTTCGCCCGACTGCCGACCACCGTGATCACCGGACGCGAGTCGGCTCGCGGCGTCGGCACGCAGGCTCTCCAGTTGCTCGTCGCCGTCATCCTGTCAGCGTTCTTTCAATCGAGTGTGGGGTCGCTGACCAACTGGCTGGTCGGCCACTGGGATCGTGACGATCGGCGACGTGTCCGGCTGTTGCTCGCCGACATCACGACACGTGCGGGATCTGTCGTTCGCCGTTCGCTCGTACTCGCGGCCGGTGTCACGACGGCAGTCGCCACAGCGGCGTTCGCGCTGGGTGTACCGGGGGCGGTCGTGTTGGGAATGTGGGCAGGTGCGTGGTCGGTCGTGCCGACGATCGGCTTGATCATCGGCCTGTTGCCGGTTGCACTCGCGGCTGCAGCGTCCTCGCCTGGGGCGGGAGCCATCATGTTCGTCGCCATTGCCGTCATCGGTGCAGTGGCGCGTTTGGCACGCCACCGGCTCGTCGAGCGCCTGCTGGCGGTTCCGGCCTCGATGTGGGTCGTCTCGATCGGGATCGGCACGTCGATTGCGGGGCCGGGCGGGGCGTTCGTGCTGGTAGTCGGTATGGCGTTGGTCGGCGCGTCGCTGACCACGGACGAATCTCTGCCTTCTCCTGCGAGGACCGCTCCGACCTGGTTGGCGCGTGTGGTCGATGGGCGTGTGGCGGTGGTGCCGACGTGGCGCTCGCTCGTGCACGTGCTGGCGGGTGTCGGCGCCGTTGCGCTTGTCTGGGTCGCTCTCGGCCAACTGGGTCGCGCCGTGGTGTGGATCGTCATCGCCGCGATGGTGGCCGTGGCGCTGAACCGACCCGTCGGGTTCCTCTCGCGACGTCTTCGTCTCGGACGGCTCGCGTCGATCGTGCTGGTGCTGCTGGTCGGCGCACTCGTGCTCTCGTTGGTCGTCACGTTGGGTGTGAACGGTGCGTCGTCGAGCACGTCGGAGTTCAGCAACCGCCTCCCGTCGATCGTGCAGCAGATGGAGGATGCCCCAGTGATCGGGGGCTGGCTACGCGATCAGGACGCCGCGACGTGGATCGACGACCAGATGCAGCGTGTCCCGGAGCGGCTGTCATCGAGCGGTGGTGTTGCCGATTGGCTTCCGATCGTCGGGAACCGGGTGGTCGATCTGCTCTGGACGCTGTTGCTGACGGTGTCGTTGCTCGTCGACGGCCCGCGGCTGGCCGCGGCCGCCCGCAGGCGAACTCCGGCGACACACCGTCGGCAGTTCATGAAGTTGACCGAGGTGTCTCTCCAGGCGGTGAGTGCGTACCTCGGCGGTGCCATGCTGGTCGCGGGACTCAACGCCAGCGTGGTGTTGATCGTTGCGCTGGTGCTCGGTCTGGGTCTGGCGCCCGTGCTCGCCGCCTGGGCGTTCGTGTGGAACTTCGTACCGCAGATCGGCGGCTTCATGGGCGGGTTCCCCCTCGTGGTGCTCGCCTTTGGTGTGGGGCCGGCTCAGGCCCTGGTCGCTGCGGTGGTCTACATCTCCTACCAATTCATCGAGAACAATGTGATCCAGCCCACCGTGATCGGCGAGTCGATCGATGTTCCGCCGTGGGCGACCCTGCTTGCAGCGCTCGCGGGAGCGGCCGCTGCGGGCATCATCGGTGCGATCGTGCTGACACCGCTCGTCGGCGTGGCTCGAGTCGTCATCGACGTCAAGCGCCGCGAAGACTTCCCTGGACGTGTGGCCGAGTCGATGTCGGAGCGTCGAACATCGGCGATCGACCTGTCCGCGAAAGCGTAGGTTTCGGCCATGGACTGGGTCGTCGACACCTCCGAGTCCTCACCACCTGAGCCATCCTCGGCCGGGGTCGCCTGCCGGGCCGGGCAGAGCGCGTCAGGCGCTACGTGACCCGACCGCCGGCGCCGCAAACGTCGAAGGAACCAGCAAGATCCCTGCGGCCATGATGCGGCCTGACTCGATCACCGACTGGATGTGGCGCATGTCGTCATGCCATTGGTCGAAACCGGCATCGTTTGCGTGGCGTACGACGATCTCGTCGTTCACCTGCGTCGCGGCTGACGCCCACCAGCCCGTCGACGTGTCAGCGATCGCTACGTGCCGCACCCCGAACCCGGCCTCGATCCAGCTCGCGGCGAACGACTCCAGCGAGTGAAAGGTGTTGGGCGCAACCGTGAGCGTGTCGTTCGTCGCCGACCAGATGTCGGTCACCAGCACATGGCCATTCAGCGCGAGGACGCGCCGCGCCTCGACAACGAGGCCGGCGAGCTCGTCGAGCAACGACACAACGCCGTTGAGCATCACCACATCGACCGAACCGTCGCCGACCGGCAGACAGTCGCTCGTCCCGACGCACACCACCAGGGCGGGAAACAACCTGCGAGCGGCGATCAAGCTGCGCTCCGACGGATCGATCACCACGACCCGCGCCGCCGACGTCCGTTCGAGCCAGCTCGCGATCCCGCCGAGACCACCGCCGACGTCGAGCCAGCGAGTTCCAACAGGGTCGAGCGACGCACGCAGCGAGTCGAGCAGCTGCGGGAAGCCGAGCGCCGGTGACGCAGCGGCGCACCGTTCTGCACCACGCAGTCGGAACTCGTTGATGATGTCTGCCCGCCACAGCGCAGGGAGGTCGAAGATCGGCGCGAACGCTGCCTCGTCGTTCGTCGTCATCGACGGTCTGGTAAACGTCTCAGGCGTCGGGGTCCGGCACGACTGGCTGATCGGGCGACGGCGCTGGCTCGGGAATGATCGGCGGCGGATCTTCGGGCACCGGGGGATCGACGGGCGGGGGGACGGGGACGCTGGCGGTCATGGTCATCCCCTACCCGACTTCGCCGCCCGCCAACCGCTCACGCCGGGCAAGTGAGTAGTACGAACTCTGCATCGGGATGCCACTCAGCCGCCGCGGGGAACCGGTCGTTGGTGGTGTCGGCGACGGCCGATCGGGTACCGCCACGCCATGGCATTCACGAGTCGGAAGTTGGGGGCCTCACGCCAGCGCGTCTGGGACATCCTGATCGATCCCACTGTCTATCCCGATTGGCTGATCGGCGCCGAGGAGGTGCGCGACGTCGACGACACCTGGCCGGCGGTCGGTTCTCGGTTCCACCATCGGGTGGGGATCGGGCGTTTGACGTTGCCCGACCACTCCGAAGTACTCGACGTCGATCACGGTCGTCTGCTTCGCCTGGCCGTCAAGGCCCGCCCGTTGGTGTCCGCCGTCGTGACGTTCACGCTCGTGAGCGACGACACCGGCACCGTGTTGCTGCTCGAGGAGGAACCGAGCGTGCGCAGCATCGGCAATCTGGTGCGCCCGGTGATGGATCCGTCGATCCACGTGCGCAACCACCGGTCGCTGCGACGGCTGGCGATGGTGCTCGACGGCGGAGGCACGACGTGACGCGCACGGTCGATGCCGTCGTGATCGGCGCGGGCCCGAACGGTCTCGTCGCTGCGAATCGGCTGGCCGACGAGGGTTGGGACGTGGTGGTGCTGGAGGCCGAACCCGAGCCCGGTGGCGCGGTCCGCAGCGCCGAGATCCTCGAACCGGGTTTCGTGTCCGATCGGTTCAGCGCCTTCTATCCGCTGTCTGCGGTGTCGCCGCACATCCGTGAGCTGCACCTCGAACGCCACGGTCTGGCCTGGTGTCACGCACCCGACGTGCTCGCGCATCCCACGTCCAGCGGCACCGCCGTGCTGAGCCGAGACATGGAAGTTACCGCAGCGTCGCTCGACGCGTTCGCTGGCGGCGACGGCGATGCGTGGCGGACGCTGATGCAGCGATGGGGCGAGATCGAAGACGACGTCATCGCAGCATTCATGGGTCCGTTTCCGCCGGTGCGGGCAGCCCTGCGACTTGCGGCATCGCTCGGCGTGCGCGGGACGGGCGAGTTGGCTCGCGATGCGCTCGTCCCCGTGAGTTCCTTCGCCGACGAGCGCTTCCATGGCGCCGGTGCGACGCTGCTGTTGGCGGGGTCCGCGCTGCATGCCGATGTCACGCCCACCACGGCGCTTTCAGGTCTCCTCGGTTGGTTGCTGACCGGCATCGGGCAGCGTCACGGCTGGCCGGTGCCGAAGGGTGGAGCGGGCGAGCTGACGTCGGCGTTGGTGCGTCGGTTCAACGTGCGGGGCGGTGTGGTGAAGTGCGACCGCCGGGTCGTGAGGGTGCTGACCGACAGCGACGGTGCGAGCGGGGTGCAGACCGCCGATGGCGAGCGACTCCTGGCTCGGCACGGTGTGCTGGCCGACGTGGTCGCCCCGACGTTGTACCTCGACCTGGTCGAACGCTCAGCGCTGCCGGCGTCGACCATCCACGACATCGGCCGATACCAACGAGGTTCGGCCACGTTCAAGGTCAACTGGACGCTCGACGCTCCGATCCCGTGGAGTGATCCGACAGTCGGTCGGGCGGGCACCGTGCACCTCGCGGACTCGATCGACGAGCTGACGATGACCGCCGCGCGACTGAACACCGGTCGTCTGCCGGAGGAACCGTTCGTGCTGCTCGGTCAGATGACCACGGCGGACGCCACCCGATCGCCCGCAGGCACCGAGACCGTCTGGGCGTACACCGACGTCCCCCAGGACGTACGCGGTGACGGAGCCGGCGAGCTCGGCGGACTCAACGATGACGATGACGTCGAGGCGTTCGGCGACCGCATCCAGCAGCGCATCGAGGACCATGCGCCCGGTTTCGGCTCGCTGGTGCGACGGCGGTCGATCCAGTCTCCCCATGCGATGCAGTGTGATGATGCCAACCTGCTGCACGGCGACAAGAACCTCGGGACCGCGCAGCTGCACCAGCAACTGGTCTTCCGTCCGACGCTCGGTCTCGGGCGCGCTGAAACGCCCGTTCCGAAGCTGTTTCTCGCGTCAGCGTCGGCGCATCCCGGCGGCGGCGTGCACGGTGCATGCGGCGCCAACGCTGCGACTGCTGCGATCGCCGCCCGCCGCTGGGCGCCACTCACGCGCTCCTGGCGCGTCGGCGGCTGGCACCGCTCCCGTTCCGGCTGAGCCCACCGTGCGAGGGAGCGTGTCAGCTGATGTCTCGATCCCAGGCCCGAACGTTGCGGCACATCTCGATGAACGAGTCTGCGGCTTTCCGGGTGCTGTCGAGCTGTTGATATCCCGCGGCGCCGTCAGCCTCGACGCCGGCGGCGACGAAGACGTCGGTGGCCGCGGCGCTGTATCCCACGAACTTCTTGTGCGCATGGGCATCACTGACGAAGTCACGGGCCCCGGGTAGGGCCGCGATCGAGGCGGCCTCGTCGGGTGCCACGATCACGGCGACGGCGTCGAACAGCACCGAGGGGCCACCGTCGATCTTCTCGGCGACGTCGATGGCGCTGCCCTCGCTGTCGGTCATGCCTTCGACGGTCGGGGCGACGATGGCGACAACCATCCCCTCGGCCTCGGCCGCCTTCGTCAACATCCGCAGCGACTTCGCATCCGCGTGCTGCGACACGAGCACCCCGAGCTTGCGCCCAGCGAACGACTCAGGAGGATTGGCGAGGATGCTGAGCGCTGGTGAGGCAGCGACGTCGATTGGCGCAACAGCTGCCTCGAGCGCATCGGGCAGTTGCTCGAAGCCCAGACCGTCGGCGACGTGTTGGGCGAGGTCCTCATCGACGTTGCGCAGTGAAGCAACCACGCGGTGGCGGATCGACGGCGTTTCGACCTTTGACAACTCGAACACGATCGCGTCGCCGAGGTGCGTCTGCTCGATGGCGGTCTGCGAGCGATAGAACATGCGCGCCTGGCTGTAGTGGTCGGCGAACGACTCGGGTCGAATGCGGCGCTTCGGCCCGCCGGTCTCGGCAGGGAACGATCGGAAGCCGGTGGCCGGGTTCTCGCGTGGCCCGCCCCGGTCGCCCCACGAGTTCGGCTCGTAGTTGGCGCGTCCCACCGGGTTGGACATCGCCATGTGGCCGTCCTGCTGGAAGTGCGCCACCGGGCACCGCGGCGCGTTGACCGGAATGTGGGTGAAGTTCGGCGACCCCAGCCGCTTCAGCTGCGTGTCGAGGTACGAGAAGTTGCGGCCCTGCAGGAGGGGATCGTTGGTGAAGTCGATGCCCGGCACCACGTTCTGCGTGCAGAACGCCACCTGCTCGGTCTCGGCGAAGAAGTTGTCGACCACCCGATCGAGCACCATCTTGCCGATCGGACGAACCGGCAGGACCTCCTCGGGAATCAGCTTCGTCGCATCGAGGATGTCGAAGTCGAACTCGTCGGCGAACGCGTCGTCGAACACCTGGACTCCGAGCTCCCACTCGGGGAAGTTGCCGGCGGTGATCGAGTCCCACATGTCGCGGCGATGGAAGTCGGGGTCGGCGCCGTTGATCTTCAGCGCTTCGTTCCACGTCACCGACTGCACACCGAGCGTCGGCTTCCAGTGGAATTTCACGTAGCTCGACTCGCCGCTGGCCGTGACGAACCGGAACGTGTGGACGCCGAAGCCCTCCATCATCCGGAACGAGCGCGGGATACCACGGTCGGACATGACCCACATCAAGTGATGCATCGACTCGGGCATCAGCGAGACGAAGTCCCAGAAGTTGTCGTGCGCCGACTGCGCCTGCGGGAACCCGCGGTCGGGTTCGGGCTTGACGGAGTGGATGAGGTCCGGGAACTTGATGGCGTCCTGGATGAAGAACACCGGCATGTTGTTGCCGACCAGATCCCAGTTGCCCTCGTCGGTGTAGAACTTCACGGCGAACCCGCGGGTGTCTCGTGCCAGGTCCATCGAGCCCTTGTTGCCCGCCACCGTGGAGAATCGCACGAACACGTCGGTGCGCTTGCCCGCCTCGGCGAATGGCGCCGCCGCGGTGAGCGCCGACAGATCTTCGTAGCTCTCGAAGTATCCGTGCACGCCGAACCCGCGAGCGTGCACCACCCGCTCGGGGATGCGTTCGTGATCGAAGTGGAAGATCTTCTCGCGCATCACGAAGTCTTCGAGCAGCGTCGGACCGCGGTCGTCGACGGTCAAGCTGTTCTGGTCGTCGCTGATCGCGACACCTTGCGCTGTCGTCAGTGTGGCGACACCATCTCCGGCGGTCTGGTGCGTTGCCGAGTCGACGGGTTCGTCGGCCAACGGCGCCGCTGGCTTCTTCGGCCGAGCGGGACGGGTGGGGTTCGAGGTCGATGCTGACGTCTTGGGTCGAGCCACGGGGCAACTCCTTGTGCGGTTGAATCGATGGTGAGTGAGCGGGGTGCGACGTGCGTACCCGGACGTTCGTTCGTCAAACCCGCACGACGGTGTTCAGCGCAATCGGCGTTCCCAGATGCCGAGTTCGAACTCGTGGTCGACGTGGCTGCATCGACGCTCGAGGAAGCCGACGCCGTCGAGCCACGGGCCGATCTCCTCGCCGTGCCTGGGGTAGTTGGTCGTGCCCGTGTAGTGCACCGCGACGAGGTGGCCACCTGGTTCCAACCATCGTTCGAGCCCACCGATCGCAACGGCCGCCTGCTCGCGCGAGAGGTAGTACGCGACCTCGGACCACACGACGAGGTCACCGGTACCGGTCGGCCAGAAGTCCGGGAACGACGCAACGAGCACGTCGACTGCCGAGTTGGATGCCAGACGCTCACGGCACCGAGCGACCACTGCCTCGACGAAATCGAACGACGTCAGTTGGTCGCAGCGACTCGCGAGGCGTTCGGTGAGCGCCCCGTTGGAGCAGCCGGGTTCGAGCGCCCGGCGATACCGCTGATTCGGCAGGCTCGCCATCGTGATGGCGAACTTGCGCAGCTCGTACCATCGGTCGTCGAACCCCCACGGGTCGGGCGCGCCGTCATACAGATCGCGGAAGTACTCGTACGGCATGGTTTCGCCGTTGGTCATGTCGGCCATCGCCCGGCGCCCGCTGCGGCCAGATCGCGTTCGCCGTGGTGTTGGCGAAGATACAGATGCGTGTCGTACCAGCGTTGGGACACCGTCGCATCGTTGACGAAGGGCCGGGGGCCGAACGCGCGTCCGAATCGATCGAGCATCTCGGTGGCGAGACGCTCGATCGTGTAGCGCACGGCGTAGGCGCGCGTCCGGGCCTGGTCGACGTCATCGGGCATCTCGTCGATCTGACGGCCGGCGGCGGACAGCAGCGAGCGCATCGCCCAGGCGGACGATCGCAGTGCGCCGAGATGGGCCCGACGGTGAGGGTCGTCGTCCACGAGCTGCTCGGCCGAGTCCAGCAGGCCGACGGCGGCGCCCGCCCAACACGCGGCGGGCGCGCAGGCGCCGTGCCAGAAGCCCACACGGCCGAGATACCAGTCGGGTCCACCCACGATGTCGGTGGGGGCGACTTCGTGGTCGACGAACTCGACGGCACCGGTGGCCGAATCCCGCAGCGCGTCGCTGACCCACCGGTCGAGATTCGTTCGTACTCTGGCGCCGTCGACCGATGCGTCGACGAGGAGACGGCACCGCCGGTGATCGCGGGCGTCGACGACCGTCACCAGGGCCCGATCGACGACGCCCAGACCCGACGCAAACGGTTTCACGCCGCCGAGTCGCAGTCTGGTGCCGCTCGCGTCACTGAGCTCGACATCATCCGGCCCCGCCGATGCCCAGACGCCGTAGATCGCGCCGGGCTCGGGGTCGCGGCCAGCCTCGTGCAGGATTGCGATGGCGTCAGTGTGTGCCTCGGCGAGGCGTGCCACTGCGACGGGCCGGGTGCGGGCGAGGTCGAAGAGTGCCAGCAATCGGTCGGCGCTGCGGCCGCTGCCGGGATCGGGAAGATCCAGTGCGCCGCTCGTCACGAGCTCGCGCAGGACGTACTCGACCGCGGAACTCATGCGACCGTGGGCTCCTCGATCGCCGAGTCGCTCGGCGACACATCGCTCATCAGCCGCACGATGTCGGATGCGAATCCCGCGGGGGCCCGCCCGCGCGTGCGCGCACTCGTGCGCACCGTGATTGCCGTCGACGACACGCCGGTGGTCACGCGTCCGAGCCGACCCCACAGATCGTGGTCCTCTCCGGTGTGGAGCGGCCGCCACCCTCCTGCGAGTCGGTAGATGTCACCGCGGACGCCCAAGTTCGCCCCGTGAACGTGACGATGAGTGCCGTCGCCGGAGAGCTCGTACGTCGCCGTGAAGCGCGCCCGGAGTGACGCGTCGACGTCGTCGCCGAGCTCGACGGTGCCGGCCACGGCTCCGACACTGCGTTCAGCCAACTCGAGTTGAGCGGCGAGCCAGTGCGACGGCACGGTGGTGTCGGCGTCGGTGTTCGCCAGCCAGATGTGGCGCGAGGCGTGTGGGGTGCCTGCCATCGCGACGCGACACCCGAGCGACCGTGCGGCCCCGACGCATCCTTGCGAGCTGCGCACGACCTGCGGCGGCGTCAGCTCACGTCGGGATCGTGTGGCGTGCTTCACCCGGCGCTCGATCACCGTGTATGTCTCGTCGATGCTGGCGTCGAGCACGATGGTGCACGAGCTGGTGACACCGGCGGGAAGCCCCCGACGTGCATGGTCGATCGAGTCCATGGTCGAGTCGATGGTCTCGGCCTCGTCGCGCGCCGGGACGACCACGGCGACGTGTTGGATCCGCCTCACGTCTGGATCTCCGACGGCCCCGACGTCACCGGTGGGACACCGGTGACGAGTCGGTCGTCGGCGGCGTCGAACGACGTCAACGAGGTGGGTTGGCGCGGTGCGATGAAGTACTCGTCCGGCCACTCGACCGGCTCGGCGAGCTGTGGAGTCAGCTGTGGTTCGCCGTACTCGTCGGAGAACTGGCTCCGATGGCATCGCAGTGCCCGCTGGCGTCGCGCCCATGCCTCCTCGTCGAGTCGCATCGACATCATCCGTTCGTCGGCGAGGTCGGCCGGGCTTCGATGGTGCCAGGTCCAGAACACTCCGAACATGAGCGCTGCTCCGAGGCGCGTGACCGCCGCTCGCGTCGCCGTACCGACCGCCTCGTGATCGCTGTGGTGGTCGCCGGTCCACGGTGCGACCACGAGGCCGACGCCTCCGAATGTGGCCACCGCGTCCGTGACCTCGTCGAGGTGATCGGCGACACGGCCATCGGGCAGGCTGAGCCGTGTCACGGCATCCGGTGGCACGCCCAGCTCGCCGAGTGCCGCGAGTTGTTCCGATCGTCGCCGCGACGCGAGGAGTGACGTATCGGCGGCGTCGTAGGCAGCTTCACCGTCCGTCACGGCCAGGACGTGCACCTCGACGTCGCGAGTCCGTTGGGTGGCGATCAGGCCGCCGGCCATCAACACCTCGTCGTCGGGGTGCGGCGCCACCACCAGTGTGGGGATTGCCGGTAGTCGCAGTGGCGTGGAGGAGCGGTGAACCGTCGACCAGTGATGGTGCAGGGGGTGCAGTCCCTGGACACCGAGGGGTTGGGACGATTGGCGGGGCTGTCGCATGTGACTCCAGATCTGGGAAGGCGCCCGATGAGTAGATGGCCTCTACCCCGTCCGATCGGTTTCATTCATTGCGGGCCGGTGTCCTGTCAGGCTCTTTCGTCGAGCGGTCTGTAGACCTGCGGATTTCGCGTGCGTCTTGCGTTCTTGCTCGTGCGGGGACGGGCCAGACGAAACGCAACGCAGACGTCGTTCCCGGGTCGGTCGGGTGAGTTCCGAGGCCGGACGGGATAGAACCTGGGGGAACAAACCCCCTCGAAAGGACTCTGAGACATGGCAGCGACAGCACTGATGGTGTGGATTGACCAGGACCTGTGCACCGGTGACGGCATCTGTTCGGAGATCTGTCCCGACGTCTTCGTCGGCCGTGACGACGGCTTGTGGGTCGTCAAGGAAGAAGCCTCCCATTTCGGGTCGACCATCGTGTTCGACGGTGTCGACGGAGCCGGCCACGGTCCCGACATGGGCCGCGGCGTTGCCCGCATCCCCGACTCGCTGATCGATACCGCCGTCGACGCAGCCGAGGAGTGCCCCGGTGAATGCATCATGATCGAGCCCTACGACCAAGCCGCCATCGACGCTCGCGGCGCCTGACGTTCGTCACCGAACACGGGTGCCCGCTACTCTGGGCGCCTCGTGCGGATGTAGTTCAATGGTAGAACATCAGCTTCCCAAGCTGAGAACGCGGGTTCGATTCCCGTCATCCGCTCCATTTCCCCTGGTAGATGAGTTGCGGAGCAGACGTCATCGTTGTCAGCTTTTGACCGCTCGAAAAGCTGATTCCGCAGGCTTTGGCGACCGGAGACTGCGTCCCATAGCACCAGGTCACGCCACTATGCGACTGTCGGCTTCCACGACGAGATCCTCATCGGGACATGTTTTGTCCCTTGCTTGTTGCACGGATGTTGCACGAGATCGAGCGCTCCGGGATGCTCAGCTGACCACCACGATTACCGAGTTCACGTGCTCACACGGCGGCCGCCGACGTAGCGGCCCATCGACCAAATGAGATCGCGGCATCGTCCCTCATCTCCCAGACCAGCTCTGCTCTCGGGGCCGAAGAGGGCCACCTATCAGTGCGTCGGTCAACCGTCGTCGGTGGCCGGGGCGGGCACGTAGAAGAAACCCCGTCCGGCCTTCACGGCGCGGCCGTGGGCGAGATCACCTCGCTCTTCGAGCTCTGTGAGGATCTGGCCCGATCGTGGGACGCTGAGGTTTGCGAGGTCGGCCACTTCCGTCGATGACACGCGGCCGCGGTGCCGCGCCCAGTGCAGGATCATCTGTTCGCGACGGCCGCCTCCGGCGGTATGGACCGATCGAGACCGCAGTCGTCGACGAGCGCTCGCCGAGAGTCGGAACGCAGGTGGCTGGTCGGCGGGCACACCGTCAACAGGCACCAGCAGCGGATGCCCGTCGATGCGGACTCCGGCTACTCGGCGCAGCGCTGCATCGGCCTCCCCTCGAGGTCGCTGAAGCAAAGGGGCGGCCACGGCAACGTCGATGAAACCGTTTGCAGTGACGTGGTCGACAATGAGCGCAAGGTCAACATCGGCGGCGGACACGGGTGGGTCGAGATCCGCGAACAGAGATGTGACCTCGTCGTTCGGGTCGCCGCCGATCAGCGCGACGCGTACAGCTGGGCCTGATTGCTCGGAGATCTCCGGTGCTTGGTGGCCAAGCGCCAGCATGTCGCGAACCATTCGGTCCACTCCGATGCCTTCTCGTTCAGCCAAGCGCAGCGCAGCCATTGCCTCGGCGAGGCTCTTGTACCGAGGCTGGGATGGGTGGGTGATGATGTTGTCGGGTTGCACCCCACCGGGAAAGCCGCCCGGAGACGTCACGACAATGCTGTCACCGACATGTTCGACCGTGGTCGGTTGGGTCGAAAGCCAGTCACGATGGACGACACCGTTGACAACAGCCTCGCGCGCTGCACCGGGCGGGATCGCACGGGCCTGTGCTTTGCTGAGGCCTGTGCCGCCGTGAATGACCCGATTCCCGGTTCGGATCGCCTGATCGACATCGTGGACTTGTTCGACCAGAGCCCGCTTGCTTCGCATCCGGTTCGACGAATCGCCGCCCGGAACATCGCGACGGATGTAGTCGATTCCGTCATCAGGTGTCGCAACGAACAGCAGTGAACCGGCGTTGGTGAGAGTTCCTTCGGCGTCTGCGACGAGGTTGAGGCGCCGCAGCAGATCTTCGTCGGTGGCGTCGGCGAGGCGCGCCGCGTGATCATCGCCGGTGTCGGCTGCATCCTGCAGGAACCTGCGGGCGACGTCGAGCGCGGCGGGTCGAACGTCGCTGATCAGGTGGCCGGACGGCATCGCCGACCAGTCGACGCCGCTTCGTCGGAGTTTGCCCGTGTGCCAGGTCGTCGGATCGACCTCGACGCAGTTGTCGCCAATACGCCAGTAGATCCGCCCGTTGTGTCGGATCGGCTCGATCGCTTCGGGCACGGCCAGTACGAGCAGGCGTGTGCGGTCCAGCGTCGCTTCACGCACCTCGACGGTGAGCTTGCGCTCGGTCAACTCGAAGATGCGCTGGCGCACCCATTCGGCATCCAACTCGGTGCCGATACGTTGCCCATCGTCGGCGACACCGAGCACAATCGCACCTCCACCAGCGGTGTTCGCAAGGCAGGCGAGCTCGCCTGCGAGATACTTGGCGGCCGGTTCGTTGGACGTGGCACCTGGCCCGATTGCACCATTGGGCTCTCGTCGACCGGGCTCCTCCTTGCAATCGACCTGCCGCGTTTCGATCTCGCTGGGCGGCCGCCCAGCAGCGAGCTGCTCCATCACTGCCGTCACCTGATCCTGGATCGGATCGGGACCGAGAAATGCAAAGGTCAACGCACGACACCCAGCCGAGGTTCTATTTTCACATCAGAAAGTGTAACTCAGGAGGCTCGTCGGTCAGATGGTTTTACTTTCTGCCGCGGCCACGCGCTCGGCACGCGGCTCTGTCGCATGTGCAACGACACGCCACTTCGAGGTCCGGAACGGTGATCCCATCATCTCTGCGACACCCCTTGCGTAGAGTCCTGTCCCGTGACCGAAAAGCGGATCTGGCGAACGATCGATGGCGAACTGTTCCAGTTCTCCACGACTGCTCGCCGCGAACTCCACCTTGCGATCATCGAGCGCGTTCGAGGACGCCGCGGTCATCGAACCTGCGCTCAACATCGACCAGGTCGGGCACGCGCTCGCCGAGGTCGGCTGGGACGATCCGGTCGACGACGAGTCGCTCGCAGCGGCATTGGACTCGCTCGTCAAGTGGGACCTGCTCGAAGCCACGCAGGATCACGGCGCCAAGTACAACACCCCGCAGGAGTTCGAACGCAAGAACCTGCAGTGGTCGCTGACCGCCAGAGGCGAAGCAGCGATCGCCGGTGTCCTCCACGCGCTGGACCGTCTCCATCACGCCGTCGGGATGCAACCGGCCGTTCTCGACGCGATCGGCGACGGTCTCGCCGAACTCGCTCGGCTGATGAAGCGGCCGCCGACCACCGACGACGATGCGCGCATCCACATCAAGCTCGCCGAGGTCGAGGGCAATACGAATGCGCTCGTCGTCAGCGTCCGCCAGTTCAACAGCCAACTGCAGCGCCTGCTGCGTGACGACGCCACCGACGACGAGGTCTTCCTGGACGTGAAGCGCCGCACGATCGTCTACCTGCGTGAGTACGTCGACGGGGTCGACCGCCGTCGACGTCGCCTCGAGACGACGATTGCAGCCTTGGCCGACATCGGGATCACCAACGTCTTCGACCGAGCACTCGGCGGGGCGAACCTGGCTCCCGACGCACTCAACGACCCGTCGATCGGATGGCTCGCCGAACGCGACCGGAGATGGCGCGCGTTGCGTCAGTGGTTCTCGCCGACCGACGATTCGCTCGCCCGTGTCGAGAGCCTCACCGGCTTTGCTCGGAGTGCGATCAACGAACTCCTCCGGGTGCTCGAACACCGGTGGAACCAGCGTCGCCAATCGAACTCGATCGCCCATGACTTCCGCCGACTCGCAGAACTCTTCTCCGGCGCACCGAGCGACGTCGACGCGCATCGCCTGTTTGGTGCGTCGTTCGGCATGTGGTCCGCTCGTCACGCACACCTCGTGCATCCCGACGACGAAGCGCAGCCAAGGAGCACCTCATGGCTCGCGGCACCACCGGTCGAGGTCGCTCCGTCGCTGCGCACCACCGGCACGGTCTCCAGCCGCGGTCGAACTCCAGCAGTCGGCGACCCGAAGCTCCAACGCGCCGAGCGTCAACGCCACCAGGCCGAGCTCCTCGCTGTCGAACACGCCGTGCGCGAGTCGCTCGTCGCCGGCGGAGCGGCCATGCTGTCGGAGTTCGGGCGGCTCGATCCGGCGACGTTCTCCGAACTGCTCCGGCTCCTCGGCCAGGCGCTCACCGCGCCCCTCGATTCCGACGGTGTCCGTCGCAGCATGTCGCTCGACGGGCAAGTCGAAGTGACGCTCCGCCGACTCGCCGGCGACCGTGTCGCCGCGATCGAGACCGACCACGGGCTGTTCCGTGGTCCGGACCACGACGTCAGCATCACCCTCCTGGACATCGAGCCAGCACGCGTTTCGACCGGGACGACCGAGGAGGCGACCGTCAGTGCCTGACATCGACCTCGCCGACGACCTCGACGCCGAGCGCAGCCGGGCAGCTCGGCTGCTGTTGCGGAACCCACTCGTCGACATCGACTCCGAACGGGACGACTTCTTGCTCGTGGCACGGCACACAACCTGGCTCGTCGACTGGTTCGAAACCACCTGCGGGTGGCGCCTCGCCGTCGACTCGGCAGCCGGTTTCGCACGTCTCGGCAAGCGGGCCGCCATCATTGACTCGACCCGCCCGCTCGGCCGCCCCCGGGGGTCAGGCGCGCCATTCGACCGCCGCCGCTACCAACTGCTGTGTTTGCTTGCAGCGCAGCTCACCCAGCACCCGGTGACCACGATCGGAACGTTGTCGCGCTCCATCCAGACCGATGCCGCGTTCAACAGCGAGTTGCGTCGCGAGCGGTCAGCGTTCGTCGATGCGCTGCTCACACTCCAGCGGTGGGGAGCGGTGACGGCGTCGGCCGGCAAGCTCGACGACTACCTCGACGATCCGGAAGGCAACGCCCTCCTCCAGGCCGACACCGCTCGCCTCCACCGGCTGCTCGTCGGGACGACCGCTCCGAGCAACCTTGCAGCCAACGCCTCCTTCGACGATGCGCTGGTTGCGCTACTGGACGAACCCAGATACGGCGAGGCCGCGCACAGCCGGTACGCCGATGGACTCGACCAATCGGCCGAACCGGTGCGGTCGTCCGAGCGGTCGCCGGACGCCGAGCACGCCGGGGAGCAGATCGGTGACGAGCAGCAGATGCGCTGGGTCCGCCACTCGCTCGGGCGTCGACTCGCCGACGACCCAGCGATGCACTTCGACGAACTCACCGAGGCAGAACGCCGGTACGTCGATCACCCGTCCGGTCGACGCTGGCTGCGCCAACAGATGCGGGCTGTCGGCCTCCACGTCGAGGAGCGCGCCGAAGGATGGCTCGCCGTCGACGCCGATGCGATCGCCACCGACTCCACCTTCCCCGGTCCGCATGGCAACGCGGCGCAACTGGCGCTCCTCCTCATCGACGAACTCGTCGTTCGAGATACCGGCGAGCGGGATGCCGGCGAGCGGGATGCCGGCGAGCAGACCGCTCTCAGCAGCCTCAGCCGCGAGCAGACCGTTGCGTTCACGGGCCGCATCCTCGAGCGGTTCCCGAAGTGGGCGAAATCACACCGTGTCGCCGACGGACCCGAACTCCTCGCTGCCGACGCCGTCGACATACTCGCATCGCATCGTCTTGTCGTCGTCCACGACGACGGCTCGATCACAGCTCGTCCGGCCGTCGCGCGCTACCGGCCGACCGACCCGATCGAACACACGCCCGCAGCCTCACAGACCGACGTCCTCGACCTGGAGTTCACATGAGCGTCACGACGCTCCCGCCACCTCGACCGGTCGACGATCCGGCCGACGGCCACGCGAGGCCACCGAATCCGACCGGTGGCGACCGGCCCGAGCCGGGTTGATCGCACTCTGGCGCTTCTGGGACGAGACGTTCTCGTTCCACAATGGGCGCCTCCTGCTACGCGGCCCCAACGGTTCAGGCAAGTCGATGGCGCTCGAACTGCTGCTCCCGTTCCTGCTCGACGCCAACGCGTCACCGCACCGCCTCACCTCCGCTGCCAAGTTCGCGCGGCGGGCTGTACGAGAGGATCATGACCGGCGCCGACACCACCAACCGCGCCGGGTACGCATGGATCGAGTTCCGACGCGGTCCCGACGCCTTCACCGTCGGCGTGCGGCTCCGGGCCTCGGCCAGCACCCGCAAAGTCGATTCGGACTTCTTCACCACCACCCTCACGGTCGGAGACGATCTGCACCTACTCGACGACCAGCGCGTGCCGCTCTCGCGTCAAGCGCTCGTCGACGCCATCGGCACGACGGGCCGAGTCCACAACTCCGGCGCCGATCACCGCATGGCCGTCGCCGACACGCTGTTCGCCGGCTTCGGTCCAGACCGCTACGACTCGGTCATCAGCGCCCTCCTCGCGTTGCGCAAGGAGAAGCTGTCGCAGAATCTCGACGTACCCAAGTTGTCGGAGATCCTGAGCGAAGCGCTGCCCCCACTCGACGAGCATGACCTGGCAACCGTCGCCGAGGGATTCGAGCGGCTCGACCGTCGACGCGAGGAACTGGCACAGCTGGAGGCTGACGTCCGCGAAGTCGTCCGTCTCGGCGCCCGCCAACGCACGTACGCACGAGCGCTGGTCGCAGCACATTCCGACGACATCCGTCGCGCTCGAGAGCACCCGCGACGACGTGACGCGCCGCGAGCGTGAGGCCCGCGCCAAGTTGGCGGACACGTCGGAACAGATCGAGAAGCTTGCTGTCGAACAGCGACAAGTCGCCGATCAGATCCGCTCGACCACCGTCGCCATCCTGGCTCTCCGCGACAGCGATGTCGTCAGGCAGGGCAAGGATCTCGACGCCGAACGCCAGCTCGTGAAGTCGCTCGCCGCGGGACTCGAGCGTGCCGAAGCGGCGCACGCCAGCAGGACCGGGGAGGACGAGGAGCTCCGCGACGAGCTCGAGGTCGCCGGGGAGCGGGTCACGACGGCACGCTCGAACCTCGAGACGGTGAAGCAGGACCTTCGTACGCTCGCCGATCGTGTCGGCGGCCAGCGCATCGTCGGCGAAGCACGTGAACTTCTCGAGTCGACCGGGTCGGCGAGTGTGTTCACGTCGATGATCGGTGCCTGGATCGACGACAGGCGAACGTCGATCTCCGCGGTTCGAGCAGCGCTCGTCGACCACGCCGACGCGATCAGATCCCGCGACGCCGTAGCGACGAAGGTCGAGGTTGAGGTATCCGACGTCGAGGACGCCGTCGACACCGAACGCTCTGCCGTTCGGGGTTGCAGTCGAGCTGACCAGTTCGCCAGCCAGCTCGCATCGTGGGTCACCTCGGCGTCGACGTTGGGTGTCGACACCGTTCGAGCGGCGGTGCCGATGCCCGTCGAGGCGGACGACCGATCGAGCGCCTCCGCAGGTCCGTGGAGCGCTGCCGGTGCGGAATGCCATGTGGTCAGCCATCACGAACTGGTGCTCGGTCTCGGGGCCCGCCGGACTCGACGAGACGACCATCTGCCGTTCGGTGCGCTCGCGCCGGGGGTCCTGGGAGATGAACGCCGATCTCGCCCTCGTCGGCCGACGGTGCCCCGCTTGGTTGGTCGAGCGGCCCCGACGAACCGAGCACGCCGCAGTAGAAGCTGCACTCGAGCGATCGGGCTGCTCGACGCATGGTCGTCGGACGGCGACCGTCGCATACCGAGCGATTGACATCGTCCTTGGTGACCAGCCTGTTGCCGGTGCCTCACTTGCCGATGTCTTGGTCGGTGCGTGTCCCCATGGCGGATACCCGGAGCTGTGGCAGCGGGCCCATCGCGTCGGTGATCGACGTCGCTTCGGCCGGGTCGACGCAACGGTTGGTGACCGCGTGCCGATCCCGTCGATGCGTGTCGTGATGACGTCGCCATCGGCGAGGACCTCTCTGGCCGTCGGCGTGACGGTTCGTCCGCATCGGCGCCGTCGGGCGTGCGCGGTGAAGATCAGATCGCTACCGGTCGCGAGCGTCGTCACACGCGACGCCTCGAGGCTAGCCGAGTGAACGACGCGCTCGGCACGTCACTCGACGGCGAAAGCATCTCGCCTCCGTACGGGCCGATCTCGTCCGCCATGACGACGCAGTCCGCGCCGAACTCGACGCAGCACCCACCTGTCGTGACCTCGCGTCACGATCCGGGAGGTGCGAATCACGAGCCCGGCTCGCCGACGCCGAGTCCGGCTAGACCGATCACTGACGCGATCTGAGCGCCGCCGAAGACCGTGTCGAACGATTTGCCGAGAGCTCGACCAATGTGGCGCCGACTCGGCCGCGACCTGGACCGCCCTGTCGGACACGTCCTGGCCGACCATCAGCCCGACGACGTGATCCCAGGCCGCAGACCGGTTCGATGTCACGTGGAACTGACCGCCGCTCGATCATCCGATGACGCCAGCTCACCCTCGTACGTCGACCGCATCGCTGGCCGGCAACTCGACGTCGAGCCGTCGGACCGACGACGGCACGATGGGAACGGGCGAACTCGAGGCGCTGACGTCGATGATCGGACACGAGTACCGAGTTGCCCTGGACCAGATCCACGCCTCGATCCCGGCAGAGTGTCGCCGAGGGCCGGGGAGTTGAGCTCGCCGATTGCGTCTACACGTTGCGCGGTCGGGGCAAGCTCGACCCGGTGGAAGCTGCCGAGTTGAACGGACGGATGCCGAGTTGCAACGCACCGCTACCCACACGGTTCGTCCGCCTCCTTGGCGACGGACTCGCGGCCGACGCAGAGGTCGCAGCAACCGCGTCGATGCTCCCTCGTCGGCGTCACACGTCCTGCCAACGGCCGCGATCGGGGCGAACTCGGCGACATCGACGCAGCCCCAGCCATCGCGGTCGGCCAACCGAGCTTCGCGCGTCTCCACGAAACACAACGCTCCTCGACGGTCGTACCAGTGGCTCGTCCGCGACCAGTCGGCCGACGGTCAGTCGACGTTGCGCGGCGTGACCGGCGGCGTGCAACGACACGTCTAAATGACACTCGTCGTCACGCTCGAGCACGACCTCGTCGACACGCGTGGCGAACTCGACGCAGACGTAGAAGAACTGTTCGAGCATGACCTAGCCGATGACATCCGACGGCGCACGCGGAGCGCATCCGCGGCGCCAATCGGTTGATCGACGACATCAATGGGCAACTCGGCAAGGTCGTCACCGAGGCGGGCCGGGTGGCGGCCGGAAGCGTTGGGACATCGCTTCCGATCGGCGTGCCTCGCTCGCCGAGGCCCGACGACTGCTCCTTCAGAACCAGGCCTTCCTCGACGCTGAACAGAGCGCAGCCCTCCGCGAGTTCGTCAAGTCCCGTATCGAGGAGGCCCGCGCCAACTCGAAACCAATGCACCGTGGGATGCCCGCCTGCGTGAGACACTCGACTACCGGGCCTGGCATCGCTTCGGCCTGGAGATCAGCCGTCGCGACTGGGAGGGTTACAAGCCGACGACTCCGAGGGGCCTGCCGACTTCGACCGGCGTGGCGCTTCGCGCTGCCACGGCACGCTGCTCCTTCGACGCCGCGCACTACGCCGCGCCACTGTGGGGGCTCCGATGCGCCGTCGTTCTGCCCCCGGCTGTCCTTCCAATGAAGACCGTTCGCCGGTGTACACCGCTGCACCGCTGCAACTTTCAGCAACATCTCCCGCTGGACCTCGACGCCGTGTTCACGAGCGATCACGATTTCTACTCCGACCTGCCGAAGGTATCACCGAACCGGCCGCTTCATCCTACGGCGACGACGATCCGGTGACGTCGACCCGGTCTCACGTGGCACGGTCACCGTCGAACCGCCGATCCTCCGACTTGACCTCCGCCCGACGAACTCCAAGCCGCAGACGACCGTGCTGTACCGAACGGGTCGACAATCCCGGTCTGCAACCGGTCTCCGTCGAGCTGGAGCGACGATATTCGGCCGAGCGACGATCCAGTCCGGCTCACGCTGCGAGGCCCACTCCGCCGAGCGGACCCCACCGCGACACGACAACCGCCGACTCACGCGCCTGATTCCGAGGGAGGCCTCATGCACCTCAACGTGATCAGACTCGCGAACGCACTCGGCTGCTCGGATCAGCAGTTGGCCGAGCCACGCCGCGAGCGTGCGTCGCAGATTCGCTGCCGCCCGCCGGGCACCGAGCCCGCCGAGCTTCGCGGTGAGCACCGACTTGGGAACGTGGTCCTAGCAAGGTTGTCGAAGCTCGTTGCCACGCTCTCGACCGATGCCAGAGGCCTCGTTGATACACTGGTCGATGTCGTCCGACGAGACGGCGTGCTCGGATCGATCATCGAGCACCGTATTCGTCTCACCGCCGCAATCACCGTGCTTCGTCCCCTGCCAACCGACGACGTGTCCTTGGCGACGCTTGCCGACGACCTGTTCGGCGATCCCCATAGCCCTTGATTCCGGTCGCTCGTGTTCACGTCACGTCCTCTCACCGGTGGCGACGAACATTGTTCGATCGAACCGCCATCCCTCGCCGAGGGCGTGCGGACTCGGAGACGACCGGTGTCGTCCCCGACCCGCTGTCGTCGACCGTCCTGATGCTCGGCGTGCCCGACCGATTCGGCGCCTTGAAGGACGGCGTCGTACCACGACGACCGTCCCGAACCATTCGTACTCACCCTCAGCCAACTACGCGATGGCCATTGCGACCGGTAAGCGCCCGGGCGCACGATTTTCGTCGTCGAGATTCCGTCGCTTCTCGCAGAGGCGGCCACTCGTCTCGAAGGCCCGATCCCGCCGATCGTATGCTCGTCCGGCCAACCGTCCGTTGCCGTGATCACAGCGCTGCGCCACTCGCGACCGACGGGCGCAGATTCGCCAACACGCCGACTTCGACCCGTCCGGCATCGCGATTAGTCGACTCCTGAGCGAGCGGGTCGGCAGCGTGCCGTGGATGATGACCGCACGGGACTATGAGCAGGCCCTTCGCAGAAGCGGTTCGATCGTGTCGTCGAAGTTCTCGGGATCTGTCCCGGAGACGCCGTGGGATCCAGAGCTTGCGCCGTTGATGAGTCGTGTGCGCCGTCCCGTGTTCGAAGAGCAACTCCGCCGCACCATCCTCGAGCGCTTCACAATGTGAAGGCGACGCTGCGACCGTCATCGCGTCGACACCGTCACACCAGAAGTCTTCCCTTCCGATACGGCTCGGACACGAATCCCGTGGAGGAGTCGGCAGGCCTCGACGCAGGCGCTTTCCGGAGATCCACGACCCCGGCTCGCGAACTTGCCGCCAGGCGCACGAATGGCTTCAGCCGATATGCCGAGCTCTCCTCCAAACTCAGCGCATCACCCCTCAGCGTCACGGACCCCGACCGTCGATCGGCGATAGTTGCACGTTTGCTGCACGGCCATCGCAACCACGCGTCGAAACCCGCGTTTCACCTGCTCACAGCGCCGGCGACGTGCACAAACCGAAGCTTCCCAAGCTGAGAACGCGGGTTCGATTCCCGTCATCCGCTCCAACCCGAGCGTCTGGGCCAAACTGGCTCGCACGCTGGGGATTTGCTGCTTGAGCCCCGTGACCAGGTTGGTCATGGTTGGTGGCTCCTTGTTGCGATCTGGTCCGGGCAGTTCCCCTGGAGTTCCCCTGAGAACGTCTGACGGCCTCTCACGATAGCTGTTCGTTACGATTGGCCGGGCTTCGCACGAACGTCACCGCCGGCAACGTCAGCTAGCGCAGAAGGACGCTCCAACTTCCTTCGCTTCCCCCGTCTGGCTCCCGTCACCGTCTCCACGGTAAGCACGTGCGCATCGGTGTGCTCAAACTGACCGCTCGAGCTGAGGCGCACCAGACTCGAGCAGCGCCGACCGATACCAGGCCAGCACCTCATCGAGAACCTGCTCGGGCTCGGCTGCGACAGCAAGCGTCGGGATTCCCTGACCCGCGTGTCTTTGGACCCACCGCTGGGCTGCCTGGCCAGAGACGCCGCCCGGTTCCCCGTCCGGTCGCAGCATCCAGTCGCCGATCTCGTCCCAGGAGAGACCAGCCACGCGGCATCGGTAGATGGCCAGCAGCTGAAGGCGCTGCAGCGGCTCTGCACACGACGATGAGCACGATGACGTGGAGGATGCCGAGCAGCACGAAGAAGACGACCACGACGTGGAACACGTAGAGGTACAGCAACAGGAACAACAAGAGGTCGTGGCACACGGTGTGCGTGGCACCGGTCCCACCATCAGGCCGACTGTCCCCAGCCGCTGCTCTGTGACCAGTTCACCGACAACTTCTAAACGATCCAAAGCTGTCCAAAGGATCGGAAAGCACCTGGAAAGGTACAAAAGATCCAAAGCGGTACAAAGCCTCGGTAGGCTGCACCCATGGCACGCAACCCCTTCACCCCCGGCTTCGGTGTGTCGCCGCCGGTGCTCGCCGGGCGTGCCGACATCATCGCAGAGTTCACCGAAGCGCTCCAGGACGGGCCCGGTAGCCCGGCGCGAGCGACCTTGTACGCGGGTGCCCGTGGCACCGGCAAGACCGTGATGCTCAACGAGGTCGGCGACCAGGCCGCAGAGCTCGGCTGGCTGACCATCGATGAGACCGCGCACCCCGGGTTCATCCGCCGGCTCGTCGACGAGCAGCTCCCCCGGCTGCTCGCCGAACAGGACCCGGAGGCGACGACCACCAAGGTGACCGGGGTGTCGGCGCCGGTGGTCGGTGGCGGGCTCGACTGGTCGACGACGCAGCGCCATGTCGCCACCCCCGGGCTGCGCGACCAGCTGGCCCGGCTGTGCGACCTGCTCGCTGCGAAAGGGGTCGGGCTGCTGCTCACCCTTGACGAGGTCGCCAAACGCGACTCCGGTGAGGCACGCGAGTTCTTCGCGACGTTGCAGCACCTGATACGGGAAGGCCGCGAGATCGCGTTCGCCGCCGCCGGCCTGCCGGCTGATGTCAGCGACCTGCTCCACGACGACGTGCTCACATTCCTGCGGCGTGCCGAACGGCACGAGCTCGGCTCGGTCGGTGTCGGTGAGGTCGCCCGGGTGATGCGTGAAACCATCGAGCTCAGCGGGCGCACCATCGGCGAGGAGGCGTTGCGCATGGCCGCCGAAGCGACCGGCGGCTACCCGTTCCTCATCCAGCTCGTCGGGCACCACATCTGGCGCCAGCATCGTGACGAGCCGGAGATCACGGTCGACGACGTCCTCGCGGGCATCCCGGCGGCGATGAAGCGGATGGGTTCGCTGGTGCACGAGGAGGCGCTCAAAGACCTGTCGCATGTCGATCGCACGTTCCTGCTGGCGATGGCGCAGGACGATGGGCCGTCAAAGACCGGCCAGATCGCGGAGCGGTTGGGGGTGACACCGCAGTACGCGTCCACATACCGGTTGCGGCTGCTCGACGCACGCATCATCGTCGCCGCCGGCTACGGGCGGGTCGATTTCGCGTTGCCGTACATGCGTGACTACCTGCGCAGCCATGCTGCACAGATCGCGCATAAGGAACTGACCGGGGAGATTCCGCAGCCGACGCTGCCGTTCGGCGAGCTCGAGGCCTGACCGGACCCTTGCGCCGGCCATCGCCGGTGCGACGGTTCACCGGGCACGAACGTGCCGTTGTCGCTCCACCGACGGAACTGCGACCACACCCGCGTCCACGGGCCGAAGTCGGCAGGCAGGTAGCCCCACTGGCACCCGGTGTGCGTCACGTAGAGCATCGCATCGACGACACGCCGCAGGTCCCGTCCATGCTTCGGTCCCCGCTTCGGCTCTGCCGCGAGGATCGCCCTCACGAGCGCCGACTGCGTGTTCGTCATGTTGGTCGGGTACTTCATCGCAACCACCACCGTGCTTGAAGCGTCGGCAGCTGATCATGCGCCTCCATGACCAAGAGGTCGTCAGCGGTCACAATTTAAGAGCAGCACCCCAGCTCAGACGCAACAGAAATTGGCCTTGCGTGCGTCTACCAGGGTGTTTGTGGTGTATCTGAGGTCCCAAGCTGAGAACGCGGGTTCGATTCCTGTCATCCGCTCCCAACCCCTAAAAGGGCGGGGATGGCCGATCCTGATGGCCCAACGGCCGTCAGTCGGCACCCGACACGTGGAACACGTCGTTCAGCGACGTGATCTCGAACAAGCGCGTCACGGGCCTGCTCGGCTGCACGATTTCCAAGCGACCGCCCGCAGCTTCGAGGCGGTGATGCTGTGCAACCAGCACACGCAACGCGCTCGAGTCCATGAACGTGACCGCCGAGACGTCCAGTCGTACCTGCGAGTCCGGGGCACATTCGCCGAGGCGCTCCGCGACCTGTGGTGCGGTTTCGGCGTCGACTTCGCCGCTGAGCACGATGATCCCGTCGAGGCTCGAGAGCTGGAGGCGGTTCGTCGTCACGAGGGCAGAATAGCGGCTCTACCAGGCGAGTAGCGCACTCGGATCGTAGGTCTGAGCGATGACCGTGCCACACGGAACTGAGAAGATCACCGCTCAGACGCTCTGACGGGAGGATTCATGCCTGAGTTGAGCGCTGCTCTCCGATTCTCGGCGGCGGTCACTCCGACGGGCCTGCCCTCAAGTGCGGTGCTTCTGATCGTTGCCGGCGGCCGCTGCCGTTCCTGTCTGCCGCTCGGGAGTTCGGTTCACGCCGAACTGCGCCCACACGATCTTGCCGTCGCTCGTCGCGTACCACCCCCATTCGGCGCTCGTCTGGGCGACGATCCGCAATCCGAAGCCGCCGTCGGGCCCTTTCGGTTCCGTCACTCGCGGCGGCCGACGATCGTGGTCGACGACCTCGACGCGCACCAGGTCGTCTGCGACCCAGAGCCTGAACTCCCCACCATCGGCGGTGTGGAAGATGGCGTTCGTCACCAGTTCGCTCGCTGCGAGCGCAATGTCGTACGACCCTCGTCGTCGTGGTCCAACCAGTCATCGAGCATCGCTCGAACGTTGGCTGGCGCCGACGTGTCCGCTCCGAACGGGACACGGAGGTCGGGGTCGCCGATCGACGCCATCGCACGACGGTACCCAACGCTCGACGGACCAGTCGCGTCGAGCTCCGTCGAACTCACCGGCTCAACCGACTGCTGAACGCACGGCCGAGACGGCAATGGCGACAGGCTGGGTCGTGGACTTCTTGGAGCTGGACTTGTCGGAGCTGCGTGCCATGGCGTCACCGATTCCCCGCTGAAGCCCGGCCAAACCGGCTCCGCCTTGCATCCGACGATCGACGAACACCCTGACACCGCCGGAGGACGGGTCAGGTGGTGGTCCAGCGTTGGGTCGCTCGTGGCGTGTCGTCGGGTCGGCCGCACGGAGTACATTCGCGCCGTGATCCCCGAGGGCCGTTCCCGCGCCGACGAGCCGCCGTCGCGTGCCCTGGCGGACGAGGCATTGTGGCCGGTGATCGAGGCGATCGGCCTTGGCTTCGCCGCATGCACGTTGGTCGTCGACGATGACGACGCCGCCCGGGCGGTCGACTACCGGTTCGATGCGGTCAACTCACATTTCGCCGCGATGACCGGGCTGGTCGATCCTGTCGGCCGGACAGCGCTGGAACTCGTACCGGGACTCGAACGGGTCTGGGTCGATACGTACGCTCGAGTGGGACTGGGACGCGAGACCTTGCAGTTCGAGCAGGGATCCGAGGTGATGGATCGATGGTACGAGGTTTCGGCGACGCCCCTGCCCGAGCACGGCCGATTCGCGATCGTCTTCACCGACCAGACGGCACGCCGGCGCGCCCAGGAGGCAGTCCGTCGACGCGACGACGACATCCGCCAGATCGCCGACGAGCTCCCGGTGATGGTGTGGCTCACCGACGTCAAGGGCGTCTTCGCGTTCGTGAATCAGACGTTCTGCGAGTACTTCGGAGCGACACGAACAGCGGTGACGCACCCGGATTGGAGACTTCCAACCCATCCCGACGACAGCGACACCCACCTGACGGACTTCTTTCGGGCAGTGGACGCACGTGTTGACTTCGTCACCTGTGTTCGGGTCAGACGAGCCGATGGCGAGTGGCGGTCCGTCGAGACCTGGGGTCGGCCGAAATTCGATGCGGCGGGCGGCTATCTCGGTCACGTGGGGGGAGCGGTCGACGTCACCGAACGCGTCGAGGCCGAAGGCCAACGCGAGGCACTGCTCCAGCGAGAGCGCGACGCCCGGCTCAAGGCCGAGATCCTCGAACGGCACGCAGTGGCGCTGGCGGTGTGCTCGACACGTGAGGAGATCGCTCACGCCGTGCTCGATCGGATCGAGGAGGCGTTTGAACTCGGGATGTCCGCCGTCAACCTCGTCGAGGGCGGACACATCGCGGTCTTCGCCGGACGCGACGCGAATCAGGAGCAGGTCGCAGCTCATCAGGGCGTCGCTGTCAACGCCGACCTGCCCGGGCCGTACGCGATCGCGACGAACGAACCCGTGCTCCTCAATTCGTCGACCGACATCGAGCAGCGATTCCCGCACCTCGCAGACGTTGTGGCCGGCTACGGGATCGACACCCTGCTCGCGCTCCCCATCCGCGGACTACGACGTAATGCTCTCGGAGCGCTCGTCGTCGGCCGGGGCGGCGAGCATGCCTTCACGCTGTCCGATCTCGCCCTCCTCCACGATCTCGCCGAGAAGACCGGAGTGTCGCTCGACCGCGCCGAGTTGTTCGACGATCTGGTGACAGCTCACGAGCAGCAACGCACGGTCGCGATCCGGCTCCAGGAGGCATTGCTCCCCGACGCCGTGGTGGCGCACCCCGCCATCGAACTCGAGGCCCGCTACCGCGCCGCCGACGACGCCATGCAGGTCGGAGGCGACTGGTACGACACTGCGGTCTGGGACAGCGGACACGTTGCAGTGATGGTCGGCGACGTCGTCGGCCACGACCTCGAAGCGGCGGCCCGTATGGGTCGGCTCAGGGCCGCCGTGGCGGCCGTCATCCCGAGCGGCCCCCCCGACCCTGTCGCCATCCTGCAGGCCCTCGATCGTTGCGCCTGCGGCCCCGACGGCGTCGAGTTCGTCACGGCGGCGGCCGCCGTGCTCGACACGGCAACCGGCGAGCTGGCCTACTGCACGGCAGGGCATCCGCCGCCGTTGGTGGTGCGTCACGATGGCACGGTCGAGGTGCTCGGCGACGGCGGCGTCCCGCCGCTCGGTTTCGCACTGACCATCAACTGGCCCACGGCGGCCACCACCCAACTCGGCGCCCAGCGAGGCGGTCGTTGTGTACTCCGACGGTCTGGTCGAACGCCGCGACAGCGCGATCACCGACGGGATCGACGAGTTGCGTCGAAGGTGCGGCGCCTGGCGCCCGAATGGGACCGTCGAATTGGTCGACGAGCTGATCCGAGACGCCGACGGCACGCCGGCGACGACGACGTCGTGGTCGTCACACTCCGCTGGCTCGGCTCGCGCTGACGACGGGCCGTCGCACGAGTGGTGGGTGGTCGACGCCGGTTCGAGTCATGCACGTACCTGCTCGCACCTCGACGTCCGTGCCGACAACGTCAGTGCGACGAGCGATCGGCGCTCGGAGTCTGGACCGGGGCATCGCTGAGACCTTCCAGGGCGTGGGCGACGTCGACATCGACATCCGACGCGCTCGCGCCGTATCCGATGACGAGGCTGCCGCCTGCCCCGCACACCGGACAGTTGGCTGCGATCCCGTGGACCATGTCGTCAGGATCCGAAGCGCCTTCCAGGCGCCGAGTCTCCACCACCCGAAATTCAGAGGCAGGCGAGACCGTCCCGCATTCGACGCATTGGATGCGAGCGCCGTCGGTTGCAATGAGCTGCGCGCCGAAACCGCGCTCTTCCCACGCTGTGAGCACGCCGATGAGCGTCGTGTTGTCTGAGGGTGCTCCGGCGACCGGTTCATCGACCGTCGCCTCGGGCGCTTCGACGGAGGGCTCGGCTGTGTTGTTCGAATCGCTCATGGCCGTGGAGTTCCCACGTTGCGTCGCCCTGAATCATCGGAATCGAATCATCGGTCGATCGATGTGGCGGGTGCGCGACGTCAGGGAGGAGACCTGCCGGCACATCACCGGCGGGCTCCGGGTAGCCCTCGACGGTGCCCGCGCGACCCACCCGACCCGAATCTGTACACAAACGGGGTGTGGGGTGGGGGATCACTAACGTGGGGGGCCGTGATCCTGTCCGACCGCACCCTTCGTGAACAGCTCGCCGCCGGGCGGATCGTGATCGACCCGCTCGACGAATCGTTGATCCAGCCGTCCTCGATCGACGTGCGGATCTCCAACCTCTTCCGGGTCTTCCGCAACCACACCCGCGGCGTGATCGACGTCAAGCTCGACATGGTCGACCTCACCGAGCTGATCGAGATCCCCGAGGGCTCCGACGAGCCGTTCATGCTGCATCCCGGCGAGTTCGTCCTCGGGTCGACGCTCGAGCGGATCGGTGTGCCCGACGATCTCGTCGGACGCGTCGAGGGCAAGTCGTCGCTCGGTCGGCTCGGTCTGCTGATCCACTCGACGGCGGGGTTCATCGACGCCGGCTTCGACGGTCACATCACGCTCGAGCTGGCGAACGTGGCGAGCCTGCCGATCACGCTGTACCCCGGCATGAAGATCGGCCAGGTCAGCTTCATGCAGATGACCACGACCGCCGACAATCCGTACGGAAAGGGCGCCAGCGGATCGAAGTACCAGGGCCAGCGAGGCCCCACCCCGAGCCGCTACTTCGAGAACTTCCAGCGCTGATCCCTGCACGCCTCCCCCTCCATTGCTGACCCTTCCACTGCTGACCCACCACTGCTGACCCTTCCAGCGGTGATTCCTCGGGTCGACGGTTTGCCCCGCCTCTGAACGGGTACTCCGATCTCCAGCGGGCAACCCCGTCCCCCGACACGAAGGAGAATCCCATGAGTGGAGAGACCGACCAGGCCAAGGGTCGCATCAAGCAGGCCGCCGGCGACCTGACCGACAACGACGACATGAAACGCGAGGGAAAGGCCGACGAGACCGCCGGCAAGGTGAAAGACGCGACGGGCGACGCCAAGGACAAGTTCGACGACGCCGTCGACGACGTCAAGCGCAAGCTGAACTGAGCTCCTGCCCCGACTTCCCTACCAGGACCCAGAGCGTGCCCACCGCCATGGCGGTGGGCACGCTCGCGTCCGCACCTCGCGTCAGCGGACGGTGGGCATCAGTCGACCGTGATCGCGAGCACGGCGATGTCGTCGTCGTGCAGCCCTGACGGGTGCAGCAGGGCGAGCAGTTCGTCGACCAGTGCGGTCGGCCGGTCGGCCGCGAGCGGGATGGCGTCGAGGAGTCGCTCGAAGTCCGCATCGATGTCATGACTTCGGCGCTCGATCAGACCGTCGGAGTACAACAGCAGGGTGTCGCCGGACTCCAGCACCCGTGAACTGTGGCCGTAATGAGCACCTCCGTCGACGCCGAGTGGAGGACCGTGGGTGTCGTCCAACAGGAACGGGGCGCCCTTGGCCGGCACGATCACTGGGTACGGATGTCCGGCGTTGGTCCATCGCAGTGTTCGCGTGCCCGGGTCGTAGATCACGATGCACGCTGTGGCGAACGTCGACGACAACTTCGACAGGGTCAATGTGGTGAGATCGGCGATTCGGTCGGTGGGGTGCTCCTCGACGGCGTAGGCCAACACGACCGCCCGGATGCGTCCCATCTCGCCGACAGCGGCGGCGCCGTGGTGAGCGACGTCGCCGATCACGAACAGCAGTCGTCCGTCACCGAGTTCGGTTGCATTGAACCAGTCGCCGCCGGCCTGGGATGTCTTCGCCGCCGTCCGGTGCGTAGCCGCAACGGCGACGCCATGCAACGGCGGGATCTCCAGATCGAGCAACGCCGCGTGGAGTGATGCGAAGGCCTGGCGCTCCTCGTCGGCCGACAGCACCCTGATCACCGCCTGGGCCGCGAGATCGGAAATCGTCAGCAACGCCAACTGCTCCCCGGTGTCGAATCGTTGAGGGTGTGCGTACGTGAAGCCGAGCGACCCGATCGGACGCCCGTCGAGCATGAGCGGCAGCACCACCCAGGCCTCGTGCGGAGTGGACTCGATCGTGTCGCTCAGATGCGGATACGCGCGAAGGAACTCGTCGCGATCGCCGTAGAAGGCCGGCGACTGCGCCGTGAGCGCATCGGAGATCGGGTCGAGGGTCGGTTGGATGTCGAAGTCGCTCCACGCTGCGGCGATGTCGTCGGGAAGAGCCCGCCCGGAGATCAGTTGCAGGCGAGTGCCCTGCACGATCATCAATGATCCGCCGACAGCACCGGCCGCATCGACGCCGTCGCTCATCAGCGCTCGCGCCACCTCGTCGATGGTGTCGATGGCAACGAGTCGCGTGGCGAAGCGCCGCAGGCTCTGGAGCAGAGCGAGCGGGGCGGAGAATTGTTCGTCGTCGGCGAGGAGGTCCGGCGCCATGGCGCAGAGTGTCCCAGCTCGCGGGTCGTGCTGACAACTGCTCGAGCGCGCGAACCGCTTTGCCGGGTTTCGTCCGTGGCAGGTCGGTTACCCTTGTGGCATGGAAGCGGCGGCGGAATCGGCAGAGAACACGCCGACTCCCACCCGTCCCGGCGTCGGTCGCCGTGGCGCGAGATTTCGTCAGAGACAACCTCGACGCATTGTCACTCGACGCGACAATGCTCACCGACATTCAGCTCGCCGTCAGTGAACTGGTGACCAACGGTTTCGTACATGGCAACGGCGGAGCGATCACGATAGAGATTGCTTCGACGCCTGACCAGATCACGTGTGTGGTGGTTTCGCCGGGGCGGGGTCGGCCGCTGCCCGACCCTGCCCTGTGGATCTCGCCCGTGGGTGGGGGACCGACCGGACGTGGGCTCGCCATCGTTCGCGAAGTGGCCGACGAGGTCGCCGTGGAGAGCAACGGCGACCTCGTCGAGGTGAAATGCACCTTCCGGCGTCGATGAACTCAGCGCCGGCGCCACGTCAGACTCGCTTGGCGAAGTAGACGATCGCCAGGATCACCAAGATCAAAATGAGAATGCCACCGATTCCGTAGCCCATGTTTATTCCTTTCCAAGTGTTCGTGGCGCTGTCGCCGCGAACGGTGGGTCAGCGACTACCCGGTGACCACTCGTTGAAACCCCACCACCGCCAAGACACCTGACACGGACACCTGACGCGGACGGATCGAGTTTGTGGGCGAACCTGCGCGGGTATCGTGCGCCGCATGGCAGGAGAACCCCTCACGACGGCACCGGACCGGATCGACGTCACCGTGCCGCTGCGAACGGAGTTCGCCGCCACGCTCCGCATGGTTGCTGCTGCGGTCGGCTCTGATGCCGGCTTCTCGGTCGACGAGCTCGACGACGTCCGATTGGCGCTCAGCGAGGTCTTCTCGGTGCTCGTCGACGCCGATGCCGCAGCAGGACGAGCACGCGTGACGTTCTCGCGAGCTCCCGGCGAACTCACCGTCGTCATCGGGACAGACGGAGACCACATCGCCATCGAGCTCGACGATCTCGCCACGAACATCTTGGCGTCAGTGACCGATGGCTACGCGATCGGGACTGAAGGGGTCACGTTCTCGAAGCGCAGCCGCGACCTGCTCGACGATCACCGAGAGCCATGAGCGACACGTCCGCACCGGACGACGAACTCCAGCTCTTCCGGGAGTTCGCGGCCACCAGACAACGTTCGGTGCGCAACCGCCTCGTCGAGCGCCACATGGGACTCGCGGCGCACATCGCCAACCGCTATCGGCGCGCCAACATGAGCGATGACGATCTTCGCCAGGTGGCGATGGTCGGGCTCGTCAAGGCCGTCGACCGGTTCGATCCCGAGTACGGCGGTTCGTTCTCGTCGTTCGCTGGTCCCACGATCGAAGGCGAGATCAAGCGCCACTTCCGTGATCGATCGTGGGTGGTTCGGGTACCGAGAAGCGCCAAGGAACTGCACCTTCAGGTTCGACGCGCATCCGACGAATTGTCGCACGAGATCGGGCGGTCCCCGTCCGTGGACGAAATCGCTGGGCACCTCCGAATCGACCGCGACGACGTGCTGCGAGGGCTGTCCGCAGGCGCGGCCTACAACGTCGGCACGATCGACGCCACACCAGCCGACGACGGCTCGGACGCCGGCTATGGATCGTCGTGCGGTGTTGGCAACCGTCGACTCCGGGTTCGAGGACACCGAGAACCGTGAAGTCATCCTCGAGCTGCTCGAACGTCTTCCTGAACGCGAACGCGAGATCGTTCGCCTGCGTTTCTACGAGCGACTCTCGCAGTCCGAGATCGGCGAGATCGTCGGCATCTCCCAGATGCACGTGTCGCGGTTGTTGCGGCGATCGTTCGACCAGATGCGCGAGTGGCTCGACGAAACCGGCGATCACGACGAGGCAACGGCCTCGGCGGCTCTCGAGTAGACCACGCCGAGGATCTCGCCGACCGACGGGAACGGCCACATCGATTTCGCCAGACGATCGACCGAGACGTGGCCGTCGATGGCGGTCACCAGCGCTGCGGCGAGTTCGTCGAAGCGGGCACCGATGCCGTGGGCTGCCACGACTGTGTGCGTGCTGCGGTCGACGGCGATCGTGAGGAATCCGTCGCCGAGTTCGTCGGTGGTCCACCGCGCGATCTCGTTCATTCGTGCCGACACCCAACAGACGTCGGCGTCGGACAGTTCCGCCGGTCGTGGACCGATCGTGAGGATCGGTGGATCGGTGAACACGCATGCCGGAGTCACCACATCGTCGAATCGTCTGGTAGCGCCGCCGAGCAACGCTGTGGCGACCACGTGCGCCTGGTGGTTCGCAAGATGCGTGTACTCGCCGAACCCGGCGACGTCGCCGATCGCCCACAGCGACGAGGTCCCGGCGACACGACCATCGAGCCCAACCCGGATTCCTTCGGGTCCACGCCGAGGTGCTCGAACCCCAGGCCCTCGGATCGAGGCTGTGTACCAGTCGCGATCAGCAAACGGTCGGTGTCGAGGCAGGCCCCCGTCTCGAACGCCGTCCGTACGCCGCCACCACGACGGGAAACGCGATCGATCGCAATGCCGCGACGAACCCGCACCCTTGCAGCGCCGAGCACATCATCCACGATGTCGCCGATCTCGGGTGGGAGATCTGGGAAGGCAGTGGGCGCCGCATCGAGGAGGTGCACCTCGGAGCCGAACCGCGCAAAGATCGTCGCGAGTTCGCAGCCGATCACCCCGCCACCGACGATGGCGAGCCGTGTGGGCCGCTCGTCGGTGGTCATGGCATCGGCGCTCGTCCAACAGCGGTCACCGAGTTCGTCGAGGCCATCGATCGGAGGCATCGAGATGTCCGAGCCGGTCGCGATCACGATGTCGTCGGCCGCGTACCGTTCGGAGTCTGCTTCGATCGTGCCGTCGGCGCTGATGTGTGCCGCATGGCGCACCAACGTGGCCCCCGCGCCTCGGAGGTCATGCGCGTGTTGGGAATCATCGAGGTGCTCCACGACGTCGGCTCGACGCCGGATCGAGTCTGCCCACGAGCGTCCGATCGCGCCGTCGTGCAACATCGCCTTGGTCGGCATGCACGCCACGAACGGGCACTCACCACCCACCAACCCAGGTTCGAAGACGACGACGCGCCGGCCGTTCGACGCGAGCTCGATTGCGAGGGCTTCGCCTGCGCTGCCCGCACCGATCACCGCAACGTCGAAGTGGCGAGACACTGCCTCCGGGTCGGCCTGCGAATGCGACGTGCTCGTGAGGTCGGGTCCGAAGTCGTCCATGGTCCCCCGCGCGTACCCGGAAGGAGTCACGGCGAAACGGTTGCGTTTGAGAGTGGTGCGTCCGGGTATCGCTGGCGACATGACGAACTCCACCGTGACCGAACAATCCAAGACCGAACAATCCAACGACACCGCCGACGCCGACATCAAGACCACGGTGGCCGGCATGGCCGATGACGCGACCATGTCCGTCATCGAGCGACTCCAAGATCGCCTCATCGCAACGCTCGACCTGCAACTCACCCTCAAGCACATCCACTGGAATGTGGTCGGCATGAACTTCGTCGCCATCCACGAGATGCTCGATCCGCAGGTCGACGCCGTGCGCCTCCAGTCGGACGAACTCGCAGAGCGGATCGCCACGCTCGGCGGCACCCCCGAGGGCACCCCCGCGGCGATCGTCGAAGGCCGCACGTGGGACGACTACGACATCAACCGCGCGCCGACCGTGCAGCACCTCGTGGCGCTCGATCATGTGTACTCCGGCGTCATCGCCGATCACCGCTCGGCGATGCAGGAACTCGGTGACCTCGACCCGGTGTCCGAGGACATGATCATCGGGCATCTCCGGGACCTGGAGCTGTTTCAGTGGTTCGTGCGTTCGCACCTCAAGGACGCCACCGGCGACGTGGTGCACCGCTCGACCTTCGACAAGAGTTGAGCGACGAGAACCGAGCGACAAGAGTCGAGGCGCGGGGTGCTCATCGCCCGAACGGGTGATCAGCACCACCCGAGCCACGGTTGTGTCGGTCAGTCAGTACGATCTTCCGATGCCTGACCGTCTGTTGATCGTCGAGATCGATCCGACTTCCATCACACTGGCCGGTGAGATCGACGCTCACTCAGCGCCCTCGCTCGCCGGTCGGTTCGCGACGCTCCCAGCGGGAGACGGCGACATCACGATCGGCATGGCCGACGTCACGTTCATGGATTCCAGTGGGCTTCGTGCCCTGATCGACCTGCATCAGCGACTCGACGGTTCGCCCCGTCGTCTCGTGCTCGCCTCGCCGAGCCAGCCGGTGAGCCGCCTGCTCGAGGTGGCCGGCCTGGCGGATCACTTCACGATCGTTCGCTGAACGGCGATCGCGTAGAACTCGTCACGCTCCCTCGCGCTCCACGTCGACGTGTCGGCCGCTGCGACCGTTGCGGCGGCAGCGGTGTCGAGCGGCCCCACCGGCCCGGGCAGATCACGTCGGATCACCTCGGACCTGACCAGTGCAAGCGTGCGCAGCAGCGTGGACATCACCTCCGGGTCGGCGGCGCCGTAGCGACGGATCGGACCCATCGAGCGTGCGAGGTACGCCTCATGAGTCGACTCCAACATCACCACTCGCCGACCCTCACGCGAGCGCGTTGTCGATGGTTGCTCTCGTGACCAGATCGCGAGCAGCACGTTGCCGATGTGCACCACCACGTCTGCAGCCGTCGTCGGGTCGTTGACACCCGGCGAGAGCGCCCGAACGGCGATGTCGGTGAGCTGCACGAGGCCGAACTCGACATCTTGCTGCATCGTTCGCCCGTCGCCGATCGCGAACGCATCGAGAACTTCCGAGCGGCACGGATCGTCGGCATCAGGTGCCGGCGAGATCCACACGAGTGGCGCATGCTCGGGAACGAAACCGCCGATGCTCACCACGACGATCGCGGTGCTGTCGCCGGGGAGAACGTCGAGGACGGCGTCGGCGTCGATCTGCTGGATCCATCCCGCGGTCGGGGCCTCGATGGCGACCGCATCTGGCGGAATCGTGGTCGTCGGGAGTTCGTCGGTGCCGTCAGCCGATGGAAGCACCGCGGGTGCCTGGCCGGTGGGGATGGTGCAGTCGACCCGGTCGACGACTTCGATCGTCTCGGCGGCCACACGGTCGGCGACCGCACCAACACGCACGCTGTGGGTGAGATGATCGACCGATCGGACGACCGCGACGAGCGAGAGCACCCCGAGCGCCACGGCCACCAACACGGTGAGGTGCGGCACGATCGCGGTGTCCCCCTCGCCGAAGTCACGCGTCGAACGCAGAGCGAGAAGACAAAAGACCGTCGTGCCGAGCACGAGGCCGATCGCGTGCTGCAGGGTGCGGTTCCCGAGCCAGTCGCGCATCGTGCGCGGCGAGAACTGTGTGCTCGCCAGTTGGATGGCCACCAGCATCATCGACAGCAGCAGCGTGATCGAGGTGATCAGCCCGCCGGCCATCGCCGAGAAGACCGAGCGAGCGCTGTCGACCGTGGTTTCAAACCATGTCGGCAACGACTGATCGCTGAGCTCGCGGTCGACCAGCAGGAGCACGTTGACCAGCACGATTGCGCCGAGCACGTACAGCATCGGCACGAACGACAGTCGATGGCGCGCCCGATTGGCGAGTTGGCGGAGTCGGACGATGCCGAACCGGCGCCGCAGCCAGTGGATCGGACCGGCCTGATCGGTGGGCGACGTCATGATTCCGCGGACCGGCGCAGATTGCCGGCGGGGGTGATCTCGCCGGAGTCCTGCAGTGCCGCGTGAAAGCTCGGAGTGGCCTGGAGTGCGATGATCTCGGCAGGCATCTCGATGCCGTGCTCGTCGAGTGCCACCTTGACGTTCGTGATCGCACGATCGAGCGTGCCGATTGCGCCCCGCCGCCGGGGGTCCGACCAGAAGTACGCATCGATGTCGACCGTCGACACGCCGAGCTGGCGGACGAGTGCGAAGGGCTCTGGATCGAGATCGATGCCCTCGGTGGTAGCCAAGGCGTCGGCGATGACGATCGTCGCCTCGACCGGATCGTTCTCGTAGGCGATGCCAACGGTGAAATGCTGTCGAAGACGCGGCCCGTGGGTGGTCACGAGGATCACGTTCTTGTAGACGTCGCGGTTCGGAATGATCACCAGTTCTCCGTCGAAGGTGGTGATCCGAGTCTCGCGAATCGTGATCCCATCCACCGTCCCGGAGCGGTCGAGCACCTCGATCTGGTCACCGGCGCGGAATGGTTGCCGGAACAGGAGCAACACCCCGGCGAGCGTGTTCTCGAGGATGTCCTGGAATGCGAACCCGACCGCAACCGAGAAGAAGCCGAGTCCGGCGAGGAGGTCGACGGGCTTCACCGATGGAAAGGTGATCGCGATCGCCAGCAACACGATCACGACCAGGAGCAGCCACCCGCCGAGCTTGCTCATCACCGCAGCGAAGCTCGGGGTCTGACGCCTGGAGAAGTACCTGCGCAGGAGCCATCGCAGCCCCCGCGACAACAGCCAGCCGATCACGACGATTCCAACCGCGACCGCGACGCGCGGCACGGCTTCGACCGTCGTGTCCCACAACGATTGGGCCGACTCCTCGATCTCCTCGTCCGCCGACGGTTGCGCGAGGAGCCAGGTCACAACCATCCGCTGACGACCTCGGACGCCTTCTCGGCGGCGCGCTGCACGAGGCCGCGGTCGGCCCAATCGGCCGGGTCGAGCGCGCGGCTCGAGCGAAGGTCGTCACGAAGATGGGCGTCGAGGATGTCGACCACGTCTGGATCGAAGATGATGACGTTGGTCTCCTCGTCGTACTGCGTCGATCGCTGGTTGATGTTCGCCGACCCGACCGTGGCGACCGCACCGTCAACCGTGATGACCTTGGCGTGCATCATCGAGGTCTCGTAGGTGAGAATGTCCACTCCGGCGTCGAGCAGTCGTTCGTAGGTCGCTTCGCCCGAAAGTTGAACGAAGCGCTTGTCGGCATGTGACCCGGGCACGAGCACCGTGACCGTCACGCCTCGATCAACGGCATCCGCGAGCGCCTGACACAGTCGTTCGTCCGGGTTGAAGTACGCCGTTGCAAGGTTCACCTGGTGCTGCGCGCACGTGACCAGCGTGAGCATCAATCGCCAGATCTCGCTGGCGCCGGTCTCCGCCGAGCCTCGAACGACCGACATCGCTGAATCACCGACGTGGTCTTGGGCCACGAGGCGCTCGTCTGACGGGTCGAAGCCGTCGTCGTTCTGATCGGCCCAGTTGTCGAGGAAACCCGCCTGGAGCCCAGCGACCGCCGGGCCTTCGATGCGAAGATGCGTGTCGCGCCACTCGGTCTCGTCACGGGCATCGCCGTCCCACTCGTCGGCGATCCCGACGCCGCCGGTGAAACCGACTCGGGAGTCGCTCACCAGGATCTTGCGGTGAGTCCGATGATTGACGCCGCCGATCTCAGCAGAGGAACCGGAGACCGGCCGGAACCACCGGACGTCGCAGCCGGCGTCGGACATCTCGGTGAGGAGTTCGTCGCGCATCTTGCGGGCGCCGACGGCGTCGAGGAGCACACGGACACGGCAGCCCCGGCGGGCGGCGTTCGCGAGGGAATGAGCGAAACGCTGTGCGATGTCACCCTGCCAGTACACGAACGTCACGAGATCGACGGTCTGCTCGGCGTTGTCGATCGCGTCGAGCATCGCCGGGAAGATCTGGACGCCGTTGCGCAGCACCTCGACGCTGTTCCCGTCGGTTGAGGGAATGCCGAGCACCGAGTGCAGCCGGTCGCGCCACTCAACGGAGGTCGGCTGCGTGGAGGTCGTTCGCGTGTCGTCGCCCGTCATGTCAGGTCTCGTCTCAGGTGAAGATCGATACGCCACCCGGGCCGATGAGGAATCCGAGGACGATGAGCACGATCCCGTAGATCCACTCCTTGCGAACGATTGCGACGATGCCGGCGATCACGAGAACGACAGCCAGCAGCCAGAGAAGAAATGCCATGCGACCCGAGTACCCCCTCCCCGCCCGTGCGAAACTCCCCGCCCGTGCGAAACGTGCGCCGGGGGTGCCGTTTGATCGGATCGTTGACGGGGTAGCGCGCCGCCATGGAAGATGGCGACCATTCGAACCGCTCGGCGTCCGACCAGGCTCCGACGCGCTCGCAGACTGCGATCGAGCAGGTGCGCCGCCTGGCGATCGCAACCGACGAGTCAGACGACGCGCTTGCCCGCGTTCGCCAGGTGGCGAGCGAGCTCGCGGCGACCCACGGGTTCGACGTCGTTCTGTACGACCGATCGCACGAGCGGTGGACCGACCATCCGCATCCTCAGGGCCCAGTGACCGCCGACGACCTCGACGGGTCCGACCGCGAGCACCTGGTTGCCCAGCTGCGCGAGTTCGAAGCAGCAGGAGTCGGAGCAACAGCGTGGCTCGCGACCGTGCCGGCGTTGACGGCGATGCTCGACGTGTTGCAGGCCATGGAGGTCGATGCGGTGATGCTGCCGGACTCGCTCGACGAGCCGAAGATGGCGGATCGCCTGCAGAGCGGATCCAGTCCGTCGACGATGGTGCAGCGAGTCGCCGAACTCAACTTGCAGCGGCCGCCGCTGGTATTTGAGGTGTCGGACTCCGGATCGATCAGGGTGGTCGAGTACCTCGTTGGGGAATGACGTTGGGGACTGACCGTCAGGCGCTGCGCCTGGCGGAGCGAGCGTGCAGACGTGCGACCGGCGGCGCCACGCCGAAACGCTCGGCCTCCAGCGCCGCCCGGGTTCGATTGGTGACTTCGAGCTTGCTGAAGAGATGGCGGACGTGGGTCTTGACCGTGTCGATCGACAAGTAGAGCTCGGAGGCGATCTCGCGGTTCGACGCACCCTGCGCGAGCAGCGCCAGTACCTCGCGCTCGCGTTCCGACAGCACGGTCGCTGCCTCGTCGTTCGTGGCCTCGTCGATCCCGACCGGCTCGCCCCGGTGGACACGTTCGAGAGCCTCCACGAGCCGGACGCCGGTGTCGGACTTGAGAATCACCCCATCGACTTGGACGGCGGTGGCGTCATCGAGGAACGCTGCGGGGGCATCCCAGGTGTACAACACGACCTTGCCGATATCACGGTCCGCAAGCATCTCGCGCACTCGGCCGAGGGCGTGGCGGCGGCCTGCAAACGTGTCGAACAGCGCGATGTCACACGATCCGTCCGGGGTGTCACCGGTGATCGTCTCCACCACACGGATGCGATCGGCGAACGGTTCGAGCATGACCCTCAGGCCCTCGACGATGATCTGGTAGTCGTTGACCAGGGCGATCTTGATCGGAGCGTCAGGGTTGGCCATTCCGGCACCGTTCCCGGCTGGCCCGCCGACGAAACGAGGTGACCGTGCCCGCTGGCCGTTGCGTGACGATCACTCGACGAAGCGGCGGACCCGAGCTCGCTTGCCGCGCATCGTGGTCGACTGCATCGTGTCGATGACGTGTTCGACCGACGCCTCGGGAACACCGACGACGGAGTACGCCTCGGAGATCCGGATCGGTCCGATCTCTCGTCCGACCAGGCCCGTCTCGTTGGCGATCGCTCCGACGAGGTCGCCAGGGCGGACGCCCGCCTTGCGGCCGAGACTCACGTGGACGAAGGCGGTGCCTGCCCCGCCCGAACGCTGGCCCTTGTTTCCGCCGCGGTCCTTTTCGCCGGCGTTGCGTGGCGCCTTCTTGTCGAACTTCTTCTTGCCGTCCGACGACTTGCCGCGCAGGCGGTCGGACGCATCGGGGATCTCGAGTTCGTCGATCGTGGCACCGCGAGATTCGTGCACCAGTTTGATCGCCGCCAGTGCGATGTTGCGGTCGCTGTCCTCACCCTCCAAGGCGTGCAGCACGGTGGTGAAGTCCTCGAGGTCGACGGCGGTGAGCGCCTCGCGAACGGCGTTGACCGTCATCTCGATCTGGCGGATACGCAGGTCGGAGACGGTCGGTACCTTGGCGATCTCGAACTTCTGCTTGGTCAGACGCTCGATGTTCTCCAGCCCGCGGCGTTCGCGGGGCTCGGCCAGCGTGATGGCGACGCCTTCGCGTCCTGCGCGTCCGACGCGACCAATGCGGTGGACGTAGCTCTCCGCGGCCGACGGCACGTCGTAGTTGACGACGTGGGTGAGCGTGTCGACGTCGAGGCCGCGAGCGGCGACGTCGGTGGCGACGAGCAGTTCGGCGGTGCCGTCGCGCAGCCGCGACATCACACGATCGCGCTGCGCCTGGTCCATACCGCCGTGCAGCGCTTCGGCGCGGTAGCCGCGAGCGTTCATCGTCTCGGTCAACTGGTCGACCTCGGTGCGGGTGCGGCAGAACACGAGCGCCGCCTTCGGTGCCTCGATGTCGAGGATGCGCCCGAGTGCCGACGGTTTGTGGGCCCGCTGGACCACGTAGACGGTCTGGCGCACGAGCACCTTCGCATCGGGGTCGGAGCCGGCGCGTCCGATCGTGATCCGTTCCGGATTGCGTTGGTATCGCTTCGCGATCGAGGTGATGCGCGACGGCATCGTGGCGGAGAACAGCACGGTCTGGCGGTCGTCGGGCGTGCTCTCCAGGATCGACTCGATGTCGTCGGTGAAACCCATGTCGAGCATCTCGTCGGCCTCGTCGAGGATCACCGTCTGGATCGCATCGAGGCCGAGCGAGCCGCGACCGATGTGGTCGAGCGCACGTCCTGGGGTTGCGACCACGACGTGAACGCCACGGTCGAGCGCTTGGAGCTGGCGCTGGATCGGCTGGCCGCCGAACACGGGTACCACTTTGATCCCGAGTTCGCGGCCGTACTTGAACATCGCCTCGCTGACCTGCACGGCGAGTTCGCGGGTGGGTACCAGTACCAGCACCTGCGGCACCCGGCGCGACGCGTCGATCATCTGGAGTGCGGGGAGCGCGAATGCCGCGGTCTTGCCGGTGCCGGTGGCGGCCTGTCCGAGCAGGTCGCGCCCGGTGAGCAGGATCGGAATGGTCTCGCGCTGGATCGGCGTGGGCTCCTCGTAGCCGAGATCGTCGAGGGCGGTCAGCAGTTCGTCGCGCAATCCGAGCGTGGCGAAGCCGTTCTCGAGTGTCTCCGTTTCGTCACCCGCCGTCTCGGGGAGTTCGGTGTTCGCTGCGTCGTCGGTGTTCGTGGCGTCGTCGGTCGGGTCGTCGTTCATCGCGTGCTCCAGGTGGGGAATTGGACAACGATACGAACAGACCGCGCCGGATCGAACAGAATGTTCCATGGCCTACATCTCCGACCGGGTCGTCCACGACGCCGACGCGCACATCATGGAGCCGCCGAACTGGCTGCGCGACCACGCCGATCCGGACATTCGTGACCGCATCGAACGGCCTGGTTACGCCAACGAGCTCGTCCAGACCGGCGACGGCGAGCACGGTGGCGACCAGGATCGCATCGACGAGGTCTTCGCTCGGCTCGCCGAACGACACCGCACCGACGAGTTCCTCGCCAACGAGGACGTCGACGTGATGAACCGCAAGAACTTCGCAGCAACCGGTTCGTTCCTGGCCGAGGATCGCCCCCGCGTGCTCGACTTCATCGGCGTGCAGAGCCAATTGTTGTTCAACACCTTCCACAACAGCCGTCTCTACCAGTGGGAGCACCAGCCCGACCTCGACCTCGCGTACGGCACCGCGCGTGCCCACAATCGCGGGATGATCGAGTTCTGCTCGGTCGATCCCCGGCTGTTGGCCACGTGCTATGTCCCGCTGGTCGATTTCGAGCGGGCCGGGGCCATGGCTGCCGAGGCGATCGAGATGGGCGCCGCTGCGCTGCTCGTGGCATCGGGATGTCCGGCCGGACACTCACCGTCACACATCGCCCTCGATCCGGTGTGGCGGCAGGCCGAAGAGGCGGGCATCCCTGTCGTGTTCCACGTCGGCGGCACCGGCGACCTGATCGACCGCTCCTACTTCGACAACGGCCTGCCGATCCCGACCGACTTCCACGGCGGCGAGGAGAACTTCCGCTCGGTCGACTACATGGCGATCCCGTTCCCGCCCATGCAGACGCTCGCGACCTTGATCTTCGACGGCGTTCTGGAACGGTTCCCGGACCTGCGAGTCGGAGTGATCGAGCAGGGCTGCAGCTGGGTGCCGAGCTGGATGAAGCAGATGGAGTCGGCGGTCGATGCATTCACCCGCCACGAGGAACGCCTCCAGAAGCTGTCGCTGCGACCGGGCGAGTACGTCGAACGTCAGGTGCGTGTCACGCCGTATCCGACCGAGGACATCGGTTGGGTCACCGACCAGATCGGCCCGAACGTGCTGCTGTTCAACACCGACTACCCGCACGTCGAAGGCGGCCGTCGCCCGTTCGAACGTTTCGAGAAGAGCCTCGGCGACCGCTCCGAAGATGTCCGCCAGCGCTTCTATGCCGACAACTTCGTCGACCTGATGGGCGCCGCCGTCACCGCCCTCGCCTGAACCGCCCTACGAGAGCGAGGATCGGGCGATGGGTTCCTGCATGGAGTGACCGCCCGCCGTTGGGGGTACACAACGATGGTGTCCGACCGATTCGATCCTGCGCTGATCGCCACCTATCGCATCCAGCTCACCCCGTCGTTCGGCTTCGCCGACGCGATCGGCATCCTCGATCATCTCGTCACGCTCGGCGTCAGTCACCTCTATCTCTCGCCGGTGGCGGAAGCGGTCCCGGGCAGCGCCCACGGCTACGACGTCATCGACCACACACAGGTTCGCTCCGAATTCGGCGGGGAGGTCGGATTGCTCGCCGTGCTCGATGCGGCTCGTGACCACGGGCTGGGCGTGGTCATCGATCATGTGCCCAACCACATGTCGGTCGCCGAAGCGCACCTGAACCGTCGCTGGTGGGAGACCTTGCGCGACGGGCCCGACTCGCCCGGTGCGCAATGGTTCGACATCGATTGGGATGCGACCGACGGCAAGGTGATCGTCCCCAAGCTCGGCGATCGCCTCGACGAGAGCCTGGCGTCCGGTGCGTTGTCGATCGGCGAGGGCGATCGAGGTGCCGAACTGCGGTACGGACCGTTGCGCTTCCCGCTCGCCGCCGGCACCGAGCACCTCGATGTCGCAGACGCTGTCGAACGCCAGCACTATCGGTTGCAATGGTGGCGAGACCCGGCCCGCAATGTCAGGCGCTTCTTCACCATCGACGACCTCGTCGCCGTACGCGCGGAGCACCCCGACGTCGCTTCGACGATCGACACGATCCCTGCTCGCCTCGCGGATCATCCCGCGTTCGCCGGTGTTCGGGTCGACCACGTCGACGGTCTCGCTCAGCCAGAGGCCTACCTTGCCGGTCTGCGTCATCGGATCGGCGACCACCGTTGGCTGCTCGTCGAGAAGATCCTCGCACCCGGCGAGACGTTGCCACCGTCGTGGCCGGTCGACGGCACCACCGGGTACGAACACATCCGAGTGAGCGAGCACGCCGCGCTCGATCCCTCCGCCGAAGCTCCGCTCACACGGCTGTGGACCGAACTCACCGGTGACGATCGGAGCTTTGCCGAGGTCGAAGAGCAGGCGCGACGTGAGGTGCTTGCCGGTGGGCTCCGACCTGACCTCGACCGGTTGGTCCGCCTGGTCGGCGACCGTCTCGACCACGGTCGCGACCTCGACCTCGTGCGCCAGGCCATCGTCGAGCTCACGATCGGTGTGCATCGCTATCGGACCTATCTGCCCGACGACGCTGCGTCGGTGGCCGAACTCGATCGGGCGCGAGAACGCGCCGGTGCCGCTCGCTCCGATCTCGTCGACACGATCGAAGCGGTCGTCCGGTTGATCCGAGCCCAGCCGGTCGTCGCCACCCGGTGGGAGCAACTGACGAGCCCCGTGATGGCCAAGGGTGCCGAGGACCGCGCGTTCTATCGGTACCTGCGAGCGCCGGCCCTGTGTGAGGTCGGGGGTTCACCGGGCGACTTCGCGTTGGCGACCGACGACTTCCACCAACACCATGGCGAGGTGCAGACGCTGATGCCCTCGACCTTGCTGGCGGGCACCACCCACGACACGAAGCGGTCCGAGGGCGTCCGCGCTCGGGCACTCGCACTCGCGGAGTTCGCCGACGACTGGGCGGACGTCGTACGAGGTTGGCTCGCAGACCACGATGATCACGGGTTGGACGCGGCGACGGTCGCGCTCGCGCTGCACACGGCGGTCACGGCGTGGCCTCTCGAGGCCGACCGGCTGACCGAGTACCTGGTGAAGTCGGCGCGTGAGGCCGAGGTCCACACGTCGTGGACCGAACCCGACGCCGAATACGAGGCGGCACTGGGCGCACTCGCCGATCGGCTCGCCGACGAACTCGTCGAGGACGTGAGCGACGAAGGGCTCGGTGGCATCGTCAGACGCACGATGCGGCCGGGGTGGGCTCGTTCGTTGGGCCTGTTGGCGATCCGACTGACCGCACCGGGCGTCCCCGATCTGTACCAGGGCACGGTGTCGTTCACGTACTCCTTGGTCGACCCCGACAACCGTGTCGAACCCGATTGGGACGAGCGGCGTGCGCTGGTCGCATCTTCATGTGTCCTCGACGGGCCGGGTGCATGGTCGTGCGACGAGCCCGAGTCGTCCAAGGCCGTCGTGATCACGCGCACGCTGGCTCTGCGTCGTCGCCGATCATCGGCGTTCGGTCCCCGGGCGGGCTATGCGCCGCTCGGCGTCATCGGGGCCCACGCCGACAAGGTGCTGGCATTCGCTCGCACGGCACCCGACGGCGTGGCGCATGTCGTCACGCTCGTTCCGACGCGCACGGTAGCGGCCTGGGGCCAGACCTCGGTGGCGTTGCCGCCGGGCGAATGGCGAAACGTGCTCGTCGACGGCGTCGGGGCTGTCGGCGGTGCGGCGGTGATGGTTGCGACATTGCTCGACGCCTTTCCGGTGGCGATCCTCGAGCGAACGGACGGGTGACGGCCCTGGGGGTGGGATCCGGCATCGGCGGCCGATCAGAAAATGTTCGGTCGGAGGATTGGAAACCGCCCGGTGGGGGTACCGAACGAGCCATGAGCAACGAGCACTCTCTCAGTGACAACGACATCACGAGCGGCCCCACCGAGGACGACGAGAATCTCGACGCCCCGGGCGAGCACTCGAAGGACACCGGCGACCAGCCAACCGAGGGTGACGAGAACCTCGACGCCCCGGGCGAACACAACCGCGACACCGGCGACGACGCCTGACCTCAGCTCGCCCATGGACGCGCCGCCTGCGACGGTTCCCGCCGGTTCGCACACGTCGGCGCACGCCGGACCGCCACTGCAGCCATCGACACACGGCCCGGGTCGGACCCGTCCCGCCCCCGTCCCGGGATTGTCGGTCGGCCGCGGTGGCGGTCCGAGCGCGTTCGGCTCCCGCTCGTTGACGCCTCGAGCGCAGGAGCACGAGAGCGCCCTCGCCCGCTGTGTCGGCGACGTCGACCACTTCGACGACCACGTCTGGGGCCGGCGGGCGGTGGTGAGGGCCTCCGATTCCCGCGACACAGGCTCGGCGCCATTCGACGACGTCTTCTCGCTGGACGAACTCGACCGGATGCTGGCCACCGCGCCACGGGTTCCCGAAGTCCGCATGGTGATCGACGGCGCTCCACTGTCACCGAGCAGCTACTGCTCGCCGACCCGACTCGGAGGACGAGATCTCGACGACGTCGTCGATCCCGTGATGGTGGCCGCCCGTCTGCAGGAGGGGGCGACGCTCGTGATGCAATCGGTGCATCGGACCTCGCCATCCGTGGGCGATTTCGTGGGGCGGTTGCAGGAAGAGATCTCGCATCCGGTTCAGGCGAACGCGTATCTCACCCCGCCACAGGCGGTCGGTCTGGTCGCCCACGCCGATCTGCACGACGTGTTCGCCATCCAGCTGCACGGCCGTAAGCAGTGGTGGGTCGATGGAATCGGCGACGTTGAACTGCATCCCGGAGACGTGATGTACATCCCGAGCGGCGTCCGCCACAGCGCGGAGACGATGGGCGAGACCTCGCTGCACCTGACGATCGGGGTCATCCGCGTCACCTATCGCCAAGCGATCGAACGCTTCCTGCGTGCTGGTTCGGAGTCGCTCGACCTGCCTTTGCCAATCGGCTATCGGCTCGACCAGGGCGACGACCGGCTCGAGCGCGGATTGGACGAGGCACTCGACTCCGCACTCGATGTGATCGGTTCGGCCGATGTTTGCGCGATTGCAGAACGTGAACGTTCCCGCCGATTCCGGCGACCGGAGCGGCCCGGCCGAGTGGCGTCGGTGGTGCAGGTCGAATCCGTCGACCTCGACACGATGATCAGCTGGGTGGCCGCCGAACCGCTCGCCCGGGCGATCGACGACGCTGACGGCCGAGCCGAGCACTGGGACGGGCTGCGCAGCAACGAGCAGTGGTCGCCCGGACCCGAACGCGTCGCCGTCGATCTCGGTGATCGCTGCCTCACGCTGCCGGTCCACGCGCTCGACGCACTGCGCATGCTGTCGGGCGAGTGCCGTGTCCGCGTCGGCGATCTCCCCGGGCTCGACGAAGCCGGCCGACTCGTGCTGGCCAAACGCCTCGTGCGCGAGGCGGCTTGCATCATCGAGGTGTGACCATCGCCGCTCGGCCGGCGACCGAGGCTGGTCGCGACGCGTCAGTGTGAGAGCAGCTTGTCGAGTGCGCTTTCCGAGCGGGCCCGTTGTGATGACGACCTCGATGTCCTCCACATTGCCTGCAAGGCGTCGTTGTCGTAGGCGCGTTCGATCGCGGGTGCCACATACGACGCTCGCGCCACCGCTCGCGTGTTGCCGAGGCGGTCGGCAACGTGGTCGTAGGCAGCGATGATCGGTTCGGGAGACGAACCCGCAGAAATCATCGACGGGTCGCAGAGCGCCTCGATCATTGCCGCCGATGCGCCCCAGGTGCGCAGGTCCTTGGCGCTCACGTCGATGCGGGCGGCATCGCACAGCAGCGCCTTCACGTCGGAGCCGTCGACCGACCAGCCCGACTCGGTGGCGAACAGGAGATCCGATCCCGATGCTCGTCGGCGCCGGCGTTTCACGAACCCGACGATGTCGGTGTCGTCGACCTCGACGCGCTGCTCCTTGCCGGACTTTCCCGTGAAGCACAGTTGCAGGCGCGAGCCGGTGGTCGAAGCATGTTCGCACCGCAACGTCGAGGCCCCGTAGGTGTCGTGCTCGTCGGCGTAGCGCTCCGTGCCGACGCGCAGCAGCGTGCGGTCGATCAACCGCACGACGATGCCGGTGAGTCGCCGGCGCTCGTCGCCGGAGTCGATGGCCTCCTCGAGCGTGGTGCGCACGTCGCCGATCCGGGAACCCAATTCCGCGATCCGAGCGAACTTGACGTCATCGGCGGCCTGCCGGAAGCCTGGGTGGTAGCGGTACTGCCGCCGGCCGGCGTCGTCGATCCCGGTCGCGAGAATGTGACAGTCGGGTGCCGCAGCGATGTGGACCTCGGTCCACGCCGGCGGGATCGCCAGCTTCTCGATCCAACGCCGCTTGGCGCCGTCGACGCGCCCACCGCGCGGGCCGACGTACGTGAAACCTCGCCCCCGCCGGCGGCGTTCGATCGAGAGTTCGCCGACGTCGACATGACGGAGGCCGGCTTCCTCGGCGAGGACGTCAGGGGCGGTGGACACCGACGATCGACTACCCCGTCGGAGTGGTCGTCACTCCTGCGCTCGTGCGAAACGAACGGGTGCTCGATGTTCGGATCGGTGCCGGCTGGGTACTGCCGCTCCCATGACATCGTTCGGATTGAAATTGATGAGCGAGCTGCGATCGGGATCCGAGCTCGTCGACCATGCCGTGATGGCCGAAGATCGAGGGTTCGACTTCGTGTCGATCTCCGACCACATCCATCCGTGGCTTCCCGACCATGACCATTCGCCGTTCGCTTGGAGCGTGCTCGGTGCCGTCGCCAGTCGCACCGAACACCTCGAGATGATCACCGGGGTGACGTGTCCGACGATTCGCTACCACCCGGTGATCATCGCCCAGGCGGCAGCGACGGTCGCCGCCATGTCGGACGGACGCCTCACGCTGGGCGTCGGTGCAGGCGAACGGCTCAACGAACACGTCACCGGCGCCGAGTTCCCCTCGGCCGACCTCCGCCACGCCATGCTCGCCGAGGCGATCACGATCATGAACGAGCTGTGGACGGGCGAGTTCGTCACGCATCGCGGCACGTTCTTCGACGCCGACCACGTCAAGATCTACGAACATCTCGGTCGAGCCGTCGACATCGTCCTCGCCGTCAGCGGAGACGCGTCGCTCGATCTGGCAACCAACGCGGGCTGCGCCGGCATCATGGCCACCGAACCCGACGCCGACCTCGTATCGGGATGGGCCGACCGTGGCGGCTCGACCGAGTCGACGTGGACCGAGGTGCCGCTCGCCTGGGAGCCGACCAAGAAGCAGGGCATCGAAACTGCTCGCCGGTTCCGCTTCGGCATGGCGGGCTGGGACATGGCAGCAGAACTCCCGAACCCGGCCCACTTCGCCTCCGCCACCCAGTTCATCTCGGACGACGATGTCGACCGGGCGATTCCGAACGGCCCAGATCCCGAGCCGTACATTGCCGCCATACGCGAGTATCACCAGGCAGGCTTCCGCAAGATCGCCGTCGTGCCGGTCGGCGACGACATCGAGGGCACCCTCGACTTCTTCGAGTCGGAGATCCGACCCAACCTCGGACTGACGGACTGACCGGACTGACGGACTGAAGCACGGCCATGGATCTCGGAATCACCGACAAGCTCGCACTGGTCACGGGCGGCGGTGGCGACATCGGACGCGCCACCGCCCGAGCGCTCGCAGCAGATGGAGCCCGGCTGCTGCTCACCGACACCGAGGCCGATGACCTCGACCTCGCCGCGTCCGAGCTTCGCGACGAGTTCGGGCTTCGGCCCGCCACGATCGTCGCCGACCTGACCGACGAGGCCGCCATCGGTCGACTGATGAGTGCAGCGGCCGACGACGGCGGTGTCGACATTTGCGTGCATGCCGCAGGCATCACCGGCGCGAAGGGTGACCCGCTCGAGCTGACCGATGACGACTGGCATGATGCATGGAGCATCGACTTCATGTCCGCAGTGCGAATCGCGCGTGCCGTCGTGCCGCCGATGGTCGACAAGGGCTGGGGTCGGGTGGTGTACGTCAGCTCCGAGAATGCGGCCCAGCCGTACGGCGACGAGATGCCCTACAACGTTGCGAAGGCGGCACTGCTCAACTTCACCAAGGGCACAGCGCAGCTCTATGCACCCAAGGGAGTCCTGATCAACGCGGTGTCTCCCGCGTTCGTCGAGACGAGTATGACCGACGAGATGATGGAGCAGCGTGCCGACGAGCGCGGCACGAGCGTCGACGACGCCATCGAATCGTTCCTCGACGAGGAACGACCCCACCTGGTGCTGCGCCGTCGAGGTCAACCCGACGAAGTGGCCGCAGTCATCGCGCTGCTGTGCTCGGAGCGCGCCAGCTTCGTGGTCGGCTCGACCTATCGCGTCGACGGCGGCTCGGTCCTCTCCGTCGCCATGTGACTCGTCCAGCGATGAGCGAGGCGACCGGATACGGCGGTTTCGCTCATCGTGGGGGGTGGGTGTCGGCTTGCGATGAGCGAGGCGACCGGATACGGCGGTTTCGCTCATCGTGGGCGAGACGTAGCGTCTGGTCGTGGTCATCGTCGACAACACGGCGTTGGCCGCCCGCGGCCGAACCACGGGTGTCTCGTTCACGTCCGGCGCCTGGAGGTGGGCGGTGATCAGGTGATCGAGAGGCGGGCGCTCCAGGGAGCGATCGTCGCCAGTTCGCTGCCGGCCCCACGCCAACGAGGGTCCTCGGTGTCGAAGACGATGGCGTCGGACCGATCCGGTGCGGGATGCTCGACGGGCTCGCCGCTGAAGTTGAACACCAGCGACGCCGTCGCGGTCGGTATCGAGCGCACCACGAACATCGCGTTGCCGACGATCGACACGTGTTGCTGCGCTGCGGGGTCGGTGAGCACCGGATGCTCGCGCCGCACTCGCAGCAGTTCGGTGTACATCGCCAGGCGCGATCGGTGTGGTTCGTGTTCGGTCAGCGTCACGTCGAGGGTCGCCTGCTCGAACGTCGCTGGATCCGCTGGATCGGCCACGCCGCCGGACCAGTCGGCGCCGGAGAACTCCTCTTGGCGTCCGGCCCGGACGGCCTCGACCAGGTCGGAATCGCCGTGGTCGATGAAGTACGGGAATGGCGCGGTCTCGCCGTACTCCTCGCCCATGAACAGCATCGGGGTGAACGGCGCCAGCAGGATCGCCGCGGCAGCCAGCCGGTGGCGGGGATCAGCGGGGGAGGCATCGGCGAGGAGTCGGGCGCCCGCTGGCGTGTTGCCGACATGGTCGTGGTTGGTGTCGAAGACGATGAGGCGCCGGTGGTCGATGTCGTTGGCGGGAGCGCCGTGGCGGCGATCGAAACCGGGTGAGTACTGGCCCGAATAGACCCAGCGCTGGTCCCACGCCTTGGCGATGTCGTCGGCCCCCGAGTAGTTGGCGTAGTACTCGTGACGATCACCGGTGAGGGCAACTCGCAGCGCATGATGGAAGTCGTCGTTCCACACCGCGTCGCAGCCCCAGCCGTGGTCGGTGGTCGATCGCACGATGCGTGGATCGTTGGCGGAACTCTCGATCGTCACGAGAGCGGTGCGTCGCGCCGCTCGCGCACTGGCGTGCACCGCAGCGGTCAGCTCTTGCACGAACGGGATCGGAGTGGGGTCGACGATGGCGTGCACGGCGTCGAGGCGAACACCGTCGAGGTGGAAGTCGCGGATCCAGCTGACGGCGTTCTCGATGAAGTACCGCCGCACGTGGTCGCTGCCGGCGCCGGCGACGTTCACCGCGTCGCCCCACGGGGTGCGGTGGGCGTCGGTGAAGTACGGCCCGAACCGACCGAGGATGTTTCCCTCCGGACCCAGGTGGTTGTAGACGACGTCGAGCACCACGGCCAATCCGAAGCGGTGCGCGACGTCGACGAAGCGGGCCAGCCCGTCGGGGCCGCCGTAACTGTGCTGCACGGCGAACGGGAAGACCCCGTCGTAGCCCCAGTTGCGCGTGCCGGGAAACGCCGCGACCGGCATCACTTCGATGGTGGTGATACCCAATAAGTGCAGCCGAGGGAGGTGCCGAATCGCTGCGTCGAACGTGCCCTCGGCGGTGAACGTGCCGACGTGCAACTCGTACAGGACGGTGTCGGCGAGTTCGACACCCCTCCAATCGTCGTCGTGCCAGCGGAACACCGATTCGTCGACCACCGCCGACGGTCCGTGCACGCCGTCGGGCTGCCATCGCGACGCCGGGTCGGCCAGCTCGTCGCCGTCGACCACATACCGGTACCGGTCGCCGTGCTCGACGCCGTCGACCGTGATCGACCAGTACGACCCGTCGCGCTCGAGCGACCGAACCCCGTTTGCGTGACGATTCGGATGAGCCGGGTCATCCGAATCGTCACGCAAACGTGAATGAGTGGGGTCGAGGCGGAGGGCGACCGCGTCGGCGTCGGGAGCCCACACCAAGAATCGGGTGCGCCCGTCTTCGAGCGCTGTCGCGCCGAGGCGGCTCTCGTCGCTGGTCGCCGTCACCGCGATCGTCACCTACTGCTCCGGAGCGAAGAACACGGCGGCGAGCGGCGGCAACGTCAGCACGATCGACTGGTGGAAGCCGTGCGAATCGACCGGAACGGTGTCGACCCCACCGAAGTTGCCGACACCACTGCCGCCGTACTGCCCGGCGTCGGAGTTCGCCAGCTCGACCCATCGACCCGATGTCGGCACGCCGAGGCGGTAGTTGTGGCGTGGCGTCGGCGTGGCGTTGAACACCGCCAGCACCGGACGTGCGTCGCCGGTGGGGTCCTTGCGCAACCAGGCGTACACGCTCTGGTCGGCATCAGCGCCCTCGACCCACTGGATGCCACCCGGATCGCTGTCGCCGCGGTGCATCGCCGGCTCGGCCGCGTACAGCCGGTTGACATCGGCCAACCACTCGCGCACCCCGCGGTGCGAGTCGGCGTCGTGCAGCGACCAGTCGAGCGTGCCCTCGTGGTTCCACTCGGACCGCGTCGCCAACTCGCCGCCCATGAACAGCAGCTTCTTGCCGGGTTGGGCCCATTGCATGCCGTACAGCAGCCGCAGATTCGCGAACTGCTGCCAGTCGTCGCCCGGCATCTTGTTCAACAACGATCCCTTGCCGTGCACCACCTCGTCGTGGCTCAACGGCAACACGAAGTGTTCGCTCGCCGCATACACCGATCGGAACGTGATCTCGCCGTGGTGCCACCGCCGATGGATCGGATCGAGTTGGAGGTAGGCGAGCGTGTCGTGCATCCAGCCCATGTCCCACTTGAAGCCGAACCCGAGTCCGCCGATGTAGGTCGGGCGGCTCACCATCGGCCACGAGGTCGATTCCTCGGCCATCGTGGCGACGTCGGGGAACTCGCCGTAGATCGCCTCGTTCAGTTGGCGCAGGAACACGATCGCGTCGAGGTTCTCGCGCCCCCCGTACTCGTTGGGGATCCACTCGCCTTCGTTGCGCGAGTAGTCGAGGTACAGCATCGAAGCGACGGCATCGACTCGGATCCCGTCGACGTGATACCGGTCGAGCCAGCACATCGCGCTCGACACGAGGAACGACCTCACCTCGTTGCGGCTGTAGTTGAAGATCGCCGAGTTCCAGTCCGGGTGGTAGCCCTGGCGCGGGTCGGCGTGTTCGAACAGGTGCGTGCCGTCGAACTCGTAGAGGCCGTGGCTGTCGTTGGGGAAGTGCGACGGCACCCAGTCGAGGATCACTCCGACCCCCCGCTGGTGGAGCCGATCGATCATCCGCATCAGGTCTCGGGGCGTGCCGTATCGGGCGCTCGGCGCGAAGAATCCAGTGGTCTGATACCCCCACGAACCGTAGAACGGATGCTCCATGATCGGGAGGAACTCGACGTGGGTGAAGCCGTGGGCGAGCACGTGGTCGGCGATCGGGTCGGCGAGTTCGTCGTAGCGGGGGAAGCGCTTGCCGTCGGTGACGTGGCGCCCCCACGAACCGAGATGGACCTCGTAGATCGACACCGGCGCGTCGAGCGCGATCGAGTCGCGACGTGACGCCATCCACTCGTCGTCGCCCCACTCGTAGGAGAGATCGGCGATCACCGACGCGATCGACGGTGGTTCCTCGGTGGCGGCACCGACCGGATCGGACTTCTCGACGACCGACCCGCTCGGCGTGGTCACGCGGTACACGTACGAGTGGCCGACGCCCGCACCGTCGACCCAACCGCTCCACACACCTGATTCGCTCGGGCCCAAGTGGTGCTCGTGGTCCCACCCGTCGAACGACCCGACCACGGCGACCGCTTTGGCGTTGGGCGCCCACACGGCGAAGTGGCAGCCGCCGTCGGCGGGTTGCGCACCGAAGCGTCGGTGCAGATAGCGGTGGGTGCCTTCGTTGAACAGGTACCGGTCGAGTTCGTCGGCGTGCCCGTTGAGTTCGTGGGTGTTCATGTGTCGCTCCTCGCAATGTCGTCGGGGTCGGCAGAGTTGTCGTTCGCGTCGTGCGTGCGGTTTCCCAGGGTGGCGAGTCGTCGCTGCACACCGGTGTCACCGAGGGTTTCGCTGGTCGGTCGGTCCAGGCGTCGCGACCACAGCTCCGGGCCGACCCGACCCGGCAGGTTGTGGGGGCGCCGTTCGCCGAGCAGGTCGTCGAGGTCGGCGATCACGAGGTACGCGTCGCCCCACGACAGTCGCTCCAGCATCTGATCGACCACCGACTCCCAACTGTCGTCGATCTCGCAGCCGTGGGCGGCGCCGAGTCGTCGTCGGTACTCGCTCGTGTCGGTCGTGGCCACCAGTTCGGCGATCGGCTCCATGTCGTGGGTGCGGATGCCGGCGACCGTGCGAGCCGGAATGTGCGGCAACTGCTCGTCGTCGAGATGGAACTGTTCCTCGTACATGCCGAGTACGTCCCAGCGCTCGAACGCCTCGGACACCTCACTCGGAACGGTGCCGAGATCCTCGCCGACGATCGTGACGCCGGCGGCAGCAGCGGCCGCAGCGATCACTGCAAGGATCTCGTCGCGCGGGTAGGTGACGTAGACACCCTGGTGTGCCGAGAAGCCGTCGGGCACCCACCACAGCCGATGCACCGCCATCGCATGATCGATCCGCAGCACGTCGGCATGACGGCCGACCCGGTCGATGAGGTGACGCCACAGCCGGTGGCCGCTCGCGTGCATCGCCGCGGGCAGCGGCGGGGGGAACCCCCAGTTCTGCCCGTCGGCGAAGAACGAGTCCGGAGGCGCGCCGACGCTCATCTGTGGCGCGAACATCGAAGGGTCGGCCCACACCTCGTAACCGTTTGGGTGCGATCCGATCGGCAGGTCGAGCGCCAACGCCGCCGCAGTCGGATCGTCACGGATCGCGGCGAGCTGCTGATCGGCGAGATACTGCGCGAGGAGATGGGACTGCTCGACGACGAGTGATCCGCTCGCTTCTCGGCCGGCGCGGAACCGTGCGTAGGCACCGACGTCGGGATGCGCCGACGCGAACGCGGTCAGGGCGTCCTGCATCGCGGAACTCAGCTTCGTGGCCGCCTCGATCAGCTGGCTTCGTCGTCGTGCCGCGAGTCCCCGCCAGTCGACGATGTCGCCGAGTGGCGGGATCTGAGCCGGTGGGAGTGCTGCGTCGTCGATGTACACCTCGTTCCAGTGCAGGCGGCTGACGGGCGCGTAGGGGCTCGGGTCGAATGGCTCGTCGAGAAACGCCGCGTACAACGGCAAGGTCGAGACGATGTCGAGACCCGCTGCCTTCGCCGAGCGGGCGAGCTCGTGGAGGTGTGTGTACGACGGCAGTGGTTGCTCGCGCTCCCACAGCGCGTATGTGGGAGCAAACAGTCCAGCTGATCGTTCGAAGCGAGCGTCTCGCGGCATCGTCGGTGGCGCCGAGATCACGATCGTCTCGCCAGGTCCGTGGACCGTGTCGACGCTGAGCAGGTGGCATCCCCATGGCAACTCGTCGGGCAACTCGATCGTGTCGCTGTCGTCGCCGTGACGCACTGCGACGGCGACTGGGTGTCCGGCGAGCGTGAGCGTCGCGTCGGTCACCCGCGCACCGATCGTGATCTGGCCGGTTCCGGCGATGTGGAGCGGAGGTGCCACCCGTGTCGTCGAGGCCACCGTTGCGCGGTCGGCTTCCAACACGGCGACCACGTGGGCGATGGTGGTCTCGTCGGCGTGGTGGAGGACGCCGCTGACATCGTGGTACGTCGTCTGGATTCCGAGGAGCTCGGCGCGAGCGAGCAATGCATCCGTCATGGTCCCATCATCGCCGGATCGTGGGTTCGGGCACCATCTCCATGATCGCCGCGAGGGGCCAGCTCACCCACTGGGGACGGTTGGCGAGCTCGTAGCGGATCTCGTAGAGCGCCTTGGTCGCCGAGTAGATGTCGACGAGTAGACGCCGATCGGCTGGGTCGGAGGGCACCAGTCCTGCACCGTCGATGGCGCTGAAGTATGCGTCGAGCAGCGACTCCTGGACACGGTGCCCCCAGCGCTTGCGCCACGCGTCGACAGCCTCGATGTCGGTCACCCGGCCCCGTTCGATCGCGGCGTGCACGGCCATCCGGCCGGCGTAGTCGAAGGATCGCAGCAGGCCGGCGACATCGGCGAGCGGCGACCGTTTGATCGTCCGCTGCGCCATGGGTGCGCCGGGCTCTCCTTCGAAGTCGATGAACGTGACGTCCTGGCCGGTCCACAGGATCTGGCCGAGATGGAGGTCGCCGTGGATGCGGATCCGCTTGGCATCGAGCTTGTCGCGCCGAAGCCGGTCGAAGCGATCCGTCAAGTGCTCGAGGTGGTCGTCGAGATGTGTTGCCCGGTCGGCGGTCTCGTCATCGAGTCGTCCGCCGGCGCGTGCACGGCGAAGCTCGCGCTGCGTCGAACGGATCGAGGTCCGCAGTGTCTGCAGGATCGACCGTTGCCACAGCAGCGTGAACCCATCGGGTGACATCACCGACGCCGGCTGGCGCCCGTCGAGCCCCTGACGACCGGCCGGCACGTCGGTACGAGCGAGCGCACGATGCAGCTCGGCGGTGCGTTGCCCGACGAGCGTCGCGATTGCATAGGTGAGACCGTCGTCACGGGCGTCGTCGGCGGCCGACGTGCGGTCGATCTCGAGCCCGAGTTCGTCGAGCATCTTCGTCCAGAGGTCGCTCTCGTGGTTGATCGCGTCGTGGACGACCACGACATTCGCAGGCGCCGCCTCGTTCGGGAGGGAGACATCGAGCGTTGCGGCCACGCCCGGAACGCGGTCGAAGCCAGCAGCGAGGAGATGGGACGGCAACTCGACGTCGGGATTGGTACCGGGCTCCAGGCGCCGAACCAGCTTCGCAATCAGTCGACCGTCGATGATCGCCGACGAGTTCGACTGCTCGACGCCGAGGATGTTGACGCGGCGCGGATCGTCGGCCAGCGACGCGATGCGCCGGCGACGGGGGTGGCCCTGGAGTTCGCCGTGACGTGATCGGCGTGTCCGCTTTCGGAGCGCGGCGCCGAACACGATGGCCGCTCCGCGTGGGTCACTCATGGCGTCGACCAGCAGTGCGCCGTCGTCGAGCTGGGCGATCGTCGTCGGCGCGGTCGATCGATCACCGGTCTCTGCCAACTCCCGACCGATCCGCATCACGGGCACGGCGTATCGCTGATCGTCGCCTTCGGTGAACGACACGTTGGCCACGACGAGTGCGACGTTGTCGTCGAGTGCGATCGCATCGTCGATGGCGAGGTGCCTGATCGCCCGCCCCTTGCCGGCGTACCAGCGGCGCTGGGGCAGCCAGCGCTCGAGCGCCCGCGCCAGAGCGGCGCGACGGCGGAGCACCTCGGCCAGGGAGCCCGGGAGGTGGGGCATCTTCGCTGTGCTGGTGTCGTCGGTGACTCCGACGAGTGAAAACCAGAAGAAGCCGTAGGGCGAGAGCGTCACCTGGTAGTCGTGGTCGCGGATCGGGGCGAAGTGGTTGTACCCGAACACCTCGACCGGGGTGGCCCCCTGGAAGTCTCGGAGATCGAGCTCGACGTGCTGAGCCAGGCGCGACAGGTTGGCGACGCACAACATGGGAGGTTCGCCGTCGAGATGGCGGACGAAGGCGAGTACATGTGGGTTGTCCGGATCGAGGAACCTGATGTCGCCTCGACCGAGCACGCGATGGCGCGTGCGCAACGAGATCAGCTGACGCATCCACGACAGCAACGACGCGGGGTTGGCGTTCTGTGTCTCGACGTTGACGCTCTCGTAGTGGTACTCCTGCTCGGTGATCAGCGGCAGGAACAGCTTGTGGGGGTTCGCCGTCGAAAACCCGCCGTTGCGGTCCGACGACCATTGCATCGGGGTTCGCACGCCATCGCGATCGCCGAGGTACACGTTGTCGCCCATGCCGATCTCGTCGCCGTAGTAGACGACCGGCGTTCCAGGCAGGGAGAACAACACGGCGTTGAGCAGCTCGACCTTGCGGCGGTCGTTGCCGAGCAACGGCGCGAGGCGGCGCCGGATTCCGAGGTTGATGCGCATCTCGTCGTCACGTGCGTAGGCGCGCAACATCATGTGGCGTTCCTCTTCGGTGACCATCTCGAGCGTCAGCTCGTCGTGGTTGCGTAGGAACGTCGCCCACTGGCAGCCCTCGGGCGGCACGGGTGTCTGGTCGAGGATGTCGATGATCGGCATCCGGTTCTCGGTCTGCAACGACATGAACAGCCGCGGCATCACCGGGAAGTGGAAGTTCATGTGGCACTCGTCGCCGTCACCGAAGTACGACGCCGCATCCTCGGGCCACTGGTTCGCTTCGGCGAGCAACATGCGGCCCTCGTACTTTGCGTCCATGTGCGCGCGGATGCGTTTGAGCACCTCGTGGGTCTCGGGCAGGTTCTCGCAGTTGGTGCCCTCGCGCTCGTGCAGATAGGGCACGGCATCGAGACGGAGGCCGTCGACGCCCATGTCGAGCCAGTGGTCGAGAACGTCCAGAACTGCCGCTTCAACGGCTGGGTTGTCGAAGTTCAGGTCCGGCTGGTGCGAGTAGAAGCGGTGCCAGTAGTACTGCCCTGCGACGGGATCCCAGGTCCAGTTCGACGTCTCGAAGTCCTGGAAGATGATCCGCGCGTCGGCGTACGTGGTCGGGTCGTCGCTCCAGACGTAGAAATCGCGCTCCGGCGAACCGGTGGGAGCGTGTCTGGCGCGTTCGAACCACGGGTGCTGATCGGAGGTGTGGTTGATCACCAGTTCGGTGATCACGCGCAGATTGCGGGCGTGTGCCGCGTTCAGGAACCGTTTGAATCCGCGCAGGCTGCCGTAGTCGGCGTTGACGGTGCGGTAGTCGGCGATGTCGTAGCCATCGTCACGCAGCGGCGACGGATAGAACGGCAGCAGCCACAGCGCCGTCACCCCCAGATCGCTCAGGTAGTCGAGGTGGGAGGTGAGTCCGTCGAAGTCACCCGTGCCGTCTCCGTTCGAGTCGGCGAACGCCCGCACGTGGAGTTCGTAGATCACCGCGTCGCGAAACCAGTCGCTGCGCTCGTCGCGCCCGGTGGTCATGACGCCACCGCCCTGACGGTGAAGACATGTGCCGACGCCGACCACGGCGCCAGGTCGACGAAGTTCATGTTGCCGCTCCATCGATGGGTGGCACCGCCGAGTTGGTCGACGACGTCGTAGTCGGCGCCGTATGGCAGCCCGAGTGCGGCGAGGTCGATGTCGACGAACGCGCTGTGCCGGTTGAACGGGTCGAGGTTGACCACGACGAGTACCGGGCTGCCGTCGCCGGCAGGATCGGTCTTGCTGAAACACAAGATCGCGGGGTCTTCGCACGCGTGGACGTGCAGTGTGTGCAAGTTGCGTAGGGAGCGCTGTTCTCGTCGGATCTCGTTGAGGCGACCGAGTAGCGGAGCCAGCGAATCGTCACGGTCCAGGTTCCAGCTGCGCAGCTGATACTTCTCCGAGTCGAGGTATTCCTCGGAGCCTTCGCGCACCGCGCGGTGTTCGAGCAGTTCGAACGCCGGGCCGTACACGCCCCAACTCGGCGACAGGGTTGCGGCGAGGATGGCGCGGCTCACGAACGCTGGTCGGCCACCGTGCTGGAGCTGTTCGGTCAGGATGTCGGGCGTGTTCGGCCAGGCGTTCGGGCGGAACCAGTCGACGGTGCGGGTTGCGAGGTCGGTGAAGTACTCGCGCAACTCCCACTGCGACTGACGCCACGCAAAGTACGTGTAGTTCTGGTTGAAGCCGATCTTGGCGAGGCGCTCCATCACCCGCGGCCGGGTGAAGGACTCGGCGAGGAAGATCGCCTCGGGGTGTTCGCGGCGCAGCGTGCACAGCGCCCATTCCCAGAACGCGAACGACTTGGTGTGCGGGTTGTCGACGCGGAAGATCGTGATGCCTCGATCGATCCAGAACCGGAAGACGTCGGCCAGGGCGTGCCACAAGCCCTCCCAGTCCTCGGACTCGAAGTCGAGTGGGAAGATGTCCTCGTACTTCTTCGGTGGGTTCTCGGCGTACTGGATGCTGCCGTCGGGCCGCTTTGCGAACCACGCTGGATGCTCGGACACCCACGGATGATCAGGCGAGCACTGGAATGCGATGTCGAGTGCCAGGTGCATTCCACGAGTTCGGCACGCCGATGCGAACGTCTGGACGTCGGCCACGGTGCCGAGCTCCGGTGCCACTGCGGTGTGGCCGCCGTCGGATGATCCGATCGCCCACGGGCTTCCGGCGTCGTCATCGGCCGCCGTGGTGGCGTTGTTGCGACCCTTGCGCTTGGTGACACCGATCGGATGGATCGGCGGCAGGTACACGATGTCGAAGCCCATCGTCGCGATGTGGTCGAGTCGGTCGATCGACTCGATCAGCGTGTGGGGACGGCTGGGCCCGTCGGTGTTCTCGCCGTCGGTGATCGATGAGCGGGGGAAGAATTCGTACCACGCCCCGAAGGTGGCGTGCAGCGGGTCGACGTCGACGGGGAGCGGCCGCGAGAGGTGTGCCAGGGGTTCACGTTCTGCGCAACGCCAGAAGATCTCGGTCCAGCGCTCGTCTCGTAGAACGAGCGTGTCGCTGTCGCGAAGCGTCCGGCGCAGATGGGTCAGGTGGTCGCGATCCTCCTGGCTCGTTGTCGCGCAATCGACGGCCTCGCCGACCAGACGAACGCCGGCGAGGAGTTCAGATGCCACGTCGAGTCCGGCATCGATCTTCTTGACGGTGTCGCGACGCCACGTCTCGAGGTGGTCGATCCAGCCGAGGACGTCGTACTCGAACCGGCCGAGCTCGCTGGGCGCGACCATTGCGGTGAACCGGTCGTTGCCGACGGCAGTCATCGCGACCTCGTCCCACGCGGTCCGTCCACCGTTTTCGGTCACCCGACGCCAGCGAAGCGCCGCTGCGACGACGTCGTGGCCGTCGGCGAACACGTCAGCCTCGACGATCAGGGGTTCGTTCAGCGCCGCCTTGGCGGGGAACTCGCCGCCGTTCACGATTGGTCGCACGGCTTCGACCACCGCACGAGATGGGCGTCGGGCCGGCAGGGTCGGTGTACGTCGGGGCATCGATCAGTTCGCCTCCTCGGCGGTCTTGGGGCGGTGGACGGGGTGACGGCTCGGTGCCTGCACGGAGCGCAGGACCACGAGCGAGCGGTCGGCGACCTCGAGGAGATCTCTCGGTCGTTTGTTGACGGTGCGCGACACTCCGCGCTTGGGGTCGGCGGTGTCGAGGTCGATCGTCCAGCGTCGGCTCCACTCCGGACCTGGCACGCACCACTCGATTGGTTGGTCGGAGGCGTTGAAGATCACGAGGAACGAGTCGTCGACGATCCGTTCTCCGTAGGCGTCGGTGGTGGGGATCGTGGCGCCGTTCAGGAACACTGCGACGGCGCGAGCAAAACCGGCATCCCAGTCGTCGTCGTTCATTTCCTCGCCGTCCGGGCGCAACCAGGCCAAGTCCTCGATGCCGCGGATCTTGCGTCCCTGGAACCAGCGTCGACGCCGGAAGACGGGGTGATTTCGTCGCAGCGAGATGACCCGCTGGCACCACTTCGTGAATTCGATGTCGACGTCGTCCCAGTCGAACCACGAGATGTCGTTGTCCTGGCAGTAGGCGTTGTTGTTCCCGCCCTGCGTTCGCCCGAGTTCGTCGCCGCCGAGCAGCATGGGAACGCCCTGCGACAGCAGCAACGTGGTGACGAGGTTGCGGCGTTGGCGGGCTCGGAACCCCTCGATCGCCCGATCCTCGGTGGGGCCTTCGACCCCGTGGTTCCAGGACCGGTTGTGCGACTCGCCGTCGTTGCCGTCCTCGCCGTTCGCGTCGTTGTGCTTGTCGTTGTACGACACGAGGTCGCGCAACGTGAAGCCGTCGTGAGCGGTGACGAAGTTGATCGACGCAGTCGGTCGACGGGTGTCAGCCTCGTAGAGGTCCGAGCTGCCGGTGAAGCGGTAGGCGAACTCGGCAAGCGTCGAGGGTTCACCGCGCCAGAAGTCGCGGATCGTGTCGCGGTACCGGCCGTTCCATTCCGACCACTGGGGCGGGAAGTTACCGACCTGGTAGCCGCCCTCGCCGATGTCCCACGGCTCGGCGATCAGCTTCACCCGGGACACGACGGGGTCCTGTTGGACGAGATCGAAGAACGCCGACAGACGATCGACGTCGTAGAGCTCCCTGGCGAGGGTGGAGGCGAGATCGAAGCGGAAACCATCGACGTGCATCTCGGTCACCCAGTACCGCAGGCTGTCCATGATCAGTTGCAGCACGTGCGGGTGGCGCATGTTCAAGCTGTTGCCCGTGCCGGTGAAGTCGAGGTAGTACCGCGGGTCGTCGGCCATCGTGCGGTAGTACGCGTGGTTGTCGATCCCTCGCATCGACAGCATCGGACCGAGATGGTTTCCTTCTGCGGTGTGGTTGTAGACCACGTCGAGGATCACCTCGATGCCTGCCGCGTGGAGCGACTTGACCATCGTCTTGAACTCCTGCACCTGGCCGAGTGCGATCGATGAGGTGTAGCCGTTGTGCGGCGCAAGGTAGGCAATGGAGTTGTAGCCCCAGTAGTTGCGCAGGCCCCGCTCGACGAGATGGTGGTCGTGGATGAACTGGTGCACCGGCATCAGCTCGACGGCGGTGACCCCGAGGCGCTGGAGGTGGTCGATGATGGCGGGGTGGGCAAGACCCGAGTAGGTGCCGCGAAGCGCCGGCGGAATGGCGGGGTGGCGCATCGTGAGCCCGCGTACGTGGGTCTCGTAGATGACCGTCTCGTGCAGGGGCACCGCAGGGGGCCGGTCGTTGCCCCACTCGAAGAACCGATCGCCGACGACGGCTTTGGGCACATGCGGCGCCGAGTCCTCGGAGTTGGGCCGGTCGGGATCGTCGAAGTCGTAGCCGAAACACGCCGGCGACCAGTCGATCTCACCGGCGATCGCTTTGGCATAGGGATCGAGCAGCAGCTTGGACGGGTTGCACCACAGACCCTTGTCGGGGTCCCATGGCCCGTGGACCCGGTAGCCGTATCGCTGGCCGGGGCGGACGTCGGGGAGGTAGACGTGCCAGCAGTGGCCATCGACCTCGGTCAGCTCGACACGTTCTTCGTCGATGGGCCCGTGGTCTCGCGTGTTGCCGGGACCGCTGTGCGAGCCGTCGTCGCCGCCGAGGAGGCAGAGCTCGACGCCGTCGGCCGCGCTGGAGAACAACGAGAAGTTCGTCCCCGAACCGTCGTAGTTCGAGCCGAGCGGAAACGGGTTGCCGACCCAGGTCCGCCGTTTCACCCGTTCGTTGCGTCCCGTCTCGTGCACGAGACGGGGACTGCCCAGAACATCGGTCGATGAAACGAGCAGTCTGTCTCGGCGACGCCTGCACCCGTCCGGCTCGGGGGGCTGAGTCCTGACGTGGCTCGCGACGTGCGGGCGAAGATTGCCACAGCCTTGGAGTGGGTACGGCCCGCTATGACAACGATTGCGATCATCCTGGCGATCGTCGTGACGGTGGCCGTCGTCGCATGGTTCTTCGTCAACCGCCAGAACCCCGAACAGGCAGCCTCCCACCCCACCGCCGACGCGACGACGACATCGGAGCGGCTGTACGAGACCGCCGACCGTCCTGCCGGACCCGACGCCGAGACGATGAACCCGGACCAACTCGGCGGGGACCATCGTCCGCCACAGTGATCTCGGTGACAGCGTCGATGACGTACGTGATCGGGCGACTGTCCACCACCCCAGACCCGGTCGACTATGGCGATCTCGTCGACGACCCGCTCAGCGGGGCCGACTGGGCGCAGGCCGGTGTGGTCATGCTCGTTGCGATCGTCGTGGCGGTGGTCGCCAACCGTGTCGCCCGTTCGATCGGAGAGCGCACGCTCGGACCGGGATTTGCCGCGCTGCTGATCGCCAGGGCGATCGGCTACGTCATCGTGCTCATCGGGTTCATCTACGCCCTTGGTGGGCTCGGCGTGCGGATCGGTCCGTTGCTCGGAGCGCTCGGCCTCGGTGGCCTCGTGATCGCCTTGGCCCTGCAGGGCGTGGCCGAGAACTTCTTCGGCGCGCTGATACTGCAGTCTCGGCGACCGTTCACGGTCGGCGACACGGTCGAGCTCGGCGATCACGTCGGCGTGGTGAAGGACATCGACTCACGTACCGTCGTGATGCGAGGTCTCGACGGTACGTGGATCCGCATTCCCAACTCGAAGGTGTTGAACGACCCGATCGTGACGATGACCACGGAGCCGGTACGCCGCAGCCGGGCGACCGTGGGCGTCGCGTACGACACCGACCTCACCCACGCCACTGACGTGATCGCAGCGGCGCTCGAGCGCGTCGCACGGATATGCGACGATCCGCCGCCGCTCGTGGTGCTACGCGAGTTCGGGCCCTCCAGCATCGATTTCGACGTCTTCTTCTGGCACGCGAGCGACGTCTCGGCCGAACTGGCTGCTGTACACGACGTGATCCTCGCAATTCACCGAGCATTCGCAGCCGAGGGCATCACGATCGCCTTTCCGCAGATGGTCGTCTGGCCGGGGCGTGGCGCCGACGACACGCCCTACGGTGGACTGCCCGTCGACGAGGTCTTCACCGAACACCCTGCAATACCCGGTGGTCGAGAGCGCTCGTTGTCGAGCGAGTCGGGTAGCTGGCTCCCGTGGCGTCGGGGTTGACGTCGATCACGCCCTGGTCGGGCCGGGGGAATCGCGCTGCCGCGTGCTGTCCCTCCGAGCGTTTGGTCGGTGCGCTTGTGGGAAGCTCATCGACGTGAGCGACGATCGGCTGTGGGGACCCGAGACCGACAAGGCCGTGGCCAACTTCCCGATCTCGGGTGAGGGCGTCCCACTGCGTGTGGTGCACTGGCTCGCTCGGATCAAGTCCGCCGCCGCCCGGGCCAACGTCGAACTCGGCCTGCTCGACAACGACATCGGTGCGTCGATCGTCGCAGCCGCTGACTCGATCGCTGTGGGCGACCACGACCGCCAGTTCCCGGTCGACGTGTTCCAGACCGGCTCGGGCACCTCCACCAACATGAACGTCAACGAGGTGATCAGCGCGCTCACGGATGCCGTGGCGCATCCGAACGACCACGTCAACCTCGGCCAGAGTTCCAACGACGTGTTCCCGTCGGCGGTGCACCTCGCCGCGCTCGATGCTGCGACGGGCGACCTGCTGCCTGCACTCGATCAGCTCGCGCAGTCGTTTGCCGAGCGTGCCGCCGCGTTCGCCGACGTGGTCAAGGCGGGACGGACCCACCTGATGGACGCGGTGCCGGTGACGCTGGGACAGGAGTTCGCCGGGTATGCCTCGCAGATTCGTTCCGCCTCCGCTGCTGTCGGGTTGTCGCTGCGCGCGCTCGGGCAGATCCCGCTCGGGGGCACTGCCGTGGGCAACGGGCTCAACGCCCACCTCGATGCCGCCGCGCTCACCCGTGATCGCCTCTCAGCGATGTTTCCCGCAGACATCGGTCCGTTCGTCCAACCGCCCGACGACCACTTCGCTGCGCAGGCGTCCCGTGACGCGCTCGTCGCAACGTCGGGAGCGACGAAGGTGGTTGCAGTCGCGTTGACGAAGATCTGCAACGACCTGCGCTGGATGGCCAGTGGCCCACGTACGGGCCTCGGCGAGATCCGGCTGCCGGAGCTGCAGAAGGGTTCGTCGATCATGCCGGGCAAGGTCAATCCGGTCATCCCGGAGGCGGTGCTGCAGGTGTGCGCTCAGGTGATCGGCAACGACACGACGATCACCGTCGCCGGACTGCAGGGCAACTTCGAACTCAATGTGATGATCCCGGTGATGGCCCGCAACCTGCTGCAGTCGATCGACCTCCTGTCGACGAGTACCGACCTGCTCGCGACGCGATGCGTCGATGGCATCGAAGCGAACGAGGAGCGGTGTCGGTCGCTGGCCGAGCTGACGCTCGCCACCGCCACAGCACTGAATCCGGTGATCGGCTACGACGCTGCGACCGAGATCGTGAAGGCCGCTGCCGCCAGCGGACGACCGCTCCGCGAGGTGGCACGCGAATCCGGCGTGCCGGACGACGTGCTGGACCGCACACTCGATCTGCGTCGCATCGCCGCCGGAGAATCGCACATGTCCTGACTCCGAGACGGAGTGGATGTCGGTGTCACCGGCGCCCTTCGGCACCGGGCTCGTCCGGGTCGTCGACGGGGTCCACGCCGGCCTCGACCGCGGCGAGTTCATCGGCCGTGGCCGGACGGTTGTTCATCGCCGTGCGCGCCTGGTCGGGAAACTTCTCCGCCTGCTGCTCGCGCACCTCGTCCACGGTCGGTGGGTCGTCCACCGCCGCGTCGTCGACGGGGAGTGCACCGTGCTCGCTGTAGTCAGTCATGGGGTGTTCATACCCGTTCGGCCGGTCCGGTACTCGGCGCATCGTGACCGCTGCTCGGCATGGTGGTCCAGCCCGCCGATCGGAGCCAGGTCATCGCCGCCGGGTCGTCGCACGTGTCCCGCCGACGTAGGTGACCGATGCGATCACGGCCACCGTCGTGTGCAGCACCGATCCGCCCCGGGTCAACGGGAGCACCGCCAACACGCCCAGGGTCGCTGCTGCGACGGGCCATGTCGGTCGGCCGCGTCGCCCATCGCTGACCGCAGCTCCGGCCGCCGTGGCGAGCGAGGTCGCGTACAGCAGATGGTGCAGCCAGCGACGCTCGCCGAGCTCGATGCGTCCCGAGCGCACCGCAACGCCGAGCAGCGACGACGCTGCGAGTGCGGCGCCTGCGCCGGCGTGGATCGGCGAGACCGGCGGGATCGGCGGGATCGGCGGGATCATGGCGCGACGGTACCCAGTTCGGGCTCGGCCGATTGCCGACCTCGTGGGGTTGCCCTCGCAGCAGGATGGGTACGTGCGGGTCCATGGAGTTCTTCGATGTCGTCCGAGGACGCCAGACCACCAACGGTCCGGTCTCGTCACGACCGGTGTCGATCGAACACCAACACCGTCTCGTCGAAGCGGCAGGGATGGCGCCGTCGCACTTCAACAGCCAACCGTGGCGGTTCGTGCTGATCGACGATTCGCAGCGGATCGAGCAGATCGCCGACATCAGCGCCGAGAGCATGCGCCAGGTGTTCCAGGCCGGCGAGTTCTTCACCCGCTATCGCCGCTACTTCCGGTTCTCCGACAGCGAGATGGACGAGCGGCGCGACGGCATCCTGTTCGATCAACTCCCGCGGGCGCTGCGGCCGTTTCGCCGCTTGGTGTTCACCGACACCGCCACCAAGGTGATGAACCGGTTGGGCGTCCCCGACACCCTCGCCGACGCGAACCGTGACCTGGTTGGAGACGCACCGCTCGTCGTCGCCGCGCTGCTCGACAGGCAGGAGTACCGCCCCGGAGAGTTGTCCGGCTTCTACTCGGTGTTCGGGCTGGGCGCTGCAATGGAGAACCTGTGGCTGACCACCACCGAACTCGGCATGGGCATCCAGTTCATCTCGTTCCCGATGGAGATCCCCGCGCAGTGGACCCGCCTGGTCGAGATGCTCGAGGTGCCCGACGACCTGGAGCTGATGGCGCTGTACCGCATCGGCTACCTCGACGACCGGGCCGAGCGTCCACCGATCGACTGGTCCAGTCGGCACCGTAAACGCCGCAGCGACTACGTGTTCCGTAACAGCTGCGCGGTACTCGAGCCCGACGAGGTCGACGCACGATGACCGACACCGTGACCGACACCCGGGCGCCGCGCATCGTCGGTGTCGGCACCGCGGTGCCTGAACACGTGGTGAGCCAGGCCGAGGCGCGCGAGTTCGCGGGCCGGTTGTTCGGCCGGCATCACCCCGACATCGACCGGCTGCTCCCGGTGTTCGAACACGCCGGCGTCGAACGGCGCCACTTCTGTGTACCGGCAGCGTGGTTCGACGAGCCGCACAGTTTCGGCGAACGCAACGATCTCTACGTCGAACATGCCCTGTCGCTGTCGATCACAGCGGCGCAACGGGCGCTCACCGATGCTGCGCTCGACGCAGCCGACATCGGCACGGTGCTGTTCGTGTCGACGACCGGCATGGCCACACCGTCGCTCGACGCTCGACTCGCTCTCGCACTGGGATGCCGCCCGGATGTGCGCCGTGACGCCACGTTCGGACATGGGTGCGCCGGTGGCGTCGGCGGACTTGCCCGCGCGGCGCAGCATGCCCGCGTCGATCCCGACCGCGCAGTGCTGTTGGTGGCCACCGAGCTGTGCGGGCTCACGTTCCAGGGCGACGACTGGTCGAAGGCGAACTTCGTGTCGACGAGCCTCTTCGCCGACGGTGCCGCAGCCGTCATCGTCGCCGGAGACGGGGTCGAGGTCGACGAACCTGCGCGAACCGGCCCGACGATCGTCGCCGACCGCTGCGTGCTCTGGTCCGACACCGAGGACGTCATGGGCTTCGAGTTCACCGACAGGGGGCTCGAAGTGGTCCTCGCGCGAAGCGTGCCGAACCTCGTGCGCAGTCACTTCGGCGCCAGCGTCGATGCGGTGTGCGAGCGCGCCGGCATCGTCGTGTCGGACCTGGACCACTACCTCCTACACCCCGGCGGCGCCAAGGTGCTCGACGCGTATCTCGACGTGCTCCCGATCGGCGATGCGCAACTCCGGCGGTCCCGCGAGGTGCTGCGTACCCACGGCAACATGTCGGCGCCGACGGCACTGTTCGTGCTGCAGCGGGCACTCGTCGAGGCGGCATGTACGGTCGAGTCCGGTCCGGGCTCAGGCGATCTCGCCTTGTTGTCGGCGATGGGACCCGGCTTCGCTGCCGAACACGTCGTGCTGCAGTGGTGACATCAGTGGTACCGACCCGGAGCACCCGCGTTGCTGCTGGTTTCGTGGGGACGATCGCCGTTCAGCGACTGGGGGAACTGGCCTGGTCGAAACGCAACGAGCGGCGCCTGCGCGGTCGCGGAGCGATCGAGCACGGACGGTCCCACTATCCCGTGATGGTTGCACTCCACGTGGGGTGGCTCGCGAGCATGCTCCTCGAGACGCGCCGACCACCCACTCGGCTGCGGCCCGCGCGTCTGGTCGCGTTCGGCATGTTCGTGGCGGCCCAGCCGTTGCGCTACTGGGCGATCTCGTCGCTCGGCGACCGCTGGACCACCCGCGTGCTCGTACCGCCCGACGAAGCGCCCGTGGCCACCGGCCCCTACCGCTACCTCGACCATCCGAACTACGCCGCCGTCGTCGCCGAACTCGCCGCCGCACCGCTGATGCTCGGCGCGTGGCGAACGGCGCTGTGGTCGACGCTCGCGAACGCCGCCCTCCTGCGCACGCGCATCGCCGTTGAGCGCGACGCGCTGCACGAACGCCCGTGCAGTTCTCGACGGATCTGATCGCGGCAGTCGCGACCAGATCCGTCGAGAACAGCGTCAAGCCCGGCAGGTGAGCATGATCGGCCGGCGAACCGGGTATGGCGCACACGTGATCGCGCAGATCGACGCAGCACTCGAGTGGTACGACGTCGTGGGACGGCTGGCGCTGGCCGCCGTGCTCGGAGCGGTCGTCGGCCTCGAACGTGAATCGGCCGGACAGGACGCCGGGTTCCGTACGCATCTGCTCCTGTCGCTGGGCGCGGCGCTGTTCGGTGTCGTGTCGATCGGAGCGTTCGACGACTTCATCACCGATGCGCGCACGAACCTGCAAGTCGACGTCACACGTATCGCGTCCTATGTGGCCGCCGGAGTCGGATTCATCGGTGGCGGAGTGATCCTCAAGCATGCCGGAAACGTGCGCGGCATCACCACTGCCACGTCGCTGTGGACGGCGGCCGCGGTGGGTTTGGCGGCGGGCGTCGGCTTCTGGATCGGGGCCCTCACGGCCACAGTGTTGGCGCTGGTGGCGCTGGCGGCGCTCAAGCCGCTGTCCGACTGGATCGGTCGACGCTCCCATCCGCCTCGCAGTTTGGTGATCGTGGTGAGCGACTCGGCGACCGGCGCCAAAGTGCTGGCCCTGACCCACCAGATTGCGGAGACCGCAGTGCGATCGATGCAGTTGGGCGAGGGCGCTGATGGCGGCGACATCGAGGTGGTGGTGCAACTCTGGAACCGTCCCTCGGACCATCTGATCGAACGACTCGTCAGCCGGCTCGATGACGAGTTCGGCGATGGCGTCCGCTCCGTCTCCGTGGGTTCCTGATCGCACGTTCGTGCCCGGTATCGGGTGGGCCGTCGCACCGGAATCTGGACGTAAACGGGTCGGATCGGCCGGCTAAGTCGGAGCTAAGTCCCCTCACCGAGACTTCTGTGGCAACGTTGCGTCCGCAGGCGTGCGCGCCATCGACACAGGGGGGTCACATGGAATTTCGGGTCCTCGGCAAACTCGAGGTCATCCGCGACGGCATACCTGTCGACCTCGGCGCCTTTCGTCAGCGGGCGCTGCTCGCCTTGCTGCTGACGTCGCCGAACTCCGTGGTCTCGACCGATCAGATCCTCGACCGGCTGTGGGGCGACGACGGCGGCGTCGAGAAGCAGAATGCCCTCTGGGTCTACGTCTCCGGGCTGCGCAAAGTGCTCGAGCCGGAACGAGAGAAGCGCTCGGAGGGCTCGATTCTGCTCACTCGTGCACCTGGCTATGTCCTCCACGCCGAACCGGAGGAGGTCGATGCCGTCAGGTTCGAGCGTTTGGTCTCCGAAGGTCGAGCGCTGGCCGACACCGATCCGGCTGCCGCCTCGTTGGTGTTGGGCGAAGCACTCACGCTGTGGCGAGGTCACGCGTTCGAGGAGTTCACGTACGAGCCGTTCGCCCAGGCCGAGATCGCCAGGCTCGAGGAACTGCGCCTCGAGGCAGTGCAGGCCAGAATCGACGCCGATCTCGAACGCGGTCTGTCTCGTCAACTCGTGTCAGAACTCGAGACCCTGGTGCGTCAGCACCCGCTGCAAGAGACCCTGACCGGTCAGCTCATGCTCGCGCTGTACCGGTCAGGTCGCCAGGCCGATGCCCTCCGAGCCTTTCAGAACCTGAAGTCAAGGCTCGGCGAGGAGCTGGGCATCGACCCGGCGACCCGACTTCGAGACCTTCACGATCAGATCGTGACGGGTGACCCGTCTCTCGACGGCCGCCCGAGGGCGATTCGAGCCGCCGGCGTCGTACCAGGACTCGCCGTGCGCGGGTACGAGCTGCGCGATCAGCTCGGTGAGCGAGGTTCAGGCCTGCTCTACCGCGCCTTCCAGCCCGCCGTCGGGCGAGAAGTCGCCGTCAAGGTCATCCGTCCCGAGCTGGCAAACGATCCGGACTTCATCCGGCGATTCCAGGCCGAAGCGCAATCGGTGGCCCGGCTCGAACACCCACACATCGTGCCCCTGTACGACTTCTGGCGTGAACCGGACGCTGCGTACCTCGTGATGCGGCTGATGCGGGGCGGAACCCTGGCCGACGTGCTCGACCGCCGCGCCCTGCGCCACGACCAGGTCCTCGCGACTGGTTGATCAGATCGGCAGCGCCTTGCAGACGGCCCATCGCTCGGGGCTCGTTCATCGCGATGTGCGGCCGGCGAACATCCTCATCGACAGCGACGACAATGCATACCTGACGGATTTCGGCATCGCCGTCGACGCCGACCCGTCTGACGTGGACCGTCCGTCGGCCTGGGCCGCCGACGGCGCCCCCTACGTCTCGCCGGAGCAACTCGACCACAGGGACATCCTGGCGACCTCGGACATCTACAGCTTTGGCGTCGTCGTGGCCCAGTCGCTCACCGGAATGAGTGGCGAGATCGGCCAGATCCGCGGTGCGCTCCCTGCTCAGGCCATGAGCGTCATCGATTGCGCAACAGCGGTCGACTCGGCCATGCGCTACCAGAGCGTCGATGCCTTCGTCGCTGCCCTCCACGACGCGATCGGGCCTGCGGTGATCAGGCCGTGTGGATTCCGTCACCGACCTGGGCGCCGATCTCGAGAACCCCTACAAAGGCCTGCGGTCGTTCACCACCGTCGATGCCGACGACTTCCATGGACGCGAGCGGCTCGTCGAGCGCCTCATCGGCCGACTCGGCAATCCCGGGACTCGCGGTCGTTTCGTTGCGGTCGTCGGCCCGAGTGGGAGCGGCAAGTCGAGCGTGGTGCGAGCGGGCCTGCTGCCGGCGCTTCGTCACTGGGCCGTCCCGTTGTCGGGGTCATGGTTCACGATCGAGATGACCCCGGCACCGCACCCGTTCGAGGAGCTCGAGGAGGCGCTGCTCGGCGTGGCGGTGAACCCGCCGGCCTCCTTGCTGGAACAGCTCGAAGGAGAGCACGGCCTGCAGCGGGCGCTGCGCCGCATCCTCCCGAACGACGGCTCTCAGCTGTTGCTCGTGATCGACCAGTTCGAGGAGTTGTTCACCCAGGTCGATCAGCGAGACAGCTGACCGCTTCATCAGCGCTCTCGTGAGCGCGGTCACCGACGAACACAGTCGGTTGCGCGTGGTGGTGACGCTGCGTGCGGACTTCTACGACCGTCCGCTGCGGTACAGCGGTCTCGGTGAGCTGTTACGCGATGGCTCCGAGGTGATCACGCCGATGACACCCGAGGAACTCGAGCGTGCCGTCGTCGGCCCGGTGGAGCCGCTCGGGGTCACCTTCGAGCCGGCACTCGTTGCCGAGTTGGTGCGCGACGTGGTCGACCGTCCAGGGGCACTCCCACTCCTGCAGTACGCGCTGACCGAGCTGTTCGACGAACGGCAGGGCAGGACGATCACCCTTGATTCCTACCGTGAGCTCGGCGGTGTGTCGGGAGCGCTGGCGCGGCGTGCTGAGGCTCTGCTCGCCGGCCTCGGAGACGCGTCGCACAGCGTGACGCGGCCGGTGTTTCTCCGACTCGTCACACTCGGTGAAGGAACTGGCGACACCCGTCGGCGCGTCCTGCAGAGCGAACTCGAACAGCTCAGCGTCGACCGAGCAATGTTGGGTGCCGTGCTCGACACGTTCGGGCGGCATCGACTGTTGAGCTTCGATCGCGATCCGGTCACCAGGAGCCCGACGGTCGAGATCTCCCACGAGGCACTGATCACCGAGTGGGGACGACTGCGCGAGTGGATCGACGGTGCTCGCCACGACGTGCGCAACCAGCGTCGCCTCGCCGACTTCATGGCCGAGTGGACCGCTTCCGATCACGCCGACGAGTACCTCCTCCGAGGAGGGCGACTCGACCAGTTGCACGGATGGGCGACCACGACCACGCTCCCGTTGTCGGAACCGGAACAGGCCTTCCTCGATGCGAGTGTGGCTGATCGAGAACGGGCCAACGAGGCCGAACGAGAGCGCCGGCAACACGAGGTCGACGTCGAACAGCGAAGTCGCCGCCGCTCGCGACAACTTGCCGCTGTCGGTGTCGTCGCCGTGCTCGTGGCGGCCTCGGCGGTGTTCGGAGCCGTGCAGTGGCGTTCGGCTGACAACGCCCGAGCAAGCGCCGAGCAGAACAGAGCAGTCGCCGAGGATGCCGCAGCATCGTGCGCAGCGTGCGAGCGAGGCAGCCGAGTTCCTGCGAGCGGCGACTGATCGTTCCACCGATGAGATGACTGCCATAACGAGCTCTCAAAGCTTCGTCGAGGCCTCATCGATGGCGCTCGGGGCCGGCGACCCTGAACTGGCCGTTCTGTACGCCCTCCAGGGAATTCAAGACTCGATCGGCCTCTCCGGCTGGGCCCAAAACAGCACGGTCGACAGTCTGCAGCTGGGCGCTGCAGGCGCTCGGTGTGCGTGTCGACGTCACCCCGAACACCCTCGTAGCCGTCCGACCCGGACCCAACGGGCTCGCCGGCGTCTGGGTCCTCCCGCCGAAGGAGCTCGTTGCGCTGGCGCTGGACGCGGTCGACCGGTCGCTCACGGAGCAGGAGTGCAGACCCTTCTATATCGGACCGTGCCCGCCGAACCAGGAGGTCCCGGTGGACTTGGTGCTCTATCTCCTCCTACGGATCAACCCGCCAAGGCGAGCGGGCGATGGCCGGCACCAGGGTGACGATGGTCCGCTCCGTTCTGGAGAACGATCCTGAACTGCGCGCCGAGTTCGAAGCATTCAGCGAGCTGACCGGTATCCAGGTCGACCTGGTCGAGAGCATCGCCACTGCCACAGACGTCGAGCGCCCTGATCACAACGTCGAACGTGCCGATGTGGTCGCATCCAACGGCGAGTTCGAAGCGCTCGTCGATCGCCCGGAGGTCCGCATGTTCATCGAGTTCATGGCGAGCCGGTAGCGCTCGGCTCAGCAGACGTCACGAAAGCCGTGGAGAGGTGCCTCTCCAGTGAGCACCCGGTAGCCCGCGTCGAGGTCGTCGCAGCTGTGGTCGCTGATGGTGACGATCCCGATCGGGCGGTCGATCAGGCCCCAGACCATGATTTCGGCCGCCTGCTCGGCACCGTTGTCGTGCCACGCGATGTCGGCGTGGTTGCTCCACTCGGCCCAGCCGCGCAGTGCCTGGAATTCGTCCTTGCGTTGATCGCTGAGCTCGACCGACGCCCACGCGTGTGCCATTTCGTGGAGCACGAGCGCGGCCGTCACGGGACCTGGGTCGCTCGTGCAGATGTCGATGATGCTGACCCTGTCCACGGTGCGGTGAGCGCCGCGCCATCCCGAACACGCCGTGGTGTCGTCGCCGTGATAGTCGAAGCTCATCGGCGGCAAGGCGAGTCCGGCCTCGTCGAACAGGCTGAAGGCCCAGGTTGTTATGTCGACGAACTCGGCGGGCATCGAGCCCAGTTCGGCCAGCGCAGCGGGTGCCGCCTTCTCTTCGCTCACCGGCACCAGGAGAGCGACCGCTCCGACGGCGAGAGCCGCCATGGCGGTCGTGACGGACGTCGGCAGGTTTTTCCGCATGCCGCCACGGTCGGGCAGCGGCCTTCGGCGCTCCTGTGGAGGACTTGCGGGTCACCTCGGGTGACTTTTGTCTGACTTGGTTCGGCCTGATGAGCCTTGCCGAACAAGGGCGCGCGCCCGTTCAGCCAGAACGAATTCGTTGTCCCGACGCGTCGCGGTGGGTCGACTGAATCGGCGCCGCAGCGCGGCGAAGGGTGACCGAAGTCAGTCGCCGGCTACGGGGGTCACGTCGACGGCGAGGGGAGCGTCGGGGTGGTGACGCTTGGCCTCGCCGGCCTGGATGGCCTCGAGGAGGTGGATCGAGATGTCGGCGACGCGGACCTGGTCCTCTTCGATGCCGGCACCCTTCACGCCGTCGTCGAGCATGATGTAGCAGAACGGACACGCAGTGGCGACTCGGCTGGCGCCGGTGGAGATCGCCTCGGCGGCGCGTTCGTCGTTCACCTTCGTGCCGGTGTTCTCCTCCATCCACATGCGCGCACCGCCGGCGCCGCAGCACATGCCCTTGGTGCCGTTGCGTGGCATCTCGACGACCTCGACGCCCTTGATCGACGCAACGACCTTGCGTGGCGCGAGGTAGACGTCGTTGTGGCGGCCGAGGTAGCACGAGTCGTGGTAGGTGATGCGCTCGTCGAGTGTGGCGTCGCGTACGTCGAGCTTGCCCGAGTCGATCAGTTCCTCGAGCAGCTGGGTGTGGTGGATGACCTCGTAGTTGCCGCCGACCTGCGGGTACTCGTTGAGCAGCGTGTTGAAGCAGTGGGGGCACTGGGTGATGATCTTCTTCACGCCCATCCCGTTGAGCATCTCGACGTTCGGTTGGGCGAGCATCTGGAACAGGTACTCGTTGCCCGACCGGCGAGCGGGGTCGCCCGTGCACATCTCCGACGGCCCGAGGATCGACACGTCGATGCCCGCCCGGCGCAGCAGCTGCGCCATTGCCTGGGTGACCTTCTTGTTCTTGTCGTCGAACGATCCCGCACAGCCGACCCAGTACAGGTACTCGGAGGTGAGCGCCTCGCCCGGATCGACGATGGTGACGCCGTCGATGCCGTCGGCCCAGTCGCCGCGTTCGCCCTGGTTCATACCCCACGGGTTCGACTGGTTCTCCATCGCCCGGTAGGCGTTGCCCAACTCGGTGGGGAAGTTCGACTCCATCAGCGACAGGTAGCGGCGCATGTCGAAGATCTTGTCGGTGATCTCGATGTTGACCGGGCAGATCTCGTCGCACGCCTTGCAGGTCGTGCACGCCCAGATCTCCTCGGGCGTGATGCGCTCGAACAGCGAGTTGGCGCTGACCGTGATCTCGGCGTCGGTGCCGAGCGGAGGCGACACGACGGGCGAGCCGGTGGCGGCCATCACCTCACCTGCCTTCAACACGATCTCCGCGGGTCGAGCGGCTTGCCCGTGGCGTGCGCGGGACACACGCTGGTGCAACGGCCGCACATCGTGCAGGCGTCGAGGTCGAGCAACTGCTTCCACGTGAAGTCCTCGACGGTCGAGGCACCGAAGCTCTCGAGCTCGGTCTCCTCGAGGTTCGGCATCGGCCGCATCGCACCCTTCGGACGCTCCTTGTCCTTCAGGTACATGTTCATCGGCGAGGTGAAGATGTGGCGCAGCATCGTCAACGGCAAGAGCGCGAGGAACGCCACGAAGCTGGCGACGTGGACGACCCACATCCACTGGTGCCAGGTGCTGAGGCTGTCGGCTGACCAGCCATCGACGAGGGTGGCCAACGGGTAACCGATGAAGGACCACTTCTCGTAGTCGGGCATGCCCTCTTCGGCGATGCGGAACATCTCGGCGCCGAAGCCGGTCACGCCGACGGCGAAGAACGTGGCGAGAATTGCCGCGTGCTCGGGCTTCGACTTGATGCGGATGCGGTACGGGCGTTGCACGTAGCGGCGGATGATCGCCCAGACGACGCCGCCGAGGAACACGAGCCCGGCCGCGTCGCCGACGAACGAATACGCCTGGTAGGTGGTGCCGTGCAGGAACTTCAGTTCTTCGGGCAGCTGGTGGTCGATCTCGAGCACGGTGGTGACACCGAGCAGCACGAGGAACCCGAAGTAGATCATCGAGTGCATCAGCCCGGCGCCGGCGTCGCGCAACAGCGTCTGCATGTAGGCGCCGGCGCGGAAGTCCTTCAGGCGTTGCGCCGCATTCTTCCTGGTGGTGTGACGCTGGGCGGGAGTGCCACGTTCCCAGTTCTTCATCCGGTTGGCGAACATGAACGCCCCCCAGATGACCATCACCGGAATGACGGTGTAGAACGCGATCTGCATCGGGCCGGGGATGTTGACGAACACCGTCCGATGGATGGCGTTGTCGTTCTCCCAACCGGTGATCTGCGGCAGGATGCCGGAGACGACGATGAAGATGCCCATTGCGATGCCGAGCACCAGGGCGAGCTGATGGGGCTTGACGCGGGCGGGCGGCTTCGGTTCGCCGGGCGCGTGGTTGGCGGGTTCGCTGCTCATGACGGGCGCAACGCTAGTCGTTGACCCCGCTGGCGGTCATGTCCGCAGGGCGTACATCTGGTGTCGGACACCAGTTGTACGCAGGGCGGAACCTCAGCCGAAGTACTGGCGGTCGAGGTTCGCGGATACGGGCCGCGAGGCTCGAGAGCAGCTTGTGCGAGATCGCCGGCACCGAGTCGATCACGCCGAGGAAGCGACGCTGATCGATGACGAGCAGCGTGCAGTCGGTGGCGCACACGGCCGTTGCGGTCCGCGGACCGTGGTCGAGCAGTGAGAGTTCGCCGACGACCGCACCCGGACCGAGCGTTGCGACCTTGCGGCCGTTGCGCTTGATTTCGATGTCGCCATCGAGCACGACGAACGCTTCGCGTCCCGTCTGGCCCTGATCGACGATCAACGTCCCTGCAGTCATGCGGATCTCGTCGCTGGCCTTGGCCACCTTCTCGAGTTCCTTGTTGTTGCACCCGCTGAAGAGTGAGACCTCACGGAGCGTGTCCAGATGTTGTTTCTTGCTCGCCATGATCGGGAACCTTAAACCTTTCTGTCACCCCGAGTGAGCAGCGGAGCAGACTCGGCGGTTCAGTGGCCGGCGCCGGCGCTGCGCTGCAACCGCGGCTGCAGCGGCCGCGACCGCCTCTGCGTCGCCGAGACAGTCGGCGCCGACGACCTGCAAGCACCGCTCCGTAGTGGCGTTGGTCGAGGCGCCAGTTGCGCTCGACGGGCAGCCACAGGATGGACCTGGCGCGCCTCGTGACGGGTTCAAGGTGGGGTGATCTCGGCGGCGAGCGCCGGCAGGCGGTCGCCCAGGCTGAGATGGCCGCAGTCCGGAAGCACTCGCAGCACGGCGCCGGGGATCAGCGACGCGGTGTGCTCGCTGTGCGTGCGCGGAACGAGGTGGTCGTCGGCGCCGTGGACGACGATCGTCGGGCAGGCGATCGCGGACGGGTCGAACGTCCACGCTCGTCCCTGCACGGTGATGTCGTGGGCGTACCCGACGACACCCTGCGCGAACGCCTCACCCATCGTCGCCATCAACGACACGAGGTTGGCCTCGTCGCTCAGCCAAGTGTTGTCGACGGGTCCGAGGTCCATCTCGCCACCGAAGAAGCCAGATCCGTCGGCTCCGTAGTGCTCCTCGCACCAGGCGACCGCGGCCGCTTCATCGTCCATCTCCATGATGTCGAGTTCCGACTGCATGTAGCCATCGCTCGCCCCGGGCCACGACATGTCGGTGTTGCCGGCGGCGACGATCGCCCCGATCACGCGCTCGCCGAGCAGCGCTGCACACGCCACTGTGTAGGGCCCACCCGACGAGAGTCCCATGACCCCGAACTGGTCGACACCGAGATGATCCGCAAGCGCGCGCACGTCGTTGGCCCAGTCGGCGGTGGTACGACCGGTGAGTGGCATCGAGCCGCCGTACCCGGGTCGGTCCGCGGTGATCACGCGGACCCCGACAGCAGCGAACGCGTCGTCGAGCGACGCCAGTTCGAGCCGTCCCCCGGGCGCTCCGTGGAAGTAGAACGCGACGACACCCTCCAGCGCTCCGACCTCGGTGTACGCCAACGTTCGACCATCGGGCAGCGTCATGACGGTGTCGATCATCCTGCGGACGCTAGATGCTCCGATCTGGGCACGTACACGCGGTGTCAGACGCCGCGTGTACGTCTGGGCGGCGCGTAGTCTGCCGACGTGATCGAGTACGCCTTCGACCGGTTCCTGCGCTATCCCGAGTTGGTCGAGTGGCTCGAGCAACTCGCCGCGTCCCACCCCGACCTGGTGTCGGTCGAGACCTACGGCCGATCGTTCGAGGGACGCGACCTGTTGCTCGCGACCGTCACGGACACGTCGACGGGCGCGCACGATACGAAGCCCGCACACTGGGTCGACGCCAGCATCCACGCCGTCGAGCTCACCGCCACCGTGGCGGCGTGCCGCCTGCTCCAACGGTTGGTCGACGGCCATGTCGCCGGCGACGAGACGATCGTGCGTGCGCTGCGTACGCGCACGTTCTACGTGGTGCCGCGCGTCAATCCCGACGGCGCCGAGTGGGTGCTCGCCGACCGCCCTCGGTTCCGGCGCTCGAGCGTTCGCCCCTGGCCGTTGGCCGATGCCCACCGGTGGCCGGGCCTGCACGAGGAGGACGTCGACGGCGACGGGCGCATTCTGCAGATGCGGTTCCCCGATCCTGACGGTCCGTGGATCGTGCACCCGGACGACCAACGCCTCCTCGTTCCCGTGCCGCTCACCGGAGTCGGTGACGACGTCGCCCGGTATCGGGTGCTCGACGAGGGGACCATCGAGGACTTCGATGGTTTCGACATCCCGTCCGCGCCCGCCCCCGAGGGACTCGACCTCAACCGCAACTTTCCGGCCGGCTGGGGCACGAGCGTGCCGGGTTCTGGTGACCACCCGTTGTCGGAGCCGGAGATCGACGCGCTCGTCCGAGCGATCGTCGCCCGGCCGAACATCTGCGGGTTCAACGCGTTCCACACCAGCGGTGGCGTGATCCTGCGCCCGTCGTCGACGCAGGCCGACTCGAAGCTGCCGCCCGCCGACGTGTGGACGTGGAAGCAGTTCGCGGAAATCGGCACCGCGGCCACCGGCTATCCCTCGCATTCGGTGTACGAGGACTTCACCTGGGATCCGACCGAGACGATGAGCGGTGCGTCCGACGACTGGGCGTACGAACATCTCGGCATCTTCGGCTGGACGACCGAGTTCTGGGACATCGTCCACGCCGCAACCGGCGAAAAGCAGTCGACACACTTCTGGTACACCGGCCCGACCGACGCCGAGCGCCTCGCGGTGTTGCGGTGGCTCGACGAGCATTCGACCGACGACGCGACCCGTGGCTTCGTCGACTGGTACCCGTTCGACCATCCGCAGCTCGGCCCGGTCGAACTCGGTGGCTGGAACGGCCTGTACTCCTGGACCAACCCGCCGCCGTCGCATCTGCTCGCCGAGGTCGACGGCCACGCCGACTTTGCCGTTGCTCAAGCACTCGCCGCTCCCTGCGTCGAGATCCGTCACGCTCGCGCCGAACCCGTCGGCGCCGACACCTGGCGCATCGTCATCGGCGTGGCCAACACGGGGTGGCTGCCCACCACCGTCAGCTCGAAGGCGCGCCAGGACAACCTCGTCCGGCCGGTGATCGCCGATGTCGAGATCGACGGTGATGGTGTCGTCGAGGTGCTCGACGGTGCGGTCCGTCGAACGCTCGGCCAACTCGCCGGGTCGTCGTCGGCGCGGTTCACCAACGGCGCCGAGAGCACGCCGGATCGAGCGAGCTGTTCGTGGCTCGTGCGGGCAGCGCCTGGCACGACGGTGTCGGTGACCGTGCAGCACCAGCGGGCCGGTTCCGACTCGGTGGAGCTCGTTCTCGAACCGGGATGACGACCGACGCCTGGATCACGCTGGTGGTGTTGATCGCCACCTTCGGTGTCCTCGCATTCGATCGGCTGCCAGCCGCTGCGGCGATGGGCGCGGCCGTCGGCGTGCTGCTGCTCACCAACGTCGTCGACCAGAGCGAGGCGCTGTCCGGTCTGTCGTCGTCCGCACCGATCACGATCGCCGCGCTCTACGTGCTCGCAGGCGCGGCCACGGTCACCGGTGCGTTGTCACCGGTGATCGATCGCGTGCTCGAAGGGTCGCCGAAACGCGACGACGGGGCCGCGAGCGCCGAGCGAAACCGGGCCCGCCTCGGCCGGCTGTCGGTCGCCAGCGGCGCCCTGTCCGCAGTCCTGCCCAACACGCCGTTGGTCGCTCTCGCGGCGCCCCGCGTCGTCACGTGGTGTCGTCGCTCCGGGGTGTCGGCCTCGCCGTACCTGATCCCCCTGTCGTACGCGGCGGTGTTCGGAGGCGTCGTCACCGTGATCGGCACGTCGACCAACCTGGTCGTCTCCGACCTGCTCGTCGCCCAAGGCGGTGACCCGCTCGGTGTGTTCGAGATCACCGGCGTCGGGCTGCCAGTGGCGGCGGTCGGCATCGTGGTGCTCGTGCTCACGGCACCCCGGCTGCTCCGCGATCACCAAGGCGCTGGAACCGACGCCACCGTCGTTGCCCAGCCGTACACGATTGCCTTGCGTGTGGACGCCGACGGCCCGCTGGTCGGCCAGACCGTCGACGCTGCAGGCCTGCGGCACCTGCATGGGGTGTTCCTCGCCGGCGTGGAACGAGCGGGCACGGTCGTCCCCGCACGGCCCGGCACGATGCTGACTGCCGGTGACGTGTGCTACTTCGCCGGCGATGTGGTCGACGTGGTCGATCTGCTCGAGATTCGGGGTCTGTCGAGCGCCGAAGACGCTCACCTCGTCGGTGCCGGCGACCGCCCCGACGCCGGGTTGTTCGAAGCGGTCGTGTCGGAACGATCGGAACTGGCCGGCGCGACGTTGCGCGACGCCGGCTTCCGTGCCCGCTACGACGCGGCGGTCCTGGCGATCCGCCGCCACGACGACGACCTGCCCGGCAAGCTCGGCACCGCAGTGCTGCGGCCTGGCGACGTGCTGCTCGTGCTGGCAACGCCCGAGTTCGAACGCCAGTGGCGCGGCCACGGCGACTTCAGTGTCATTGCGTCACTCGACGCAGCGCCACCGGTGCGCCGGGATCGCGCCAGCATCGTCATCGTCGCCATCGTGGCGATGATCGCTGCGGTCGTCACGAACCTGCTCGACCTGATGGAGGCGTCGCTGCTCGCCGCGGTCGTGCTGATCGTCGCGAAGGTGATCAGCGTCACGGAGGCCCGACGGGCGGTGAACCTGAACGTCGTGCTCACCATCGCGATGTCGATCAGCCTCGGCACCGCCGTCGCCGTCAGCGGACTCGCAGGCGAGATGGCGACGGTCCTCGGGAATCTCGGCGACCCGTTCGGCGACATCGGCCGTTTGGTCGCCGTGCTGGTCGCCACGATGATCCTCACCGAGTTGCTGTCGAACAACGCTGCCGCAGCGCTGATGCTGCCGGTTGCGATAGCGACCGCGGTCGAGGGCGGGCTCGATCCCCGGTCGTTCGCGATCGTGGTGTTGATCGGCGCCTCGTGTTCGTTCCTGTCGCCGATCGGCTACCAGACCAACCTGATGGTCTACGGCCTCGGCGGCTACAAGTTCCGCGACTTCACGATCGTCGGTGCGCCACTGAGTCTCGTCACGCTCGTCGTGACCCCGATCGTCGTCCCGCTCGTCCTCGGTATCTGATCGAGCTCCTGGTTCCCCCAGCCCAGGTCCCGGGGAACCACGCTGGTTCCTGCAGGCCCGGGCTCCGGGAACATACGCTGGTTCCCGCAGACCTGGGCTCCGGGAACAAGGGTGGGTCGCGGTCGTAGGGTGCGGGGGATGGAGTGGACGGTGCACGGCGAGCGGACGATCTACGACAGCGAGTGGATGCGGCTCGCCCTGGTCGATGTCGAACTGCCGAGCGGCGCCCGCTTCGAACATCATGTGCTGCGGATGCCGGCCGAAGCCGCAGGGGTGGTCGTCGACGATCCGGACCGCGGCGTCCTGTTGCTGTGGCGTCACCGGTTCACCACCGACACCTGGGGCTGGGAAGTTCCGGCCGGGCGAGTCGACGCCGGCGAGACCCCGATACAGGCCGGCGCTCGCGAGACGTTGGAGGAAACCGGGTGGCAGCCCAGCCCGCTGGCGCCGCTGTTCTCGTACTTTCCCCACAACGGGACGAGCGACGCCACGTTCCATCTGTTTCTCGCCACCTCGGCAACGCACGTCGGCGACCCCACCGACGGCGACGAGGCGGAGCGGATCGAGTGGATGTCGTGGGAAACGGTTCGCGCCGAGATCCGCGCCGGCAGGATCCGCGACGGGATGTCGCTGACTGGCCTGCTGCATCGCCTCGCCGATATCTGACGATGTGACGCCCAGGAGCCCGCGTGTGGTCGAATGTCGCGGCATGGAAAAACGATCCTGGTGACCGGCGGTGCCGGCTACATCGGCAGCCACACATGCGTTGCCCTGTTGGAGGCCGGCTACGACGTCGTTGTCGTCGACGACCTCTCGAACGGCTCCGAACACGCCGTCTCCGAGGCCGCAGCGATCGCCGATCGCTCGATCGCGTTCCATCGCATCGACGTCGCTGATCGTGGGGCGCTCGGCGCCGTCTTCGCGGCGCAGCCGATCGACGGTGTCATTCACTTCGCCGGGCTGAAGGCCGTCGGTGAATCCGTGGCCGAACCGTTGCGGTACTTCCGGGTCAACCTCGGCACCACCTTGACACTGGCCGAAACGATGGCGCAGTACGAGGTGAAGCGTCTCGTCTTCTCGTCGTCCGCCACGGTGTACAGCCCCGCCGCGCAGGCGCCACTGCACGAGGACGCTGTGACCGGGCCGACCAATCCCTACGGCGAGACGAAGTTCATGATCGAGCAGATGCTGACCGCCGCCGGTCACGCAGACCCGGCGTTGGCGGTCGCGCTGCTGCGCTACTTCAACCCGGTCGGCGCCCACGAGAGCGGCCGCATCGGTGAGGACCCCGCCGGTATCCCGAACAACCTGATGCCGTTCGTCATGCAGGTCGCCGTGGGCAAGCTCGCCGAGCTGTCGGTGTTCGGCGACGACTACGACACCCCCGACGGCACCTGCATTCGCGACTACATCCACGTCGTCGATCTCGCCCGCGGACACGTTGCCGCGTTGCGTCGACTTGCCGAGGAGTCGGGCGTCCACACGTGGAACCTCGGGACCGGTCGCGGGACGTCGGTGTTCGAGATGATCGCCGCCGTCGAGCGTGCCGTCGGGCATCCGATCCCTCGCCGCGTGGTCGGACGTCGGCCCGGTGACCAGGCCGTGTCGTTCGCCGACGTGTCGAAGGCCGAGCGTGAACTCGGCTGGCGAGCGGAGCGCACGATCGACAACATGTGCGTCGATCACTGGGAGTGGCAGCGCACCCATCCCGACGGATTCCCCGCCTGATCGGGGCCGGCGGGCGCGATGATGGGGCGATGAGCATGCTCGAACCCGATCCGCAACTGGTGGCCGCGGCCAGGGAGGTCCACCTGCAGGCGTACTGTCCGTACTCGCACTACCGGGTCGGCGCCGCGATCCGGACCCCGTCGGGCGCCGTCGTGGTGGGCTGCAACGTCGAGAACGCTGCGTATCCGCTCGGTTCGTGTGCCGAGGCGGGCGCCATCGCCGCGATGATCGCGCAGGGAGAACGCGAGATCGCCGAGATCGTGGTCGTGACCGACGGCGACGAGCCCGGGACCCCGTGCGGTGGGTGTCGCCAGCGGATCCGCGAGTTCGCAGGTCCCGACGTCGCCGTGCACTCGGTGTCGGCGTCCGGCGCAACGTGGTCGACGACGGTTGCGGCGCTGTTGCCGCACTCGTTCGGCCCCGAGTTCCTCATCGACTGACGCTCATGGCATGACTTGAGTCGAAGTGACTCAAGTTATCTCACTCGGATGTTGCGATCGGATTGACGGCGACCGTATCGTGAGGTACCGAAACACGGTTCGTTCATCCCCCCACCACCATCCCCAGGCACCGCCCGGAAGAGGAGCAACACCATGGCCAAGGCAGTCGGCATCGACCTCGGAACCACCAACTCGGTGGTCGCCGTCCTCGAAGGTGGCGAACCCGTCGTCATCCCCAACTCGGAAGGCGCCCGCACCACTCCGTCGGTCGTGGCGTTCTCCAAGTCCGGCGAGGTCCTCGTCGGCGAGGTCGCCAAGCGTCAGGCGATCACCAACCCCGATCGCACGTTCCGATCGATCAAGCGCCACATGGGCGAGGGCTGGAAGTCGGACGACATCGACGGCAAGACCTACACGCCGCAGGAGATCTCGGCACGCACGCTGATGAAGCTCAAGCGCGACGCCGAGGCGTACCTCGGCGACACCGTCACCCAGGCGGTCATCACCGTTCCGGCGTACTTCGACGACGCCCAGCGCACCGCCACCAAGGAAGCCGGCACGATCGCCGGCCTCGAAGTGCTCCGCATCATCAACGAGCCGACCGCAGCGGCGCTCGCCTACGGCCTCGACAAGGGCTCCGAGGACGAGACGATTCTCGTGTTCGACCTCGGCGGCGGCACCTTCGACGTGTCGGTGCTCGAGATCGGCGACGGCGTCTTCGAAGTCAAGTCCACGCACGGCGACACCGTCCTCGGTGGCGACGACTGGGACCAGCGCATCATCGACTGGCTCGTCCAGCAGTTCAAGGCGGCGCACGGCGTCGACCTCGCTGCCGACCGCATGGCCGCCCAGCGCCTGAAGGAAGCTGCCGAGAAGGCCAAGATCGAGCTCAGCCAGGTGCAGCAGACTCAGATCAACCTGCCGTTCATCACCGCCACGGCCGACGGTCCGCTCCACCTCGACGAGTCGCTCTCGCGCTCGAAGTTCCAGGAGATGACCTCCGACCTGATGGAGCGTTGTCGGGTCCCGTTCGAGCAGGCGTTGAAGGACGCCGGCGTCTCGAAGGGCGACCTGCACCATGTGATCCTCGTCGGCGGGTCCACTCGCATGCCGGCGGTCACCGACCTCGTCCAGAGCCTCACCGGCAAGGAGCCGAACAAGACGGTCAACCCCGACGAAGTGGTCGCCATCGGCGCTGCTGTCCAGGCGGGAGTGCTGCGCGGCGACGTCAAGGACGTGCTGCTGCTCGACGTCACCCCGCTGAGCCTCGGCATCGAGACCAAGGGCGGCGTGATGACCAAGCTCATCGAGCGCAACACCACGATCCCCACCAAGCGCACCGAGGTGTTCACCACCGCCGAGGACAGCCAGCCGTCGGTCGAGATCCACGTGATCCAGGGCGAGCGCGAGATGGCGAGCTACAACAAGACGCTCGGCAAGTTCCAGCTCGTCGACCTGCCGCCCGCCCCTCGTGGCGTGCCGCAGATCGAGGTCACCTTCGACATCGACGCCAACGGCATCGTGCACGTGTCGGCCAAGGATCGGGCGACGAACAAGGAACAGTCGATGACCATCACCGGGCAGTCCACGCTCGACAAGAACGACATCGAGCAGATGGTCAAGGACGCCGAGGCCCACGCCGAGGACGACCGCAAGCGTCGCGACGAAGCCGAGGTCCGCAACAACGCCGACTCGATCGTCTACCAGACCGAGAAGGTGCTGCGTGAGCAGGGCGACAAGGTGTCGGCCGAGGAGAAGGAAGCGGTCGAGCAGCCACTCAGCTGATCTCAAGAAGGCGATGGAGGGCAACGACACCGCCGCCATCAAGGCAGCGACCGACACGTTGATGTCGGCGAGCCAGGCGTTCAGCCAGAAGCTGTACGAAGCCGCCGCCCGCGATTCGGGTGCCGAGGGAACGTCGGCGTCCGGCCAGGACAGCGGCGCCGGTACGGTCAACGACGACGACATCGTCGATGCCGAGATCGTCGACGACGACGAGAAGGCCTGATCCGGCGATGGACGGCGACATGGTCGACTCGCCCGAGCCCCGTGACCCCGAGTCCACGACCGACCCTCCCCGACGGCGCTGCGGTGCCGTCGGGGGCGCCGGTCGGCGACGACGACGAACCCGAACGCGCCAGCGAGATCGACGACATCACCGACTCGATGCTCCGACCCGACGGAACCGTCGGTGACGGCACCGACGACTTCGACGCCATCGTCGGCGACATCGACTTCTCCGACGTCGACGTGCCCGCACTGCTCGCCGAGCGCGAGGAGTACAAGGGGATGGCGCAGCGCATCCAGGCCGATTTCGACAACTACCGCAAACGGTCGGCCGCTCAGTCGCTCGCCGAGGCCGACCGTGCCTCGGGTCGGCTCGCCGAAGCGTTGCTGCCGGTGCTCGACGCTGCCGAGGCGGCGTTCGTACGCCACCCCGACGAAGTCGGCCCGCTGCTCAACCAGATGCTGGTCGAGCTGAAGAAGCACGGCCTCGAAACGCTCGACCTCGAGGGCAAGCCCTTCGATCCCGAGTTCGCCGAGGCCGTCGCCCACGAACCTGGCGATGGCGGTGAGCCGATCGTGTCCGAGGTACTGCGCAGCGGCTACACCTGGAAGGGCAGGATCCTTCGCGCCGCCATGGTCAAGACAAAGGATTGATTACAACAGGGGTCAGACCCGCGTTGTAATCGACGGAAGATCGAGGACGAAAGACGTGATCGATTACAACGCGGGTCTGACCCCTGTTGTAATCCGAGAGGAGGTGATCTCAGATGGCTGCACAACGTGAATGGTTCGAGAAGGACTATTACCGCACGCTCGGCGTCGACACGGGTGCGACCCCGAAGGAGGTCACCAAGGCGTACCGCAAGCTCGCCCGCGATCTGCACCCCGACAAGAACCCCGGCGACGCTCGTCGCCGAGGAGAAGTTCAAGGAGCTCGCGGCCGCCTACGACGTGTTCGGCGACGAGGCCAAGCGCAAGGAGTACGACGAGGTCCGAGCGATGGGCCCGTCGGCGATGGGCGGACGCGGCGGACCTGGCGGACCTGGCGGCTTCACCTTCAACGTCGAGGACATGGGTGACGCGGGCGGTCTCGGCGACCTGTTCGGCTCGATGTTCGGACGCGGTGGTCAAGGCCGTGGCCGTCCGGGCTGGCGCCTCGGGAGTCGGTCCGCGACGTGGCACGGACATCACTGCCCAGCTGACGGTCGACTTCAAGGACGCCGTCCACGGCATCACGACCACGCTGTATCTCACCACCGACGCCCAGTGCGCGACCTGTCAACGGAACGGGCGCGAAGCCCGGTACGTCGCCGGTGATGTGCTCGGCATGCGGCGGTCGGGGCGCCGTCGACGACAACCAGGGCATGTTCTCGTTCTCGTCGCCGTGTCGCGTCTGCGGCGGCCAGGGCAGCCGGATCGAAGATCCGTGCCCGACGTGTCGAGGCAGCGGTGTCGAGCAACGCCAGCGTGAAGTGAAGACACGAATCCCCGCCGGTGTGAAAGACGGCCAGACCATCCGACTGAAGGGACGTGGGGCACCGGGCCGTAACGGTGGCCCAGCTGGCGACCTGCTCGTCGAACTCAAGGTGATGCCGCATCCGCTCTTCGGACGCAGTGGCGACAACCTCACCGTGTCGGTCCCCGTCACCGTCGCCGAGGCGGCGCTCGGCGGCGAGATCGACGTCCCCACGCTCGATGGGTCCCGCGTCACGTTGCGACTCAAGCCCGGCACGCAGACCGGGAGCCGGCACCGTGTGCGTGGCAAGGGCATCGAGACGTCGAAGCACACCGGCGACCTGATCGTCACCGTCAACGTGCACATCCCGACCGATCTCACCGACGCGCAGCGCGAGGCGATCGAGCAGCTCGCTGCGGCGACTACGGTGAACCCGAGGAGTTCACTGACATGAGCACACCCGAGCACGAACGATCCCACACCCGGGCGGTCTACGTGATCTCGGTGGCCGCGGAACTCGCCGGGATGCATCCCCAGACGTTGCGCATCTATGAACGGCGTGGCTTGGTCATGCCCGCTCGTACCGAGGGCGGCAACCGGCGCTACAGCGATGCCGACATCGCCATCTTGAAGCGCATCTCCGAACTCACCGACGAGGGGATGAACCTCGAGGGCATCCGCCGTGTGATGCACCTCGAGATCGAGAACGCCCGGTTGCGCGCCGAACTCGATCACGCCCGCGAGATCGCCAAGCATGCGATCGCAGCTGCCGAGGGGCGTCGCGGTGGCGGCGACCTCGTACCCCTGCGCCAGGCGGTGGCTGTGTTCGGCCAACGGCCCTCGATCTTCGACGACTGATCAGCCGCAGGATTCGCGCCTCGGCTCAGCGGCGGCGCGGGAGGAGCCGGGCGACGAACCGCTTGGTCGGACCGATCGAGGTGCCCTCGCGAGGTGTCGGGAGGTTGGAGACCCGTTCGATCGCCCACGGTCGGTCGAACTGGTTCGGAGCGGTCTCCATCGGGAGGAGCACGTCGACTGGACGAAGTCGTCCGGCGAGCCCGGCCGCGCCCAGTGCGGCCCCGAGCGCGACGCACTGGCGTTGTGGCGCACGCAGGTCATGTGGGGGGAACGGTGGGTAGGCCACGTCGCCGAGACGCAGATCGCGCTCGACAGGCGGTGCGTCCTCGAGCAGCCGCTTGATCTCGGCGACGAGTTCGGTCGGTTCGTCGAGATCGTCGAACCAGCCCGATGACAGCGCCGTGGTGCTGCAAGCGAGGCCAGGGCTCGTTTGGCCGATCGAATCGATCGCCGCCGCGGCGACCACGGTGCCATCGCAGGCCACGGCTCCGAAGCTCTGATCGGTGGCGCTGTTGCGTCGAACGTGGGTGATGTCGGCGTCGAGCGCGCGCCACAGCGCGATGGGGCTCGGGTCGGTGGCGACGTCGATGAATCCGGCGCGCTCGGTGAGTTCTTCCCATCGTCGGATCTCGACGTCATTCCACGACACGCCGACCAGCCACCGGCGTGGGCCGTCGTCGACCAACACGCTCGACGTCGCCTTTCTCGTTCGGGCGAGCTCGGCGCGGAGCCGGTTCAGATCGTGGGCCACCAGTCCGGTGGCATCGAGTCGGCTCAACGTGCTACCCGGGGGAAAGAGTGCAATGCGCGTCGGTACGCCCGGGTCTCCGAGTTCGGCGCGGAGGCGTAGCAGCGCATCGACCACAGCGCGGTCGTCGAGACGGTTGACCACCGGGACTTCCGCCGCTGCCGCCAGCCGGCTCGGATCGTGCGACGTGAGCCGGACTGCTCGGAGGATGTCGTTGGTCACCTCGATGCCGACGCCGTCGCCTCGGGTGGGTCCGAGCGGCGTCATTGGTGCTCCTCGATCGCGCGTAGCGCCAGCAGCGTCTCGACGCTCGTGTCCGTCATCGCCAGCTGCACCAGGTCGCCGCCGGGGAATGATCGACAGCGGCCGACGATGCCCTCGAGTTCGCCTGGATTCTCGACCCCCAGGGCCGACAGTTCATCGTGATTCGATGAGGCACCGACGAGACGGTTCGATGCAACGTTCGCGATCGGGCCCGCTGCGTCGAGTTCGCTGACCGACGCGATCAGGTCGACTCCGGAGCCGGGCGCGGCAGCGGCGGTCAGGACCTCGTCGAGGCGAGACCCGACCGCATGATCTGCGTACCGTCGGCGCAGGTGGGCAAGGTCGCCGATGAGCACGACCAACTGTGGCGCGCGCTCGGCGGCGGGATCGATGGGCAGCTTGCGTCGGTCGAGTTCGGCGGTGATGTCGTCGAGTGCGTCGGCCAGCTCGTCGGCTCGTTCGGGGGAGACCGAACGCACCCCACGATGGAGGTCGGCGAGCGCTCGGCGACGTTCCGCCGATTGCTCGACGACGATCACGCGCACGTCGAGGTCGGAGAAGCGGTCGATCAGGCCCAGGAGGGCCGTGGTGAGCACTTGTTCCATGCCTGATCGTCGTGATCCGTAGACGAGCAGCGATCCGGATGTCGGCTCCCACCAGTGTGTTCTCACGCCGGCAGCGGCCGGGTCGTCGGCCAAACCCAGAGGTATACCGTCGCCCGGCAACGTGGTGAACAGCTCTTCGAGGTCAACCCGCGTCGGCATCGGTGGCGGCACGACGGTCCGGTCCGTTCGTGCATCGCCGCTGCGGTGGCGCGCCGCAGCGTCGCGGAGCAGTTTCGCCAACGACTCGAACGCGACGTCCGGCACACTCGCGGCGAGCGAGCGGCGTTGCTCGGTCCGCCGCTCGAGCGCGGTGAACGCTCGACTCACGACGTACGGCGACACCTCCAAGGCGCCACCACCGCGCGGCGTGCGCTGCAGCGGGATGAACGGCTGGCCCGGCGTACCGTTGGAATCGTCCAACGTTGCGCTGCGTCGCACCGTGGTGTCGGTCGCTCCCACTCGCCGCTGCACGCGGATCACCGTGTCGCCGGCGACATTCGCGCCGTCCGGACGATCCGTGATCACCACCAGCGCGACGCCCTCTATCGTGCGCACCCCGTCGGCCAGCTCGTTCAGCCAGTTGGTGGCCGCCGCCATCACCGAGCCGATCGGGGCCTCGGCGACCAGGACGACGCGGTCCGGACCAGCCGGGTCGGCCAACACGGTCCGCACGCGCGTGAGTAGGCGATGAGATTCGATCGCTCGATTGGCGTCGTGTGGAGCAGTTGCATGAGGGAGCTGGCGCAGCAACTCCGACCGTGCGCTCTCGTCGAATGCAAGCGGCACCAGCCACAGGTCGTCGGGGGATCGCTCGACACATTGGCCGAACAGCGATGAGGCCGCAAGGTCGAATGCATCGCCCATCGACGTGCCGATCGCGATCGTGACGTCGACCGCGACGGGCACCTCGACGTTCTGGTCGTGGTGTCGCCCGAGCGTGGCGGCCGTTCGCGGATCGGTTGCTGCCCAGCGAGCGACGATGTCGTCGGCGTCGACGACGCCGATCAGTTCGGCGAGTTCCACCGGGTGGCCGTCGATGGTCGACTGTGCGGCCATCTCGATGTCGGCGAGCGGCGCCAGCGCTCGTGCCACATCGACAGCGATTGACGTCTCGATGAGTGCCGCTCGGAAGACGACGTCGTCGCCGGGTCGGGCGAACCACTCGAGACGCGCGAGTCCGTCGGCGGTTTCGGAGACCATGGTGCTGCAGACGGCAGGCGCCTGGGTCGGACCGTCGCAGAGTGCGATCAGCCGCAGCCAGGCAGGTGGCGTCGAAACGATCGCTCGCAGCGGAGCATCCCTCGCGTTCCACAGATCAGGGCTGTCGATGATCGCAATCGTGAGGCGCGACCCGTCGCCTGGCGTCGCGCTGGCATCTTCGGCCCATCGGGTGATGTCGTGGAGCGAGCTCCAGATCCTCGGGGGCCCGTCAGGGCGCGTATGCGGCAGCCACTTCGCCCAGTCCCACGCTGCGAGCCGGCCGTTGTCGGCGACGACCACGAGGTCGACGTCGGCCGGCCCATGCGCGGTGACGACCTCGACGATGACGCTGCGAGCAAGTGCCCGACGGAAATGGTCTGACCCGGTGATCGCCAGGGCTGCTTCTGTTCCGAGGTCCACGTTCAGGTTCGACCCATCAGCGACCCGAATGCCGATCGGGGTCGTGAGGAAACCTGGTTGGTCCGGTCGGCATTCCCAGAGGGTGGTCGCCCGGCTCCGTGCGTCGCGGATGGCATCGATCACGGGCTGGCGAGGTCGTGTGGATCCCCGTCGAGGGGGTCGACTGAACGCGATCGTGCCATCACGATCGGGCGGCGAGTGCGGCCGGGGTGGGTCGGTATCCGCAGGAGCCCTGAGCTGAAATGCTCGAGAGTCGACCGTGACCAACCCGTCGTGCCACGCATGGTCAACGCTGACGGAAACCCCGTCGACCTCGACGTCGGAACCGGCGCGCACGACGGTCGCGCTGGGCCCTTCATCGGTGACCTCGACCACGAGCTCGAAGGCGGTCCGCTCGACTGGAGCCAGGTCGAGTTCGTCTGCGCTGGACCGCCGACCCGGACCGATTCGGTAGTGCCCCGGCCCGAGCGCCCTGATGCGTCCCGTTCCGTGACCGGCGACCTGGACGAGGTCGATGTCCTGAGCTGAGGGGACACGAGGCACGGCGGGCTCGGTCGTCACCACGGATCCGATACACAGACCGGCATCGTCGAGCCGGGTTGCGCCGTCGACCACCCGGCCGTCGACATGTACCAATCGAGGCAGTGCTTGCCCGGTCACCGCAGCGACGACCTCACCCAACGTGGTCGTCGCCGCGTGCGTTTCGATCGAAACCTCAGCATCGCCGTGGGGTGTGCGCACGACGATCTCCATCGGACGCAACACTACGGAACCGAGGCACCGTCCGGCGACGTCTCACTCCGGTGGCCCGAGTTGACCCTCGATCTGAACAATTTCTTGAGTTCGCGTGAGGTCGTGCCGATGACCAGGTGTGAGATTCCGCCCCTCGCCGAACCATTGAGGTTCTCGTGACGCTGTCAACCGTGACCTGGCGCCAAGCCGTCGCTGCAATCGCCGCGACGCTCCTGACGCTGTTCGCAGTGCTGGTCGTCGTGCGTTCGGACGGCCTGCCGGCCGTCGATGCGGCAACGGCGAGAGCGACCGGATGGTTCGTGCACCAGCCCACGGGACGTGTGGTGTTGATCGACGGCTACGGCGGTCGAGCGCTCGCCAGTCTCGAGGCGGGAAGCAGCACGGAGCAACTGTCGGTCGCCGAGGGTCGGCCGGGAGCGTTCGTGCTCAACGACACGACCGCCGAGGCCCGCGCCATCGATTCGGTCGAACTCCGTCTGGGCGCGCCGTTCGTTCTGTCGGCGCTGGGTGCCGGGCGAGCGCTGTCGGGCGTTGGTCAGGCCGGGCTGGTCGTGGTCAACCCCGACGAGGACGAAGCCAACGTGGTGCCCGCCGATGCCGAGCAGATCTCGTTCGCGGTCGAGGCTGGCGACGCCACGCAGGTGGCCCCTGACGGTTCGATCTGGTCGTTGGTCGGCGGCGATCTCGTTCGGACGACGTCGCTGGGACCCGAACGGACTCGCCTTGGCGTCGACGACGCAGGCAGTGCTGACGCTGGTCGGCAACCTCCCGTTCGTGGTCGACGTGGCGAATCGCCGAGCACGGCTCGGCGACGGCGGCTGGCAGACGCTCGACACCGATGCCGACTCCAGCGAGATCCTGGCACAGGTGCCGGGGCCCCCCAACGACTGCGGGTGGGTCGGAGCGAACGACGAGCTGTGGTGCGTGTCGACGGACGGGATCGACGAGACCTCGGTCGTGCCAGGTCTCGACCTCGACGGTGGCGACTTCCTGGCGATCGCAGGCGAGGCGGCCGTCGTCGTGCGCCGCGGTCCCAGCGCGGTCGTGCGCTTCGACTGGCGCGAGGGGAAGATCGTCGGCGACCCGGTGTCGGTCGCCGCCGACGCCGAGCTCGTCGTCACGGCGACGGTCGACCTCGTCTGGGTCGATGACGTCACCGGTGACTTCGTGTGGGGCGTGAACCCGTGGGGCGTCCAGGCCATCGACAAGAACCCGCAGGGCATCCTGGTGCTCGGCGACGACGGTGACGTGGTCGAATCCGGCGAGCCGGGCCAGGCCGCCACCGGCACCGACGACCGGCCCGCGAGCGAGCCCGACATCCGCGAACCCGACGACAACGGCATCGACGACCCACCGGTCGCGGTCGACGATCCGGTGACCGCACGGTCCGGCGCTTCGGTTCCGGTCCAGGTGACCGTCAACGACTACGACCCCGATGGTGAAGCGATCGCCGTTTCATCGGTCGGCACGCCTGGCCATGGTTCGGTCGACATCGGCACCGCGACCACGGTCGTCTACACACCGGAACCCGGCTACGTGGGCATCGACGAGTTCGACTACACGATCGTCGACGGCAACGGTACGACGGCCACTGCATCGGTGATCATCGACCTGCTGGCACCCGGTTCGACGAACAAGGCGCCGGTCGGAGTTGCCGACACCGCCGAAACCGGCCCAGGTGTCCCCGTCGTGATCGACGTGTTGCTCAACGACGTCGATCCCGAGCGCGATGCCTTGCGCCTTGGCGGGTTCTCGCCGCCGCAGAGTGTCGGCCAGGCGACGCTGGGCGAGGTCACCGAGTCGCTCGGACCGTCGGGCCTGCCGGCGCTCCGATTCGCCCCCACCGAGGGGTTCGAGGGCACGGCGATCTTCACCTACCGGCCCATCGATGCGCTCGAGGCGGTCGGCGAGGACGTGGAGGTGCGTATCGAGGTGGCCCGCGTCGGCGATCCGAACCGCCCACCACTGGTGCGCCCCGATGCCGTTCGTCTGCGCCGTGACGTCACGACGCAGGTTCCCGTGCTGGTCAACGATTCCGATCCCGATGGCGATCCGTTGACCCTGTCGGTCATCGAGCCGCTCCCCGACGGGCTCGATGTCGCCGTCGAAGGCGAAGAACTGGCCGTGACGGCACGCGCCGGTGCTGCATCGCTGGTCCCGTTCACCTACTCGGTCGACGACGGCAACGGTCACGTGGTGCGCGGTTCCGTGCTCGTCGGCGTGATCGACGACGTCGAGCCCAACCGGCCGCCGGTCGTCACCGCCGACACCGACAAGGTCGTCGTCGGCCAAGCGGTGGTCGTCGACGTGACCGCCAACGACGTCGATCCTGATGGCGACCCGTTGACCGTGACCTCCGTCAGCCAACCGGCCGATTCCGGTGGACAGGCGATCGTGTTCAGCCGGGAGAAGATCCAGTTCTCGCCGGCGCCCATCGTGGACGAGGAGGGCCAGGCGACCGCTCGCTTCACCTACACCGTCAGCGACGGCAACGGCCACGAGGTCGTTGGCGAGGTGACGATCACGGTCCTTCCCGAGCCGCTGGCCGCGCCGCCGTTTGCCCGCGACGATTCGACGTTCACCTACGTCGACGTGCCGGTCACCGTCGACGTGTTGCGCAACGACGGCGACCCGTCCGGCGGCCGTCCGACACTCGTCGGCCGGCCGGGGTGCCCGTCGGGCGGTAGCGCCACCATCACCGCGAACGCGCAGGTGCGCTTCGACCCGCCGGTCGGGCAGTCCGGAGCCTTCCGGTGCACGTACGAAGTGACGAACGAGCGCAGGCTCACGGCATCGGCGTCGATCATCGTGTCGGTCCGCGAGCCGGCGATCACGAACCTGGCACCCGAGGCCAACCTCGACTCGCTGACCGTCGAGGTCGGCCAGACCGCGTCGATCGACGTGCTTGCCAACGACAGCGACCCTGACGGCCCCAATGCCGCACTCGAACTCGTGTCGTCGACGGCACCGGTGATCGGGACGGCGACCCGTGCGGGCCGCATCATCACGTTCGTCGCCGGTGCCCAGACCGGGAACGCAACGATCAACTACCAGGTCATAGACGCCGACGGCGCCACCTCGCTCGGCCGACTGCGCGTCACGATCACCGAGCGGGCGAACCAGGCGCCGATCGCCGTACCGGATTCGCTCACGATCTTCGGGCCGGCCACGCCACAGCAGTTCAGCGTGCTCGCCAACGACACCGATCCGGACGAGACGACAGGCGGGCTGTCCGTGGTCTCGGCGACGCGAGTGTCCGGCGATGCAACCGTGTCGCTCGCTGGGTCGGTCGTCACGATCTCGCCGCCCGCCAACTTCGTGGGCCAAGTGGTCGCGACGTACACGATTCGCGACGGCGAGGGACTCACCGCAACGTCGAACATCCTCTTGACCGTGCAGCCGCCGCTCAATCGCCCTCCCGATGCGCGCGATGACGGCGCCGACGTCGTCAATGGTGGCTCGGTGACGACGTCGGTCCTGCTGAACGACAACGATCCCGACGGCGACCCACTGTCGGTGTCGATCGTCTCGGCCGCCGATGGCTCGCTCGGCTCGACGTCGCTGAACGCGAACAAATCGATCAGCTTCACCGCCACACCGGGAGCGTCGGGGGTGGCCGTGATCACCTATCAGGTGAGCGACGGTGAGCTCACCGACACCGCCGTGCTGCGCATCGACGTGCGGCCGTGTTCCGAGTCGTCGCCGATTGCTCAGAGTGGCTTCCTGCAGACCGGCTACCGGCAGCCGATCGGTGTCGATCTCGCCGCCTACGGCTCGAACGGCACGATCGTCGATGTCGTCGGACCGCCTGGATTCGTCGATGGGATCTACACGCCGCCGGAGGGCGAGAACGGCAACGTGACCATCAGCTACTCGGTCGTGAACACCTGTCGACTCCGAGCAAGCGGCAGTGTGACGATCGACGTCAACCAGGAACCCGTCGGTGCAGCGAAGTCGATCAACGTGTTCCGTGGCGAACCGGTCGTGGTCCCTGTCACGGACCTCGCCTCCGACGCTGAGGCCCTGACGATCACGGCGCTCTCCGGTGCGCCGGCGTGGGTGACGCAGGAACCGTCCCGCCTCGTGATCGGCCCCGCGCTGGGCGCGGCGTTGGGGACCTCGAGTTTCTCGGTGACCGTGGCCGATCCGGGCGGACTGACCACGGTGGTCGACATGTCGGTCACGATCGTCAACCGGCCGCCGGTCGCCAACGGTGACACCGTCGACGTGCAAGATGGTCGCCAGCGCACCGTCGACCTCGTGGGCAACGACACCGATGCCGACTCAGGCGGAGAACTCGTGATCACCGAGCTGCTCCCGACCGCCTTGACCTTCTCCGGCGGCGGGAGCGGGACGGTCACGTTGGAGCCGAGCGGCAAGGTCACCGTTGCCCTCAGCGATGCCAGAGGTGTCGCCACCTTCACCTATCGCGTCCGCGACGTCGACGGCGGCGTGTCGGAACCCGCCACGGTGACCGTGAACGGTCCACCGGCGAACCGGCCGCCGATCGCCACGAACCAGTCGATCTCCGTGACGGTCGGAACGTCGGCGAGCGTCGATCTGCAGGTGAGCGATCCGGACGGCCAGCCACTGAGCATCGTCGACGCAACGTTCTCCGACCCGAGCGGGGTCGTCACCGGCCGCAGCGGTCTGCAGCTGACGGTGCTGGCCTCGACGCCGGGCACCTTCGTGGTCACCTATCAAGTGACCGATGGCGAGGCGACCTCACCACCTACGACCGTGACGGTCACGGCGTCGATCCCGACCACCACCACCACCACGACGACCACCACCACGACCCCGCCGTGAGGTGGTCGCTCGTCACTCGGTGACCGGCGAGCGGGTCGACGGACGAAGCGAACGCAGACTCAGCCGCCAGCGAAGACGCTGCCATCGGGTTCGGACCGCGACAACTGCCCCTTCGACCGTACCGAGACAGGCGACCGCGTCCTCGGCGAGGATGTCCGGATGCCGCGGTGTGCCGAACGTCGCGGAACTCGACAGCGACGCCAGGCGCCGGAGCTGCGTCCCGGCATCGGGGACCACGGGGGTGCCGCTGGCGGCGATCTCGGAGTTCGTGGTCGATCTGGCGATGTCGAGGCCGGCATCGATGAGCGCGTCCGTTGCCGAGGCCCACGCACCTCGAATCCGATCGATCGGATCGTCGGCCTGCAGTCGGCGCCGGCGCCGCACGTATTTTGCTCCGATGATCGCTCCCGCAGCGATGAGCATCGGAAGGAGGATCACCCCCACCGCAATCGATCCTCGGATGACCAACATGAGTGCAGTTGACAGCGCGCCCACGGACGAAGTGTCGGCCACCTCGTCGTCGTTGGTGGCTTCGCTGTCCGTCTCGGGTGGCGGCACGATCGGCGGCTGTGGCGCTGCCGGGGTCTGCACCTGAGGCTCCGGGGGCGGCGGGGCGCCGTCGTTCGCTTCCTCCTCGGGCACGGGGTCGTAGGCGAGCCAACTGCCGTCGGTGAGCTGGATCTCCGGCCACACGTCGGCGTCGGCGGAACTCAACACGACAGGCTCCCCGGGAGCGCTGACCGTCACAGCGTTGTCGCTGCCCGCAACGAACCCGGTGGCAACGCGAGCCTCGATGCCGAGTGAGCGTGCGAGCAGCACGAACGACGTCGCGAACTGCTCGTTCGTGCCGCGCTGGGTGTCGCGGAGGAAGCGGTCGATCAACGCCTGCTCGAGCCCGCCGCCCTGCACCTGGCTGTCGAGCACGAAGTCCTCGCGCATCGTCGCCTCCAGCTGACTCAGCTGTTCGAGCGGGGCGCCGTCGCCGGCCAGCCCTTCTGCGAGCTGCGTGAATCCTGCGGTGCTCTCGTCGACCAGTCGAGGGGCCGCGCCGAGATCGACGGCGTCGCTCGCCGTCGCCGGAGCATTGGCCACCACACCGACGACGTCGCCAGGCGTCGGACGTTCGGCGAGGCGGACCACGGTGCGCTCGGCGTCGGTCTCGACCGCGGTGTCGACGGACACCGCTGGGCCGGGAAGCGGAACCAGGCTCAGGTTGTCGTCGAGGAAGCTGACGTCGGCAGAGATCGTCGGCTCGATCGCCGGGCCGAGCGTGGAGCCGATGGGGCGAAGCGTCAGGCTCGGTGACCACCGTCGACCGTCGTAGTTCGTCAACGCTGCGGTCCGCCATCGGAGGGGAAGCACGTCGGAGTCGCCGGCCGTCACCACGTGCAGTTCCTCGACCGGGTCGAGGTCGCGCAGCGCCAAGGTGGCTTCGATCGGATCGAGCAGAGGTGCGGTCTGCTCGGCCGGGTCGTTGCGTCTCGGGTCGGCGCGGTCGTCGAGCGACAGGGGGACCGCGACGAGCACGACCATCACCGTCGCAGCGATCAGCAGCGGAACCAGGCGACGCTCGCCGCGCAGCAGGACGAGCCGCTCGGCGAGTGTGCCGTCATTGCGCAAGAGCGCGAAGACGATCGACACCACTGCGAGGCCGATCAGCCAGATCCACGTCACCCCATGTGGCGCGCTGAGCGCCACGACCCCGACGTACGCGAGCAGCATCGGCAGGAGACCGAGCAGGTGGAAGCGCCGACGAGTGACGATCTCAGCGCTGATCGCCGCCAACGTGGCGAGCGCTGCTGCGACGCTTCCGAGGAGATCGGGTCGCAACGGGCTGGGCCAGTCGGTCGACAGCAGTCCCTGCACACCCGAGGTGAACGCGCTCCCGACGTCGCTCGGTGATCCATCGGCCACCGTGACGGTGACCACGACGGCGAGGAGAACGGCGATGCACGCTCCGGCGAGTCGAGCGAGCACCGATCGGCCGAGGAGGGCCATCGCCACCACGGCTGCCGGCAGCGGAGCAACCACGAGGGTCCAATCGGGCTGGTCGAAGATGTCACCCGCTGCGGCACCGACGAGTGCGAAACCGACAGCAATCACGGCGATCCGAGCGCGCACGAGTCGGGCGTCGCCGGCCGTCGCCACGTCCATCTCGGTCATCGCGTTCGTCTCGATCATCGTGGCGTGGTCACCCGCCCCAGGCCCGCCAGCGGCGGACGAACTCCGGTGCGTCGTTCGCGGCCAAGACGATGCCGGGGCCGCTCTGCGCGCCATCACCGATGCGCACGATCGACGTCCGCTCGGACGACGCGAATCGACTCGACGGTCCCGTCGGGCCGGTGACGAGGACGACCGAGGTCTGATCGAATCCTCTCGTGAACAGTGCGGCGATCGGCAGCAGCGTGACGTCGCCGGACTGCTGGACGGGCGTCAGCAGGTCGAGCACGGATGAGTCGGTGACCAGCGGCGTCGGACGTCCGGCATGGTCGCGGTCGGTCGTGCGCACCACCACGTCGAGTCCGGTGCGGATTGCATGCACGGCAAGGGTCGCGGCGACGTCGACCGCTTCCTCGAAGTCGTCGGCGCTACCCGCGGACGGCGCGGTGTCGAGCACGACCGTGAACTCCGGTCGACGAACCTCGACGTGCTCGCGGACCATCAACGTGCCCGTTCGGGCTGTCGTCGGCCAGTGGATCATGCGCGGATCATCACCGGCGACGTACTCGCGCATCGACACGAACCCCGACATCGGGTCGGCCGTCGCGCGCCGGAGGACCGATTCGTTCTCGACGACCCGAACGGCTCCGTGCGGGCCGACGAGGTCGTAGATCTTGGGGTGGACGATCACCGAGGTCGTCGAGCTGTCGCGTCGTCGGCCGACGGTGAGCCAGAACGGGTCGATGCGCTCGATCTCGAACGGGCCGACATCGAACACGCCGCGGCGGCGTGTCGGGATCCCACCCGTCACCGTCTGTTCGGAGTTCGATGCCACCGACGCGACGTCGACTCGGGTTTCGGCATCGTCACATCGATCGATGATCGTCGCGCGCCCGGAACGGAACCGGGTGGCATTGCGGACTCGGTAGTGGACCACCACCGGGTCACCGCGGGGCACCCGCACCGCCTGGAGGCGACGGGTGACCTCGGCGCGCAGAGGTCGCTGCGACACCCAGATCGCCATCAACAGCACCGCACCGATGGCGAACGCGGCGACCACCAACTCCGCGTAGTTCCACCACCAACCGGTGATCGTCAGCACCACGGCGGTGATCACCGCACCGAGGCCCGACCTGGTGAGCACGCTCAGCCTTCTCGGGTACGGGGCACCGGGACGTCGTCGATGATGTCGGCCAGCACGGTCTCGAGCCTGGCTCCTCGCAGTTCGGCTTCTGCGGTGAGGGCCATGCGGTGAGTGAACACGGGTGCCGCAACCGACTTGACGTCGTCAGGGGTCACGTAGTCGCGACCGTCGGTGGCGGCGAAGGCTCGAGCGACACGCAGCATCGTCAGGGTGCCGCGTGTCGACACCCCGAGTCGAAGGTCGGGATGGATGCGCGTGGCGTTGGCGATCTTCACGATGTAGTCGTGGATCGACGTGACCACGCTCAGCTCATCGATCTCGGCGATCGCCCGGTCGAGTTCGGCCGGATCGGTGACCGGTTCGAGGTCGTCGCCGGCACGGTGACGATGGAACCCTTCGAGAATCGACACCTCCGTGTCGGGGTCGGCGTAGCCGAGCGTGAGTCGCATGGCGAACCGGTCGAGTTGTACGTCGGGCAAGGGGAACGTGCCCTGGAAGTCGCGGGGGTTCTGGGTGGCGATCACGAAGAACGGGCGCGGGACCAGCCGGCTGACGCCGTCGGCGGTGACCTGGCGTTCCTCCATCACCTCGAGCAGGGCTGACTGGGTCTTGGGGCTCCCGCGGTTGATCTCGTCACCGATCAACACGTTGGTGAACACCGGGCCCTCGCGGAACGCGAACGTGCTCGTCTTCTGGTCGAACACCATCACACCGGTGATGTCGGTCGGCAGGAGGTCGGGGGTGAACTGCACGCGGGTCCAGGTGCCGGCGATCGAATTGGCGATCGCCTTCGCAAGGCTGGTCTTGCCGGTGCCGGGGACGTCGTCGAGCAGCAGATGCCCTTCGGTCAGCAGACAGCACAACGCCAGTCGGATCTCGTCGCGCTTGCCGCGCACGACCCGGTCGACATTGTCCAGCAAGGCGTCGGCGACCTGGGCAGCGGTGGTGGCCATGCGCCGAGTGTAGGGGTGCGCCCACGCTGGGTGGAGGCCATGCTGCCCCAGCCGACCCGGGTCAGTCCCATTCGATGCGGAGATGACCCAACGCGTCACGCAGGACGCCGGCCAGGTCGCGCGACCGTGGCAGCTGCGGCTCGATCCGCTCGATCGTGTCGACGGTGGGCAGTTCGGTGCCCGCCGGGATCCGTAACAGGTCCGCCAGTGGATCGATCGGTGGTGGCGCAGGCACCCGCGACTGCACGGCTCCCTCGCCTGGCCGCACCAGACGGAGGTGCCTCCCTGTCCGTGCGGACCCGACCCCGATGGGCAGTGGGTCGTCGCGCCCGTCGGCATCATCATTGTTGTCGTCGTCGTCGAGTTCGTTGCGGTCGGTTGAACGGTTGCGCCAGACGTCGAGCAATTCGGGTTCGAGCAGGAACTCGTCGCTGAGCGTGAACAGCGTGGCGACGACGTGCTTGCAGGCGTAGTTGTCCCAGTTGTTGTCGTCGGGGCAGGTGCACGTGTACGTGACGTCACGACGCATCGGCATGCCGTCGCCCGGAGTGACGGCGACGACGGCGATGTACGGCGTCGACCGCGACCCTTGGATCTCGCAGGTGACGGTGCCCGGATCGATCACGATGTCGAGCACCGAGCCGTCCTTCGCGTACTGCTTGCCGCGGCGCAGGCGCGACGGATCGCTCATCTCGGCAGCGAGCACCTTCATCATCGTGGCGGGAAGGCGTCCGGGATGGTTGGCGCCGAAGGGCTTGCGCGGTCGGCTCACGAGTCCATCTCCAACACGACCAAGTCGCGGAGTTCGTCGGTGGACAGCTCCGACAGCCACGCTTCGCCGGTGCCGACCACCGACTCGGCGAGCTTGCGCTTGTCGTCGATGATCACGCCGATGCGTTCTTCGACCGTGCCCTCGCAGACGAGTTTGTGGACGTTGACAGTGCGGTGCTGACCGATGCGCCACGCTCGGTCGGTCGCCTGATCCTCGACGGCGGGGTTCCACCAGCGGTCGTAGTGGATCACTTGGCTGGCGGCGGTGAGGTTGAGGCCGGTGCCGCCGGCCTTGAGCGACACGAGCAGCAGCGGCGGGCCGGTGCCGTCCTGGAACGCGTCGACCATCCGGTCGCGCCCGGTGCGTGTGACGCCTCCATGCAGGAACGGCGCGTCGAAGTGGAACTGATCGCTGACATGGGTGCGCAGCAGCTCGCCCATCTCGCGGAACTGGGTGAACACGAGGGCGCGTTCGTCGGCGTCGAGGAGTTCGGTGACGAGTTCGTCGAAGCGGGTGAGCTTGCCCGAGCGACCGGCGAGGCGTGAACCGTCGCCGAGCGCATGGGCGGGGTGGTTGCAGATCTGCTTGAGACGCATCAGCGCCGCGAGCACGAGGCCGCGACGACGCATGCCCTTGGCCTGCTCGGCGTCGGCCAGCAGCTGGTCGACCACCTGCTGGTAGAGCGTGGCCTGTTCGCGGGTGAGCTTGGCGTAGGCGATCTGTTCGATCTTGTCGGGGAGGTCGGGGAGCAGGCGCTTGTCGGCCTTGGTGCGGCGCAGGATGAACGGTTGGGTGATGTGACGCAGCCGGGCGGCGGCATCGGCGTCGCCGTGACGTTCGATCGGTGTGCCGAAGCGTTCGCGGAACTTCTGCAGGCTGCCGAGCAGCCCGGGGTTGACGGCGTCGAGGATCGACCACAGCTCGCTCAGCCGGTTCTCGACCGGCGTGCCGGTGAGGGCGAGCTTCTGGCCGGCTCGCAGCTGGCGGACAGCGCGGGCGGCCTTCGTGTTCGGGTTCTTGACCATCTGGGCTTCGTCGAGGATCACGGTCGACCACTCCACGTCGCCGAGGTGTTCGAGGTCGCGGGGGAGCAGGCCGTAGGTGGTGATGACGAGTTGGCGTTCGGGGTCGGTCTCGAACAGCGAGTCGTCGCCGAGGCCCTGCGTGCGGTTGGCGCCGTGGTGGATGGTGACGTCGAGTTTCGGGGTGAAGCGGGCGGCCTCCTGGCTCCAGTTGCGCACCACGCTCAGCGGACACACCACGAGGTGCGGTCCCGGTCGTTCGAGGAGGTGGGCGAGGGTGGTTGCCGTCTTGCCGAGGCCCATGTCGTCGGCGAGGCAGCCGCCGAGGCCGAGCTTGGCGAGGAACTGCAGCCACGACAGCGCCCGCCGCTGGTAGTGGCGCAGCTCGCCGACGAACTCGGCCGACTCGTGCGTCTCGTCGAGGCGTTCGTCGGGCAGGCCGGCGAGCAGGTTGCGGACCCAGTCGGCGTCGGCCGAGCTGGTCTCGTCGAAGCCGTCGCCCAGCGTGATCAACGGTGACGGTCCGTCGCCGTCCGGATCGTCAGGTCCTCCTCCGCCGAGGCTCTCGTCATTGGCCAGGCGCAGCAGTTCGATCGGGGTGACGACAGCCTTCGTGGTCTGGAGTTCGTTGAGCTTGGCGCGCTTGCGACGCAGCTCGTCGGCGTCGATGCGTACCCAGCGGTGGCCGGTGTGCAGCAGCGTGGCGCCCGCCTCCTCGGCACGGGCGATCTCGGCCTCGGAGATCTCCTCGTCGCCGATCACCATCTTCCACTCGACGAGCGCTTCGGCGCCGAACTGCTTCTTGCGGTCGTCGGCAGGAGACGGTGTCGCTTCACCGTTGATGCTGACGCGGGTGCGGATCAGTCGTTCCGGGCCGATCAGCTCGATCCCCATCCGTTGCAGCTCGACCGGTGCGATGTCGAGGAAGTCCTCGGCGACGTCGAGTTCGAGTTCGACCTGGGTCGGTTCGTGTTCGAGCGCCAGGTCGGCGAGGCCGGGAATGGCCTTGACCTGCTCGACGGTGGCGCCGATCAGCTCGCGGAGGCGATCGAGGTGCTGGGCGCCCTTGGCGACTTCGATCGCGGTGTCATTGGCGTCCCACACGTCGTTGGCGCTGCACCACCGAGCGCTGTCGCGGTCATCGACGAGTTCGAGACGCACGATCCACGGATCGAGCGGGTCGTCGGAGATCACGAGCCGGATCCGCGGAATCACGACCGGTTCGCCGGCGAGGCGACGCTGGTGGCGGTCGAGTTCGTCGCGCAGGTGCTGGAGCGCGTCGTCGAACTCGTCGGTGCCGCCGCGCACGACGTGATCGGGTTTGGCGAGTGCTCCGAACGTCGCGCGAAGGGCCTGGATCTCGGACTTGCGTTGGCGGCCGAGGTCGGCCTTCCAGCCGTACTGGAACAGGAACGATCGGGCGATGCCGTCGACCAGCTGCGCGTAGATCGTCGACGCCTCGACGCCCGAGCCGGCGGTGCAGATCGGAGGCATCGACGCACCGAGCGCGGCAATCGTGGCCTCGATCGATTCGGTCGTCACTGGCTTCCACCGGGCGACGGTGAACGGGCCCTCGTTCACGATCACCGGGGTGATACGTCCGGCCGACACGGTGCGACGGGCGAGTTCGGCGATCCGCGCGAACCAGGCGAGCGAGTCCGAGAGGAACTCCGACTCGGGCAGCTCCGACAGCCAGACGGTGGTCCCCATGGCATCGAGCTGCACCGACGAGGCGTGCAATGACGGCCGGCCGTCGATGTCGAGGCTGATCCGCCCGATCGCGCCATACGACACCGGTGTGTCGTGCCAGCCGGTGCGCAGCCCGTCGGCGTCGAGGTGTCGGAAGCCGCCGTACAGCCACGCCATCGGCGCCGTATCGAGGCCGTTCCAGCCCCACACGTGCAGCGCGCCGCTTCGCCACGTCCCCTGCGCAACGTGCGCAGGCCGGTGACGCGTCAGCGAGGCCATCCCCACGACGCTACCGACGGGCTGTCACATCGTTGATGTACACGACGTGCAAGGCACGTCGTGTACGTCGCCCTGTTCCGGGGTCAGGCCCCGGACGTCAGGCTGGCGCCGGAAAACGACCGGAGCGCCTGGGCCATTGCCACCCGGGCGTATTCCGAGGTGACCATTGCATCGACGGCGGGGATCGCCGTGTGGGTCTGGCCGGGGCATTGCAGGTGCTCGACGGTGACACCGGCGTCGGCGAGCGCCTCGGCGTAGGCGTCGCCTTCGTCGCGCAGCGGGTCGAACTGGCACGTGATCACCAGCGCGGGCGGGAGGCCGGCCAGGGCGCCGTGGAGCGGCGAGGCCTTGGGGTCGGCGCGGTCGGTGGGGTCGCAGTAGTGATCCCAGAACCAGTTCATCACGGCCATCGTCAGGCCGTAGCCGTCTGCGTTTTCGGCGTGTGATGGGCGCTCGGTCGTGCCGTCGGTGACCGGGCACAGCAACACCTGGCCCGAGATCGTGGGTCCACCGACGAGCTTCGCCTGCTGAGCGGTGACCGCCGCCACGTTCGCTCCGGCGCTCCATCCAGCCACTGCGATTGGGCCAGCTGTACCGCCCAGTTCGGCGGCATGGTCGGCGATCCATGTCGCCGCAGCGAGCCCGTCGTCGGCGGCCGCCGGGAACCGGGCCTCGGGGGCGTGGCGGTAGTTGACCGACACGACGATCGAGTTCGAGTTGACGCACAGGTAGCGGCACAGCGGATCGTCGGACGTGGCACTGCCGAGCACCCAGCCACCGCCGTGGAAGTACACGGTGATGGGGTGCGGGCCGTCGGTCGCCGGCCGGTACAAGCGGTACTCGAGCGTGCTGCCGTCGGCGCCGGGCAGCGTGGCGTCGACGATTTCGCCGACCTCTGGCCCCGGCGGCATGGCCGCTCCGGCCGCCTCCATGAACGCCCGGGCACCGTCGACGCCCATCGTCTCCAACGGCGGGAGCCCCATCTCGGCCATCGTCTCGAGCATCACCTGCACGTCAGGTGCCAGTGGCCGGATGATGCCGTCGTTGACGGTGCGGCCAGCCGGGCCGTCGAGTGCGAAGCCGAGGTAGTCGCGCTCGACCGCCTCGTCGCAGGTGACTCGATACCGGCCGACGCCGCCCGGGTACGGCAGGAACACCTGTGGCTTGCCGGGCACGTTGACGCCCATGTACCACGAGTTCGCGGTGGGCATCAGGGTGAGGTCGGCGAACTCGTTGCTGTGTTCGACCCACTTCGTCTCGGCGAGTTCGGTCGGCTCGATCGTGGTCAGATCGTTGTCGCGGAGGTGGATCATCGTGTCGGCGATCCAGTCGACGTGCTGCTCGATCGACACCATCATGTTCGACAGCACCGACGGGCTGCCGGGGCCGGTGATCATGTACAGGTTCGGGAACCCCGACGTCATCAGCCCGAGATAGGTGACCGGTCCGTCGGCCCACTTCTCCTTCAGCGTCAGGCCGTTGCGGCCGGTGATGTCGACACCGACGATCGCGCCGGTCATCGCGTCGAAGCCGGTGGCGAACACGATCGCGTCGAACTCGAACGACTCGGAGGCGGTGTTCAGACCGGTCTCGGTGATCGTGTCGATCGGATCCTTGCGGAGGTCGACCAGTCGGACGTGGGGCAGGTTGTAGGTCTCGTAGTAGTTCGTGTCGAGGCACGCGCGCTTGGTGCCGACGTAGTGGTTGGTCGGGCACAACGCTTCGGCCACGTCAGGATCGTCGACGATGTCGCGGATCTTGCCGTGGATGAACTGACGAAGCGTGTCGTTCGAGTCGGCGTTGGCGAGCGTGTCGTTGAACGTGCCGGTCACACCGAGGAGTTCGCCTGCCTCCCACATCGCCTCGTAGCGAGCCGTGCGTTCCTCCTCGGACACCATCAGCGCGCCCTCCAACGGTGTCTCGCGGGGGACGCCGGCCGCTGAGAGCCGCGCCTCGGCACGGTAGGCATCGGGGTCGGCGCGGAACGCGGCCATGCGCTCGTCGGAGATGGGGCCGTTGCGTGCCGGGATCGAGAAGTTCGGTGTGCGCTGGAACACGGTGAGCTGGTCGGCCTCGGCGGCGATCAGCGGGATCGACTGCACCGCCGACGACCCGGTGCCGATCACGGCGACTCGCTTGCCGGTGAAGTCGACGCCGTCATGCGGCCACGTGCTGGTGAAGTACACCTCGCCCGTGAAACGGTCCGTTCCATCGATGTCGGGGACCTTCGGCATCGACAGACAGCCCGTGGCCATCACGTAGTGCTGGCAGGTGACGTCGGGGCCGTTGTCGGTGTGGATCGTCCAACGGTTGGATGTCTTCGTTCCACTCGGCCGAGGTGACGCGAGTGTTGAAGCGGATGTCGCGTCGCAGGTCGTGCTTGTCGGCGACGAACTGGGCGTAGCGGAGGATCTCGGGCTGAGCGGCGTAGCGCTCGGACCAGGTCCACTCCTGCTGGAGGTCGGGGTCCCAGCTGTAGGAATAGTCGACCGAGAGGATGTCGCAGCGGGCACCCGGATACCGGTTCCAGTACCACGTGCCACCGACGTCGTCAGCGGTCTCGAGCACGACGGCACTGAACCCGGCGCGTCGCATCCGAACCAGTTCGTACATCCCGGCGAAACCCGGCCCCCACGATCACCACGTCGACGTCGGTGCTGCTCTCGGTCATCTCGTCCCCTTCGGTCGATCCCGGCCGTCAGTGTCGCGCCGCCACGTCGTCCGATTCGACCCGGACCGTGCAGCCCGGTCGACGGTCTGCCCAAGCGCTGTGATCGGCAACCAATCGAATGGTAGAGTCACTGCCATGAGAGCAACCATCGACAGCGCCGGAAGAATGGTGGTGCCGAAGGCGATTCGTGACCGTCTCGGCCTGGTGCCTGGCGACGTCGAGGTCGAGATCGATGGATCAGATCTCCGGATCCGTCCGATCGCAGACGACGCGGTGGTCACCGACGACGGCTGGCTGGTGGTGAGAGCCTCGGGTGCTGCGTTGACCGACGACGACGTGCGAGCGCTTCGCGATGCCGACCAGCGCTGATCCGGAACTGCTCGTCGACACCAGCGTCGCGGTCGCTCTGTGTGTCGCCGACCACGAGGGTCGGCCTCCCAGCCGCAAGGTCGTCGAGGGGCGCCGAATCGGCCTGGCCGGGCACGCTGCCTGGGAAACGTTCTCGGTGCTCACGCGACTGCCACCCCCCGCACGCCTGAGCTCAACGGTCGCGAGTCGCATGCTCGCCTCGAACTTCCCGTTCACTCGATTCCTCGGCCGGGCCGAGAGTGCAGCGCTCCTCGAACGCCTCGAGGTTCTCGAGATCAGCGGGGGATCGATCTACGACGCGCTCGTCGGTTCGGCCGCGGTCGAAGCGGGGGTGCCGCTGGTGACACGCGACCGACGTGCACTGCCGACATACCGACTGCTCGGTGTCGACGTCCTGCTCGCGTTCTGACGTTGCGTTCCGAACGCCGCGCCGCCGACGACCTCCGCATCGATCCCGACGGTCAGACGGTGACGGGGTCCATGGCGTCGGCGACGAGGTCGACGGAGCGGAGGCGCTGGTCGATCGTCGGCGACGAGTGGGCGGTGATCAGTTCGTCGACGCCGGCGAGCGCAGCGAACTCGTCGAGGTACGCCTTGACGTGGTCGGGCGTGCCGATGGCGGAGTAGTGCATCATCTGAGCGATCTGCTGGCCCTGCGGCGACGCGAGGATCGGCGTCGGCCTCGTCGTCGGACAGGTCTCGTCCTGGCGCCACGAACCGAGCGATGCGGTAGCGACGCACGGTGGTCCACTGCTGCTGCGCTTCGTCGTCGGTGTCGGCCGCGATCACGTTCACCCCGGCGATCGCGTACGGCTCGGCGAGTTGCTCGGAGGGTCGGAACTCGCGCCGATAGATCGCGATCGCGTCGAGGAGCGCGGCGGGCGCGAAGTGCGAGGCGAACGCGTACGGCAATCCGAACATCGCCGCGAGCCGGGCACCGAACAGCGACGAGCCGAGGATGTACAGCGGCACGTTGGTGCCGGCGCCAGGTACCGCGACCACGCCGGGAATCGTCGATTCGCCGCGCAGGTAGCCCTGCAACTCGAGCACGTCGTCGGGGAACCGGTCCGACGAATGTGCGTCGCGCCGCATCGCCCGCATCGTGTTCTGGTCGCTGCCCGGCGCCCGCCCGAGGCCGAGGTCGATGCGACCCGGATGCAGCGTGGCGAGCGTGCCGAACTGCTCGGCGATCGTGAGTGGCGAGTGGTTCGGCAGCATCACGCCGCCGGCGCCGAGGCGGATGGTGGAGGTGTGCGCGGCGACGTGGGCGATCAGCACGCTCGTGGCCGACGACGCGATCGACGCCATGTTGTGGTGCTCTGCATACCAGACCCGTTCGTAGCCCCGGGCCTCGGCGCGCTGGGCGAGGGCGACGCTGTTGGCGAACGCATCGGCGGCGGTCTGTCCCTTGCCGATGATCGCCAGGTCGAGGATCGACAACGGAATCGAGTTCGTCACGATCCCAGCATGCCCGCGCCTCACGCCCTGTCACCACCCGTGCGATGAGCGAAGCGACCGGATACAGCGGTTTCGCTCATCGGAGGGACGTGCGTCCCCGTTGCGATGAGCGAAGTGACCGGATACGGCGGTTTGGCTCATCGGAGGGACGTGCGTCCCCGTTGCGATGAGCGAAGTGACCGGATACGGCGGTTTGGCTCATCGGAGGGACGTGCGTCCCCGTTGCGATGAGCGAAGTGACCGGATACGGCGGTTTGGCTCATCGCTGGTGGGGTGACGTGGGGTTAGCGTTCGGTGGATGGAGCCCGTGGGGACGACGGTCGACCCGATTCCGTATCTACCCTTCATGGACGGCCCCGCGCCCGCTGGACCCGAGGCGTTCCGATGGCGTCTCGGTGTGCGGCCCCTGGACCTGCGCGACTGGATCGAACTCGGACCCGACGCCGATGCAGCGATCGAGGCGAAGCCGCGCCTGATGGAGCAGTTCCCGGACACGGTGTTCGCCGTGCTCGACGACGACGTCGAACCCGAATCACACGAGGTCGCCGACGCGCTGGTGGCGCACGTGCGTCAGCGCTGGCCCGAGCGATACGGCGACGCCGCGCTCGACGCGACGCTGCACCCGCTCGACGCGGCGGCACGGTTGGTCCCGGAGGATCTCGTGCTCCTCGTCGAACGCAACGGCGAGCTCGTGTTCGGGGGCGGATCGGTCTGTTTCCCCAACCGCTGGGACCTTCGTTCGAAGCTCGGGCTGACGATGGCGGGCGTGCACGCACCCGTCGACCGGCTCAACGACCAACTCGAGGCGCCGATCGACAGCTTCTTCGACCGGCTGACGCCCGAGCGCAGCTTCTGGCGACTCGGATGGGGGGTGCTCGACACGCCCGACTGGTACACCCCGGTCGACGGCACCGCAGCGCCCCGTCCGGCCGTGCCGCAGCCGGATCAGATGTACCTGCGCGTCGAACGCGAGACTCTCCGTCGGTTCCCCGCCACTCGGTGCGTGCTGTTCACCATCCGCACCTACGTGACCCCGATTCTGCTCTCGGCGCCCTCATCGGAGGTGGCCGGTCGGCTGGCCGCAGCGCTCGACTCCCTTCCCGCCGACGTTCGCGACTACAAGGATCTGGTGACCACGAGCGACGCAGTGGCGGAAGTCCTTCGCAGACACTGTGGATAACCCCATTTCCTGATACACTTACACTCAAGTTTTCTGAACGGGAGAGAAGGAAGTCATGGCGATCGATCCGAAGAAGTGGACCCTCAAGACCCAGGAGGCGTTCTCGGCCGCCATCGATCAGGCCAAGGACCTCTCCAACCCGGAGCTGACGCCCGACCACGTGCTCAGCGCCATGATGCGCCAGGAGGGCACGATCGTGCCGGCGGTGCTCGCCAAGCTCGGCCAGGCCCCGTTGATGGTGCGCAACCGTGCCGACGAGGCGGTCCAGAAGCTCCCCAAGGCGTACGGCGGCGCCGAGCCGCGCATGAGCAAGGAGCTCAACAACGTCGTCGAGAACGCGGAGACGTACCGCAAGGACCTCCGCGACGACTTCCTCTCCGTCGAGCACCTGCTGCTCGCGATGAATGCCCGCCTCGACGTCGGATCCGAGGAACTGCTCGGCGCGCTCAAGGACGTGCGCGGGTCGCACCGCGTCACCGATCAGAGCCCCGAGGACAAGTTCGCGGCGCTCGAGAAGTATGGCCAGGACCTCACCGCCCTCGCCGAGAGCGGCAAGATCGACCCGGTCATCGGCCGTGACGAGGAGATCCGCCGCTGTATCCAGGTGCTGTCGCGCCGCAGCAAGAACAACCCGGTGCTGATCGGCGAACCGGGCGTCGGCAAGACCGCCATCGTCGAAGGCCTGGCCTCGCGCATCGCTGACGGCGACGTGCCCGAGGGGCTCAAGAACAAGCGGTTGATCTCGCTCGACATCGGCTCGATGCTCGCCGGCGCGAAGTACCGCGGCGAGTTCGAGGAGCGGCTCAAGGCCGTCCTCAAGGAGATCACCGACGCCGAAGGCGAGATCATCACCTTCGTCGACGAACTGCACACGATCGTCGGCGCCGGCGGCGCCGAAGGGGCCATGGATGCGGGCAACATGATCAAGCCCATGCTGGCGCGCGGCGAGCTGCGCATGATCGGCGCCACCACGCTCGACGAGTACCGCAAGCACGTCGAGAAGGACCCCGCCCTCGAACGACGTTTCCAGCAGGTGTACGTCGGCGAGCCGTCGGTCGAAGACACGATCGGCATCCTGCGCGGCCTCAAGGAGCGCTACGAGGTGCACCACGGTGTGCGCATCCAGGACTCGGCGCTCGTCAGCGCGGCGGTGCTGTCCGACCGCTACATCACCAGCCGGTTCCTGCCGGACAAGGCGATCGACCTGATGGACGAAGCGGCGTCGAAGCTGCGCATCGAGATCGACTCGCTGCCCACCGAGATCGACGTCGTTCAGCGCCGCATCTTCCAGCTCGAAATCGAGCAGGTCGCACTCGAGAAGGAGACCGACGAGCGTTCGAAGGAGCGTCTCGACGCGCTGCACGAAGAACTCGCCGAGTTGAACGTCCGCGTCGGTGAGATGAAGCAGGTGTGGGAGCGCGAGAAGCAGGCGATCGATGCCATCCGCTCACTGAAGGAGGAACTGGAGGGCCTCCGGACGCAGGTCGATCGCGAGACCGACCTCGCCGCTGCTGCCGAGATCCGCTATGGCCGCATCCCTGAACTCGAACGGCGAATCGAGGAGGCCACGGCGCACTTGGCATCGATCCAGGAGTCCGGCGCGATGCTCAAGGAGGAGGTCGACGCCGAGGACATCGCCGAGGTCGTCGCCCGATCGACCGGCATCCCGCTCAACCGCTTGATGGAGTCCGAAACCTCGAAGCTCGTGCACCTCGAAGAGCTGCTCCACAAGCGTGTGATCGGCCAGGACCAGGCGGTCACATCGGTGGCGAACGCGATCCGCCGCAGTCGCGCCGGACTGTCCGATCCGAACCGTCCGATCGGCTCGTTCATGTTCCTCGGGCCCACCGGCGTCGGCAAGACCGAACTCGCACGGGCGCTGGCCGAGTTCCTGTTCGACGACGAGAAGTCGATGGTGCGCATCGACATGGGCGAGTACATGGAGAAGTTCTCGGTGTCGCGCCTGATCGGCGCGCCCCCGGCTACGTCGGCTACGACGAGGGCGGCCAGCTCACCGAAGCGGTGCGGCGTCGCCCCTATTCGGTGGTCCTCCTCGACGAGATCGAGAAGGCCCACCCGGACGTGTTCAACACGCTGCTGCAGCTGCTCGACGACGGTCGCCTCACCGACGGGCAGGGTCGCACGGTCGACTTCACCAACGTCGTGTTGATCATGACGTCGAACCTGCGTGGAGAACCGAGCGAGTTCTTCAAGCCTGAGTTCATCAACCGTGTCGACGACATCATCCGCTTCCGGGCACTGACCGAGGCTGACCTCGAACACATCGTGAAGATCCAGCTCGAGAGCGTGCGCAAGCGCCTCGCCGACCGGCGCATCACCCTCGACGTCGACGACGCTGCGATGGCGCAGCTGGCACGGGAAGGGTTCGATCCCGCCTTCGGCGCCCGCCCGCTCAAGCGGGTGATCCAACGTGAGATCGGCGACAAGGCGTCGATGCTGATCCTCGGTGGCGACGTCGTCGAAGGCGGCACCATTGCCGTCCGCGCCGGCGGCCCCGATGCCGGCCTGATCATCTCCGCGGGCTGATTACAACAGGGGTCAGACCCGCGATGTAATCAGCTGCCGATTACATCGCGGGTCTGACCCCTGTTGTAATCGTCGCGGGCACGAGCGTGAGGCGGAAGGCCGGCGGGCGCGACTGGATGACGTCGAGGCGGCCGCCGTCCGACTCGGCGAGTCGTCGGGCGAGCGGGAGGCCGCGACCGTGTGCGGCGCGGGGGTCGCTCGGGCGGTCGAACAGCGTTGCGACCCGATCGGCGGGAATGCCCGGGCCCTCGTCCTCGATGGTGACGCTCGTGTCCTGCACGAGGATCGCCACGGTCCCGCGGCCGTGGCGCAGCGAGTTCTCGAGCAGGACGTTCAACACCTGTCCGATCAGTCCTGGCGTGGCCATCACGTGCTGGGTTGCACCGGTGGTCACGACCACTTGGCGTCGCGTCTCGGCGAAGCGCTGTTGCCAGTCGGCGACCTGATGGTCGACCAACGTCGTGAGCACGAGATCGGTCCGCTCCTTCGTGCTGCCGGTTCTGGCAACACTCAGGAGTTCGTCGAGCGTCGTGTTCAGCTCGTGAGTCTGCACCAACGCGGCGGCCGCCTCCGCTGACACATCGGTGTCGTTCGACCGTTCGAGGAGTTCGAGACGCATCGCAATGCCGGTCAGGCCGGTGCGGAGCTGATGCGTGGCGTCTGCGGTGAAGCCGCGCTCGGATTCGAGCATCCGGTCGACCCGGTTGGCGCTCAGCCGCAGCGAGCGGGCGATCGCATCGATCTCCTCGATGCCCGACGGTGGCGGAGCCGCCGCGCTGAAATCACCATCGCCGACCCGAGAGGCGCTCCGGGCGAGCCGCTCGAGCGGTCGCGCCAACTGGCGCGCCTGCACCCCGGCGAGCAACGCAGCGGCGGCGACGGCCGCAAGTGCGATCACCGCAAGTCGCACCACGACGTCTCCCGGCAGTTCGCCGCCTTCGGCGTCGCGCACGATCAGCAGCACCGGGATCGTCAGGACCATGATCACCACGACGACCACAGCAATCGTCGACAGGACGAGGCGGCGGCGCACGCCGTTCAGCTCCTCGACGACGGTGGGTTGATCGATTCGGCAGCGGGGTCGAAGCGGAACCCGACGCCGCGCACGGTCACGATCTTCGACGGGGGATCGCTGTCGTCGAGGATCTTGCGACGCAGCGTCGAGGTGTGCGTGTCGAGCGTGCGCGTCGAGCCCCACCAGTTCTCGTCCCAGACTTCGCTCATGATCTGTTCGCGTTTCAGCGTCACGCCCGGCTGGCTCATCAACAGTTCGAGAAGATCGAACTCCTTGGTGGTCAACTCGATCTCTTCGCGCCTGCCCTCGGTGTCGGTGACGAAGCACCGCCGCGCGTCGGTGTGCAGTTCGATGCCGGCCCCGGTCAGCGGTCCGGTCTGTCGGAAGCTTGCCGAGTGTTCGATCACACGCAAGCGGGCCCGGATCCGAGCCACGAGTTCGGCGAGTCGGAACGGCTTGGCAACGTAGTCGTCGGCGCCGGCATTGAGTCCGACGATGACGTCCATCTCTTCGGCACGAGCCGTCAGCATGATGATCGGGAGTTCTGGATGCACCGCTCGGATCTTGCGGCACACGTCGAGGCCGTCGATGTCGGGCAGCGTCAGGTCGAGCAGCACGAGGTCGGGGCATGCGGCGATGACGGAATCGATCGCCGGAAGGCCTGCATCGACGTGTTCGACCTCGAAGCCTTCCGATCGGAGCACACGGATCAACGGTTCGCTGATGCGGTCGTCGTCCTCGACCAGCAGGACGGCCGTGTTGGTGCCGAGCACAGCGGTGTCGCCTGGTGCGCGAGACGTCGATTCCATCACCAGCTCATCGGCACCGACAGGTTGCGACTTGACCGCTCAACGCTTTACGATACCGAACCGTTCCGTATCGAAAAGAGGTCCCGTGAAAGAAGTCCGAGCGGCCGCGCCGGTTCCCTCCATCGCCCAGACCGGTGAGGCCGACATCGACCCCCGCGTGTTCGAACGCCGCTGGTACATCCTCGGCGTGCTCTGCATGAGTCTCTTGATCATCGTGATGGACAACACCATCCTCAATGTCGCGATCCCGTCGCTGATCACCGAGCTCGGCGCGACGAACAGTCAGGTCCAGTGGATCATCGACTCCTACGTGCTGGTGTTCGCCGGGTTGCTCCTCACCACCGGCAGCCTGTCCGATCGTTTCGGGCGCAAAGGGGCCCTGCAGTTGGGCATCGTGTTGTTCTGCCTCGGCTCGGCCGCAGCCGCCATGTCGACGACGGCAAACGAGCTGATCTTCACCCGCGCCTTCATGGGCATCGGCGGCGCGCTGATCATGCCGGCGACGTTGTCGCTCCTGATCAACGTGTTCCGCGATCCGGTCGAACGCGGTCGGGCGATCGCCATCTGGGCGGGCTTCTCCGGGCTCGGCGTGGCGATCGGGCCGATCGTCGGCGGATTCCTGCTCGAGCACTTCTCCTGGTCGTCGGTGTTCTGGGTCAACCTGCCGATCGGTGCGGCGGCGCTGCTGCTCGGCGCGTTCCTCGTGCCGACGTCGCGTGACCCCTCTCACGGCAAGATCGATCCGCTCGGCGCGCTGCTGTCGTTCGTTGGGCTTGCGTCGTTGCTGTTCGGCATCATCGAAGGCCCATCGAAGGGTTGGACCGACCCGGTGGTCGTCGGCGCCTTCGTCGTCGCGATCACCACGCTGTCGGCCTTCCTGGCCTGGGAGCTGCGCACCTCACATCCCATGCTCGACCTGACGGTGTTCAAGAACCCTCGATTCAGCGCCGGCAGCGGAACGATCACCATCGTGTTCTTCGCCATGTTCGGCTCGATGCTGTTGATGACCCAGTACTGGCAGCTCGTCCACGGCTACTCACCGCTCGAGGCAGGAGTCCGGCTCCTTCCGTATGCGGCCACGATGATGGTCGTCGCACCGATGTCGGCCCGCTTCGTCGAACGGCTCGGCACGAAGCCGGTCGTTCTGACCGGCTTGGCCTTCGTGATCACTGGGCTGCTGCTGCTGTCGACGATCGAATCCAACTCGCCGTACCCCGTGGTGATCGGCTTCTTCATGGTGATGGCCGCAGGGATGGGCATGACGATGGCGCCGGCCACCGAAGCGGTGATGGGCTCGCTCCCGCGGGCCAAGGCCGGCATCGGATCGGCCATCAACGACACCACCCGTCAGGTGGGTGGAGCGCTCGGCGTTGCGGTGATCGGCACCATCGTCACCAGCGTGTACAGCGCCCGCATCGTGGATCTCGCCGGGGTGTTCGGACTGACGCCGCCCCAGGTCGCCCAGGCCGAATCATCGCTCGGCGCAGCCCAGGGCCTTGCGGCGAGTCTCGGAGATCAGGCCGCAGCGTTCTCGGCGGCCGCGAGCGATGGATTCGTCGACGCGCTGTCGATCGGACTCCGAGTGGGCGCTCTTGCGGTCGCTGGTGCCTTCGTGATCGCCTGGCGTTTCCTGCCGTCGCATGCACGCGAATCGGCGTTCGACGTCATCGATCGCCCCGAACCAGTGATCGAGCCGATGACGCCGGACGTTCAACCGGCGCCGGTCGTGGGGGATTGACGTATGCCGACCACCGCCACGCAGGCTCGCCGAGGACGACCCCGTGTCGAGGGGCTCGACCAGGCGTTGCTCGACGTGACCCTCGAGCTCGCTGGTGAGGTCGGGCTGAACGGCATGTCGATGGACGACCTCGCGCAGCGCGCGGGTGTGTCGAAAGCAACGATCTACCGGCGCTGGCCGTCGAAGGAACGCCTCGTTCTCGAAGCGCTCAACCAGGCAATGCGGCCCTTCGACGTGATCGACAAGGGCTCGCTTCGAGGCGACCTCGACGACTACCTGTCCGAACTCGCGCGTCGAATGGCCACGGGCAAGGCGAGCGACGTGCTGCCGGACATGATCGCCGCGTCCGTGCGCGACCCGAACCTTCGTGACTCGCTCGACGAGTACATCCGCTATCGACGCCAGCCGTTGCAGACGATTCTCGGGCGTGCGCTCGAGCGGGGCGAACTCGCTGCCGACACCGATGTCGAAGTGTTGATCGATGCGCTGATCGGTCCGTTCGTCTACCGGCGCCTGTTGAGCCACGATCCTCTGGACGCTGCGTTCGTCGAGCGACTGCTGCGCACCGTGCTCCCGCAGGCTTCACGTCTGGCGTCAGATCTCGGTTGACGTGCCCTCGTAGGGTGCCCGGATGGACAGCGACTTCCCGACCTCGATCGGACGCCTCGGCGTCATGGCGTTGGATTGCCCCGACGCACTCGCCCTTGCGGATTTCTACAACTCGATCGTGGGTGGCGATCTCGTGCCTGGCGACGACGAGGACTGGGTCGAGGTGCACACCCCGAACGGTCGCTTGGCGTTTCAGCAGATCGACGATCATCGTCGGCCGACCTGGCCGGGTGGCGACGTGCCCCAGCAAGCTCACGTCGACATCGACGTGGCGAATCTCGACGGCGCCGAGGTGGCGGTGTTGCGCCTCGGGGCGCAGAAGGCATCGACGCAGCCGCGCCCGGATCGGTTCCGGGTGATGATCGACCCGGCCGGCCACCCGTTCTGCCTCGTCCTCGCCCCCTGACCGGCTCGGGTCAGCTTTGGCGGAGGCGGAGGGCGTCGCCGTGGGCGGGGAAGCCTTCGTGGTCGGCGAGCGCCAACACCGACGGAGCCATTCGGGCGAGCGCCGCGGCGTCGGCGCGGGCGATCGCGGTGCGCTTGAGGAACGTGTCGGCGGTGATGCCGGACGACACGTGGGCGAATCCCGATGTCGGCAGCGACGCCGGGCACCCGATGACGAAGTTGGCGGCGCTGAAGGGCGTGTGTTGACCGATGAGGATCTCGCCGGCGTTGACGAGCGCATCGACAACCTCGTCGACGACCGCGTCGGCGACGGCGACCTGGAGGTGCTCGGGTGCGAACTCGTTGGCGATGCCGACCGCGACAACAAGCGAGTCGACCAGAACGCAGCCGCCGTTGGGGCCGAGTGACGCTCTCGCTGCCGTCGCTCGCACGTCGGCGAGCCCAGCCAACTGCCGTTCGAGTTCGGCGTCGACGGCGTCCGCGAGCGCGGCCGAGTCGGTGAGCAGTACCACGGTGCTGTCGGTGCCGTGTTCGGCTTCGATCAGCAGGTCGGCGGCCAGGAGCGCAGGGTCGGCGCTGTCGTCGGCGATCACGAGGCTCTCGGTCGGGCCGAGCAGCATCATCGTGGCCACACCGTGGCGTTGCATCTCGACCTGGGCGATCGTGACCGCGGGCGATCCGGGCCCGACGATCTTGCGGACCTTGGGAATCGTGTCCGTTCCGAAACCGAGCGCCGCGATACCGGCCGGGCCGTTCACCCGGAACACGTCGGCGATGCCGAGCTTGCGGCACACCACCAACACGGCGGGATCGACCTCGCCGGCTCCCCCGGGGACCGGCGGCACGACGAGTGCGATCGATGGCACGCCGGCGACCACCGCCGGCACGGCGAGCTGGTAGGCGACACTGGGATAGCTCGCCTTGCCCGACGGCGTGAACAGCCCTGCTGAGGTGATCGGCGTGATCTTCTCGCCGACCGTCAGGCCGGGCTCGCTCTCGATCGACCAGTCGGCGGCCTGTTCCATCTGCGCCTCGTTGAACGCACGCAGATGGGCGATCGCATCGTCGATGGCGGCGTCGACGTCGTCGGACACCGACGCCTGCTCGAACTCGTCGGCGCTCACCCGGAGCCCGTCGGGCGCCACCTCGATCCCGTCGAACCGGCCGAGTGCGTCGCACACCGCCGCGTCGCCACGCTCGCGGACGTCGTCGATCAACGCCCCGATGGATCGGCGCAGGTCGGGGTCGAAGATGTCGTCGATGCCCCGGCGCATCACCGCGTCGCGGGCGCTGACGTTCATGTCGTTCCAGACCTGTCTGCGCATCACCGTCACCACGCCGACGCTACCGGCGAGGCTGCCACCGGTGCCGAAGGATTACATCGCGGGTCTGACCCCTGATGTAATCGGCCGTCAGGCGCCGGTACGTTGCAGCCAGTACTGGTTGAACTGCCAGATCGCCGATTCGTAGGGCGACAGCCGCCCCTGCGTCGCGAGCGGGGCGTGCAGCCCGCGCCACGGCCCCTCGTTGACGGGGATGTCCTCACCGTGGATCCAGCTCAGGCCCTCGCGGATCGTCGGCAACGCGGCGACCACGTCGGGGTCGGCGGCTGCCTCCGGCTCCAACAGCAGGTGGATGCGCAGCGTCATACGGTCGTGCGAGTGTGTGGCGACCTCGTACCACGTGGCGAGCGTGCCGGTGACGGCGAACAGCAGTGTGGGGTACACGCAGGCGGCGAGAAGATCGGTGCGCCGATCGGGATCCACCCCTGACAGCAGCGGGAGACCGGACGGCCCGTCGGCGTGCGGCTCGTCGGGTCCGGCCGCGCCAGGCATGGACAGCAGCGACCACGGCCCGCCCTCGTTGTCGACGACGAAGGAGTCCTTCGCCGGATTGCTCACCTGGAACGTGTCGCGGTGCGCGCCGATGTGGTGGTACGCCTCCATGAAGTTCTCGACCAACAGCTTCCAGTTCCACGGCGAGTCGAACTCGATCGTGTCGGCGATCACCAGTCGTGCCAGCTCGTACGGGGCCAAGCGTTCGGCGAGCGGCTCGAGCCGTGGCGCCAGCGGCGCGGCGTCGGCGTCCATCGACACGAAGATGAAGCCCTGCCACTCCTCGACCGCGAGTTGCGGCAGCCGGCACTGCTCGATGTCGAAGTCCGCTGCGTCGTCCATGAGCGGCGCGGTGTGCAGTGCCCCGTCGCGCCCGTACGACCACAGGTGGTAGGGGCACACGATCCATCGGGTCGACCCCGTTGCGGACACGAGCGGCATCGCTCGATGCAGGCAGACGTTCGACAGCGCGCGGATCGTGCCGTCGTCGCCCCGGATCACGATCACCGGCTGGTCGAGCAGATCGACCGCGATGTAGTCGCCGGGGTCCGGCACCTGGTCGACCCGGGCGACGCACACCCAGTCGCGTCGGAAGATGGCGTCGGCTTCGCGCGCCCACACCTCCGGATCGGTGTAGGCGCGCGGCGGCAGCGTCGAGGCGTGAGCAAGTTCGGCCGCGACCCGTTCACGCTCGGTCGCCGTCAGGATCGGACCCGATGTCGCCACGGGTCCACGACTACTACGTCCCTGCGGTCGGATCACCATCCGGGGAGCACCTGTGCCCGCGACGGTCGTGCGGGTGTCAGGACCTTTCGCCCCTGTCGCAGGGAGACCGGGTCTGCGCGCGATGGTTTGTGTCGGACAGGACGAACATCCACCGCGCGCTCGGCGCAGCGATCGCCGTGGGGCTTGCGTGCGTGTCGTGTACTCGATCGGACACCGCGTCCGATGCCGAGACACCGTGGGCACAGGAGGCCGTCGAGTTGTTCGATTCGATCGCCCGGGACCTGACGGATCCCGATGGGTACACATCGGCCGGGTACTTCTCGGACCGAGGAGTCCTCGACCTCCGAGCCTGGGGCGGAGCCGTGTTCGCCGGTCAGATGCAGATCGCGGAGCTGGGACCGTTCTCCGACTCCACCGGCGAGGTCGACATCGACACCCGTGTCGGCCAGTTGTTCCTCGGCGCCCGCGAGGCTGTCGTCCGCTTCGATGCCGTGGGTTCCCTCGGCCAGGTCCCGTGGGGGCAGCTCTACGCCATCGGCGACGATGGCGTCTCGAGCTCGCGTGTCTACACCGAGGATCTCGGGAGGGTCCGCCCGTCGGAGCGATGGACGTATCCGCCCGAGCATCCCTTCTACGACCGGTACGTCGAGGTGTGGTCGTCGGGAGACCCGGACCGCCTGGCCGAGGTGTATGCGCGAAGTGTGGTGGTCCGCGACGCGCTCGGGGGTGAGCGCCGGGTCGGTCTCGACGCACTGGCCGACGAGACGGGGTCGGACCTCGAGATCGAGCGCGGTCCCTGGCCCGAGCTGTTCCGCTTCGACGTCGGCGATCGTCACGAGCAGATCGCGGTGTTCCAGCTCGGCGGATCGTGCCCCTCGCTCGAGGCGCGTCGCTGGGTGTTCGACGAGGGCCTGATCGTCGACGAGACCCGCTACGTGCACGTCCCGTCGGTTCGCCGCTGCGAGGGTGCCGCCGGTGACGGTTGGTGGACCGGGTTCGAGGTTGAGGGCTCCGACGAGTTCGCCGTCGACGCGCTGGAGATCGGCGGACGGTCGATCGACGTCGTCAACGCCCGTGGGTCACAGATCGAGCTGATCCGTTGGCTGTTCGGGCGGTACGCCGCTGGCGCTCTGGCCCAGCCGGACGTCGCCGCCGTCTGGTTCCCGCCGTCGCTCGACTGCGAACTGTCCGAAGGCATCGCCAAGCCCGCCGACACCCGGTTCGACCAGGGGCACACGGTCACGCTGTGCTTCGACTCGAATGAGTTGTCGTCGGGGTGGCCCGCACCTGCAGTGGTCACCGCACGTCGCCCATCAGGGCCTGCACGAGTTCGCGCACGTGTGGATGTACGACCAGCTCGACGCACGCGACCAGCGAGCGTTCCTCGAACGGGTGGGGCTGGCCTCGTGGCGTGACGCGAACGTGTTCTGGCCCGAGCGTGGCGTCGAGGTGGCGGCGGAGACGATCGCCTGGGGCCTGGCCGAACCCGGACAGGGCGAGTACCTGATCGAGCCGCCCCCCGACTGCGACGAGTTGACCGCCCGGTATGTCATGCTCACCGGCCGGGACCCCCTCACGACGTGTGAACCCTGGGGAGGAGTCTGATGCCGCGACCTCCCCGATCGGTTCGTGTTGCGGCGCTGGTGCTGGCGGTGCTCTCGACGCTCGTCGCCGCGTCGTGCGACCGCGCCGATGGTTCGTGGGACGGCGCGGTGATGATCTCGGTCGACCTCGAATCCGGACAGGAGTGGACCGCGCAGGGAGCCCCCGTGGACCGGGGCCAGTTCTGCCCGAGCGGCATCCGCCACGTCCTGCGAGGCATCGACCCGGTGACGGGCGAGACCGTCCGGGTCCACATGTGGTTCGACATCATGGAGGACGCGATCACGACACCGAACTCGACGGCGATCACCTTCGTCGTCGAGCACACGTGTGCCGACGGGTCGGGGTCGCTCGTGACGAGGGAGCAGTGGGGGCCTGACGTGTGGTCGATCGAATCGGGCACCGGCGCATACCGGGAACTGACCGGCGGCGGCGAGCTGTCGTTCGTGCCGGACTCCATGACGGCCGCCCCGCTGCACTACTACCTGGACGGTGCACTGGAGGGCTGAGGCCCCGGAAGCGGCGCGGGGCACACGTCGGGAGTACCATCTCCACACGTTCCAACCACCACCCCGGGAGCGTGCATGCCCGTCACCGTCGTCGTCGGAGCCCAATGGGGCGATGAGGGCAAAGCCAAGGTCATCGACCTGCTGTCGAAAGAGCACACGTACGTCGTGCGCTACCAGGGTGGGCACAACGCCGGCCACACCGTTGTCGTCGATGGCGAGAGGTACGCCCTGCAGCTGGTTCCCTCCGGGATCCTCTACGACCATGTGATCCCCGTGATCGCGAACGGCGTCGTCGTCGACCTGCCGACGCTCTTCAACGAAGTCGACATGCTCGAAGCGCGCGGCATCTCGTGTGCCGAGCTGAAGGTGTCGAGTCGGGCGCACCTGATCTTCCCGTGGCACCAGGCCCACGACGCGATCGCCGAGGCGATGCGTGGCGACGACAAGATCGGCACGACGCTCAAGGGCATCGGACCCGCCTACGCCGACAAGTCGCGGCGTGTGGGCATCCGGGTCGGTGACGTCCTCGACGCCGATCGTTTCGCCGGTCTGGTCCGCGAGCGCGCCGTCGCCGAGAACACCTTGATCGAGCAGGCCGGTGGCGAAACCCTCGACGTCGACGAGATCGTCGAGCGGTTCGGCGAACTCGGCGCACGGGTCGCCCCGTTCGTGTGCGACACCGTCGGCCTGCTCCACAGCGCGCTCGCCGCGGGCACGCACGTGTTGCTCGAAGGAGCCCAGGCCACGTTCCTCGACCTCGACCACGGCACGTATCCCTACGTGACGTCGTCGAATCCGACCGCGGGTGGCGCCTGCGTCGGCACCGGCCTCGGTCCGCGCGACATCGACCGCATCGTCGGGATCACCAAGGCCTACACCACGCGTGTCGGCGCCGGACCGTTCCCCACCGAGCTGTTCGACGTCGACGGCGACACGCTCGTCGATGTCGGCAAGGAGTTCGGCACGGTCACCGGCCGCCGTCGCCGCGCCGGGTGGCTCGACTGCGTGATGCTGCGCCAGGCCGTGCGTCTCAACAGCCTCACCGAGCTCGCCCTCACCAAGCTCGACATCCTCGACGGCTTCGAGACGATCAAGATCTGCACCGGCTACCGCCTCGACGGGGAACTGCTCGAGCACTACCCGGATCGCTCCGAGCTGATCGCCGACGTCGAACCCGTCTACGTGACCCTGCCTGGCTGGGGCAGCGTGTTGAGCGACAAGCGCGAACCCGGCCAGCTGCCTCCGGAGGCGAAGCGCTTCATCGAGATCGTCGAGGAGCAGGTTGGGGTGCCGGTCAAGGTGGTCGGCGTCGGCGCCGAGCGCGACGACTACCTCGTCTGGGCGTCATGATCCCTCGTTACTCCACGCCAGAGATGGACGCCGTCTGGGCCGACACGGTCCGGTTCGGTCGCTGGCTCGAGGTGGAACTCCTCGCGACCGAAGGTCACGCGGCGCTTGGGAATCGTCCCGGCGGCCGATGCGTCGACGTGCCGTGAGCTCGCGCCGGCGACCGACGAGGCGTTCGTGCAGCAGGTGCTCGAACGCGAAGCGGTCACCGACCACGACGTGGCGGCATTCGTCGACGTCGTCCAGGCGGCCATCGGGCCGCCCGCGTCGTCGTGGATCCACTACGGGCTCACGTCGTCCGACGTGGTCGACACCGCGCTGTGCTGGGCGCTGCGCGACGCCGCCGACCTCCTGATCGACGCGTCGAGCGAGCTGCTCGCCACGCTCGTGCGCATCGCCCGCGAGCACCGCGACACGGTGATGATCGGCCGCACGCACGGCATCCACGCCGAGCCGACCACGTTCGGGGCCAAGGTCGCCTTGTGGGCACTGCAGGTCGACCGTGACCGCACGCGGTTGCGAGCTGCCCGCGACAACGTCGCGGTGATGAAGTTGAGCGGCGCGGTCGGGACGTACTCCAACATCCCGCCCGAGGTCGAACGACACGTCGGTGACGCGCTCGGGTTGACGCCGGTGCCGGCGACCCAGGTGATCGCCCGCGACCGTCACGCCGAGTTCCTGTACGCGTGCGCGTCGGTCGGTGCAACGTGCGAGTTGATGGCGGTCGAACTCCGACACTTGCAGCGCACCGAGGTGCGTGAGGTGCAGGAGGGGTTCAAGCCGGGGCAGAAGGGATCCTCCGCGATGCCCCACAAGCGCAACCCGATCTCCGCAGAGACGATCTCAGGACTCGCCCGAGTGCTGCGTGGCAACCTGTCGGCGGGCATGCAGGACGTGGCGCTTGTGGCATGAACGCGACATCTCGCACTCGTCGGTCGAGCGCGTGATCCTGCCGGATTCGTCGCAGCTGGCGTTCTATGTGATGCGGCGCCTGCGACGGCTGCTCGATGGATTGATGGTGTTCCCCGAGCGCATGAAGGCGAACCTCGACGCCAGCTATGGCCTGGTGTTCAGCCAGCCCGTTCTGCTCGCATTGGTGCAGGCTGGAGCGACGCGTGATGACGCATATCGCATCGTGCAACGCAACGCGATGCAGGCATGGGATGACGGCGTCGATTTCCGTTCGCTGCTCGAAGCCGACGATGACGTCGACAACGCGGTGCTCGACGAAGCATTCGACCTGCGCCGATCGCTGCGCAACCTCGATCACGTCCTCGATCAGCTCGACGCCCTCGAGGCCTGATCGAGACACGTACATCTGGTGTCTGACACCAGATGTACGTCAGTCGGCGCGGGAGATGCCGGCTTGCTTCAGACGTGCTGGCGGGGACGCCGACGTCGCGCCACGAGGCATACGAGATCGACTTGCTGTCGGAGTAGCTCTTGGCCACTTTGACGAACTCGGCCTCGAGCGCGTCCATGTCGATGGCGTCGGACTTCGCTGCCAGCTCGGCCTCGAGATCGCGACGCTCCTGGACGAGGAGGAGTTCGTCGAGCGGGCTTGCGCTGGCGAGTTCGACGTCGATCGCATCGAGACGTTTACGGATCGTGTCGGGCGTGCGCTTGCGCCCTCGCTTCGGCTTGGTGGCGCGAAGTCCTTCGAGGTAGTCGCGAACCACGCGCCCCTCCATACGGCCTTTGGCGAGTGCCGCCTTGTGGGCTTCGCTCATTGGTGTTCGAGGTCCTCTTTTGCCTGCCATGGCGGTCAATCTTATGGAGAATTCCGGGGGATGCAATAGCCTGGAAATCGATGTTCGAATTGTCAGCTCACGGGACCGATGTCCACGTTGGCGAGGGACCCCGATATCCGTGGGGTGGTCTCTATGGTGGCCAGATCGTCGCGCAAGCACTCCGCGCTGCGGCGATCTCGGTCGATCCGGAACTCGAACCACACTCGATCCGGGCCTATTTCATCCGACGAGGGGATCACACCGAACCCGTTCGCTACGAGGTCGACCGGATTCGAAATGGTCGGAGTTTCGCCACCCGCCGTGTGGTGGCCCGTCAGGCAATAGGCGCCATCCTGAACGCGGAGAGTTCGTTCCAACGGCCCGAGCGGGCGGCCGCTTTTCAGACGGTGACGATGCCGGAGGTGCCGGCGGTCGAGTCGTTGGTCGAGGATTCGTGGACGCCCACGTTCGCTCGTGTGGTCGTGCCCGCCGACCAGGTCACCGGTGGGGCGCGCGACGGCACCGGTCGGGCAGTCGCCTGGATGCGCGTCAACCACGATCTCGGTGACCCGCTCGACGCGAGCGCCCAGCTGCTCCACCGCTGTTGGTTGGCCTTCCTGTCCGATGACATGCCGACCGACTCGGTGATCCGAGCGCACCCGGTCGCCGACGATCCCGAAGCGCGTGACAGCCTGTTCTGTGCGAGCCTCGACCACACGATCTGGTTCCACCGTTCGCTGCGCGCCGACCGCTGGCACCTGTACGACTTCTCGTGTCATCACTACGTCGGCGGTCGTGGCCTCTCTGTCGGGCACGTCTTCGAGGCCGACGGCACCCACGTCGCGACGGTCGCCCAAGAGGTGCTCGTGCGCGACCGCGGCCGACCGCGACTGACCCGCCACCTCACCGCCGAAATTCGGAGCGCCCGTTGCGGTGAGCGCGATGCCGGCTCCGAATTTCGGGGTGGGGAGTACGGTTGGTGAGCAATGACCGACGCGGTGCATCCCACTTCCTTGTCGCCGACACTCGAGGCCCTGCGGGCGCACGTGATGGAGCACTCGGTCAAGCACGGTGAGTTCACGCTGAAGTCCGGTGCCACGAGCACCTGGTTCCTCGACACGAAGCAGACCGCCTGCCTGCCCGACGGAATCGTCGCCGTGGCCGATGCAGTGTTCGAGGTGTTCGGTGACGTCCTCGACCAGATCGATGCGATCGGCGGCCTGACGATGGGCGGCGATCCGGTCGCCTACGGCGTGGCCGCGGTCGCTGCCACACGAGGCCATCACATGCGCAGCTTCAGCGTGCGCAAGGAGCCGAAGCAGGGCGGGATCACCGGACGCATCGCCGGAGCACTCCGCCCCGGCGACCGCGTGCTCGTCACCGAGGACACCACGACGCGCGGCACGTCGTTGATCGAAGCGGCCGAGCAGATCGCAGCATTCGGGGCCATCCCGGTGTGGATGACGGTGATCGTCGACCGCGGCGGCACGTGCGCGGCGATGGCGGCCGAGCACGACATCGACTACCGCCCGCTGCTGGGTGCCCCCGACCTCGGTTTCGGGTACGGCACCTGACGCCCGACTCTCGCCGCCCGTTCACCTCAGCGGGTCGAGCACACCGGGATTCAGGATGCCATGCGGGTCGAGGGCCCGTTTGATCGACGCCAGCGAGTCGAGTTCGCCGGCGCTGCGAACCAGATGGAGCCACGATGTCTTGGCGATGCCGACGCCGTGCTCGGCCGAGATCGTGCCGCCGAGGTCGGCGACCACCGGCAACACCGCCTCGGCGAGCGCGGTCGGCGCGGACGAGTCGAGGAAGTTGAGGTGCAGGTTGCCCTCGGCGAGATGTCCGAACGGGATCAGTCGTGCCCGCTGTCGGTGGGCGGCCGTTCGCGCCACGTCGAGGACACGATCGATCGAGGCGACGGGGACGGCCACATCGAGCTTGTAGGTCGGCGTACCGGAGGCGGTGGACGCGCCGGCGATCGCTTCGGTGATGCGGTCGCGGAACGAGAGGAGGTGCTGGCGGCGGGGGCCGTCGGTGGCGATCGCCGTGGCGGCGACACCGTCGACGTCGGCGAGCACCTCGAGCAGTTCGGTCATCGGGTCGGTGTGGTCGGCGCACTCGATCACCACGACGACGCCTCCGGTCGGGAGATCGATCGGCGCCGTGGTCCCGAGGTGGGCCGTCACCAGGTCGAGCGCCTCGGGCCAGATGATCTCGATCGAGTCGAGCGACCGCAGCCGTCGCCGGGCCGTGGCCAGCAACGCCAGCGCTGCGTCGAGATCGTCGAGCGCGACCAACGCGGTCGTGATCTGATCGAAGTGAGGAACGAGGCGCAGGCGTGCGGCGGTGACGACAGCGAGTGTGCCCTCGGAACCTGCGAGCAGTGACGGCCAGTGGAGACCGACCGTCTCCTTCGCCAGTCCGGAGAGCGACCCCGCGACGGTGCCGTCGGCGAGCACCGCTTCCACACCGACGAGCTGCTGGCGCATGGTGCCGAATCGCACGACTCGCGAACCTCCGGCGTTCGTGGCGATCGCTCCGCCGACCGTGGCGGTGTCGCGCGCCGCGAAGTCGATCGGGGTGTCGAGACCACCGGCACGTGCCGCTCGTCGCCAGTCGGCGAGGGTGACCCCGGCGCCGCAGGTGATCTGCATCGACGACGCGTCGGGCTCGGAGATCGCATCGAAACGTCGCATCGACAGCACGATCGTCGGACGGTGCTCGGAGTCGCCAGGTCGTGGAACGCCACCGCCCACCAACCCGGTGTTGCCTGCCTGGGTGATCACGGCGACGCCGAGTTCGGCGCACGCACGCAGCACCGCGGCGACCTGATCGGTGGTGCCGGGTCGCACGACGGCCAGACACGTGCCGGTGTAGCGCCCCGTCCAATCGGTCTCGTAGCTCGCACGTTGATCGGCGTCGACGAGTACGTGCTCGTCGCCGACGATCGCCGACAACGCGCTCACGATCTCGACGCTGGCCACGGTCGAAGTGTTGCACGGCCCCGGCGATTTGGGTCGCCGACCCGGCCGGAGGTCTACGATCGGTTCACAACTCAGGGGGAGGGATCATGCGGATGGAATCGTTCTGGCGCTGGCTCGGCGTAGCACTCGGTAAGCACTGGAAGGTCGTCGTGGCCGCCGTGGTCCTGATCACGGTCGTGCTCGGTCTCGGGGGCCGCAACGTCGAGTTCGCGACCGGCCAGGACAGCTACCTGAATCCTGACTCGCAGATCGCCATCGACAACGTGGCGTTCCAGGACGACTTCGGCGGCGAGACGGTGATCCTGCTGTTCACGTCGACCGACGGATCCGAGGTCAGCGAGCTCTACTCGGGCGCGAATCTCGCCGAACTCGAACGGATCACCGAAGAACTCGGCGGGGTCGACGGTGCGTACGCCGTCGTCACGCCGTACACGTCGCTGCAGTTCAGCGCGAACCTGCTGTCGGGTGGCGCGTCGTCGGTCGGCTCGAAGGCCCTGCTCTCTGCGCTGTCGCGCGACGAGGCGGGAGCCGATGCCCGCCAGGCCGACGTCACCGTGTCGCTCGCACGACTGGGTGCAATCGACGAGGCCGAGCGCGTGATCGGGAATCCCCCCTACAACCAGCTCCTGATCTACGACAACACCGGCTTCACCGTCGACGGCACCACCGTCACGCCACCCGCGGACGCCGACCTCACGGTCCGCAAGTCGTTGCAGGGCACCTTCCCGAACGTCGAGGGCGGCGCCGTCAACGGCACCGCGGTCGGCGGTGTCGTGCTGAACGGCAACGCCACGCTCGACGAGCAGACCGCTGCCACCAAGCAGGTGATCGAGGTGCTCGACGGCGCCACGTTCGAGGGTTTCGACCTCACCGTGACCGGCTCGCCGGTATACCTCGCCGAGATCAACGACTACCTGAAGGGCGGCATGCTCACGCTCGGCGCCGCGGCGCTCGGGTTGATGGCGGTCGTGCTCGCCATCATGTTCCGGGTCCGCTGGCGGTTGCTCCCCCTGTTGTCGGTCCTCATCGGCGTGCTGTGGGCGTTCTCGATCCTGGGCATCATCGGGATCGACCTGTCGCTGGTGACGATTTCCGGTCTGCCGATCCTGATCGGTGTCGGCATCGACTTCGCCATCCAGGTCCACAACCGCGTCGAGGAAGAGGTGGTGCTCGACAAGGAGGACCACCCGATCGCCGAGACGCTCGCCAACCTGGCGCCGCCGCTGTTCGCCGCGACGCTCACCGGTGTGGTGGCGTTCCTCGCATTGCGCATCTCGAAGGTGCCGATGATCCGGGACTTCGGCATCCTGCTGGCGATCGGCATCACGGTGCTCGTCATCGTCGGCATCGTCATCACCGCGTCGGCGCTCGGCATCCGGGAATGGACCAAGCCCACCGAAGTGCGACCCCCATCGATGGTCGAGCGCATCGTGGTGAAGCTCGGTGGCCTGCCCACGCGCTACGGCCTCCCGCTGGTGATCCTTGCCGGGGTGTTGTTCATCGGCGGCGTGCTTGCGGAGGGACGTGCCAAGATCGAGTCCGATCCGATCAAGTGGATCGATCAGGACAGCCAGGTCGTCAAGGACATCGAGAAGCTCGAGGACGAGACCGGGTTCTCCTCGACGCTCGGCATCCTCGTGGCCGCCAACAACATCTACGACCAGGAGGTCGTCGACCTCATCTGGGACTTCACGCTCGACGCCGAGGCACGCGACGAGGTCGTGTCGAGTTCGAGCATGGTCAACACGATGGGCAAGATCATCATGATCGATGATGCGACGCCGATCTCGCCGACGAGCGACGACGTCCTCGCATCGGTGAACGGGATCTCGCCGGCGTCGACGGACCCGACCCGATGATGCCCGACGACATCGCCAAGGCGTTGCTGCGGTCGAAGGACGACCCGACGGCAACGCAGCTGAACCTCCGGCTGGCCCCGGCGAGTCTCGATGATCGAGCCGTGCTGGTCGAGGAACTCGAAGCCGACCTGCAGGCGCGCATCGACGCGCTCGACCTGCCGGCCGACAGCATCCTGCTGGTCGGTCTGCCAGAGGGTCAGGATGCGGTGCGGGCAACTCCCGCCGGGCTCGCGACGGTGGGCATCGGCCTGCTCGAGAACCTGTCGGCGAATCGAGCCAACCTGACGTACCTGGCTCTGAGCCTTGCCGGGTTGTTCCTGGTGTTGCGGTTCCGCAGCCTGACCCGCGCGCTGCTTGCGCTGGTGCCGGTGCTGCTGGCCGTCGGCGTGTCGTCGCTGGTGGTCGGGCTGTTGGGTTTCACGCTCAGCCCGTTGACCACCGTGAGCGGCCCGCTCGTGATCGCGAGCTGTGCCGAATTCTCGGTGCTGATCCTCGGTCGGTATCTGGAGGAACGCCAGCGCGGGCTCGCTCCACGAGACGCGTCCGACACGGCGGCGAGTCGAACGGGTCGAGCGTTCTTCACCTCGGCGGTCACGACGATCTGCGGCTTCGCCGTGTTGATCGGATCGGCGCTGCCGTTGCTGCGTGACTTCGGCCTGATCGTCACGCTCAACGTGGCGATCGCCCTGCTCGCCGCGCTCGTCGTGATGCCGCCGCTGTCGGTGTGGGTCGACGAGAAGGGCTGGCTCGGTACGCAGTCGCAAGGTGCCGATCCCCTTGGCTCGGTTCGCCTGGCCGCTCCGATCCCGGGCCCGCAGACCGTGGGAGCGGTCGTCGGGGTCGTCGGGTTCGCCGCGGCCGGTGTGGCGGTGTACGCCACGGCCGACACCAGCACGGGCGAGGCGAGCGAGATCTCCTACGACGCCACGCCGTTGCCGACGACCACCACGACCACGACGACCACCACGTCGACGGTGCCGCCCTCGACGGTGCCGGGCGACACGGTGCCGGAGGGTCCGAAGATCGATCCGAACGACTTCGGCACCGAGCGTCCCACCTCGCCGGTCGGCGGCATCGTCTTCGACAACCTCATCGCGCAGGGGGTACCGCCGAACCAGGCGAACTGTGCCATCGAGTCGGTCGAGGGTGGCATCGACAATGTCGATGCGGGCGCGGTGCTCGCGGGCGACGACGCGGCAGCCGCCCCGGTGGTGCAGGCGGGCCTCGACTGTGGCATCGACCAGGCGACGATCGACGCAACGATCACCGCAATCCGAGGAGGCTGACCTCGCGCCGATCACCCACAGTGGGCGATGTCGCCCGCCGGGGCTGTTCGTACCGTGGGCTCACCGACCCACTCCTGGGTCGCCATCGAGCAAGGAGCAAGCATGTCCGACAAGCCCACCACGATCGCCGTCGCCACGTACACCAACGAGGCCAACGCCGAACTCGACTACGACGCGCTGCGCAGCGTCAAGTCCGATGGCCAGCTCGACCACATCGCCATCTCGATGGTCACCAAGGGCGCCGACGGCAAGCTGAAGATCGACCGCCACGACAGCACCGCCAAGCACCTCGCCTGGGGTGGTGGCATCCTCGGCGCCGCGCTCACCGTCGTCGCCGCACCACTCGGCATCGTCTTCCTCGGTCCGCTCATGGCGAACACGGCGGTCTACGCCGGCGCCGGTGGCCTGGTCGGTCACTTCTGGCACAACATCCCCAAGGACGAGGTCCGCAAGATGAGTGACCTGCTCGAGACCGGTGAGTACGGCCTCGTGGTCGTGGCGGTGAACCCCAAGGGAACCGATGTCGGCGCGCTGCTCACGAACGCCGTCAACACGGTCGTCGTCGACAACGTCGAGGACACCGACGGCGAGCTCGACAAGGCCTTCGAGACCGCCGAGGGCTGATCGCTAGTCTCTCCGGACGAGGTGCGGGCTCCGCGCCTCGTCCGACGGGAGGGACGACATGTCGACATCGGAACAGGCGCCGCGTACGTGCATCATCGGGGCCGGGTGTTCGGGCTTCACGATGGCCAAGCGCCTGAAGGACGCCGGGCTGGCCTACGACTGCTTCGAGATGTCGGACGACATCGGTGGCAACTGGTACTTCGGCAACCCGAACGGGATGTCGTCGTGCTACCAGAGCCTGCACATCGACACCTCGAAGTGGCGCCTGGCCTTCGAGGACTATCCGGTGCCCGCCGATTGGCCGGACTTCCCGCATCACAGCCAGATCCTGCAGTACTTCCACGACTACGTCGACCACTTCGGCTTGCGGGAGACGATCACGTTCAACACGGCGGTCACCGACTGCGAGCGCCTCGACGACGGTCGCTGGAAGGTCACGCTGTCGACCGGCGAGTCACGCGAGTACGACGATCTGGTGGTCGGCAACGGCCATCACTGGGACGCCCGCACGCCCACCTATCCGGGCACGTTCGACGGCTACCAGGTGCACTCGCACCACTACCGCGATCCGTTCGAGCCATACGACTTCCGCGGCAAGCGGGTGATGATCGTCGGCGCCGGCAACTCGGCGATGGACATCTCGTCCGAGCTGTCGCAGCGACCGATCGCCGAGCAGCTCTTCATCTCGATGCGTCACGGTGTGTGGGTGTTGCCGAAGTATTTCGACGGCAAGCCGGCCGACAAGGCATCGCTGCCGCCGTGGATGCCGTCGAAGGTCGGCCGGGCGTTGGCGCGCAAGAAGATCCGCAAGACGATCGGCAACATGGAGGACTACGGACTGCCCAAGCCCGACCATCGCCCGCTCGACGCACACCCGTCGGTGTCCGGCGAGTTCCTCACCCGGGTCGGCTGCGGCGACATCACCCCCAAGGGTGCAATCGACCGCCTCGACGGCGACAGTGTGGTGTTCACCGACGGCTCTCGCGAGCAGGTCGACGCCATCGTGTGGGCGACCGGCTACAACGTGACGTTCCCGTTCTTCCGCCAGCCCGAGCTGACCCCGAAGGACAACACGTTCCCGCTGTTCAAGCGGATGGTGAAGCCCGGCTTCGAGAACCTGTTCTTCCTGGGGCTCGCGCAGCCGCTGCCGACGCTGGTGAACTTCGCCGAGCAGCAGTCGAAGCTCGTCGCCGCAGCGATTTCGGGAACCTATGCCTTCCCGCCGTCGAGCGAGATGCACGAGATCACTGCGGCCGACGAGAAGGTCCATCTCGGACACTTCTACGACAGCCCCCGCCATCGCATGCAGGTCGACTTCAACACCTACTGCGCGGACCTCCACAAGGAGATCGAGCGCGGCGCCGAACGCCTGGTACCCGTCACTTCCGCCTGAGTTCAGTCGAGCGGCTTCACGCGAGCGGCCCGGCGCGATCTCTGGCGACGACGACGATCGCAACGAACAGCACGACCAACACGACGACGGCGATCAGCAGGCGCGCCTGGCCGGCCGTGGTGAGGCCATCGATGCGACGCCCGGCGGCGTCCAGCGTTGCCAGCGCCGCATCGGTGTCGCCGCGCTCGACCTGTGAACGGGCCACGGTCAGGTCGCTCTCGATGTCGGAGCCCCAACGGCCGACCGTAGCGAACAGGCCGGTGGCATCGTCGAGCCCGTTCTCGATCTCGATGATGCGCTCATCGCTTCGAGCTGACCATCGGTCGCGGCGATCCCTCCGGCGAAGTCGTCGACACCCTCGATGCTGGCCAGCTCGGGCGGATTCACGCCGGCCTGATCGGGGCGAGGGCTGCGACCTCCTGAAGCTGTTGATCGAGTTGCTCGCCCAGCGCGATCGCCGTGATCGAGCCTCGCCGTCGCCTCGCTGAAGTCGACCCCGCCAGTCGATCGCATCGGGGATCCGGCATACGCCACATCGGCACCGTCGGGCTCGTCGATGCCGACGCTCTCCTCGATCGACTCCAGTTCGGAGCGCTGGCCCAAGACCGTGTCGGCATCGACGATGGCTTCGGTCACGTCGTCGATCTCCCAGCGTTCGAGCCGATTGCGCACGCCGACCGGGAGGTCCCACGGTGCACTGCGCACGGCGAGGTCGACCACGCCACTCGCCGCGCCGTCTCGCTGCTCGATCAACGGCGCGTCGTCGGCGCTCACCACATGGGATCGGAACACCTCGCCGGCAGTGGTGGAGCCACCGACCTCGACCAGCACGTCGTACACCCGCTTCCAATCGAGTTCCGGACGCTCGACGTTGCTCGTCGCGCCGTACGGGCTCGCACTGCTGCCGAGCGCAGCGACCACGTTGCGTGTCCGATCGAAGCCGATCTCGTCGACGAGCGCATCGACGACCCAGAACGACGTGGCGTAGCCGTACTCCTCCACCGAGCGCTCCTCGTCGTCGGCCGTCCACTCGGTGAGCGGGCGCGCCGCAGGGTTGTCGGCTGCAGGTTCCGACGGCGTGCGCGCCTCGTTGCCGTCGCGACGGACCAGTTCGGCGGCGTACACCTGGGGGAGACCCTCGGTGAACCAGCGCTCGGTCGTCAACCGCCCGTTGACCCAGGCATGCGACAGCTCGTGGTAGATCGTGTCGGCGTCGAGTGCCTCCCCGACGGCGATCTCACTGCTCTTCGCGTCGAACCAGCCGGCATAGCCCGATCGACTCGGCTCGACGGTCTGGCGCACGGCGAAACTCCCCTCCACCGGCCACGGGGTCCCGATCAGCTCCCTCCAACGCGGGGATTCCGGCCTCGACCTTCGCGCCGGCGAAGTCGGCCCACTCGGGGTCGTCGGGCCACGAACGCAGGTCGATGTCGACGCCTTCGACCTCGAGCGGGGTCGTGATGAGACGGTCGTCATTCGACAGCCCGACCGTTATCCGGGTGTCCTCGTTCACCCCGGTGCGGGTGTGCACGACCGTGGCGAATCCGTCGGGTTCGCTGACCTCGAATCCGGTCAGGTCGGTGAACTCGTCGAATTCGTAGCCGAAGGGTTGCGAGATCCGCAGCGTGACCATCCCCTCGTCGCCGAGGCCGAATGCGACGAAACCGGCGTACGCCTCGTTGACCCGCCACGGCACCGGATCGCGCGGTGGAGCGCCGAGATGGTCGTAGGTGATCTGCATGGTCGGCCGAGTCGCCGCTGAACAGTGGCGGGTCCAACGCAAAGCGGTACGTGGAGAACGCCGGAAACCTGGGATCGGAGATCGAGCGTGCCCTCGAGGACGATGCCCTCGCGGGTGGCGACGATGTTCTCGGCGCCGAGCGGGACCGACATGGCGTAGTTGTCGAAGAACGAGCGTCGGATGGTGTCACCCTCGACTCGGTCGGTGGTCACGTTGCGGAGGTCGATGTCGATCGTCGCCCGCACGACACCCCGGCCCGGATCGAACTCGAACGAGTTGACCGACGCCTCGTCCAGCCCGTTGCCGGCGCTCTGCGCATCGACGCGGTCCGAGGCGACAGCAGTCGTGACGAGCACCGCGCACACGGCTGAGGCGACCAGACCCCACCGATGGATACGCCGCACACCCGAAGTCTTACCGCCGCCCGACCAACGTTCCATTCACCACCCCACCAGCCTCCGATGAGCGAACCGACCGTATGTGGTGGTCTCGCTCATCGGTGCGGTGTGTCGCCGGCTTGCGATGAGCGAACCGACCGTATGTGGTGGTCTCGCTCATCGGTGCGGCCTGTGATGGTGGTCGAGACCGGCGTCGATCCGGTGACCCCACGCTTTTCAGGCGTGTGCTCTGCCAACTGAGCTACTCGACCGTGTTGCTGGCGAGCCCTTCGGCTCGACCGTGTTGATGGCGAGCCCTTCGGCTCGACCGTGTTGGCGTCGAATCTGGCGTTCGACACCGGTGTTCCTACAGAAAAGCCACCCGCCATCTTGCGATGGCGAGTGGCCCCCTGCTGCGGTCCCGACGGGACTTGAACCCGCGACCTCCGGCTTGACAGGCCGGCGTGAACTCCAGACTTCACCACGGGACCAGATATGTATGACGCTCTCGCGCCGCACCCCCAACGGGATTCGAACCCGTGCCGCCACCTTGAAAGGGTGGTGTCCTAGGCCACTAGACGATGGGGGCCTGAAGGCAATGGCCTTGTCTCGTTGAGAGCGACACGAATCTAACAGCCTCGCTCCGACAATCCACCAGACAATCGGAGACGGTCGGCGCGTCAGCCGACGACCGACGGCGCATTCGCTGCAAACGGGTCCCGATCGGTGGCCGCCGCACGTGCTCGCAGGTCGCTCGGAACGATCGGAGCGAGCATCCCGTACGGCGCTGCGTTGTACAGATGGTGGATTCGATGAGCATCGGCGAGCCGGTCGAGTGTGGCAATCCGGCGGTTGCCGAACGCCCCGAGGCGGCGATGGATGTACCCGTCGTGAACGAGCGCATACGCAATGCCGTAGAGCGTGATGCCGATCCCGAGCGGGATCAGCGCGGTGAGCGATGTGTTGAATCCGAGCCAGAATCCGAACATCACGATCGAGGCGAACGCGACGGGAAACCAGTCGTTTCGCTCCCAGCCCGGCGTGCGCACCGCACGGTGGTGGCTGCGGTGGAACCACTCGCCGATGCCGTGCATCACCCAACGGTGCGTGGCCGCCGTCAACGGCTCCATGAGCACGAACCCGCCGATCACGATCAGCGCGAAGGTTGTTGGCGACACGCCGGAAATGCTACTCGCGCCTCACGTGATCAGCCTGCGTAGGTGGCCAACGCCTCGGCGAGGGTGGCCTGCATCACGCCGTGTTCCCGCGCAACCGCGTCCAACCATTCGGGTCGGAACACGCTGGCGACGGCGATCGGTTCTTCGAGCTCCGAACCGGCGAGCGCGAGTCGCACGAACAACGTGGCGTAGTCGGGCGGGCGGAGGTCGCGTCCCAACTCGACGAGTGCGTACGGGTCAGGCGTGGCGGAACTGGCGGGCAGCGAGAAGAAGCTCTGCGACGTCGGCCCAGTCGGCCCGCCGGCGAGTCCGGGGCCGTCGACGAGGATCGCGCCGTGGACCTGCGCGGCCCGAGCGCCGGCGATCTGGAGGGCCACGTACGCGCCGAGACCACGTCCCACGACGGTGATCGAGCGGTTCGAGTCGCCATCGGTCAACGAGTTGAGGGCCGCGTCGGCGTCGCCCAACAGCAACTCCGCGGTGTAGCCGCCGCCACGCGGGATCGTCGATGCGCCGTGTCCCGTGAAGTCGAGTGCCGCCACCGGCCCCGGCCAGAGGTCGGCCCAGCGGGGGGCGCTACGCGGCGCGGCCTCGCCGAGCCCGTGCAGGATCAGCAGCGGTCGGCCGCCGGCGGCGGTGGCGTTGCGCAGGTGGTGCAGCGCCAACTCGACCTTGCCGTGGCGCAACATGGTGACGGTGTCGAGGCTCATGCGGTTGCTCCCGTTGCGGCATCGGGAGATCCGACGAAATCGAGCACGATCTCAGCGACGAAGCCCGGCCGTTCGATGTGGACGAAGTGGCCGACGTCTTCGAGGATCTCGCACCGGCCGTCGAACGGCATGTACGGCAGCACCTTCTCCGGCGGCGTCCCCCACCCCATCTCCTCCATCTCCCGACCGAGGATTCCGAGGAACGGCATCGGCAGCCCGGGCAGCCGCATCAGCGTCCACTCGGGCCGCCATGGGCCGAAGCCTCCGAAGCGCATCGACGGGTCGATCTTCCATCGCCATCCGTCGTCGGACTCGAACCCGCCGGTCGTGACGAGGCGTTTGAGCCAGTCCGGATCGAGGCGTGGGTTCATCCGGCCCCGGCGATTCGCGAGCTCCTCGACCGTGCCGGGCTTGCGTTGGGCGGTCGCCGTCGACCGGCGATGGTCGAGCCAGCCGGCGATCTCGGCCGACACCATCTTGGTGCGTTCGTGTTCGGCGACGTCGGGAATGCGGCGGTTGTAGGGGATGCCGTCCATGTTGACCAGGTGGGTGAAACGGAACGGCTGGGCGTCGGCGAGTTGCGTCATCAACGCCCCGCCCTTGGAGTGACCGACGACCGGCAGGGGGCGACCCGGGCTGACGTGATCGAACACGGTGAGGGCGTCGCGCATGTCGGCGTCCCACGAGTACAGCTCGGGATGCTCGCTGTCGCCGTGGCCACGCTGGTCCCAGCTCACGATCCGCCAGCCGCCGGCGGCGAGCTTCGGTGCGAACACGTCGAAGGTCCGAGCGAAGTCGAACCCGCCGTGCACGAGCACCATCGGCGGCGCATCGGCATCGCCCCACTCGTGCACGGCGATCTGGAGGCCGTTGGCGTTCAGGTGGTACTCGCGTGCGGGGTGGACCGCGTCGGGGTAGTCGAACTCTGCGGTCGGATCGCCGAACGAACGGTCGGTCCTGATCGGGGAGGGGGTGCTCGTCACGGCATCCGAGAGTACGTGGCAGCTCGTGATTCGTCGCCATCACGGCGGATTCCGCCCGGTGCTGGAGGTGGGCGCGTGCCACCGACGCCGTCGGAGGCCTAGCATCCGTCGCCATGAAGCGTCCCGATCGCACTGTGACTGCGGCCGTCGCCGCCGTGCTCGCTGTGCTCGTCGTTGCCTGCGGAACAACCGACCCCGCATCGCAGGAGCGGCTTCCACCGATCCAGACCACCACGCCGACCACGACGAGCACGACCACCACGGTCGCCCCGGCCGACTTCCTGTACGTCGTGCAGTCCGGCGACACGCTGGGCAAGATCGCCGAACGGTTCAGCGTCACCATCGTGGCGATCGTCGAAGCCAACGGCCTGTCGAGCGCCGACGACATCCAGGCCGGTCAGTCGCTCGAGATTCCCGAAGGGTTGCTCGTCATCAACGACGGCCGGACCTCCGACACGACCGAGCCCTGACGCTCGGAGATCGTCGGCGGCGTCAATGGTCACAGTGCCCTGGTCGCGCCGGGTCGGATTCGTAGACTTGGCGTCATGAGTTTCTGGCCGACCCTCGATCACTGGAGCGTGGCGATCCCGCTCGACACCCCGCACCGTCGCCTCGACGCACTCGCCGACACCGGTTTCGTCGCCCTACGCGACCTGCCGTACGAGATTCCCGACGCCGAGTTCGTGAACCTCGAGTACTTGGACTGGAAGTCTGGTGGCGACACCAACTTCGCACCGCTGGCATCGGCCGACGGTGAACTCGACTGCCGCGGGTTCTGGGACAAGGGCAAGACCGACAAGGATGCCCTGTGGACCTCGAACGCCGAGATCGCCCCGACGATCCGCAACTACGTCGACGAGGTGGGCGCGAACTTCGGTCGCGTGCGCATCATCAAGCTCGAGCCGCAGGACCGCGAGGAAGCGATGAAGTCGATCCACCGCGACGACAACAACCGCTTCAATCCCGACGACGAGGGTTGGGTCGTGCGTTCGTGGATCGAGCTCACCGACAACCCCGACAGCTACATGCTGTTGATGGACAACGGCCCCGACGGCCTGCCCGATCCGTCGACCGAGCAGCGCGTGCCACTGCACAAGGGCGCCCGGTTCGTGGTCGACACCCAGCGCCTCTGGCATGTGGTGGTCCACAACGGCGATGCCTCTCGGTACGCGTTGATCACGAGCTTCGAGTCGAGTGACGCCCTCGACTCGTGGATCGAGCGCGAACAGCGCCACCCCGCCACGGTGTGAGAATCGCCGTCAGGCGGTGAACGAGTTGCCCGCGCCGAGTACGTCATCGCCGGTGCGTGTCGGCCCGTCACCGACCTCGTCGGTATCGAGTTCGCCGATCGTTGCGAGGATTTTGTCGGTGAAAGCGGGCAGGTCGTCGGGGTTGCGCGAAGTGATCAATTTTCCGTCGACGACCACTTCACGATCGACCACCTCGGCACCAGCGTTTCGGAGATCGGTGCGAATCGAGGGCCACGACGTCATCGTCTTGCCGTCGACGAGACCGGCCTCGATCAACAGACTCGGCCCATGACATACAGCGGCGATCACCTTGTCCTGGTCGGCGAACGCCTTGACGAAGCGGACCATTCGATCGTCGGTGCGCAGATGGTCCGGTGAGAAGCCACCCGGAATCACGAGGACGTCGTAGTCCTGGGCGGCCGCGTCGTCGATCGACTTGTCGATCGAGACGTTCGTCCCGTGCTTACCGGTGACGTCGTCGAGGTCGACGCCGATGACGTCGACGTCGAGTTGGTTTTTCAGCAAAGTGGTGTGTGGTGTCTCGAATTCGGCGTCCTCGAAGTCGTTGCCGAGTACGAATGCGATGCGGGTCATGTGAGTCCTCCGGGTGCGGTGGTCGTTGTCCCACCGTTTCCGACTCGGCCAGGAGGCAAACCTGAACCCGGCTCGGAGGACGCAGGCAGCTGCTCGGCTCAGGGGGCGCGGTGGGCGACGGCGAGGTCGGCAACGTCGCGCATGATCTTGGCGAGCTGGAAGTCCTTGGGGGTGTAGACGGCGGCGATGCCCATCTCGGCCAGACGGGGACGGTCGTCTTCGGGGATGATGCCGCCGACGATCACCGGTGCTTCGACGCCCATCGCCTTCAGGTGGCCGAGCACGTCGGGGACCAGGTCGAGATGCGAACCCGACAGAATCGACAACCCGATCACATCGGGATCCTCGTCGCGCGCCGACGCGGCGATCTGTTCGGGCGTCGACCGGATGCCCGAGTACACGACCTCCATGCCCGAGTCGCGGGCCGCCACGGCAATCTGCTCCGCACCGTTCGAATGTCCGTCGAGGCCGGGTTTGGCGACGAGGAACTTCGGCGGTCCACCCGCCATCGACTTCACGAACTCGACGACCTCGCCGAGACCCTGCGCCGACCCCGTGGCGCCGCTGACGCCGGTCGGCGCCCGGTACTCGCCGAACACTGAACGCATCACGTCGCCCCACTCGCCGGTCGTGCCGCCCGCACGTGCGAGCGCGATCGACGGCGGCATCACGTTGTCGCCCGACTCGGCCGCGGCCCGTAGCTCGACCAGTGCCGCATCGACCACCGCCTGGTCGCGAACCGATCGCCATTCGGCCAGGTCGCCGACCAACTGTCGCTCGATCGCCGGATCGACCTTGAGGATCGCGCCGTCACCGCCGAGTGGCGACTCGGCCGCCTCGACGAACTCGTTGACGCCGACGACGATCTGCTCGCCGGCCTCGATCCGACGCGTCCGCGCCGCCATCGACGTGACCAATCGCGACTTCAACGTCTCGACCGCCTCGAAGGCGCCGCCCATCTCCAACACGTCATCGAGTTCGGCCTGCGCCGCCGCCCGCAGTTCCTCGGTGCGCCCCTCGATCACGGTCGAGCCGTCGAAGATGTCGTCGTACTCCAACAGGTCGGTCTCGAAGGCCAGCACCTGCTGCATCCGCAGCGACCACTGCTGATCCCACGGGCGCGGGAGCCCGAGCGCTTCGTTCCACGCCGGCAACTGCACCGATCGCGCCCGCGCCCGCTTCGACAGGGTGACGGCGAGCATCTCCAACACGATGCGCTGCACGTTGTTCTCCGGCTGCGCTTCGGTCAGCCCGAGCGAGTTGACCTGAACGCCGTAACGGAATCGCAGCGCCTTGTCGTCGGTGACGCCGTAGCGCTCGCGACCGATCTGCTCCCACATGTCGGTCATCGCCCGCAGCTTGCAGACCTCCTCGACGAAGCGGATCCCGGCGTTGACGAAGAACGAGATCGAGCCGAACACCTGGCTGAACTGCTCGGGCGACACCTGGCCCGAATCGCGTACGGCGTCGAGCACGCCGATCGCCGTCGCCATCGAATAGGCGATCTCCTGCTCGGGCGTCGCGCCCGCCTCTTGCAGGTGGTACGAGCACACGTTCATCGGATTCCACAGCGGTGCGTGCTCGGCGCACCACGCCACCATGTCGACGATCAGACGCCGCGACGGCCCCGGCGGGAAGATGTAGGTGCCGCGTGACAGGTACTCCTTGACGATGTCGTTCTGCGTCGTGCCGCGCAGTTCGTTCGACGCAGTCCCCTGCTCCTCGGCGTTGGCGACGTACAGCGCCAGCAGCCACGCCGCGGTCGCGTTGATCGTCATCGACGTGTTCATCTGTCCGGGCGGGATCTGGGCGAGCAGCGTGCGCATGTGGCCGAGGTGAGCGACGGGCACGCCGACCTTGCCGACCTCGCCCTTCGACATCGGCGAGTCGGGGTCGTAGCCGGTCTGCGTCGGCAGGTCGAACGCAATCGACAGTCCGGTCTGCCCCTTGGCGAGGTTGGTTCGGTACAGCTCGTTCGACGCTTCGGCGCTCGAATGGCCCGAGTAGGTCCGCATCATCCACGGACGGTCCTTCGTACGCACTGGCTGGGTGGACGCGCCCTCGGCGCCGGCGTTCGATGAACTCATGATGAGAGTGTGCTCGCTCATCCAAGAAGTCCTCAAGTCAACGCCGATCCGGACCGAAGAATTGAACGTCCCACGGGACGACAAACGGACCGGATCTCCTCCCTCCCCCTTGGGAGATCCGCTCCCATGAGGTTTCCCCTCTGGCGGGAACCCCGCCGGCCGAATGGCGGATTCGGCCGGCGAAGCTCTCGGAGCGGGTGGTGGCGGACCACCCGCTCCGTGTATTTTCCGCCCTCCGTCCGGCCTCCCCCACCCGAAATTCGGAGCCACCGTTGCGCTCAGCGCGATCGTGGCTCCGAATTTCGGTGGTGTTGGTCGCCACGTCCAAAATTCGGAGCGGTCATCGTCAGCGCGATCGTGGCTCCGAATTTCGGGGGTGAGGGCCGATCGGAGGCGCTCCAGGTACTCAGCGCGGGGAATTCCCACGGCTCCGAGCGTCGCGAGATGGTCGGTGACCCACTGGACGTCGAGCAGCTCGGCACCGGTGTCGTTCAGCCAGTCGACGAGGGCGACGAGCGAGGCCTTCGATGCGTCCGTCCCGGTGTGGAACATCGCCTCGCCGGCAAAGAACCGCTCGATCCGCAACCCGTACAGCCCGCCGACCAGCTCGCCATCGTCGAACACCTCGACCGAGTGGCCCCAACCGAGTTCGAACAGCGCGGTGTACGCGTCGACGATCGGATTCGTGATCCAGCGGCCCGGACGCTTCGGGTCGCCGCATGCCCGAACGACATCGGTGAACCGAGTGTCCATCCTCACCTCGAATCGCCGCATGCTCCGCCGCAGCGACCGGCTGACGTGGAGCCCGTCGAGCGGGATGATGCCGCGCGGGTCGGGCGAGAACCATGCCATCTTGCTGCGGCGTCGGCGCGGGTCGACCGGCATCGGGAACAGCCCGGTGCGGTAGGCGGCCAGCAGCGTTCCCGGCTCGAGGTCGGCGCCGATGGCGACGAGGTCCTCGCCGGGCGCGATCTCCAGCGGATCGGGCATCGCGAATCTCGACGGTGGCGGCTCGATCGGACTCACGCGCCTCAGTGTTGCAGCGTCACGTCGGGCCCGGCACCGTGTGACGCTCGGCGGGTTCAGTAGGAGCGGAAGCCGTGCTTGGTCTTGCGGCCGAGCTGGCCGGCGGCGACCATGCGACGCAATGCCGGGGCGGCGGCGAAGTTCGGGTCGCGGAACTCGGCGTACAGCGCGTCGAGGATCGCCAGCGACGTGTCGAGGCCGACGAGGTCGAGGAGTGCGAACGGCCCCATCGGGAAGTTGCAGCCGCCCATCATCGCCGTGTCGATGTCGTCCATCGAGGCCGTGCCGTTCTCCCACATGCGGATCGCGTTGTTGAGGTACGGGAACAGCAGTGCGTTGACGATGAAGCCGGCGCGATCCTCGACCTGCACGGCGTCCTTGCCGCAGGCGGCGGCGAACTCGAGAGCCGTCGTGATCGTGTCGTCCGATGCCGTCAGCGGCTTGATGACCTCGACGAGCTTCATCATCGGTGCCGGGTTGAAGAAGTGGATGCCGCACACCTTGTCGGGGCGCTCGGTGGTCATCGCCAACTCGACGACGGCGAGCGTCGAGGTGTTCGTGGCGATGATCGCCTCGGGCTTCACGATGCGGTCGAGGTGCTCGAACAGCTCGCGTTTGGTTGCCATGTCCTCGACGATGCTCTCGATCACGAGGTCGCAGTCCTTGAGCCCGTGCAGGTCGTCGGTCACCGAGATCCGCCCGAGGATGGCCTGACGCTCGTCCTCGGTCAGGCGCTCGCGAGCCACCTGCTTGGTGAGTCCCGCATCGATGCCGTGCAACACGGCGTCCGCGCCGGCCTGCGTGCGCGAGCGCACGACCACGTCGAAGCCTGCTCGGGCGGCGACTTCGGCGAGGCCCGAGCCCATGATCCCGGATCCGATGATTCCAACGGTGCTGATCGTTCCCATACGCGCAAGCTAGCTACCGATCGGTAACCAGGCCAAAGCGACCACGACGCACAACGACCACGACGCACAACACGGTCGAGAAGTGCGGCTGCTCGCCGACGCAACGCGTATCGTCGGCCCGGCCAGATGTTCTTCCTCCTCACCCTCCACCTCGTCGTCGGCATCGGCATCGTCGCTGCCGGCCGCGCGCTGGGACGGCGGGCGTTCCTGGTCGCGGCGGTCCCGCCGTTGGCGACGGTGATCTGGGCTGCGGCCCGAGCGAGCGCGGTCATCGACGGGGAACCGGTGACCGAGTCGTTCGCCTGGGTCGAGCAACTCGGCATCACGATCGACCTCCGCCTCGACGCCTTCGCGCTCGTGATGGTGGCGCTCGTGTCCGGCATCGGCCTGTTGATCTGCGTGTACTCGCTCGGCTACTTCAGCCACGACAAGCCCGGACTCGCCCGCCTCGCCGGCGTGCTCACGCTGTTCGCCGGGGCGATGCTCGGCGTCGTCCTGTCGGATCAGCTCATCGCGCTGTTCATCTTCTGGGAGCTCACGTCGGTCACGTCGTACCTCCTCATCGGCAACGACGACACCAATCCGCGAGCGCGTGCCGCCGCCCTGCAGGCGATCTTCATCACGGGCGCAGGTGGATTGGCGATGCTCGCCGGGCTGATCATCATCGGCCAGGCCGGCGGCACCTATCGGATCTCCGAACTGCTGGTCGACCCACCTTCGGGGGCGGTGGTCAATGCCGGCCTGGTGCTGGTGCTGATCGGCGCGTTCACCAAGTCGGCGCAGGCACCGTTCAGCAGCTGGCTGCCGGCGGCCATGGTCGCCCCGACACCGGTGAGTGCGTACCTGCACTCGGCCACGATGGTCAAGGCGGGCGTCTACCTCGTGGCGCGCCTCGCACCGATGTTCGCCCTCACCGGCAGCTGGCGGGCGCTCGTGCTGATCGTCGGGGCCACCACGATGCTCGTCGGCGGTCTTCGGGCGCTTCGCCAGCACGACCTGAAACTGCTGCTCGCGTACGGCACCGTCAGCCAACTCGGGTTCATGATGCTGCTCTTCGGCGTCGGCGACTATCACATCGCCGAGGCCGGCATCGTTCTGATCCTCGCCCACGGAGCGTTCAAGGCCGCATTGTTCATGGTGGTCGGCATCGTCGACCACGAGACCGGCACCCGCGACATCCGCGAGCTCCACGGGTTCTCGGCGGTACCCGGGTGGCGCGTCGTGAAGGTCGTCGCGGTGATCAGCGCTGCGTCGATGGCTGGACTCCCGCCACTGTTCGGTTTCATCGCGAAGGAGAAGGCGCTCGACGGGTACGTCGAGTACGGCGATTTCGCCGGTGGCACCGCAGCGCTCGTCGTGATCGTGTCTGGCGTCGATCCTCACGTTCGCCTACTCGGCCCGCTTCGTCCTGGGCATCTTCGGTTCGTTCGGCGAACGCGATCGCACCGTCGTGTCCCTCGATGCTCACGCGCCGTCGGCGGTGTTCGTCGGCCCGTCCGTGGTGCTGTCGATCGCGACGGTGCTGTTCGGGATCGCCCCGGTCCTCGTCGACGGGTTGATCGAAGCGGCGACGACCACGCTCTATCCGGGCTCGGAGCCCAAGCCGGTCGAGTTGTTCGCCGGCTTCAACACAGCGCTGCTGTTGTCGGCGGTGATCATCGCCTGCGGAATCGCGCTCACCGTGCTGCGCGCTCCCGTCGCCGATCTGCAGTCCCGAGCATCGCACGGCCTGCGTGCCGTGCCGTCGACCGAGCAGGGATTCCTCGCCGTGCTCCGTTCGATCTCGGTCGTGTCGACCCGGGTGACCGCCACAGTCCAGAACGGATCGCTGCCGATCTACCTGGCCGTGATCATGCTGACCGTCACCCTCGTGCCGCTCGCCGCGTTCGCCTCGGAACTCGACCAGCTGCCGCAGTTCATCGAGACGCCCGCCCACGTCGCGCTGGTGGCGATCATGGTGGCCGCCGGCCTCGGCGCATGCATCGTGCGTCACCGCATCGCCGCAGCCCTCATGCTCGGGGCGGTCGGGTACGCGATGGCCGGCCTCTACGTCGCGCAGGGAGCGCCCGACCTGGCGCTCACCCAGTTCTCGATCGAGACGCTCAGCACCGTGCTGTTCGTGTTGGTCCTGCGGTTCCTGCCACGTTCGTGGCGTCACCGTGCGCCGGCGATCGCGGCGCCGATGCGGATCGCGGTCGCCGGCGCCATTGGCGTGGCGGTCTTCGTGTTCGCCCTGTCGGCGAGCAACGCACGCTCCGACGTCGACGAGCCCTCGATGTCGGAGGTGATGATCGAGAACTCGTTGCCGAAGGGCAAGGGGGCCAACGTCGTCAACGTGATCCTCGTCGACTTCCGCGGTTGGGACACGATGGGCGAGATCACGGTGCTGCTCGTGGCGGCGATCGGCGCGGTCAGCCTCGCCCGACCGGGACGACGCCGCGACGAAGTCGACGCACCGGTGTTCGAGGAGATCGTCGACGTCGGCGACGACACCAAGCTGCCCGAGGCGTTGCGATGAGCCGCACCACGTCGCCGACCGGCGCCACCCGCGACCGGCGGATCCTCATCCTCGACACGTCGATCCGGATCCTCTATCCGTCGATCCTGGTGCTCGCCATCTACTTCGTGTTCTCCGGCCACAACCGGCCGGGTGGCGGTTTCGTCGGCGGCCTCGTCGTCGGAGCAGCGCTCGCGCTGCGGTACGTGTCCGGCGGTGCAGCCGCCGTTCGCTCGACGTTTCGTCTTCCGCCACACGTGATCCTCGGAACCGGCCTGTTCCTGTCTGCGTTCACCGCGTTCGTGCCGCTGCTCTTCGGCGGCACGATCCTCGAACACGGCGACGTCGAGTTCCACTTGCCGGTGTTCGACAAGGTGAAGGTCACCAGTGCGCTCACGTTCGACCTCGGCGTCGACTTCGTCGTGATCGGACTGATCCTGATGGCGTTCGCCGCATTCGGTGAGGACCTTCCGAACGCTCCCGATGCGAGCGACGACGGCAGCGACGACGCTCCCGTGCCGAACGGTCGCGCCAGCGGGCGGGTACGTCGATGAGCGTGCTCCTCGCATTCGCAGCGGCGTTCCTGTTCGCCACCGGCACCTACCTGCTTCTGCAACGACGGCTGTCGCGCATCCTGATCGGGGTGGGTCTCATCGGTCACGGCTCGAACATCCTGCTGCTCACCTCGGGCACCGGTCGCGGCGTAGCGCCGATCATCGGCACCGCCGACCCGACCGACTTCGCCGACCCGCTCCCGCAGGCCCTCGCGCTCACCTCGATCGTGATCACGTTCGGCGTCACCGCATTCCTCCTCGCGCTCGGCTACCGCAGCTGGCGGATCACCCACGACGACGTCGTCGAGGACGATGTCGAGGACCGGTTCATCGCTCGTCGCCGCGACGGCGACCAGATGGTCGAAGAAGAGGCGCAGGCCGAACGCCAGCAAGCGCGAGAGGAGGACCGGCGGTGAACGCCCTCGTCCCCCTCCCCGTGATCTTGCCGTTGCTCGGCGCATCGTTGGCCGTGCTCACCTCCCCGTGGCGTTGGGCGCAGCGCATCATCTCGCTGATCGCGCTGACCATCAACGTGGTCGTGAGCGTCGTGATGCTCGTCGACGTCGACGACGGCGAGATGCTGGTGATGCAAGCCGGTGGATGGAAGGTGCCGCTCGGCATCACGCTGGTGGTCGACCGGCTGTCGGCGGTGATGCTGGTCGTGTCGTCGCTGGTACTGCTGTCGGTGCTGGTGTACGCCATCGGCCAGGGCGCCGAGGAGTCGCGGTACGCCTCGTTCAATCCGGTGTACCTGGTGCTGGCGGCCGGGGTCTCGGCGAGCTTCGTCACCGGCGACCTGTTCAACCTGTTCGTCGCGTTCGAGATGATGCTCGTGGCCAGCTACGTCCTGCTCACCCTCGGCGGCCGCCCAGGTCAGGTCCGCTCGGGCATGTCGTACGTCGTCATCAGCCTCGTGGCATCGACGTTCTTCATCACCGCGCTCGCGCTGATCTACGCGGCGACCGGCACCGTCAACATGGCCGAACTCAGCCAGCGCATCCCGGAACTGTCCGACGGAGTCCGCACCGGGTTCTCGCTGCTGCTGATCCTTGTGTTCGGTATCAAGGCCGGATTGTTCCCGTTGTTCTTCTGGCTGCCCGACAGCTACCCCACGGCACCGGGGGCGATCACGGCGGTCTTCGCCGGGCTGCTCACGAAGGTCGGGGTGTACGCGATCATCCGCTCGCAGACGCTGCTGTTCCCGCCCGACGCGCAGCAAGGATCGTTCCTGCTCGTGCTCGCCGGGTTCACGATGGTGATCGGCGTGCTCGGCGCCCTGGCGCAGGACGACCTGCGCCGCATGCTGTCGTTCCACATCGTCAGCCACATCGGCTACATGATCTTCGGGCTTGCGCTGTTCACCCTCGCCGGCATTGCCGCAGCGGTGTTCTACGTGGTGCACCACATCGTCGTGAAGACCGCGCTGTTCCTGGTTGCGGGCCTCGTCGAGCGGCGCGCCGGATCCGATCGGTTGTCGCGCATCGGTGGTCTCGTGCGCAGCGCTCCGATGATCGCCGTGCTGTTCGCGCTGCCAGCGCTCAGCATTGCCGGACTCCCACCGTTCTCCGGTTTCGTCGGCAAGTTCGCGCTGATCGGCTCGGGCATCGAGTCCGACGAGTGGGCGATCGTGGCCGTCAGCCTCATCGTCAGCCTCCTGACGATGTACGTGATGGTGCGGATCTGGTCCGGCGTCTTCTGGGGTGAACCCGAGGACCCGGCGATCGCGTCGTGGATCGCATCGGACGAGTCGCGGGTGCCGCGTCTGATGACCGGCGCTGCCACGACCGTGGTGGCGCTGTCGGTCGCGCTGATGATCTTCGCCGGGCCGTTGTACGACTACTCGAAGCGCACCGCCGAGGACCTCCTGCAGCCCGAGCGCTACGTCGCAGCCGTGATCGAGGACCAGAAGTGACCCCGTCGGTCCGCCTTCCTGCGCTGGTCATCTGGCTCACGCTCGTGTGGGCGCTGTTGTGGGGCGACCTCGGCCTGGCCAGCCTGCTGTCAGGGCTCGGCGTCGCCGTGTTCGTCGTGCTGATCGCTCGTCCGACCGGTGTGCACGGCATCCAGCTCACCTCGTTCCACCCCGTGTCCGCTGTGGTGTTCCTCGCCTACTTCCTGGTGCAGTTGGTGAAGTCGAACTTCCAGGTGGCCTGGGAGGTGATCACCCCGGGTTCGAACGTGAACCGGGCGATCATCGCCGTGCCGCTCCACGTGACGACCGACGGCCTCGTCACCCTGGTCGGCAATGCGATCACCCTGACCCCCGGCACGCTCACCGTCGACGTCCGCGCAGATGACCCCGACCGGCCGCCGGTGCTGTACGTGCATGCACTGCACTTCACCGACGTCGAGTCGTTGCGACGCGATGTCCTGCGGCTCGAGCGTCTCGCCGTGCGGGCGTTCGGGACCAAGGAGCAACGCGCCGAGCTCGAGCGTGTCGTTGCGGCATGGCCGGATGGAGGTGCCACGTGACGTCGATCGCACTTGTGTTGTTGGCGGTCGGAGCCGCCGGATTCCTGTTCCGACTGCTGCGCGGACCGAGCTTGTCCGACCGGGTGGTCGGCCTCGACGGGCTGCAGTCGATCGTGGTGATCGCCATCATCGTCGCCGCGGCTCGCAGCGACAGCGGCATCACCATCGAGACCGTGCTCGTGGCCGTGCTGGTCGGGTTCGTCGGCACCACCGCGCTCTCACGCTTCATCGAACGGCGGGGGAACTGATGAACGTCGTCAGCGGCGTGTTGATCATCGCCGGCGCGGCACTGGCCATGATCGGCGGGATCGGCGCGGTCAAGTTCCGCGACCTGTATTCGCGCATGCACGCCGCAGCCAAGGCGCCGACGCTCGGTCTGGTGCTCGTGGCGATCGGCGCAGCGATCGCCATCGACACGCTGCTCGCCTACACGACGCTGCTGCTGGTGGTGATCCTCCAGTTGCTGTCGTCGCCCGTCGGTGCCCACGCCCTCAGTCGGGCCTCGCGCCGCCAGACCCCCGTGGCCCTCGACGGCCCCGACGACCTGACACGCGACGAAACCGCCGCGGCGACCCGCCTCGCCGACCCCACCGACTGAGCCCCCACCCCCTCGTCGCCCCGCGATGAGCGAACCGACCGCATACGGTCATCTGGCTCATCGCAGGCAGCGCGATCGCCTCAGCGATGAGCGAACCGACCGCATACGGTCATCTGGCTCATCGCAGGCGGGGCGCTCGCCCGGCCGGTCAGGCTTCGACGATGCGGATCGACTGGATCTCGACGGGTTCCGTCGGGCCGCCGTCGGGCGAACCGGCGGCGGCCATGGTCTCGACAGTGGTGTCGAGGCCGTCGATCACCTGGCCGAACAGTGCGTACTCCGGCGGCAGCGCCGCGCCGTCGGAGCCGGTGATGATGAAGAACTGGCTGCCTGCGCTGTCGGGCGCCTGCGTCTTGGCCATCGCGATCGAGCCGATCTGGTACTCACCCGGAGCCGGTGGCTCGTCGACGATCGTGTAGCCGGGACCGCCGGTGCCGGTCGCGGTCGGATCGCCGCACTGCACCACGAAGTTCGGGATGATGCGATGGCACTCGGTGTCGTCGAAGTACAGATTCCGAGCGAGGAACACGAAGTTGTTCGCTGCCACCGGTGCCGATTCCTGATCGATGGCGATGGTGAACTCGCCCATGTTGGTCGTCACGATCGCTTCGTACGACACCCCGGCCTCGAGACACATCGGCGGTGCGGCGTCGAACTGCTGGGTTTGCGTGTCGGCGCCCTCGGCGGGCGGGCAGTCGCTGTCGCTCGGCGGCGCGTCGATCGTTTCGTCGACCGCTGCGTCAGTGTCGTCCGACACCGTGACCTCGCTGGTGGCCGGTTCTGACGCAGCGTCGTCGCTGCCACAACCGGCAGCGATGATCGCCGTTGCCGCCAATGCGGCCAAGAATCTCGTGGCGGCCATTGCGGTCAGCCCTCGGTCGTGGCGGGCACGCTGTCGCCGATCGTGTCGATCGTGGCCGGGAGCGTGACCGGCGTGACCGGCGTGCTCGGTTCGTCGTCGCTTCCGACCACGTTGCTTGCGATCCAGACGAACAGCACCAGGCCAGCGACGGCAGCAACGCCGATCGCGACCTTGCGCAGGAGCTTGCGGCGGCTCTGTGCCTGCTGCTCCTGCTGATGCTTCAGCGCACGGTTGGCCTTCTGACGTTCACGTTTCTCGGTACCCACAGGAGCGGCAGGCTATCGGTCCAGGTCGCCTCAAGTCGGCTGCCTCCGCAGCCGATGAGCCCTGTGAAATGGAGCGGAAGGCGGCAGAGCGCGCAACGGCGAACACGGCCGTGCGGTGGGCGGGTCGGTTCGCGTCCGTTGTCGGCCTCGTTGCGTGGTCGATCTGGCTCGCCTGGCGGGTCTCGACGTCGACCGGAGCGATGAGCGTCGTCGTGCTCGTACTGGAGGTGGCGGCGTTGCTCGTGGCCGTGGTGATCAGCGCCGCGCTGTGGTCGCTGCCCGAACGTGGTCGCAGACTGACGCGGTCGGCGTCGTTCGTCGACGTGGTCGGCGACCTGCTCGGTGTCGATGCTCTCGTCCCGGTCGGCGCGCACGGTGCCGACGACACGGGTGAGGTCGCCCGGGCACGACGTGGCATCGAACTGCTCGATCCTCGCGGGTCTCATCCGACCATCGGTCCTCGCCTGGCCGTGACCGCCTGGGCGCTCGTCGCCGTCGAAGGCATTCGCCGGATGCTGTTCGTGACCGTGCTGGTCGCCGTGCTGCTCAGCGGTCGCTTTCCGTTCGAGATGCCGGCATGGAGCACGTTCGCCGCGCTCGTGCTGGCGCAAGTGTTCTTCTCACTCAGCCATTGGCTGCTCTCCGGCGGCGTGCTGTGGCCCGGTGTACGACTGCGATGGTCGATGGCCTCCGTCGGCGCCGGACTCGGCGACGGAACATCGCGCACCGGCCTGCCGATCCGCTGGACGGCCACGCTCGCGACGATGGTCGTGCTCAATCTCGCAGTGGCCCTGCGCGGTGTGAGCGACCGGTGGACGCACGGCCTCGGAGCGATGCCCCACGACGAGCGAGTCCTCGCCATGGTCGTGTCGGGATGGCTGGTCATGGTCGGCTTCGCAGCGTTGCGGATCCTGGCGCAACCGTCGCTGGGTTACTACGGTGCGACGCGTCGACTCGAGGAGACGTCGACTCGCCGCCTCGCGCTCGGTGGCACGCTCGCGGTAGCGCTCGTCGGCTTCATCGCCGGCGCACTTCCGAGCGGACTGCCTGCGTGACCGAGCCCGACTCGGGGCACGACGCGGCGCGAACCCGGTCTGGCGCAGATGGCGCTTGTAGATTGATGGCCGTGCCTCGACTTCGCCTGTTCGCTTCAGCCCGTGAGGCTGCCGGAACCGGGACCGACGTCGTCGACGGCGACACCGTTCGCGAGGTGCTCACCGCGGCCGAAGCCCGTTACGGCGCTCGGTTCGCCGAGGTGCTCGGTACCTGCCGGGTGTGGGTGAACGGCGAGGACATCTCGATCGACGCCCCAGTCGGCCAACATGACGAGGTGGCAGTTCTGCCACCCGTGTCCGGAGGATCCACGTGACCACCACCCAGCTGCCCGACCCCGCGAGTCTCTCGTTGGACGAACTGCGCGGCCTGCGCAATCAGCTCCAACTCGAAGACGACGCCGTGTCCTATGCCCGTCGCGTCGCCCAGGCCCGCCTCGACCTCGTCAAAGCCGAAGCCGAACACCGAGTCGCCGGGGCGGAAGTCATCGTCGACGAGGAACTTCGCACCGTGCTGTCGAGCCATCTCACCGGTGGCCCGGCGCGTCCGCCTCGGCCCACCGAGGATCTGAGCGATCATCCGCTGGCTGTCGAACTCGACGAACTCTGTGCCACCAACGGCCTGGGTCGTCTCAAGTCGCTCGACGACGCGCAGCTGGTGACCTTGACGGCGGCCATCGCCGAGTTCGAGGAGAAGGTCTCGACCGATCGTCGCGCTCGCTTCGATCAGCTCGACGCCCTCAGCGCCGAGCTCGTTCGTCGCTACCGCGATGGCGAAGCCGACGTCGACAGCCTCCCCGACTGACCGAGGTTCCCCGACCCCGGGCCCCGGGGAACAAGCGTGGTTCCCGGAGCCCTGGGCTCGGGGAACTTGCGAAGCGTTGTTATCGTCTGGCGGGTTGTGCAACGTGCCGCAGTGATCTCACTCCACACGTCTCCGCTCCTCCAGCCGGGATCCGGCGACAGTGGCGGGATGAACGTGTACGTGCGCGAACTCGGGTCGGCACTCGCCCAGGCCGGCGTCGAGACCACCACGTTCACTCGCGCCGATCGTGACGGACTGCCCGACGAGATCGTGGTCGAACCGGGCCATCGCGTCGTCCACATCCAGGCCGGACCGCACCACCTTCCGAAAGAGGCCCTGCCCGAGGTGACCGACGAGTTCCGCCGAGGGATGCTCGACTGGTTCGCCCGCAACGACCGACCCGATGTGATCCACGGCAACTATTGGCTCAGCGGCCTCGTGGGCCACCGCCTCAAGCACGAACTCGACGTGCCGTTCGTGTCGACGTTCCACACGCTTGCTCGCGTCAAGGCCGCCCACGGCGACCCCGAACCTGACTGGCGTGATCGTGCCGAAGCCGAGATCGTCCACTGCGCCGACGCGATCTGCGTGAGTTGCGAGGAGGAGGCCGACCAGTTCCGCCTTCACTACGGCGATCCGCAAGGCCGGCTCGAGATCATTGCCCCCGGCGTCGAGCATGCGTTCTTCGCTCCCGGCGATCAGGCCGGCGCCCGGCGCGCGCTCGGCTTCGATGTCGATCGTCCGCTGTTGCTGTTCGTCGGTCGCATCCAACCGCTCAAGGGTCCCGACGTGGCGATCCGGGCACTGGCCGCGCTCGGCGACGCCCGGGCGCAGTTGGTGATCGTCGGAGGTGCAAGCGGCACCGAGGGCGACGTGGAAACGATGCGCGCTCACGCACTGGTCGACGAACTGGGCCTGCACGATCGAGTCCGATTCGTCGAGCCGCAACCGCACCACATCCTGTCGACGTACTACCGCGCGGCTGACGTCGTGGTCGCCCCGAGTCGCAGCGAGAGCTTCGGCCTCGTCGCCCTCGAAGCTGCGGCGTGCGGCATCCCGGTGGTGGCGAGCGCGGTCGGCGGCCTGCTCAGCCTCGTCGACGACGGACGCACCGGACGGTTGATCGAAGGGCGTGACCCGGGCGATTACGCGTCGGCGATCGCCGGAATCCTCGGCGACGACGCGGTTCGGACGCGGATGTCACTTGCTGCCGTCGAGCGGGCGCGCCGCTACACGTGGAGCTTCGCAGCGGCCCGTCTGCGGCGCCTGTACGGAGATCTCACGGTGCGCGAGTTGGTCACCTGTCGATGACCGACGCCTACGACGCCGATCAGCTCGCCGACCTCGATGGTCGGATCGACGGGTGGCTCGCCGAGTTGGCCGACGAACACGACCACATCCTCGCCGTCGATCGCACCGACGACGGTGCAGTTCGGTGGTACGTGCGGATGCGCGGCGACGACAAGGAGTTCACCACCGTGTGGCTCACGCTGGGCCAGCGGACACTGCGGTACGAGACCTACGTGATGCCGGCACCGGAGGAGAACGACGGTGAGCTGTACGAGCACCTCCTGCGCCGCAACAACACCCTCGTCGGCGCACACTTCTCGATCGGGATCGAAGATGCGGTGTTCCTGCGCGGCGAGATGCCGGTGGCTCATGTGAGCCTCGCCGAACTCGATCGTGCCCTCGGCACGCTGTACGCACAGGTCGAACAGTGCTTCCAGTCGCTGTTGCGCATCGGGTTCCGCAGCCGATTCGCCTGATCGTCGCCGCACGCTCGTTTCCGTTCTCCCGTTCCGTTCACCCGTTCCCGTCTGCCGTTCCCTTCTTCACGGGTCGTCGCCCACTGTCGGGTGTCCGGATGGGTGTGCTCGGGGGAGTCGGTCCCACTCTCACCCATCCGGACAACCGGCCCTCGACCTGCGTGCGATGAGCGAAACCGCTGTATACGGTCGGTTCGCTCATCGCAGCCGGGTCCGGCCTGGCTGCGATGAGCCAAAGCGCCGTATGCGGTCGGTTCGCTCATCGCGACTCCGATGTTGGTCCGGCGAGCGGCGAACGTCGAGGCACTAGGTTCGGCGCGTGGACGACGACAGCACTCCGATCGAGTTGGTGATCATCGGCGGCGGGAACATGGGCGCTGCCTTGCTCGGAGGACTGCTCGACTCGGGAGCGTTCGACGCATCGGCGATCGCCGTGGTCGAGGTCGTGGCGGCCCGACGAGACGTCCTGGCGTCGCAGTTTCCCGGTGTGCGCATCGAGGCCGCGGTGCCACCCTGCGTCGGCGCCGTCGTCGCCGTGAAACCGGCCGACACGCCCACAGCGGCATCGGCGGCGGGCGCGAGCGGCGCGACCCGGGTGCTCTCGATCGCTGCCGGTGTCCGCCTCGCCACGATCGAAGCTGCCGCTGGTTCCGATGTTGCCGTCATCCGGGCGATGCCCAACACGCCGGCGCTCGTGCGGCTCGGCGCCTGCGCGATCGCGGCGGGCGCTACTGCAGACCGCGACGACGTGTCGTGGGCCCGGCGGATCCTCGAGGCGGTCGGCACGGTCGACGAGGTCGACGAGTCGGCGTTGGACGCGTTCACCGGTGTCGCCGGGTCGGGACCGGCCTATGTGTTCCTCGTTGCCGAAGCGCTGATCGACGCCGCCGTGGCCGAAGGTCTCGAACCGGGCATGGCCCAGCGCGTCGTGCGCCAGCTGCTGCTCGGTTCGGCGACCCTGCTCGATCGAGAAGGAGATCCGACGCGGCTGCGCGAGATGGTCACCTCCCCGAACGGGACGACCGCCGCCGGGCTCGCCGCACTGGCCGAACGCGACCTGCGCGGTGCCTTCGGTGCTGCCGTCCGGGCCGCCACGCACCGCAGTCGCGAACTGGGCTGAGCTCGGCAGAGGAAATCCGACTGAACACGTCGAGAATTTCATCGCTGTTTTTCCCATGTGCCACTTTTCACATGGCCGCGCGTGCCGTAGGGTGACCCACGTGGAGACGCGTCCGCCGGAAACGGCGGGCAGCGCCGACAGGGCTGGTGCCATCGGGGGGTTGGCACCGGCCCTTGTCGCGTCTGGGGTCCCGATGGGCCTGGCTTCGCTGTAGGTTCGCCGCATGGGCCGCCGCTACGAGACCGTGTCGTTCCTGTCGGACTACGGCACCGCCGACGAGTTCGTCGGGGTGGTCCACTCGGTGATCCGCGAGCTCGCCCCGCACGCCCGCGTGATCGATCTCACCCATGGCGTCGCACCGTTCGATGTCCGAGCGGGCTCGCTCGCGCTCGCCCGCAGCATCAGCTACGTCGCGTCGGGTGTCGTGCTCGCGGTTGTCGACCCCGGCGTCGCCACGGCCCGCCGGGCGATCGCCGTCGAGGTCGCCGGAGGTGAAGGTGTGCTCGTGGGCCCGGACAACGGTCTGCTCGCTCCGGCGGTCGCGTTGGCGGGTGGCGCCGAGCGTGCCGTCGAGTTGTCCGACACCAGCTGGCACCTCCCGTCGCCCGGCGCCACCTTCGCCGGACGCGACGTGTTCGCGCCGGCGGCGGCGCAACTCTGCAACGGCGTCGACCTCACCGACCTCGGCGAGTCGATCGACGCCGATCTGCTGCTGCCGGGAGTGGTCGCGCTCCCGCAAGCCGACGACAACACCGTCATCGCGCAGGTGCTCTGGGTCGATCGCTACGGCAATGCCCAGTTGAACGTCGGCCCCGATGATCTGCCGGGTGGGTTCGGCGCCCGCATCGACCTTCGGTTCAGCTCGCCGACGGATCCGACGGGTGGAGTGCGCCGCAGTGCGATGCGGGCGAGTTCGTACGCCGAACTCGGTGGCGGCGCCGTCGGGCTCGTGCTCGATTCGTCCGGTCTGCTCGCCGTGTCGATGGATCAACGATCGGCGGCCGAGGAGCTCGGACTGGACGTCGGCGACCAGGTCACGCTGACGGCCTCCGACGACGCCGGGACCACCCAGCCGGTCACGCTGCGCCGTCAGCCCTGAGACTGCCCGGTCCGTCCGGATAGCCTCGCCGTATGCGCCCCGCCACCACGTTGACGCTCGGATTGTTGCTCCTGGTCATCCTCGTCGCCGGGGTGATCTCCCTCGTCAATCTCTGACGGTCACGCTGGTGCGGGCCACCTCATCACCGGTGACGGAGTGCCAGGTACCTCGCAACCCGAGTACGATTCGTTTCGATCGCAGCAGTGGGCTGCGCAGGGGGACTCCGTGAATCTCGCGCACATCATCGATGGCCATGGCGCCGACTCGGTCGCGCTGATCTGGCGCAACCGCGTCACGACGTACGGCGAGCTCCGCGAGCAGGTCGCAGCGTTCCGGGGCGGTCTCGCGGCGAGCGGAGTCGTCGCCGACGATCGCGTCGCACTCATGCTCGGCAACTCGCCGCACTTCGTGATCGCGTATCTCGCCACGATCGGGCTCGGCGCCGTCGCCGTGCCCCTCAACCCGTCGAGCCCTGGCCCCGAACTGCAGTCAGAACTCGCCGTCGTCGCGCCGCGCGTGGTGGTCGTCGACCAGCTCGGTTCGTCGAACTGGTCGAACGTCGATCGCGCCGCGGTGCCCTCGATCGAGGTCGCCGTTCTCACCGAACCGACGGCACCTGCTGACGGCGTGGTCGCGTTCGACGACCTCCTCGCCGCCGCGGCGGTCGACGTGGTCGAGGTCGACGAGTCGCAGCTGGCGGTGCTGATGTTCACCAGCGGCACGGCCGGTTCGCCCCGCGCCGCGATGCTCAGCCACATGAACCTGCAGGCGAACCTCGATCAGAGCCGGTCGGCGCAGGGCCACATCAGCGCCGACGACGTGATCTACGGCGTGCTGCCCCTGTTCCACATCTTCGGGCTGAACGTCGTGATCGGCCTCGGGCTGTGCGTCGGCGCCACCCTCGTGCTGGTGCAGCGCTTCGACCCGGCCACCGCCGTCCAGTCGATCCGCGACCGTGGCGTCACCGTCATTCCCGGCGCCCCGGGGCTGTGGGGAGCCTTCGCCCACTTCGACGAACTCGAGGCCGACGCCTTCTCGACCGTGCGGCTCGCGCTCTCCGGAGCGTCGCGCCTTCCGATCAGCGTCGCTCGCACCATGCACGAGCGGTTCGACATCGAGATCCGCGAGGGCTACGGCCTGACCGAGGCGTCGCCGATCGTCACCACCTCGACCGGTGTCACGCCGCGATTCGGATCGGTCGGTCGTGCACTGGCGGGCGTTGAAGTCCGCTTGGTCAACGTCAACGGCGAGGCCCTCGTCGGCGATGTCGGCGAAGTCCTGGTTCGTGGTGCGAACGTCTTCTCCGGCTACTACGGCGACCCCGAGGCGACCGCTGACGTGCTCGACGCCGACGGCTGGCTGCACACCGGCGACATGGCCACCACCGACGACGACGGCTACCTGTACCTCGTCGACCGGTCGAAGGACCTCATCATCGTGTCGGGATTCAACGTGTTCCCCGCCGAGGTCGAAGAGATGCTCACGATGCACCCGGCCGTGGCCGAGGCCGCGGTGGTCGGCGTCGCCCATCCGCACACCGGCGAGGCGGTCAAGGCCTACGTGGTCAGCACGCCGGGTTTGGACGTCGACGAAGAGACGCTGATCGAGTACTCCCTCGACCACCTCGCCCGGTACAAGTGCCCGAGCAAGGTCATCTTCGTTGATGCGCTGCCCCGCAATGCGTCCGGCAAGTTGGTGCGTCGGAACCTCGACGACGCGCTCCGCGTCGGCGCTTTGTGAAAACGTGCACGAGCGCCCTAACGTGGTCGGACCATGGCAGGTCAGCGCACACGACGGCGGATTCCCGAGGCAACTGTTGCCCGGCTACCCGTCTACCTGCGGATCCTTTCTGAGCAGTTCGAGGCGGGCGTCACCAACATCTCGTCGGAAGAACTTGCCGAATTCGCGGGCCTCAACGCCGCGAAGGTTCGCAAAGATCTGAGTTACCTCGGGAGCTACGGCACCCGCGGCGTCGGCTACGACGTCGAGTTCCTCGTGTATCAGATCCGGCGCGAACTCGGCCTCACTCACGATTGGCCTGTCGTCATCGTCGGCGCCGGCAACCTTGGTCAGGCTCTCGCCGGCTACAACGGGTTCGGCGATCGTGGGTTCCCGGTCGGTGCCATCGTCGACGTCGACGAGACCAAGGTCGGCTCGTTGGTGGGTGGTGTGCGTGTGCGTCACCTCGACGAACTCGCCCAGGTGGTGCACGCGAAGAAGATCTCGATCGGCGTCATCGCCACGCCGGGCTCGGCTGCCCAGCAGGCCGCCGACGCACTCGTGGCAGCAGGCGTCACCAGCCTGTTGAACTTTGCTCCGATCGTCATCGGTGTTCCTCACGGCGTCAGCGTGCGCAAGGTCGATCTCGCCGTCGAGCTGCAGATCCTCAGCTACTACGAGCAGCGCCGGGCCACGGCGGCTCCAGCTCCCGGATTACATGCGGTGCCCGGCGAGCCACGGCGCGGGGCTACGGCCTAGGCTGACGTCGAATGTCCATTCTCGTCGTCGGCGTCAACCACCGCAGTGGTCCACTGGCGTTGCTCGAGCGCGTCACGATCTCGCCCGACCATCTCGCCAAGGCGGTGAGCGGTCTCGCCCAGCGCGACAACGTGCGCGAAGCAGTGGTCCTGTCCACCTGCAATCGGACCGAGGTGTACGTCGTCGCCGAACTGTTCCACGGCGCCTACGGCGACGTCCGTGACCTGCTGTGCGAGCTGGGCGATCTCGGTGTCGACGAACTCACTCCGCACCTGTACAGCCAGCACGACACCGCAGCGGTGACCCATCTCTTCGAAGTGGCGGCCGGTCTCGACTCGGCCGTCCTCGGCGAGAGCGAGATCCTCGGTCAGGTCCGCACGGCCTGGGACGTCGCGCAGCGCGAAGGGGCATCACGATCGACGCTCAACCAGCTGTTCAGAAGCGCGCTGGCCACCGGCAAACGGGCTCGCAGCGAAACGGGCATCGCCCGCGGAACCGCGTCGATCAGCCACGCAGCGGTCGAGATGATCTCCGACGTGGTTGGCGAGCTCTCGGGACGGCGGGTGCTCGTTGTCGGCGCAGGATCGATGGGTGAAGGTGTCGCTGTGGCGCTTCGACGCGCTGGTGGCGCCGAGATTCTGGTCGCCAACCGCACGCCCGATCGCGGCTCGGCACTTGCCGAGCGGGTCGAGGGTGTGGCCGTCGGGTTCGATCGCCTCCCCGAGGCCGTCGCCGCTGCCGACGTGATCATCGTCGGTACCGGAGCGGACCAAGCAGTGCTCACTCAATTCGCTTGTCGCCGACGCGCGTGCGGCGCGAGCAAGTTCGCGCCCGCTGCACATCGTCGACATCGGTGTTCCGCGCAACGTCGACCCGTCGGTCGCCGAGCTCGCCGGGGTCACGCTGGCCGACCTCGACGATCTGCGCGACTGGGCCGATCGCGGTTTGTCGCATCGTGCGGCCGAGGCCGAACGCGTCCGGGTGATCGTCGGCGAGGAAGTCGAACAGTTCCTCGTCGATTCCACGGCGCGTCAGGCTGCACCGTTGGTCGCATCGATGCACGGCGCTGCCGAACGGGTGCGTCTCGCCGAGCTCGACCGGTTCGCCGCCCGACTCGGCGATCTCGACGACGCGCAGCGCGACGCCCTCGATTCGCTCACCAAGGCGATCATCGCGAAGCTGCTGCACGAGCCGTCGGTGCGGCTCAAGGGCCAAGCCGGCACGCCGCAGGGCGAGCGCAACGCAGCAGCGATGCGCGACCTCTTCGACCTCGGGTGACCACGCCGTGAGCGAACCGTCGCCGTTGCGACTCGCCACCAGAGGCTCGCGACAAGCTCTCGGCCAGTCCGGGTCCGTCGCATCGGCAATCACCGCCGCCACCGGCCGCTCGGTCGAACTCGTCACGGTCGAGACGACCGGCGACGTGCGTCTCGACGTCCCGCTCCACGAGATCGGCGGCCAAGGCGTGTTCGTCAAGGAGGTGCAGCGCGCCGTGCTCGACGGACGAGCCGACCTGGCAGTGCACTCGGCCAAGGATCTGCCGTCGGCGCCCGCTGACGGCCTCGTGCTCGCCGCGTTCTGCGAGCGCCGGGATCCGCGCGACGCCCTCGTCGGAGCCGACCTCGCCTCGCTCGCCCACGGATGCACGGTGGCCACCGGGTTCGGTCCGTCGCCGAGCCCAGCTGCGCAGAGTCCGCCCCGACCTGCAGTTCGCCGAGCTGCGCGGCAACATCGACAGCCGACTCTCGAAGATTCCCGCCGGCGGTGCGATCGTGATGGCCGTCGCTGCGCTCGACATCTTGGGCCTCACCGAGCGGATCGCCGAGACGCTCGCCGTCGACGAATTCGTCCCGGCTGTCGGCCAGGGCTGCGTCGCCGTCGAGTGCCGAGCCGACGACCAGGCAACGCTCGCCGTGCTGTCGGCGATCGACCATGCCGGCACCCGCCGCAGCGTCGAGGTCGAACGAGCCTTCCTGGCCGAACTCGGCAGCGGATGTTCACTTCCCGTCGGGGCACACGTCTCGAACGGCACGCTGTGGACGTTCCTGGCCGACCTCGACACCGGGGTCTCGGTCTCCGACGAGATCGAACTCCCGGGCGGCACCGCTGACATCGAGATCGCCCGAACCGCGGCACGAGCTGCACGAGTCGCCTTGACGTGAACGCCGCACGCAATCCGCTGGAGGGTTGCCGCGTGGTCCTGACTCGGGAACGCCCGGGCGAGCTCGCAGTGAAGCTCACCGAGCGTGGCGCGATCGTCGTCCACGTTCCGTTGATCGCCGTCGTGGAGGCGACGGACGCAGGTGCCGCCCTGAACGACGCGCTGTCGAGGCTCGACGAGTTCGACTGGCTCGTCGTCACGTCGCCAGCCGGGTCGGAACGAGTCGCTGCAGCAGCGAGCACGGCGCCCGGCGTTCGACTTGCTGCCGTGGGTACGGCCACCGCCGGCGTGCTGGAGGCACGCTCGGGTCGACCGGTCGACCTCATGCCATCGGTGCAACAGGCGCAGGAACTCGCCGACGCATTCGTCGCCCAGGCCGCAACACCTCAGCGGGTCCTCGTCGCTCAGGCCGACATCGCTGCGCCGACCCTGGCCGACGAACTCCGCCGAGCGGGCCACGATGTCACCGTCGTCACCGCGTACCGAACGGTCACCCTCGAGCCGGATCGGTCGGCGATCGACGGCGCAGACGCCGTGCTGTTTGCCAGTGGTTCGGCGGTCGAGGGCTGGTGTCGCGCGTTCGGCACGAGCGCGCCGCCTCTTGTCGTCGCCATCGGGCCGACAACGGCCGCAACCGCGGAGCAATTGGGGCTCAAGGTGTCAGGTGTTGCTGCCGATCATTCTCTTGAAGGACTCGTCACCGAACTCGAACATCGTGCTTGCCGACTTCCGGGAGGCGGCACGGCAAGGGTCGCCGCGTCCGCAATGAACACAGACCTGCAAGAATTGGTACCGGTTCGAAGACGAGACACGAGGTGAGGAGCAAGGTGACCCAACGCAGCGGGCGCAGACGTGTCGTCGGCACCCTGTCCGTGTGTGCTGTGCGCCGGGTTCGTCCTGGGCGCCAGCTCCGTTGACGCGCGCCCCAGCGTCCTGCTCGATCAGGCAGCCCTCGGCGAGCCCGTTGCCACGGTGGCGCCCGGCGCTGAGGCGCTCGGAGCTCGAGCCACCGTGTCGGGCGATGGTCGATTCGTCGCCTACGAAGGACTCCCGGGTGCTGGCGATCCAGCCGTCGCCGCAACCGATCCGCGTACCTCCACGGTGTATCTCACCGACCGCGAGACGCAGACGACCAACGAGGTCACTGTGGTGCCTGTCGGCCTGCGTCCGGGCAACTCGATCCATCCGGTGCTGTCCGGTGACGGTTGCAGCATTGTCGTCGTCACCGAACTGCCGCTCGACGTGTTCCGCGACGACGACACCGGGCTCCGCTGGGACGTCTACCGCCAGCGGCTCGAACACTGTGGCGGCACACCGGGCGACTGGGAGCTCGTGTCGAGTCAGGTCGACGGCTCAGCGATCGCCCGTGACGACGTCGACATCTCCGATCCACCGGCGGTGTCTCGCGCCGGCAACGCCATTGCATACACCCACCCGGCCACGCAGCTCCTCGACAGCGAGGGGATCACCACGGTCAGCCTCGTCGACCTCGGTCAACCGATCGGCAGTCCGGGCCGTTCGCGGCCGGTGGCGGGCATGCCGATCGTCACGCCGGACACGCAGTACGTCCACGTCGGACTCGATCAACCTGCGATCTCCGGCGACGGTCGCTTCGTCGCGTACCGCTCCGATGCCGCGTCGACCGACGCCGTTCCCGGGTGGGGCTACGGAGCTGTCGAAGGTGGCCCGGCAACACCGCAGATCTTCGTGTGGGACCGCGGACAGGGCGACCCGTTCGAAGCCGTCAAGCTGGTCTCGAAGCGTGTCGACGGACTCCCCACGCTCACGGGTGCCTCTGAGCCCGTGCTGTCGCGAGACGGGCGGGTCGTGGCGTTCACGAGCAGCGACGTCGGCCTGGCCCCGGCGGTGTTTCCACCGTGCGCGGACGGCTGCTCGACGCAGGTGTACCACCTCGACCGCGACATCGACCTCAACGGTCGCTACGACGAGCCGGACCGCACAGCGATGACGCTGGTGAGCAGCGAACCCGCAACGGCTCCGGTCGTCGCCGGAACCGCTCCATCGTCGCAGCCATCGCTCAGCGCCGACGGCCAGTTGGTTGCGTTCATCACGAAGGCCACGAACCTCCAGGTGGTCAAGTCTGCCGGTGGCGGCGCGGCCACCGACGGCGACCTGCTCGTTGCCGATGTCGCCCGCAACACGCTGCGTCGCGTGACCATGATCGACGACAGCGTTCGACCCGCCGTCGGCGCTCACTCGGGTCCGCAGCTCAGCGACACGGGTCGCACGGTCGTGTTCGACTCGCTGGCGGCGGCCCAACTCGTTCCGGGGAGCCCGACGGGACGCCAGGTCGTCACCACGGTGAGTCCGCCCACCCTGTCGCTGGCCGAAGGCGACCTGGGGACCACCCTGGTCGGTTTCTCGAGCGACGAATGGTACGTCGCGGTCAACAACGACGGCCCCACCACGTTCATTCCGTCGAAGGTGTCGGTGTCCGACGGTCGCTTCAAGGTCAACCAGGAGCAGAGCACGTGTGCGCTCGGCGTCCCCGTTCCGCCGGGCGGTGACTGCACGGTTCGCCTGACGTTCACACCGAACGCACCGGGGCCGGTCACGGCGCAGCTGACCGTTGCCGAGAGCGGCTTCCAAGCCGTGTCGGTGTCGACCACGGTCCGCGGCGCCGGCGGCGACCCGATGCTGCGCACGAACCCCGCGGGCCAGGCACTCGGGTCCGTCGTCGTCGGCCAGACCGGACCCGAGTTCGTCTTCGACGTCGAGAACATCTCGCTCGTGCCCACGTCGGTGGCGTCGGTCCGCGTCGTCGGCCCGCACCCCTTCGACTTCGTGATCTCATCGAACAGCTGCGAACGGCGTTCGTTGAACCCTCGGTCGACGTGTTCGATCGGTGTCACGTTCGCTCCGACGGCGTCCGGTCAACGCTCGGCCGTGATCGAGGTGGCCACACCGACGGGGCAGTACACCGTGATGGTTCCCGACGGTCTGGGTCGTTACGAGCCGAGGTTCGTCGTCGATCGGACCGAGGTCGACGCCGGCCGCGACTTCGGCGTCGGCGGCGCCGGGTTCCCACCGTCGACACCCGTCTCGGTCTTGTTCGGTGACGATCCGTCGAGCCGAGTCGACACCGTCACCACGGCCGAGGGTGCCTTCGTGGCCACGATCCCCACTCGCACCAGCGAACACGGTGGCAACCGGACCGTGGTCGCCCAGGCCGCCGACGGCACGACGGCATCGGCGCCGCTGCTCGTCATCGAGCAGCGCAGCGCCATGACGGGCGTGCCGGGCTTCGGCCTCGGCGGCTGAACCGCGCTTGCGTCCGGGTTCAGCCGGGCTGATCGTCGACGCTCACGCCGACGATGTTGAGGGCGTTGGTGCAGCTCGAGCGGCTCGTGTCGCCGATCTCGTCGCAGCGCACCGAGAACGTGAGGTTGTCGCCGGGCGCAAGCCTGATCGGCGTGATCCGCGGCTCGAAGAACGACCCGCGGATGTTCTCGAGCGACCAGATGAACATCGGCTCGCTGTTGACCAGCAGGGTGGCGACGCCTCGGTCGTTGTACGGGTTCTCGACGCGGATGTCGGTCATGTCGAACACGGCACCGTCGGCCAGCGTCGTCGACTGATCGGCGGTCTGGGTGAGCGGTGCGTCGACGGCGAGGCGGATGAACGTGGACGTACCGGAGGCCTGTGTGAGGTCGCCCTCGGTCGGTGCCGTCGATGGTGTCGTCGTGTTCGGCCCGCCGTCTCCAGAGCTCGACGTGTCGAGGTCGGCGACGATGCTGTCGACCTGATCGGCGGCAGCGTTCTCGATCGCCGGTTCGACCACTGCGAACCAGGCCAGCGCGGCGGCGCCGACGAGTGCGATGACCGCGGCGATGCGCCAGAGCGCGGCAACAGGGATCGTCGGTGAGTGCACCAGCGACATCGGCTCCACGACCGGAGGAAGCCCTTGGCGGCCGGCTTCGACCTCGAAGTCGAGCGTGCGCGTCGATCGACGGAAACCGCCGCGGTCGAGCGCGCGCCTTGAGGCGAACGAGCGTTGCCGCGCCGGGCCCGACCCCGACGGCTGGCGGGTCGAAGTCGCCGTCGACGCGTTCGGTCGGGTCGACCAGGTGGAGACGACAGCTGGCCACGGTGTTGCCGTGGTTCTCGACCATGAACTCGTACGTGGCGCGGTGACGGGTGCGCTGGATCGGCTGGAGCGCCACGATCCGACAGTCGTCGAACGGCTCGATCACCAGGGTGGCTTCGGCGACGACGGCGTCGTCGGAATCACCGAGCGGGATCACCCGGATGGAGATCGCCGTCGGCCCCGCCGTCGTCGAGGGGAGCGCCGGCGGCGCGATCGTGACATCGATCACGTCCTGGGAGCCGCCGAACAACGTCAGGTTGCCGGGCGTGATCGCCGTCCAACTCGCCGTGAGGCCTGCCGGCACGATCGTGTACGACTCGGTCTCGTCGCCGAGATTGTGCACGGTGAGCGGCAGCGTCATCGTGTCGCCTGGCGCAAGAAACAACTCGTCGTTGGAGAACCAGGCGTGGACCGACACGCCGAGCACGCTACCGCGTGGTCGGGCGGCGAACTCGGCGCTGCAGGGCGCCACCGTTAGGCTCGGCGGCGTGCCCAGCCCCGAGATGCTGACCCCATCGGTCCGTCCACGCCGACTTCGACGGAGCCCTGCGATGCGCGAACTCGTCGCCGAGCACCATCTCCGCGTCAGCGACCTCGTGGCCCCGCTGTTCGTACGTGAGGGCATCGACGAGCCGCAGCCGATTGCGTCGTTGCCGGGCGTGGTCCAACACACTCGAGCGTCGCTGCGAGCCGAGGTCGCCGCGCTGGCCGAACTCGGCGTGCGTGCGGTGATCCTGTTCGGCGTACCGGCGTCGAAGGATGCGACCGGCAGTGGCGCCTACGACCCGGCCGGCATCGTGCAGGTGGCGCTGCGAGACCTGCGCGACGACCTGGGCGACGACATCGTCGTGATGGCCGACCTGTGCGTCGACGAGTACACCGATCACGGCCACTGTGGCATCGTCGACGCAGATGGCACCGTCGACAACGACGCGACGCTGGCGATCTATGCGAAGGCAGCGTTGGCGCAGGCCGAGGCCGGCGCGCAGGTCGTTGCTCCGAGCGGGATGATGGACGGCCAGGTCGCCGTGATCCGCGACGCGCTCGACGGCGCTGGGTTCACCGACGTCGCCGTGATGGCGTACGCCGCGAAGTTCGCCAGCGCCCTCTATGGCCCGTTCCGTGATGCCGTCGACGTGTCGATTGTCGGTGGCGGCGACCGCAAGGGGTATCAGCAGGATTGGCGCAATGCCCGCGAGGCGCAACTCGAGATCCAACTCGACGTCGCCGAAGGTGCCGACATCGTGATGGTCAAGCCGGCGCTCGCGTATCTCGACGTGATCGCCGAAGCGTCGGCCCGAGTCGACGTCCCCCTGGCGGCCTATCACGTCAGTGGCGAGTACGCGATGATCCATGCTGCGGCAGAACGTGGGTGGATCGATGGTGACGCCGTCGCCCTCGAACACCTCACTGCGATCAAGCGGGCGGGGGCCGACATCGTGCTCACCTACTTCGCTCGATGGTTTGCCGAGTCCGTGGCGAACGGAGGGATCGCACCGTGACCCCTGCAACCGTGACCCCTGCAATGGCGAATGGCATCGCTCCCTGTGATCCGGCGGCCTGCGAGCTCGCTGGGTGCACGCCCACGGTGTGCACCGGCGCCGGTGTCCCGTCGAATGCGGTGCTGTTCGAACGGTCCCGTCGGGCGATCCCGGGCGGTGTGAACTCGTCGATCCGCGCGTTCAAGGCGGTCGGTGGCGAGCCCTACGTGGTGGCGCGGGCATCGGGCGCAACCATCACGGACGTCGAAGGCGTCACGTACTACGACCTCGTCCAGAGCTATGGCGCGGTCATCTTGGGTCACGCTCACCCGGCGATCACCGCAGCGGTGTCGGCGGCCGTGGTCGACGGCACGTCGTACGGCGCGCCGACGCCACGTGAGATGAAGCTCGCCGAGGCGATCGCCGAACGGGTGCCGAGCTGTGAGCGTGTGCGTTTGATGAACTCCGGCACCGAAGCCACGAGCACGGCGATCCGGCTCGCCCGCGGCGTCACGGGACGCGACCGGATCGTCACGTTCGCCGGGAACTTCCACGGAGCGACCGACGCATTGCTCGTCACCGGTGGCAGCGGCGTGGCCACGCTCGGGCTGCCGGGCACCGCCGGGGTTCCCGACGCCGCGGTTGCCAACACCATCGTGGCGCCGTACAACGTGGTCCCCGAACTCGACGACCGCGTGGCCGCCGTCATCGTCGAACCGGTTGCCGCCAACATGGGCGTCGTCGCCCCGGCGCCCGGGTTCCTCGACGGGTTGCGGGCCGAGTGCGATCGCGTCGGCGCACTGCTGATCTTCGACGAAGTGATCACCGGTTTCCGCCTCGGTAGTGGCGGTGCACAGGCCCGCTTCGACGTCCGTCCCGACATCACCTGCTTCGGCAAGGTGATCGGAGGGGGCCTGCCGATCGGAGCGATCGGCGGCTCGGTCGCCGTGATGGAGCACCTGTCACCGCTCGGTCCGGTGTTCCACGCCGGCACGCTGTCGGGCAACCCGATAGCAACCGCGGCGGGACTGGCCGCCCTCGACACGTTGACCTCGGACGTCTACATCGAGCTGATGGCGCGAGCCCGCCACCTCTCGGCGTTGCTCCGCGACGCCTGCGAAGCGGCGGGATTCGACGCCAGCTTCCCGGTGGTCGGCACGCTGCTCGGGATCGTGTGCGGGTCCGAGGCGGGCACCGTCAAGAACTTCGACGATGCCAAGCGGACCGATGAGCGCGCCTACGCAGCGTTCTTCCGGGCGATGCTCGCCGAAGGTGTTGCGCTGGCGCCGGGCGCGTACGAAGCCCTGTTCGTCGGGCTCGGCCACACCGATCAGGTGCTGGCAGCCATCGGTGAGGCTGCCCACCGGGCCGCCGCCGCGGCTCGCGCCGACCTCGCTACCCATCTGGCAACCGGGGACACGTGAGGCAGATCTTCAACTGGCGTTTCGTGGCGGCGCTCGGTGCGCTCGCTGCGTTGGCCCTGCTCGCGCGAGCGATCCTCACCGATGACGCCTCGATCGAGGCCGTGATCGAACCCGAGGTCATCGAGCGCAAGATCGATTTGATCGAGCCGATCGTGTCGGCGACGCAGACGGATGCGTTCTCGGTGACGCCGTCCGGTGTGACCACCGGCTTCCTCGATCTGGCGGTCGATGCCGAACGAGTCGTGCGCATCGTTCCCGGCACGCTCGGCGAGATCGACTGCGACGAACTCGAGGTCCCGAACCGGTGTGCCGTCTTCGCCGACATGCTCGGCGACGCCGTCGTGTGGTTCACCATCCTGCCGCAGGCGCCCCGGGCAACCGTCGAGCTGCCACCGATCGTCGATCTCAACGATGGCCTCGCCGTGTTCGACAGCGGCTGGCGCATCCCGTATGCGCCGGTCATCGAGCGCGAGTGCGACGGTGAGGACATCCCGACGTTCAGCGACTTTCTTCGCCGCTTCGGCCCCGACAGCGTGACGATCGTCGACCTCGAAACCCGTCAGGTGACCGCCGTGCGTTGCGGCGAGCGCCGACGGCGCGGCTGAACCTGGTCAGCCGATGACGGCGTGCGCGGCGGCAAGGCCGGAGTTGTGCGCGGCTTCGACGCGAGGCCCGTCGAAGGCATCGCCGGCGAGGACGATGGTGGCGCCGTTCGCGACCCAGCACGGGTCGGGCCAGGGCGTTCGTGGCGTCGCAAATCTCCACTTCTTCACGTGCGCCTCGGTGACGATCGCCTCGCCGAGCCACGGGCGCGACGAGATCGATCAGGGCGTCGCGGAGGGCGTCGACATCATCGTCCCAGCGCGCCTCGCTCCAGGTCGCCGATGCGTGCACCGTGATGGCCGGTGTGGCGCTGACCCCTTTGGCCATGTTGTCGGCGACGAAGCTCAGCTCTGGCGTCGGGCCCTGCACACCGCCAGGAGCAGCGATCGCTGGTGCACGGTCGAGTGTGGCCAACAGCGCGATCGTTCGCTCGTAGTCGGTTCGCATCAGCGACTCGTCGAGGTCGATCCCCGAGTCGGCGAGCAGCGCGAACGCCTGGGGGAGTGGCGTGGTGACGATGACGGCATCGGCGTGGTGCACGGTGCCGTCATCGATCGTGACCTGCCACGGCGCGCTCGAATCCGCAGCGGCCGGACGGATGCCGAACGCCATGGTCGAACATCGCACGTCGAGGCCGGCAGCGAGGTCCTTCGCCAACGAGTTCATGCCCGAGGTGGCCGCGTAGCGGGGATGTCCGTCGTCGGAGGTGAACCCGTGTGACCAGATCGCCACGAGCCCACGCTCGACCCAGTCGTCGACCTGTCGTTGGAACGCCGGTGTGCGCACCGTGAAGAACTGGGCGCCGTGGTCGACGGTGGCCGTCCCGATGCGGCGGGTGGCCAGACGACCGCCCGGTGAACGTCCCTTGTCGACGAGCACCACTTCGGCGCCGGCATCGACGAGGCGTCGCCCCGCCACGAGCCCACTGATCCCCGCACCGACCACGACGACTCGCATGCGCAGGGTCTAGCGGCCTCAGCCGGCGAGTGCAGCGTCGAGCTCGTCGTGTTCGGCCCGACGGGCCTGGTAGGCGCGCTCGGCGCGACCGAGGAACTCGAGCAGCACCCGGTTGAACGTGGTGGCGTGTTCGACCATGAACCCGTGTGCGGCTCCGCTGATCACGACGAGTTCGGCAGTCGGGATCGTCGCCGCGAGGTCCTCGCTGTCGCCCCTGGGGGTGAGGATGTCCTGGTTGCCGACCATCACGAGCGTGGGCACAGCGATCGTGGGCAGCAGTTCGATCAGTTCCTGGTGGGAGTCGCCAGCGGCCAGGATCGCATCGCACTGGGCGGCGAATGCGTGGGACGGTCCGCCGAGCGCGAGCGGTCCGAGCCAGCCGATTGCCGGCAGGAGCCGACGGAACGAGCGTGGCCCGATCATCCAGCGCGCAGCGTCGGAGCCCATCGACCCGATCCCGCGTTCGAGCGCCGCGTCGCGCCAGCTGGCGAGCAGTTCCTCGCGCCAGGGATGGTTCCTCCCGGCGGTGCACGCCAGCGTGACCGACCGGGTCCGCTCGGGATACTTGACCGCGATGATCTGGCTGATGGCGCCACCCATCGACGCGCCCACGACGTGGGCGGTCTCTTCGCCTGCGTGGTCGAGCACCGCGATCGCGTCGTCGGCCATCTGTTCGAGCGAGTAGGCCCCGTGTGGCTTGTCGCTGCGGCCGGCGCCACGGTTGTCGAGGGCGATGCCGCGGTACCAGGGGGCGGTCGCGAGCCGCTGCAGGTCCCAGCCGTGCTTGTCGGCACCGAGGCCTTGTATGAACAGGATCGGGGCGCCGTTGGGCCGCCCGGTGATCCGGTAGTGGATCCGTGTGCCGTCAGTACTTCGGACGTAGGTCATCAGGCGCCTCCCGCACCACCGATCGGGAGCCAGTCGATCGGCGTCCCGGTGCGGATGTTGCCCAACTCCGACAGCAGCATCTCGATGTCGCGGGCCAGCTGGTCGGCGAGTTCGAGTTCGCTCAGCGGGCCGCGTCGGCGACGGGGTGCCTTCGACGCGGGGCCGATCTCGAGGCGGGCGGCCCGACCGATCGGGCTCGACGATGTGGCTGCCGGGAACACCTGGACGCCAGCCGCCAGCGCGCCGCCGACGAGCGTGTGATCGACACGGCCGACCTTGCGGAGCCGCTCGTTGTGCGCTGCCCCCATGATCACGAGTTGCCCGGCGGCGAGTGCGCCGGCCACTTCGTCGGGGTGGTCGAGCAATCCACCGATCCGCCGCACGAAGGCGCCCACCGGTGCCGTGTCGGGTCGACCGACGAAGCGAACCGGTCGGTCGACGACCTCGCTGAGCGCCAACGCGGCGTAGATCGGAGCCAGCGCGAACGCACGGGCATTGACGACGATCAGCGCTCCCTTGCGCCGAGGCAGGCGCTGGTCACCGCCGACGGTGACGTCCCATCGAAGTCGTGACGCACTGATCATCGTGCGCACGAGACCCGGATCGCGGCCCCAGTCGTCGACCAGACCGGTCTGCTCGTCGGTGAACCGGGTGACCGATGCGCCGACGTCGGCGGCGGCGCGTGAGACAGCTGCTCCTGCCCGAGAGGCGGTGTCACGCACCGGGAGGTGCACGACGCGTCCGAGGGTCGAGGTCATCAGGCCACCTGTACTCGTGCGGGTTGATGGATGATGCTCGGCCAGTGGTACAGCCGGTCGATCACGTCGACGGTGCCGTGCTCGGGCATCACCCCGAGGAGTTCGCGCATGCGCCCGTTGTCGGCGAGGCGTCCGCGATGCAGCGCCTCGGAGACATGGTCGGGAATCGGAGCGCCGAGCAGGAAGCTGAGTGCGCGGGCGACGCGCCAGTCGGGACCGACGAGTGGGATCGGGATCCGGCCGCCGCGCCGAGCGGCCTGGAGCGCCGTGATCGCACCTGCGGCGACGACGTTGACGGGCTCGGCGAGTCCGACGTGTGCCGCAGCCACGATCGCCCGAGCGGCATCGCGGTCTTCGATCACGGCGAACGGAGGGTCGGCGAGCACGCTGAACGGCACGCCCGGTTGGCGCAGCAGCCGCCCGAGCGGTGACGGCACGTGAGGGCCGAGCACGGGCGCCAGGCGGACGGCTCCGACGGTGACGCCGACGCGTTCGCCCACCCTGGCGGCGGTGTGCTCGATTGCCGCGACGGTGCGACCCCAGTCGCTCGTGGGAGCGATCGGCGCCGACTCGCTCGGGCGGGTCAGCGCGCCGCGTCCGCGTCCGTAGATCTCGATACCGCTGCGCACGACGACGTGTTCGAGCGCCGAGCACTCGGCAGCGGCACCCAGGATCGAGGTCGCTGCCTGGTCGGTCAGGGTTGCCGCGGCGCTCGGAGCGGCGCGTGCATCGGGCTCCCAGACGCCCACGTGGACGAGTACGTGCGGGTTGAACCGGGCGACGGTGTCGACGATTCGATCGTGCTCGTCGGGATGAATTCGGTGAAAGACCGTACGATGCAGCCGGTGCCGAGGCGGATCGGCGTCGATACCCGACAGTTCCCCGACCCAGGTCTCGCTCTCGAGCAAGCCGGCGATCGTGGTGCCGAGTTCCCCGCCCACGCCACTCACGAAGACCCGTTTCCCACCCATCACCATGAACGCTAGTCCGACACACCCCCAGCCGATCGGTTCGCCGGCCCCGAGTTCGTCCCGGTTTGCGATGAGCGAAACCGCCGTATGCGGTCATTTCACTCATCGTTGGGCGCGAGCGGAGGTTCGCGATGAGCGAAACCGCCGTATGCGGTCGCTTCGCTCATCGTTGGGGACGGGCGGAAGGTGTGGGCGTGGGAGCTGACGAGGTCAAGTCGACGCACTCCGGCGCCGATGACTCACACATGGCACACGAGCGCGAACCTCGTTCGAGTCGACGCCGGTTCCTGGGCACGATGCTCGGCGCAGCCTGTGCGTGCGGGCTGGCAGCGACGGCATCGCCGCGAGCGCGTGCCGAAGGATCGATCGCCCGACTCGACGAGCCTGGCACGGCGCTCAAGACTGCAGAACGACTGGCGCTGCGACCGCCACCGGTGCCCGCCGGCAAGTTGCTCTTTCCGGTGTCGCCCGGATCCGACTGCTACGTGCTCGACAACTTCGGCGACGCACGCGGCTCCACCCGCCTCCACGAAGGCGTCGACATCATGGGCTCCGCGGGACTTCCCGTGTTCGCCGTGGTCGCCGGCGTGCTCACGCAGCGCTACACGAACACGGGCACGGCGGGGTGGGGCTGGACCCTGTACGACGCCTCGACGAAGACGACCTACAAGTACTTCCACCTCGCCGAAGACGCGGTCGGGCTGGCGCAGGGAAGTTCGGTGAGTGCCGGACAGACCATCGGATATGTCGGCAACAGCGGCACCGCAGGCGAGAACAACTTCCACCTGCACTTCGAGGTCAGGCCGAACAACGTTGCCATCGATCCGTTGCCGCTGCTCGTCGTCGACCGCAAGGCCTGCGGCGTGTCGCCGCCGATCCGAGCCTGACCGGCTTGTTCAGCCGGCCGGCGAGCGGAGCGTGTCGGCGCGCAGGATGATCTCGCGTGCGAACGGATCGAGCTGGCGACCAGCGAGCCGTTCGGTGACCTGGATCGCCTTGGTCGGCTCTTCGATGAGGCCCGCCCAGCGGATGTAGCCGCCCATGATCCCGATGATGCGGTCGCCGACCTCGTCGCCGTGGACGAGCACCTTCGTACCGTGCTTGAGCAGCTCGCGGATCTCGGTGTAGAGCGCCGTCAGGTACTGATCGGTGTGCTCGGCGTTGAACGGGCGATGCCGGTAGGGCAGCTGCAGTTCGTCGTAGTTGTGCAGGTTGTGGGGGGCCACGATGATCGAGATCACGCACCCGAAGCCGTTCTCACGCAGCCAGATGATCTCTTCCTGGCGCCGAACTCGGCGGTGACTGTCGCCGACGCCGCCGGGACGTTCGCAGATCGCCAGCTTGTCCTTGAGGATCCAGGTGAAGTTGCGTGGCGTGATGCCGAGCGCCCACTTTCCACGAAGACGCGGTGGCATCAGTTGGCAGCTTCTGGACGGACGCGACTTGACATGACGGATGGCCAGGCTACCGGTTCGGTGCTGGCGTCGTGGCAAGGATGAGGCGGTTGCTGCTGCGTTCGATGCGTCGTCCTCCGACGAGTTCGCAGGCAGCAGCAGCCCCGCTGGCGACGGCGAGCACCCGTCGCACCGTGTCGGCATCGGGCGGGTATCCCTCGTGTTCGAGCCACTGCCGAATCGCGCGAGCGCCGAGCACCCTGGGTGCAGCGCAGAGTGCGGCGGCGTCGGTCGGGTCGATGCCCGCGGCGAGTTCGTCGAGGAACTGGTCGTCGGCGCGCAACAGGTCGGCGGTGCGTGCCAGCAGCACGGTCACGTCACGTTCGGCGATGTCGTCGAGCAGTGGGAGCAACTCGTGGCGGATCCGGTTGCGGCGGAAGCGAGGGTCGTCGTTGCTGGGGTCCTCCGCGACGACGAGGCCGAGCTGTTCACACAACGCGCGGGTCTCGGCGCGCCGTAGCGCCAGGATGGGGTGGCGTCGGCCCGGCCCGATCGCACCGAGGCCGGTTGCTCCGGCGCCCCGCAGCAAGGCGAGCAGCAGGGTTTCGGCCTGATCGTCGGCGGTGTGTCCGGTCATCGCGTCGGGCCCGAGTGCCGCTCGGCGAGCGCTCCGTGCCCGGGCCTCGAGGTTGGCGCCGGCGGCGACATCGACGTGGGCCACGCGGAAACTGGCCCCGAGGCCTGCGGCGATGTGGCGGGCGATCTCGGCGTCGTCGTCGGCGGAGGGTCGCAGCCCGTGGTGGACGTGGACCGCCGCGACGTCACACTCCGCGGCGACGGCGAGTGCGACCAACGCGGTCGAGTCGGCGCCTCCGGAGAGGCCGCACGTCACCGCGGTGCCCGGTGGCGGAAACGTGCACCGGTCGAGGAGGTCTGCGGTGTCGTTCAGTGCAACGCCTCGGTCTGCGGCCCCTAGAGGTCGGTGTGATGGTGCGACTGCTGCGCCTTGCTGGGGTAACTCTTGGCTCGCACGTAGGCCACGTAGGACGCGATGAGCGCGACGACCGAGATGACGGCGAGGAGTACGAGGGCGATACCGATCCACCAGTGCCAGACGTTGGCTGCGAGCATTCCGTGAGGCTAACCCGCGGCGCCGGAATCGGGCGAAACCGTCAACCGATCCGGCCGTCGCCGTCGAAATCGGTGCCGAAGCAGCGTTCGATCTTGCCGAGCAGTTCGGGTGGCATCTCGTCGTTGTTGCACTTCTGGGCGACCACGATCTTCAGTTCGGCATGGAAGTCGAAGGCGCCCAGGCAGTCCATGCAGCCTTCGAGGTGGTGGCGGATCGCTGCGTGCTGGTGATCGGAGAGTTCGCCGTCGAGGAACACGTCGAGCTCCTGCAACGTTTGCGCGCAGTCGGAGATCACCGGCGTGTCGGTCGTCGTTGCGTCGTCGCTCATCGTCCGTTGTCCTGTCCGAAGGTGCCGTCAACCGCCGCTGCCGGTTGGGCAGTGACGAGCCCCCGTTCGAGGGCAAAGTCGTACAACGCCTTCTGCATCGCTTTTCTTCCCCGATGCAACCGCGACATGACGGTGCCGATCGGAATGTCGAGCATCTCGGCGATCTCCTTGTACGAGAACCCCTCGACGTCGGCGAGGATCACCGGCAGGCGGAAGTTGTCCGGGAGATCTTCGAGCGCCTGCTTCACCTCGTCGTCGGGGAGCAACTCCATCAGCGACTCCTCGGCGGAGCGACCGACGCTGGCGTCCTGCAGCGCACCGAGGTTCTTGTACAGGTACAGGTCCTCGAACTCGCCCAGTTCGGTCTCGTCGGGCCGACGCTGTTTGGCCCGGTAGGAGTTGATGTAGGTGTTGGTCATGATCCGGAACAGCCACGCCCGCAGGTTCGTGCCCTCGGTGAAGGTGTGATAGCTCCGGTACCCCTTGAGGTAGGTCTCCTGAACGAGATCCTCCGCGTCGCTGCGGTTACGCGTCATGCGCACTGCGCCGGAATAGAGCTGCGGTGCGTACTGCATCGCCTCGTCGGCGAATGTTGCCTGATCGGCCATGGTGGCGACTGTACCCGTCGGCTCCTCGCACGAACCGCTGCCCTGTTGGCGGTTGTCAGTTCGTTTCGGAGTCGGACGCGGAGCGGAGGTCGGACGAGGAGTCGGCGTGGCGTCGGCGGTGGCGTCGAGACGTTCGACGACGTCGTCGATCGAGGCGATGAGCCGGTCCATGAGGTCGGCGAGCTTCGCCCGCTCATCCGGCTCGAACTCGCTGAGGATGTGCATCATCGCCGTCGATCGGCGCGCCGCGACGGTGTCGTGGCGGCGGCGGCCCTCGTCGGTGATTCGCACCAGGACGACGCGACCGTCCTCCGGGGAGGTGAACCGTTCGACGAGGCCGTCGTTCTCCAAGCGTTGTACGGCTCGCGTCGCCGTGGACGGCTCGACACGGAGGCGTGCGGCGAGTTCCTTCATCGGACGCTCGTCTCGCCGGGTGAGCAGATCGAGCGCATCCATCTGCCCTTGCTCGAGCTGCTTCTCGGTGCCGAACAGGTACGAGCGCAGCGCCGACGCCGCGGCGCCCCGGCGGAGTTCGATCCAGGCTCGGCCGATGCGGCGCGCGTGCTCGCGATCGGTCCGGTTGCGGAAGTCGACGGTGCTGGTTCCGGTGGCTGACCTGGGCATGTGCGTTTGTACGCTAACCAGCCATGGTCGACGACGGCGGAGCGGACGAACGGCCGGCCGAGACCCCACTTTCCGACCCGTCCGACCCGACGGCGCTCGAGGCGCTGCGCGCCGTTGGCGTCGACCGAGGTTGCTCATCACACCGTCGTTGTCGCATCGCGAGGTGTACACGTCGCGGGGCCTCCTGACGGTGTTCCGGCACCGACCGCCGGAGGGTGTGGCGCCGCAGCGAGCGGCGATCGTGGCGTGCGGCGGCGCGTTGGGTGGCGTGCTCGGGCCGGGTCACGCGTTGTACCAGCGCCTCGGTGAGCGGTGGGCCGAGCGCGGCGTCGAGTTCGTGCGAGTTGGCTACCGCGAGCCGAACAACCTCGACCTGTGCGCGCACGACCTCGCGTGCGGGGTCGAGCTCGCCCGCGATGCGGGCGCCGACCGTGTGGTCGTGATGGGGCACAGCTTCGGTGGCGCCGTCGCCGTCCGTACCGCGGTGATCATGCCGGTGTCGGTCGTGGGCGTCGTCACCTTCGCCACGCAGTCGGCCGGATGTGAGGTCGCCGGGGCGTTGGGCGGCAGGCCGTTGTTGCTGTTCCACGGCGATCGCGACGAGTTGCTGCCCGCCGAAGCGAGCCATGTGGTGGCCGCGATCGCCGGGTACGGCGACGTCGAGATCCTCCCCGGTGACGGTCACCTGCTCGCCAAGAGCGACGACATCATCACCGAACGCCTCGACGACTGGCTCCCCGACGTCCTCGGCCTCTGACCAGCGATGAGCGAAACCGCCGTATGCGGTTGGTTGGCTCATCGGTGGGCGGTTGGGTCCGGTTGCGATGAGCGAGACCGCCGTATGCGGTTGGTTGGCTCATCGGTGGGCGGTTGGGTCCGGTTGTGATGAGCGAGACCGCCGTATGCGGTTGGTTGGCTCATCGGTGGGCGGTGCCGGGTGGGTGCGCGGGGAGGGTGTGGGCGGTTACTGCTGGGACATGAGGCGCTGCATTTCGGCGGCGTCGTGGAGGAGGCCGTCGCCGGAGAGGTCGTAGGTCACGCGGTGGATCGTGCCCGTGAAGCGGAACGGGATCGAGTACCGGGTCGGATCGACGGTGTCGTACGCGGCGTACCCGCAGCTGAACCCGACCGGGCCGATCCGGTTCGGGGTGGTGTGCGACATCTCGATCGCGCCGACGAGCATGTCGTCGAAGTACAGCAGTGCGTTGCCGGCCGGACCCTTGCCCTCGCCGAACCGAACCGGGCCGGTCGGGACGAACTCGTAGCGCAGCGTGACGTCACCCGCCGGCACGGCAACGTTCGACGACACTTCGAAGCGATCCTTGGCGAGGTAGTTGTACTGATGGTGCAGCCGCCCGTCCTGCACGAACAGGACGTAGCCGCCATGACGGCTGCCGTGCGACACGATGATGCCCTCGGCGCCCGATCCGCCAGCACGGTCGGGGATCGTGACGTCGGCGGTGATGCTGTAGGCCCGGTTGTAGGGCTTCGGCCCGGCACCGAAGTACACCGGCGCGGCGTCCGGGTACCAGACCTGCACGCTGCGGTTCGAGGACAGCATCGGCCGTGGAGTCAGCAGCCGGCTCGCGCCGGCCGACGCCAGCGGAAACACCCCGTACGTCTCCGCCTCGGTGTACCAGCGCTCGATCATCTCGGCGAGCCTTTCGGGGTCGTCGGCGGCGAGGTTGTGGGTCTCGGTCGGGTCGTCGGTCAGCCGGTACAGCTCCCAGCCGTTCGCGTCGAGATCGACGAGGTCCTCGGCGCTCAGCGCGGAGCCGAACCGACGGTTCTTCTCTGCCGCCTCGACGAAGCTCGGCCCGGGCCACGGACAGTTGGCCTTCCAGCCATCGTGGTAGATCGACCGGCTCCCGAACATCTCGAAGTACTGCGTGGTGTGGTTCGTCGCGGCGTCGGCGTCGCCGAACGTGTGGGCGAAGCTCGTGCCGTGGATCGGTGACTGCTCGACGCCGCCGATCGTCGCCGGCGCCGTGATGCCGAGCGAGTCGAGCAGCGTCGGCACGATGTCGACGAGGTGGGCGTACTGATGGCGCACCTCACCGCGGGCGGCGATCCCGGCGGGCCACGACACGATGCACGGGTCGGTCACGCCCCCGCGGTACGTCTCGCGCTTCCACCGCCGGAACGGCGTGTTGCCCGCCCACGTCCAGCCCCACGAGTAGTGCGCGTAGGTGTCCGGTCCGCCCCACTCGTCGAAGTGCTCGAGGTTGTCCTCCAGGGTCTCCTTCGCCCCGTTGAAGAACATTGCCTCGTTGAACGTGCCGTGCTCGCCGCCCTCTGCGCTGGCGCCGTTGTCGGACATCACGACGACGATCGTGTTGTCGAGTTCGCCCAACTCCTCGACGAAGTCGATCACCCGCCCGAAGTGGTGATCGGTCTGCTCGATGAACCCGGCGTACACCTCCATCTGGCGGGCGTACATCCGCTTCGCGTCGTCGGACAGCGAGTCCCACGCGGCCACGTCGGGGTCGCGTTCGGACAGCTCGGCGTGCTCCTCGACGATGCCGAGCACTCGCTGGCGTTCGAACACGACACGGCGGTACTCGTCCCAGCCGCCGTCGAAGCGGCCCCGGTACTTGTCGCTCCATTCGGGCTCGACCTGGTGGGGCGAGTGGCCGGCGCCGGGCGTGTAGTAGAGGAAGAACGGCTTGTCCGGTGCGTGGACGTGGGCGTCCTTGATGAACTGGATCGCACGGTCGGCGAGGTCGATGTTGAGGTGGTAGCCCTCGTCGGGCGTCGACGGCGGGCTGACCGGATGGTTGTCGTAGGTGAGGTCGGGAAACCACTGGTCGGTCGAGCCGGGCATGAACCCGTAGAACCGCTCGAAGCCGCGCCCGAGCGGCCACCGGTTGAACGGCCCAGCCGTGGTCGACTCGGTCGGCGCGGTCAGGTGCCACTTGCCGACGGCGAACGTGTTGTAGCCGTGCTCGAGCAGCATCTCGGACAGGAAGCCGTGCTCATGGCCGACGAAACAGTTGTGAGCGGGGAATCCGAGCGAGGTCTCGGTGATCGCCGACAGCCCGATCGTGTGATGGTTGCGCCCGGTCAGCAGCGAGCCGCGCGTCGGCGTGCACAGCGCGGTCGTATGGAAGTTCGCGTAGCGCAGCCCCCGGTCGGCGAGGCGGTCGAGCGTCGGCGTCTCGCACAGCCCGCCGTAGGCGGAGAACTGCCCGAAGCCCACGTCGTCCCACAGCATCACGATCACGTTCGGCGTACCGGCGGCGGCACGCTTCGGGGCGGGCCACGCGGGCGTCGACTCGTCGAGCGTGCGTCCGATCACGCCGGGAAACGCGTCGGCGGGGTCGTACTCGATGAAGTCGTTCGGGCCAGCCATCGCGCGTGTGTACCACAGCGTCACACCGCGCCGGGCCTGATGTGATGCGGCGACGGCGAGGTCAGCCGCGGACGGTCGCCAGGAGGTCCTTCACGGCCGCTGCGCTCTGCTGTTCGAGCGCAGTGCAGCGCGCCAGCACGTCACGGGTCGCGTCGTCGTCGATGCCGGCGGCGATGCCGACCCAGGCCTGCGCACCTTGCAGTTCGGCCTCGGACTGCAGGTAGAGCTGATCGAGCACGTCGTACGGGGCGAACACCTCGTAGTACACGGCGATGGCGGCCGGGAGCGCGTCGTCGACCGCCTGCTGCATCTCGGCGTCGAGCGGGAACAACCCGGCGACCAGTTCCGCGATCTCGTCTTCGCGGGCGGCGCAGTCGAGGAGCACGGCGGAGTGCTCCGCAGCGGCGTCGGCCCACTCCCGGTAGCGCGCCGCTGCCGAACGCTCGAGCCCTGACAGAAATGCCGGGCGGGCGGCATCGGGGACGCTCGCGATGTGCGACCGCAGGAGCGCACCGAACTGCGGAACCGTGGGCAGTGTCGACATGTCAGCATCCTTGTCGCCTGGAGCGCCGTCGAGCGAGGTCGGCGTTCAGCTGGCGATGACGGGCGAGCCGTGGTGCGCGACGAGGAGCCAGCGACCCTCGCGGCGGACGTAGAGGTTCGTGGCCGCCACGGTGCCGGTAGCGCCGGCATCGACGAGGTTCTCGTCGAGCGTCACCCACGCCGTGTCGCCGTGGACGGCAACGGCCTCGTTGGTGAGGATGAATTGGTTGCGTCCCGGCCCGGCGAAGATGCGTCGCCACGACTCCTCGACGTGTGCCCAGGTGCGCAGGATCGGCCACCCCGGATGCACACACACGACGTGGTCGCTGTGCTCCCACACCGCCCGCATGGCTTCGAGGTCGCGCGCCTCGTGAGCGTCGTAGAACGCACGGTTGGCGTCGAGCACCTCGGCGATCACCGGTTCCATTGCGAGACCGTACTCACCGACGCCGGGTGATGTGACCGATGACCCACCGACACCGGGAGGGGTTTCGTCATCATTCCGTAACATTGCGGGTCACGAACACCAGGCCCGGCGCGATCACGCGCCGACACGCCGTGCGGACCCACGTTGGTCCCCGCTGCCAAGGAGCGTCATGACCCCCCACCCCCACCACCCTTCCTCGCGCGTTCACCTGCCGACTCGGACCGTCCGCCGGTCCGCTGCCGTGATCGCGGCGGTCCTCGTGATCGGAGGCACACCCTTCGTCGCACGAGCAATCGGCGACGACGCCCCGCAGGTCGCCGTGCCCGCCACACCGCGACTCGCGGAACGAACCGCTCCGCCGAGTGCACCAGTTCCGGATCCGATTCCGGTTGCCGAACGCGACGTCGCTCGAGCCCCGGAGCCTGTCCGGGAGCCTGCCGCCGCACCGACGGTGGATCCCGTGATCGTCGTCGTCGCCGACACCTACGCGTGGGACGAACGCGGTCCCCGAGTCGCCGCACTGCAGGAAGCGCTGGGCGTGGCGACCGACGGCTGGTACGGCAGCGCCACGCTCCGAGCGCACCGCAATGCGCTCGAGTTCCTCGGGCTCCCGATCGACACGCTGCCCGTGCCCGCCCTGCCACCCGGGCCGGACCCCAGCGAGTGGGCTGCGCTGCGCAAGTGCGAATCGAACGGCAACTATGCGATCACCAGTCGATCCGGCAAGTACCGCGGCGCCTACCAGTTCGATCGTTCGACGTGGAACTCGGTCGCCGAGCGCCACGCACCGCAGCTCGTCGGCGTCGACCCGGCCGCCGCGGCGCCCGCCGAGCAGGACGCGATGGCCCTCGCCCTCTACAGCGAGCGCGGCGCCCGCCCCTGGCCCCACTGCGGTCGCCACCTCACCTGACCCGAACCCCCCGAACCACGCCCTCCAACCACGTTTGTGCGCAGTTTCGGATGGGGCGGGTCATCCAGATCCGCACGCAAACGTGGTGTGGCAAACGTGGTGTGGCAGGCGGGGAGGGGCGGGGTGACGCGGGTCAGCTGGTGACAGCGAGCTTGCTCAGGAGCAGCTGGTGGTCGGCGAAGACGCCGACGTCGAGGCCGGCGACCTTGGCCTGGTCGTCCCAGCGTCGAACGCACACTGCGGCGTCGTGATGGGCGAGCCGCTCGAAACGTGCCACCTCGTCGGCCGTCATGGGTCCACCTTGGAGCGCAAGACTTCGGGCTGACGACGGCGACAATCCGTCGAGGTAGCCGGGCTCGATCGCACAGAGGTAGCGCTTCGCTGCGACGTGGAGTGCGACGGGCGCAGTGACCTCCGGTCCGAACCAGCGGGCGAGGTACTGGGCGCCGACTCGCTCGTGGTGGAAGTCGTCGGTGAGGTCGTCGTCGAGGGTGACGTTGTCGTCGGACACGAGATGGCCGACGTCGTGGAGCAGCGCTGCAGCAACCAGGTGGTCCGGCGCCCCATCGGACTGTGCGAGCGCCGCTGCCTGCAGTGCATGGTCGAGTTCGGTGACCGCTTCGTCGTACATCCGCAGCGCGGCCGGCGAGGCGTAGAGCGCGACGAGTTCGTTCACCGCTGCACCGGTCGTCCGAGGAAGTCGTCGCTGATGCTGATCCGTACCCGCTCGCCGTCGAAGTCGTCGCCGGCGCGTTCGAACTCGGCTCGTTTGTCGGCGTAGTAGCGGTCGCGGTGATCGCCGAGCGACGCCGCGTTGTAGGTGAGGTACGCCGCCCGCCGTGGCCGGGTCGTGGTGTTCGTGTCGCTGTAGTGCGGCGTGTACGAGTCGAAGAACAGCAGGTCGCCAGGCGCCAACGGAACCGGCCGCCAGTCGAGCCCTGCAGCGGTCGACTCCTCGACGCGACCTCGTTCGTCGGTCGGCAGTTGGCCCGCCTCGTAGCCGGGCGCCACGTACAGACAGCCGCTCTCGGGGGTCGCCGGGTCGAGCGGCACCATGCACGAGATGTGATGGTCGACGAAGCGGTACGCCGTCGCGTCCTGGTGCGGAGCGAAGCCGCCACCGCCCGGCTGCTTGTAGTTGATCTTCTCCTTGAACAGCACCGGCTCGTCGCCGAACAGTTGGGCGAGGATGTCGACGACGATGCCGCTTCGGATGACGTCGTGGAAGACCGGGTCGGCGTCGACGAAGTCTTCGCTGCGTGCCAGCACCGCGCCGGCGTCGGTCTGTTCGAAGTGGTGCAGACCCGGCCCGCCGGTCTCGGCCCACCCCTGCAGTCGTGTGATCGCAGTGTCGAGCGCGTCGAGTTGCACCGGCGACAGCGCCTGGGGCAGCATCAGCCAGCCGTCGCGCCGGAACGCTGCCACGTCGACCCGATCGACACGGCCGCTCACGTCGAGCCCTCGTCGAGCTGGAGGAGCCGGGCGATCATCGGTGCCCAGTCGAGCACCGATGGCTGGCTGCGTTCGAGCTGTCGGGCGACGCCGCCGACGCGCACGTCGCCGCCGGACACGATCGCCATCTGCGTGCGACACCGCGGGCTGCCGTGCTGACCATGAATCGGAATCGGCGTGGTCCCGAACGCTCGGCCGGGTTCCGTCCACGCCATCCAGATCTCCGGTGTGAGCGCCACCGCCGCCTCGACACCGTCGACCGATCGGATGAGGTCGGCCAGCCGGTCGTCGTCGATGCTGCCGGGCGCCCGGTGCACGAGGGCGGCCGTCCCCTCGTCGGCGACGTCCACGCCCTCGATGGTGGCGAACGCTTCGGCCAGGTCGACCGGTGTGAAGTCGGTGATCGTCTCCTGGTCGTGATCCGACACGGTCAGCACCAGCGTGCTGTCCCACCCCTCGGCGAGCTGGCCGATCACCTCGCCGTATGCAGCGTCGGTCGCTCGGTACTGCTCGAACGCCTCCGGCGAATCGGGCCCGAACAGGTGCGACGTGGTGTCGGGTTCGTTGAGGTGGATCACGGCGACGTCGACGTCGAGGTCGATGCCATCGAGTGCCGCGAGTACCGCCGCATCGGAGGCGTAGCCGAACCGGCAGCGATCGGTGCCGTCGGGGAGGCGACCGTCGGGCGGCCACACCGCATCGGCGCTCGACCCGCCCATCTGGCCGACCAGCTTCTGGTCGCCGACGACCATCGCCGATGTCCCACCTGCGCCACGGACCCGCTCGAACAGGGTCGTCGCTCGCGGTCCCAGCTTCGGAGCCGGCATCCAGCCCTCGTCGGTCCAGGTGTGGTTGCCGTGCACGCCGGTGATCGTCGGGTCGACGCCGGTGACGTAGGCAGCGTGGTTGGCGTAGGTGACCGACACCGGCAGCGACAGCGCGCCCATCGGTGCCCGCCCGCCGGTCGACGCCTGGCCCCACAGGTTGGGCGTCAGGGCCGGGCTCACGTGTCGGTGCGGCATCGCGTCGATGATGATCATCACGACGCGCAGCTGCCCGGCCAGTTCGGTCACGGCACCAGCGTACGGCGTGGTCGCGGTCGGCGCGGGCGGTCAGAGCACGGGGACGCCGAGGTCGTTGGCGACCTCGATCTGACTACGAGTGAGCCGTTCGAGCCAGCGCTGTTGACCGTGATCGAGCACGTCGACGACCTCGTTCCAGTGGATCGCCACCACCGAACCGTCGTCGATCTCGTGTCCGAGGCGAACGAGACGCGGATCGAGCCACGCAACCCGCCGCTCGGTGGCGCCGAGCGCGAGTGCATGCCCGTCCCAGGTCAACTCGGGACCCTCCACGAGCAGGTCGTCGCCGTTGCGGCCGATCACTGTCGCCCAGCTCACATGACACTGACTCAGGATCCGCAGCGGCTCGACACCGCCGAGCCCCTCGCGCAGCAGCCCCACCCAGGGATACACGCAGAACACGTGGAACGAGTGGTGCGGCACCGCGCCGTTGCCGACCCGGGCGGTGAGCCGATCGACGTCGCCGCCGGCGCGCGGGCCGAACCGATCGACGAGGTGCCACCCCCAGTCGTTGTGCGTCACCCGCGAGCAGAGATCGTTGCCGATCCAGTAGGCCTGTACGACCCGATCATCCAGCGGATCGTCGACGCCCGCCGCGCCTGCCAGCAACTCGAGGTACGGCCACGCACCCTCGAACCCGGACGCCAACTCGTGCAGTCCCGCATCGACGCGCAGCTCCTCGGCTCGGTAGGCGGCGAGCTCGCCCTCGCGGGCCGGGCCGCAGAAGCCGCGCTGGTTCGGCGGCACCGCGAAGCGGGCGAACCGGACGGCGCCGTCGACGCTCACAACGCCGCCGCCTGCTGCGGTGTCCGGCGCCCGACGATCGAGGCCCACGCAACGAGCAGCCCGCCGGTGAGCAGCAGGATCAGCCCGACCGGTTCGATGACGGCCCCGCGCACACCGGTGTTCAGCGCGGCGGTGATCACCGCGCCGATGCTGAGCACGGCGGTCACGTCGACCGCCGGTGCCCGAGCGAGCGCGTGGTGCCAGCTGACGACGTACGCGGTGAGGAACAAGCCGGTGAGCACGGCCCACGCCCACTGGGTGGCCGACAGCCCGAGCAGGTCGCCGAGCGCCCCGCGGACGATCGCCCAGGCGAGCAACAGCACGATGCCGCCCGCCATCCGCCACGTGCTGACGACCATGGGGGCCATGCCGCGCCGCAGCAGCGACCGGGAGAGGATCACCTCGACCGACCAGCACAGCGTGGCGGCCAGGAGCAGCGCCTCGCCGGTGCCGACGTCGGGGAACCCGACTCCTCCGGCCAGTTGCGCATAGCCGAGCAGGATCAGCGCGATCGCCGTCACGTGCCAGACCGACACGCGTTCGCCGAGGAACGCCACCGCCATGATCGCCACCCACGCGACCAGCGTCTTGTGGATGAACGCTGCGTTGGTCGACGACACCTGAGCCAGGCCCTCGAAGAACAACACGAACGGCACGCTGCCTCCGATGACCGCGATCGTGGCCAGCGTTGCGGTGTCGCGACGCGTGCGCGTCGCCGCACTCGCGGTCGGAGGTGCCGCAGCGTCGGGCGCCCGTCGCCCGCGCATCACGACGACGGCCACCATCAGGACCACGGCGGTGACGAGGTTCTTGGCGGTGGTGTATGTGGTGGCATCGTCGAAGTGGGCGACTCCGTAGCCGTTCACGAAGACGGAGAAACCGGAGACGACGGCGGTCACGCCCGCGAGGGCGAGGCCGGTGTTGCGCACGGTGTTCGTCATGACCGCTCCTTCGGGTCGAGTTCGAGCGTCGCCGGGGCGAGCCCGCGTCGCGCTTGCTGAATGTCGTCGGCTGCCGCTTCGGTGAGGCGTTCGACGGCGAATCCGGTGTGGACGACGAGCCAGTCACCGATGGCCGGCGAGGGACCGTCGAGGCCGAGCGTCACCGTCGACACCTGGATGACGCGATCGCCGACGTCGACCGACGCGCTGTGGCGCGCCTCGTCGACGTCGACGACCCGACCGAGATCGCTCAGGCACATGGCGAACCCACCTCCTCGTCGACCAGCTCGCGGACGAGACGGATCACGGTGTCGAGCGCCGCGGCGACGGTCGGCGAGAGTTCGGCGCCGTGGTCGAGTCGCCCCGGTTCGATGCCGACTACGACGAGCTGCTCGGGAAGCCGATCGAGTGCTCGGCCGAGCGCGACCGCTTCGGCGATGCCGTTGCCGTGCGAGCTCGCGCCTGCACCGCGCCCGGCGAACCCGCTGGTGACGCAATGCACGGTGCCCGGCGCGGCGCCGGTGACGATCGCATCGACGACCACGACGCGCGACCGGTCCTCCCAGGCGGCGACCAGTCGCCCCGGCTCGCCGTCGAGCGTGATCAGATCGGCGTCGGGGCCGTCGGTGCCCAACGCGGCGAGCGCGTCGATCGTCAGCGGACCGATGCCGTCGTCGCCGCGCCACCGATTTCCCACGCCGATCACCAGCGGCCTCATGGCGTCCTCCCGCGGCGATCGACGGTGAGGTCGAGGAAGTGGGTTGCGCACGAGATGCACGGATCGTGATTTCTGATCGTCACCTCGGCGGCGCGGGCCAGTTCGTCGTCGGCCATGTCGAGGCGCGACTCGACGAAGTGGAACAGGTCGTGCTCGATCGTCGGCTGGTTCTGCGAGGTGGGCGGGACGATCTCGGCGTCGGTGATCGTCCCTGCCTCGTCGAGCGTGTAGCGGTGGTACAGCAGACCCCGCGGCGCCTCGGTGGCACCGTGGCCGGTGCCCGCGCGAGCCGGCACCGCGACCGATCCGGGGTCGGTGTCGATGCTGGCGTCGATCAGGCCGTCGGTGATGCGCAGCGCCTCCTCGCAGGCGTGGACCACCTCGACCGCGCGCACGACGATGCTGCGGAAGGGGTTGGGGCACGTCGCGCCCAGGCCGGCGGCGCTCGCCGCGGCGGCGGCCGCCGGCAGGAGTTTCTCGCGGGCCAGGCGGTAGCGGGCGAGCGGGCCGACGAGGTAGTTGCCGCGCGAGAGGAGCCGAGCGTGCTTCGCCGTCGAGTGCGACACCTGGAACTCCTCGAAGTGGCTCGCGAACTCGTCGACCGCGATGTCGAGGCCGCGATCGGACACGATCCGATCGCCGAACACCGGGTAGTGGTCACCGTCGTCGAGTGCGACGAGTTCGTGGTCGGTGTCGAGCTCGGGGAAGTCGAAGCCGGCGACCCACTCGCACACGTCGACCGCCAACTCGAGCGCTCGGGCGAGTCGGGGCCGGAACGCTCGCAACGCCTCGCGGCTCGGCGGGCGGTAGAAGCCGCCCACCCGCACGTTCACCGGATGGATCGCGCGGCCGCCGATCAGTTCGAGCAGTTCGTTGCCGATCTTCTTCAGTTCGAGCCCACGCTCGACCGCCGACCGGTCGAGCGCGACGAGATCGACGACGCTGTCGACGCCGAGGAAGTCGGGCGCATGCAGCATGTGGATGTGCAGCGTGTGGCTCTCGATCCACTCGCCGCAGTAGAGCAGTCGGCGCAGCTCGGCGATGCCGTCGGTGACCTCGACACCGCACGCCTCCTCGATCGCCAGACATGCCGACATCTGATAGGCGACCGGGCAGATGCCACAGATACGCGCGGTGATGTCGGGCGGTTCGGTGTGGCCACGCCCGCGTAGGAACCCCTCGTAGAACCGCGGTGGCTCGTAGATCCGCAACGTCACGCCGACGAGGCGGCCGTCGACGATCTCGACGTGCATCGCTCCCTCGCCCTCGACGCGGGTGAGCGCCCCGGTCTCGAGTGGGCCGGTGGCGAGCGGCCCGGCTCCGGCACGATGGGTCATCGTGCTGCTCCGATCTCGACGGGCACCGGGCCTGGCTGGCCGCGGAACGGTTCGGACCACGCGTTGAAGGTGTGGAAGAGGCGGGTCAGCTCCGCCTCGCTCACGCCGCGTGCGCGCAGGGTGGCGATCAGCGGTTCCGGTCTGGCGGAGTCCATCGGGCCGAAGCACCCGTAGCAACCGCGACCGAACCGCGGGCACAGCGCCCCGCAGCCGGCGTGGGTGACCGGCCCGAGACACGGCGTGTCGCCGGCGACCAGCACGCAGACCGATCCGGCGGCCTTGCACTCGAAGCACACGTCGTGGCTCGGCACGTCGGGTCGACGGCCGACGACGAACGCCGAGATCACTTCGAGAAGTTGGCGCTTGTCGATCGGGCAGCCGCGCAGCTCGAAGTCGACGTCGACGTAGTCGCTGATCGGCGACACGGTCGCCAGGGTCGAGAGGAAGTCGGGTCGGGCGTAGACGATCCGCAGGAGTTCGTCGACGTCGCCGAAGTTGCGCAGGGCCTGGATGCCTCCGGCGGTGGCGCATGCGCCGATCGTCACGAGGTGGCGCGAGACGTCGCGCACGTGGTGGATCCGGTCGATCTCCTCGGGTGTCGAGATCGATCCTTCGACGAGGGACAGGTCGAATGGGCCGTCGTCGTCCGAGTGTCCCGCCTCGAGGAAGTGGATGAGGTCGACGACCTCGGTCAACGCCAGCAGTTCGTCCTCGCAGTCGAGCAGCGTCAGCTGGCACCCGTCGCAACTGGAGAACTTCCAGACGGCGACACGCGGACGGCCGCTGGTGATGGTGGCGGGGTCTGCGGTGCCGGTCGCGAGGGTGCCGCTCATCTCATCGCTCCCGTACCGCGAGCAGGGGAGCAGCCGTGGCCCAGTCGACGACCGGCCCGTCGACGCAGGTGAACAGCGCGCCGAGTTGGCAGTGGCCGCACTGTCCGAACCCGCACTGCATGTTGCGTTCGAGTGAGACCTGGATGCGGCGTCTCGGGACTCCGGCGACGTCGAGTTGCCGGCTCAGCACCTGCATCATGATCTCCGGACCGCACACCAGTGCAGCGATCTCGGCGGGCCGCTCGATGGGGTCGGCGAGCCCGATGTGCAGCGGGCCGACCGGGCCGGTCCACGACGCGTCGGCGCGGTCGACGGTCACCCTGGGCCGAAGTGTCTGCCAGCGCTCGTCGATCTGGTCGGCGTAGGGGATCGCGTCGGGGCTTCGGGCACCGACGAGCAGCTGCACCGACCGGGCGGCCAGGCTGCCTGCGGCGGCAGCTTCGATCACCGGTCGCAGCGGAGCGAGGCCGAGCCCGCCGGCGATGATCAACACGTCGGCGCCGTCCAGCGAGTCGAGTTGCCAGCCCCTCCCGAACGGGCCGCGCACGCCGATCAGGTCGCCTGGCGCCCGTTCGCAGAGCGCTGCGCTGGCGGCGCCGACGGCGCGCACGGTGTGGTCGACCCGCCGACCCGGCCCGATGCCGCTGTACGAGATCGGGATCTCCCCGATGCCGGGCACCCAGAGCATGGCGAACTGGCCCGGGAGCGGCATGGCGAGTTCGTCGGGCATCGTCAGCGAGATCGTGACCGTGTCGGCAAGGTCGTCGACCGTCGCCTCGACCGCGGCCATCGCCGGGGTCATCGTGCTCGAAGACGACTCAGCGCGCATCGCCGGGTCCGTAGAGATCGAGGAGTTGCAGCCGAGTGGCGTGCAGCCGCGACTTGAGCATCGTGGCGAAGCGACGGTAGAGCTCGTGGCCGAGCTCGGGATCGTCGGTGCACTTGCCGCGCAGGCAGGCGGCGTCGACTTCGATGGCGCTGCCGTGTTCCACCGCGGTGGCATCGAACTCGCTGACGTACGGCGAGGCGATCCACGAGACGCCGAGGATCTCACCCGGCTCCAAGCGGTCGATCGTGATCGTGCCGCGTGCGGCGCCGTGCAGCTCGACGTCGACGCGACCGTGGCGGATGATCCAGAAGTGATCGGCAGGGTCGCCGACCGTGATCAGCCGTTGCCCCTTGGCGAAGGCGATGTTCACGCAGCATCCTGCGATCAGTTCGAGGAAGTCCGGGCGGAGATCGCCCAACAGCGGGTTGGCGGCCAGCTCCGCCGTCAGGTCGTGGATCGTCAGATCCCGGTGGGTGAGGTCGTGGGTGAGGTCGCGGGTGAGGTGATGGTCAGCCATGGTCGATCGCCTCCGTGATGTCGATGCCGGTCGGGCACCAGGTGATGCATCGTCCGCAGCCCACACAGCCGGACTCGCCGAACTGGTCGTGCCAGGTGACGAGCTTGTGGAGGTACCACTGGCGGTAGCGCGAGGCGGCCGACGTGCGGACCGAGCCGCCGTGGACGTGGGCGAAGTCGAGCGAGAAGCAGCTGTCCCATCGCTCGTGGCGTTCGAAGGCGCTGCCGTCGAGCGCGGCCGAGTCGACCACCGAGGTGCAGAAGCAGGTGGGGCAGACGAACGTGCAGTTGCCGCAGGTCAAGCAGCGCTCGGCCACCGCCTCCCAGCCGGGGCCGTCGGGAGCGGCCGCTGCGGCGGCGATCGCCGAGGGGTCGAGTCGGCGCGTCTGGCGGGCCGCACCGGCGGCGATGCGTTGCTCGGCGGCGGCGAACTGGGCGGGCGTGACCTCGGGCAGCGGGCCGAGCTCGTCGAGCAGGTCGGCGCCGCTGGTGGTCGCTGGCGTCGCGAGCAGCGTGTCGTCGTCGAGCATTCGCAACACGATGTCGGCGCCCGGGCCGGGCCACGGCCCCGTTCCGGCCGACACGCAGAAGCAGTCGGCGGCGGGGTCGGTGCACGCGACGGCGACGATCACCAGCGACTCGCGTCGTGCTCGGTAGTCGTCGTCGTCGGCAAGCACCACGTCGAGTCGTCCGATCGCCGCGAGGTCGCAGGACTGGATGCCGACGAAGGCGAGCGGCGCCACCGTTGCGGCCGGTGCGTCGAGGTCCGGTCGAGCGCTGCCCGATCGCAGCCGCACGACCAGTCGCTGTTCGGGGTGGAGCCACCGCTTCCATGGGGCTGCGGGCGCGGCGTGTCGGAACGGTCCGGTGGTGCTCGACTCGGCTCGGTAGTGGCCCGGCTCCTGGACGTCGACCCAGCCCGTGGCGAGTTCGTCGGCCGACTCGATCTCGCCGAGCGCGACCACTCGATCCTTGGCGACGGGAGCGACGACGGTGCAGCCGCGCTCACGGAGGCGAGTGACGAGCGGTCCGAGCCCGCCGGTCAACACCCGGCCGGGCGCGGCCGCGTCGATCAACGACGCGCTTCCCACACCAGTAACGCTGGCAGGGTTCCGTCGGTCGGGGTAGGGGCCTCTGACCCGACTTCCCGCGAGGCTCGACGCGGTAGGTTCGCCGCATGGCTGCATCGCAACGACGTCCGCTCCGATTCGGTTGGCTCTCGCCGTGCATCGGCAATCGCTGGAGCGATCACAAGCCGATCGTCGTCGAGCAGGCGAAGTTCATCCTGCCGACCGTCAACGACCACTTCGACTCGATGTGGGTGGCCGATCACTTCTGGGGATTCGACGCGAAGACCGATCCGTTCGTCGAAGCGTGGACGTCGCTCACCTGGTTGGCCGCGAAGTTTCCCGATGTGCAGCTGTGCCACCACGTGCTCGGCCACGGCTACCGCCCGCCGGCGCTCACCGCCAAGATGGCCGCCACGTTGCAGGTGTTCTCCGAGAACCGGTTCATGCTCGGCATCGGTGCCGGCTGGCGCGGCGACGAGTACACCGCGTACGGCTACGAGTTCCCGTCGCCGTCGGTGCGCTACGCGCAACTCGAGGAGGTGGTCACGATCTGTCGGCTGATGTGGACCGAGGACGATCCCAGCTTCGAGGGCACGTACTTCTCGATCGATGGGGCCGCCGCGCCGCCGTTGCCCGAGGTGGTGCCGCCGGTGTGCATCGGCGCGAACGGCGAGCAGGTCGGCCTGCCGCTGGCGGGACGGATCGCCGACATGTGGCACAACATGTCTCGCAAGGAGGACGACTGGCTGCGCAAGTACGACATCGTCCAGCGTGCCGCCACCGCCGCGGGACGGGATCCGGCCGACATCGAGACCGGCATCACGATCGAGCGTGCGCTGCCCGAGACCGACGCCGAGTCGGCCGAGTTGCACGAGCTGATCGCCCGCTGGCACGAGGTCGGCGTCGACCACGTGGTGATGGACTTCGGCAACCCACCGTCGACCGACCCGATCATCCGCTTCGCCGAACAGGTCATCACCCCCCTCCGCTGAGCACTCTCCACCCCCCAATCCTCGTTTGCGTTGCATTCCGGCTGGGACGGGTCATCCGAATTTGCGCACAAACGGTGCAGCGCCGGGTCTCTCCTGTTTGCGTTGCATTCCGGCTGGGACGGGTCATCCGAATCTGCGCACAAACGGGGTGTAGCGCCGGGTCTCTCCTGTTTGCGTTGCATTCCGGCTGGGACGGGTCATCCGAACCTGCGCACAAACGGGGTGGAGACGGGTAGTGGCGGGCGAGCTGATTGGTGGTCGGCGGCCCCGAACGGGGATCATGGCGCGATGACGCACACTGATCGCCAGGACCGGGAACGCTGGATCGCGTCGGGGCTGCCTGACGCCGTCGTCACGATCATGTTCCGAGACGGCACGCTTCCGCCGCCGCACGCGGCGCGCTGGTACGACTCGTCGCTCACCACCGACGAGATCACCGAGTTCCGCCGCTCGGGACGCCCGGCCCCCGACGCTGCGTTCGCTGCCTCGCTCGAGGCTCGTGGGCTGCCGACCGACACCGCGTTCATCGAGACGTGGGAGGGCTTCGACGCGGCGACGATCCTGCGCGCCATCGATCGTGGTTTCACGTCGGGCAAGCAGTTCGCTCCCTGGGCCAAGACCGACGCCGACGTTGCCGAGGCTGCCCAACTTGCGGAGGTCGCAGAGGGCGGCCTCAAGCCGTCCAAGGCGCTGGCGTACTTGCGATCGGGGCGGAGCCCGGCCGAGATCGCCTATGCCGAAGCGGCCGGGGTCAAGGTCAAGAAGGCGATGGAGTGGATCGATCGCGGCCTGTCGGCCGAGGCCGCCGCGACCTGGTCGTCAGCCGGTTTCTCGGCGTCGAGCGCAGCCGACTGGGCCGAAGTGGTCGCTGACCCGGAGGTGGCGCGCTTGCTCGAGTCAGTCGGTTTCGACGTCGAGAGCGCACGCGAGCAGCGCCCCGAGGAGGGCTGGACCACACAGGTGGTTCGACGCCGCGTCGCGCTCGACGCGGGCGCAGCGGAGGAGTCGGCCGACGAGTGGGCGGCGACGACGCTGCCCGATCGCAAGCTCGCCAAGTGGGTTGCCGCCGACGTGCAGCCCGGCGATGCCGCATCGTGGTTGGCGAGCGACTTCCGGCCCGGCGAGGCAGCCCGATGGGCAGCCAACGGCTTCTCACCGGCCGATGCCGAAGCGTGGCGAAGCTCCGGCGTCGACCCCGACATCGCCGCCCGCCGCCGCGACGCCGGCGTCCGACCGGCCACCACCGACTGACACAGCGCGCCCAAGACCACGTTTGCGTTGCATTCCGGCTGGGCCGGGTCATCCGAAATGCAACGCAAACGTGGTTGGCTTGGGTGGATGTGGACGATTGGGGACGTACGGATCACGGAGATCGCCGAGCTGACCACGACGTCGGCTGCGCACTGGTTGCTGCCCGACGCGACGGCGGATCGGATCCAGGAGATCGCCTGGATGGTGCCGCACTATGCGACCCCTGACGGCAAGGTCTTCATGACGATCCGGGCACTGGTGATCGAGAGCGCTGGGCGGCGCATCCTGGTCGACACGTGTCTCGGCAACGACAAGCAACGACCGGTCGAGGCGTGGAGCATGCGGTCGGGCCCGTTCCTCGACGACCTCACCGCCGCCGGCTTCCCACCCGAGTCGATCGACACGGTGTTGTGCACGCACTTGCACGTCGACCACGTCGGGTGGAACACGCGCCTGGTCGACGGCAACTGGGTTCCGACCTTCCCGAACGCCCGCTACCTGTTCGCCGACGTCGAGTGGGAGCACTGGCAGCGCGACGACTCGGGGATGGACGCGGTGCTGCGAGCCGATTCGATCCAGCCGGTGATCGACGCCGGCCTCGTCGACCTCGTGGCAACCGATGCCCAGCTCACCGAGCACGTCACACTGACGCCGACACCGGGCCACACCCCGGGCCACGTCAGCGTGTCGATCGAGAGCGACGGTCAGCGCGCGGTGATCACCGGCGATCTGTCGCACATGGTGTGCCAGGCGGCGCACCCCGAGTGGGGAAGCTCGTTCGACGTCGACCCGGCCGGGGCCGAAGCGACCCGCCGGGCGTTCTTCGCCGGGCGCGCCGACACCGACGAACTGGTGCTCGGCACCCACTGGGAACCGTGCGCCGGCCACGTCCGCTCCGACGGCGACGTCTGGCGCGTCGAGCCCGCCGACTGAACCCTCATGAGCTGACGATCGTCAGCCGCTCGATCCGTCGGCGCCGTCCTCCGACGGGTTGTCACGCTCGAGCGCGTCCTGATCGCGCGCGGGGAGCGTCGGTCGCGGCGCCCGTTCGGCCGCGGCGCCTGTTCGGCCGCGAGACTCGCGAGATGGCAGACGTACGAAAGGGACGATGGACCGCCGAGATCGAGGGCGACTTCGTGGTCTTCCTCATCGGGGCGAGACCGAACAACTTCTTTCACCTGCTCCGATCATTCGCTGATCTCGGCGGCAGGCGCGGGATGAACCACATGCTGAAGTATCTGACCGAGCATCCCGAGAAGGGACTGTTGGGGTATGAGAACGGCTTCCCGACGATCGTGCAGTACTGGCGATCGTTCGAGCACCTCGAGGCCTTCGCCCGCGATCAGGACGACCCGCATCTCGAGCCGTGGCGCAACTACTGGCGGCGCGTCGGTAAGTCGGATCGCACGGGGATCTGGCACGAGACGTATCTCGTGCGCGCCGGCGAGTACGAGGCGATCTACGGCAACATGCCGGCGATTGGACTTGGCAAGGCGACGACGCTCGTTCCCGTCGCCGAGTCGAGCACTGCGCGGTTGCGGGTCCGAAAGAGTGTGACCTGAAAGCCCCGGTGCGTCAGGCGATCGAGCAGGACATGTCAGCGCCGCAGCACATCGGCGACTTGATCTTGCCGTGGCCGTTCGGGCACTTCGAGACCTGGACCGATGATCCGTCGTCGCGCTGGATCGTGTCGTTCACGAGCGGGGCGTCACATTCGCCACAGGTCGCATTGACGGACATTCCACAGGTGGGGCAAGCGTAGGTGGCCATTCGCCGATGCTAGGCCAACTGGCCGGTGGTCACCGCGGAGGGGTCGAGCCGGGCTCTCGCCCGCGTGCGATCTCGGTCAGATCGGCGAGACGAAGACTGCGGGCGCGTCGACGCTCGACTTCGTCGAGGTTGCCTTCTGGCACGTACATGCGCAGACCCAACGGATGGATCTCGAACCGCAGGGGAGTGTCGGCCTCGAGTGCCTCGCCGTCGACGCCCATGTAGGCCGACCCCGACTTCGACCGCACCTCGAACTCGGTCGCGTGGAACTGCCACCAGTACTTGCTGTAGTCGGGCATGCCGAGCATCGCCACCGTCATCAGGCGCGCTGCCTGCGTGCCGGTTCGCGGCGACAGTGCGAACACGCCGAGTTCGCCGCCATCCAGGCGTCGGCGTTGCGCAACGTCGCGCTTCGCTCCGAGGACGTAGCTGTTGTTCGACACCATGATGACGAATGCGCCCTCGACGTCCTCGCCGCTGGGCGTCGTGTACTGCAGGTCGAACGTCTCGGCTTGGCGTCCGAGGAGTTCGGCGGCCATCTTGCTGCTGACCTCGACCTTGTTGTTGCGGTAGTCCTCGGACTGCACGATGGTCGCGTAGATCCCGAGCGACACGTTGTTGACGAACAACCTGCCGTTGACCGTGGCGTAGTCGACTCGGCGCTCGATGGCATCGCGGTAGGCCACCATTGCCTTGCGCGGGTCTTCACGGTCGAGGCCGAGGTCGAGCGCGAAGTGGTTGCGCGTGCCCGCTGGAATGCACACGAAGGGAAGATCGTGCTTCACCGCGACCGACGCAACGAGAGCTTGCGAGCCGTCGCCTCCCGCCATCCCGATGCAGTCGGCGCCGCGGGCGACGGCGTCGAGCGTGAGCTGTTCGAGGTCGAGTCCTTCGGCGAGCAGCACGGTTTCGATGCCCAACTCGTCGGCCAGTTCGAGGAGTCCGAACTTCTCGACCTTGCCGCCGCCGGACCACGGATTGCACATCAGCACGGCCTTGGACGGCTCGGCCTTGACGCGTGCCGAGGACTTCGGGACCGGTCGCTTCAGTGCGTAGTTGGCGAGGAAGATCATCAGGTAGACGGCGGCAATGATCAGCACCAGCCGGAACACGATGTGCTCGAACTTCGACAGCGCCCGAACGAGCGCGACGGCGACGAGAACGAGGCCGATGACACCGGTGAGCGCGGCGACCAGTTTGACCACGCCGACTTCGGTGACGACCCACCATGCCCCGGCGGTGAGCAGCGCGATGCCGAGCAATCCGATGACGATCGACGACGACTGCCGGAAGACCGCTTGCACGACCAGTGCGATCACCAACAGGAACAACGGGGTCACGGCAACCGCCGCGGCCCGACGTTTGGAACTCACATTGCTCACGCCCGGACGATACTCACTGCAGGTCGGCTGGCTGGTGGTGCTGTCTGGCCGAGGTTCGGTGCGTCTCGGTTCCTAGAGTGCTCGAGGATGACTGCTGCCGGACACCTCGATGTCGACGGCTGTGTCAACTTCCGTGATGCCGGCGGGTGGGCGACCACCGACGGTCGCACGGTCCGACAGGGACGTCTGTTCCGGTCGGACGATCCGATCCGGATCACGCCCGCTGGACGCGTGGTGGTCGACTCGCTCGACCTGGCATTGGTGGTCGATCTGCGCCAGCAGTCACAGTTCAGCCGGAGCCCTGGGTTCGTCGATGCGGCGCACACTGCACACCTGCCCCTCGTCGATCAGGTGGTCGATCACGAGGATCCGCCGCCGCTCGACACGCCGACCGACATCGCTGATCTCTACGTCGGAATGCTCGGCCAGAGCCGCGAGCAGGTCGGTCAGGTGCTCGACCGCATCGCCGACACCCTGGCGGACGGCCCGGTGCTCGTGCACTGCGCGTTCGGCAAGGATCGGGCCGGCCTGATCACGGCGCTCATCCACGCGGCGATCGGCGTGCGGCGCGACGACATCGTGGCCGACTACGTGCGTTCCGACGAGCCGGCCCAACGGCGCCGCGCAACCCTGATCGAGAATCCGAGCCCGGATGATCCGCCCGTCGCCAGGCTGCCTGCCACCCTGTTCCGGGCGCCTGCGGAAACGATCGAATTGGTGCTCGAGCGTGCCGTCGACGAGCACGGATCGCTCGAGGCGTGGGTTGCGTCGTTCCCGATCTCGTCGTCGACCATCGAACGCCTCCGCGCCGAACTCGTCGCCTGACCGCCGCGCATCACGCCACGTTCACCACCGTTTGCGTGGCGTTTCGGATGGGACGGGTCATCCGAAACGCGACGCAAACGGATGGGGCGGGGTCATGATGGGCTGATGGCGGAACGGCTCCTCACTCCTTCGAAGATCACCGCGTGGCTCGACTGCGCGCACTTCCTCACCTTGCAGCACGAGGTCGAGTCCGGCGCCCGTGCGAAACCGTCGAGCCCGTTCGGTGAGATGGCCCAGATGCTGATGGCCAAGGGCCTCGAACACGAGGCCGCCGTGCTCGAGCGCTACCGGGACGAGGGGCTGTCGGTGTTCGAGGTGCCCGCCCAGGACAAGGCTGGCGGTGAGACGTTCCAGCAGTGGGTCGACCGGGTGGGCGACGTGCTCGCCGAAGGCCACGACATCGTGTTCCAGATGCCGTTCGTGCACGAGGGCATCCGCGGCATCGCCGACTTCCTGCGCCGCGTCGACGACCCCGACACCGGCACGTCCACCTACGAGCCGATCGACGCCAAGCTTGCCCGCAAGGAGGCCAAGCCCGGCCACGTGCTGCAGCTCTGCTTCTACGCCGAGGCGATCGAAGCGGCCACCGGCGTGTTGCCCGAGCGGATGCACATCGAACTGGGCTCGGGGCGCTCCGAGTCGATCCTCGTCGCCGATGTGCTCGCCTACTGGCGTCGACTGCGCGGCCAACTCGCGAAGCTCCTCGCCGACGACGCGCCCACCGACACCCGGGCCAAGCCGTGCGACCACTGCCAGTTCTGCGACTTCGAGACGGTGTGCGACGCCGCGTGGCGTGCGGCCGATTCGCTCGTGCACGTGGCCGGTCTACGCACCGCCGACCGCCTCACGCTCCAGCAGAACGGTGTCACCACGATCGCCGCGCTGGCCGGCCTCGATCACGAGGTGGCCGACATCGACGACGCCCGCCGCGACACGTTCGTTCGCCAAGCCCGACTCCAGGTGGAGGCCCGCAACGCGCCCGACGCCAAGCCGCCGTTCGAGCTGCTCGCCGCGCCACTCGTCGTGGACGCTCCTGACGCGATCGGGTTCGCCGCGCTTCCGGCGCCCGACGACGGCGACGTGTTCCTCGACTTCGAGGGCCACCCGTTCTGGCACGCCGACGCCGAGCTGTTCTTCCTGTTCGGCCTGATCGAGAAGTCGCCCGCGGGCGCGTGGGAGTTCCGCGCCTTCTGGGCCCACGACAAGGTGGAGGAGGCCGCCGCGGTGCAGGGGCTCGTCGACCACCTCGCCGCCCGCCGGGCGCAGTTCCCCGCCATGCACGTGTACCACTACAACCACACTGAACGGTCGTCGCTCGAACGGCTGGTGACCGAGCACGGCGTCCGCGAACTGGCGCTCGAACAGCTGATCAGCACGGGGCTGTTCGTCGACCTGCTCCCGATCGTGAAGGGCGCGATGCAGGTCGGCGTGGAGGGCTACGGCCTCAAGCACATCGAGCGCCTCACCGACTACGAACGCGGCCACGAGATCGACCAGGGCGCCGGCGCGGTCGTCGAGTACGAGCGCTGGATGGGGTCGCGCGATGAGGCGAGCCTCACGAAGATCGCCGCCTACAACGAAGACGACGTGCGCGCCACCGGCGCGCTGCGCGACTGGTTGGTGACCCAACGCCCCGCCGACGTCGCGTGGCGCGAGGCGGTGCTCGGCCGGGAGGAACCCGCCGCCGATCTCGACGACCGCATCGAGGCGCTCCACGCCATCGGGCCGGGCACGGACGAGCATCTGATGGGCGACCTGCTCGGTTACTGGCGCCGCGAGCGTCGGGTGGTGAGCGCGGATGCCTACCGACGGTCGATCGCTGACGAGGTCGACCAGATGGACTCGCCGTCGGTGATCACGCGGTTGGCGTTCCGGGGTGTGAAGCCCCAGGTCAGCGCGAAGACGGGCAAGCCGTTGAAGTGGCCGTGGGCGCGCTTCACGTTCCCGCCGCAACCGATCGACGTCGAGATCCAGAAGGGCAAGAAGCTGATCGCGGCGATCAACGAGCAGGAGTGGCTGTTCTTCAAGCTCGAGCAGATCGACGTCGCGGCCGGCGAGTTGTGGGTCACGTGGGACGACTCTGCCGCCGAGGCCGGCGTGACTCCCACGTCGCTCGTGCACTACGAGCAGTTCGAGGAGGGCGCGAAGTTGACGGCGCTCGAGGATCTGGCCGACGAGATGTTGGCCGGTCGCGCCGCCCGGGTGGGCCACGCGATGTTGCGCCGCGACCTCCCCGCATTCCAAGCGGGTCGAGGGCCTGACGGCGGGGTGTTCTCCGGCGAGGTGCCGGCGATCTGTGGGTGGGTGACGGGGCTCGACCGGAGCTACGTGCCGATCCAGGGCCCGCCGGGGACCGGCAAGACGTACACCGGAGCCCACATGATCCGCACCCTGGTGAACGCCGGCCTGCGCGTCGGCGTGACGGCGATGAGCCACGCCGCGATCGACAACCTGATGCAGGCCGTGGTCGACCGCTTCCGCGAGGAGGGCGAGCGCGACACGCTGCGGGCGGTGCGCAAGGCGAAGGAGGGCTCGGTCCGCGGCATCCGCTACGTCGACGACAACGCCAACGTGGCGCGCGGCGACTTCAACGTGGTCGCCGGCACGACGTGGCTGTTCGCGAGCAAGCCGATGCGTGAGAACCCGGTCGACGTGCTGGTGGTCGACGAAGCGGGCCAGCTCGGCCTGGCCGACACCCTGGCCGCCACCATCTCGGCGACCAACGTGATCCTGCTCGGCGATCCCCAGCAGTTGCCGCAGGTGTCGCAGGCGAGCCATCCGGGAGGCGCCGGTGCGAGCGCGCTCGAGCATCTGCTCGCCGGCGAGCTGACCGTGCCGGCCGATCGTGGCGTGCTGCTGGACACCACGCGGCGGATGCACCCCGACGTGTGCGGATTCATCTCCGAGGTGATGTACGGCGGCAAGCTGCACAGCCACGAGTCGTGTGCCGGCCAGTCGGCCGCGGGCCAGACCGGCCTGCGCTGGTTGCGCGCTGCGCACACGGGCCGCTCCACCGAGTCGCCGGAGGAGGCGGCGATCATCGTTGCCAAGGTGATGGAGTTGCTCGGCCAACCGTGGACCGATCAGCACGGCACGACGCGTCCGTTGACGGTCGACGACTTCATGGTGGTCGCCCCGTACAACGACCAGCGGCGCTGCATCACCGACGCGTTGCGGGTCGACCCGGCGACCCGAAGTGTCGAGGTCGGTACCGTCGACAAGTTCCAGGGTCGCGAGGCTGCCGTGGTGCTGTTCTCGATGACGACGTCGTCGGCCGAGTTCATGCCGCGCACTGCCGACTTCCTGTTCTCGAAGAACCGACTGAACGTGGCGATCAGCCGGGCGAGGTGTCTGGCCTACCTCGTGTGCACCGACGAGTTGTTGGACACACGGGCCCGCGACGTCGACGAGATGGAGTTGATCTCGGCGCTGTGCTCGTTCGTCGAGCGAGCGGGCTGAGCGGCAGAACACCGGAGAAGGCGCGGCCGGGCGGCGGCTATTGTCACTTGGACGGATTCAACCGATCCGTTGAGGAGCGCATCGATGGTCAAGGGGTTGCCGTCGGGAACGGTCACATTCCTGTTCACCGACATCGAGGGGAGCACCCGGATCCTGCGCGACCTGGGTGACCGCTACAGCGACCTCCTCGATGTGCACCACCGGCTCCTGCGTGACGTGTGGGCCCGGCACCGAGGTGTCGAGGTGTTGACCGAAGGCGATGCGTTCTTCGTTGCGTTCGCCAATGCATCGGACGCCCTTGCTGCGGCGGTCGATGGCCAACGGGCGCTGGCCGGCGCCGACTGGCCGACCGACGATCCGGTGCAGGTTCGGATGGGCATGCACACCGGCTACGCCCGCCCGGTCGACGGCGACTACCGCGCGCTGGCCGTGCACCAGGCGGCGCGTGTCGTCGACGCCGCGAACGGTGGGCAGATCCTGGCGACCACCGAGGTGGTCGAACTCGACCACGGCAGCGACGGGAAGATCGTGGCCACCGCACTCGGTCGGTTTCGCGTACGCGATTTCGACGAACCGATCGCGCTGTATCGCATCTCGGCGGCCGATCTCGACACCGATGAGCGCCCGCCGCGAGTACGGCCCGCCGACAGCCACAACCTCGTCCGGCCGGTCACCTCGATGGTCAACCGGGTCATCGAACAGGCCGACCTCGCCGAGATGCTGCGGCCCGGTCGTGTGGTCACGCTCCTGGGGCCCGGAGGTGCCGGCAAGACGAGGCTGTCGATCGAGGTCGGCCTGCGGGTGGTCGAGCAGTGGCCCGATGGTGTGTGGTTCGTCGATTTGGCTCCGCTCTCGGACGGTGACGTCGTGCCGATGGCGATTGCGCAAGCTGTCAACGCGCCGTCGGTGCGCGGCAACGACGCGCAGGCCGACGTCGTGGCGCACCTCGCCGAGCGCTCGATGCTCCTGGTGCTCGACAACTGCGAGCACCTGATCGAGCCGGTCTCACGGCTCGTTGCAACACTGCGCGAGCAGTGTCCCCAACTCGGTGTGATCGCCACCAGTCGGGTCCCGCTCGGTCTGATCGGTGAGACGCTGTACCGACTCGATCCGCTCGGCGTCGCCGATGTCGAATCGGACGCCGTTCGGCTGTTCGTCGAGCGCAGCGGGCTGGGCGCCGACGCCGACCTGAGCGACGTGGTTCGGTTGTGTCGAGCGATCGACGGCCTTCCGCTCGCGATCGAACTCGCTGCGACGAGGGCGCACCTCCTCACGCCGGCCGAGATGACCGAACGGATGCGCACCGCTGTGGCGGTCGTGTCGACCCGCGATCCCACCGTGCCCGACCGTCAGCGAAGCCTGGATCGCCTGCTCGACTGGAGCCTCGATCTGCTGAACCCCGACGAGCTCCGCGTGCTCACCCGCCTGGCGGTGTTCGCCGACGGGTTCGACGTGTCGCTCGCCGAGGCGGTGGCGGGCGACGAGCGAGTGCCGGCCGCACGGATACCGGAGCTCGTCTGGTCGCTCATCGACTGGTCGCTCGTCGTGCGTGAGGTCGCGGCGGGAAGCTCTCGGTACACGCTGCCCTCGACCGTGCGGTCGTACGTGTTGGAGGGCGCTGACAATGACGAACTCGACGCTGCCCGGACCCGGCTCGCCGACGCACTCATCGAGCACCTCGGCCCCGACCGCACGTTGTCCAGCCGATGGGTCACCGCATTCGGCATCGATCTCGAGAACGTGCGTGCCGTGGTCGCGCATCCGGCGATCCCCGACCCGATCGCGCGGTCGTTGGCCTGGTCGATCGGCCAGTACCACGATGTCACGGCGTCGTATCGCTCGGGGATCTCCGAGGTGGCACGGTGCATCGACCAACGTCCGGATCCGGGGCCGGACCTCGTTGGGCTGCTCACGCTGCAGGCCGATCTCCACCTTCGTCTCGGGGAGCTGGCCGACGCCGAGCGGCTCGTCGAGCGGGCGGCTGCGCTCGTCGACGAGGTCGGCGTCCCGGCCTTCGACGACATGGGTGTCGTGCGCACCAAGGGTGAGCTGGCGCTGCGGTCGGATGATCCCGAGACCGCATTGCGGCTTGCGCACACCGCGCTCGACACCAGCCCGGTGACGCCGCGCGGCGAGGCCCGTTTGTGGAACCTTGCAGCGATCGCCCACAACATCCTGGGTGACCCCACAGCGGCTGCCGACGCGCTCGATCACGGTCTTCAGGCGGAGGAGGCGGCCGGTCTCGAGACGTTCCTCGCAAACACCCACGGCAACTATGCCGAGGTGCTGCTGGCGCTGGGCGATCCCGCCGGGGCGGCGATGCACCAGCTCGCTGCGTTCGAGTGGGGTCGAGCGATGGTCGACACGACGCTGGTCGCGTACTCGCAGATGATCGCTGCCCGGTTCGCGCTCGATGATGGTGCGCCCGCGGACGCGGTGCGGATGCAGTCGGCAGCCGACGTGATCCTCGCGAGCCAGGGCATGTCGCTCTACGCCGTCGATGCCGAGCAGCGCCAGGCGCTGCTCGACGCCGCTCGCGAGGCGTTGGGTGCAGCCGAGTTCGAACGGGCACGACTCGAAGGAGCGTCGACCCCCGCCGACCAGCTCGCCGATCAGACCGACGCAATTCTGCGACGCCGAGCCGCGTCGCCATCGACAACAGGAGGTTGACCATGTCCTACGACGACGCCGAACCCGACATCGGCCGCCGCGACTACCGCAACCGGATCGCCATGCTCCCCGGTGACCCACCCGTTGCCTATCGCCCCGGTCGGTTCCTCCTCGACGACGAGTCGTTCAGGTCGTTGACCGACACCGGCATATTTCGCCGACAACGACTACACGACCAGGCCGGTCTTCGACGAGGTCGACGACGGCGAGTACGACGGCGACGACAACGTCGGCGATGACGACGGAATCGAGGCAGCGTCGGCGTTCGGTCAGTGGCACCTGGTCGAGGGTGTCGCCGACGCTGCCGCCGAGGTCGACGAACTCGTGGCTCGGGGACACCGTGCGGAGCTCGACATCGTGTACTTCGCGAACGGCGCCGACTGCTGCGGTTGCCCGCCGCATCCGGCGCTCGCCGCCGAGATGGCGGCCAATCCGTGGACCGCCAATCCCTGGAGGGCGAACCCCTGGAAGGCCAACCCGTGGAAGGCCAATCCGTGGACGGCCAATCCCTGGAAGGCCAATGCGGAGTCGCTGAACCTGTTGGCGACCGGCAAGGCACCGATGAGCTCCGTGATGCCCGCACCGATCGGAGCCGAACCACCACGGCGACACCACGGTGTGGTTCCCCTCAACAGCGTCGTGATCGGTGTGCTCGACAGCGGACTCGCGGGTGGCTGGGACAACGCCGACCACTACCGGCCCGACCTGCTCGGGCTCGCCAAGCCCGACCTCGAGCGCATCTCCGGTCCGGAAGATCTGCCGTCGCGCCCGATGGGCGGCAGACCGGCCGACAACTACCTCGATCCGGTGGCGGGGCACGGCACGTTCATCGCCGGCATCATCGAGCAACGCACCCCGGGCTGCACGATCCGCGTCGAGCGAGTGATCAAGCCGCAGGGCGACGTCAGCGTGTCGAGGCTTGCCGGCACGCTCGATCGCATGATGAGGAAGGTCCGACCGAAGATCGTCAACTTCTCGTTCGGTGGCACCGGTCGAAGCGCTCCGTTCGAGTCGGTCATCGCCCACCACGCCGCCAAGGGCGTCGTCTTCGTGGCGGCAGCCGGCAACGAGGGTTCGTGTGTCGAGCAGTACCCGGCGGCGCTGTCGTCGGTGATCGGCGTGGCCGGGCTCGGCCCGACCGGGCCGGCGGAGTGGTCGAACTACGGCGACTGGGTCGATGCCTGTGCGCCGGGCACCGATCTGGTGAGTTCGTTCTTCGCGAGATTCAACGGCGCGTTGCCGCCCATCAACGGCATCGACGCCGACGACTTCGACCAGTGGGCGACGTGGACCGGCACCTCGTTCGCAGCGCCCGTGGTCGTCGCGGCGTTGGCCCGCGAGATCGTCACCACCGGATGCACCGCCGAGCAGGCCGTCGAGCGGGTCGTTCGCGCCCCGCACCTCGCTCGGCTGCCGTACATGGGCACGGTCGTCAACTTCTGAGCGGGTCCGACCAGCCCGCTCAGCGTGCGCAGATGTCGAGCATGTCGAGGACCGGCTGGACCCGTGCGACCTCGTGGCTGCGCAGGAGGTTCGCCTTGGCGAGCAGGGCCAGTACCGCCATGGCGGTCTCGGCGACCCTGACCTCGTCGTGGAACAGGTAGACGGCCGACGCCATCGTCACGCACACCGGCCAGCCCAGCTCGCGGAAGCGAAACGACTGCAGCAGGTTGTCGGTCTGGTAGCGCACCCGATCGGGGCCGTCGGGGAGGTTGAGCGCGAACCCGAAACCGGGGTCGATCCACAGCTTGTCGACGCCCGAGCCGGTGATCAGGTCGAGCCGGTCACGGAAGAACGCCAGCTGCTCGTCGATCATCGTGTCGACAGGCGGGACGTCGTCGTCGGAGCGGGCGGTCTCGCCGGGCGTGTAGCAGAGGATCAGACCGGCGTCGTGGCGCCCGATTGCCTCGTACAGCGCCGGGTCGTCGACACGGCCGGTGAGGTTGATCACCTGTGCGCCGGCGTCGAGCGCGGCGAGCGCGACGTCGGTGTGGTACGTCTCGACCGACACGAGCAGCCCCTCGCCGACGAGCGCGTCGATGACGGGGAGGAGCGTGCGGAGCTGGCCGTCGACGTCGATGAGATCGGCGCTGTCACCGGTCGCCTCCGCACCGATGTCGATCATCACGGCACCTTCGACCGTCATGCGGCGAGCTCGGTAGAGCGCGGCGGGGACGTCGTGGGCGATGCTCTCGCGATACGTCGAGTCGCGAGACAGGTTGATCACGCCGAGCTGGTACGGGCGGTCGTCGAAGGTCCGTCCGGCCAACTCGAAGGTGCGGATCGGGTGGGCGATCGCCTCCCGGTTGGCATCCCACAGGGGCAAGAGGTGGTCGGGGGTGATCATGGGGTGGTCTCCGTCTGCCAGTTGTCGGTGAGTGCGGTCAGGTCGCCGGGTTCGACGGGCAGGTCGGCGAGGAGGTCGCGCATGGTCCGGCCCAGGCGAGGGTGCACGAGGTCGGGGGCGACATCGCACACGGGCACCATCACGAACCGGCGCTCGTGCATGCGGGGATGAGGGACCTGCAGGCTGTCGGTGTCGGTGTCGGTGTCGGTGTCGGTGACGAGGTCGCCGTGCACGAGCAGGTCGAGGTCGAGGGTGCGCGGGCCCCAGTGCACGAGGCGCTGGCGTTCACGGTCGGCTTCGATCTGGTGGAGCAGGGCGAGGAGGTCGTCAGCGGCGAGTGTGGTGTCGGCGGCGAGCGCCGCGTTGAGGTACGGACCCTGGTTGTCGGGGCCGCCGACCGGCGCGGTTTCGTAGAGGGTCGAGAACGCGACCACGTCGATGCCGTCGGTGTCGCGGAGCCGGCTTGCGCCGGCGCGCAGGTTCTCGAGGCGGTCGCCGAGGTTGGAGCCGAGCGCGATCACGCAACGTGTTGGTGGCGTTGTCGTGGCAGGGCTCATGGCGATCAGGTCGGATCCGGGACCGGTCGTCGTCGTTCGATCGAGATGCCGACCCCGTCCGCGGAGTCGAAGATGTCGAGCTTCTGGACGGTGACGTGGACGGCCTGGGCCAGCTCGTTGCGCAGCGCCGCAGCGGCGACGTCTTCGGCCCAGGTCTCGACGAGTTCAACGTGCTCGCCGCTGGCCGCTCGGGTCATCACGTACTCGACGATGTCGGCGTAGGAGACGTAGGCGCCGGTGGTGCGGACCCGGTCGGCGTAGTCGTCGACGGTGTCGATGGTGATGTCGAACCGGACGCGCTGTGGCGCTTCGTGCTCGAAGTCGTGCACGCCGATCGAGGCGTCGACGACCAAGCCGTTGACGATGATCCGGTCGGGATCGGCGCCGCGTGCGCGTCGGGCGCCGGTGGAGGTGGGGTCGGGTGTGGCCATGGTCCCTCAGGGTCGAGCCCGCAGGGTAACCGTCGGCGGCGCGCGCACGGACGTCAGGGTTCCATGACCACCCAGCCGCGGCGTTGGAGTTCGGCAGCGAGTTGCTCGTCGGAGAACTTCTCCAGCGGTGCGTCGCGCTGTGCGCGCTGCGCCGGCTTCGGCGTGGCTGCCCTCGAGGTGACCGGTGGTGGCGCGTCCGGTGGGGCATCGGCCGCCTCCTCGGCGGCTTCCTGCAGCGCGGCGATGAACTCGTCGGCCTCGTCGCGGGTGAACTTGCCGCTGGCCTGGCGTTGGGTGAACCCCATCGGCCCGCGGGCGTCTCGGAAGTCCGAGTGTCCGGCGGCCTGCAGCAGCTCGGTCAGCTCGCGCATCTGGCTGTGTGTCGCCGGTGGACCCGACGCTTGTCCGAAGGCCATTCGCCCAGTCTCGCCGCGCTGACGACGAACGCGTGAACAGATGGCCTGCTGGGGGCACCATCGGTTCACGCGTTGGGGCGGGGCTCTCGGGTGGATGCGACCGCGGCAGCTACTGTCAGCCGGGTGGCACGCGCGGTCTACCTGACGGCGATGGGGCCGGCGAGCGGGAAGTCGATCGTTGCGCTGGGTCTGGTCGAACTCCTGTCGAGGCGAGTGTCGCGGGTGGGCTTCTACCGACCGATCGTGCAGCGGCTGCCCGACAACGACCTCGGGCTCATCGGGTCGCGTTACGAGATGCCTGACGAGCGGATCGGCTACGCGTTCACCGCTGCCGAACGCACCCGGGCCGGCGGCGCGACCAGTGCCGGCATGGAACGGATCGTCGAACGCTTCCGGGAGATCGAGGCCGCCAGCGAGTTCGTCGTCGTCGAGGGGACCGACTTCACGGGAGCGTCGTCGCCGGTCGAGTTGGAGGTGAACGCACGGATCGCCGAACACCTCGGCGCCCCGGTCGTCGCCGTCGTCGACGGCTACCGCTGCAGCGCGTCGACCATCATCGAGCGGATCGCCGTGGGTCGCGACTCGCTCGGCGACGACGCGATCACGGCGATCATCGTCAATCGGGTCGACCCGTCGGTGCTCGAACCACTCGACGAGGCGCTCGCCCGCATCGACCTCGGCGATCCGGTGTGGGCGATCCCGGAGGAGCCTCGGCTGCGCCGCCCCTCGCTCGATCAGCTCCGTACGGCACTCGGCGCTGAACTCGTCGGTGGAGACCCCGATGATCTCGCGCGACCGGTCGGGCGGATCAAGGTGGCCGCGATGTCGGTGCCGAACGTGCTCGACCACGTCGTCGACGGCACGGTCTTCATCGTGCCGGGCGACCGGCCCGACGTGATCATCGCCGCTGCGATGACGCGGTTGTCGTCGGCGTATCCGAGCGTGTCGGGGCTGTTGCTGACCGGTGGTCTGCGGCCCGACCCGCGGGTCATCGAGCTGATCGGCACGCTCTCGGGCGGGACGTCGATGCCGCTGTTGGCGGTCGACAGCGACACGTTCGACACGGCGATTGCCGCCAGCCAGGTCGAGGGGGCCATCACGGCCGGCGATCAGCGCAAGATCGACGTGGCGCTCGGTCACTTCGAGGCGCACGTCGATCTCGACGCGTTGGAGGAGCGGATCGAGGTCGGCCGCAGCGAGGTGATGACGCCGGTCACCTTCCAGTACGAGCTGATCGAGCGGGCCCGGGCCGCCCAGGCGCACATCGTGCTGCCCGAGGGCACCGACGACCGGATCCTGCACTCCGCCGACCGCATCCGGCGCCGCCGTGTGTGCGACCTCACGTTGCTCGGGCCGGTCGAGGCGGTGCGCAACCGGATCGCTGAACTGGGTCTGCATCTCGATGATGTGGCGGTGATCGACCCGCTCGACAGCGAGCTGCTCGACCGGTTCGGCGATCGCTACTTCGAGCTGCGCGGGCACAAGGGAATCGACGTGCACCGGGCGCACGACATCATGACCGACGTCAGCTACTTCGGCACGATGATGGTGGCCGAGGGGATTGTCGACGCGATGGTGTCGGGCGCTGCGCACACCACGGCGCACACGATCCGTCCCTCCCTCGAGTTCATCAAGACGAAGCCGGGCACGTCGATCGTGTCGAGCGTGTTCCTGATGCTGCTCGCCGACCGGGTCCTCGTCTACGGCGACTGCGCGGTCAACCCCGACCCGAACGCGGAGCAGCTCGCCGACATCGCCATCTCGTCGGCCGAGACTGCCGCGATGTTCGGCATCGAACCGAGGATCGCGATGCTCAGCTACTCGACGGGAGCGTCCGGCACCGGCGCCGAAGTCGAGAAGGTGCGCGCCGCGACCGAGCGGGTGCGCCAGCTGCGACCGGACCTGAAGGTGGAAGGCCCGATCCAGTACGACGCCGCGGTCGACCTCGACGTCGCTCGCAGCAAGCTGCCCGACAGCGCCGTCGCGGGGCACGCCACGGTGTTCATCTTCCCCGACCTCAACACGGGCAACAACACCTACAAGGCGGTGCAGCGCTCGGCCGATGCTGTTGCGATCGGGCCGGTGCTGCAGGGCCTGAACAAGCCGGTCAACGACCTGTCGCGGGGTGCGACGGTCACCGACATCGTCAACACGATCGCGATCACCGCCGTCCAGGTGGGCGCCGGCCGGGCCGGCGCCTGAGGTCGTAGCGATGCGGGTGCTCGTGCTCAACTCCGGCAGCTCGTCGGTGAAGTATCAGCTGGTCGAGTCCACCACGGGCGAGCGATTGGCCGGCGGGATGGTCGAAGAGGTCGTCGATCATGGGGCCGCGCTGCGCGAGGTGGTCACGGCGGTGGGGCTGCTCGATCTGGCGGTCGACGCGATCGGGCATCGGGTGGTGCACGGCGGCGACGTGGTGTCGGCGCCGACGCTGGTCGACGACGACCTGGTCGAGGTGATCCGCCGGCTCGTACCGCTCGCGCCGCTGCACAACCCGGCGAACCTGGCCGGCATCGAAGCGGCCCGGGTGGCGTGGCCGGCGGTGCCGCAGGTCGCGGTGTTCGACACCGCGTTCCACCGCACGTTGCCGCCCGCCGCGTACCGGTATGCGGTGCCGACGGCGTGGTACGAGGAGTTCGGCGTGCGGCGCTATGGCTTCCACGGGACGTCGCACGAGTACGTGTCGGCGCGGGCGGCCGAGGTGCTCGGGCGGCCCCTGGCCGAGGTCGACCTGATCGTGGCGCACCTCGGCAACGGCGCGTCGATGACGGCGGTGCAGGGTGGACGCAGCGTCGAGACGTCGATGGGGCTGTCGCCGCTGGAGGGCCTCGTGATGGGGACGCGTTCGGGCGACATCGATCCCGCGGTCGTCGGCTACGTCGCCCAGGCGAGCGGGCGCAGCGAGGCGAACGTGCTTGCCGAGCTGAACCGGTCGAGCGGTCTGCTCGGGTTGTGTGGCGACTCCGACCTGCGCGAGATCACGGCGCGCATCGAGGCCGGCGACGAGGTGGCCGACCTGGCGCTCGACGTGTTCTGCCATCGGATACGCAAGTACGTCGGTGCCTACGTCGCGGTGCTCGGGGGGTGCGACGCGCTGGTGTTCACGGCGGGGATCGGCGAGCACAGCGCGCTGGTTCGCGCTCGGGTGTGTGCGGGCCTGGGCGTGTTCGGCATCGCCATCGATCACGACCGCAACGAACGCTCCGAGGTGGTGATCTCCACCGACGACGCCACCACGAAGGTGCTCGTCGTGCCCACCGACGAAGAGCACGCCATCGCCGAGCAGACCGCCCAGGTCGTCGCCGCGGGTTCAGTCTGACCCCGCACCCGCTCCCCCCATTCCGTTTGCGTTGCATTCCGGATGGAACGGGTCATCCGAATCTGCGCACAAACGGTGTGGTGGTGGAACTGCTGCTCGGGAGCGCCGGGTGAGGCAGGCCGGGGTACGGGGTGGAGGAACGCCGACGGTGGGCCTCACGCCACCAGGACGTCGCAGCCGGTTCCGGCGAGGACGGCGTCGACACGCGAACGGTCGTCGTCGCTCAGCGCGGCGTAGCCCTCGCGAAGCCACTGCAGGCATTTGCCCTGGTACTTGAACGGCGCCTGGCGGTAGGTGCCACCTTCGAGCGCGCAGACCACTTCGTCGGCGCCCGACATCAGCGCCTGGGCGTTGGCGATCATGAACGGCGCGTACGTCTGGCCGATCTCGTGCAGCAGCCGGGTGGTGGCGGGCGGGAGCGCGTCGAGCGGCGACCAGCCGGCATCGCCGTCGACGGGCAGCCACGACAGGTCGTCCATCCGGTCGACCCAGTTGATCACCTTCGGGGCTCGCGTTGCGGCGATCTCCATCGGGGTGGGGTCCCACTTCGCGAGCTGGGTGAGCTGGCCGAAGATGCCGAAGTCGCCGCGGCCGGGGCGGTCGCCGAACAGGAAGTCGTGGGTCGAGTACAGCTGCGTGAGGATGTCGAGCAGGCGCTCGTAGGAACTCTCGATGATCGGCTGGTTCTCCTCGGTCGAGCCGACGAGCGCCCGCCGGCCGATCTGGCGGGCGGTGATGAACTCCTGGGCTTGCTGCAGCTGATCGCTGTTGGCCTGCAGGTTGCGCCCCAACGGGAGCAGGCGGCCGGCCTTGTCGATGTCGGCGTCATAGGCCCAGCGGTAGTGGTACATCGCTTTGGTGACCCACTCGTCGCCGTAGTCCTCGATCAGCGCATCGATGAACGCCGTCGCCGGGTCGACGGGCACGAGGCTGCGACCGGCGAACTCGTCTTCGAGCCGCATGATCTGCGGCGACGAGTCGACGGTCGCCTCGCCGTAGCTGCCGTCGGCGTTCGGATACACGATCACCGGGATGATCGCCACCGGGGGCGTGGGGATGTCGTCCCACTTCGAGTCGCGCAGCACCCACCGGAACGGGATCTGGCGGTAGCGGAGCACGCCGCGCATCTTCAGGGTGTACGGCGAGCCGTACTGCCCGGCGAGCACCAGCGGATGGTCGGTCACGACAACGGTTCCGTGTGCATCGAGCAGATGAAACCGGCAGCCGGATCCGCCCGGCCCTCCAACAGGTCGTAGTAGGTGGCTTCGATCCCGTCGGGACCCTGGCGGTACTCGACGTGCAACCAGCCGGCGCTGTGGTCGACCAGGCCGGCATACGCCTGCTGGATTCGTGACTGGATCTCGTCGGCACCCCATTCCTGGACGCGCTTGGCGAACTGGGCGGGAGCGAAGAAGAACTCCGGGGTCGGGCCCGGCAGGTCGGCGACGTCGGTGCGCTCCTCCCAGTGCGTGATGCCCACGCCGATCGAGAACGCCAGCTCCTTGCCCATGTGGTGGTGGATCGCCGCAAGGACCTCGCTGCTGCCGGCCATGTCGACGACGCCGGTTCGTGTGGTCGCGTCGATCTGATCGACCTGGTCGTAGGTGAGCACTTGGTCGTAGAGGCCGAGACCCTCGACGAAGGCGAGGTTGCGCTGCGAGGTGAGCCCGATCGCGGTGATGTCGTCGCGGGCGGCGAGGCACGAGGCGAGCGAGATCGAGGTCTTCGACGAGGCGCTCGTGACGATCGTTGCGGACGCGCCGTCGAACTCGCGGTCGCCGAGTTGGTCGTCGACGAGGAACGAGGTCATGAACATCCCGTAGAGCAGGAGGTATTCGTTCGTGCGGTCGAGGTCGAACGCGTCGTCGACCGAGATGTCGCGGAAGTCGGTGTAGGTGACGGCGTGGCCGGAGCGATGGGCGCCGATGTCGCGGAACCCGTGCGGCCCGCGCCGTTCCGCCGTGACGATCGACTCGGACCCCATCGGGTAGAAGCCGAAGTACCGCCCGCCCACCTCGATGTCGGGGTTGGCCGACTCGACGACCGAACCGATGCCGATCACCGGGATCCGTCCCCACGGCTGCTCGGTGGGGAAGAAACCCCAGTAGTTGAGCATGTCGCCGGCGACCGCGTAGGTGATGTTGTTCGTGGTGAACGCGAAGCGTTCGACCTCCAGGCGGACCTGACCGGGTGCGAGCTGCGTGTCGGGCGGCTCGGCGACGCGGGTGGTTCGGAAATCGGTTCGGTCGACCTCGAAGATCATTCGGCGACCGTAGCCGCGGGCCTCGAAACCCCGAGATCCAGGCCGTCGCCACGGGCTCGCACGGGTGTCGATCCGCCGATCGCACCCCCGTTTGCGTGCAGATCCGGATGGGACGGGTCAGCCGAAATTGCACACAAACGGGTCTGGTGCGGGTCGCGGCGGCGCGGTCAGGTGGCGTCGATGGCTCGGAGCACGTCGTCGACGGCGCGCGATGCGGGCGGCTCGCCGGAGCGTGACATCTCGGCGGCGAGGTCCTGGAGGGCGCGGTTGGCCGGGGTCGGGACGCCGTGGAGTCGGCCGAGCAGCACGATCTCGCCGGTGAGGTAGTCGGTCTCGATGGTGCCGGTGCCGCGTTGCAGGCTCTGCCATGTCGACCCTCCGGCGCGGCGCTGCTGGTCGCCGACCGGCTGGATCTGGAGGGCGTCGCCGCGGCGGGCCTGGTCGTCCTCGGCGCTGACCACGGTGATCCCCGCGGCGGCGAGCGCGGCCGCGCCCTCGGCCTGGACCATCTCGCCGAGGCGCCCGGCCGCGGCCTTGCGACCGCACACCGCTTCGATGGCGTTGTTGAGGTTCATCAGCAGCTTGCGGTACTTCCAGCTCATGATGTCGTCACGCGGGATCGAGCCGAACGTGGCCGCTTCGAGCGTGGCGGCGAGACGAACGCTCAGGTCGTCGACGCCGTGGGGGTAGCGGCCGACGTCGAGGAGCCCGGACCTCGGAGCGGTCCACACCCGCACGACGCCGGGGGCGAGATGGTCGGCGGGGAGCATCACGACCATGCCGTACACGTTGGGGAACAGTCGCAGTGCCTGGCGTTCGTTCTCGACGCCGTTCTGCATGCACACGATCGGCTGATCGGTGACACCGGCGGCACGGAGGTCGTTGAGCACGCCCACGGTGTCCTGACCCTTGACGCCCAGCATGAACACGTCGTCGTCGGCGATGTCGATCTCGCCGACCGAGGTGGCGACCGGCAGCTCGACGACCGTGGTTCCGTTGGGCGACTCGTAGCGCAACCCCGACTCGCTCATCACCCGGGCGTGCTCGCCGCGGGCGACGGCGACGACCGGCGTGCCCGCGATCGCGAGGTTGGCGGCGACAACACCGCCGACCGCTCCGGCACCGACGACGATGATCCGCATGGGGCCGAGGCTACGACGTCGACGACATCGGACGGATGCGGACGCACGTGGCACCACGGTCCAGCATCGAGGCCGAACTCGCCTTAGGGTCCGACGTGGTGGACGATCACGACGAGATCTGGAAACCCGGCTACGTCGGCCCGCCACCTGAGCCGAGCCCGCTGGTCGATCGTCTCGACGAGCCACCGGTCGAACCGCCGGACGACGACACGGCCCGGCGGCGCCTCGGCGCGGTTACCGCAGCTGCCGTCGTGGCCGTCGCCGCGGTCGTCGTGGTCGTCGTGGCGGTCGCCGTCACACTGGTGGTGCTCGACCCATTCTGCGGCCAGCTCGCCGGGTGGGGACGCCGACGGCGAGGCGAACGTCGTTGGGCCGCCCGATCGTTCGGTGTTCGGCGGCTCCGAGGATCGTCGCCTGCCGCGTACCGCAACCGAACTCTGGACGGTCGACTTCGACGACGTCGACGATCACTGGGTCGAGGTGATCGGGCGCGATCTCGTCGTCGTGGCCATCGAGCGGCCGGGCACAGCGGGCAGCCAGGAATCGAACGCCGAACTTCTGGCGCTGGACGCGCTCACGGGCGCGCGGCGGTGGACGCTGCCCCTGTCGGGCGGTCCGAGCGAGGTGGCGGTCGTCGGATCGGTTGACGACCTGCTGCTGGTCGAGCAACCCGGCGACCCGGGGCCGACCGTCAGCGGCGTCGACATGGTCACCGGCGAGACGCGCTGGTCGACCGACGCTCAGCCGAACGTCGGCCACGTCGGACTGCTCGGGACCCGGTTCGTCGCCCGGCTCCCGTCGCCACCGGACCGATTCGTCTCGCTGATCGACGCGACGTCGGGGAACGAGGTCGGCGAGATTGCCAGCGACCCCACCGCCGATGGCCGCCCCGGAGGCTGGATCACCGATGGTCGCGGCACCTGGTACTCGATCGTCGACGGCGAGGTACTCGCCCTCGATCTGACGTCCGAGCTGGCGTCGTCGACGACCGTCGGCGAGTTGGATGCCGGCCCCGTGACGCCGGTCGTGGTCGGTGACCGCCTCGTCGCCGTCGACGACGCCGGCTCGATCGTGCTCGTCGGGCCCGATGGTCGACGGTCGGCCACGGGTTCCTCCGTGCCGTCGCCGGCGCGCTCGCTCACACCCGTGTCCGGCTCCGACTTCGTGGTGACCACGCCCGGGGCCATCGCCGGTGTCGCCGTCGATGGCGACGCGGTGACCGTCGCCTGGCAGCGCGCCGGCGGTGCTGAGGTCGGCTACCACCCGATCGAGGGTGGGACGCTGCTGCAGGTGGCGACCCGTGGCGGTGCGGCGATCGAGCTCGTCGATGCCGCGAGCGGTGACACGGTCGAACAGTTGGTGATGGTGCCCGGCGTGCTGCAGGCGCTCGTGGTCGCCGGTGATGGTTTCGTCGTGCTGCGTCCCGCCGCGCTCGGCACGAGACTCGCCGGTGTCGACTTCGACGGCACCGAGCGATGGTCGATCCTCGGCGCGGAACCGGTGATCGTCGGCGACCGGGTCGTCGTGCGCGCCGCGTCGGGTGCGGCCGGGCTTCGCCTGACGACCTACGGCGACGCCGAATGACGCGGCATCGGTCGGGCACGATGGGCCGATGAACATCGAGTACAGCGCACTTCTCGTCGACGACTACGACGAGGCGATCCGGTTCTTCGTCGACGCGCTGGGTTTCGAGCTGGATTCGCCGGCAACCGTTGGGATCTCCTCGGCCCGCGTCCGTGACGCTCCGGAATGGCGTGCTCCACCAGTGGTGCAGCAGTCGCCTCTCCCACGGTTCCGACCTCGAGGGAGCTGGCCACGAGCAACCAGCACGCCGGCCACGATCAGCCATGCCAGGGGTACACCTCCTCAGAGGCCCATGCTGGCATCCATCCACGAAGTTCCCCAGAGGCAAGAGCCACCTGCGGTACCCCGTCAGCTGGTCGTGCTGATCGTGAACTCGGCGCTGCGTAGATCGACGGCGGCGGTGACCGTCGACGCGGGTGACGACCAGCGCACCGCGAGGACGTGATCCTCGGAGTCGACGAATTCGAAGTCGCCGTCGAAAGCCGGTTCCGTCGACCGCCACCGCAGCAACTCGACGAGTCGCCTCACGACCGGACGGTCGAGGGCCTCGAGTACCTCGGCGGAGGAGTAGTGGTGGCGATTGACGTCACGGCCGACACCGGTCGCAGCGAGCAGTTCCATGTCGTTCGTGCCGGCGAGGAGACCGACGTAGTAGATCTGGGGGGTCCCCGGCAGGAGGAGCTGGATCGTCCGCGCCGCGAGGTAGCGCTCGTCGTCGCGTCCGAGTGCGTCGTAGAAGGTGCAGTTGACCTGGTAGAGATCGAGGTTCGAGGCGGCGGCGCCGGTTGCGGCCCGGCTGGTGCCGCCGGAGTGTTGGTGGATGGACTCGACCAGGTCGTGGATCTGCTCGGACGTGAGCAACCCGGCCCGGCTCGAATCGCGGGCATCGACGCCGACATCGATGATCCCGATGCCGTCGTGGGTGTCGAGCACGTTGATCGCATTCGTCGGACGCATCGCCACCCAACGCTTCAAGTTGGTCGCATCGCCTCGATACAGGGCGTCGAGTGTCAGTGGGGGCAGGGCGAAGTCGTAGACGAGGTCGACGCGTCGGGCGATCTCGAGTTGGTCGAGGTGATGACCGTGGATCTCGACGAGCACCTTCATGTTGCGGTCGTGGCAGGCAGCAGTCAGCCGGTCGATGAAGGCGAACGTCTCGGGCAGCATGAAGCACGACGTACCGGCGCGTTTGATCGCGTAGCCCACCGCATCGAGTCGCACGAGGGTGATTCCGCCGCGGTGGAACTGGTCGAGGATGCCGACGAGGTAGGCCCAGCCGAGCTCGTCCTCGACGTCGATGTCGATCTGGCTGTCGGTGAACGTCGTCCACACCAGACGCGCGGTGCCGTCGCCGAACGTGAACAGGGTGAACGGTGACGTCGGTCGCGGACGGTAGATCGCCGCCATCTGCGCGGCGGTCGGCGCGCCCCCGAAGACCCGCTCGGGGGTGAGGAACAGCTGGGCGTTCATCGAGGCGTCGCCCGTCGAGAGCCACTCGACGAACGCCGCCGAGTGAGCCGACACGTGGTTCACGATCAGATCCGCCATCACGTCGCGCCCGGCAGCGATGGCGCCGACGTCGTCCCACGATCCGATGCGCGGGTCGACGGCCGTGTGGTCGATCGGGTCGAACCCGGCGTCAGCGCCGTCGATCGGGACGAAGAAGGGCAGGATGTGGACGCCGCCGAACACCCCGCTCAGCTCACCGTCGAGCAGCCGGCGAAGTCCGGCGAGGTCACCGGCCAGGCGGTCGGCGTAGGTGATCAACTGCGCAGCGGTGGACCGGTTCACTCAACCGACGCTATGGCTCGAGGACGACCTTGGTCGCACCCGGTCGCGGCTCGAGTCGATTCGGATACGCCAGGCTCGTAGGGTCGTCGTGGTGGACGACGAAGACGGAGCATTCCTCGAACGCCCGGCGCTCCGCATCGGCGAGCAGGTCGGCTGACCACTCCACGAGCGACTCAACCGGTCGCGAAGCATGCCGTCGTGCGCTCCCGTGCGGTCTGCTCCAGCGAGTTCGACCAGCAATCCGACGGAGACCGACTCGACGGAGTCGAGATGCGGTCACGACGATGGAGGAAGGGTGAATTCGCATCGGCCGTCGACGGTGCGAGCGAGTCGACGATCGAGCGTGACGAGCGGAACCCCGAGTCGCTCGGCGAGGGCGACGTACCACGCGTCGTATGGCGACACCGAGTGGCGAAGCTCCCAAACTCGTGCAGCGAAGGGCTCGAATGGGTACAGCTCCACGTCGAGGTCGACCAGATCCTGGTAGGTGAGTGCCGCCTGCTCGTGCGTGATGATCTCCCGTCGCTCGCCGGTCCGCAGCGCACTGGCCACCTCGACCGGCATGAGATGCGGTGCGACGAGGTCGGCTCCACGGATCACGTCGTTCGCCCACGTCGTCGTGCCGTCGCTGCCGTTCGACAGCAGCACCATGACGAACGAGGCGTCGACGACGAGCGGGCCGGTCACTCGCGCTCGGCGCGGCCGGCGTCGAGCAGTTCCAGGATCTGGTCGCTCGTCAATCCCTCACCAGTCTCGCGAACGCGGGCCTGAGCGCGGGTGACGATGGCCAGGTTGTCGGGGCGTCCGGCGAGTCGGATGAGTTCGGCCCGGAGGTATTGCTGGAGTGAGCGACCCGATGCCGCCGCTCGCTCCGCCAGCTGGTCTCGGGTCTCGTTCGGGACGTCTCGGATCGTGATCGCCGGCATGCATGCATTTTGCAGCTGTTCGCGTTCGTTGGCAAGTGCCAGCGGTTTGACGCCGCTCATGGGTGCGTTGCGGCGAAACAGAGCGCCGCGAACATCTCGATCGGGATGTCGGCGTCGACTCGCATCAGGCCGTCGGGGACCGGTCCGCAGAGCGGTGTCGGCTGGTGGCTGACATGCATGGTGTTCTCCTCGGTGATCGCACTGGCGGAGGAGGGAGTCGGTGCGATCAGTATGCGCACACCGGTGTCACAGGGTTGGAGCCTGATCGATCAGATCGGGATCGCTTCGTCGAACCCGATCAGAGATCTGACGTGACGTGAGGTGACGATGGCGAGCGAGTCGCGTGCTCAGACGGCGACGAGTGCGTTCCAGGCGTCGTGCGCTCTCGCTCGGGCCGCTCACGGGAGTCCGACCAGCGTCAGCGGCAGTCGGTGGCCACCTCGAGCGCCGCGCAGATCTCGCGCATGCGAGCGTCGCTGAGCCGACCGAGGCGCTCGACGAGCAACGCGACGGAGACCGATTCGACCGAGTCGAGGTTGACGGCAGTCGGTCGTGGCACGGGATCGTCGCCGGGTTCGAGCACCACCTCGCTTGCCAGGCCGCGAATGGTTGTCGTGCATGGTGCAACGAGCGTCCGGCGCAGCCTCGGAATGGCTGCATCGCGCGTGAGCACGACGACCGGTCGTCGACCGATCTCGGGTGGTTCGCACCACCAGAGTTCGCCGCGGCGAGGCAGATCGGTCATCGGCCGGCCGCCTGACGGAACGACTCGAGATCCCCCCACTCGTCTGGTTCGTCGAGTGGATGCTCGGCGTAGGCCGCGGCGTAGGTGGCGTCGATCTCTGCCGCGCGGTCGCGAGCGAGCAGCGCCGCCAATGCCTCGTCGATGAGCTCCGCGTCGTTGGCGGTGGCGCGGGCTCGTCGAGCGCTGTCGAGCAGGTCCTTGTCGACCGTGGTGCTGATGCGTGCCCGAGCCATGCCACGATCATGCCACGGTCGTTTCCTGGCTTCAATGAGGCAGGCCTTCGTCCGGACGGCTTGTGGTTTGCGCTCGACCGGTGGAAAGGTGGCGGAGGTGCCACAACTCGAGCGGGCGGGAGCGATCAGGGTGCGACGACACGACGTGCGCCGCACTGGGCTGGTCGGGCTGATCGCCGCGGTGTTGCTGGCCGGTTGCACGTCGGGGAGTTCGGACGGCGTCACTGGAGGGGGAACGTCCTCGGTCGAGTCCGGCACACCGACTGTCCCGCCGGCGACCGCAACGCCGCAGACGGGACGGCTGGCGGAGCACCGAGATCGTCGACGGCGACACGCTGTTTGTATCGGGGCCGGCCGGGGACCTGGAGGTGCGGATCATCGGGATCAACACACCCGAGTCGGGCGAGTGCTTCAGCGAGGAGGCGACCGACGCGCTCACCGAGCTGGTGGCCGGGAACGAGTTGGTGCTCGTCGTCGATCGGTCCGACGTCGATCAGTTCGGACGAGCGTTGCGCTACGTCGAGACGGCCGATGGCGTCGACGTCGGCGCCGAGCTGGTCGCCGACGGCTTCGCCATTGCCCGGCGCTATCCGCCCGACGATGCCCGCGCCGATCGCTACGCGGCCCTGCAACGCGAGGCGCAGGCAGCGGGTCGTGGCCTGTGGGCGGCGGACGCGTGCGGGGCGAGTGATCTCGACGGGGTCGAGATCGTGATCGACGTCAACGCCGACGCACCGGGCGACGACGGCGTGAACCTGAACGGCGAGTGGGTGAGGTTCACCAACGCCGGTGCCGAGGCGATCGATCTCGACGGCTGGGAGGTCGCCGACGAATCGGCGTCGCATCGGTACACGTTCAGCGATCTGCGCCTGGAGCCCGGCGCAGAGGTGACCTTGTTCAGTGGCTGCGGTCCCGACGACGACACGAACCGCTACTGGTGTGTCTCCGGCAGTGCGGTGTGGAACAACAGCGGCGACACCGTGTTCCTGCGCGATCGCAACGGCAACATCGTCGCCTCGCTGTCGTACGGCGACTCGGGCTGAGCTTCGAGGTCGAGCGAGCACGCTGGTTCGCGACGATCTCGGTGCCGTCGGTCCCGGATCCCGGGACGCAGGCCGCCCAGATCGAGGGACCGCCGTGCTCGCGATGGGACCTCCGGCCCATTGACGGCGGATGGGCTGGGTGATTCGCTCGGTGGGAGAGGCTCCGTGACAACGGGAGGCGCGATGGAAGCCGGAGATGGTGGAAGTCGGATCCGTCGACGTTGGCTCGCGGTCGTGTCGCTCGTGGGTGCCGCGTTGCTGTCGGCGTGCGGTTCCTCCGACGATCCGGTGCCGAGTTCCATGTGTCCCGCGGGTTCGGCGCCGCAGGTCGTGGCGTACGAGTTCGACGGCGGCGGCGTCGAGTGGGTGTCGTGTACCGACGAGACCGGCTATCGCAGTCTGCTCCCGGTCGCCGATGGTGTCGTCTACGTCGCCACCTACAGCCAAGGCGTCCCGTCGAACGTGACCGCGCTCGATGCGGCGACCGGTGAGCCGGTCACAGATGCGGCGCCGCCTCCTCCGGCACGAGGCACGGTGGAGGGCCAGCCGTACACCGGTCAACCGGCCCGGATCGAGGTGGGCGACATCACCGTCATCGGTGGCCAGGACGACGCGGTCCGGGCCACCTCGGCCGATGGCACCTCGTGGTCGCAGCCCGGGGTGTTTGCCTACGACAACGTCTGGGCGATCGACGACGGTGCGGTGTTCGCCTTCGAACACGGGGCCTCCCGGTTGGTGGCCTACGAGATCGAGACCGGCGATGTGCGGTGGTCCCAGGAGGGTGATCCGTACCGGGAAGGATTGTGGCCCTTCTACGCCGTCGACAGTCGGGTGTACACCCTGTGGTCCAACCTCCAGGTCCGCTCGACGGCGGACGGGGAGCTGCAGTGGCGCACCGACTACCCGGCCGAGGAGATGGAGGACGTGGGTCTGCGCATGACCGGCGTCGACACCGACGGCGAGAACGTGTTCGTGTCGTTCGCGACCGAGGCCTCCGGCGGCGACTGAGCCCTTCGACGAACTGGCCGACCGCCGCCGGCGCCCTGCCGGTCGCAGTCGGGTTCAGGCGTCCGGCATCCAGAAGGTGAACATGCGGCGGGGGTGGATTCGGGCGTACTGGGCGCCGCCGTCGAGCATCTGGGTCCACTGCTCGCCGTAGCGGGGGACGTAGATCTCGAGCAGGGTCTGCTTGAACTCGGCGTGCTCGGGGGCGTGGACGTCGATCAGCTCCGCGTCGCCGTGCACGGTGACGGCGAGGTATTCGCCGGGGAGGTGGGTGGCGCTGACCGCCGGGCGGTCGCGCAGGTGGCGGAAGCGCACCGACTCGGGCGACGACCCGAAGTGGAACCGGCCGCGGTGGAAGATGCCGTCGACGGGGCCGTTGATCGGGCGGCCGTCGCGCGTCGAGGTGGCGAGCACGAGCAGCCGCATGCCGGTGAGTTGCTCGGCGAGTTGGGCGGCGTCGAGGCGCCGGTCCGGCGTGGTGATGTCGCGCAGGTGCGCTCCGGCGGCCTCGTAGCTGCGGTCGAGGACGATTTGCAGTTCGGCGAGGTCCTCGGGTCGTTCGTTCATGTTCGGCTCCTGGGTTCTACGGTGTAGAGCGATTACTCTACGCTGTAGAGATGGCCGCTTCAACCGCTCCCCGTCAGGCACCGCTGAGCGTCGAGCGGATCGTCGATGCTGCATCGCGGATCGTCGAACGGGATGGTCTGTCGGGGTTGTCGATGCGCAAGCTCGGCGCCGAACTCGACGTCGATCCGATGGCCGTCTACCACCACGTGGCCCACAAGCGCGAGCTGCTGGCGCTGGTCACCGCCCGCACGATCGGCGCGATGGAGCCGCCCGATCCCTCGGCGTCGTGGGACGAACGGGTACGGCAGTGGGCGACGAACTACTGGGACGTCGTCGCCCGGCACCGGGACCTGACGCTCGCCGGGCTCGCGGACCCGGGGATCGCCGCTGGGGGACTGCCGTCGACCGAAGCGCTCGTGGCCGCGATCGCCGACAGCGGCCTCCGGGCTGAGCTGGTGGAGCCCACTGCCTTCATCGTCGTGGACGCAGTACACGGCTCCGCGCTCGGCGGCGTCCCGGCCGGCAGCCTCCGCACCCGCAACAGGGAGCTGGCGCGCCTGCGGGCGGCGTTCACCGTCGGTCTCGACACGATCATCGCCGGCATCGCCGCCCGTGCGGGCTCGCAGGGGTGAGCCTCGAGCCCAGCGTGAGCCGAATCGCTCGCGGACGCGTCAGCTCGTCGCGGCCGTCCGCGACGCCAACAGCTCGCGGACGCGTGGGGCAACCTCTGTGCCGTACAGCTCGATGCTGCGCATCATCGTCTCGTGCGGCAGCGTGCCGGCGGAGTACTTCATGTCGAACCGGTTGGCGCCGAGCGCGTCGACGGTGGCGGCGATCTTGCGGGCGACGGTCTCGGGTGAGCCGGCGTGCAGCGCACCGTCGGGTCCTGCGGCCTGCTCGAACTCGGCTCGGGTCGAGGGTGGCCATCCGCGCTCGGCGCCGATGCGGTCGCGCATCGGCTTCCAGTGGGGCCACAGTTCGTCGAGTGCCTGCTCGTCGGTGGGTGCGACGTGACCGGGTGAGTGGACACCGACCGGCAGGGATGCGTGGCCGAACTGGTCGAGGGCACGGTGGTAGAGGTCGACGAACGGGGCGAAGCGTGCCGGTGACCCGCCGATGATGGCGAGCATCAGCGGTAGGCCGTGGCGGGCGGCGCGCACGATCGACTCGGGGCTGCCGCCGACGCCGACCCACGCCCGCAGGCCGCCCTCGGTGCGCGGGTACACCTGGAGGCCTGGCACCGAGGCTCGGGTCGTGCCGCTCCAGGTGACGGGCTCCTCGCGGAGCAGGTGGGTGAACAGGTCGAGCTTCTCCTCGAACAGCTCCTCGTAGTTCTCGAGCGGATACCCGAACAGCGGGAACGACTCGGTGAACGAGCCACGTCCGAGGATCACCTCGGCGCGTCCGTTCGACACGGCGTCGACGGTGGCGAAGCGTTGGAACACCCGGATCGGGTCGTCGGAGCTGAGCACGGTGACTGCCGAGCCGAGGCGGATCCGTTCGGTGCGGGCGGCGATGGCAGCGAGCACGGTCTCGGGGGAGGAGATCGCGAAGTCGGCGCGATGGTGTTCGCCGACGCCGAAGAAGTCGAGACCGAGGCGGTCGGCGAGGACGGCCTCGTCGACCACGTTGCGGATCACCTCGGCCTCGCTCAGGCGGTGGCCGTCGGCATCCACGGTGACGTCACCGAAGGTGTCGAGGCCGAGTTCGACCGTGGGAGTCTCAGCGGAGAAAGTAGTTGCGCTCACAAGCATGTCAACCGTCGGTCGCGTCCCGCTATTCCGGCGTTCGACGTGCTGCACCGTCGCCATCATCGAAGCCTCGGTGAGCCGTGGATCACGACGGTTGGTTGAAGACCGGCCGCCGCTTCTCGAGGAAGGCGAGGATGCCTTCGCGGGCGTCGGGGGTTCCCCGGGTGGCGTGGACGGCCGGCCCGTTCGGCGGCGAGCAACTCGTCGAGGGTCTTGTCCTCGCTGTCGTGGAGGGCGTCGAGCATCGCCTTGACCGCGAGGCGAGGTTGGGCGGCGAGTTCGACCGCGAGGGCGATCGCTCGGTCCTTGAGTTCGTCGAGTGGCCACACCTCGGTGACCAGGCCGATCTCCAGCGCCTCGGGGCCGGTGATCTTCTTCGCCCGCAGGATCATGTCGAGCGCGTGGTTGCGGCCCACGCACTTCGCGAGGCGGGCCGATCCGCCCCAGGCGGGCGTGGTGCCGAGGTCCATCTCGGGCAGTCCGATCGAGGCGCCTTCGCTGGCGGCCAGCCGGAACGTGCAGCCGAGTGGGAGTTCGAGCCCGCCGCCGAGGCAGTACCCGAACAGCGTGGCGACCGATGGCTTGCCCATCGTCTCGATGCGCGAGATGAGATTCCAACGCTGGTCGAAGAACGCGTCGACGCCCCGCTCGTTCATCGCGCCGCCGAGTTCCTTGAGGTTCATGCCGACCGAGAAGTTGGTGGTTCCCTCGGCGGTGAGCACGAACGCCCGCACCGAGTCGTCGGCGGCGATGTCGTCGATCACCTCCTCGAGCAGGTCGATGTAGGCGACCGACATCCGGTTCAGCGGGTCGTCGTTGGTCGAGATGATCGCGACGCCGTCGTCACGCTTGGTCACGATCAGGGGTTCGGTGGACATGGTGCTCCTCGCTGTGGTTACCGGGGACAGGCCGGGTGGTAGCGGGCAGCGGGCGTGCCGGGAGGGTTGATCCGGCCGGGCACAGCGTCGGGGTTGCCGACGCACACCTCGAGCTCGAGGCCCTCGGGGTCGCGGAAGAACACGCTGAGGACGTGGCCGAAGTCGGTGACGAAGCCGTCGGTGCACCCACGGCGGATCAACTCGTCGCGCAGCTCGTCGAACTGCTCGATCGACGCGGCCCGGAACGCGAAGTGATCGAGCCGGCCTCTGCCGAACGACGGCGTCTGCCGCGTCGCTTCGTCGTTGCCGTCGATCTGGAACACGTTGATCTCCGACGTCGGCCCGATGCGCAACACGACCATCTCGAGCCCCTCGTCGGACAGGCGCCCCTCGACCTGCGCGCCGAAGACCTCGCGGTAGAAGTCCACGAAGCGCTCGAGGTCGGCCGTCAGCACCGCGACGTGATCGAACCCGGCCAGCACCTCAGTCGCCTTCGTAGAAGATCGACAGTGCAGTGCCGTCGGGGTCGGCGAAGTTCAGGATCGCGCCGAGCGAAATATCGATGCGGCCCGAGTGGTCGATGCCGGCGCCGTCGAGTCGCTGCGCCCAGGCATCGACGTCGGCGCGGGTCGCCACGGAGAACGCTGCGTGGTCGAGACCGGTCCGATCGGGTCGGAACCCCGAACCGTCGTTGCCGCGGTGCTCCACCAGGCCGAGGAGCTGAGCGGTGCCCCGCAGGCGGTACACCTTCGCCCGGCGCTCGTCGCCGGGTTCGTCGATGACCAGATCGAGGTCGAACAGCTGCTCGTACCAGGCGGTGCTCGCGTCGAGATCGCGGACCGTCAGTGCGAGATGGTGGAACCCGGTCACCGAGCCATCGGACATCTCGGCAACGTAGCAGCGACTGCGGGTCGGGTTTCGCGGGGTTGGGCGCGCGGCGCTCAGCAGCCGAGCGCGTAGTTCACGGCTCGGCACACGTCGGAGAGCGTGGGTTCGTCGATGGCTCCGATCCGGGTGGTGAGTGTCGACTGGGCGACGGTGTGCAGGCCGTCGGCGTTGACCACGCAGTCCCGGTCGAGCCCGGCCGCGACGTGATCGAGTGGCACCTCGGCGGCGAGCCCGCGTGCTGAGGTGGAGATCTCGGCGATGGTGACCAACGAACGCACGTCGAGCACCTCGGTTCGTGTGAGTACGAGAACCGGGCGGCGCTTGCGTCCGACCTGGGCGAGCCAGACCTCGCCGCGGTTCACTCGGCGCTCCAGGTCTCGGCGTCGGTCCAGAATTCGTCGGCGCGTTCGGGTTTCGCGAGGTAGGCGGCTCGGTCGTGTTCGAGCTGGGCGGCCAGTACGGCTGCTGCGACACCGTTTCGTGCCGCCGCCGACACGTTGACCCCGAGGCGACGACCGTCGAATCGCCGGTCGGGAGCGGGGCGACTTGCCATCCGCCCCGGTGTTCGGGCGTAGTGTTCGGAGGAGGAGGGACCCGATGGACACGCCGAGCGAGGTGTACCGACGATCAGACACCGATCGGGTGATCGAGTGCGCTGTGGGCGACACCTTCGGGATCGAGCTCGTCGAGAACGCGACGACCGGGTTCCGGTGGCTCATGACTCCCAACGACGTCGTGGCCGTCGTCGCCGAGCATGTGCGAGCACCGGATCCGATGATCCCGGGCGCCGCCGGCGCGCGCGTGTGGACGATGCGCGCTGAACGTCCCGGCACGGGCGCACTCGAGTTCGTGTCGCGTCAACCCTGGGAGCCCGAGAGCCCGCCCGCCGACCGGGCCGTCTTCGACATCGTGGTCGCGGGCGACGGGCGCAGCGAGGAGTGAAAGACCTGCCTCGGTCGAGTCGCTCCTCGCCGCCCCGGCGCCGTCCGCGTCACCAGACGTAGATCTCGTGGACGTGGTTGTCGCTCTCGACCCGCACCGACGCGTTGCGGTTGTCGGCCTTTGCGTGCGATGCGAGGATCGTCATCGCGACGACAGCGTTCTCGCTCGCCGGGTTGATGCGACGCCATCCGGTGCCCTGGACGTTGATCCAGGAGTTCTTGTTCGACGCGTTGGACCAGACGCCGACGATCTTCTTGTTCGACAGCCACGCGGTGATGCCGGTGTCGCCGGCCGCCGCGGTCTCCTCGGGTGGGATCAGCTGCGGCGGTGACGTCGCCGCCGTGCTGCCGGCGATCGAGTCGCTGAACGCTTCGGAGGGGTTGCCCGCCGGTGCCTCGGAGGTGAGCGCGCCGAGGTGCGGATCGGTCTGGGTGGGATTGCCGTTGGTGTTCGTCATGGTTCTGACCTCCAGTCAGGCGTAGATCTCTCGGATTTCGTTGGCGTCGTCGAGGGCGCTGATCGATGAACCAGCGGCCTTCGCGAAGGTGAGTTGGGCGAGCATCGTCTCCGACACCGTCCGCGAGTCGTCGCAGACCTTGCGCCATCCCACGCCGCTCAGGTACGCCCAGGAGTTGAGGTCGGCGCTGTTGGCCCAGAGCCCAGTGACCTTGACGTTCGTGCGCCACTGCTTGGCCGACACGTTGGTGAGACCCCACGGCCCCGACCACGTCTCGATCGAGCACTGGCCGTACGCGATCTTGAAGTAGCCGGCGTCTCCCCAGTTCGGACCCCACGAGTTCTTGCAGATCCAGCAGCCCAGTGCGTCGTCGTAGCCGATGATCTCGACGCAGTGGCCGCCTGCGGCGTCGCCGCTGACGTGGCGGTAGACACCGCTGCTGTAGCTGAAGAAGTCCTGGTACACGACGAAGCAGCCGCTGATCGACCCGTGGGTCGCCAGCCAGTTCTTCATGTCGGCCGGTGAGGTCAGCTTCTGGTAGCCGACGACCTTGGCCATGTCGGCCTGCCAGTTCGCGTCGAGGCCGCTGCAGTTCTGATCGCCGGCGGTGTAGGGGTAGTGGACGTCGTGGGTGATGCCGATGTCCCGCGCCTTCGTGAAGGCGTTCTCCGGCCACCACCCGTCGGCGCAGGTGCGACCCTCGGAGCGGGCGTGGCAGTAGTACATCTGCGCCTCGGACAGGTCGAAGGCCACGCTCGGCTGGTTCGACTTGCGCTTGTAGGTGGTCTCCATCACGGCGACCGTGGCGAACGCGACGCACGACCCGCACGACCCCTGGTTCTTGACGGGTGTCGTGTAGTTGTTGCCGTTCAGCGCTCGATGGTCGACTTTGGACGGTGCGCCGATGTCGGTCCCCGGCGGGACCACGGCGGACAATCCCTCCTCGAAGGCGTGAGCGGCCGCCTCGACGGTCATCTCGCCCGGGGGTGGGGCGACGCCGAGCCGGAGGACGCGCTGGTCCTCGGTGAGCGCCGTCATCGAGTTCTCCGCCCGGGTCCACGGCATCCCCGCGGACTCGAGATCGCGTTCGAGCTGTTCGAGATCCAGTGATTTCCGAGCCATGGCTCCTCCTCGTTGTCGTCAAGTGGGTCGTGTCCGCTCGTTGTCGGACGGTGGTCGATCCTTCACTCCTCGCGTTCAACGGTTGTTCGGTGGACGTCCTTCGGGCGTCGCCGAGGTCGCGCGCCGAACCTGTCACGCAGCGTCCACTCGACAACCACGCAGCGCGCGTGCATACTGGAGGCCCACGTTGGGCGGCGTGCAGGGCAATGAGGACGGGGGACCGAATGCCACCGCCGACGTCGACGGGCCGAGATGCCACCCGGAGCGACCACGAGGTCGCGGTGCGGGTGCTGGGCCACTTCGGTGTCGACCTGGACGGGCACCGGCACGAGCTGACCCATTCGGAGGCTCGGCTGCTTGCGTTGGTGTGCCTGCGCGGCGGCGACATCGGGCGCGAGTGGCTGGCTGGACGACTGTGGGGTGACGTGACGACCTCCACGGCGATGCGACGACTCCGATCGACGATGAGCCGATTGCACCACTCGGTGCCGGGGGTTCTGCGGCGTGGTCGCGACGACATCGGGCTCTCGGGGGTGGTCCGGGTCGACCTCCACGACGCCCGAGACCGGGCGCGCCAGTTGCTGCACGCCGACACCGACGATCCGGAGCCGTTGGTCTGGTCGCCGGCGCCGTTCCTGGAGGACGTCCTGGTCGACTGGTACGACGAGTGGATCGAGGCCGAACGCAGCGAGTTCCACAACCTGCGGGTTCACGCGTTGGAGGCGATCGCCACCCATCTGTTGGAGACCGGCCAGTTCGCCGGCGCGATCGAGCTGTGTCTGGTCGTGCTGCGCACCGAGCCGTTCAGGGAGACGACCCATGCCCTGATCATCCGGAGCCACCTCGCCGAGGGGAACCGGACCGAGGCGGTCGCCCACGCCCGCGAGTACGACGCGCTCGTTCGATCCGAGCTCGGCCTGCAACCCGACATCGACTGGGCCTTCGACGCCGGTTGAGGGCCGCCCGGCACCGATGGCGGCGGCGCGGCCGGTGGGAGACGACGCCGTCGTCGATCCGGCCTAGGTTCGTGGCCATGACATGGAGCACGAACGACATCCCGGATCTCACTGGCAAGATCGCCGTGGTCACCGGGGCGAACGGCGGGCTCGGGCTCGCGTCCGCCAAGGCGCTCGCTGCGAAGGGGGCACACGTGGTGATGGCCGCACGCGACCAGGACAAGGCGGCCCGCGCGCGGGATGAGATCCTCGCCGATCATCCGTCGGCGTCGCTCGAGATCGTCGAGCTCGACCTCGGGTCGCTCGCCTCGGTCGAAGCCGCCGCCGACCGGATCGCCGCGAACCACGATCGCATCGACATCCTGATGTGCAACGCGGGGGTGATGGCGACGCCGCAGGGCACCACCGAGGACGGGTTCGACACGCAGTTCGGGATCAACGTGCTCGGGCACTGGGCGCTCGTCGGGCGCCTCCTGCCGATCGTCGAGGCCACACCGGGGGCACGCGTCGTCACGGTGTCGAGCACCGCCCAGCACAGCGGCCGGGCGGTGAACCCCGACGATCCCCACATGCGCGAGAAGTACAGCGCCTGGGGCATGTATGGCCAGACGAAGCTGGCGATGCGCCACTTCGCGGTCGGCCTCCAGCGACGCTTCGAGCGGCTGGGCGTCGACGCCAAGGCGTTGTCGGCGCAGCCCGGATTCACGAACTCCGATCTGCAGACCACGACCCACTCGTTGGGCGGTGCCGGCATCGCCGGAACCCTGTCGGAGAAGTGGGTGAAGGTCTTCGGGATGTCGATCGACCGTGGGGCGCTCAGCCAACTCCGTGCGGCGACCGACCCCGACGCCCCGGGCGGTGGGTTCTACGGCCCGTTGTTCGCCACCAACGGGCCGCCGATTCTCAAGCCCTTGGTCCGGCCGGGTACCGACGGTGCGATCGACGCGCTGTGGCAGGTCGCCGAACGCGAGACCGGGGTCACGATCGACCTCGGGTGACGAACCGCCAGCACCACCACCGCCAGCACCGCCACCGCACCGGCGATCTTCCCGGCGCTGGTGCCGGGTGCCGCAACTCAGAGCGGTGAGATCCCAGTCGTCAGGGCTGCGGGTGGCCGGACGGCAGTTCGTCGAGTTCGACGAGGACCTCGTTGCGCCGCAGGAACCACGGTTTCCACGGCGGGTCGTATCGCGCCCAGATCGGCTCGCCGGTCGTCGATCGATCGTTGGCCACCAGCACCTCGCGCAACTCGTCGAGGTGGCGGTCGTGGCCGTCTTGCGACCACCGGCCGCTGTAGCGGATCGCCGCGAGTCGCTGTGGGCCGACCTCGACGATCGTCACGTTGGGATCGTCCGGCACGGGGAGCGATTCGGCCGTGTACTGCGTCGGCATCATGAAGCGCACTCGGAAGCGGTCGTCGGCCGGCACCTGGGTCACCGGCGACGTCATCGCGATCTTCGTGCTCTGTCCCGGTGACACCTGGTTCGCTCCGAAGATGAATCGGGCGAGGGTCCGGAACCCGGCGTTGCCGGCCTGTTCGAGCGGGCCGTCGACGTCGGTCTCCGCTGCGAGATACCCGTCGTAGTCGCGGATCTCGACGCGTCCGATCCGCTCGACCACCACGTAGCTCGGGCTCTCGTACGCCATCGCGCCAGTGTCGCGCAGGCGGCGAACGCCGATCTGTTGGGCCGCTGGCGCCGAGTTCGGAGTGGATGACGTCGTCGAGCGACGCTCGGATGGGGCAGGCTGCGGAGATGCGAGGAACGCCGATCGATCTGTACGACGGGCCGGCCCCGGGCAGCGAGAGCTGGACCGGCATCGAGCGCCGGTACCACAGCGAGTTGTGGGACACCGAGGTCGTCACGAACGTCAGCGCCCCGACGCTCGTGCCGGTGCCGCCGACCGCCTCCGGTCACGGTGACGGCAGCGCGGTGATCGTGGCGCCGGGTGGCGGGTTCCATGCGCTGTCGATCGACAGCGAGGGCTTCGCGGTTGCCGATCGTCTGGCCGCGGCCGGATTCACCGTGTTCGTGTTGAAGTACCGGCTGGTGCAGGGCGGTGACGACACGGTGGCCGAGCTGGTCCACAAGACGATGACCGACCTGAGCGGTGCGCTCGACGACATGAGTGCGGTTGCTCCGTTGGGCGGCGCCGACGGCGAGGCGGCGGTCCGGCTGGTACGCAGTCGCGCCGACGAGTTCTCCGTCGACCCGTCGAAGGTGGGGTTCATGGGATTCTCCGCCGGCGGCAACGTCGCCGTACGCGTCGCCTACTCGCCGGATCCCGCCGCTCGTCCCGACTTCGTCGCACCGATCTATGCGACCACCCGGGGCGTCGACGTGACCGAACCGCCGGCGGGCAGCGGCCCGATGTTCCTCGCGGTGGCCACCGACGACACGCTCGGGCTCACCACCGACTCGATCGAGCTGTACCAACGGTGGCGGGCGGCGGGCCTGCCCGTGGAGTTCCACGCGTATGCCCGTGGTGGCCACGGCTTCGGGATGCGGGTCCAGCACCTGCCGTCCGACACGTGGATCGACCGCTTCCTGCAGTGGCACGCCGCCCTCGAGTGACGCGACCGAATCCCGTTGGTCGGCGGTGTCACGGTGGAGGGAGGGTGAACTCGCATCGAGCAGCTCCAGGATCTGCTCGCCGGCCACTGTGAGCCGGGTCGTCGTGCCGATCAGATTTCGCGCGGTCGGCGGCCCGCGGCGAGCGAGCCGGATTCGAGCCACTGGGCGGCATCGGCGGGCAGGCCCTCGGCGATCATCGCGTCGTACCGCTCGAGTTGTGCCGGCGTCAGCACGTCGCGCCAGCGGCCGTTCGTCCCCTTGTGGAAGAACGAGTCGGCGCCGTTCTCGAAGACCATGTCGATCCGTCCGGCGTTGCGAGCATCTTCCCGCATCTCCGAGAGTCCGCATCGCGCGACCGTCGCCGGCCACAGCTCCTCGGGGACGTCGATGCCGAGGAACGCGGCGAGGCGTCGCATCTCGCCCTCGAGGTCGGCCTTGAGGTCGTTGTAGTGGACGAAGTAGGCGAACCCTTCGTGGCGCAGTGGCCACCATGACGCCAGGTGCGCGATCGGCGAGCAGTCGTTCGCCCACTGGTCGAACAGTTCGTCCATGTCACCTTCCCAGGGCGGCAGGAGGGGCAGGCCCTCGTCGGCGGCGGTCGCGTTGAGGTGATCGACGACCTCGTTGCGCATGGCGCCGCGGTGGTTCGCCCAGGAGATGAGGGCGTCGCGCCCGTCGCGGTACACCGTGATGTAGGAGCACTCCTCGAAGATCGGCACGCAGTCGGCGGGCGAGTGGGTCTTGATGAACCGGCGGTGCTGCTGCGAGTCGACGTGGGCGAGGAGGTCCTCGATCGGGGTGAAGCGGGCGTCGATCCACGGACTGCGGCTGCTGCGCTCCTCGGGTGCGTCGCCGGCGGGCCACAGCAGCGACGACACGATCCCCTGCATCCAGGTGGTGCCACTCTTGGGCGGCGTGCTGATGAAGATGTCGTCGGGACGATGCTCGAAGTCACGCCAGCGGAGGCTGTCCTCGACGGCTCGGCGGAACTCGTTGGTCGGCTGGCGAGTGTTGGCCATGTGGCACGGTACCCCGCCCGTCGGCCGGCCTCGACCTGCTCAGTTGCCAGCTCGAAGCACTGGCGCCCGAACGGCAGCGTGCCAGTGGAGGACCCACGGTCGCTCGATGACCTGATGGTCGTCGCCGTCGACGATCTCGTAACGCAGCATCGTGGTCTGGAGTCGGGCCGCTTCGTCACGGTCGCTCGACGTCGCCGACACCCGCAGCGTGCGGCCGCGTTCGTCGACGTGTTCACGGACGCGCCCGAGGTGTCGCGGGGGAACCGGTTCGGGGATGAACAGCGGGATCAGTGCCGCGCCGGCCGGATCGAGGTGGTCGCGGATGCGGGTCGGGCACCGACCCCCGAAGCGGCCCGTACACGTCGACGACGATGCCCGTGTAGAAGTCGGCGGGATCGACCTCGTCCATCGACGCAGTGTGGCCGATCTGGCCGGTCGCTGGGGCGAGCGGTTTCGCGAGGAGGCGGTGTCAGGTCGATGTAGGCAGCAGTCGTCCAGCTGGAGCAGCTGGCTTACGCCGTCGCCCGGCCGGCGCCGATGTCGTTGCGCAGGTCGCGGGAGCTGACGATCTCCTTGCCGAACGGGAACAGCGCAAGCGGCACGAACTTGAACGACTGGATCCCGAACGGGATGCCGATGATCGTGATGCACAGCAGCACACCTGAGACGGCGTAGCTGAGGGCGAGCAGGAGCCCTGGGATGAACCAGAGGATGTTGCCGATGGCGCTGCCGGAGCAGCGCCGTCGGTGACGGCACCGCGGTTCGCCCGAACGGCCAGAGCGCGAAGTTGGCCAGCTTGAAGCACTGCCGGCCGAACGGCAGCAGGATGATCGTGATCGACAGCAGCACGCCGATGAACGCCCAGGCGATCGCCATCCAGAACCCGTTGAGGATCAACCACAGGATGTTGCCGATGGTTCGCATTGGTTCCCTGACTGCCGTGGCGTTGGTGGGTCGACGGTCGATCCGATGGCTCCATCATGACCGATCGGGAGGCGGGGGCTCCGCGCCACGGCTGCGGGTCGCCGAACGGAGGCCGTCAGTCGTCGAGGTACGTGTCGCGCACCGTCGTCAGCTTCGTGCCGCCATGGACGACGTGGCCGGTCGCGTCGAGTACCTGCACCTCGAAGCCGGGGTAGTGCTTGGCGAAGCGATGGTCGCGCCACGCCTTGACGTGGTTCGATCCCTTGAGCGCCCGCTCGTATGGGTACTGGGTGACGCCGGCCTTGTCGCCGCGCACGTCGCGCCGGTCCCGCCCGTGCAGGATCTGGACCCGGAATCCCTCGATCTTCTCGATCCGGCGCTCGACCTGCTTCACCGTCGCCATGGTCGAATCGTACGTGACCTGGATCGCTCGCGCAGGGCTGTCGGGCGAGGTCGCCCCACGCGTCGGGCTCGTCGAGTCGATGTTGGGCGTAGGTGGCGATCATCAGCCAAGGGCGTAGTTGACGGCGCGGACACGTTGACACCCGGGCGCCGCGCCTCCAGCCCTCGGACTCGCGCCGGCGGCTCCGCGGCCCCCGACGCTTCCGCCCCGCCGCCTGCCTGTCACACTCGACGCCATGTCTCCGCGTTCTTCATCGCGTCGCGGCACGGGTCGCGTGCTGGTGCTCACCTCGCTCGCCGTCGTGCTCGCAGCCTGCAGCGGTTCACCCGACTCGACGGCGACATCGCCGACGTCCGTGCCGCCGGCTGACACTGCACCCGACGAGACCACTGCGACCGAGTCGACCGAGGTCGTCGAGCTCGATCCCGCGTCGTTCACCGTGCAGCCGGGGACGGAGCAGGTCGCGGTGCTCGGCGCCGAGCCGGGCACCGAGCTGGCGCTGATCGACGGCGAGCCGGGCGTCGATGCGGCCGGCGGGGAGGTGGTGGCGAGCGGCGTCGTCGACGAGCTCGGATCGTTGGTGGTGCGAACCGTGGCCCCCGGTGAGTACCGCCTCATCTCGGCGACCGAGGCGAGCGATGTCTTCGTGGTAGCCGACCGCACCGAGGTGCCGCCCGCTTCGCTGTACGAGAACCAGGAGCTGCTGCCGGCAGGCGGCTTCGGCTACATCACCACCCGCGACGGCACCACGCTGAGTGCCAACGTGGTGCTACCCGGCCCCGCCGACGAGGGCCCGTATCCGACCGTGATCGAGTACAGCGGCTACGCGCCGAGCAACCCCGACGACACGACCTTCGCGGGCATCTACGGCGCGCTCGGGTTCGCCTACGTTGGCGTGAACATGCGCGGCAGTGGGTGCAGCGGTGGCTCGTTCGGCTACTTCGAGTACGTGCAGTCGCTCGACGGCTACGACGTCGTCGAGGCCGTCGCCGCCCAACCGTGGGTGGCGAACAACCGGGTCGGGATGGTCGGGATCTCCTACCCGGGGATCAGCCAGTTGTTCGTCGCTGCCACCCAGCCGCCGAGCCTGGCGGCGATCACGCCGCTCAGCGTGATCGACGACGTGTACGGCTCGACGCTGTATCCGGGCGGCCTGCTCAACACGGGCTTCGCCGTGCAGTGGAGCGACGAGCGCGCCGGCCAGGCCGAGCCGTACGGTCAGGCCTGGACGCGCGAGCGCGCCGACGCCGGCGACCAGATGTGCGCCGACAACCAGCTGGTGCGCCTGCAGAACCCCGACCAGTCGGCGGCCATCGCTGCCAATGAGTTCTACGACCCGGCAACGGGCGACGAACTGGCGCCGCGGACGTTCGTCGATCGGATCGAGGTACCCGTGTTCATCGCCGGCGCCTGGCAGGACGAGCAGACCGGCGGTCGCTTCGCCACGATGCTCGACCGGTTCACCGGCGCGCCCGACGTGTTCATCACGCTGATGAACGGCCTGCACACCGAGTCGCTCAGCCCGGGGGTGCTCCAGCGCTACATCGAGTTCCTCCAGTTGTACGTCTCGGAGCAGGTTCCCGACGTGGCGGCCGCCAACGTGATCGCGCCGATCCTCGTGCCCAGCGTGTTCGGCGTCGAGTCGACGACCACCTTCACCAACCGGTTCGACGCCATGACCTACGAGGAGGCGCTGGCGGCGTTCGAGGACGAACCCGCCGTGCGATTGCTGGTCGAGCAGGGCGGCTCGGCCGACACCGTGCCCGGCGCACCCGTGGCGAACTTCACGGTCGAGCAGGATGCGTGGCCGATCCCGGGCGCCGTGGCCACCTCGTGGTACCTGGGCGATGGCGGCACGCTGGCCCCCGAGCCTTCCGCTTCGGCCGGGACCGACGACTACCTCGCCGATCCCGACGCCATCGCCGCCACGTTCTACGACGATGCCGACAACCCGATCTGGAACGCCGACGTCACGTGGGACTGGCCGGCGCTCGCCGACGGCACCGGGCTCGGATTCGTCACGGAGCCGTTCACCGAGAACACCTTCGTGGCCGGATCCGGCTCGGTCGACCTGTGGGTGGGATCGTCGAGCGGCGACACCGATCTCGAGGTGACGGTCACCGAGGTGCGACCCGACGGCACCGAGATCTACGTGCAGAGCGGCTGGTTGCGCGCCAGTCAGCGGGCGCTCGACGACGAGGCCAGCACCGAGCTTCGCCCGGTCCAGACGCATCTCGAGGCCGACGCGGCGCCGCTCGACGACGGCGAGCTGACGCCGGTGCGGGTGGAGGTGTTCCCGTTCGCCCATCCGTTCCGTGAGGGGAGCCGCCTGCGGCTCACGGTGGATGCTCCCGGCGGCAACCGCCCCGTGTGGGCGTTCGACACCACCATCAGCGACGGCGAGACCGTCACCGTCGGCCACGGCGGCGACACGCCGTCGAGGCTCGTGCTCGCCGTGGTACCCGGCGTCGATGTCCCCGATCCCGCACCCGCCGCGTGCGGCGCCCTTCGGGGCCAGCCGTGTCGCACCTGGGTTTCCGCGGCCAACGGCGGCTGATTGGCGCGTTGCGGCGACGTACAACTGTGCCGAGACGTGTTCAGCAGTCAGCGAGTGCGGCGAGTGCGTGGCAGATCCGGCTGCGCGCATCGTGCAGACGTCCGATGCGTCCTGTGAGCATCGAGACGGGCTGAGGGCCGAGGTTGTCGAACGATGCGGCGCACTCGACGTCGAGACCTTCGTTCGTGCCGAGGGCGATCTCGGTGGGGATCGACCGAACGGTGCGGGTGACTGGAGCGACGACGACCCGGTTGAGGTGTGCGGCGGCGAGGTCGCGACTGACGATCAGCACCGGCCGACGCTTGTCCTCGGCCTCGGCCCACCAGATGTCACCCTGACGGGGCCGAGGGTTCACCACGGCTCGTCGGCGATCATCGCTCGGGCGTTCGCCTCGGCGGCGGCGAGTTCCTCGACGGTCTCGGGTGTTCGCTGGTAGCCGGCGATGATCTCGTCGCCGATTGCCTGTCGTCGTCGCTCGTCGATCAGCCGGAGCACACCAGCGCGCACGACGTCGGAGCGAGATGCGAAGTCGCCGGCGTCGACGAGCGCATCGATGGCTGCGGCGGTCTCGTCGTCGATGCGGGTCACCAGCTGCGGCACGAGATCAGCATAACAAGACGTCATGCAGAACGGGATGCACGGCCGCGGGCGACCGACCGACCCCGATCAGTTCGCAGTGCCGAGCGGTCTTCGGATCGCTGTGACACCCCGCGCATAGGTTGGGTGGTGCCGACTCCCTCCCGTCGAAGCCGAGCCCGGGAGATGAACATGCGAACAATCGACCACGGCGTCGAGTGTGTTACGATGTGTTCCAAATGATGGCCGAGGATCTCGGCTGGCTTCCGCCGGAGGGCGTTCACCTCGATCGAGACGAGCTCGCACGCGTCGTCGTTGCGTTGCGCCCGCCTTGCCTTCGCCCCAGACGCGTCCGCCGTGGCGCGCGACGGCGCGCTGCACGATCGCAAGGCCTATTCCGGTGCCGGGAAATTCGTCGGCGCCGTGCAGGCGCTGGAACACGCCGAACAGCTTGTCGTAGTACTTCATGTCGAAGCCCACCCCGTTGTCGCGCACCCAGTACACCGCCTCGGCGCCTTCGACGCGCCCGCCGATCTCCACCCGCGCCCGCTCGCGCTTGGAGCTGTATTTGAGCGCGTTCTGCATCAGGTTAGCCCACACCTGCTTGAGCAGGGAGCGGTCGCCGTACCCGGCCGGCATCCCCCCCAGCTCGATCCGGGCGGGCGAGGCCTCGCCGAGCTCCTGCCGGACCTCGCGCACGAGCGCCTCCATGTCGACCCGCGCCCGCGCCAGCTCCGCGCGCCCGACGCGAGAGAGTCCGAGCAGGTCGTCGATCAGCATCCCCATCCGCTGGCTGCTGTCCCGGACCACCGCGAGCAGGCGCTTGCCCTCGCTGTCAAGCCGGTCGGCGTAGTCCTCCTCGATCATGCGCGAATAGCCGTCGACGGCGCGCAAGGGGGCGCGCAGGTCGTGCGAAACCGAGTACGAGAACGCGTCCAGCTCCCTGTTGAGGGCGGACAGCTCGGCGGTGCGCGCCTCCGCCCGCCCGCGCTCGCGGCGCTCGTCCGCGTAAGCTCCGGCCAGCAGGGCGTAGAGCCGGCCGTTCTCCAGCAGCAGCACGGCGAGCACGAAGCTCGAGGCGAGCAGGCCGTAGACGCGCCCCGCGTACCAGCCCAGGTCGAAGCGCGCGTGATTGAGCACCGCGGCGAGCGCGCTGTCGAAGATCCACACGAACACCGCCACCATCAGCCACAGGTCGAGCACCGTGTGCGGACGCCGGCGCCACAGCAGCGGCAGTGCGGCAACGCTGAGCAGCCACGTAAGCGAGGCCACCACGACTTTCGCGGAAGCGTCGCTGTTGCCTTTCATGATGACCGGAAGCAGATCGTTGCCCGCGGTCGTGAGCAGAAAAAGCGCGCACGCCGCCGCCACGACCGCCCCTGCCGGAAGCACGATCGCCCGCCAGCGCGCCGCCGCGCGGCGGCGCCGCGTCCGCGTCCCTGCCCGCGAGCAGGGCGTAGCTCATCACCAGCAGCGGGAACCCGCCGTGCCACAGGAAGTACAGCCACGCCGTGGTCTGCTGCCCGGCGAACAGGCCGGTCTTGGTGAACAGGCCCGGGAACGTGAGCGCGTGCGCGATCGCCATGAGCGCGCTGAACAGGAAGGCGCAGGCGAGCACCCGCAGCGCGCGCGAGCGCAGGATCGCGACCTGGCCGAAGAGCAGCACCGCCGTGATGAGGTCGGTGACGACCAGCGCGGACTGGTAGATCGGGAGGAAGGCGTCGACCGGCGGCAGCGGCCGCTTGGCGAAGGGCGCCACGGCGACAAAGACCGCCGTCGAAATCAGCACCACCGCCAGCGCCAGCCTGCGTTCCCCCGCCTGCGCGGGGAAGGTCGAAAGGAACGGACTGCGCGCGCCGCTCGCCTGCCCAGACGTCACCTGTCCCCGCGTAGGCGGAACTCAGCCATCAGAGTTATCGATAATCAATATTATGGACCCGTCCGGCGCGCTGCGGCGGGCGCGGCGGCGCGGGATCACCCCATATCGGACAGAAAGATATGAACCTATACCCCGCCTGCGGGAACCGGCGCGCGGCCGGGGCGGCGAACCGCCGCTACCTGAACTCCCTTTCCATCCACCAGGGATAGTAGGGCGGCATGTCGGTCGAGACCTGCATGCCGAAGCGCGGGGCGCGCTTTTCCCTGAACGCGGCGACGCCCTCGGCGACGTCGGGCGAGCGGCCGAGGTGGAAGATGCCGCGCGAGTCGACCTTGTGCGCTTCCGTCGGATGGTCGGCGCCGAGCATGCGCCACATCATCTGGCGCGCGAGAAGGCGTCGATCAGCTCGTCGCGCATGGCGCGGGTGAAGGCGTTCAGCCTGTCGGGCCGGTGCAAGGTGACGGTGGCGACGCGCTCGGCCACCTCGTAGCGGATGTCGGCGTAGGCCATGGGGTTCCTTTGCGGGGTTCGACTTCGCACGAAGTATGTCATCCTTGGCGCAAGCTCCGAGCATGCGCGCCCTCATCTTCGACCTCGACGGAACCCTGGTGGATACGGTCTACGCGCACGTATTCGCCTGGCAGCGCGCGCTCGCCGAGGCGGGCATGGCGATCGACGGCTGGCGCGTGCACCGCAGGATCGGCATGAGCGGCGGCCTGTTCACGCGCGCCGTGGGGCGCGAGCTCGGGCGCGACGTCAGCGCCGACGAGGCGCGGCTGCTGCAGCGCCGCCACGGCGAGCTGTTCGCCGAGGTCCTGCCCGCGCGCCGCCCGCTGCGCGGCGCGGTCAGCCTGCTGCGCGACCTGCGGACCTGCGGCATTCCGTTCGGCATCGCGACCTCGGGCCAGCGCCCGGAGATCGACGCCTCGCTCGCGGCGCTCGGGCTGGGCGAGGACACGGTGGTGATCGAGCGCGGCAGCGTGGCGCGCGCCAAGCCCGAGCCCGACGCCTTCCTCGCCTGCCAGCGCAAGCTCGGTGTCGAGCCCGGCGACTGCTACGTCGTCGGCGACGCGGTCTGGGACCTGCTCGGCGCGCGCCGCGCCGGCATGCTCAGCGTCGGCCTGCTGAGCGGCGGCTACGGCGCCGACGAGCTGAGCCGCGCCGGCGCCTTCCGCGTCTACGCCGACCCGCTCGAGCTGCACCGCTCGCTGGACGAACTGGGAGTCCTGCCATGACCGACATCGCCTTCTGGCCCGCGACGAAGCTGGTCCGCGCGCTGCGCGCGAGGAAGCTCGGCGCGCTCGAACTGCTCGAGCACTACGCCGCGCGGATCAAGAAATACGACCCCACGCTGAACGCGCTCTGCGTGCTCGACCTCGAGGCGGCGAGAAAGCGCGCCCGCGCCTTCGACCGCGCTTCGGCGCGCAAGAGCGCGCAGCACCCGCCGTTCGCCGGCCTGCCGATGAGCGTGAAGGAGTCGTTCGACCTCGCCGGCCACCCCACCACCTGGGGCGTGGCCGAGTACCGCTTCAACCGCGCCAGGCGCGACGCGCTGGCGGTCGAGCGCCTCGCGCGCGCGGGCGCGAACGTGTTCGGCAAGAGCAACGTGCCGGTGATGCTCGCCGACTGGGAGACCAACAACCCGGTCTACGGCCGCACGGTGAATCCCTGGGACCCGTCGCGCACCCCCGGCGGCTCCTCGGGCGGCGCGGCCGCCGCGCTCGCCGCGGGCCTCACCGGGCTGGAAATCGGCAGCGACATCGGCGGCTCGATCCGCAACCCGGCGCACTACTGCGGCGTCTACGGCCACAAGCCGACCTACGGCATCTGCTCGCTCGAGGGCCATGCCCTGCCCGGCATGGCGCACCCGGCCGACATCTCGGCCATCGGGCCGCTCGCGCGCGGCGCGGCCGATCTCGAGCTCGCGCTCTCGATCATCGGCGGGCCGGACGCGATCGACGGCGCCGGCTGGAAGCTCGCCCTGCCCGCGCCGCGGCGCAAGACCCTGCGCGGGCTGCGCGTCGCGGTGCTCGCCTCGCACCCGACCGCCGAGACCGACGCGAGCGTGCAGGAGGCGATCGGCGCGCTCTCGAAGTCCCTCGCGAAGCAAGGCGCCAGGGTCTCCGAGCGCGCGCGCCCCGAGTTCGACTTCGGCGAGGCGCACCGCGTCTTCATCCAGCTCCTGCGCGGCGCGACCTCCGGGCGCCAGACGCACGAGCAGTTCGCCGCGATGCTCGCCGCGCGCGCCGAGCTGGATCCGAACGACGAGACCTACTATGCGCAGATGGTGCGCGCCAACACCCAGCCGCACAAAGACTGGCTCGCCGCGTCCAACCGCCGCCACCAGATGCGCCTCGCCTGGGCCGAGTTCTTCCGCGACTGGGACGTCCTGCTGTGCCCGAACGCCGCCAGCGCCGCGTTCCGCCACTCGATGCCCGGCGAGCGCTGGGAGCGCATGATCCCGGTCAACGGCGGCCTGCAGCCCGCGACCACCCAGATGTGGTGGGCCGGCATCGCCGGCATGTGCTACCTGCCCGGCACCGCCGCCCCCATCGGTCTCTCGCCCGAAGGGCTGCCGATCGGCGTCCAGATCGTCGGCCCCCAGCACGGCGACCTGACCACCCTGCGCATCGCGCAACTGATCGAGCGCGAGTACTACGCCTTCGTTCCGCCGCCCGCTTACGTTTGATCACCCCGGGACCCGGTCCCGGGCGCCCGGCGTGGAGAAATTCCTTCGGTCCGCGACAGGGCCGGCGTACAAGGTTTCTGATGAAACCCGCCGCGATCGTCGCCTTGGTCGTCGCCGTCGCCGCGTCGGCCTCCGCGGCCGCGCAAGGCGTCGGGCTGCGGGTCGGCACCCTGGGCGCGGGCGGCGACGTCGGCTGGGGCATCGCCCCCACCCTCAGCGCGCGCGTCGGCTACTCGGCGCTGGACTTCGGCGCCAACGTCAACACCGACGACGTCAGGTACGACGGCAGGGTCAAGCTTTCCAACCTGAGCGGGCTGCTCGACTGGAGCCCCGCCGGGCCGTTCCGCCTCACCGCCGGGCTGGTGGGCACCAACAACAGGGTCAGCGTTACCGGCACCCCCTCCGGCTCCATCTACACCATCAACGGAACGACCTACCAGGCGAGCGACGTCGGCGGCCTGAGCGGCATGGTCGAACCGGGCAACAGGATCGCGCCCTATCTCGGCATCGGCTACGGCAACGTCGCGGGCGCGGGGGTGAACTTCTACTTCGACCTGGGCGTGATCTATCAGGGCTCGCCCAGCGCGACCCTTACCGGAACCTGCGGCGCCGCGATGTCGGCCGCTCAGTGCGCGCAATTCCAGTCCGACGTGGCGGCCGAGCGCTTCAGCCTGGAGCGCTCGCTGAACAAGTACAAGCTCTACCCGGTCGGCCAGATCGGGATCACCGTCGGGTTCTGAGGGCAGGCTGTCCGGCGGCTTCGTCGCGCGCCCGCGGTGAAGCGCGCGCGAACGTTGGTCGGACGAGCAATGCTATTTGAGCTCCTGGCGCAAACGCCTCGCAGCCTCCGCCATGGCCTGCAGCTTGCCGAAGGCGACCTCGCGCGGCAGGTACTTCATGCCGCAATCTGGAGCCAGAATGACGTCTTCCTTGCGAACGTACGGAAGTGCGCGCTTGACTCGCGCAACAACAACGTCCGGCGTCTCCACTTCGTTGCTCGAAAGATCGATGCAGCCGACCATGATGCGTTTTCCGGAAAGCTTTTCCAGCACCGAGCAGTCGAGCTTTGACTGGGCGGTCTCGACAGACACCTCGCGACACGAGCAGCCGGCAAGCTCGGGAAGGAACGAGTAGCCGGATGGACGGGAGTGGATGATTGCCGCATAGCCGAAGCAAATGTGCACTGCGCTCTCGCCGGTCACTCCCTCCAGCGCCCGATTAAGCGCCTTCAGGCCATACTCACGTGCCTTCTCCGGACGGGCCTGCATATACGGCTCGTCGATCTGCACAATGTTCGCACCTGCCGCAAAGAGGTCCTTGATCTCCTCGTTCACGGCAACCGCGTAGTCCATGGCCGCCGCTTCGACGCTTTCGTAGAAGTCGTTCTGCGCCTGCTGCGCCATAGTGAACGGGCCTGGCACGGTGATCTTGACCTTCTTCGTCGTGTGCATCTTCAGGAAGCGGAGATCCTCCACCTCGACGGGATGCATGCGGCGGATTCGCCCGACGATTCGCGGCACCGGGTTGGGATGGCCGGAGCGATCGAGTGCCGTGCCCGGATTGTCGATGTCGATGCCCTCGAGCGCGGTCGCGAAGCGATTCGAGTAGCTCTCTCGTCGAATCTCTCCGTCGGTCACAATATCAAGCCCCGCCTCCTCTTGAGCCCTGATCGCCAAGATCGTCGCATCGTCCTGTGCCTCCGCCAGGTACGGCTGCGCGATGCGCCAAAGTTCGCGCGCCCGCACCCGGGGAGGAAACCGGCCGGCCAGCTTCGCGCGGTCAATCAGCCAGTCCGGCTGCGGATAGCTGCCGACAAGCGTCGTAGGGAAGAGCATGTTTGCCTCCTTCAATCTCGGTTCCAAGCTGTGAGCGGTCCCGATGCCAAATGTTCGCTTACGTCTCAATGCCGGGCGGCCGTGCGACCTCTAGCGCATAGTTCCAGGCAGCCACGTCGCGAGCGACGGGACGGCAATCAGAAGCGCAATCAGGAGAAAGATTACCGCCACAAAGGGAAGCACGCCCAAGTACAGATCGGCAATCGTGTACGCCTCGTTCTCTCCTGCGCCTTGCGTCCGAACGTTGTGCAGGATGAACAGGTTCAGTCCGTGCGGAGGACTAATGAGGGCGACCTCGACCAGGAGCGTTACCAAGACGCCGAACCAGACCAGATCCAGGCCGAGCGACTTCACAATCGGCAGAATGACCGGGACCGTCGTCACCATCATCGAATACGCGTCCATGAACGTGCCGAGCACGAGGTAGAACAGCACGAGCAGCCAGATGACGGCGGTTGGGCTCCAACCCAGGTTCGCAACCGCCGACGCCATCGCCTGGGGAACGCCGAGAATAGCGAGCATGAAATTGAGCATGAACGCGGCGCTGACGACGAGCATCACCATTGCGGTGGTATTGACCGTACTGAGGAATGTCGCCTTCAAGGTCGCCCGGTCGATCTTCCCGGCTATCGCGGCGAGCACGAACGCACCGACGACTCCGAGTGAAGCCGCCTCCGTTGGCGTCGCGATGCCTACGTAAATGGTCCCAAGGACCAGGAACACCAGAGCAGCCACCGGGAGCATCGCCACGGAGAGGCGGAACTTTTCCTTCCAACCGACCGCGTCTTCGCGCGGCGCCAATGAAGGCTTGACCGTCACCATGATGAAAATGGCCGCCATGAACATCGCGGTGAGAAGGATGCCCGGAATGATGCCTGCGATGTAGAGCGATCCGATCGACTCTTCTGCGAGCACCCCGTACACGATCAGGATGATGCTGGGGGGAATCAGAATGCCTAGCGTTCCGCCTCCCGCCAGCGACCCTACGACGAGCGGCTCGTTGTACCCGCGTTTACGAAAGACCGGCAGCGCCACCCGACTGATGGTGGCCGCCGTCGCCGCAGTGGAGCCGGACATGGACGCGAAGGCGGCGCATGTCGCGATATTCGACTGGAGCAACCCGCCAGGCAGCCAATTGAACCAGGCCGCAAAGCAGCGGTACAGGCGTTCGGTGAGACCGCTGCGCAACAAGAGCTCGCCCATCAAGATGAACATTGGCACCGCGACAAGAACGTTTGTCGTGCCGACGTTCCAGGCGATGAGCCCGGTCATTTCCCACAACGGCCGGTCACTGACGTAGTACATCAACCCAAGACTGATCACCCCGAGCGCAGCCGCCACGTAAACGCCGAGAATGAAAAGCACTACGATGGCGAGCCCGACGAATGTAATGATGAGCACCGGTCACTCTCCCGTTGATTGCTCGCGCGACTCTCGAGGAGGCGAACTTTCAGCAGATCGATTCGCGGCGGGAAAGCCCAGCAGGAGAAGCTTCGAAAGGAAGCCGGTGGCCGCGAACACGGTCAATACGGAGTACCCGAATGCCGTCATGGCCTGCGGGATCCATTGCGGCGTCTGGACGATGCTGTGGCCAGTTGCATGAATTGCGTAAGAGGACGCGACGAGGTGCCAGAGCGCCATGCTGACGGTGGCGGCGAACACGACCATGACCCCGATTGCCATTGCCTCCAGGACGACCCGCACCGTCCTCGGAAAATGCGGCAATACGATATCCACGCGAACGTGCCCTCCCATTTGCAGCGTATAGGCAAGCGCCCAGGACGCCCCCAAAGCCAGCGCATATTCGCTCATTTCATCCGTCACGCCCGAAAATACGCCGAAGTACCGGCGCCCGAGAACATCGAACGCCGTATAGAACGCGAGCAGCAGGAATAGAGCGCCGGAAAAATACGCCATCGCCATGGCGACGCGTCGCTCTATCGCCTCGGTCACGTCGATCAGCTTGCGCATTCCGATCTGCATTCCACCTCCGGCTCCCGCCGGGCGCGCGCCGTCCTGTCCTCGTCCCGCTGCGATGAAGTGAGACGAGTCACGCCCCGGAAGTTGGCGGGAAGGCTAGGGAATCCGGAACCCCGTGATGGGTCCGAGCGCCTTGTTCCAGTCTTTCTTTGCCTCGGGACCGGCCCTTCTTGCCCACGCGGTAATCACCTGCTCCTTCACCAGACTGAGGATCGGTCCTCTGTCTTTCGGCACTACAACGTATTGCATCCCGCCTTTTGTCGTGTTCTTCTCAATCCCCTCGCGAGCCCATTCCTGGCTGAGCCGCCATCCGCGCTCGGTGAATTCCGCGCCCAATGTGCGAAGGACCTGCTGGATATCGGGCGGCAGCCTGTTCCAGCTCCGTTTGCTGACGACGAAGAGCGTGGACACCGCTGTCCCCATGTGAAGGTCGACAAGGTACTTGGTCACCTCATACCACTTGGTGTCCCATCCGCAGCGGCTGCAGGTAATGGCGCCGCCGACCGTCTTGCGATTGAGCGCCGTATAGACCTCCGCGTACGGAAGCGACACCGGCTCCGCGCCAAGCGCTTTGACGAATTCTGCCATGGCGGGACTGAACACTCTGATCTTCATACCCTTGATGTCGCTCAGGCTCCGCACGGGTCGATTGCTGTACAAGAGCTGCTGGGCCCAGGGCCACGAGCCGAGTACGACGGCACCCAGCCGATCGCTGTACTTCTCCCGCAGCACTTCCTCCCACGCCCGATGCCCTTTGACGGCAGTCTTGTAGTCGCCGAATATCCCCAGCAAATCGGCCCCCTCGACCACGGGTATATCCCCCGCGACGTAGGTCGGCATGACATCGCCCATATCCACCAGGCCCGCCTGCATCACACGCACGAGCTCGAATCCCGTCAGTCCGAGCTCCGGAAGGCTGACAATTTCAAGCTTTACCCGCCCATTCGTACGGCTCTCGATCTCCTTCGCCGCCCAGGTCCACAGCGTTTCTGTCTGGATCGCAGTTCGGGTCGTCACCACGGTCTTGAGCGTGAACTCGGCAGCCGGTGCTTCCCGAGGCAGCGCAAAAACTGCCAATGCCGCGAGAAGCGGGAATATGACGCGTCGCATTTTCATCGTTACCTCCTCCCTTTTTCCTGGTTGTCGACCGAGGTCAGTCAGCTGCCGTGCCGCACCTTTTGAGGGGACAACGGCGCCTCGGGAAGCTCGGCGAACTGAACGTCTTGACCATGCTCCATCGGCGCGACTTCTCCGGCCCGCAACTCCAACGGGGTGATCGACAGCGGCTGAATCGGCCGCCGATTCATCTGCAGGTTGAAGACGTCGAAACGATTGTAGTGACCCACGATGTCGTGAAATTGCTTCAGCTCGATCTCGCGCTCGACATCGATCTCTCCGTAGACGATTCCCTCTTCGTCGATCAGCGGCTCGCACACCGGTTGGCCATCGGGGCCGTAGATCACACTGATGGACGCAGGCCGCTCCTCCATCTGCCTGCGCTGCTCCTTGGTCGCGCAGACGCGCGAGACAATTTCTTCGGTGACGACGCTGGACGACACGACAACGTAGACTTTGCCTTCGAAGGCGTGGCTTGCCGCGCGAATACGAATGGCCTCCGTCATCGAGTAGCGCGAGGTAAACGGGAATCCAGGATAGTTCGCCACATGAATCTGCTCACCCTGCGCAAGGAGGGCAAATCGCGCAAGCGTGTTCGTATTTTCGCCGCACGCCAGAGTCCCGACCCGGCCAAGCTCGGTTTCGTAGGGCCGGACCGTACTGCCATCCCCATATCCCCAGGTCAACTTCTCGGCGAAGGTCGGCACGAGCTTTCGATGCACGCCGAGAATCTCACCGTCGGACCCGATGACCACGTTGCTGTTGAATATCGTCCCCATACTGATCGGGCTTCTCTCGTTGACGCCGATGACCACGTAACAACGATGCGTGCGGGCGGCCTCGCACAGACGCTTCGTTTCCTCTCCCGGCACGAGAATCGACTGTTTGTAGAGCTCGCGAAAGAAACGCGAACCTTCGAACGGCGTCATGAGCCAGTTCCAGTACGGATAGGCGGGTACGTAGACTTCAGGAAACGCGACCAGCCTGGCGCCTTTTGCCGCCGCTTCGCGGATCAGTTCGCATGCCCGGCCGACGGTCGCACGGGCATCCATCCAAACGGGCGCTGCCTGCACTGCCGCAGCCACGAAGCGCGGGAACTCGACCGACATCGCTCGCTTTTCTCCCTTGTGTTTGCGCCAAGCGCTTGCACCATAGGGGAAGCCAAAACTTGCGTCAAGAGTTTCCGACATCCGTCGCGCAGAGCAGAACATGCATTCCCTTCCGAGAGCTATTTGCGCCGCGCTGGACATCTTCTTTGTTGTCGGATAATGTCGACAACATGGCTCTCGAAGACGAATTGAACCGCCTCGGGTTCGACCGCAAGGAGGCTCGCTTCTATCTTGCGGCGCTTGAGTTGGGCCGCGCGCCCGTCAGCGTCATCGCGCAAAAGGCGGGCATCAGCCGCACCAACGCCTATGACGTACTCGGCAGGCTCGCCTTGGATGGCGCCGTGACCCAGGTCGAGCGCGGCGGAACCAGGAAGAAGAAGCAATTTGACGTTGTGGCTGAAGATCCGGCGCGCCTCGTAAAGCGGCTGGAAGAACAGCGCTCGATCGCCGCAACGATCCTTCCGGAGCTGCGTTCGATTTTCAATCGCTCGGTATTCAAGCCGAGGATCTGTCTCTACGAGGGGCTGGACGGCATTAGGGCGGTTCTCTATGACACGCTCAACTGCAGATCGAAGCGGCTCTTCGGCATACTTTCGATGCGAGACCTGCTTGATGTTCCCGGGCGCCCCGAGACCGACGAGTACATCCGCCGGCGCATCGAGGCAGGCATATCCCTCAGGGCTCTTCGATCACGGGAAAAGGAGGTGGGGGATATCTGGCAGAGCGGCGAGGCCGCGCTGCGTGAAGTACGCTACACCCCTCCGGGGCTTCTATTCAGCATGACGACGTGGATCTACGACGAGAAGGTCGCCATTATTTCCTCCCGCCACGAGAACTTCGGCATGACGATCGAGAGCGAGGAATTCGCGCGCATGCAGGAAAATCTCTTTTCTGTTCTTTGGAACATAAGCACGCCAGACCGAAGCGCAGCGTCCGATCGCAAACCAGGGTCGCGCAGGATGCGCGTGGTTCGCAAGCCCAACTGATGCCGGCGGCGCCGAGTTGCTCGATCTGGGGCTTCATGAGCTCTCCTCACGCGCGGCACAAGGCCATCATGCGCCTTTTCGTCGTCCGGCCCAGGGGCGCGCCGAGCAGGCTCAGGTAGCGCTCGAGGCTGGCGGCGGCCGCGGCCTGCGGGTCCTGCCGGCGCGCCGGGCGCGGCAGCCCGGCGGCGAGGCCGGCCAGCAGCAGCTGCTCGACGTATTCGGCCTCGAGCTCGAGCCGCAACACGTCCTGCCGCAGCCGGGCGCGCCGGGCGTCGGGCCGCGCGGCGCCCGGGCGCTTGAGCGCGCGCCGCGCGCGGCGCAGCGGCCGGACCACTTCCTCCTGCCAGGGCCGCACCGCGGCGATCGCGCGGCGCAGGGCGCGCTTGTCCAGAGACTTGCCCTGGCTCGCCATCCAGCAGCAGAACAGGAGCAGGTTGACGTCCGCGCCGCAGGCGTTCTGCAGCCCGAGGCAGGCCTGCTCGACGCCGCCGCGGCGGTACAGGCCGAGCGAGAAGCGCCAGAACGGGTGCGGCGCGCGCCGCGGGCTCATGGGGCCACGTGCAGCGCGGCCTTGGGCTCCTCGCCGCGCGCGTGGCCGGACCAGCGCTTGAACAGGTCGTGCTCGATGCCGACCTGGTCTAGCGCCTTGCCGATGCTCTGGTGCACGATGTCCATGATGGTCGCGGGCTTGTGATAGAAGGACGGCATCGGCGGCAGGATAACAGCGCCGCAGTCGGCCGCGCGCGTCATCAGCTCGAGATGGCCCTTGTGCAGCGGCGTCTCGCGCACCATCAGCACCAGCGTGCGGCGCTCCTTGAGCGTCACGTCGGCGGCGCGCACGATCAGGTTGTAGGTGAACGAGTTGGCGATCGCGGACAGGGTCTTCACGGTGCACGGCGCGACGATCATGCCGCGGGTGCGGAACGAGCCGCTCGCCACCGCGGCGCCGACGTCCTTGTTGGGGTAGACCACGTCGGCCAGCGCCCTCACCTCCTCGAGCGTGTAGTTGGTCTCGATCGACATGTTCAGGCCCGCGGCTTCGCTCAGGATGAGGTGCGTCGGCTGCCCCAGCGCCTTCAGCGCGCGCAGCAGCTCGACCCCGTAGATCACGCCCGATGCGCCGGTAATCGCCACCACCAGCGGCAGCTCCATGTTCGCGCTCCTTGGGTCCATTTCGTTGCCCGCCCGCGCTCAGGCCGCCAGGGCCGGGTGCTGGCTCTCGACCGACTCGAGGACCGTGAAGCCGGCCTCGTTCAGCGCCGCCACGACGGCGTGCACGTCCTTGGCGTGGAAGCGGATGATGACCTTCTTTTCCTGGTAGCCGCCGTCGGCCTCGCCGTCGTGCCGCCCGACCGGGTACAGCGCCTGCAGCACCGCGCCCGCGGCTTCGGCCACGTCGGCGATGCGCCCCAGCACGCCGGGGCCGAGCCTGAGCGGGGCCAGCGTCACACCGCAGCGCCGCTCCCAGGCGCCGAGGCAGTGCGCCGCCAGCTGGAAGATCTCGTTGGCGGAAATGACCCCGACCACCTGCCCGCCGTCCATGACCGGAAACTGCGCCACGCCGAGCTGCTGGCCCTTGAGCAGGCAGTGCTCCATGGTGTCGTCGGCCCGCACCGTGGCGGGGTTGCGCACCATGATGTCGCGCACCTTGAGGCGGGTGGCGAAATAGTCCAGCTCGGCCGGGTCCTGCGTGCGCAGCACGAAGTGCCCCGTGCGCAGCAGGTTGGCGCGCGTCACCAGGCCGCGCAGCGCGCCGCCGTCGACCACCGGCAGCGCGTGCAGGTTGTTTTCGCTCACCAGGCGCTTGGCCTCCGACACCAGCATGTCGCTCGGAATCGTCATCGGGTTAGGCTGCATCCAGTTGCGCACCAGCATGTCCGCGGCTCCCCAGATTCGTTTTGAACAGGCGCACGAATTCGTCCACCGCGGCGCGCGCGAATTCCGCCGTGTACAGGTGCAGCTCGAGCTCCTTGACGCGGCCGGGGTCGGCGAGCTTTTCCTTCAGCCGCGCGACGAAGGCGGCGTCCGCGGCCGGGTCGTAGATCGGCCTGCCCTCGCGGTCGAGCGACGACCAGCCCTTGCGCGGGACGAGGAAAGTCCACGGCCCGCGCGCGCGATTGAGCCGCTCGGCGATCACGTCGGCGGCCGCGCGCAGCTCGTCGGCCGTGGTGCGCACCTGCACCCGCAGCGAGTCCTGCACGTACTGCGGCCGGTGCCTGGTCTTCTCGAGCATGTCGGCGCGCCCGCCGTAGGACAGGATGTCGAGCCCGCAGGGCGCGAGCACCATCGGGATGCCGCTCTCGACCGCGGCCATCAGCCGCGCCGGCCCCGGGTCGCGGTTGCCCTTGAACAGGTGCTCCATGACGCCGCCGATGCAGATGTCGAGCACGCCGTGAAAGGCGCCGTCGCGGATCATCTCCTCCATCGCCTTGTCGCCCTTGCCCTGGGCGTGGCACACGATCGGCGTGAAGCCGGCCTGCTCGAGCATGCCGAGCGCGGCCTGCACCGCCATCTCGCCGAAGCCGAACGAGGACACCGCGACGCAGGGCTTGTCGAACTCGATCTCGGTGCCCTGCGTCATCTCGACCATGCCGCAGATGGCGCCCACCGCGTTGACGATCTGCGCCTTGAGCAGCGGGTTCATCTTCACGATGTCGAGCACCGTGTGGTGCATCGTGATGTCCTTCGTGCCGACGTACTTGTCGATGTAGGCCGGGTGCGCCGCCATCGGCGAGGCCATCAGCTTGGGCATGCCGAACGGCAGGCGCTGCATGATCGAGGTCGCGACCAGGGTCGCCGTGCCGCCGCCGATGCCGATGATGCCGTGCACCCGCCCCTGCCGCAGCAGGTCGTCGACGATCGCCGCCGCGCCGCGGATCTGGTTCTGCGTCGCGCTGTCGCGGTCGGAGCGGTACTTCTCGCGCACCTGCTCGATCGGCAGCCCGCCGCGCGCCGCCACCTCCTCGGTGCGGATGTCGCCGGGGAACGGCGGCGGCTCCTCCATGCTGAAGTCGAGCAGGATCGCATCGTGGCCGCGGTCCTGGATCAGCTTGCGCACGAAGACGATGTCCTCGCCGCGGGTGTCCAGGTTGCAGACGATGACGATGCCCTTCTTCACTTCGCCGTCGCCTTCTTGATTTCGGGGCGCGTCAGGCGCGGGATCATGTCGGCCACCGGGCTCGCGCCCTTGAAGCCGTACTCGTTCCAGCGGTCGGACACCTTCTGCAGCACCGCGCGGTCCATGAAGATCTCGCTCGGCTTGTTCTTCCACTCGAACGGCGTGCAGGCGTCGAGCAGGATCCGGCTCACCACCTCGCGCGCCTCGATCGGCAGGCCCGGGTCGAGCGGCGTCGAGCGCCCGCGGTCGATGATCTGCGCCGAGCGCTTCGGGTCGAAGCGCGTCGCCAGCGCCCACCAGACGCGGTCCCAGTCGTCGGCCGCGATGTCGTGGTCGACCGTGATGACGCCCTTGACGCCGTAGTGCCCGGTGGTGCTGGCGATGACGGCGTTGCCGACGTGGTTCGAATGGCCCGGGTACATCTGCTTCACCGACACCACGACCCAGAACCGGCCGCAGGCCTCGGGCGGGATGTAGACGCTCTGGATCCCCGGCACGCGCATGGTCTCGAGGTCGTGCCACAGCGTCGCGGTGCGGTTGAGCGACTGGATCATGTGGATGTCGTTGATCGGCTTGCCGACCGTGGTGGCCCACATGATCGGGTTGTCGCGGTGCAGGATGCGCTTGATGCGCAGCACGGGCTTGGGGTAGTCCTTGCCCTTGTTGCCCGAGTAGTAGCCGGTGTATTCGCCGAACGGGCCTTCGTCCATCAGCTCGTTGGGGTCGATGAAGCCCTCGGCGATGATCTCGGCGTTGGCCGGCAGCGTGAGGCCGGTGAGCTCGGACTTGAACACCGGCACCGGGCGCTGCCGCAGCGAGCCCGCGATGTCATACTCGTCGGTCTGCGCCGAGACCAGGGTCGAGGCCGAAAGGAACAGCACCGGGTCGCAGCCGACGACGTAGGCCGCCGGCATCAGCTCGCCGCGCTCCTGGTACTTCTTCATGTGCATGTCGCCGTGCTTGCCCTTGATGATCTGCGAGCCGAGGATGTCCTTGCCCAGCACCTGCGCGCGGTAGGTGCCGAGGTTGGTCCAGCCGGTGTCGGGGTCCTTGGTCACCAGGAAGCCGGCGGTGACGAAGAAGCGCCCGCCGTCGTCCGGGTAGAACCAGGGGCTGGGGAACATGTTGATGTCGACCTTGTCGCCCTCGAGCACGTTGTCCATCACCGCGGGCTGGTCGACGTACTCCGGCTTGACCATCTTCTTGGTCGTGAGCTCCATCCACTTCCTGGACAGATTGCTCATCGACAGCGACGGATCCTGCTCGAGCGCGATCGCGAGGCGCTGCGGCGTGGTGAACGCGCTGGTGAAGACCGGGATGTCGTAGCCCTTGACGTTCTCGTACAGCAGCGCCGGCCCCTTCTGCTCCTCGTTGACCTTCGAGACGTGGCACAGCTCGAACTTCCAGTCCACCTCGGTCTTGACGCGATGCAGCTGCCCGTTCGCCTCCACCGCGGCGATGTAGCTGCGCAGGTCGTCGATCGGCCTCACTTCCGTGCGTACGTTCATGGTCGCTCCGTTTCCTTTGCGGGATTGGGGTTGAAATGCCTCAGTTGACCTTCTTGCCGGCCAGCATGCCGGACAGGATGTATTCCATCGCCGAGCCGCCGGGACCCGACGTGGCCGACTGGCGCTTCGTGCTCCACACCGTTTCCGGGCGCGCCTGCAGGATGAAGATGTTGCCGCCCGCGGGCAGGTCCTTGTCGACCGCCCACTCGATGTCCATCGGGCAGCCGTAGTGCTTCTCGATCTGCTTGCCCATCCAGGCCAGCTCGGTGATCTCGTCGTCGATCAGCGACTGCACCCGCTGGCGCTCGAACGGCACCTCCATCGCGCGCGAGGTCTGCGTCACGGGGTCGACCGTGTAGCAGACCTGCTTGTGCGAGATCGTGCGGTCGATGATGTCGAGCGTGATCTTGTTGACCACGAAATGGTCGGGCGTCACCTCGCCCGAGACGACCGATTCGCCGAAGCCGAAGTTCGAGTCGATCACGATCACCGAGCGGTCGCCGTTGGCCGGGTGGATGGTGAACATCACCCCGGCGGTGAAGGAATTGGCCATCTTCTGCACCCCGACGCTCATCGCCAGCACCGCGTCGCCGAAGCCGCGCTCGACGCGGTAGGCGATCGCCCGCTCGGTGTAGAGGCTGGAGATGCAGCGGCGCACGTGGCCCAGCACCTCGTCCACGCCGCGGATCCAGAGAAAGCTGTCCTGCTGGCCGGCGAAGCTGGCGCCGGCGAGGTCCTCGGCGGTCGCGCTCGAGCGCACCGCGACCGGCAGCGCGGGCACGCAGCAGCGCACCGAGAGCTTGCGGTAGCACTCCGCGATCAGGTCCTCCATCTCGAGCGGGAACGGCTGCGCCTCGATCGCCGACCGGATGCGCGCGCTGGCCTTCTCCAGCGCGCCGTGATCCTGCGCGTCGAGGCCGGCGAGCGCCGCGCGCAGCTCGCGCTCGAGGCCCGCCTTCGCCATGAAGCGCCGGTAGCCCTCGGTGGTGAGGGCGAAGCCGGGCGGCACGCGCACGCCCGGCGTTGATCAGCTCGCCGAGCGAGGAGCACTTGCCCCCGACCAGCGGCACCGACTCCCGGCTGCAGTCCTCGAACCAGCACAGGACCGGCGGGCCCGTGTTCGCGCCTCCCATCTGCGTTCAGCGCGTGATCGTGACCGCCCCGGTCGAGCCGTCCACCCGGATCATCATGCCGGTCTTGATGATCTTGGTGGCGTGCCCGGTGCCGACCACCGCCGGCATGCCGTACTCGCGGCACACGATCGCGGCGTGGCTCATCACCCCGCCGACGTCGGTGATGCAGGCCCCGATCTTGGCGAACGCCGGCGCCCACGACGGCGAGGTGGTCGGCGCGACCAGGATCTCGCCCTGCAGCAGCTGCCCGACCTCGCCCACCGTGCGGCACACGCGCGCCTTGCCTTCCATGATGCCGGGGCTGCCGGCGAAGCCCTTCAGCTCGGTGATGCTGTCCGGGTCCTTGACCTCCTGCACCGAGGCCCAGTCGGCGAGCGACTTGTTGGTCACGCCCCACAGCACGATGGTGAAGGGCTCCTGGATCACCTCGGGCGCGGTGCCGATCGCGGGCGGGGCGCTCCACTCCTTGAACTTCTGCATCACGCCCTTGCGCCAGACGATCTCCTTCGGCCAGGTCTGGGTCCCGCGCGGCGTCACCCCGGTCGCCCACGCCGTGACGATGTCCCACAGCGCCGACTTGATCTCGTCGCGGCGCAGCAGCCAGACGTCCTCGACCTCCTCGATCACGCCGTGCTCCTTCATGATCGCGGCCACCTCGCGCATCTTGTTCCAGAACACCGAGTGGAACCAGTGCTCGACGTAGAACAGGTGGTTCTCGACGTACGGGAACACCGTCTTGGCGCAGCCCAGCAGCTCGTCGAACTGCTTGCGGTCCTCCTCCTTCTCGATCAGGCCGCGGTACTCGGCGGTGATGCGGTCGCGCTCGGCGATCACCTTCGCCGTCGGGCGCTCGATCGAGACGCCCTGCTTGATCTTGCCGATGTAGGTCGCGATGCCCGACAGCGGCACGTTCATCTGGTCGTTCCAGGAGCGGTCGTGGTGGAACCAGCCGGTGCCGGTGGAGATGTTGAACCAGGGCTCGCGCGCGAGGTCGAGCGACTTGAGCCACTCGACGCCCTTGGGCAGCTTCTTCAGCGCCGCCTCGACCTCGGTCCATTCCTGGCTGAAGGTGACCACCGCGTCCACGCCCAGCTCGACCGCCTTCTTGGCCAGCTTCTTCAGCTCCTCGTCGGGCTGGTACATGATCACGTCGATGCCCGAGATCATCTGCGTCACGCGCTGCGCCGGGATGCTGGGAACAGCTTCTGCACGAAGTCGAGGAAGAACACGTACGCGGCGTAGCCGAGGTTGAGGAACTCGAAGTGGTACTGCCAGCACTTGATGCCCAGGTTGATCAGGTCGTCGTAGTTCTTCAGCAGGTGGTAGCCGTGCGACTCGCCGAGCGCGTCGGTCACCACGCTCATGTCCTCCATGTCCTGCAGGCGCGGGATCCTGACGCCTCCAGCTCGCGGATGGTGGCCTCCATCTTCACTTTCCACTTGGCCTCGAGCGCGTCCCAGTTCTTGTAGTAGTAGCCCGCGCGCTCCATGAAGTTCGGCACGCGGCGGCCGATCTCGTCCGGGTCCATCACCGGCACCGGCGAGATGTAGACGTAGCCGTTGATGATGCGGTGGTCGACGCCGCGCACCGGCGGCACCATGAAGATGCGGTTGTTGAACTGCGACAGCGCCAGGTACCAGGCCTCGTCCCAGATGGTGTCGAAGGGATACAGCGGCTCGGGATAGTGCAGGCCGTCGTAGAACCAGAAGGTGTCCTTCTCGTACTTGTTGCGCACCGGATCGTCGCTGACGAACTGGTACTGGTAGGGATACATGCGCTCCCAGCCTTCGGTGCCGGGAATCGTCTTGGCCTTGATGTCGTGCGGAACCGGGAATTTCATCTGACGCTCCTCCTCCAATCGTGGGTGCCTCTTCGGGCGGGCCGCGCGTGCCCTGCGGCCCCTTGCAACGGACCAACGACCGCAAGGCGCGTGCCAAGGCTTGTTGGCGCAGAGCAGCAAAAACGTCCACCGGCTGCCCCGCGCCGATCCCGCGCAGCGGCGCGCGGGTTAGTCTGGTCGGGGTGCACAAGTTCAAAACTGAGGGCAAAGTCATGACGTCCGCCGGCTGGCTGGAAGTCTATGGGAGGAGTGCAGTAGATGAAAATTCAACGCACGGCAAAGCGCTGCCTGCCTTGAGCGTAGAGGATAAGAACCAGGCAAAAACGCTCGAAGTGAATCTGCATGCCGAAGCGACCAAACCGCCGCCGCGTTACACGGAAGCAACGCTGCTTGCCGCGATGGAAACCGCGGGAAAATTAGTCGAGGACGAGGACTTGGCCGAAGCAATGAAGGAGCGCGGTCTCGGCACGCCGGCCACTCGCGCGGACATAATCGACGGGCTCATTTACCAAAAGTACATGCATCGAAATCAGCGCGAGTTGGTGCCAACTGCCAAAGCGGAGCAACTCATCCAATTCCTCACCGCCGTGAAGGCGACTGATATAACCAGCCCGGCGATGACCGGCGAATGGGAACATCAACTCCGCTTGATGGAGCAAGGGAAGTTTCCACGAGAGAAATTTATGGCCGAAATCGTCGAGGAAACCAAAGGCATCGTCGATCGCGTGAAGAAATTCGAGGAAGACGACTCTGTAGCGCGCGAGACAGATATTCTGTCGCCGACTGACGGCAAGCCGCTGCGGGAAACTTTGCGCGGCTACAAATCACAGGATGGCGAATTCATGATCTACAAGGTCATTGGTGGACGGAAAATGGAGGAGTCCGAGGTACGCGAACTGGTCGAAAAGCGTGTCGTCGGTCCGCTTGACGGATTCATTTCCTCCAAGACCCACGCGACCTTCGCCGCCGCGCTAAAACTCGTGAAAGATGATGAGAGCGGGAAATGGAAAGCCGAATACGATTTTGGCGACAAGATCGATCTCGGCGCGGTGGAACCTTTCTGGACCGATCCCTCAACCGGCGCGGAATTATGCGAAGTCGGGTCGAGCTACGTTCTGCGCGAACGCGACAACGGCGAATGGAAACAAATTTTCCGTGTCCCGCGCCTGATGTGCAAAAAAGAGGTTTCACGCGAACAAGCCGTGCAATTGGTCGAAAAAGGCAAGACCGATTTGATTAAAGGTTTTATCTCGAAAAAAGGCCGTCCGTTCGATGCGTTTTTGTTGCGCAATGATGCGCGGATTCGTTGGGAATTTCCGCCGCGTGCTCCGAAAACCGACAAGGAGGGCAAGCCCGTCCAACGCAAGGCGCGAGCGAAGGTGGATCTCTCCAAAGCCAAAGTGATTGGCGAAAGCAAAGTCCACGGCGGCGAACTGGTGGAGACCAATGACGCCTATTATGTCCGCAGACCAGAGCAGGAGAACCGGCAAGTTTTCAAATTGACGAAGAAAGTTTGCGAGCACGAGATCACGCCCGATGAAGTGAAGGAACTCCTCGCCGAGGGAAAGTCGCACCTTATCGAAAATTTCGTCTCCAAACGCGGTAATAAATTCGCCGCTCACCTAGTGCTCTCGCAGAAAAAGGACAAAGCCGAGTTCGAGTTTCCTCCGCGTTAGAAACGTCCTTTCTGAAAGTCCAAAAGGGCAGGCTGTAACTCATCGCCATCGGAACGATCCACTTCCGGAATTTATTTCGAAGAAAGGGCCGCCCGTTTCAGCGTATTGAAACTTGAAAATGGAAAGATGGGTTTCGAGTTTCACGAGCTAGTTCGCTAGTCCTGGGAAGGATTTCCTTCGGATTCGGCCTGTTGTTGCACGTGGTGCACCATCGCTACGGCAAGAATCAAAACGATGGCTGCAATGACCTGATGCGGATGAAGGCCGGCATGAAAGAATCCCCAGGTGATGCACACAGCAGCGAGTGTTTGCATCATTTCGAAGTAACCAGCTGTGGATGCTCGCGTGAGGTGGAGCCCTTGAAAATAGATCAAGAGTGGAATCCCGCCTGAGATTGAGGCGAGTAAGATTAGCAACACGATAGCCTTGAACATGTGCGTCTGCGCAGAAACAGGCCAGAGTGCCGCGCCGTTCAATTTGCCGTAGCCCAAAAGGATCAGCGTCATGCAAACGAGGCCCACGACGATGCGAAGGCTGGAAGCAAGGCGGAGCGACATGCCTACCATCACACCGCGTCCGGCAACTGTGGAAAGTCCCCAGAATAATGCACAGATCAGCGCGTATCCGGTGCCGAGGTTCAAGCCGGCTCGCTCAAAAGAAATTCCGATCTGCGTCGGATACGCAACAGAAACAAAGATCCCTGCCAGGACTGCGATGCTTGCGTAAAGAAAAAAGCGGCGAGCCAGGCGGTCACGAAAAAGCAGGAACGCGCCGATGGTCGAGATCACGGGCTGAATATTCAGGATCACATTCACGACCGTTGCGTTGCCGTATTTCAACGCCAACGTGAAAAAGACAGTGCCGACGGCGGAACCGGCAAATCCCGAAAAAATCAGAAATCCCCATGTGCGCGGCTGCACATTTGGGATTTCACGCAGATGCGAAATCAATATTGGAAGGAACATGATCAGGATGAACACGTGCTCCCAGAAGACGATGACTTTGGCATCGAACAATTCGTTGAGCGGGATACGCCACGCGCTCTCTGTCCCCCAAAGCGCGGCACCGAGTCCAACTAACCATGGTCCGTAGGTTGCGGTGCGCGCTTTCCGGTTTTGCATCGAGACCTCGTGGAGCTTCTTCGCGCTAGCGCTATAACATCGAATATCAAACGTCCAACATTGAATTAAAACCCGCCTTTGGTCTTCGATCTTTTCATCGTAAAAAACTAAACGAAGCGTTGACGCCGCAATTTATAGTATGGTAATTAGCCAGAAATACTATGCGTTGCCCCAAATGCGGGTCGAGTGACGACAAAGTCATCGATTCCCGTCAATCGCGCGGCGGTTTGAGCATCCGTCGTCGCCGGCAGTGTCTAAAGTGCAAATACCGTTACACCACTTACGAAGAAATTGAGCGCTCGGACCTGCGAGTGGTAAAGCGCAACAGAACACATGAGCCATTCGATCGCCGTAAACTGGCTGCGAGTATCGCCAAAGCCTTTGAAAAACGCTCCACCAGTCTGCTTACGTTGGAGGACATGGTGGAGGAAATTGTGCACGATCTCGAGACCGGTGGCCGCGAAGTTCCTTCCTCGGTGATCGGCGCAAAGGTGCTCGAAAAACTGCGCGAGACGGATGAGGTCGCCTATTTACGTTACGCCTCGGTTTATCAACGTTTCCAGGGCGTGGACCAATTCGTAGACGCCATACACACTCTGGGGCGCCGCATCAGACCGAATACGCTCCAGCGGGAATTATTCTCTCCTGAGACAATGTCGAAAAGCTCCAAGGCCGGCATCCGATCGCCTGAAACCGCAGGTAAAAATCATGGTCGCGTTTAAGGAGGAATTCCCCTATCTGCGGACAAGCTCGGGCCAACTTTTCGAGTTCAATCGCGATTGGCTGCATGCAGCAATCACCCGCGCCGCTAACGAAGCTGGCTATCCCGGTTGGTGGCTGACTGAACACGTAACGGAAAGCATTGCTTTTTATCTGCACCTGCGAAACGACGAAAATGTGGTCGCATTCAATCAGCTGTCGCAGACGGTGCGCGACGTCTTGAAAGCGATTGGCTACACGGAAATTTGTCGGCATTTTGCACCCGCGCCGCCGCCCGTTTCTATATCGTTGGTAGACATCGCTCATTGTGCCGGCGCGGGCTATGAGCTGGCGTTTTTCGTTCTATTGGAAAAGCGAATCGCCGCGTTGATCGAAGCGGGCGCAGACAACCTTCGGCTTTCTTCGTTGCAACATTGCGTGAAACATCTCCGCGGCACCAGAACATGGACGCGCGGCTGCGACGCGTTGCGTGAGGAAATTGTCTGCTTCGTTCGCGAAAAACTCGCCGTCGCCACCGATCGGGTGCGGCTTGATTGTTCACTGCGGTAGTGAAACGCTAAGTGGCATGACGATTTTCGATAAAATCATCGCACGGCAAATTCCCGCCAAAATCATTTGGGAAGATGACGACGGCATTGCTTTTCACGACGTAGATCCCCAAGCGCCGGTGCACGTTCTAATTGTGCCGAAGAAAACTGTTCCGCGGCTTTCCGAGGCTACGGATGATGATCGCGCGCTCTTGGGTAAGCTCCTTCTCGTTGCGCGCGACTTGGCAAAAGAGCTGGGATTGTCCAGCGGCTACCGGGTCGTGATCAACTGCGGACCTGATGCGGGTGAAAGCGTGCCGCATCTGCATGTGCATTTGCTTGGTAAACGTGCACTGGCGTGGCCGCCCGGGTAAGTCGAGAAGCAGAATTGGCTGGGGAGATCGCCACTCGGCGCTTCGGATTTCGTTACTCGCGGACCAGCGCCCAGTCGACTCCGATGATGCGCTTTTCCGCAAATCGCTTCAGCGATTTTGGAAAAATCAGATAGCGCGCCTCCCTGCTTTCCTTCAAACGAATTATTCCGAAATCTGTTCCGGTTTCGCTTTTCAAGATTGTCATAAGGCGGTTTTTCCTTATTTGCGCTTGGAAGTGGCGATCACTCGAGGGCTTCTGCCAAAGCGTATAAACCTGCGGCTTCCCGCACTTTTCAACGACCCGGGAGAATCGCGCTGTTTTCACCTTAATGAGTTTCATGGTAGCTCATGCGTCCTGATCTCAGAGAGAGATGTAACCTGGGAGGATCGCCTTATTACAAAAAAAAGCCCGCCAGAGAACTACGGCAAGGAGGATCATACTACCGTTGCTGCATTCCTGCCCTGGCGGGATTTGTGTGTCCTCAATCCATAGCCCCTGACGGAAAACGAATTTGCTCGTACGGGGGACCCCGCGCAACTCCGAAACCATATCATTAACAGCGGCCTCAGATCTCTCTTCAAGATACGTGGATCGCTCAAACCGTTTCAACCCAGATTTTGCATTAAGTGATGTTTTGAGCTGGAAGATTGCGAACAGAATTTTCGCTATGTCGCTTTGTTGTAGCCGTCTTTTCTTTTAATGCGACCAAGCCGTGATGAGTGAACGCCTTTTAAACAAGAGGGATTCGCAAGACAAATCAGCGTGTTTGACAACGTATCGCGCTTCTGTTTGGATCGACGGCGTGAAATGGCTGGCGCTACTTTTGCTCCTCGGTTGGTTTGCGGCAGCAACTTCCTGCACAACACTTGTTAATCGACGCGATCTCTACAGCCCGGAACCCGCGCCTGATTCACTAGAAGCGGCCCGACAATGGTACGGCGTAACAACGACGACTACGTTCACTCGAACGCAAATGTCAGCTGGAGAAGTTACAACGCCGCCTGACTTCCGGTACTAGAAATAGAGAATAGAGGCCGTCTCAGCCGAACGGGAGGTTTGCCTTGACGCGCGCAGCATCCGTTTTGTCGACGCCTGCTGCTTTGCCAAGCCGGCGTCTGC